>NZ_JBDGLC010000008.1:0-291596 GCF_057656055.1 Pseudaminobacter sp. Soil_N_29
GCCCGAAACCGCGCCGCTGGTCACGGCCGCCGGCGCCAATGTGCTGGTGGCAGGCTCGGCCGTGTTCAAGGGCGGCAGCTCGGACGCCTATGCCCAAAACATAGCCGCGATAAGGGCGGCTGGTGACGGCGCGTTGAAGTAGCGCCTGTCAGATGAAAATTCGATAGCGGCTCTGGCTGCATCACTGTCGAGGCATGGATTTCCGACCGCTCGCTTCACTCGCTCACGAGGTCGGGAATGACGGACCAGAGGTTGCGGTCTACATCCTTCTGAAGCGCCGGACACAGCGTGGCTTCACACCTCGCCGTCGTCCTCGGGCCGGAGCATGAGCGCAGCGAAATGCGGAGGTTCCGGGGACCCATGCCTCGGACTCTCCGTCGGCAGTCCGGTGCCACAGGCAAGGCGGCGGTTGTGATCGGATAAAAGGCGCGCAGGCCAGCCGCCGTCAGGCGGCCGCCGAAAACACCTTCGCACCCTCGATCCACACGCTCCGCACGTCGAGATCATCGGACAGATGCACGATATTGGCCGCAGATCCCATTATCAGCCGGCCGAGCCTGCCGTCCTGGCCGACGGCCTCGGCCGGATAGAGCGAGGCCATGCGCAGCGCCTCGTCGAGTTCAAGCCCGATGGTCTCATGCATGAAGCGCACGGCCGAGATCATGTCGAGATCGGCGCCGGCCAGCGTTCCGTCTTCCAACGTCAGGCGGCCGTTTTCGCGCCTGATGATACGGCCGTTCAGCGTGAACGACTTCATGTCGGTGCCGATGGTGGCCATGGCGTCGGTGACGAGGAAGATCTTCGCCGGCCCGGTCTTGGCGCGCAGCGCGATCCCCATCGCTGCCGGATGGACATGGATGCCGTCGGCGATCAGGCCTGCATAGAGCGTCTGGCTGTCAATTGCCGCCCCGACCACCCCCGGCTCGCGATTGCCGATCTGGCTCATGGCGTTGAAGAGATGGGTGACCATCGTTGCGCCGGCTTCGGCGAATGACTGCGAGGTGCTGTAATCGGTGTCGGTGTGGCCGAGGCTGACCACCACGTCCGCCTGCTTGAGGCGGCCGACGCGGGTCTGGTCGACGGACTCCGGCGCAATGGTGGTGAGCAGCACCGGCATTTTTTGCCGCGCGGCGGTCAATGCTGTCTCGTCGGCGTCGTTCATCGGCCTGATCAGCGCCGGATCATGCGCGCCCTTGCGAGCGAGCGACAGGTGCGGGCCTTCCAGGTGCAGGCCGAGGAACCCGGGCACCTTTTCCCGCGCGGCATCGGCGCCGGCCGCGACTGCTGCGGCGGTGATCTCGGGCGTGTCGGTGATCAGCGTCGGCAGCAGCGCCGTGGTGCCGAAGCGCGCATGGGCGGCGCAGATGGTGCGGATCGTCTCCACCGACGGCGCGTCGTTGAGCATCACGCCGCCGCCGCCATTGACCTGGAGGTCAACGAAGCCGGGCGCGATCATGCCGCCATCGAGTTCGACCACCTTCATCCCGGCCGGCACGGCGCCGCCGGCCTCGATGCGTTCGACGACGCCGTCGCGCACGACTAGGGCCGAGCGGTTATGCCAGGCCTGGCCGTCGAAGATGCGCGCGCCGGCGATGGCGAAGCTGTCGTTCATAGCGTCTCGGTCACCTTTCGCAGATTTGCCGGCTCGTCGGGGTTGAGGCCGCGATGGCGCGCAAAGGCCTCGACGAAGCCATAGAAGGACACGATCAGCGCCAGCGGATCGGTCAGCGGGTGGCCGGTCGCGACGAAAGGCAGGCGCGTGGCCTTGCCGGCATTGTCCGACGTGATGAATGCCGTCGCGCCCTTGTTGGCGAGGCGGCCGGCGGTATCGACCACGGAGGCCTCGGAAGCGTCGCGCGCCGCCAGCGCCAGCACCGGAAAGCCGGGCCGCACCAGCGCCATCGGCCCGTGCATGACTTCGGCCGCGCTGTAGGCCTCGGCGTGCATGGCGCAGGTTTCCTTGAATTTCAGCGCTGCCTCGCTGGCGAGGGCGACGGATGGGCCGCGCCCGAGAATGAACAGCGAACTGGCGCTGTCCAGAGCGGCTGCCATCTGCATCCAGTCGCAGTCCACCGCCTTGCGGAAATGGCCGGGCAGTTCGGCAAGTGCTGCAAGCAGCGCCTGGTCCTTGGTGCTGTGCGCCATCAGCGCCACCGCCGCCACGGCCGAATTCACGAAGGTCTTGGTCGCCGCCACGCTCTTCTCGACGCCGGCAAGAATGTCGATCGTGTGCTCGCAGGCCCTGGCCAGCGGCGAGTCGGCGGTGTTGGTCAGCGCGATGGTGAGCGAGCCCGCCCTGCGCGCCGCTTCCGCCATCGCCACGATGTCGGGGCTCTTGCCGGATTGCGAGATTGCCACGCAGGCTGAGCCGGAGAGCTTTAGCGGCGCATTGTAGATCGAGGCGACCGACGGGCCGACAGAGGCGACGGCCAGGCCGGCGGTCAGTTCGACGGCGTATTTCAGGAAGGTTGCGGCATGGTCGGAGGAACCGCGCGCAACCGTGACCACGAAGCGCGGGTCGCGCCTGGCAATGTCGCGGCCGGCCTCGGCAAGCGCTGCCCGGGAACCTTCGAGCAGCCGCGCCACCGCATCGGGGATCTCCTCGATCTCGCGGCGCATATGGGTCGTTGCAGTCAAGTCTTGCCTCCGAAGTCTTCGCTAGGGCCCGCCAGCCTGAGTTCGGCGACGAAGTCGTAGGCGTCGCCGCGATAGACGGAGCGGGTGAATTCTATCACCTTGCCGCTGGCAAGGTAGGAAATCCGCTCGATGTGCAGGCAGGCCGAGCCGACGGGCACGTCGAGCAGTTTGGCGTCTGCTGCGCCGACATTGATCGCCGAGATTCGCTGCACGGCTCGCAGCGGGCGATTGCCGGTCTTTTCAAGCGTATTGTAGAGCGAGGAGCCGACGGCGGCAGGGTCGGGCAGGACGGTTAGCGACAGCGAGGCGCGCTCGATCGCCATCGGCGTGTCGTTGGCGATCCGCAGCCGGCTGACGCGCGCCACCATCTCCTTGGCCGAGAGGCCGAGTATCATTATTTCGTCGGGCGAGGGCGGGTAGACGCCCTTGTCGAGCCAGGCGGAACTTGCCGTCATGCCACGCCGGGCCATGTCGTCGGTGAACGAGGTGAGCCGCGACAGCGACTGTTCCACGCGCTCCATGCGCGGCGCCACGAAGGTGCCGGACCCGTGGCGCTGCACGAGGATGCCGCTCTTGACCAGGTCCTGCACGGCCTTGCGCACGGTGACGCGCGAGACGTCGGCCTTGAGCGCGATGTCGCGTTCGGAAGGCAGCGCGTCGCCCGGCCCGATGATGCCGCGCTCGACGGCGTCCTCGATATTCTTCTTCAACTGCAGGTAGAGCGGCGCGCCGCTGCCCCCGGACGCCTTGACGAGCGAGAAGATGCTCTCGGCCGCGTCAGACATGGGCCGGCGCTCCGGCGGTGCCGAACAGTCTTGCAGCCATCGCCACCGCGCCACCCAGCGCGTCCTGCTCCGGCGCGTGCAGCATTTTCTGGTAGCGGGCCGACAGATGCGGCGCGACGAGGGCCGCCAACCCGCCTAGCAGGCACAGTCGCTGGTCGGGCGAGAGCTTCAGCGCGTCCAGCGCCTCCTCGATGTCGCTGACGGCGCGGGAAAGCACCAGCCTGGCCACGGCATCGCCGCGCGCGGCATGGTCAAAGACCATCGGCGCGAAGGTGCCGAAATCGGCAGGCTTGGAAGAGGCTGCGAACTTGACGATCTCGCGCGGGTCGCCGCCGAAGCGCTCCAGAACGGCCTGTGTGAGCGGCGAGGCGGGGTGGATGTCGTCATGGGCAAGCAGCGTTTCCTGCAACAGGTCGCGGCCGATGCGCGCGCCGCCTCCGAGGTCGCCGAGCATGAAGCCCCAGCCGCCGATCGTCTGCATCGCCGCGCCCTTGCGCGACATGAAGATCGAACCGGTGCCGATGATGGCGATGGCGCCGTCATGGTGGCCTAGCGCGCCGTTGAGCGCGATCACCGCATCGCTTTCCACAAGGCTGCGGCGGAAGGGCAGGATATCCAGAATCTGCTGCTTGTAGCCGCCGACATTGGTGCCAGCGAGGCCAAGAACGGCGTCGGTCTGGGCAATGAGTTCGGCGTCGCGCCCGGCATCGACGAAGGCCAGCCGAGCTGCCTCGACGATGTTCTGGCGGGCGCCGTGAAGATCGGTCATGATATTGGCCGGACCGCTCTTGCCGCGGCCGAGGACAGTGCCGGAAGCGGTTGCCAATGCAGCCCTGCAGCTTGTGCCGCCGCCATCTATGCCAAGCACCAGATCCACGTAAGCGCCTCCTTTTGGCGATGATACCAATAAAATACCAATAGCCAAGGGGCTAATTTCCAAAACCGAGCTCGTTGCCGGGAAACCCTTGAATAAGGGGCAATTTAACCGGTTTCGCTCCGGTGACCCGCAAATTCGTTAACGCGGGTGGACAAGTGGTATTTTTTTGGTATGGTTTTTGGACGGGAGGGATTTCAATGGCCGAAGCAGCGCGCAAAAGTGCCGGCAGGCTCGGTATGCAGCCGCCAGCGGCCATGCTTCCTTCCTTTCATGACATCGATAAGCCAGCCCCCCGCATGGGGGCGGCCGGGACCATATCGCTCGAAGTCGCGGGGCCTTCAAGGCATCGCACTACGCTTTCGCACATAGGAGGGGGCTGCAGGCAGATGCCTCACTCCCGTCAATACCGAACCTGAACGGGTCAATAGGGAGAGAAACGACATGAAAACCCAGGCACTGACAGCGCTCTTGATGGCGTCCAGCATTCTCGGCTCGGCGGGCATGGCTTTGGCCGACGACGCCACGCTGACCATCGAAAGCTGGCGCAATGACGACCTGCCGATCTGGCAGGAAAAGCTCATCCCGGCCTTCGAGGCCAAGAACCCCGGCATCAAGGTGGTGTTCTCGCCCTCCGCGCCGACCGAATACAATGCCGCCCTCAACGCCAAGCTGGATGCGGGCTCGGCCGGCGACCTGATCACCTGCCGTCCGTTCGACGCCTCGCTGGAACTCTACAACAAGGGTCACCTTGCCGACCTGACCAGCCTGTCGGGCATGGAGAACTTCTCCGACGTCGCCAGGTCCGCCTGGACCACGGACGATGGCAAGGCCACATTCTGCGTGCCGATGGCGTCGGTCATCCACGGATTCATCTACAACAAGGATGCCTTCGACCAGCTCGGCATCACGCCGCCGGCCACCGAGGCAGAATTCTTCGCAGCCCTCGACAAGATCAAGGAAGACGGCAACTACGTGCCCATGGCCATGGGCACCAAGGACCTCTGGGAAGCCGCCACCATGGGCTACCAGAACATCGGCCCGACCTACTGGAAGGGTGAGGAAGGCCGCCTGGCGCTCATCAAGGGCGAGCAGAAGCTGACCGACCCGCAGTGGGTGGAGCCCTTCGCCACGCTCGCCAAGTGGAAGGACTATCTCGGCGACGGCTTCGAGGCGCAGAGCTATCCGGACAGCCAGAACCTGTTCACGCTCGGCCGCGCTGCCATCTATCCGGCCGGCTCGTGGGAAATCTCGGTGTTCAACACCCAGGCGCAGTTCAAAATGGGTGCCTTCCCGCCGCCGGTGCGCAATGCCGGCGACACCTGCTACATCTCCGACCACAACGACATCGGCATCGGCCTCAATGCCAAGAGCAAGAACGCCGAGGCCGCCAAGACCTTCCTGTCCTGGGTCGCCTCGCCGGAATTCGCCACCATCTACGCCAACGCCCTGCCGGGCTTCTTCAGCCTGAACTCGGCCGCCGTGAAGATGGAAGACCCGCTGGCGCAGGAGTTCGTCTCCTGGCGCGAGAAGTGCAAGCCGACCATCCGCTCGACCTACCAGATTCTGTCGCGCGGCACGCCGAACCTGGAAAACGAGACCTGGGTGGAATCGGCCAACGTCATCAACGGCACGACGACGCCGGAAGACGCGGGCAAGAAGCTGCAGGCAGGCCTCGACAGCTGGTACAAGCCGGCTAACTAAGGCTGCGGCAAGCACCAACCGGGCCGCCACCGGCGGCCCGGCTTTCATTCGGGGGACCCATGGCAGACGACACCGAACGCAGACGGCCGCGACGCTGGCACATCGCCGTTTTCCTGGCGCCGGCGCTGCTCGTCTACACGGCGGTGATGATCCTCCCGCTGTTCGGCACGTTGCAGCTTTCGCTGTTCACGCTCGACGGCCAGTCGCGCGTCTTTGCCGGTCTCGATAATTTCCGCACCCTGTTCCTCGATCCGCGCTGGGCCGCCACCTTCTGGAACGCGCTCTGGAACAATGTCTGGTTCTTCATCATCCATATGCTGGTGCAGAACCCGATCGGCATCGTTCTGGCGGGGCTGCTGTCGAGCCCCAGGCTGCGCTTTTCCGCCTTCTACCGCACCACGATCTTCATCCCGACCATCCTGTCCTTCGTCATCGTCGGTTTCGCGTGGAAACTGATCCTCAGCCCGCTGTGGGGCGTGGCACCCAACCTGCTCGACCTCGTCGGGCTGAAGAGCCTGTTCGTGCCGTGGCTGGGCAAGGAGCAATATGCGCTGACAACGCTCGGCCTGATCTCGGTCTGGCAGTTCGTCGGCATACCGATGATGCTGATCTATGCGGCATTGCTGTCCATTCCCGACGAGGTGATCGAGGCGGCCGAGTGCGACGGCATCACCGGCATGGCGCAGTTCTGGAAGATCAAGCTGCCGCTGATCCTGCCGTCCATCGGTATCATTTCGGTGCTGACCTTCGTCGGCAATTTCAACGCCTTCGACCTGATCTATTCGGCGCAAGGGGCGCTTGCCGGGCCGAACTATTCGACCGACATTCTCGGCACCTTCCTCTACCGCACCTTCTTCGGCTTCCAGCTGCAGATCGGCGATCCCCATATGGGCTCCACCATCGCCTCGATGATGTTCTTCATCATCCTCGCCGGCGTGTGCCTCTATCTCTTCGCTATCCAGACGCGCCTGCGTCGCTACCAGTTCTGAGGAGGTGGAGATGATCGTCATGCGTCCTACCCCCACCCCTAACCCCTCCCCACAAGGGGGAGGGGAATTCTGCTGCACGGCCGTTCGCCACCAGCCGTCACCGGCTTGGGCGGCCATGGCGACGAAATCGTCTCCCTCCCCCCTGTGGGGAGGGGTTAGGGGTGGGGGTATAAGGTCGGCCAAGCGTGTGCCGGAGGGGGGCGCGAATAAGCTTCGCGCGGAGACCGGATTTTCCGGAGGCCACGCATGAGCCGCGCCACCTCGTCTCGTCCCCGCACCATCGCGGCCCATGCCATCCTGCTGGCCTACACGGTCATCGCGCTGTTTCCGGTGGTGGTGATTGTCATCAACTCGTTCAAGTCGCGCAACGCCATCTTCCGGACGCCTCTGGCCGCGCCGACCGCCGAGACATTCGACCTGATCGGCTACAAGACCGTGCTCGCGCAGGGCGACTTCCTGCTCTATTTCCAGAACAGCTTTATCGTCACCGTCGCCTCGCTCTTCCTCGTGCTGCTGTTCGGCGCCATGGCCGCCTTCGCGCTGGCCGAATACCGCTTCAAGGGCAACACGCTGATGGGGCTCTATCTGGCGCTGGGCATCATGATCCCGATCCGGCTTGGCACAGTCGCCATCCTGCAGCTGATGGTGGCAAGCGGTTTGGTCAATACGCTGACGGCACTGATCCTGGTCTACACCGCGCAGGGCCTGCCGCTCTGCGTCTTCATCCTGTCGGAATTCATGAAGCAGGTGTCCGACGACCTGAAGAATGCCGGCCGCATTGACGGGCTTTCCGAATACCGCATCTTCTTCCGCCTAGTGCTGCCGCTGATGCGCCCGGCCATGGCGACGGTGGCGGTGTTCACCATGATCCCGATCTGGAACGACCTGTGGTTCCCGCTGATCCTGGCGCCTTCCGAGCCGACCAAGACCGTCACGCTCGGCGCGCAGCTTTTCATCGGCCAGTATGTCACCAACTGGAACGCGGTGCTGGCAGCGCTCTCGCTGGCGATCCTGCCGGTCCTCGTCCTCTACCTGATCTTCTCGCGGCAGTTGATCCGCGGCATTACCTCCGGAGCCGTCAAATGAGTTCTCCAAATCTGCTGCGCGTCCTTGTCGCCGGTCTCGGCAATATGGGCCGCAGCCACGCGCTGGCCTATCACCGCAATCCGGGCTTCGAGATCGCCTCGCTGGTCAACCGCTCGCAGGTGCAGCTGCCAGAGGAGCTTTCGGGCTATGAAATCCGGCCGTCCTTCATGGAGGCGCTGGCCGAGCTGAAGCCGGACGTCGCCTCGATCAACACCTATTCCGACAGCCATGCCGACTATGCAGTCGCAGCACTTGAGGCCGGCTGCCATGTGTTCGTCGAAAAGCCGCTCGCAACCACCGTTGCCGATGCCGAGCGCGTCGTCGCCGCCGCCAAGGCCAATGGCCGCAAGCTGGTCATCGGCTACATCCTGCGCCACCACCCCTCCTGGGTGCGCCTGATCGCGGAAGCCCGTGATCTCGGCGGGCCCTACGTGTTCCGCATGAACCTGAACCAGCAGTCGAGCGGTCACACCTGGGAGACGCACAAGCAGCTGATGCAGACGACCTCGCCGATCGTCGACTGCGGCGTGCATTATCTCGACGTCATGTGCCAGATCACCGACGCCAGGCCGGTCGAGGTGCGCGGCATGGGCCTCCGCCTGTCCGACGAGGTCGCGCCCGACATGTACAATTACGGCCATCTGCAGGTGCTGTTCGAGGACGGCTCAGTCGGCTGGTATGAGTCCGGCTGGGGGCCGATGATGTCGGAAACCGCCTTCTTCGTGAAGGACGTGATCTCGCCCAATGGCTGCGTCTCCATCGTCATGGACGAGAAGGCGAAGTCGGACGACGTGGATTCCCACACCAAGACCAACATGATCCGCCTGCACCGCGCCGCGACCGGGCCGGACGGCCGCTTCGCCGCGCCGGACGAACACCTGTCCATGACCGGCGAGCCGGGCCATCAGGAGCTGTGCGAGCTGGAGCAGGCCTTCCTGCTGAAAGCCATCCGCGAGGACATCGACCTAACCCGCCACATGAGCGACGCGGTCAAATCGCTCGCCGTCTGCCTCGCCGCGGACGAGAGCGTGCGCACCGGCAAGGCGGTGCGGCTGTGACGCGCGAAAGAGCCGTCTTTTCTATCGGGAGTAGCGCATGGGCTCGCTGAAGATCCAGAACGTCAAGAAATCCTTCGGCAATGTCGATGTGCTGAAGGGCATCGACCTCGAGGTCGAGGACGGCGAATTCGTCGTCTTCGTCGGCCCTTCGGGCTGCGGGAAGTCCACGCTGCTGCGCGTCATTGCCGGACTTGAGGACGCGACCTCGGGCAATGTGCTGATCGACGGCCGCAAGGTCGACGCCGTGCCGCCGGCCGACCGCGGCATCGCCATGGTGTTCCAGACCTATGCGCTCTACCCGCATCTCACCGTGCGCAACAATATGAGCCTGGGCCTCAAGCAGGCGAAGACCCCGTCCGACGAGATCGCGCGGCGCGTGACGACCGCGTCCACCATGCTGTCGCTCGATCCCTATCTGGAGCGCCGGCCGGCGGAACTGTCGGGAGGCCAGCGCCAGCGCGTCGCCATCGGTCGCGCCGTGGTGCGTGAGCCAAAGCTCTTCCTGTTCGACGAGCCACTTTCCAACCTCGACGCCGCGCTGCGCGTCAATACGCGGCTGGAGATCGCCCAGCTGCACCGGCGCCTGTCGGCCACGATGATCTATGTCACGCACGACCAGGTCGAGGCGATGACGCTGGCCGACAAGATCGTGGTGCTGAACGGCGGCCGCATCGAGCAGATCGGCAAGCCGATGGAGCTCTACAATTCGCCGGCAAATGAATTCGTCGCCGGCTTCATCGGCTCGCCCAAGATGAACTTTATCGATGGCGCGCGGCTGAATGAAGCCAGGGCAAAGACGATCGGCGTGCGGCCGGAGCATCTCACCGTGGATGCCAAATCCGGCACCTGGAAGGGCACTGTCGTCCATGCCGAGCATCTCGGCGCCGACACCAATCTCTATCTCGACACCGAGCAGGCTGGCTTGCTCACCGTCCGCATATTCGGCGTCTACGATGCCGAGCCGGGCGCAACGCTCTATGCCACGCCGCACCCGGAAAAGACTTATCGTTTTGGGGCTGACGGCCGGACGCTGGCCGCGTAGCTGCCATCTTCGTCGGATGCTTCAGGAGTGACGCGCAACATCGTCAAGCGTCGCCCCCGGCTATGGCAGGGCTGTCGCGTCTAGAAGTCGACCCCCCACTCCGCCTCGCTTCGCTCGGCACCTCTCCCCCGCTCGACGGGGGGAGAGGAAACGCCGTCCGCAAAGCTGGCTCCCTTCCTCTCCCCTTTTGAGGGGGAGAGGTGCCGAGCGAAGCGAGGCGGAGTGGGGGTATGCGATTGCCCTGCTGTCTACGGGATGCTCGGTATAGGCAATCAGGCGTCGGCCTTCACGTTCTGGCGCTGCGTGCCGAGGCCTTCGATGCCGAGCTCGACGACGTCGCCGGGCTTCAGATAGCGCGGCGGCTTCATGCCCATGCCCACGCCCGGCGGGGTGCCGGTCGAGATGATGTCGCCCGGGTGCAGGCTCATGAACTGGCTGAGGTAGGAGACGAGATATTTCACGCCGTAGACCATGGTGCGCGTCGAGCCGTCCTGCACCTTCTCGCCGTTCACGGTCAGCCACATGGACAGGTTCTGCGGGTCGGCAACCTCGTCCTTGGTCACCAGCCACGGGCCGGTCGGGCCGAAAGTGTCGCAGCTCTTGCCCTTGGTCCACTGGCCGGAGCGTTCGGTCTGGAACGCGCGCTCGGACACGTCGTTGATGACGCAGTAGCCGGCCACGTAGTCGAGCGCCTCGTCTTCGGAGACGTATTTTGCGGTGCGGCCGATGACGACGCCGAGCTCGACCTCCCAGTCGGTCTTCTGCGAACCGCGCGGGATCAGCAGGTCGTCGTCGGGGCCGACGATGGCCGAGGTCGCCTTCATGAAGATGATCGGCTCGGGCGGCACGGTGGCGCCGGTCTCGGCCGCATGGTCGGAATAATTGAGGCCGATGCAGATGAATTTTCCCGTGCCTGACACGCAGGGGCCGATGCGCGGATTGCCATGCACAAGCGGCAGCGTGGCCGGATCGACATGCGACAGCCGCTCGAGTGCGGCCGGGTCGAGCGTCTCGCCGCTCAGATCGGCAATGTTCTGCGACAGGTCGCGGAGCTTGCCCTCCGCATCGATCAGGCCCGGCCGCTCGCGGCCCAGTTCGCCATAGCGCAACAGTTTCACGTCAAGTCTCCCCTCTTATGAAATCGCCTGCGATAGGATTGTTACTTCGGCATGTCCGGCTCTATCGCCCTGTTCTACAAGGCCTGCCGTTGCGATAGCAAGGCGAGATGCCATCCGGGAAAGGTGCAGGCGCTAGCCGTGCGCATTGCCGAGCGAAGCGGCCACCGCCGCCAGCAGCCAGTCGCGGAAGGCGCGGATCTTGGGCACGTTGCGGCGTGCCTCGGGATAGACCAGCCAATAGGCCTTGCCGTCATTGGCGACGAGGTCGAAGGGCTGCACCAGCCGCCCGTCGGCGACCTCGTCGGCAAACAGCGCGCGCGCCAGGATCGCCACGCCGTGGCCGGCCATGGCGGCGCTCGCCTCATAGGCCTGCGCGCCCATGCTGCTGCTTGTGCGCGTGGCCAGCGTGTCGGTCGGCAGGCCGGCAGCGGTGAACCACTCCCGCCACCAATGGTCCTGCGGGTCGAGGATCGGCAGGCGCAGCAGGTCGGCCGGTTCCTTCACGCCTCCTATGCTTGCCGCCAGCCTGGGGCTGAGCATGGGCGTGAAGTCGGGCATGAACAGCCTGTGCGCGGCCAGCCCCGGCCACTCGCCGCTGCCGGAACGGATGGCGACGTCGACATCCTCGCGAGCGAAGTCGATCAGCCGCATCGAGGTGTCGAGACGGACGGCCAGCGATGGATGCTGCATCTGGAAGGCGCCGAGATTGCGGGCCAGCCAGCTGGATCCGAAGGTCAGGATGGTGCTGATGCACAGCACGCCCTCGGCGCCGGAGCGCGCCGCGGCATAGGCGTCGCCGATCAGCGCAAAGGCCTCGGTAAAGGCTGGCGCCAGTCGCTGGCCAAGCTCGGTCAGCGACACCTGGCGCGGCTTGCGCAGGAACAGCGGCGCGCCGACGCGCTCCTCCAGCAGCTTGATCTGGTAGCTCACCGCCGCCTGGGTCATGCCCAGCTCTTCCGCAGCCTTGGTGAAGCTGCCGTGGCGCGCGGCCGCCTCGAAGGCCCGGACTGCGGGAAGGGGAGGAAGCGCGTGCGCCATGATGGATCAATACACCTTATGCATGCCGATCGACGTTCGATTGGAAAGTAACGCCTTTCCGGCGCAGATAGAAGGCCGATACATCAATCGGGAGCGGCCTTTGTGCGAGGCCGAAGGGTGCCGCCATGGTCTGCGCGGATGTGCAATGCATTGGAAGGCCAGCGCCGCGCACGAGCGGCTGGGACAGGTTTTGGTCGGGCTGGCGCCTGGGCAGATGCAGGGGCGTGATCGATGTGAGGAGGCTTCCCGAACATCTGCAGCGCGATATAGGCTATCTCGACGGCAACGACCCCGCCCGGCAACGCGAATAAGGCGCGTGCCTGGCGCCTGACCGGAAATGGCATTCGATTGCGGAACGGCTTCGCAATCGCAAACCCTTTGGCTGCAGCCGCGGCCGGTGTAGCTTACGGCAGCCTGGATCGTCGCGGCCATTGACATCGGCGGCTTCGTCCTCCACCTCAGGCGCAAATGTCTATCGCGAAGAGGCCGCCGGCAATGACCGGATATTTTTCCTCACCCTTTCCCCGTCGCCATTCGGTCGGCGTCGATGTCGGCGGCGTGGTCGTCGGCGGCGGCGCGCCGGTCGTCGTCCAGTCGATGACCAACACCGACACGGCCGACATCGACCAGACGGTGGCGCAGGTGGCAGCCCTTCATCGCGCCGGCTCGGAAATCGTGCGCATCACCGTCGACCGCGACGAGAGCGCGGCCGCCGTGCCGCACATCCGCGAGCGGCTGGAAAGGCTTGGGCTCGACGTGCCGCTGGTGGGCGACTTCCATTATATCGGCCACAAGCTGCTGGCCGATCATCCGGCCTGTGCCGAGGCGCTGGCGAAATATCGCATCAACCCCGGCAATGTCGGCTTCAAGGACAAGAAGGACAAGCAGTTCGCCGACATCGTCGAGATGGCGATCAGGCACGACAAGCCGGTGCGCATCGGCGTCAACTGGGGCTCGCTCGACCAGGAGCTGCTGACCAGGCTGATGGACGACAACCAGGCCAACGGCTCGCCGTTGACCGCGCAGGAGGTCACGCGCGAGGCCATCGTCCAGTCGGCGCTGATCTCGGCCGACCTTGCCGAGGAGATCGGCCTGCCGCGCGACAAGATCATCTTGTCGGCCAAGGTCAGCCAGGTGCAGGACCTGATCGCCGTCTACACCATGCTGGCGTCACGCTCCGACCATGCGCTGCATCTCGGCCTCACCGAGGCCGGCATGGGTAGCAAGGGCATCGTCGCCTCTTCGGCCGCCATGGGCATCCTGCTGCAGCAGGGCATTGGCGACACCATCCGCATCTCGCTGACGCCGGAACCGGGCGGCGACCGCACCCGCGAGGTGCAGGTGGCGCAGGAACTGCTGCAGACCATGGGTTTTCGGCAGTTCATCCCGATCGTGGCGGCGTGCCCCGGCTGTGGCCGCACCACCTCGACCGTGTTCCAGGAACTGGCGCAGAACATCCAGGCCGACATCCGCAAGAACATGCCGGTGTGGCGCGAGAAATACCCGGGCGTCGAGGAACTCAAGATCGCGGTCATGGGCTGCATCGTCAACGGGCCTGGCGAATCCAAGCATGCCGACATCGGCATCTCGCTGCCGGGCACGGGCGAGACGCCAGCCGCCCCGGTCTTCATTGACGGGCGCAAGGCCACCACCCTGCGCGGCCCCGGCATCGCCGAGGAATTCGAGAAGATGGTTGCCGACTATGTCGAACAGCGCTTCGGCAGCGGCGGCAAGCAGGCGGCCGAATAGGCCATGAAGGCCCTCGCCAAAGCGGCAGTGCTGCTTTGTGCGATGCTCTGGAGCAACGCGGCCTGCGCCGACCCGCCGGGCCGCTCGCGGCCCGTCACCATCGGCCGCATCTGCGACCTGATCGAGGCCGAGGCAGATCGCAACGGCGTGCCGCGAGACTTCTTCGCCCGGTTGATCTGGAAGGAAAGCCGCTTCGACGCCAATGCCGTGAGCCCGATGGGGGCCCAAGGCATAGCCCAGTTCATGCCGGGTACGGCCAGGCTGCGTGGCCTGGCAGATCCGTTCGACATCGATCAGGCCGTTCCGGCTTCGGCCAGATATCTGGGTGAACTGAAGCAGAGCTTTGGCAATTTAGGGCTTGCCGCGGCGGCCTACAATGCCGGCGAGAACCGGGTGACGCGCTGGCTCGCCACCGGCGGCTTCCTGCCGCTCGAGACCGAAGGCTATGTGCTCGACATCATGGGCGAGCCGGCCGACACTTTCACCAAGCGCGATTACGCCGGCAGGTTTCCGCCGCTGGACAAGGGCAAGCCTTTTGCGCAGGCGTGTCGTCTGCTGCCAATCATCCGGTCGGCAACCATTCCCATGGCCGCTATCCACATAAAGCCCTGGGGCGTGCAGATAGCCGGCAATTTCCGCCGCGCTGCTGCGGTCAGCCAGTGGCAACGGGTGAAGGGACGGTTTCCGGCACTGCTGAATGCCTATGAACCGGTGGTGAGCCGCGTGCGCACGCCGATAGGGCGAGCGGGCATCTATGCCGTGCGCATCGGCGCCGATAGTCGCGCAGACGCCGACAACATCTGCGGCAAGTTGCACACGGCAGGCGGCTTTTGCGTGGTAATGCGCAACAAATAGCGGGCGCAGCCTAGTCTAGGCCCGGCGCGCCATCTCCGTCGTCTCGCTCAGCCAGGCACCGATCTTGCGCCCGAGCCTGTCCGGGGAAACGGGCTTGGGCAGGTAGTCGTCCATGCCGGCTTCCATGCATTTCTCGCGGTCGCCCTTCAGCGCATGCGCGGTCACCCCGATGATCGGCGTGCGCGTGCCCGTGACAGCCTCGATGTCGCGAATGGCGCGGGTTGCTTCAAATCCGTTCATTTCCGGCATCGACACGTCCATCAGCATCAGGCGCGGCTTGAAGCTGCGATACATCTCCACCGCGGTGCGGCCGTTGGCGGCGATCTTGTAGGACAGGCCGAGCCCGGACAATATCTGGCCGAACACCAGCTGGTTCACTTCATTGTCCTCGGCAACGAGAATGTCGAGCGGCGCGCTGGCGGCCGGGCCGGCGTCGAGTTCGGGCGCGCGCAGCACCGTGAAGGCGGCCGCGGCCGGTTCCTGGCGCGGCAATGCGGACGGAACGGAGAGCACCGGCTCGCGCACGAATTCGGCCTTTCCAGCTTGCACGCGCGCCTTCTGAATGGCGCCGATGACCGTGCCGAGCAGCACCGCCGAGCGCGCTGGCTTGGTCAGATGGGCGGCTATGCCATAGTCGATCACGAGCCGGCCGAAATCGATCTGGTCGACCGAAGTCAGGAGCACGATGGGGATCGCCGCAAGGCGGCTGTCGGCCGACATCGCCTTGGCCACGTCGGCGCCGTTCATGCCGGGCATCTGATAGTCGAGGATGACGCAGTCCACCCGCGCGCCGAGTTGGTAGGCGCGGTCGAGGAACGCCAGACCCACCGCGCCGCTCTCGGCCGCGGCGCAGTCGAAGCCCCAGCTGCGCAGCTGTTCCAGCAGGATCTCGCGATTGACCGGATTGTCGTCGATGACCAGCACCCGTGCGCCGGAGACGTCGGTGGGCACGTTTTCGGAGCTTTCTTCCATGGCGTGTACCGGCAGCGGCACGGTGAACCAGAACACTGACCCGCGGCCGACCTCGCTTTCGATGCCGATCTTGCCGCCCATCAGGTCGACCAGCCGCGCTGCGATGGCGAGCCCCAGCCCGGTGCCCTCGTGGCGGCGCGTCGAGGAGCCGTCGACCTGCGCGAACTTCTCGAACACGGTCTGCAATTTGTCGGCAGGAATGCCGATGCCGGTGTCTTCCACCCGCACCGAGAGCTGAACCGTGTAGTCCCTGGTCTCGCCGGTCACGTCGACAAGCACGTGGCCTTTTTCGGTGAACTTCACCGCATTGCCGAGCATGTTGGTGATGATCTGGCGGAAGCGGCCGACATCGCCGACCACGCAGGCCGGCAGGCGCGGATCGACGCGCACGATCAGCTCCAGGTTCTTTTCGGCCACGCGGGCCGACACCAGCGTCGCGACATCCTCCACCGCCTCGGCGATCTTGAACGGGGCCGGATCGAGGGTGAGCTGGCCGGCATTGATCTTGGAGAAGTCGAGAATGTCGTTGATGATGGTGAGCAGCGCGTTGCCCGACTTAACGATGACGTCGGTAAAGGTCTTCTGCCGCGGCGTCAGTTCGGTGCGCGCGAGCAGTTCGGCCATGCCGA
Organism: Pseudaminobacter sp. Soil_N_29; assembly: GCF_057656055.1. Classification (NCBI taxonomy): domain Bacteria; kingdom Pseudomonadati; phylum Pseudomonadota; class Alphaproteobacteria; order Hyphomicrobiales; family Phyllobacteriaceae; genus Pseudaminobacter; species Pseudaminobacter sp. Soil_N_29. The sequence continues at coordinate 16,537 of NZ_JBDGLC010000008.1, forward strand.
GCACGCCGTTCATCGGCGTGCGGATCTCGTGGCTCATATTGGCCAGGAACTCGGATTTCGCTCGGTCGGCGGCTTCTGCCCGCAGCAACGACTCCTGCGTTTCGGCGAAGGCGCGGCGGATGGCCTTTTCCATGGGGCGGAAGATCCACAGGCCGACGAGCGACAGCACCGCAATCATCAGCACGCTGGAATAGGACAGCAGCCGATTGCCGCGCTGCTCGGCCAGTGCGCGCTCCCGGTCGAGGGCTATGCGAGCGCGCGTCAGCATCGGCTGCACGAACAGGTCGTTCTGGTTGCGGATCTCGCGGTTGCTCCAATCGTCGATCTTGCGCAGGCCAGCGAGCAGGCTGAGGTTGCGCACCATGTCGCGAGACGACCAGAAGAGATCGCCGTTCACCGAAGCGGAGGACAACTCGTCAACGGTCCTGCCCGAAAGCTCGGGGCGTATCGAAGAGAGTGCGGCGGTCAGCCCGTCGATTTGCGCGGCAAGCCGTGCGGCATGTCCATTTGCGGCGTTTGAAAGCTCCTCGCGCGTATCCTCGCGCCAGGCGGCCGAGATGGTGTCGGAGAAGGCGGTGGCATTGTGCAGGTCGCTTGCCAGCGTCACGAGACCGGTGCCGATGCGGTCGATCTCGTTGCGGAAGGCGTTCATGCTGGTCAGCGCATAAAGTATAGCTCCGACGGCCAGCGCGAATATAAGCAAGCCCGACAGATAGCGAATCCGGATCGAACGGATGAACTGCGAATAATCGGGCACGCGCGGCACTCCGAACACGGGTACAAGTTTACCGCGCCGGATTACGCTCGATTTACATTAAAAATTCGTTCAGGCGAGTACTTCACTTCTCGCGTTCGGCGATGAAGCTTGCCGCTTGCTTCAGGAGTGCGGCCCGCTCGCCATAGGGTTCGAGCAGGGCGTGCGCCTGGGCCACGAGGCCGGCAAGCTGCGTGCGTGTCCAGTCGACGCCGTGCAGGGCCGCGAGCGTCGCCTTGCCCGCGGCGGCGTCCTTGCCGGTGGCCTTGCCCATGGTTTCCGCATTGGCGGTCAGGTCGAGCAGGTCGTCGGCAAGCTGGAAGGCAAGGCCGATGGCCGAGCCGAACTCCGCCAGCCGCTCGCGGTCTTCCTCTGCCGCGCCGGCAATGATGGCGCCGGCCTCGCAGGCATAGCGGATCAGCGCCCCGGTCTTCATCGCCTGCAGCCGGATGATGCCCGCCTCGTCGGGGGCACGCCGCTCCGCCTCCAGGTCGAGCGCCTGGCCGCCGGCCATGCCGCCCGGGCCCGCAGCGCGCGCAAGCCCCAGCACCAGGGCCAGCTTGCGCTCGGCCGGCAGCGCAGTTGCCGCGTCGGCGAGTATGTCGAAGGCGTAGGTCAACAGGCTGTCGCCGGCCAGGATGGCGCTGGCCTCGTCGAAGGCGCGATGCACTGTCGGCTGGCCGCGGCGCAGGTCGTCATCGTCCATCGCCGGCAGGTCGTCGTGGATCAGCGAATAGCAGTGCGTGCACTCCAGCGCCGCCGCCACTCGCAGTGCTGCCTCCCCATCGGCCTCGAACAGGGCGGCGCTTTCCAGCACAAGGAAGGGGCGCAGCCGCTTGCCGCCATTCAGCACGCCATGCCGCATCGCCGCCATCAGTGTCGACGGTCTCGCGATCTCGCCCGGCAGCAAGCGCTCGTCCAGCATTTGGCGCAACAGCGCCTCGACAGCCTGGGCCCGGATTGCAAGCTGCGCTTCGAAGGGGAGGTCGTGGGCATCCATCATGGCGGGCAGGGTTTACGACAATCGCCGGCGGGGTCAAGCGGTGTCGCGGCGAATCGCATTCCACGGCATTGGCGCCGTTCAGGCGTTGCGCGGCGCGGCAACCGCCATTATGCCGGGGGCAGGAGTTTTGAGGGGCAGACCTCTTGGATGAACCGGTAACCGATCCCGATGTGCACGAGTTCGCCATTGCAGCGAAGCCAAGAGCGCGCCGCGGCGCCCGGACCTGGATGCGTCGCGTCGTGCGCTTCCTGACCTGCCTTGCGCTGCTGCCCCTGGCGCTGACCCTTTTCTATCTGCTGCCTTTCGTGCACCCGGTCTCGACGCTGATGCTGAAGGACCTGGCGACCCTGTCCGGTTACGAGCGGCAATGGGTGGATATCGAAGACGTCGCGCCGGTGCTCGCCCATTCGGTGATCATGTCGGAAGACGGACAGTTCTGCTCTCATCGCGGCATCGATTGGAGCGAGTTGCGCGCCGTGGTCAACGATGCGCTGGCCGGCGAGGCGACGCGCGGCGCCTCGACCATTCCCATGCAGACGGTCAAGAACCTGTTCCTGTGGAACGACCGGTCGGTCATTCGCAAGGGCCTGGAAGTGCCGCTGGCGGTCTATTTCGACGCGGTGACGCCGAAGCGGCGAATCCTGGAAATCTATCTCAACATCGCCGAGTGGGGCCCCGGCATCTATGGCATCGAGGCAGCCAGCCAATACCATTTCAAGGTTCCGGCAAAGCAGCTCAACGCCCGTCAGGCGGCGCTGCTGGCGGTGACGTTGCCCAACCCGATCGACCGCAACCCGGCAAAGGCGGGCCCCGGCCTGAAGCGGCTTGCCAATGTCATCCAGCGCCGCGCGGCACGTTCCGGCGCCTATGTGCAGTGCCTGGACTAGGGCGCGGAAGCTTCAGGAGCGGCGACTTGAGGCCATAAAAAAAAGATCGTGGCGGGTGCTGGCCTTTTGCGGCACAGCCGTGTATAGCCACGCCCACTAATCTCAGATTTCGGCCCGCGACGTGCGGCCCTTTCGCGAGGGCAATCGGGGTCTTTACGATGGATGGAGCAATTCCATGGCTGTGCCAAAACGAAAAACCTCGCCGTCCAAGCGCGGCATGCGCCGTTCGGCCGATGCGCTGAAGGCCCCGACCTATGTCGAGGACAAGAACTCGGGCGAAATGCGCCGCCCGCACCACATCGACCTGAAGACCGGCATGTATCGCGGCCGCCAGGTCCTGACGCCGAAGGAAGGCTGAGCAGCCTTTCCGACGCTTCGGTTAGAGAAAAGAAAAGGACCGGCCTCGCGCCGGTCCTTTTCTTTTTGGCCATGTTCCAGGCCGCATGGATGTTCCGGCGCGGTTGACGCGCCGGAATTGCTCTTGCCGTGTCAGCCAGCGTCGGCTTCGAAGCCGGCCGCCTCGATGCCGGCGACTGCGGCAAGCTCGTCATTGTCGGAGGTGTCGCCGGTGATGCCTATGGCACCGACCAGCTGACCGGCGGAGCGCACCAGCACGCCGCCCGGCACCGGAACGATCCTGCCGCCGCTGACTCCCGACAGGCCTTCCATGAAGTGCGGGCGCTCCTTGGCCATCGCCTCGATCTTGCGCGAGCCCATGCCGACAGCCAGCGCGCCGTAGGCCTTGCCCGAGGCGATCTCGAAGCGCAGCATGGACGAGCCGTCCTGCTTCTGGAACGCGATCACATGGCCGCCGGCGTCGAGCACAACGACGGAGAGGGGCTTGAGGCCCGCTTCCTTGGCCTTGGCGAAGGCGGCTTCGATGATGTGATTGGCTTTGGCGAGCGAAATCGAGGTCATTGGTCTCTCCGGAATAATCTGGTCACTCGGCCGGCTTCACAGCAGGCGCCCGGACCGGGTTGAAAATTGATTGGCGAAGTCGATATGCGGGCTCGGCAGGATCGGCGTTGCGGCAACGCGCCTGCCGGCAGGCAAAATATGTCCAGAGCTGCTTTGAAGTGCTTCCGGGGCCGGCGCGCGCGGAGCCCAGCGGGGGTCGTTGGTCATCTGAACGGTGAAGACGCCGACGTCCGTCCACTATGCGCGTATTACCCCATCGAATCGATCTTGCGCTGCATGGCGGCTACTTGTTCCTTCAACTCCTGAAGGTCGTCGGCCTTGTCGGAAACATCCTTCTTTTCCTTGTCGGGCGCGGCCGGAGCTGCGGGGGTGCCCTGCGGGAAGGCCGTGAACATGCGCATGGCGTTCTGGAACATTTCCATGTTGCGCCGGGTCTGCTCTTCCAGCGCCTTCATGGGCATCAGCTTCATCACGTCCATGGGGCTGGCGCCCATAGCCGTCTTCATCTGTTCCCTGAACCGCTCCTGCTCCTTGGCGAAAGCAGTCATCGACTGCTCGAGGAAACTCGGCACGATCATCTGCATCTGGTCGCCATAGAAGGCGATCAGCTGGCGCAGGAACGGGATCGGCAGCATGTTCTGCCCGTCCTTGTTCTCCAGCTCGAAAATGATCTGGGTCAGCACCGAATGGGTGATGTCCTCGCCGGTCTTGGCGTCCTGCACGCTGAATTCCTCGCCCTTCTTGACCATCTCGGCGAGGTCCTCGAGGGTCACGTAGGTGCTGGTCCCCGTGTTGTAGAGGCGGCGGTTGGCATATTTCTTGATCACTACCGGATCGTCTTTAGCGGCCATCAACTTCCTCCCCGGGCACCGGCATGCCCTCAAGGCGGCCGGCAACAATTGCGCCGAAAATAAGGATATGCGCAAAGCCGCCGCAATTCAAAGGAGTTTGTGCACTGCGGCATGATTCAGCCGGGAAATGCCGCTATTCTGCGGAATTACGGTTCCCCCGCAGTCTGCCATCTCATTGTGCAGTTGCGATTTCCAGTTTGACTCGGCCTTGGGAACGGGCAAGAAACATCGAGGGAGAGAACCTTGCGGCATGCCAGCCGCGAATCCACTCAGGAGACCAAAATGTCCGGCTCGAATGCAATCGTGATCGCCAGCGCCGCCCGCACGCCCGTTGGCTCCTTCAATGGCGCTTTCGCCAGCATTCCGGCCCACGAGCTTGGCGCCGTGGCCATTCGCGAAGCGCTGGCACGCGCCTCCGTCGAGGGGCAGGAAGTGGACGAGGTCATCCTCGGCCAGGTGCTGCAGGCCGGCCAGGGCCAGAACCCGGCGCGGCAGGCCTCCATCGGAGCCGGCCTGCCCAAGGAAACCACGGCCTGGAGCCTCAACCAGGTTTGCGGATCGGGCCTGCGCTCAATCGCGCTCGGCATGCAGCAGATCGCCACCGGCGACGCCCGGATCATCGTCGCGGGCGGCCAGGAATCCATGTCCATGTCACCGCACTGCCAGCATCTGCGCGCCGGCGTGAAGATGGGCGACTATTCGATGATCGACACCATGATCAGGGACGGGCTTTGGGACGCCTTCAACGGCTACCACATGGGCGTCACCGCCGAGAACGTGGCGCGCCAGTTCCAGATCACCCGCGACGAGCAGGACCAGTTCGCACTGGCGTCGCAGAACAAGGCCGAGGCCGCGCAGAAGGCCGGCAGGTTCAAGGACGAGATCGTCGCCGTGACGGTGAAGGGCCGCAAGGGCGACACCGTCGTCGACCAGGACGAATATATCCGCCACGGCGCGACGCTGGAGGCCATGCAGAAGCTGCGCCCTGCCTTCGACAAGGAAGGCACGGTGACGGCGGGCAACGCCTCCGGCATCAATGACGGTGCTGCCGCCGCGGTGCTGATGTCCGAGGCCGAGGCCGCCCGGCGCGGCATCGCTCCTCTGGCCCGCATCGTCTCCTGGGCCACGGCCGGCGTCGATCCGCAGGTCATGGGAACCGGGCCGATTCCGGCTTCGCGCAGGGCGCTGGAAAAGGCCGGATGGAAGGCCGAGGACCTCGACCTGGTGGAGGCCAACGAGGCCTTCGCGGCGCAGGCCTGCGCGGTCAACAAGGGCATGGGGTGGAACCCGGAAATCGTCAACGTCAATGGCGGCGCCATCGCCATCGGCCACCCCATCGGCGCCTCGGGCGCGCGCATCTTCAACACGCTGGTCTACGAGATGCGCCGGCGCGGCGCCAAGAAGGGGCTCGCCACCCTGTGCATCGGTGGCGGCATGGGCGTCGCCATGTGCGTCGAGGCGCTGTGATGTTGGCGCGGGGCATGGAACGGCGAGGTCGCATGTCCCGTGTTTTCGTGCTTCTCGGCACACTGATGGGGTTTGGCGTGGGCGCGGCTTGTTCTGAGCCGCTCGACACCGAGGCCTTGGCGACGTGCATGTTCGACAACGCCAGTCAAGCCGACAAGGATGTGATAAGGAAGCTGGTGGTTGCGGCTTTGACCGACGATCTGGGGTCTATCAAAGGCCTGATGCTTTTGGTCGCTTCGGGGATCACCCGCATAGCCATGGACCCGTGCAAACTGACCGTAGAGCAATTGGGGCAGCCTGAGATGGTAACCGCGGTCAAGCTCTACAGCGAGAAAGTAGGCCAACAAATGATGGACGAGGCTTTCGCCAAACTGAAATAGAGTCTCACACATAGCGAGGGGAGCATGACCAGAACTGCAATCGTCACTGGTGGGTCGCGCGGCATCGGCGCGGCAATCTCGATCGCGCTGAAGAACGCCGGCTATCACGTGGCCGCCAACTATGCCGGCAATGACGAGGCTGCCGAGAAGTTCCGGGCGGAAACCGGCATCCCGGTCTACAAATGGTCGGTTGCCGACTACGAGGCTTGCGTGGCCGGCATCGGCAAGGTCGAGGCGGACCTCGGCCCCGTGGACATCCTCGTCAACAATGCCGGCATCACCCGCGACGCCATGTTCCACAGGATGACGCGCGAACAGTGGGACGAGGTGCTCGGCACCAATCTCAACGGCGTCTTCAACATGACGCATCCGCTTTGGAGCGGCATGCGCGACCGAAAATTCGGCCGCGTCATCACGATTTCCTCCATCAACGGCCAGAAGGGCCAGGTCGGCCAGGTCAACTATTCCGCCTCCAAGGCCGGCGACATCGGCTTCACCAAGGCGCTGGCGCAGGAGGGCGCGCGGGCCGGCATCACCGTCAATGTCATCTGCCCGGGCTATATCGGGACCGACATGGTGATGGCGGTGCCGGAGAAGGTGCGCGAATCCATCATCGCGCAGATTCCGGTCGGCCGGCTGGGCGAGCCGGAGGAAATCGCGCGCTGCGTGCTGTTCCTTGCCTCGGACGAGGCGGGCTTCATCACCGGATCCACACTGACCGTCAATGGCGGCCAGTACCTGTCCTGAGTTGCCGGGAAGGAGCAAACGGCCTGTCTAGGCCCGCCGCCGCACGGTGGCGGGGTTTTGCGTCGTCGATGGAGAAGCGCGGTTGTGCCAAACTGGGGCGTTCTCGTTAACGGCAGCGCCGAATGGGCGCCTTTGCCTTCACGGAACCTGGGCGGATTAGTCGTACGTCGGCTAGGCCGGCCCAACATGTTGCGGTGAACAAACCGGGAAGCCCGCCGTAGCAGCGATTCGTCGCTGGTTCGTTCTCGTTTCAGGCGCAATGTTAACGGGCCATCCTGCCGGCAAGCTCGCGCCCGTCACAGATTCTTAATCTTGGTTGGCGATTGCTTAAGTGGCGGCTCAGCCTCAGCGGCGATCTCGCCTCCCGGCAGCAAAAGGTTAACGCTGGCGGCAAAAAGGTGAGGATTTCCGCCCCTCGCCCCGCCGCCATTTGGGTCGTCATCCCTGTCAAGGCACAGCATGTGGTGGTGAACAAAGAGGGAAAGCTGGCCGAACAGCGATTCGTCGCCGATTCGTTCCTCCTTTGGACGGAAGGTTAACGTGCGTATCGGTCGGGTCACCCTTCCGGGCAGGAAATGCGACTTTATTCAATGGCTTATCCCTTTCGGTCGCCTCGGGTGGCGAAGCGACAGACCTGTCGGGGGGAATCCGGAGTGCGCAGGATTATAAGAGATTCAGCATATGGGGCTGTCGATTGCCGGCCGGGCTATATCTAGCCGTGAACAAAAGCTGAATCAGTTGGAGTCAGCGATTCGTCGCCGATTCGTTCCAGAGTCGTTCCCGGCCGTTATTCCGCCGAATATTAGGGCTTTCGTTTCTCCTGCCGAACCCCTATCTGTCGGGAAGAGCGACCCGATCATGAGTCCACGCCTGCATAGAGCCGACTGGCCCGCCGCGCCGGGTCTCCGCGAACTGCCGAGCCAGAAAAGGCCGCCTAATTCCTGATGAACGTCCACCCTAAACAGTCTGACCCGCTCGTCCTGACCGGGCGCGACGTGACCGCCGTTCTCGGGCCGACCAACACCGGCAAGACCCATCTGGCGATCGAGCGCATGGTGGCGCATGAGAGCGGCGTCATCGGCCTGCCGCTCAGGCTTCTGGCCCGTGAGGTCTACACCCGCGTCTGCGAAAAGGTTGGCGCGCACAATGTGGCGCTGGTTACCGGCGAAGAAAAGATCATGCCGCCGAGCGCCCGCTATTCGGTCTGCACGGTGGAGGCCATGCCGCGCGAGACCAATGCCGCCTTCGTCGCCATCGACGAGGTGCAGCTTGCCGGCGATCTCGAGCGCGGCCACATCTTCACCGACCGCATCCTGCATCTGCGCGGCCGGCAGGAGACGCTGCTTTTGGGTGCCGCCACCATGCGCGGCATTCTGGAAAGGCTGCTGCGGGGCATTTCGGTGGTCACGCGGCCGCGGCTTTCCCATCTGGCCTATGCCGGCTCCAAGAAGCTCACGCGGCTGCCGCGCCGTTCGGCCATCGTCGCCTTCTCGGCCGACGAGGTCTATGCCATCGCCGAGCTCATCCGCCGCCAGCGGGGCGGAGCCGCCGTGGTGCTGGGCGCGCTTTCGCCCCGCACGCGCAACGCGCAGGTGGCGCTCTACCAGTCGGGCGACGTCGACTATCTGGTGGCAACCGACGCCATCGGCATGGGCCTCAACCTCGACGTCGACCATGTCGCCTTCGCCCAGAACCGCAAGTTCGACGGCTTCCAGTTCCGCGACCTCAATCCCGCGGAATTGGGCCAGATCGCCGGGCGTGCCGGCCGGCACATGCGCGACGGCACCTTCGGCGTCACCGGCCAGGTCGATCCCTTCCCGGAGGAGCTGATCGAGAAGATCGAGGCGCATGATTTCGATCCGGTGAAGGTGCTGCAATGGCGCACCGCCCGGTTCGATTTCGCCAGCATCGATGCCCTGAAGCGCTCCATCGACACCGTTGCCCCCGTAGAAGGGCTGACACGCGCCTTGCCGGCGGTCGATGCGCAGGCGCTGGAACAGCTGTCGCGCGATCCCGACATCACCCGGCGCGCTGGCAGCCGCGATCGCGTCGCGCTGTTGTGGGATGTCTGTGCGCTGCCCGACTACCGCCGCATCGCGCCGGCCCAGCATGCCGATCTTGTCGCCTCCATCTTTTTCGACCTCGCCGACCGCGGCCATGTCGACGAGAATTACATGGCCGAACAGGTGCGCCGTGCCGACAGCACCGACGGCGACATCGACACGCTTTCGCACCGTATTGCCCAGATCCGCACTTGGACCTATGTGTCAAACCGGCCTGGCTGGTTGGCTGATCCGCTACATTGGCAGGAAAAGACGCGGGAAATCGAAGACAGATTGTCGGATGCACTGCATGAACGGTTGACGAAACGCTTTGTAGACCGCAGGACTTCGGTCCTTATGCGCCGCCTTAGAGAAAACACCATGCTAGAAGCCGAAATCAGCTCAACCGGAACCGTCCTCGTCGAAGGCCATCACGTCGGGGAACTGCAAGGGTTCCGCTTCACCGCCGACCAGAGCGCTGGCGGCGAAGACGGCAAGGCCATCAGGGCGGCCGCGCAGAAGGCGCTGGGCGTCGAGTTCGAGGCGCGCGCGGAACGCTTCGCGGCCTGCGCCAATGGCGACCTCGCGCTCGGCTCGGACGGCACGCTGCGCTGGATCGGCGCGCCCATCGGCACGCTGGTGGCGACCGAGGATGCGCTGCGCCCGCGCGTCATCCTGCTGGCCGACGAGCAGCTCACAGGCCCCGCACGCGACAAGGTGGCAGCGCGCGCCGAGCGCTTCGTGAATTTCCAGATCGACACCGCGCTGAAGCCGCTCCTCGACCTGCGCGGCGCCGATCAGCTCACCGGCATCGCGCGTGGCATCGCCTTCCAGCTGGTCGAGAATTTCGGCCTGCTCAACCGGCGCGACATTGCCGAGGAAATGAAGTCGCTCGACCAGGAAGGCCGCGCCAGCCTGCGCCGCCTGGGCGTGCGCTTCGGCGCCTATCATGTCTTCGTCCCGACGCTGCTGAAGCCCGGCCCGGCCGGACTGATCACGCTTCTGTGGGCGCTGAAGAACGACGGCAAGGACACGCCCGGCTTTGGCGACGTGGTGCACGCGCTGGCGGCCGGCCGCACCTCCGTGGTGGTCGACCCGGCGTTCGACAAGACCTTCTACAAGCTCGCCGGCTTCCGCATGCTGGGCCGCCGCGCCGTGCGCGTCGACATCCTTGAGAGGCTGGCGGACCTCATTCGCCCGGCACTGGCCTGGAAGGCGGGCACCGGCGCGCGCCCCGAAGGCGCTTATGATGGCAGCACCTTCCTGGTCACGCCGGCTATGATGTCCATTCTCGGCGCCACCGCCGACGATATGGAAGAAATCCTGAAGGGGCTCGGCTACCGCGCCGATGCCAAGCCGGCTGTCGAAGTCAAGGCGCGGCTGGAAGCGCTGGACGAAGCGGCGCGCCAGGCCGCCGCCGAAGCCGCGGCAAAGGCTGCAGCCGAGCAGGCGCCGGCAGCCATCGAGGGCGAGCCCGTCGAGGCCGAAGCGGCTGTTGCGGAAGCCGCCGTGGAAGCTACGGCAGAGACCGCTGTGGAAGCTCCGGCAGAAGCTCAGGAGCCTGCTGCTGCCGAGGAAGCGCCGGCTGCTGTAGAAGCCGCCGTGGAAGTTTCGACAGAAGCCGAGAAAGCGGCTGCTGCCGAGGAGACCACTTCCGAGGAGGCAACTCCTGCCGCTGCCGCTGCGACGGCTACCGAAGCCGCGGAAGAGCCCAAGCCGGTTCTTCTGTGGCGTCCGGCCCGTTTCGAGCAGCGCCCGCGCCACCGCCAGGACAATCGCCGGCGCGGCGGCCACGCCGATGCACAGGGCGCGCCGGGACAGCGCCAGCAGCAGCGCGGCGACGGCCAGGGCCGCGAGCAGGGCGGCAAGGAGCGGTTCGAGCGCAAGTTCAAGGGCAAGCCAGGCGGCAAGCCCAACGGCGATGGCGGACGTCCCGACCGGCGCGAGGAGCGCGGCGGCAAGGGCGGCTCGCAGGGCAAGCCCGCGTTCCAGGCCAGGGCTCGCGACGAGCGCCCCGCCCGCATCGACCCGGACTCGCCCTTCGCCAAGCTCGCCGCCTTGCGCGACCAACTCAAGAAGTAGGCGCCGGGGCCGATGCCTGCCGAAGGTCGTCAGCGCATCGACAAATGGCTGTTCTTCTCGCGTGCGATAAAGTCGCGCTCGCTGGCGGCCAAGCTCGCCCAGATGGGGCGCGTGCGCATCAATGGCGAGAAGACCAGCCAGGCTGCCGATTCCGTCAAGCCAGGCGACGTGCTGACGATCACGCTCGACCGGCGCATCCTAGTCTACAAGGTCTTGCTGCCCGGCAGCCGGCGCGGCCCGGCCGAGGAGGCGCGGCTGCTTTACGAGGATCTTTCGCCCGCGCCGGCACCGAAGGACCCCGCGCTTCCGGATGCGTTGGTGCCGGTGCGCGACGCTGGCAGCGGGCGCCCGACCAAGCGCGAGCGGCGCCAGATCGACAAGCTGCACGAGCGCTGAGGCCTGACGATTTCGCCGATCGCAGGCGCGTGGAACGTCATTCCAAAACCACCGCGTTCTGCGACATGGCCGCCCTTGCAAGACCTTCGCAAAGCGGTTACCTGACCCCATATAACAGGAGTGGGCCAGAGTCCCGGAGCAGCAGCATGACCTATGTCGTGACCGACAATTGCATCAAGTGCAAATACATGGACTGCGTTGAAGTCTGTCCGGTCGACTGCTTCTATGAAGGCGATAACATGCTCGTCATTCACCCCGACGAGTGCATCGACTGCGGCGTGTGCGAGCCCGAATGCCCGGCCGAAGCGATCAAGCCGGACACCGAGCCCGGACTCGAAAAGTGGCTCGAGATCAACACCGAATACGCCTCGAAGTGGCCGAACATCACCTCCAAGAAGGAGGCTCCGGCAGACGCCAAGGAGTTCGACGGCATGCCGGGCAAGTTCGAGAAGTTTTTCTCGCCGGAGCCCGGCCAGGGCGACTGATTGCCCTTGAGGGCGCTTGCCGCCTGGCGGGCGCGCCCTAGTTTCGAATGCAGTCTGATTGCCCCGCTCCGGCGGGGCCGCGCTGGCACGCGCGGCAAAACCTTGATTCTTTCAACTATTTGTAGTAAGAAGGGGTTGATCATGCCGCTGACACGCTGTCGATTTATGGCGCAACGCCCTAATCACTGAAAGGTGAACACAACTTCGGACCAAGGCGACTTGGGCTGGGACAAACGCATTGCCCGTTTGCCGGCCTCTGGCTTTACCGGAGGGGTGTTTGTCGTCTTGCGGTATCCGCTTTTCGGCCAATTCGGCCGTCCAACAGGTATGTCGGCGTTCCAGCCGGCGTCATAAAAGGAGTTCAGGGCGTATGGGAACCGCAACCGCGCAGAAGAAATCCGCAGGCCGTCATGGCTTCAAGACGGGCGAGTACATCGTCTACCCGGCGCATGGCGTCGGCCAGATCATGGCGATCGACGAGCAGGAAGTCGCGGGCCACAAGCTGGAGCTCTTCGTCATCGACTTCCAGAAGGACAAGATGCGCCTGAAGGTGCCGGTTGCCAAGGCGACCTCCATCGGCATGCGCAAGCTGTCGGAGACGGACTATGTCGAGCGCGCGCTGAAGGTTCTGCAGGGCCGTGCCCGCGTCAAGCGCACCATGTGGTCGCGCCGCGCGCAGGAATATGACGCCAAGATCAATTCGGGCGACCTCATCTCCATCTCGGAAGTTGTGCGCGACCTCTACCGCGCCGAAAACCAGCCGGAGCAGTCCTATTCCGAGCGCCAGCTCTACGAGGCCGCGCTTGACCGCATGGCCCGCGAAATCGCCGCCGTCAACCGCGTCTCGGAAACCGAGGCGGTGCGCATGATCGAGACCAACCTTGCCAAGGGCCCCAAGCGCGGGTCCAAGGCCGAGGCCGACAACGAGGAAGCCGAGCAGGAAGAGGCGGCATAAGCCGCGAAGGCTCGCGCTTCGGCGACATGAAAAAGACCCGGCGGAAACGCCGGGTTTTTTGTTGTGCCTGTGGCGGCGCGCATCGGATCACTCGAAAGCCAAACCAACCAGAGCCGGCGGCGCAAGTTCGGCGGTCCAGACAACCCTTGCCCCTTTGCCGCCTCGGCTTAAAATCCCTCCATCTGCAAGTTGAGGAGGCCTGCCATGGACGAAGATGTGCTGAACATGTCGATCCGCAAGTTTCTCAAGCAGGTCGGCGTCACCTCGCAGCGGGCGATCGAGGCGGTGGTGCGCGACGGCAAGGTCACCGGCGAGCGCCTGCACGTGCGCATGACGCTTACGGCCGAAGGCACGGACCTCAACCACGTTGTGGAAGGCGACATCCGGTTGTCCTGATCCCGTTCAAAATGAGCGGGGCCACGAGGCCTAATCATCGACATTACATAGTCCCGGCCCACCGAGGCATCGGCGTTGCGGAGGCGCATATTCTGCTCTTCGTCGGCAATGGTCGTGAGGGATGGCGGTTTATGCCGCCGTCGCCGGGTAGGTGGCGGGGCGATAGCGGCCACCTGGAAGAGGAAGTCGGAGGGTCGCACGCCGTTTCCGGTCATCGCGCGCCTCGCCATTTTCCACCGACACCTGATCCGAAGGAGCCCGTTTTCGCGGAGGCAACGGGTGCTGCCGACGCCCTCCATCAGGCCGGCGCGCATTGACGCAGGCTATGGAACATTCGTTCGAGATTCACGTTGCAAGGCTTGTAGGGCGGTTCGAGACGGCTGCGACCCTTGCTTGAAGGCACCGGATTACCGCGACCTGGAATTGCGCCAGAGTTTGGGAGCGCAGCATGACCGAAGACAAAGCAAGGCGAACCATGATCCGGGCCGCGATGAAGGCGCCGTATCTCGAGCGCGGCGAGGAGCAGGAGCTCGCCGTCCGTTGGAAGGAGCATCACGACCAGGCCGCGATGCACCGCATCACCACGGCGCATATGCGCCTTGTCATCTCGATGGCGGCGAAATTCCGCTATTTCGGCCTGCCGATGGGCGACCTGATCCAGGAAGGCCATGTCGGGCTTCTGGAAGCGGCTGCGCGCTTCGAGCCCGGCCGCGACGTCCGCTTCTCGACCTATGCGACTTGGTGGATACGCGCCTCCATGCAGGACTATATCCTCAAGAACTGGTCCATCGTGCGCGGTGGCACCAGCTCGGCCCAGAAGGCGTTGTTCTTCAACCTGCGCCGCCTGCGGGCGCGCCTGGCGCGCGGCCAGGATGGCCAGTCCAGCACCGCGCTCTACAAGGAGATTTCCACCGCGCTCGGCGTGTCTGAAGCCGATGTGGCGATGATGGATGCTCGTCTGTCGGGTCCGGACACATCGCTCAACGCGCCGCTGACGGACGATCGCGGCGGCTCCGCCGACCGTATGGACTTTCTGGTGTCTGACGACCCGCTTCCCGACGAGGTGGTTGGCGAGGCGATCGATGTCGAGCGCCGTTCCGACTGGCTGAAGAAGGCGCTAGGCGTGCTCAACGAGCGCGAGCTGCGCATCATCGAGGAACGCCGCCTGCAGGACGAGGGCGCCACGCTGGAGGCGCTGGGCGAGACGCTGGGCATCTCCAAGGAGCGCGTGCGCCAGATCGAGAGTCGCGCTCTGGAAAAGCTGAAGACGGCTTTGGTCAAGGAAAGCCCGGCCTTCCTGTCTGCCTGAGGCACAGCAATCGAGTTTCGCAACCCAAATGAGGCCTCCCGGAAGGGGGCCTTATTTGTCAGTGACGATCTTGACCTTGTCGCCGGCGGAAACGGTCGCACCGGGCGCAAGCCCGTTCAGTACCCGGAACAGGTCGAGCTTGCGCTCGACGCCGACCATGCCGGCGGCAAGGGTTCCGATGGTCTGGCCGGGCTGAACGGTCACGATGCGGATGCGCAGCGGCTTCAGCGCCGCTTTCTCGGCGGCCGTCAGAACCCGGAAACTGCTGCTTACGGTCTGCGACACGGAAGCCAGCGACGTGCTTGCCAGCGGGGCGGCGGTCAGCAGTCGATAGACCTGCTCGCCGGCGCGAATGACGGTGATGCCGAACTGCCAGCCGTCGGCACGCGCGGTGGCCGTGGCCGCCTCGTTGCCGTTGATCGTCTCGGCTCGCACGCTGGCGGCATCCAGCCCGGCCACCCAGCCGCTGCGCAGATAGTCGGTAAGCGGCATCCGGCTGTCGATCGCCACGCCGTCGAAGCGGATTGCCATGTCGCCGGGGCCGGTGGCCGTGACGGCCGCTGCCGAATTGTCGATGACGAAGCCGGCCGGCACCGAGAACGAGATGCCCAGGCGCGGATGCAGGAAGGTGGTGCCACGCACATAGCCTTCCTCCGGCGTGTCGCCATAGAGCATGCCATCTATGCCGGCCAGGAAGGAATCGCGGTCACGCAGTCCGACGCCGTCGGGGCCGACGATGCGCGCATGGCGCTGGGCCAGCTCGACGCGCTGCGGCGTGTTAGGGTGGCTTGCCAGGAAGTCGAGGCTCGGATCGGTCGCGCCGGTGACCGAGCGAAAGTCGCTGTAGGCACCCATGGACTGCAGGAAGCGCCCGGCCGCATAGGGGTCGAAGCCGGCCTGGCCGCTGGCCTTGATGCCGATGGCATCGGCCTCGAGTTCCTGGTTGCGCGAGAACTGGGCAAGCCGGAGCTTGCCGCGAATCAGCGCCGCCTTGGCCGTGGGGCTTTCGCCAAGAACGTCCGTCACCACCTTGGTGGCCAGCACCTCCTCGGCTTCCTTCTGCTGGCGCTGGATGCCGTGGTTGGCGGTCACATGGCCCATCTCATGGGCGATGACGGCGCCGAGCTCGGCCGAATCGTTGGCGAGCGCCAGCAGGCCGCGCGTGACATAGAGATAGCCGCCCGGCAGCGCGAAGGCGTTGACGTTGGGCGAATTGAGAATGGTGATGCGATAGGCTTGGGTCGGGTTGCCCGAAACGGTGGTCAGGTTGCCCACAACCTTGGCGACCATGCGCTCCAGCTTCGGGTCCGAATATTCGCCGCCATAGGTGGCCAGGATGCGCGGATGCTGGCTCCTGGCCAGTTCGGCCATGCGGTCGTTGCGCGAGACATTGTCGACCGTGACGGGATTGTTGGAAGGCTGGAAGCCCGACTCCTTCAGCTCGCTGTTTATCGCCTGGCACCCGGACACCAGCGCCAGCACGGCCACAGCCATACGCGCGCGCAGGCGCGAGCCTGTGGGCGAAAACGTCCATCCGGCGGAGATCAGGCGGGTCGACAGGGAACAGTTCCTTTCGTCGGGCGGGGCAGCAAAGCATCGCAGGCTAACTCAGGACGTAGCCACACTCCTCCTGACAAAACAAGAATCCGGACCGGCCCCTACGGTTCATCTGAATAAAAATTGTGTCCGCTTCCGGGCAACTTCCCGGATTCACGCCACATTGCCGCCCGTTCCGATGTAGTCGCGGAAGGCCCTGGGCCCGCTTTCGTTGAAGAACTCGGCCGCCGTGCCGGCTGCAGCCACGCTTCCCCGCTCGAGAAACAGCAGGTTTCCGCCGATTCGCCTGGCGTCCTCGGGCTGGTGTGTCACGAAGACAACAGTCATGCGCCGTTCCGCATGGACGGACATGACAAGGTCGACCATGTCCTCGCGCAGGGCCGGGCCAAGCGAGGCGAAGGGTTCGTCGAGCAGCAGCACCGGCCGGTCGCGCACAAGCACCCTGGCCAGTGCCACGCGCTGGCGCTCGCCGCCGGAGAGTTCGCGCGGCAGCCGCTTCTCCTTGCCGGCAAGTCCGGTCCGGGCAAGCGCATCAGAAACCGCCGCGCGATCGGCTTCGGTCAGGCGCAGCGCCGGCGAGCGGCCGAGCCCGACATTCTGCTCGACGCTCAGATGCGCGAAGAGGTTGTTTTCCTGGAACACCATCGACACCGGACGGCCCGAGGGCGGGGCGTTGGTGACATCCACGCCGCCCATCAGCACGCGGCCGGATTCCGGCGTTTCGAAGCCGGCGATCAAATTGAGGAAGGTCGACTTGCCGGCGCCGCTGGGGCCCATCACCGAGGTGATGGAGCCGGCCTCGATCGTCGCGTCGAAGCGCATGCGCATGTCCTCATAGGTGAAGGCTACCTCATCCAGCCTGATGTCGAGGCCTCCTGTGCGGGCAGGCGAGGTCATGGCCTGGTTTCCTTTCCAAGGCGGTCGGCCAGCGCCATCAAGGCCAGGCAGATGAGGCCGAGCAGCAGGGCGAGGCCGGCGGCGTCGGCGGTGCGGTAGCTGCCCATGCGGGCAAGCAGCAGGTAAGGCAGGGTCTGCACCTGGTCGCTGCCGAACAGTGCGATGACGCCGAGGTCGCCGAGCGACAGCGCCATGGCGAAGGCAAAGGCGGTGGAGAGCGGGCGGCGCAGGACGGGCCATTCGATCAGGCGCAGGCGGTTCCAGCCGCGGATGCCGAGCTGGGCGCACAGGCGCTCGTGCCGCTCGCTGGCGGCGTCGTGGGCCGGGCGGATGGCGCGCAGCGCAAACGGCATCGCCATCACGGCATTGACCGTCACCACCATCACCGGCGCAAGCGCAAAGACATCGCCGGCGTGGCGAAGGAGCACGAACCAGCCAGCGCCGATGACGATGGGCGGCACCACCAGCACGAAGCCGGCGCCGGTGTCGGTCGCCCGCTCCAGCAGGCTGCGCTCGTCCTTTCCCGTGCGCTGCAGGGCCAGAGCCCGCCGTGCAATGGTCAGCGCCGAGGCCAGCGTCACGCACAGCAGCGCCGAAAGGCCGGCGAGCACAAGGCTGGTGGCCGCCGCCCGGCGAACCGTCGTTTCGCCCACCAGCCGCGCGAGGTCGGCTTCCAGTCCGGACAGCACGGTCGCCAGCATCGGCCCGGCGATGAAGGCGAGTGCCACGGCAATCAGCACGACGTCGAATGCGGTCTCGCCACGGCTTGCAGGAATGTAGCGGCGCGCAGCCACGGAAAGATTGGCGTCCCCGGTTACATTGGCGCCCAGCCGCGCCAGCGCCACCACCACGGCCATGGTGAGCAGGATCTGCAGGGCGGTCAGCGCCACGGCGCGGGCCGGGTCGAAATCGAAGCGCAGCGACTGGTAGATAGCCACCTCCAGCGTGGAGGCGCGCGGGCCCCCGCCCAGCGTCAGCACGATGGTGAAGGAGGTGATGCAGAGCATGAAGACGAGGCCGGCCACGCCCGGCAGGCTGGCGCGCAGCGCCGGCCACTCGATCAGCCGGAAGCCGGCGCGCGCGCCCATGCCAAGCTGGCTCGCCAGCCGCCACTGGTCGGCGGGCACGGTGTTGAGTGCCTCCAGGAAAAGACGGGTCGCCAGCGGCAGGTTGAAGAACATATGCGCGATCAGGATGCCCGAGAGGCCATATATGCCCGGCCAGTCCCCGCCTGAGATCTGGGCCAGCGGGCCGGCGAAATAACCGGCGCGGCCATAGAGCGCGAGTACGCCGAGCGCTGCGACGATTGCCGGCAGCGCCAGCGGCACTGCAAACAGCCTGAGGATCAGGCCACGGCCGGGAAATTCCGGATGCCGCGACAGGGCGCGGGCGACGAAAAGCGCCGGCACCACGGAAAGCAAGGTCGACAGCATCGCCTGCCACAGGGTGAAGCGGGCGACACGGAACAGATAACCGTCGAAGGCGGCAAACGCGCCCGACAGGTCTTCGACGCCCTCGAGCACCAACCCCGCAAAGGCGCCGCCGATGAGCACGGCAATGGCAGCCAGCGCGACAACGCCGGCCACGATGCGCCCATCCCTCCCCCTTGAGGGGAGGGGCCGGCCGCAGGCCGGGGGTGGGGTCGTTGCGGCCGTGCTCGACATCGAATTGGGCATCATACACCCGCCCTCTTCTCTGCTCCGTATTCGAAGTCAGGTCCGCCGAGGCATGGATCCCCGTAACCCTTCGCCCCTTCGGGGCTCCGGGCACGAGGATGACGGGGGGACATTAGGCCATCCGAAACATCGACGATGGTCGGTTCGCGCCGACAGAAAAGAAGGCTCGTCATTCTCGTGTCCTGAGCCATGAGCCGGGAGCGAAGCGATCGGCGAAGCGGCGAAGGATCACGGGAATCCATGCCTCTCCATCTCCCCACCGCCACGCCTCGACCGTTTCTATTGCCCTACTCGCTCATCACGCCCAGCCACTCGTCCACCCATGCCTTGCGGTTGGCGGCGACTTCGTCGGAACCGATGGCAAGCGTCTTGGCCGGCTTGACGAGCTTGTCGAAGGCGGGGTCGAGCGGCTTGTCGGTCTTGCCGGCCGGGAACATCCAGTTGGTCTCGGGGATGGCGTCCTGGAAGCCGGGGCCGGTCATGAATTCCATGAATTTCTTGGCTAGTGGGTTCTTCTCGCCGGTCACGGTGGTGGCCGCCACTTCCACCTGCAGGTAGTGGCCTTCCTCGAAGCTTGCGGCCTGGTACTTGTCGGTCTTCTCCGCCACCATGTGATAGGCGGGCGAGGTGGTGTAGGACAGCACCATTGGCGCCTCGCCCTTGGTGAACAGGCCGTAGGATCCGCTCCAGCCCGGCGTCACCGTCAGCACGCGCTTCTTCAGCTTGGCCCAGGCTTCCGGCGCCTGGTCGCCATAGACCGCCTTGACCCAGAGCAGCAGGCCGAGCCCCGGCGTGGAAGTGCGCGGGTCCTGGATGGCGATCTTCTCGGCCGGGTCTCCGTCCACCAGTTCCTTCAGGCTCTTGGGCGGGTTCTTCAGCGTCTCGGTGCTGTAGATGACGGCGAAGTAGCCGTAGTCGAAGGGCACGAAGGTGTCGTCGCTCCAGCCGCCCGGAACGTTCACCTGGGCAAGGTCGATGCCCGAGGGCGCGAACAGGCCGGTCGCCTTGGCTTCTGCCGTCAGGTTGGTGTCGAGGCCGAGCACGATATCGGCCTTGGTCGAGCTCCCCTCGAGCTTGACGCGGTTGAGCAGTGCGACGCCATCCGCCACCGAGACGAAATCGACTTCGCAGCCGCATTCGGCTTCAAAAGCCTTCTTCACCTGCGGGCCGGGGCCCCATTCGGAGGTGAAGCTTTCATAGGTGTAAACGGTCAGCTTGTCGGCGGTCAGCGCCGGCAGGGCGGCCGTAACGGCCAGGGTCGAGACAAATGAGAAAAGCAGCGTGCGCATCGGCGCCTCCTTCATCCAAAAAATTGAAAGGGAATTGAGGCGTCGGGCGTCCGATGCATCTAATCCCTCCGCCGGTACAAACCGGATCAGGTTCAGCGGGTTGGCCAGGTTTCCCCCTTGCCTCTCAGCCGAATCGCGGAAAATTGCGTTCGGCACCCCGTTAGAGCGTCACGAGACATAGGCCGAAGCGTCCGGGCACGCAAGGCCACGCCTCCTTACTGCCTAAAGACGCGAAACCCGGCCTTCCGTTCCAAGGGCCGCGCGTGATAGAGCGGGCCACCATGAGCCGATTTTTCATCCTGCTCGGCGGCGAGCTTGTTCACACGCCGCGCATTGCCGCCCAGGCGGCGGGAAGTCGCATCATCGCAGCCGATTCCGGCATCCGCCATGCCGAGATGCTTGGCGTGACTCCGGAACTCTGGGTCGGCGACTTCGATTCCGTTCGTGCCGATCTCACCGAACGCTATGTGGGGGTGCCCCGCCGCGTGTTCCCGTCCGAAAAGGCCATGACCGACGGCGAACTGGCGGTGGCCGCCGCGCTTGAAGCGGGGGCCACCTCGCTGGTGCTTGCCGGCGCTTTCGGCGGGCCGCGCTCGGACCACGGCTTCCTGCACCTGGCGCTGGCCATGCGGCTGGCCGAGGCCGGCACAACAGTGCTGCTCACCAGCGGCGCGCAGGAGGGGCACCCGCTTTTGCCCGGAACCACCAGTTTCGACTATGCCGACGGGACGCTGTTTTCGATCCTGGCCTTTTCCGACCTTTCGGGGCTCAGCGAGGCCGGCGCGAAGTGGCCTCTCGACCGTGTCGAGGTGCCGTTCGGCTCCTCGCTCACCCTTTCCAACGAGGTGAAGGGCAGTTTGCGCATCTCGCTCGAACGCGGCCGCGCAATGCTTCTCGCTCACCCCAGTCCCCTACCGGAACACTGAACACGACATGGCGCCTCCGCTTCTCAATCTCGACGGCATCAAACTGACCTTCGGCGGCACCCCGCTGCTCGACGGGGCGGCGCTCTCGGCCTCCGCCGGCGACCGCATCGCGCTGGTCGGCCGCAACGGCTCCGGCAAGTCGACGCTGCTGAAGATCGCGGGCGGCATGGTCGAGCCGCAGGACGGCGAGGTATTCCGCCAGCCCTCGGCCACCATCCGCTACCTGCCGCAGATGCCGGACATGGACGGCTTTGCCACCGTGCGCGCCTATGTCGAGGCCGGCCTCGGTCCGGCCGACGATCCCTACCGCGCCACCTATCTGCTCGAACATCTCGGGCTGACCGGAGACGAGCGTCCGGACGATCTTTCCGGCGGCGAGGCGCGCCGCGCAGCACTTGCGCGCGTCATGGCGCCTGAGCCGGACATCCTGCTGCTGGACGAGCCGACCAACCATCTCGACCTGAAAACCATCGAATGGCTGGAAGACGAGCTTGTCCGCTCCTCCTCGGCGCTGATCGTGATCTCGCACGATCGCCGCTTCCTGGAGCGTGTCTCCAAGGCCACCGTCTGGCTCGATCGCGGCCAGACGAAGCGGCTAGAGAAGGGTTTTGCTCATTTCGAGGAATGGCGCGACACGATCCTGGAGGAAGAAGAGCGCGAGCAGCACAAGCTCGGCCGCCAGATCGTGCGCGAGGAGCACTGGCTGCGCTATGGCGTCACCGCGCGGCGCAAGCGCAACATGCGTCGGCTGGGCGAGCTGCAGGACATGCGCCAGCGCTTTCGCAATCATCGCGGCGCGGAAGGCACGGCCACCATGGTGGCCAGCGATGCGACCGAGTCCGGCAAGCTGGTCATCGAGGCCAAGAACATCTCCAAGAGCTTCGGCGAGCTGACGGTCGTGAAGGATTTTTCTACGCGCATTCAGCGCGGCGACCGCATCGGCCTGGTGGGCCCCAACGGCGCCGGCAAGACGACGCTGCTTAAGATGCTGACCGGCGAGCTTGCGCCCGACACCGGCACGGTGCGGCTGGGCACCAATCTGGAAATCGCCACGCTGGACCAGAAGCGCGAAGCGGTCGACCCGCAGGAGACGCTGGCGCATTATCTCACCGATGGCCGCGGCGAAAGCCTCGTCATCAATGGCGAGCAGCGTCACGTCGTCTCCTACATGAAGGACTTCCTGTTCAAGCCCGAGCAGTCGCGCACGCCGGTGCGGGAGCTTTCGGGCGGCGAGCGGGCGCGGCTGCTGCTGGCGCGGGTGCTGGCGCGGCCGGCCAACCTTCTGGTCCTCGACGAGCCGACCAACGACCTCGACATGGAAACGCTGGAACTGCTGCAGGAACTCGTGGCGGGCTTTCCCGGCACCGTCATCCTCGTCAGCCACGACCGCGACTTCCTCGACCGCACCGTCACGAGCGTGATCGCGCCGGAAGGTGACGGGCGCTGGCTGGAATATGCCGGCGGCTATTCCGACATGCTGGCCCAGCGCGGCGGCACGCGGCTGAACGACCGCCGTGACGCCCGCAAGCAGTCGGCTGAAGCGCCGCGAGCGGAAGCCGCGCCTGCCGCGCCGAAGGCACCCGCGAAGAAGCTGTCGTTCAAGCAGAAATTCGCGCTGGAAAACCTGCCCTCGAAGATGGCGGCCGTGTCTGCCTCCATCGCCGAGCTGGAAAACCACATCGCCGACCCGGCCTTCTACGAGCGCGACCCGAAGGGTTTCCAGAAAACCATCGCCGCCCTCGACAAGGAGCGTGCCACGTTGGTGGCCATGGAGGAGGAGTGGCTGGAACTGGAAATGCTGCGCGAGGAACTGGAGGGGTGAGACATGTCCGACCGCAGGCCGGCGAAAAGCCAACGATTTGGCTTTTCGAATGCCGAACGCCCGGAGCCATAGCGAAGGGCAGGGGCGCGACGTCTGCTCGACCCGGATAAAAAACGGCCCCGCAAGGGGCCGTCTCTCTTTGTCTAGCGCGTCATATCTCAGCCGTTGCTGTTGCCGGCGGCGGCCTGCCAAGCCTTCATCGCCTCGTCGAACACCTTCTGGCCGGGAAGGCCCTTTTCCATGGTGAACAACGCGCGGCGGCCGGATTTGTAGATGATCGGCACGTCGATCCAGCTCTGGCGGCGCAGCAGCGTCATGTTGGCTTCCGTCTCCGGCTTGCCGTCGTTGAGCGCGATGAGGAAGAAGCCGTCGGCGATCTTGGCCGGAATGCCGATCAGCGGGCTGCCGGCTTCCTGCTCGGAACCCTTCATCGACACGCGCAGCACATTCTCGATGCCGCCGCCCTCGAAGCTCGGCGGTGTCAGGAAGATCACCTCGATGATGTGGCTGGCCGGCAGGGTCGCGTCCGCGTTGCGGCGGATGGTCATGCGCAGCTGCAGGTCCTTGCCCGGAATGGTCGCTTCGGCGCGGATGGCCGGCTCCGGCGGCAGGTCGCCACCGGGCGATTCCTGCACGACCGACCAGACGATGTTGCCGGGCTCGGCCGAGCCTTGGGCCACGCTGGTGCGCTCCTCGTAGAAGATCGCGCGCTGGCCGACGGCGACGCCGGGCTGCGCGGCTGGCGCGGCGGGAGCGGTCGTGCCCGTGGGCGCGGGCGCGGTGGCGGTGCCTGCGTCCTGCGGCGGCTGGGTGGCCGCGGCAACGGAAGTGCCTTCGCCGATTGCTGCCGAGCCGCCGGCCGGGCCGGGGTCGATCTCCGTGCCGTCGGCATTCAGCCGCTGCGTGAACTTGGGTTCCGCCCCGGGCTCGCCAGCCGCCTGGGCCGGCTGCGTCGTCTCGGGCTCGCTGCTTGGTGTTGCCGGTTCCGTCTCGGCTGAAGGAGCAGGCGCCGTGGCTTCCTGCCCGGTGGCCTCGGTGTCGGATGACTTGCCGCCGAAAAGAGCGTAGCCGCCGCCTGCGACGACGACCAGCCCGACGGCTGCCGCTGCTGCGATCGTGATCAGCCGGCGTTTGTCGCGTCCGCCTTCCGCCTCCGCCACATCGGCGAATTCATCATCATCGCTTTCATCGCTGACCGGCGGATAAAACCCGCGCTTTGCCGGCTCCGCGCTCTCCGGCTCTGCCGGCGCGGCGCGCTCTGGCATGGCCGGGCGGGGCGGCATGGCGGCCGGCGACGTTTGAGGCCGTGTCTCTGCAGCGGTTGCAGGCTCGGCCTTTGCCGGCCCAGGCAGGGCAACGGCCGGTTGCGCGGCCGCCTCGGTTTTTGGCGCAGCAACCGGTTTGGGTGCCGGTGCTTGGGAGGTCGGCGCCATGGGCTGCGGCCGCGGGCGGGCCTGCTCGGGTTCGTCAAGCGCGGCCTGCGGGCGCGCGGGCTCGAGCGGGACGCTCTTCCGCTGTTCGATCGAGGCGAAGACGCTGTCCAACTCGTCCAGCGGATCGTCGCTGATCTTGGGGCGGGCGTGGTCCGAATAATCCTTCTCGATCGTCGCGATGGCATCTTCCAGCGCACGCTTCTGGCGGTCCACGACGGCTTGCGGCGGCGGCGGGTTGATCGCCGCCAGCTTGGCGTCAATGGTCGCACGGGCCTTGTCGTAGACCTTCTGCCGCAAGGCGGGCGTCGGATCGGTCAACCCGTCCAGCGTCTTCTTCAGAACCGCAACGAAATCTGCCATGCTTCTTTCGACCTGTAGGTTTCCATCCCGGCCGGCTTTGCTCCGGCCGGGAATGGGCGAAAACTAGTCTTGAAACGGATCGGTCACAAGTATGGTGTCGTCCCGCTCGGGGCTGGTCGACAGCAGCGCCACCGGCGCTCCGATCAGTTCCTCGATGTGGCGCACATACTTGACCGCCTGGGCCGGAAGGTCGTTCCAGCTGCGCGCGCCCTTGGTCGTGCCCTTCCAGCCTTCCAGCGTCTCGTAGACCGGCTCCACGCGCGCCTGCGCGCCCTGGCTCGCCGGCAGGTAGTCTATCAGTTCGCCGTCGAGCATGTAGCCGGTGCAGACCTTGATCTCGTCGAGGCCGTCGAGCACGTCAAGCTTGGTGAGCGCGATGCCCTTGATGCCGTTGACGGCGACCGCCTGGCGCACCAGCACCGCGTCGAACCACCCGCAGCGCCGCTTGCGCCCGGTGACCACGCCGAACTCATGGCCCTTGGTGCCGAGGAAGTCGCCGATTTCGTTCTGCTGCTCGGTCGGGAAGGGGCCTTCGCCGACGCGGGTGGTGTAGGCCTTGGTGATGCCGAGCACATAGTCGATGGCGCTTGGCCCCATGCCCGAGCCGGGTGCTGCCTGGCCGGCCACGGTGTTGGAGGAGGTCACGAAGGGATAGGTGCCGTGGTCGATGTCGAGCAGCGTGCCCTGCGCGCCTTCGAACAGGATGCGCTCGCCGGCGCGGCGGCGGTCGTCCAGGATCTTCCAGACCCGGTCCATATAGGGCAGGATCTTGTCGGCGACGGAGGTCAGCTCCTGCATGATCGTCTCATGCGCCACCTCGGCATGGCCCAGCCCGCGCCGCAGCGCATTGTGGTGCGTCAGCAGGCGGTCGACCTTTGCGGGCAATGTGTTCAAGTCTGCCAAATCCATCACGCGAATGGCGCGGCGCCCGACCTTGTCTTCATAGGCGGGGCCGATGCCCCGGCGGGTGGTGCCGATCTTGGTGCCCGAGCTGGAGGCCGCGTCTTCGCGGAATCCATCGAGCTCCCGGTGGAGCGACAGGATAAGCGAGGTGTTTTCGGCTATTTTCAGGCAATCCGGCGTCACTTCCACGCCCTGTTCGCGGAGTTTTTCGGCCTCCGCCACGAAGGCGTGCGGGTCGAAGACCACGCCGTTGCCGATGACGGAGAGCTTGCCGTTGCGCACGATGCCGGAGGGGAGCAGCGAAAGTTTGTAGACCTTGCTGTCGATCACCAGCGTGTGGCCGGCATTGTGGCCGCCCTGGAAGCGCACCACCACATCAGCGCGTTCCGACAGCCAGTCGACGATCTTGCCCTTGCCTTCGTCGCCCCACTGCGAGCCGACGACAACCACATTGGCCATGACTTCATCCCTTCCATGCCGCGCGTGCGGCGCAAACGTATAGAACGACAGGCCTCTATAATGGCAAGAAACCCGGAACGCGACCATTCTTTGGGGTTTCAGGTGCAACAATTTCGTCGCGCCCGGTGTCTTGAGCCCTGCCCATGGAAGATGACGCGTTGTTCAGAACGCCTTGGGCAAGCCTGCCTCCTTGAGGATCGCATTGGCCAGATGTCGGGACTTCAGGAAGGTGACGATCGTGACGCGCTGCCCTGTTCCGGGGTGATGCCAAATCTCGTGATCGCCCTTGCCTTGCCGGAGCAGTTCCCAACCGGCATCCGCCAGCAGCTTTTTCAAGGGCTTCGCAAAATTCTGCATCGATATCGCGACGGTCCAAGTTGCTGGCACGCAAGCTACGATGCGCGATTTTCGCCGGCAACTACTCTGCTGCGATAGGCCCGTTTGCGGTCGAAATTCCGTGTACGACCAGTTCCACTTCGACTTCAGATGGATCTTTCAAATCCAGCAGGGCCGGCAGGATGGCCAGGATACGTTGCCGCAACCCGTCAAGGCTTTCGCTTTCTGTTGCCAATCCCGTCCTGTCTCTCGAAACGGCATACCAGACAGAAGCTTCTGCGTCCCAGCGTGCATCAACGACCAGTTTCATGTTCTGCCTCCGAAGCTGCATGAGCTTAGCAGGAACGCGGCCCAACCGATATGTAATGTGCGACGTGAGTACGGCACTAGCACTTCAGGAAGCGCTCTTTGACCAAGAAAAAAGCGCCGGTTGCCCGGCGCTTTTGCGACGATGCAAGTTCGGCTCGCCTCAGTTGCTGTTGACGTCGAAATGCAGGGGCCTGGCCGAGTCGATCGCGTGGTGCGCGCGCACCTTGGCCAGCACTTCCTCCGGGAACGGCGCGTCAAGATAGAGCAGGGCGATAGCGTTGCCGCCCGGCCGGTCGCGGCCCAGCGCGAAGTTGGCGATGTTGACGCCGTTCTCGCCGCAGACGGTGCCCAGCAGGCCGATGATGCCCGGCGCGTCGGCATTGGTGGTGTAGAGCATGTGCTGCCCCACCTCGGCGTCGAGATTGATGCCCTTGATCTGGATGAAGCGCGGCTTGTGGTCGGAGAAGCAGGTGCCGGCGATCGAGCGGGTCTGCTTCTCGGTCTTGACCGTCAGCTTGATGTAGCCGTCGAACACGCCCGACTTGTCGCGCTTGACCTCGGCGACGATGATACCGCGCTCCTTCACCATGATCGGCGCCGACACCATGTTGACGTCGGCCACCTGCGGGCGGATCAGCCCGGCAAGGGCGGCGCTGATCAGCGCCTTGGTGTTCATGCCGGCGGTCGAGCCGTCGAACAGAATCTCGACCTCCTTGATCGGGTCTTCCGTCACCTGGCCGACAAAAGCGCCGAGCACTTCGGCGAGCTTGACGAACGGCTTCAGCCGCGGCGCTTCCTCGGCCGTGATCGAAGGCATGTTGATGGCGTTGGAGACCGCGCCCTTGATCAGATAGTCCGACATCTGCTCGGCGATCTGCAGCGCGACATTCTCCTGCGCTTCGGTGGTCGAGGCGCCCAGATGCGGGGTGGTGACCACGTTCTCCATGCCGAACAGCGGGCTGTCAGTGGCCGGCTCGACCTCGAACACGTCGATGCCTGCGCCCGCCACCTTGCCGCTCTTCAGCGCGGCGATTAGGTCCTGCTCGACGATCAGGCCACCGCGCGCGCAGTTGATGATGCGCACGCCTTTCTTCATCTTGGCGATGGCGTCGGCGTTGATGATGTGGCGGGTCTTGTCGGTCAGCGGCGTGTGCAGCGTGATGAAGTCGGCGCGCGCGAACAGGTCGTCCAGTTCGACCTTTTCGACCCCAAGCTCGGCGGCGCGGTCCTCCGACAGGAACGGGTCGAAGGCGATGACATGCATTTTCAGGCCCACGCCGCGCGAGGCCACGATGGAACCGATATTGCCGCAACCGATCACGCCCAGCGTCTTGCCGGTGATCTCCACGCCCATGAAGCGGTTCTTCTCCCACTTGCCGGCCTGGGTGGAGGCATTGGCCTCCGGAATCTGGCGGGCCAGCGCGAACATCAGCGCAATCGCATGCTCGGCGGTGGTGATGGAATTGCCGAAGGGCGTGTTCATCACGATGATACCGCGGCGGCTGGCAGCCGGGATGTCGACATTGTCGACACCGATGCCGGCGCGGCCGACGACCTTGAGATTGGTCGCCGCGGCGATCAGCTTTTCGGTGACCTTGGTGGCCGAGCGGATGGCGAGGCCGTCATACTGGCCGATGACTTCGGCGAGCTTTTCCTTGTCCTTGCCGAGGTCGGGCAGATAATCCACCTCGATGCCGCGATCCTTGAAGATCTGGACGGCAGTGGGGGAGAGTTTGTCGGATACGAGTACGCGAGGTGCCATGAAAGGCCTCCATCAGGTGAAATTCAAATCATCGGGGGTGGCGACCGTCCCAACCCGGCCGCCATATGCTTGAAAAGCTCAGGCCGCCTTTGCGAGCGCGGCCTTTTGACTTGCGAACGCCCAGTCGAGCCAGTGCGTCAGCGCTTCGAGGTCGGAAGTCTCGACCGTCGCGCCGGTCCAGATGCGCAGGCCCGAAGGCGCGTCGCGATAGGCGCCGATGTCATAGGCGACGCCTTCCTTGTCCAGCGCCGTCACAATGCCCTTGGCAAAGGCAGCCTGCGCCTCGGCGTCGAGCGCGGTCACTTCCGGATCGGCGATGGTGAGGCAGACCGAGGTGTTCGAGCGCGTGGCCGGGTCGGTCGCCAGATTGGCGAGCCAGGGCGACTTTTCGACAAAGGCGTCGATAACCGCGAAATTGCGGTCGGCGCGGGCAACCAGGGCGTCGAGGCCGCCGATCGACTTGGCCCAGTTGAGCGCGTCGAGATAGTCTTCCACCGCCAGCATGGAGGGGGTGTTGATGGTCTCGCCCTTGAAGATGCCTTCGATCAGCTTGCCGCCCTTGGTCAGGCGGAAGATCTTTGGCAGCGGCCAGGCCGGCTTGTAGGTCTCCAGCCGCTCCACGGCGCGGGGCGACAGGATGAGCATGCCATGCGCGCCTTCGCCGCCCAGCACCTTCTGCCAGGAGAAGGTGACGACGTCGAGCTTGGCGAAATCGAGCTTCTGCGCGAAGGCAGCCGAGGTCGCGTCGCAGATGGTCAGGCCCTGGCGGTCGGCCGGAATGAAATCGGCGTTCGGCACGCGCACGCCGGAGGTGGTGCCGTTCCAGGTGAACACCACGTCGCGGTCGAAATCGACTTTTGTGAAGTCGACGAGTTCGCCATAGGGCGCTTCGAAGGTGCGGACATCCGGCAGCTTCAGTTGCTTGACGACGTCGGTCACCCAGCCCGCGCCAAAGCTTTCCCAGGCGACCATGTCGACGCCGCGGGCGCCGAGCAGCGACCAGAGCGCCATTTCGACTGCGCCGGTGTCGGATGCCGGCACGATGCCGATACGATAGTCGGCCGGAACCTGCAGGACCTCACGCGTCAGGTCGATTGCCTGCTGGAGCTTGGTCTTGCCGATCTTGGCACGGTGGGAGCGGCCGAGGGCCGCGTCTGCGAGAGCTTGGAGGGACCAGCCGGGGCGCTTTGCGCAAGGGCCGGATGAGAAATTGGGATTGGCCGGACGCAAGTCCGGCTTCGGCAGTGTGGTCATGTTGATCCTATCCTTCCAGATAGCACGCCCCTCGTTGGGGAGGGGTGGCCCACGGGCGGAGATATGGCAAAGCGCTGCCGGCCGCAAGGGAAAAACGGATTTGCGACAATGTGCCTTCTGCTTGGCGGGGGGCGGTCTCAACCGGCGTCGGTATCGCCCTAGGGGATCGGCCTAGCTGCCATACCGCCGAAGATGGGCCGGTCCCGGCGGTTTGGCCGACTGTCGCAGGCGCGCGATTTGCTGAAACATGGGGACCTGGCCCTCAGGCAACCATCGGCCGGCGAGATGCTCGGCGCCGCGCGTCCACCCCCCACGAGCGTGTGTGCGCCGAGCCCCTTGCCGCGTCAAAGCCGCGGCTCGCTTACGGCCTACCTCTTTTGGCGATCAGCACTTTTGAGGACTTTCGCCCTGGTCCCGTTCGGCCTCTTACTTGTTCTCCCCTACGTTGACTGCAGTGAGGCTTGGCCGCCAGGTCGAGCCTCACATTTTTTGGCTGCGGGCCGGTGTGCTGAGGCGCAGCTGCCGGGGCGCCGAACGGTGTTGTGATTTGTTGCATGCCGGACGAGGGAATAGGTTTCGTGGAGAGCGAATGCGCTTGGCCAAGGCCCGGGCGATGGCTCTGGTCGGCCCTGTGCCCGCGGCCCGCCTGATGGGAGGTGAAGATGCGCAAATACATCGACTGCCGTGAATTCCCGAGCGAGATGAAGTGCACGGTCCTGATTGCCGCCGACACGGAGGAGGAACTGGTAAACGCGGCTGTGCAGCACGCAGTTGCCGTGCATGGCGAGCACGACACGCCGGATTTCCGGTCCGAAATCAAGAAAGCCATTCACGAGGGCATGCCGAAAGGCTGATGCGACGCCAGCCGGGCCTGGATCGACGGAAGCGATAGCGCGCTTCCGACGGGGATGCGGCAGCGGCGGGCCCTTCGCCGATGTGGTTACCAGAGATCGTAGCGAAGCCCGACCTTAAGCTGGTGAAGGTTGATGCCCTTGTGGACTGGATAGGAATCGAGGTCCTTCACAGCCACGTACTGGGCGTCGGGCGCTGAAAGAAACTGGTAGCCCACATCGATGGAGGTGTTCGGGGTCACCTGGTAGTTGAGCCCTGCACCCAGCGAATAGGCGAAGGACACCTGCTTCTTGTTGTCGAAGATTTCGACACCGCCAAACGGAGTGTCCAGATCGACGTGGAGATCGCGCTTGGTGTAGACGAAGCCCAAGCCTGCGCCGACATAGGGCGTCAGGCCGACGAAGGTGCCCAGATCGACATAGGCATTCGCCATGCCGCTCCAGGCCTGGTTCTTGGCGTTCGCGAGGACGCCGAAAGTGCCATCGTCGTACGCCACGCTGAACTTGTTCTTCGAGAGGAAGGCGAAGTTCAGTTCGCCGCGCAGGAAGTCGTTGAAGTGATAGCCCATGCCGACGCCGCCAAACAGCGCGGTGTTGTCTTCGCTATAGGCGGCGATGGGCAGCACGCCAATGTCGAAATCCTTGAAGGGCTTGTTGAAAGTGTAGCCGAGGTCACCGCGAAGATACCAGCCGGAGCCCACCTCCACGGGAACGTATTCCGGTGCGTTCTCGATCACGATGGGCGGTTCGTAGTCGGCCGCCACCGCCGGCGCCGATTGCCAAAGAACCGCCGCGGCGAGCGACAGGGCGATACGCGATTGCAGGCTCATTGTTGCAAACCCCCGAAATTGGCGCCGGACGAAGAAAAGGCTCCAGTCGCCGTCGAGGGGCATTGTTAACCATAGTGGTTAAGTGGCGGTTAAGGCTAACACCTGGTTAGCGGAATTGTCCGGGCCGCCGTGCGAAGCGCTCGCGCGCAGGAACGGTCATGACGAAAAAGCCGCCCGGCTCGGCCAGGCGGCTTCTGGTAATGGGAGCGAGCCCGTGAGGGCCAGCGCAGTTACTTGTAGACCGGCGCCACCGGTTCCGGCTCGTAGGCCACCACCTCGGGCTCGGCGCAGGCGGTGCGGCCGGGGCCAAACTGGTAGCGCAGGCCGGCCCGCACCTCGTTCACGTTGAAGCCCTTGTCGAAGCCGGGCCCGGCGCCGGGGCCGCCGGCCGAAGAGTCGGCGTATTCGAACATGCGTCCGCCATTGATCCGGGTGAAGCGGTAGCCGGCGTCGAGCTCCAGGTTGCTGTTGAAGCAATAGGAGGCGCCAGCCATCAGCGCATAGGCGAAGCGCCAGTTCTTGGCGCCCTTGTGGCGGTCGTCCACGCCGGGGAACTGGTTCCTCAGGTCGCCCCATTTCACCTGGGCGCCGCCGATGCCCGCGCCGAGATAGGGCGTGACGCGGTTCCACGTGCCCAGATCGACATAGGCGTTGGCCAGAAGCACCAGCGCCGTGTAGGACGAGGTGTCAGTGGAAACGTCGGTGAAGTCGGAGGTCTGGCCAGTGAAATTCGACTTGAACCAGTAGTCGACGGTCAGGTCGGTTCGGAAATAGTCATTGACCTGGTAGCCGACGCCGGCACCAAGCGACATCGCCCCCTTGAGGTTGCCGAAGTCGAAGGATTTCGAGCCAGGCACGGGAACCGGGCCGCAGCCCGAGTTGCAGACGCCATAGGTGATGTAGTCGGCGCCGCGGAATTGCGTCCAGTGGTAGTCCAGATCGCCGCGCAGATACCAGCCGCCGACGGCCACTTGCTGGTAGACCACCTGCGGGGCTTCAACGACCTGCGGCTCATAAAGATCGGCTGCCATGACGGGGGTGGACAGGCCAGTCATGGCCAAGGCGGCGAGAAGCCGCTTGGAAAACTCGTGCATTGTCTCTACCTCTGCGAACCCCGCGCGCAACGCTGAGGCCAGTTGAATTGCGCATGGATAATGCCGAGTAAAGGTTAAGTGCCGCTTAACCACGTTTGCTCACCACGAGTGAGTGTTCGGAAGCTCGAAAAGGGAGAACCGAGGCCATGCCGGTCATCAAGGTGGAAATGTTCAGCGGCCGCACGGTCGAGCAGAAGCGCCAGCTCGTCAAGGCGCTGACCGATAGCTTTGTGGCCGTGTGTGGCGGCAAGCCCCAGTCGATCCACGTCATCATCGAGGACGTGGAAAAGACCAACTGGGGCATCGGCGGCGAACTGGGCTCGGATCTCTATCCCGACCCCCAGCCCGCCGGCAGCAACTGAACGCAGCCGGCCGCGCATTCGGCAGCAGGCCGCTTCGAACTGGTGGAGGGCCTGAAGCACGCCAGCGTAGGCAGCGGACCAGCCGCTAAGCCGCAAATCGCCGGCCGCACCCGAAGAATTGTCAGCTGGGCAAAAACAGCGTATCTGCATGCCGCGCGCGCTCGCGAGCAACCCGGAATTCTTTATCGATGAGGTGACATCGGCGCTCGACCCACTGGCGGCCAAGGGTGTCCGGAAACTTCTGGGCCGCCTGCCGGCGACAGGGGACGACCATCTCTTTAATCACTCGCACGACTTCAGATCGTCCAGGCGATCGCCGTTGACGTCGTGCAAACGAACCGAGGCAGATCCTCCACCGTGCCAAGCGCGACGGAACAACCTTTCGCGCCCTGCAGCGAAGGCAGCTCGCCCCGGTTCGGCAAATCAACACAAACCGCTGCGATAAGCCGCTGCCTGCGCGCTGATCTTCGTCGCAGCAACGACCCCGAGAAACTACGGAGACCCCGATGGCCGAAGCCGCCTACACCTATACCGACACCAAGCTGCTGATCGACGGCGAATGGCGCGACGCCCAGGGCGGCCGCACCATTCCCGTCATGGATCCGGCGACGGGTGACGAGATCGGCACCGTCGCCCATGCCGTGCGCGAAGACCTCGACGCTGCCCTGGCGGCGGCCGAGCGCGGCTTCGCGACCTGGAGCAAGGTGCCGGCGTTCGAGCGGTCGAAGGTGATGCGCAGGGCGGCCGACCTCCTGCGCGCCCGCAAGGACCACATCGCCTGGCTGATGACGCGCGAGCAGGGCAAGCCGCTCGCCGAGGCCGGCGTCGAGATCATGGCCGCTGCCGACATCATCGACTGGTTCGCCGAAGAGGCGCGCCGCACCTACGGCCAGATCGTGCCGGCCCGCGCCGCCAACGTGCGCCAGGTCGTCACCAAGGAGCCGGTCGGCCCGGTTGCCGCCTTCACGCCGTGGAATTTTCCGATCAACCAGGTGGTGCGCAAGCTGTCGGCCGCGCTGGCCACCGGCTGCTCGATCATCGTCAAGGCGCCCGAGGAGACCCCGGCCTCGCCAGCCGAGCTGATCCGCGCCTTCCAGGACGCCGGCGTGCCCGCGGGCGTCATCGGCCTGGTGTTCGGCGTGCCGGCCGATATCTCGGAATATCTCATTCCGCATCCGGTCATCCGCAAGATCTCGTTCACCGGCTCGACGCCGATCGGCAAGCAGCTGGCCGCACTCGCCGGCCTGCACATGAAGCGGGCGACCATGGAACTGGGCGGCCACGCCCCGGCGATCGTGCTCGACGACGCCGATCTCGCCAAGGCGGTCAAGGCCCTGGCGGGCTCGAAGCTGCGCAACGCCGGCCAGGTCTGCATCTCGCCGACCCGCTTCCTGGTCCAGCGCAACGCCTTCGACGGCTTCGTCAATGGCTTTGTCGACACCTTCCGCGCCACCAGGGTCGGCAACGGCCTCGACGCCGACACGCAGATGGGGCCGCTGGCCAACGAGCGACGCATCCCGGCGCTGGAGGCGCTGATCCAGGATGCCGTCGACCGGGGGGCGGAGCTGCGCACCGGCGGCCGCCGGATCGGCAACACCGGCAACTTCTTCGAGCCGACCGTGCTCGCCAACGTGCCGACCGACGCCCGGGTGATGAACGAGGAGCCGTTCGGCCCGCTGGCGATCATCAACCGCATCGACACGTTGGACGAGGCGATCGCCGAGGCCAACCGCCTGCCGTTCGGCCTGGCGGCCTATGGCTTCACCAGCTCGCTCGAGGCCGAGCATCGCCTGTCGACCGAGATCGAGGCCGGCATGACCACCATCAACCACATCGGCCTGTCGCTGCCCGAGGTACCGTTCGGCGGCATCAAGGATTCCGGCTACGGCGTCGAGGGCGGGTCGGAAGCGACCGAAGCCTACCTCATCACGAAGTTCGTGACCGTCAGCGCGAGCTGACGCGGCGGGACGAATCGAAAAGAAAAGCGCGGTAGGCGAGTGCCTGCCGCGCTTTTTCATGTCGGGCGTTCGGGCAAGTGCTTTCTGGCAGGCGGCCCGCATGCGCGACCGCAGCAGCAATCCTTGCCCTCGGCTAAAAATGTGATCAGGCGGCGGTCTTTACGTCGGCGATGACGCCGACGATGTCGTTGACCACGGTTTCGACCAGCTTGGGGTCGTCGCCTTCGGCCATGACGCGAATCAGCGGTTCGGTGCCGGAGGGCCGGATGACCAGACGGCCCGACGTGCCGAGGCGGTTGCGCGCTTCCTCGATCGCTTCCTTGACCGGCGCGGCCTCGAGCGGCTTGCCGCCGGAGAAGCGGACATTCTTCAGCAGCTGCGGCACCGGCTCGAACTTGCGGCACAGTTCGCTCACCGGCTTGTTCTGCCGCTTGATGCAGGCCAGCACCTGCAGGGCCGAGACGAGGCCGTCGCCGGTGGTGGAGAAGTCCGACAGCACGATGTGGCCTGACTGCTCGCCGCCGACATTCAGGCCGTGCGTGCGCATGTGTTCGACCACATAGCGGTCGCCCACCTTGGTGCGGTGAAGCTGCAGGCCGATATTGTCGAGGAAGCGCTCAAGGCCCAAATTGGACATGACGGTGGCCACAACGCCTCCACCGGAAAGCCGGCCGGCGTCGTGCCAGGATTCGGCAATCAGCGCCATGATCTGGTCGCCTTCGATCACCGTGCCGTTCTCGTCCACGATCACCATGCGGTCGGCATCGCCGTCGAGCGCGATGCCGATGTCGGCGCGGACCTCGTGCACCTTCTTGGCCAGGCTGGCCGGATGGGTCGAGCCGCATTCTTCGTTGATATTGAAGCCGTTAGGATCGTCATGAATGGCGATGACCTCGGCTCCGAGTTCCCACAGCGCGGCCGGTGCCACCTTGTAGGCGGCGCCGTTGGCGCAGTCGATGACGATCCTCAGGCCGGCCAGCGACATGGAGCGCGGCAGCGTGCGCTTGGCGAATTCGATGTAGCGGTCGTGCACGCCGTCGATGCGCTTGGCGCGCCCGAGCGCGTCGGCATCGGCCAGGGCAATGTCGATGTTCTGGTCGAGCAGCGCCTCGATGCGCATCTCGATCTCATCCGACAGCTTGTAGCCGTCAGGCCCGAACAGCTTGATGCCATTGTCGAAGTAGGGGTTGTGGGAGGCAGAGATCATCACGCCGATGTCGGCGCGCAGCGAGCGGGCAAGCATGGCCACCGCCGGCGTCGGAACGGGGCCGAGCAGGAAGACGTCCATGCCGGCGGCGCAGAAGCCGGCCACCATCGCGTTCTCGATCATGTAGCCAGACAGGCGCGTGTCCTTGCCCAAGACGACGCGGTGGCGGTGGTTGCCGCGCTGGAAGGAAAGGCCGGCCGCCATCCCTACCTTCATGGCGATTTCGGCCGTCATCGGAAATTTGTTGGCCCGTCCCCGGATTCCGTCCGTGCCGAAATAGCGCCTGCTCATACGCGTACAGTATCCCCAGTCGTGACTCTCGCTCCCGTGGCCGCTTTTGCCATAGGAAGACGGGCGAGATGCATCACATTGTGTGATTCTCTGTTACGAACCTTTCAAAATTCTTTTCGATCAGGCCGGTTTTCCAGCCTTGTTGATCACGCGCCCTGCCGCAGCAGCTGCGAGCAACACCTGCCGCCGCTCCCCATTCCAGACGCGACAGGCCCGCTCCGCTTTCGCCTCCGTCCGCACCGGAACGCAGCAACCCCGTCGCGCATTACTAGGCACTGGCGCCGATGCCGCCGCGAGCTAGCGCGTGCGGAATGTTCGAGGGCGGCAGCAACGGAGAAATGCCATGCTCATCAATCGACTTGTCACCCTGTCCGGCCTCGCGGTGATTGCCTGTTTTATGGCAGCGCCGGCGAGCGCGCTCACCATGAAGGAATGCAGCGCCAAGTACAATGCGGCCAAGCAGGCCGGGACCTTGAACGGCCAAAGCTGGAATCAGTTCCGCAAGGCCCAGTGCGCCGCCGATGCCGGTGCAACGGCGACCGAGCCCGCCAAGCCCGAGAAGAAGTCAGCCAAGACCACCAAGAACGCACCTGCCGCCGGCAAGGGGCTGACCATGAAGGAATGCAGCGTCAGGTATAACGCTGCCAAGGATGCCGGCACGCTTGGCGGCAAGTCCTGGAACCAGTTCCGAAAGGCCGAGTGCGGCGCATCCGCTGCCGAGGATGAGACCGTTCCGAACCTAGGCCAGGCGACCTACAAGGGCGAGCCGGAGAAGCCGACCACCACGGCGCCGCGCGGCGTCAAGTTCCCCAGCGCCGTCGACAGCAAGTTCTCGAACGAAACACCCGGCAAGGCGCGGCTGCACACCTGCCTCGAGCAGTACTACGCCAACAAGGATGCCAATGCGCTGGGCGGCCTGAAGTGGATCCAGAAGGGCGGCGGCTATTACAGCCTCTGCAACGCCAAGCTAAAGGGCTGAAAGCCCGCGAGCGCTCTGATATCGCATGCGGAGAGCGCATCGCCCGATCCGCTGCGCTCCCAAAGAAAAACGCCGCCGGCGGGTGCCAGCGGCGTTCTTCTCTGTTCTTGGCCTGTGAGGCGTCAGCCCTGCGGCTGCGGCTCCATACCGCCTTCGGGCTCCTCGCCGCCCTTCTTGCGGCGGCCGCCGCTGGCGCCGGCCTTCGGCACCGCGGAGCCGCGGCTCGGCGGCGTGTCGTCGCCGAGGTCGCGCGAGGGCTTCTGGCCGGCGATAAGCTGCTTGATCTCGTCGCCGGACAGCGTCTCGTATTCCAGCAGGCCCTCGGCCAGCGCGATCCAGTCCTTCTTCTTCTTGGTCAGGATCTGGCGCGCGGTGGTGTAGGCCTCCTCGATCAGCCGGCGCACTTCGGCGTCGATGATCTGCGCGGTCTCTTCCGAGACGTTCTGCTGGCGGGCCACCGAATGGCCCAGGAACACCTCTTCCTGGTTCTCGCCATAGGCGACCTGACCGAGCTTGTCGGAGAAGCCCCAGCGGGTGACCATGGCGCGCGCCAGCTTGGTGGCCTGGTCGATGTCGGAGGAGGCGCCGGAGGTGATGTTCTCCTTGCCGAACTTGATCTCCTCGGCCACGCGGCCGCCCATCATGATCGCCAGCCGCGAGATCATGTACTTGTAGCTCATCGAGTAGCGGTCGCCTTCCGGCAGCTGCATGACCATGCCCAGCGCACGGCCGCGCGGGATGATGGTCGCCTTGTGCAGCGGGTCGGCGGCCGGCACATTCAGCGCCATTATGGCGTGGCCGGCCTCGTGATAGGCGGTCAGCTCCTTCTCGGCCTGGGTCATGGCCGAGGAGCGGCGCTCCGCGCCCATCATGATCTTGTCCTTGGCGTCTTCGAACTCGGCCATGGTCACCAGGCGCTTGTTGCGCCGCGCGGCCATCAGCGCAGATTCGTTGACCAGGTTGGCAAGGTCGGCGCCCGAGAAGCCGGGCGTGCCGCGCGCGATCACCTTGAGGTCGACGTTCGGCGCCAGCGGCACGTTGCGCACATGCACCTTCAGGATCTTCTCGCGGCCCACGATGTCGGGGTTGGGCACCACGACCTGGCGGTCGAAGCGGCCCGGACGCAGCAGCGCGGGGTCCAGAACGTCGGGGCGGTTGGTGGCGGCGATGAGGATGATGCTCTCATTGGCCTCGAAACCGTCCATCTCGACCAGCAGCTGGTTCAGCGTCTGCTCACGCTCGTCGTTGCCGCCGCCCAGGCCGGCGCCGCGATGGCGGCCGACCGCGTCGATTTCGTCGATGAAGATGATGCAGGGCGCGTTCTTCTTGGCCTGCTCGAACATGTCGCGGACACGGCTTGCACCGACGCCGACGAACATTTCGACGAAGTCCGAACCCGAGATGGTGAAGAAGGGCACGTTGGCTTCGCCGGCCACCGAGCGGGCCAGAAGCGTCTTGCCGGTTCCGGGAGGGCCGACGAGCAGCACGCCGCGCGGGATCTTGCCGCCCAGGCGCTGGAACTTCTGCGGGTCGCGCAGGAACTCGACGATTTCCTCCAGGTCCTGCTTGGCCTCGTCCACGCCGGCAACGTCCTGGAAGGTCACGCGGCCATGCGCCTCGGTCAGAAGCTTGGCCTTGGACTTGCCGAAGCCCATGGCGCGGCCGGAACCCGACTGCATCTGGCGCATGAAGAAGATCCACACGCCGAGGATCAGGATCATAGGCAGCCACGACAGCAGCATGCCGAAGATCGAGCTGGAGCCGTCGTTTTCGGGGCGCGCGGTGATGGTGACGTTCTTGTCCTCAAGCTTCTGCACCAGCGCCGGATCGCTCGGCGAATAGGTCTGGAAACCGCTCGAGCTGTCGGTGTAGGTACCGGAAATCCGGTCGCCGGCAATCGTCACGGTCTTGACGCGCCCTGCGGCTACATCCTTGAGGAAATCCGAATAGGCGACGTCGCTGGAGGCACCCCGCGTCTGCGGCGTCTGGAACAGGTTGAACAGAGCGATCAGCAGGACGGCAATGATCGCCCAGAGCGCAAGATTGCGGTAATTCGGATTCATCGATTTTCCTGTTGTGCCCGAAGCCGGGCACGCATCGTTGATAGCAGCGTCGCACTAACATAGGCACGCCCAAGAGCAATGCCAAGCAGAAGCGCACGGTTCGGTTAAGCCTTAGATGCAGTCCCGGCCAATATTGTGGCGGCTAAAGGTGGATCCGGTGGCATCGTGGCGCCGATCAATGCAGCAAGCGCGCGCGCCGGTGCCAGATCGAAGCTGGGCATGAAATGCGCCCACGGCGCAACAATGGGCAGGGCGCCAATGCCGCCGGTGCCTTCGGCGGAAAGGATCCCCAGGCATTCCTCGCCGCGCCAGAGGGCCGGCTGGGCCGCGGCCGCCGCACGCAGGAGGCTTTCAGGGGCCTCTGCGGCTTGGATTCGCGCCCTCTTGGCCTGCGCCGCGCCCAATGGCGCGACGACAACGCCGGCCGTCGCAACCGCCGCCGACAGCCGGTAGCGGCCATCCCATGTGATTCCTTGTTTCGGCTCCTGCGGAGCAGGCAGGTTGCGGGCCTCGCGGCGCAGGAAGATGCCGGCGCGCCGCGCATCGACCACAGTCCGCGACAATGTGGCGCAAAAGATCTCACTCGCGAGCCGGCGAAAAATTCCTGCCGTGCGTTCCTCGTCGGGCGGGAAGGACGTGCCGCCCGCCGCGGCCAGCAGCATCCGCAGGGCGTAGACGGCCGCTTCGGAATCGGCTGTCGCGAAAGCCGGATCGAGCCGGACAAGGCCGGGGGCGAGGCAAGTGGCGTGGGCGCGGATCAGCCCGGCGGCCTGGTCGCCGAGGCGCTGGCGTTGCCGCGCGGCGGTTTCGGCGAGCGCCAGCGTCTCTGCATATTGCGCCGCATCGCCCCGGCCGAGTGCTGCGCGCAGGCGCGGGCGCTCGAAGGCCTCGTTGACGTTGGTCGGGTCTTCCAGCCAGGTTTCCCCCTGCGCACGCAGGAAATCGCGCAACGCTTCGCGCCGGGCGCCGAGCAGCGGCCGGGCGATCCAGACCGCGCCGCCGAACAGCGTCGCCGGCGCCATGCCGGCAAGCCCACGCGCATCAGGCCGGGCGTCGTGGCGGGCGCGGCGCATCAGCACCGTCTCGGCCTGGTCGTCGGCGGTGTGGCCGGTCAGGATCACATCCGTGCCCTCCAGCGCCGCCGCCTCGGCCAGCAGGCGGTAGCGGGCCTCGCGCGCGGCGGCGGGAATGCCGCTCGTCGGCTTGTCGCCGGTCCAGGTCATGGTGCGATGCGCAATGCCATGGCGGGCCGCAAAGTCCGCGACCTGCGCAGCCTCTGCCGCCGAGCCGGGCCGCAGGCCATGGTCGACCGTCACCGCAACCAGGCGGGTGTCCGGGGCGCTTCGGTCGAGAAAGGATTTTGTCAGGAGAAGAAGAGCGAGCGAATCGCTGCCGCCGGAAACCGCAGCGATCAGCGTGCGGCGGCGGCCGAAGTCGAAGGTCGAAAAAAGCCGCTGCGGGTCGAGTTGCGCCCGTGGCTTCAGCACGCTGCCCGCGCCTGTTCCTGTTTGACGCGATCCTTGAGCGCGCTGGACAGGTTCGGATAGCGCTTGCCGATTTCGCCGAAGGTGGCGCAGGCGACGTCGCGCTGGTTCAGGCCGGCGAGCGAAATGCCGAGCTTGAGCAGCATCTCGGGGGCCTTCTTGGATTTCGGATGGGCCTTGTTTGCGGCCAGGAACACTTCCGCCGCGTCGCGGTACTTCTGCTGGCCAAGCAGGGCCTCGCCGAGCCAGAATTGCGAATCGGCCGCTTTCGGGTCGTTCGGGAAGCGGGCCATGTGGTCGCGAAAACCGGTCTCGGCCGTGCCGTAGTCGCCCGAAAGGATGAACTGGTAGGAATTGCGGTAGAGCTCGTCCGGGTCGTCGGTGGCCGGCAGGGCCGCAACCTCGGTTTCGCCGCTGGTGGGCGCGGCTGCGGCATCGGCGGCGATCTGGTCGCCTATGCTGCCGCCCGTGACGTTGCCGTTGGCGTCGAAGGTGATGGTGCCGAAGCTTTTCGGGGGCGTGCCCGGGGCGGCGCTCGCATCCGCAGCGGTCTGGCTGCTGCCGTGGCTGCCGATACCCCGTTCGGCCTCGCCTGAAGGTGCAGCCGCGACATCGGTCTCGGCCGGGCCGCTAGGTGAGGGCGTCGCGGAGTTCTCCGCGACGCTCTTGTTGGTCTTGCCGGGCGTGGCGTCCGACTTCTTGTTGTTTTCCAGCTCCTGGAAGCGGAACTCGTTGTCTTCCTGCATCTTGCGCAGCTGTTCCTGCATCTGCAGGATCTGGAAGTTGAGTTCCTCCACCGTGCCGTTGAGCGAGCGGATCTGGTCCTCTAGCCCGCCGACGCGGGGGTCAGTGGCCTGTGCAAGCTGGATCGTGGTGGTGGCGCCCTTCGCGGAAGAAAATACGCCCGGAAGCGAAGTGTCGGGCAGCGGAACGGCCAGGTTCGCGCCGGCCGTGGCCGTCGGCTGGGAGCGATCGCTCGCCTGCGCGGGGCCGAAAAGCAGGAAAGCGGCAAGCGTGCCGCTCAGGATCGATCGAAAATACATGTGCCTCTCGTCAATGAAACGGGAAATGCCAATACGCGGGTGTCGCGTGCCGTCTTTTATCAGTGTGCGAGACTTCGGCCAAATTTTGATTGCGGCGCAAGACGAAAAAAGGCGACCGCAAGGGCCGCCTTCTGTGATGCATTGTTGCAACAGCGCTTAGCTGCCGGCGCCGCCCAGCGTGGTCACGGCACGGCGGTTCTGCGACCAGCAAGAGATGTCGTCGCACACGGCCACCGGACGTTCCTTGCCATAGGTGATGGTGCGGATGCGATTGGCCGCGACACCGCGCGAAACGAGGTAGTCGCGGGTGGCGGCGGCGCGGCGGGCACCCAGCGCCAGGTTGTATTCGCGCGTGCCGCGCTCGTCGGCATGGCCTTCGACCACGATCGCGTAGTTGCCGTACTTGTTCAGCCACTGCGCCTGACGGGTCAGGATGCCCTGCGCGTCGGCGCGGATGGAAGTGGAGTCAGTGTCGAAGAAAATGCGGTCGCCGACATTCACGGTGAAGTCCTGGGCCGAGCCCGGGGTGGCCGCGCCCGCACCGCCCAGGCCGAGGTCAGCGGCGCTGTTCGGGGTTTTCTTCGATGCGCAGCCGGCGAGCGCCAGCGACGCCATGAGGGCGATGGTCACGGGGTTGGTTGCAAGTTTCGCGATGCGGCGCATCCCGCCTCTCCTTCGCATTCGAGTGATTTCGTTGATCGACCAGTAACCACGTTGCGGTTAACCGGCGTACAAGAGTTATGGTTAACGTTTGGTTTAGGCCGCCCGTCCGCAGCCATGAGGCCTATGTTCGTGTCTTCCGCACCCTAGGCCGAAATGCGGCGGAAACGCGGCGTTCGGGTGAACGCCGCGCCTCGGAAAGGCAGCTATTCCAGCAGCGGCGACCAGGCCGGGTCGGAGGCGAAGTTCGCCGTCGGCACCGGCTGCTCGTTGCGGCCGGTCAGGTCGATGGAGTAGAGGCGCGCTCCGCCCGAGCCGGCGGCCTCGCGGAAGAACATCAGCACGCGGCCGTTCGGCGCCCAGGTCGGGCCTTCCTGCTGGAAGCCGCTGGTCAGGATGCGCTCGCCCGAGCCGTCGGTGCGCATCACGCCGATCTGGAACTGGCCGCCCGACTGCTTGGTGAAGGCGATCAGGTCGCCGCGCGGCGACCACACCGGCGTGGAGTAGCTGCCCTCGCCGAACGAAATGCGGGTCTGGCCCGAGCCGTCGGCATTCATCACATAGATCTGCGGCCGGCCGCCCCGGTCGGAGGTGAAGACGATCTTCGAGCCATCCGGCGAATAGGAGGGCGAGGTGTCGATGGAGTTGGAGTTGGTCAGGCGCGTGGTGGTGCGGCTGCGCAGATCCATCGAGAAGACGTTGGAATTGCCGTCGTCGCGCAGCAGGCTCATGATCACGCGCTGGCCGTCGGGCGAGAAGCGCGGCGCGAACGTCATGCCGGGGAAGTTGCCCACCAGTTCGCGCTGGCCGGTCTCAATCTGCAGCAGGTAGACCTGCGGCTGGCCGCTTTCGT
Source organism: Pseudaminobacter sp. Soil_N_29 (assembly GCF_057656055.1). Lineage (NCBI taxonomy): Bacteria > Pseudomonadati > Pseudomonadota > Alphaproteobacteria > Hyphomicrobiales > Phyllobacteriaceae > Pseudaminobacter > Pseudaminobacter sp. Soil_N_29. Next base: position 59,867 of record NZ_JBDGLC010000008.1, read on the forward strand.
AGGACATGTAGGTGATTTCCTGGCGCGTCGGCGAGAAGCGCGGCGTCATGGCGATCGAGCGGCCGTCCGACAGGTAGCGCACATTGGCGCCGTCCTGGTCCATGATGGCCAGGCGCCGCTTGCGCTGGGTCTTGGGGCCGGATTCGTCGATGAAGACGATGCGGGTGTCGAAATAGCCCTTCTCGCCGGTCAGCCGCTCATAGATGGCGTCGGCGATGATGTGGGCCACGCGGCGCGAATTGGCCTTGGAGGAGAAGAACTGCTCGCCCGCCAACTGCTGGCCGGCAAACGTGTCCCAGAGGCGGAACTGCGCGCGCAGGCGGCCGTCGGCCTCCTGGGTCACGCGGCCGGTAACCAGCGCCTGCGCGTTGATGACCTTCCAGTCCTCGAAGCGCGGCGCGGCGTCCGGATTGGAGATCTTCTCGATGAAGGCGCGCTTGTCGATCGGCGCAAACAGGCCCGAACGCTTCAGGTCGGCGGCGACGATGCTGGAGATTTCAGCGCCGATGCCGTCGCCCGACAGGAAGTCGGTGATGGCGATGGGCAGGGGCTCGACGTTGCCCTTGTTGACATCGATTTCCACCAGCGCGCGCGCCGGCAGCGTCGCAAAGGTGCTCATGCCGGCGGCCAGCGCCCCCATGAGCATGATCGTTTTGAAGAAATTCTTCATGAAGCTCGGCCTCTTTGGTCCAATTTGCGGATGGTCAGAACATCTCGCTCGGGTCGAAATTGACGATGACGTCCGCCCAGGCGTCGTATTTGTCGGCGGGCAGGTTGTAGGGTGAGCACTTCAGCACTGCGCGGCGCGCCGACTCGGCCGCGGCGCGCTCGACGCCGCTTGAACCGCCGCCGGAAATGACTTCTGCGCCGCCGTCGACTGCGCCGCTGCGGTCCAGCTTGAACTTCACCGACACGCGCAGGTTCTGCGCGTCGAGGGCACCCGCGGGAATGTTCCAGCAGCGCTGGATCTGCCCGCGCAGCGCATCCATCTCGCTCTGCGAGAGCTTGGCGCCGTTGTTGTTGCTCCTGTCGCCGCCCAGCGAAGCTTGCTCGTTCGAGCGCTTGGCGCCGCCGCCGGCCGCCTTCTCCTTGCTGAGAAGAGCGGCGATCTCGTCGGAGTTGAACGACTTCTCGTCCGACTTCTGGGCGGCGGAAGCCGGCTTGGTCGGCTTCTCGGGTTCCTTGCGGTCGGGCGTCTTCGCTGCCGGGGGCTTCTCCGGCTGCGGCTTCGCCGCTGGTGCGGGCGCCGACTTGGGCAGCTGCATGGCCTCGGCGTTGGGGCTTTCCGCGGCGATGGCCTCGGCCACCTGGTCGGGTTTTTCCTCCTGCTTGGGCTGCGGCTGCGGCTCCGCTTCCTTCACCGGCGTCGGCTCCGGCTTCGGCTCGGGCTGTTTCACCGGCTCGGGCTTGGGCTGTTCCACCGGCTTTTGCGTCGGCTCCGGCGAGGGCGGCGGCGCATCGGCCGATTCCACCGGCTTGGGCTTGGCCTCCGGCGTCGGCTTCTTGTCGGTGTCGATATTGTTTTCGCCCACCTTTTCCGCGTCGGGCACGATGTCGGGACGCTTGGTCGGCTTGGGCGCCGGCTTCTCGTTCATCGGCGCCTTCTTGTCGCCCTGCTGGATCTGGGTGATCGACTCGATGGGCACGATGTCGACGGGCAGGGACTCCACGTCCGTCACCTCGAAGGCGCGCGGCGCCGACAGCGTGAACAGGCCCAGCCCCAGCGCCGCAGCATGCAGAACAACCGATGTGGTGAGACCGGTTCTCATGCCCTTACTGGTTGTCCTGTTCCTGCAGGGTCACGAGGCCGAGATTCTTGTAGCCGGCGGCGGAGACGCGCGCCATCACCTTCATGACGGTGCCGTAGTCGGCGGTCTTGTCGCCGCGCACATAGATACGTTCGTCGTAGCCGGTCTTGGAGATCGCCTCCAGCTTGGCCACGATGTCGTCGAGCTCTATCTCGGTTTCCTGCAGATAGATCTGGCCCTGGTCGTTGACCGAGACGGTGATCGGCTGCGTCTCCGAATTCATGGCCTTGGCCTGGGTTTCGGGCAGGTCGATCGGCACGCCGACGGTGAGCAGCGGCGCCGCGACCATGAAGATGATGAGCAGCACCAGCATCACGTCGACGAACGGCGTGACGTTGATTTCGGATATCAGGCCGCCCTTGCCGCGGCCGCGCCTTCTGCCGCGTCCGCCTCGGCTCGATCCGCCTGCGCTTACAGACATTCCCATGATTGCTCGTCCCCTCAGCCCTTGTGGGCGACCTTCTCATCGATTTGGCGCGACAGTATGGCGGAGAACTCGTCGGCGAAGCCTTCCATGCGGGTGGCGAGCTTGCCGGCGTCGGATGAAAGCTTGTTGTAGGCGATGACCGCGGGGATGGCCGCGAGCAGGCCGATGGCGGTGGCCAGAAGCGCTTCCGCGATACCCGGCGCCACCACGGCCAGGTTGGTCGACTTCGAGCCGGCAATCGCCTGGAAGGAGGTCATGATGCCGACCACCGTGCCGAACAGGCCGATGAAGGGCGCGGCCGAGCCGATGGTTGCCAGGAAGCCGAGCTGGCTCTCCATGCGTTCCATCTCGCGGGTCAACGCCAGATCCATGGCCTTGTCGATGCGCGTCTGCAGGCCGAGAGGCGACTTGGCGCCCTTCTCGAAGCTCTTCTTCCATTCGCGCATAGCGGCGACGAAAATCGAGCCCATGCCGATCGTCTTGCGGTCGGAAAGGGTGCGGTAGAGCTCCTCCAGCGACTGACCCGACCAGAAGATCTGCTCGAAGCGGTTCAGCGCGCTGCGCATGCGCCCATAGCTGATGGTCTTGTCGATGACGATGGCCCAGGTCCAGATCGAAGCGCCGAGCAGGCCGAGCATGACCAGCTTCACAACCCAGCCGGCCTGCCAGAACAGCGCCCAGATGGATAGTTGTGCGCCCGGTTCGGCGAGTGCGATGTTTTCCATGTTCAGACAGTCCCTAAAATTTCCGGGCGTGGCTCGCGGCTAGCCCATGCGCATGATCCCATGTGGTCCGTTTGCGAAGCTTCCGGAATGTCCCCAAAATGCGCCGTTCGGGGCCTTTTCAGGGCGAAATTTGGTAAAAGGAAGGCGTCGAAAACACGCAATCTTCACCAGCTTCTTCATGGACTGTTATGGTTAAAGATGAGTTAGGAATAAGGCGGAGTTTCTTGCGCGCCTGTAGTTGACGGGGCTTGCCGGCACGCTGGTCGCAACCATCGGCGGCAATTCTCTTGCGCGCCCTCTGGCATCGGGACGCACCGCGGTTTATATTCCGTGTCGGCGGTCTGCGCCTCTCGGCAGGAGTAACATTTCCCCGGGGCCTTATCGATCCTTAAGGGAGCTGTCCCTGGGAAGACCCGTGGGTTTTCTCATACGGCGCCCACCTACTTTGTAGGTTCCCGGGATCGACTTCTCCACCGGTTGTGTGGATCGTCACTTCCCTTCCAACTCGTCTCTCGGGCAGCCCGATTTCGCGCCGCGTCGCGAAATTGTCGCTGCCGCGATGCTTCCCGAAACTGGTCTTTTCCATCCTGGCGCGGCATAAGGGCGCCAAAGCGGGGCAGGTAAAGCCGTGACGGAACTGAAGGCATTGAAGAAGCAATTGCGCGCCGAGGCGCTGGCCAGGCGCAACGCGCTGCCGGTCGAATGGCGCATCGAGGCATCGCTAGGCATGGTCGAGGCCGCCAAGTCCATTCCCGTAGAGCCGGGCACGATCGTCTCCGGCTTCTGGCCGATACGCTCCGAGGTCGACGTTCGCCCGCTGATGTTTGCCCTGCAGGAGAAGGGCGCGCGGCTCTGCCTGCCGGCAGTCCTCGACAAGACGACCATCGTCTTCCGCGAACTGTTGCGCGGCGCCGAGCTGGTGGAGACCGGGTTCGGCACCGCCGGACCGGGCGAGGACGCGCCGGTCCTCGACCCGGATGTGATGCTTATTCCGCTGGCCGCCTTCGACGCGCGCGGCCACCGCATCGGCTACGGCGCCGGCTATTATGACCGCGCCATCGCCCGCCTGCACGATAAGGGCCTGCAACCGCGCATGATCGGGGTTGCCTTCGACTGCCAGGAGGTGCCGCTGGTGCCGGACGAGCCGCACGACGTGATCATTCCCGAAATCCTTACAGAAAGCGGGTTGCGCCGCTTCGGTTGACCTCTGTAGAAGGGAGCGTCCGGCGGACTGCGACCAGGCAGCGATCGCGCTCGCGTCGGCGACGCTGGCATCGCTCGCAGGATCAGACTTTCATGAGACTACTCTTTCTCGGTGACATGGTCGGCAAGTCCGGCCGCACGGCGGTCTGGGAAAGGCTGCCCGGGCTGATCTCCGACTTCCGGCTCGATTTCGTCATCGTCAACGGCGAGAACGCCGCCGGCGGCTTCGGAATTACCGAGGAGATCTTTCGCGAGACGCTGAATGCCGGCGCCGATGTCGTGACCACCGGCAACCACGTCTGGGACCAGCGAGAGGCGCTGACCTTCGCACCGCGCGAGGATCGCTTCCTGCGCCCGGCCAACTTTCCGAAGGGCACGCCGGGGCGCGGCTCCGGCCTCTACATCGCCAGGAACGGCGCACGCGTGCTGGTTTCCAACATCATGGGCCGCGTCTTCATGCATCCCGAGCTCGACGATCCGTTCCAGGCCGCCGAGCGCGAGCTTGCCGCCTGCCCGCTCGGCGAGCAGGCCGACGCGGTCGTCATCGACTTCCATGCCGAGGCGACCAGCGAGAAGATGTGCTTTGCACATTTCGTAGACGGCCGCGCCAGCCTTGTCGTGGGCACGCACACCCACCAGCCCACCGCCGACCACCAGATCCTCAATGGCGGCACCGCCTATCTGACCGATGCCGGCATGTGCGGCGACTACGATTCCTCGCTCGGCATGGACAAGGAAGAGCCGCTCAACCGCTTCCTGTCCAAGGTGCCCAAGGGCCGCTTCGAGGCTGCAAACGGCCCGGCCACCATCTGTGGCGTTGGTGTCGAGATCTCGGACAGCACCGGTCTTGCCGAAAAGGTCGCGCCACTTCGGCTCGGGGCCCGGCTTGAAGAAACCGTGCCATCTTTCTGGTAGGCGGCGTTGAAGTAGGGCAGGTGCCTACCTACCTCTGCCGGACATTATCCGGACAGGGAACCCACCGCAGATGCCGATCATCGAGTTTCTGGCGCCGCACTTCGCCTTCTTGAGCGAACCGACGGCCTGGGCGGCCCTTGTCACGCTTATCGTGATGGAGGTGGTGCTCGGCATCGACAACCTGATCTTCATCTCGATCCTCACCAACAAGCTGCCGAAGGAACAGCAGTCGCGGGCGCGCCGGCTGGGCATCGGCGCAGCCCTGATCATGCGGCTGCTGCTGCTCGCCACCATCTCCTTCATCGTGCAGCTGACCACGCCGGTCTTGACCGCCTTCGGCCACGCCTTCTCATGGCGCGACATCATCCTGATCGCCGGTGGTCTGTTCCTGGTCTGGAAGGCCACGCGTGAAATCCACCAGGCCGTCGATCCGCACAGCGAAAACGAGCACGACATCGCCAGCGGCACGCTGAAGCTCAGCCTCGGGGCGGCGATTTTCCAGATCCTGCTGCTCGACCTGGTGTTCTCGGTGGACTCCATCATTACCGCCGTGGGCATGACCGACGAGATCGTCATCATGTACATCGCCGTCATCGCTGCCGTGACCGTGATGCTGGTGGCGGCCGATCCGCTGGCCAAGTTCATCGCAGCCAACCCCAGCATCGTCATGCTGGCGCTGGGCTTCCTCCTGATGATCGGCATGACGCTGATCGCCGATGGGATGGGCTTCCACGTGCCCAAGGGCTATATTTATGCAGCGATGGGTTTTTCGGCGCTGGTCGAGGCGCTCAACATGCTGGCGCGGCGGCGCCGCAGCGAAGGTGAGGGCGGCCAGTAGACAAAGTCGCCTTTGCTTGCCGCCGAAAAGCGGTCCGGCTGGACGTTTGGCGGCAATTTATTTATAAGCCGGCCCATTCCAGATAGCCGAATTCAACGACAGCAGGGGTTCCATGGCTGGCCATTCACAATTCAAGAACATCATGCACCGCAAGGGCCGCCAGGATGCGGCGCGGTCCAAGATGTTTTCCAAGCTCGCGCGCGAAATCACGGTTGCGGCCAAGCAGGGCCTGCCTGACCCGGCGATGAACCCGCGCCTCAGGCTGGCGATCCAGAACGCCAAGGCCGAGTCGATGCCGAAAGACAACATCCAGCGGGCCATCAACAAGGCTTCGGGCGGCGACGCCGAGAACTATGAGGAAGTGCGCTACGAGGGCTATGGCCCGGGCGGCATCGCCGTCATCGTCGAGGCGCTGACCGACAACCGCAACCGTTCCGCTTCCAATGTCCGCGCCGCCTTCACCAAGGCCGGCGGGGCGCTCGGCGAAACCGGCTCGGTAGCCTTCATGTGGGACCGCGTCGGCGAGATCGTCTACCCGGCCTCGGCCGGCAGCGCCGACAAGGTGATGGATGCGGCCATCGAGGCAGGTGCGGAAGACGTCCAGTCCGACGAGAACGGCCACACCATCCTCTGCGCCTTCGAGGACCTGGGCGATGTTTCCAAGGCGCTCGAAGCCTCGCTTGGTGAAGCGCAGTCGGTCAAGCCGATCTGGAAGCCGCAGAACAACATCCCGGTGGACGAGGATCGTGCCCAGTCCATCCTCAAGCTCATCGCCACCCTCGAGGACGACGACGACGTGCAGAACGTCTACGCCAATTTCGAGGTCGACGAAGCGACCCTCGCCAAGCTCAGCGCGGCATGACCACGCCTGCGCCGAAGGCCCGCATCGCCATCACCTACTGCACCCAGTGCATGTGGATGCTGCGTGCGGGCTGGCTGGCGCAGGAACTGCTCTCCACCTTCGGCACGGATATCGGCGAGGTGGCGCTGGTGCCGGGCACCGGCGGCATCTTCGAGATTTCGTGTAACGGCGAACTCGTCTGGGAGCGCAAGCGCGACGGCGGCTTCCCGGAAGCCAAGGTGCTCAAGCAGCGCGTTCGCGACATCATCGATCCCGAGCGCGATCTCGGCCATTCGGACCGCAAGGCAACCGACCCGGCCTGAATCCATCTGGATTTCAGTGGCAGGCCCAACCGCATCGCCACAGATAAGCGGCAATCGCCGTCCATTCGATATGCGCCCTGATTTCCAGGCGGCACTTCATCGAGGGAACCGAGCATGACATCGAGACCACGCGTTGCAGTTCTGTTCGGCGGGCGCTCTGCCGAGCATGAGGTTTCCATCCTTTCCGCAAGCAACGTGGTCAAGGCGATCGACGCAGCCAGTTACGAGGTGGTGCCGATCGGCATCGGCCGCGATGGCCGCTGGTTCCTGGCTTCTCTCGGCCCTGACGGCGCATTGCCCCAGGCGGTGCCCGGAAGCGGCACGGAGGTGAGCCTCCTGCCCGGCGGCAAGGGGCGGCTGGTCGCGGTGCCTGACGCTGGTGCACCATTCGAACTGCCGAAGATCGACGTGCTCTTTCCCGTCCTGCACGGGCCCTTCGGCGAGGATGGCACGGTGCAGGGCCTGGCCGAGGTTGCGGACGTGCCTTACGTCGGCTGCGGCGTGGCCGGCTCGGCCAACGCCATGGACAAGGACGCGGCCAAGCGGCTGATGAAGGAGGCCGGGCTGCCTGTGGCGCGTGGCGTGACCGTGCATGCCGGCGAGCGGCCTTCCTTCGAAGCCGTCAAGGCGCAGCTGGGCTTGCCGGTCTTCGTCAAGCCGGCGCGACAGGGCTCTTCGGTGGGCGTGAGCAAGGCCGAGACGGCCGCGCAGCTGCAAGCGGCGCTGGACCAGGCCTTCAGGCACGACCGCAAGGTGCTGATCGAAGAGTTCGTAGCGGGGCGCGAAATCGAGTTCGCCGTGCTCGAGCAGGCCGACGGCGCGCTGATGGTTTCGGTGCCGGGCGAGATCGTGCCGGCCGCGAGCCACGGCTTCTACACCTACGAGGCCAAATATGTCGACGCCGAAGGCGCTGCCCTGCGCATCCCCGCCGAGATGCCGCAGGCGGCGACGCGCGCGCTGCAGGAGATCGCCCGCAAGGCCTTCTTGGCGCTCGGTTGCGAGGGCATGGCGCGTGTCGATTTCTTCGTTCGCGCCGACGGCAGCGCGCTCGTCAACGAGGTCAACACCATCCCCGGCTTCACCAACATCAGCATGTATCCCAAGACGCTCGCCGCCAGCGGAATCGCCTATCCCGACCTCGTCGGCCGGCTGATCGAGCATGCCATGGCGCGCTGGCAGCGGCAGACCGCATGATCCCGAACCAATAAAAAAACCCGCCTCGAAGGCGGGTTTTTTTACAATCTCGGACTCGATGGCGCGGCTTAGATGCCGAGGCCTTCGTAGCGCTTCTTGAACTTCGACAGGCGGCCGCCGCGGTCGAGCAGCGTCTGCTGGCCCCCGGTCCAGGCCGGATGGGTCGACGGATCGATGTCGAGGTTCATCGTGTCGCCTTCCTTGCCCCAGGTCGAGCGCGTCTGGTATTCGGTGCCGTCAGTCATGACGACCTTGATGACGTGGTAGTCGGGATGGATATCGGCCTTCATCGCACTTTTCCTGCTTTTGGGCGCGGTTCGCGGCTTGCGCCTGCGGCGATGCGCCTCTTTTGAAAATTCAAAGCCGCAGCTATTGAGAGGCCGCGGCTTCTAAAACGGTCGGCGTGCCTATACATCAGGCAAATGCGAATCTCAAGGCCGCAGCGGCGGTTTCGCGCCGATGACCGAAAGGACGGACAAGATGGCTGAAACCGGGCGGACTGTGGAAAAGCAAACCCGTCGCTCAATCAAGCCGCTACGCAGCCTCTCTCCCTACCTCACGCGCTATCGCGGCCTCGTGGTGGGCGCCGGCGTGTCGCTGGTCATGGCCGCGGCCACCACGCTGACGCTGCCCATCGCCGTGCGGCGCATGATCGACCACGGCTTCTCCACCTCCGATTCGGGCTTCATCGCCAGCTATTTTTCCATGCTGGTGATCATGGCGGCATTGCTGGCGCTTGCCTCGGCCTGCCGCTACTATTTCGTCATCACGCTGGGCGAGCGGGTGGTGGCCGACATCCGCCGCGATGTCTTTGCCCATGTCACCCGGCTGTCGCCGGCCTTCTTCGACACCGCGCAGTCGGGCGAGATCGTGTCGCGGCTGACCGCCGACACCACCCAGGTGAAGTCGGCCGTCGGTGCCACGGCTTCCGTTGCGCTGCGCAACCTCATTCTCTGCTTCGGCGCCATCGGCATGATGGTGGTCACCAGCCCCAAGCTTTCCGGGCTGGTGCTGGCCGCCATCCCGGTCATCGTGCTGCCGCTGGTGGCCTTCGGCCGCTCGGTGCGCCGCAAGTCGCGCGCCGCCCAGGACACTCTTGCCGACGCCACGGCCTACGCCAGCGAGCAGATCGGCGCCATGCGCATTCTGCAGGCCTTTACCAACGAAAAGCTGGTGACGGGCCGCTTCGCTCGGGCCGTGGATATTTCCTTCGAGGCGGCGCGCTCGTCCATCCTTGCGCGCTCCTTCCTCACCTTCTTTGCCATCTTCACCATTTTCGCCTCCGTGGTGGCGGTGCTGTGGTTCGGCTCGCGCGACGTGCTGTCGGGCTCGATTTCTGCCGGCACGCTCGGCCAGTTCCTGCTCTACTCGGTCTTCGCAGCCGGCGCGCTCGGCGCCCTGTCGGAAGTGTGGGGCGACCTCAGCCAGGCGGCGGGTGCTGCCGAACGGCTCACGGAAATCCTCGCCGAAGAGCCGCAGATCATCGCGCCGGCCACATCCCTGGCATTGCCGGCAAAGGCCGAGGGCCGGGTCGAGTTCCGCGACGTCTCATTCGCCTATCCGGCGCGGCCCGACCGGCCGACTCTGCACAATGTCAGCTTTTCGATCCAGCCGGGCGAGACGGTCGCGATCGTCGGCCCTTCGGGGGCCGGCAAGAGCACCATCTTCTCGCTGATCCTGCGCTTCTACGATCCCCTTTCGGGCTCGGTGCTGATCGACGGCGTGGACGTCTCCAGGGCCGATCCGCAGGCGGTGCGTGGCCGCACGGCAATCGTGCCGCAGGACGTTACCGTGTTCGCCGCCACCGCTGGCGAGAACATCGCCTTCGGCCGGCCCGGCGCCTCACCGGAAGACATCCGGGCGGCGGCGCGCGATGCGCTGGCCGACGAGTTCATCGAAAAGCTCGAGAAAGGCTACGACACGCCTGTCGGCGAGCGCGGCGTCATGCTGTCGGGCGGCCAGCGCCAGCGCGTGGCGATCGCCCGCGCCATCCTGCGCGACGCGCCGATCCTGCTGCTCGATGAAGCCACCTCCGCGCTCGACGCGCAGAGCGAGACGGCGGTGCAGACCGCGCTGGAGCGGCTGATGCAGGGCCGCACCACAATCGTCATCGCTCATCGGCTCGCGACAGTGCTCAAGGCCGACCGCATCCTGGTCATGGATGGCGGTCGCATCGTCGAGGAAGGCACCCACGCCTCGCTGGTGCGCAAGGGCGGCGTCTATGCCGAGCTCGCCCGCCTGCAGTTCGAGACCGGCGCCACCGCCTTCCAGGCGGCGGAGTAGCTATCGCCCCGCCGCATGCCTCCCGGCGGCGCGGCCGGAAAATATGCAGCCGCCAAGGAACGTGCCTTCGAGCGCGTTGTAGCCGTGGTAGCCGCCGCCGCCGAAGCCGGCCACTTCGCCGGCCGCATAAAGGCCGGGGATCGGCTCGCCGGCGGCATCCAGCACCTGCGCGTTGAGATTGGTGTGCAGCCCGCCCAGTGTCTTGCGGGTGAGAATGTTGAGCCGCACCGCGATCAGCGGGCCGTTGGCCGGGTCGAGGATCTTGTGCGGCCTGGCCGTGCGCACCAGACGGTCGCCGAGATAGTTGCGCGCACCGCGAATGGCGGTCACCTGCGCATCCTTCGAGAACGGGTTGTCGATCTCGCGGTCGCGCGCCTCGATCTGGCCACGCAGACGGTCGTGGTCGATCAAGCTTTCGCCCGCCAGCGCGTTCATGCCGGCGACCAGGTCGCGAAGATTGTCGCGAACGACGAAATCCTCGCCATGCTGCTTGAAGGCTTCCACCGGCGGCGGCGCGCCGGCCCCGCGCCGGCTTTTCAGCACCGCGCGCCAACTCTTGGACGTAAAATCCGGGTTTTGCTCGGAGCCCGAAAGCGCGAATTCCTTCTTGACGATTTTTTGGGTGAGCACGAACCAGGAATAGTCGTAGCCGGTGGCCAAAATCGCCTTCAGCGTCGACAGCGTGTCGAAGCCGGGCAGGCAGGGCGCTGCCAGCCGGTTGCCGCGCGCGTCGAACCACAGCGATGACGGCCCGGGCAGGATGCGGATGCCGTGATTGGGCCAGATCGGTGCCCAGTTCTTCACGCCCTCCGTATAGTGCCACATGCGGTCGGCATTGATGACGGCAGCACCGGCGTCCTGCGCAACCGCTACCATGCGGCCGTCGACATGGTGCGGCACGCCGGCCACCATGTTCTGCGGCGGGGGCCCAAGGCGATCCCGCGGCCAGTTCTGCCGCACCAGCTCGAAATTGCCGCCGATGCCGCCGGAGGTGAGCAGCACGGCGCCGGCGCTGAACTCGAATTCGCCCACCACGCCTCGCCCGGACTTTTGGCCGCGCTCCACGGTGGACGGTTCGAGGATTTCGCCGGCAACGCCGGTGATCGTGCCGTTGGTCCTGATCAGTCGGCTGGCCTGATGTCGGAATTTCAGTTCTATCCTTCCTGCCGCCGTGTGTTCGCGCACGCGGCGCAAGAACGGTTCCAGCACGCCCGGACCGGTGCCCCAGGTGATGTGGAAGCGCGGAACGGAATTGCCGTGCCCGGTGGCCAGCGCGCCGCCGCGCTCGGCCCAGCCCACGACCGGAAACCAGCGCATGCCCTGCGCATGGAGCCAGGGGCGCATCTCGCCGGCCGCGAAGTCGATGAAGGCTTCGGCCACCTTGCGCGGCCAATGATCCTCCGGCCGGTCAAACTGCGCCGAGCCCAGCCAGTCCTGCAGCGCAAGCTCGCGGCTGTCCCTGATGCACATGCGCCGCTGTTCGGGACTGTCGACGAAGAACAACCCGCCCAGCGACCAGAAGGCCTGGCCGCCCAGCGAGTTTTCGCCCTCCTGCTCGAGGATAATCACCCGCTTGCCGGCATCCGCCAGCTCGGCCGCCGCCACCAGTCCGGCCAGCCCGCCGCCCACGACGATCGCATCCGCCTGCTCCGCCATCCTTTTGGTCTCCCTCACCTCACGGCCAGTTTCGGCGAAAGGCGGGGGAGATCAAGCAGGAAAATGGGGAGGGCATTTTCGCCGGCCAACGCGCGCAAGGCAGGGGACAATCGCATTGACCGGCCTTGTACCCCCACCCCTAACCCCTCCCCACAAGGGGGAGGGGGACGATCTCGTCATCACGGTCACCAAAAACGGTGGAGGTTGGTGCTGGAGGCTGTCCAACGAAGTTCCCCTCCCCCTTGTGGGGAGGGGTAGGGGTGGGGGTCCTTTCAAATGCGCGGAAACGCCAAGCGCCCGGAGGGTCTTCTTCGTCCCGATCGGGGGATCAAGCCCCGTAGCGCTGCTTGAGATGCTCCGTGAAATACTTCGCGTTCAGCTTCTCGCCGGTCGCGCGCTCAAGCAGTTCCGGCGTCGAATAGCGCGAGGCCTGCGACCAGATGTTGTCGCGCCGCCAGCCGTTCACCGTCTCGAAGTCGCCTCTGGCGATCTCGTCGTCCACCGACGGATGCTGCCGCGTCAGCGCCGCCCATTGCTGCGCCGCCATCATGGCGCCGAGCGTATAGGAGGGGAAATAGCCGAAGGCCGCGCTCGGCCAGTGCACGTCCTGCATCGGGCCGTCGGCCGGGTTGTCGATGGTGGAAAGGCCGAGATAGTCGCGCATCTTGGCGTCCCAGGCTTCCGGCAGGTCGACCGGACTCAGCTTGCCGCTCACCAGCTCCTGCTCCAGCTCGAAGCGCAGGATGACGTGCAGCGGATAGGTCACCTCGTCGGCGTCGACACGGATCAGGCCGGGCTCGACCCGGTGGACATGGGCGAGGATGTTGGCCTTGTTCCAGTGCTCGCCGAGATGTTCTTCCACCAGCGGCAGCCCCCAGTCCCAGAAGGCCGGGTTGCGGCCGAGCTGCTTTTCCACGAACAGGCTCTGGCTCTCGTGCACGGCCATGCCGCGCGCCTTGCCGAGCGGCCAGTGCGACCATTCCTGCGGCAGGTTCTGCTCGTAGAGTGCGTGGCCCGTCTCATGCAGCACGCCCATCAGCGACGACAGGAAATCGGTGGTCTTGTAGCGCGTGGTGATGCGCACGTCGGTCGGCACGCCGCCGCAGAACGGGTGGTGCGATACCGAGAGGCTGCCGCGCGTCAGGTCGAAGCCCACCGCCGCCATCATCGCAAGGCCCAGCTCGCGCTGCCGGTCGATCGGGTAGACGCCGGAAAGGGGTTTGAGCGGCGTTTTGGCCAGCCGCTGCGCCTGCACCTCCAGCGCTTCCGGCACGAAGCCCTTCAGGAAGCGCTTCAACTCGTCGAAAACCGCTGCGATGTCGGCTGCGCGGTTGCCGGGGTCATACTGCTCCATCAGCGCGTCATATGGCTGAAGGCCGAGCGCGTCGGCGCGCATGGCGGCTTCCTCGCGTGTCAGGGCGATCACGCCTTCCAACGCCGGCAGAAAACCCGCCCAGTCGTTCTTGGCGCGCAGGTCGCGCCACAGCTGCTCGCAGCGCATGCGCGCCACCGTCTGCCGCTCGACGAATTCGGAGGGCAGGCAGGTCATGTTGGTGTATTGCCGCTTGAATTCGCGCAGCGCCGACTGTTGGTCGGCGTCCAGCGCCTCGCCTTCGGCAGCGCCGATCCAGTCGGCGATCTCCGGCGCGGTCGCCTGGCGATGGTGCATGCCGGCAATCGCCGCGATCGCCTCTGCGCGCTTCTCGCCGCCGCCCACCGCCATGTGGGTCGCCTCGTCGGCGCCGAGAATGGCCAGCGCGTGTTCCAGCGCCTCAAGTTTGCGGCCGAGCTGGTCGAGTTTTGCGAATGACATGGTGCCTCCGGACTTTCTGGTGGTCGGAGAGGAACACCAACGCGCCGCAGCATGCAAGCCCTTCGCCAACCCGGGGCAGGGCGCCTCAGCGCTCCGTCAGCTTCAGCTCGATGCGGCGGTTGCGCGAGCGCGCCTCGTCGGTGCCGGCCGCATCCAGCGGCTGGTATTCGCCGAAGCCGGCGGCCACCAGCCGGTTGGCCGGCACGCCGTTCTCGATCAGGAATTTCACCACCGAGGTTGCGCGGGCGGACGAAAGCTCCCAGTTGTCGCGATAGCGTCCGGCGCCGGAAAGCGGCCGGTCGTCGGTGTGGCCGTCCACGCGCAGCACCCAGTTGATTTCGGGCGGTATTTCCTTCTGCAGGTCGATGATGGCGTCGGCCAGCTTCTTCATCTCGGTGCGGCCGGCATCGTTGATGACCTCGGAGCCGACCGGGAACAGCACTTCCGACTGGAAGACGAAGCGATCGCCGACGATGCGGATGTTCTCGCGGTCCGACAGGATTTCGCGCAGGCGGCCGAAGAAGTCGGAGCGATAGCGGTTCAGCTCCTGCACCCGCTGCGCCAGCGCCACGTTCAGCCGCTTTCCGAGATCGGCGATCTTGGTGTTGGATTCGCGGTCCTTGGCCTCGGAGGCTTCCAGTGCCTGTTCCAGCGCGCCGATCTGCTTGCGCAGCGCCGCGATCTGCTGGTTGAGCAGTTCGACCTGCGACAGCGCGCGCTGGCTGACCTGGCGCTGCTCGTCGAGTTCGCCGCTTAGCGACCCGATGCGCGCTTCGGCTGCCGCGCCGGCGCCCGAGCCCTGCGCAAGAAGCTGCTCCAGCCGGCTCTTTTCTGATTCCATCGCCGAAAGCGATGCCTGCAGGTTGGCCAGCGAATCCTGCGCGTCCTGGCTGTTGGATTTTTCCAGCGCCAGAAGCTGCGTCAGCTCGTTGATCTGCGAGTTGAGGCGGTTCAGCACCTCGTCCTTCCCGGTAATCTCGCGGCTGAGCAGGAACTGCGCCAGCACGAACACGGAAAGCAGGAACATGATGGCCAGGAGCAGCGTCGACAGCGCGTCGACGAAGCCCGGCCAGTAGTCGATGCGGCGGTCGCTGCGCCGGCGGCTCAGCGCCATGTCAGCTGTGCTCCCTCGTCTTCAAGGCTTCGGCGATCTTTTCCAGCGTCGCCCGCATTGCCTGCTGTTCCTGCGACTGCGCCTCCACCCAGTCGCGCATGATCTGCTGTTCGGAGCGCATGTTCTTGACCAGGCCGGAAATGCCGTCGGCCAGATTGGCCATGGCGGTGGCCACGCGCGGGCTGGAGCCGCCGCCTTCCTGAAGGCTGTGCAACCGCTCGGCCAGCACGCGCAGCTCTTCGGAAGAGCCGGCATGGACGGGCTCGGCCACGGTCTGGATGTCGGAGGAGAGGTCGGTGACCGAGGACAGCCAGTTTTCAAGCTCGGTGTAGAAGCGCGTCTGCGCCCGGCCCGATTGCAGATCGAGGAAGCCCAGCACCAGCGAGCCGGCGAGGCCGAACAGCGATGACGAGAAGGCCGTGCCCATGCCGGCCAACGGCGCGGCAAGGCCGGCCTTCAGCGCATCGAGCACGGCGGCGGTGTCGCCGCTGCCGGGGTCCAGCGACTGGATCGTGTCGCCGATCGAGCCGATCGTGTGCAACAGGCCCCAGAAGGTGCCGAGCAGGCCCAGAAACACCAGAAGCCCGATCAGATAGCGAGAGATGTCGCGGCTTTCGTCGAGGCGCGTGGCGATCGAGTCCAGCATCGTGCGCATCGAGTTGGTCGAGAGCGCGGTTGAGGACGAGCGGCCGAGCAGCGCCTTCATCGGCGCCAGCAGCACCGGCGTCGTGGTTTCCGAGCCGGCCCGGAAGGAGTTCACCCAGCGTACCTCACGAAACAGCCGCGTCACCTGCAGGAACGCCAGCAGGATGCCGATCAGGAGCACGCCCAGGATCAGCCCGTTCAGGCCGGGATTGGTCGCGAAGGCCGATGAAATCTGCCGGGTCAGGATCGCCGCGATGAAGGCGACGATGGCCAGGAACACCAGCATCGACAGGAGGAATACCTGCGGGCTCGACAGCTTG
This sequence comes from Pseudaminobacter sp. Soil_N_29, assembly GCF_057656055.1. Classification (NCBI taxonomy): domain Bacteria; kingdom Pseudomonadati; phylum Pseudomonadota; class Alphaproteobacteria; order Hyphomicrobiales; family Phyllobacteriaceae; genus Pseudaminobacter; species Pseudaminobacter sp. Soil_N_29. Next base: position 75,972 of record NZ_JBDGLC010000008.1, read on the forward strand.
TGCGGGTCGTAGTTCGCCGCCTCGGCAGCTTCTCCCGTTCCGATTTGTCTCAGCAACGCCATGCGCACCCCGATTTTCCGATGGCTGGAGCTTTTCGGGCAGGCCGCGTCTCGCGCGTTCGCCTGCGCTCCAGGTCATCAGTCCTTGTGAACCGCCGGGATGATCGCACCCGCCGGGTCACCCGCCAAACTGCCTGTGACTCTAAACGGAAATGTGACGAAATTGAAAGCCGCTTCCTGCTCCGGGGCGAGGAAAGCGGCATTGCAGGCCTTCGGTCGTGGGCTGCGACGTCTCGAGGGCGGCGTTTCACCGCCATACGGTCGCGCGGACCGCATGTTCTGCCCGCCCGCGCCGCCGCAAGATCAGCGTGTCGTCACCGGCTTCTTCAGCGTCTTCAGCAGCGCGCGGTGGATCGCCTCGTTGCCGGCCACGATGGTGCCGTTGTCCAGCATGTTGCTGCCGCCCTGCTTGTCGGAGACGAAGCCGCCGGCCTCGCGGATCATCAGGATTCCTGCCGCCATGTCCCAGGGGGCCAGCGGCTCTTCCCAGAAGCCGTCGAGGCGACCGGCGGCGACATAGGCAAGGTCGAGGGCGGCGGCACCGATGCGGCGGATGCCCGCCGTCTCGCCCATCACATTGCGCAGCTCGACCAGGAAGTGGCCGTGATGGCCGCGCCCCAGATGCGGAATGCCGGTGCCGACCACCGCATCGGAAAGCTTGGTCCGGCCCGCCACCCTCAGGCGGCGGTCGTTGAGGAAGGCCCCGCCGCCGCGCTCGGCGGTGTAGAGCTCGTCCATCGCCGGATTGTAGATCACGCCCGCGACGATCTGGCCCTGCCGCTCGAGCGCGATGGAAATCGCGAACATCGGCAGGCCGTGCAGGAAGTTGGTGGTGCCGTCCAGCGGATCGATGATCCAGCGATGCTGGTCGTCCTCGCCTTCGACGACGCCGCGCTCCTCCATCAGGAAGGAGTAGCCGGGCCGCGCCCGCGACAACTCGGCGTGGATGATCTCCTCGGCCTTGCGGTCGGCCTGGCTGACATAATCGCCGGGGCCCTTCAGCGAGACCTGCAGGTTCTGCACCTCGCCGAAGTCGCGCGCCAGCGAGCGTCCGGCCTTCATCGCGGCCTGGACCATGACATTGAGAATCGCCGAACGCGCCATTTTTCCAGTCTCCGGCGCCGCGCTTAGTCTGCGCGGCGGATGTAGGTGATTTCGTTGGTGTCCACGATGATACGCTCGCCGGACTCGATGAAGGGCGGCACCAGAACACGAATGCCGTTCTCGAGCACGGCCGGCTTGTAGGACGAAGCGGCCGTCTGACCCTTCACCACCGGGTCGGCTTCCGTGATGGTGAGCGTCACCTGGTCGGGAAGAGCAATGCCGATCGGCTTTTCTTCATAGAGCTCGACGGTCACCATCATGCCGTCCTGCAGGAAGGCGGCGCGCTCGCCAACGAAATCCTTGTTGAGCTCGAGCTGCTCGTAGCTCTCGGTGTCCATGAACACCAGCGATTCGCCCTGCTCGTAGAGGAACGAAAAGTCCTTCTGCTCGAGCCGCACCTTCTCGACCGTCTCGGCCGAGCGGAAGCGCTCGTTGAGCTTGGTGCCGTTGATGAGGTTCTTCAGCTCGACCTGGTTGTAGGCGCCGCCCTTGCCGGGCTTCACGTGGTTGGTCTTGACCGCCACCCAAAGGCCACCGTCATGCTCGATGACGTTGCCGGGACGGATTTCATTGCCGTTGATCTTGGCCATAGGTGCACTGTTCCGGAAGTTTGCCCGCCCGATCGGCGGTTTCGGGGCTTCCAAGACCACAATTTGTGTGGAGAGGCAAGAGACAGGCACAAAAGTGGCGTGCCTGCCGATGCGTTTTCGATGCGATTGCGGCGGCTCGCCGGCCTGTCGATCGCAGTAATCAGCGCAGCCGGTTGGCCCGGTAGAGCGCCTGCTTCAGTTCCTCGTCCGTCAGCCCGTCCAGAAGGTCGTCCATGACCGGGTCGGTCAGCCCGGCGCGCCGCGCCAATATGTACCAGGCTGCCGCGGTGACGGTGTCGGGATCGGTGCCCAACCCGTTCATGTAGAGCTTGGCGAGCCGGTTCTGGGCCGCCACATTGCCGCCGGCGGCAGCACGCAGCATCCAGGAAAAACCGGCCTTTTCCTCGCGGGGGCCGCCGCGCCCGTTCACCATCCAGGTGCCGAGGTCGAGCTGTGCGGTGTCGTAGCCCTGGCGCGCGGCAAGCACCAGCCAGCGCCGGGCCTCGGCGTCATCGTGCTTCTTGCCGCCGACGCCATTGGCGTAGAGTTGAGACATGGCATATTGCGCGTCCGCCAAGCCGGCCTGCGCGGCGCGTTCGTAATAGACGGCGGCTTCCTCGAGCCCCTTGGCGCCTGCGTCGCGCGCCACCAGCATCTGCGCAAAGTTGAACTGCGCCAGCCGGTTGCCCGCTTCGGCCGCCGACTGCATCAGCGCAAAGGCGGCCTTGGGGTCCTTCTTGACGAGGCTGCCGTCGAGCAGCATCAGCGCATATTGGAACTGGGCTTCGGGAACACCCTGCTCGGCGGCCAGCCCGTACCACTTGGCCGCTTCCTTGTTGTTGCGCGCCACGCCCAGCCCGCGCGAGAGGATTTCGGCCACCAGCGTCTGCGCGGCAGCATTTCCGGCTTCCGCGCGCGTCATCGCCAGGTTGTAGGCCGTCTTGTAGAGGCCGCGCTGGAAGGCGCCGTAGGCCGGGTCGGTCTTGGCGCCTCCGAAGCGGTCCTGGTCCGGCTCGCTGCCGGTAGCCTTGCCGCCGAAACGCTGCGGGTCGAACGCGTCCGTAGGCGTCGGCAGCGGCGTCATGTCCTTCGGCGCCGGCGTCGTGGTGGGCAACGTCTTCTGTTCCGCCGGCGCGCCGGCGGTCTCCTGCGCCAGCGCGGCCGACGGGAACGCCGCCAGCATCAGTGCCAGGAAAAGCGTGGGGCGGGAGTATCTCGAAGCTGTCACCATCGGTTCCTCCGCTAATCGGACTCGACGAAGAAGCGCGGCGCGGTTTCGTCGAGCACGGCGTTGGCTTTCTCGATCGCCTGTTTCGGGTCGATGCCATCGCCGAAGACCGCGCTTGACAGCGCCACGAACTCGGCGCCGGTCGCGGCCACCGCTTCCACCGAGGCAATGTCGGAGCCCGCCATCACGATGCAGGGAATTTCGATCATTTCCGCCCACCAGCGCCCGAGCGCCAGGTTGCGGTTGTGCGGCTCGGGCTTGTTATCATAGCCGAAGCGGCCGAAGAACATGTAGTCGGGCCGCGCCTCGCCAAGTTCCAGCGCCTCGTCGCGCGTCTTGGCGCCGCCGGCGCCTACCATCATCTTCGCCTGGTGGCGCTCGATCGCCTCTTCCAGATCCTCCCGCCCGCATTCCAGGTGAATGCCGTCGGCGCCCACCCGCCCGGCAACGCGGGTGTCATCGGCAATTATCACCGCGATGCCCGCGTTCTGCGCCACGGGAACGATGCGCGCGGCAAAGGCCTGGAAAGCGGCTTCGTCGCGGCCGAAAGCCGGCACTATGAGCGAGGCGATGTCGCCGCCGGCTATCGCCTGGCGAAGCCGCGCTTCAAACTGCTCCGGCGTCTCGCCGGCGGGGGCGATCAGCACGATGCGGCAGCGGTTGGGCGTGGTGGCTTCGGTCATCATGGCGTTCCGGTGTTCAGGCCCCATGCAGGGCGATCATGGTTGGATTTTGGCATAATTGAAGACAGGCGGCTTGAACAGCCGGACATCTTGGCCTGCGGCCGTCGCCATTGTTTCAGGCTCTTAACCATTTTTGAGGGTACAAGCCCGAACCCCACCTTCTTATAGCCGTTTCTCCGTCTTAGAGCACAGCCCGAAATGGCATGCATCACCGCCAAGTGCGCTGGCTGTCGGAATTGTAACACGCATAAGGCTTCGTGGCGGCCATGACGACAACAGCACCTTCCAAGCGCGATACCCGCATCGACGTGTTCCGGGCGTTGGCGCTTCTGACGATCTTCGTCAACCACGTGCCGGGCACGATCTACGAGTATCTCACCCACAAGCACTTCGGTTTCTCCGACTCGGCCGAGGCCTTCGTGCTGATCTCGGGCATCGCCATCGGGCTTGCCTATGGCACCAAGTTCAAGCCCGGAAACCGCCTGCTGGTCACGATCAAGGCCTGGCGGCGCGCGGGCGTGCTCTATGTCACCCACATCATGACGACGATGGCGACGCTGGCGATCTTCGCCGGCGCGGCCATCTATTTTGCAAGGCCGGACCTCCTCACGCTGATCAACATCAAGGCCGTGATGGAAGACACGCCGCGCGCCCTGTTCGGCATCGTCACGCTCGGGCACCAGCTCGGCTATAACAACATCCTGTCGATGTATGCCGCGCTGCTCCTGATGATGCCGCTGTTCCTGGTGCTGAGCAATGTCAGCCTGCGGCTGACGGTTGCCGTGTCCGGCCTGATCTGGCTGGCCTGCGGCGTCTACAAGATCGCCCCCGTCAACTACCCGACCGCCGGCTATTGGTTCCTCAACCCGCTGTCCTGGCAGTTCCTGTTCGTCATCGGCTTTGCTGCCATGCTGCACGTCAAGCGCGGCGGCGACATCGCCTTCCGGCCTTGGTTGGCCGGCGCGGCCGCCGCCTATGCGCTGCTGGCGCTCGCCTGGGTGCGCGTGCCGCTCTGGGGCGTGGACATTTCCTTCGGCCTGCCGGCCGTGCTGACCGGCTTCGACAAGACGTTCCTGTCGCTGCCGCGTCTTGCCCACGTGCTGGCGCTCGCCTATCTGGTCGTCGCCATACCGGTGCTGTCGAATCTCGCTCGCACCCGCGCCGACAACCCGCTCGCCATCCTCGGCCGACATTCTTTGCCGATCTTCATCGCCGGCACGGTGCTCGCAATGATCGGCCAGGTCATGAAGACGGTGAGCCCCGGCGGCACGCTCTACGACACGGTGCTGCTTTCAACCGGCATCGCCCTGCAGTTCGCGCTGGCCTACTATCTCGACTGGCTGGCAAAGGCCCGCCGCGGCGCGGACAAGCCGTCGGCGACGACGGAAGCGCCAAGGTCGACCGCGCCGCGCCCGCTCGGCGGCAAGGTGCCGGCCGTGGCGGTCGCCCGCTCGCCGGAGCGTTAGTCCGGCCCAGCCGGCCGCCTGGCAGGTGGGCCGGCCGCTTTGCCGCAGGCGGGCTCAAGCCTGATGACGGCGCCCCATGCTGCCGCTAAAGTCTGCGGAGTTTATCGCTCTCGGGGGTCGTCATGGCCAGCATCTACGACAGCGGGCTAGACCGCAATCCTGCCAACCACCAGCCGCTGACGCCGCTGACCTATCTGGAGCGCGCGGCCGTCACCTATCCCAACCACCTCGCCGTTATCCATGGCGAGCAGCGGCTTAGCTATCGCGACTTCTGGCGCCGTTCGCGCCGGCTCGCCTCGGCACTCGCCAGCCGCGGCATCGGCAAGGGCGACACGGTCACGGTCATGCTCTCCAACACGCCGCCCATGCTGGAAGCGCATTTCGGCGTGCCGATGGTCAAGGCGGTGCTGCATTCGCTCAACACGCGGCTCGACGCCGCCATCATCGCCTTCCAACTCGACCATGCCGAAAGCAGGCTGGTCATCGTAGATCGCGAGTTCTCCGGCGTCATGCGAGAGGCCCTTGCGCTGGCCAGGGTACGGCCGCTGGTCATCGACTACGACGATCCCGACTATCCCGAAGATGCACCTTATCCAAAGGGCGAGCGCATCGGGTCGCTCGACTATGAGGAGTTCGTGTCGTCGGGCGATCCCGACTTCGCGTGGTCGATGCCAGACGACGAGTGGGACGCCATCGCGCTCAACTATACGTCCGGCACCACCGGCAACCCCAAGGGCGTCGTCTACCACCATCGGGGTGCGGCGCTGATGGCCTATTCCAACACCATCCATGCGGGCATGGGCAAGCACCCGGTCTATCTGTGGACGCTGCCGATGTTCCACTGCAATGGCTGGTGTTTCCCATGGACGCTCGCCGTGCAGGCCGGCACCCATGTCTGCCTGCGCTGGGTGCGGGCCAACGCCATCTACGACGCCATCGCCGACCACGGCGTGACGCATCTGTGCGGCGCGCCGATCGTTATGTCGGCGCTGATCAACGCCAGGGACGAGGACAAGCGCGACTTTCTGCAGACCGTCACATTCAACACCGCCGCAGCCCCGCCGCCCGAGGCGGTGCTGGCGGGCATGGCCGACGCCGGCTTCGCCGTCACCCACCTCTACGGCCTGACCGAGACCTATGGTCCCGCCGTGGTCAACGAATGGCATGACGAGTGGGACGCCCTGCCGACGGCGGAGCGGACGGCGAAGAAGGCCCGCCAGGGCGTGCGCTACGCCGCGCTCGAAGGGCTTGCCGTCATGGACCCGGACACGATGCAGCCCACGCCGGCCGACGGCAGCACCATCGGCGAGGTGATGTTCCGCGGCAACATCGTCATGAAGGGCTATCTGAAGAACGCGGCCGCCACCGAAGCGGCCTTCGCCGGCGGCTGGTTCCACTCGGGCGACCTCGGCGTCATGCACCCGGACGGCTACATCCAGCTCAAGGACCGCTCCAAGGACATCATCATCTCCGGCGGCGAGAACATCTCCTCCATCGAGGTGGAGGACGCGCTCTACAAGCATCCGGCGGTGGCGTCCTGCGCCGTGGTTGCCCGGCCCGACGAGAAATGGGGCGAGACGCCCGTGGCCTATGTCGAGCTGAAGCCCGGCCGCAGCGCCAGCGAGGAGGAGATCATCGCCCATTGCCGCACGCTGCTTGCCCGCTTCAAGGTGCCGAAGGCGATCATCTTCGCGGAAATCCCCAAGACCTCGACTGGAAAGATCCAGAAATTCCGGCTGCGGGAGATGGCCAGGACTGACTAGCCCGATGATGTGTCGCCGGGGAGCAGAGTTTTCCGCTCGGCGGCGCCGCGAAGTGTTGCATGCGGCTCTGTTCGGCGAATATTGCCTGTGCTAATTTACGCCCGTGCCGGGGATGATTTCTTCGGGCTATTGGCTGTTTCCCAATTGAGGGAAGCAAAGCGAGAGGGGGTAAATATGCAGGGCGTAGCACGCAATTTCTTCATGCTGGCGATCATCTACGCGGTCTGCGGGATGTTGCTTGGACTGGTCATGTCCATCAGCCAGGATCATACGCAAATGCCGGTGCACGCACACACAATGGTGGCGGGCTGGCTGATGTCGGCGGTGTTTGCCTTCTTCTACCATCTTTTCCCGGCGGCACGCGCCTCGCGGCTTGCGCCGGTGCATTTCTGGCTGACGACCGCCAGCGGCATCGTCCTGCTGGTGGGGCTCTTCTTCCTGCTGGCCGGCAACCCGGCCATCGAGCCGGTGGTGGCGCTGGGCTCGGTCGGCTTCTTCGCCGGCATGCTGCTGTTTGCCTGGATCGCGATACCGGCAACCCGCGCTTACCAGGTCCAGCCTGCTCCGGCAGAATGAGAAGGCGAGGCGTCCCTTTTTGAGACAAACGGGCCGGCAATGCCGGCCCGTTAACCCTCCATTAGGCATTATGGGTGTTAACTGTGGATGTCCAGTGATCTGGATTCTTACCGAGTGGCTGAGCCACTTCGTTTGACGCCTCCCTGTTAACTCCTGAGAGCCGCCTTCCAGCGGCTCTTTTTTTGTCTTCAGGCCGGGGTGCCGGCCGTTAACCTTCCATTAAACATAGGCTTGCGTTCAGGCTCCGGCGGGAGCATTTTCCACACTATTCACACGCAAGGCAGGCGACCGGGGGCGTCCGGATGTGCCACCAGAGCGGTTTGACTGTGGGGCGCAGAGGTTATGAAGAGCGAGCCTTCGATGGAAAGCGGCAAGACGATCAGGCTGGCGGAGCGCCGGGTTTTTTCGCACTCCTTCAAGCCGCTCTACGATGAGGGTATGGGGCTGGTCGAACAGACCGCCGAATATCTCGACGGCCAGGGCCGCATCGATGCCCGCAACCTGTCGCGCCTGGCAGCTACGCTCTATGCAGCCGAGTCGATGCGCCTCACCACGCGGTTGATGCAGGTCGCTTCCTGGCTCCTGCTCCAGCGCGCCGCCAATTCCGGCGAAATGACGCGCGACCAGGTCGCGGCCGAGAAGTCCAAGGTGCGGCTCGACACCGCCTCCGCCCGCGAGGACGCTGCCGGCTGGAGCGAACTGCCAGAGGCCTTCCAGGACCTGATCAACCGCTCGCTCAGCCTGCAGGCGCTGGTGCGGCGCATGGATGACGAGATTTACGGCGACCATTCCGCCTTTACGGCCAGTGCTGCGCTGCGCCGCAGCAATCCGGTCTCCGACCAGATCATGCTGCTCAACACCGCTTTCGCGCGGGGCTAGGGCGAGCTTCCCAGCCGGTATTCCCCGGCGTCGTTTCCGGTTTGTTCACAAAATTCTGGCACATCGCGGCGACGGAGGTACAGTCGTCACATGAACCAGGCGATTCGCATCATCGGTATAGACCCGGGGCTTCGGCGCACCGGCTGGGGCATTGTCGAATCGCTCGGCAATTCGCTGCGATTCGTCGCCGCCGGAACCGTGCGCTCCGACGACAAGGCCACCCTGGCCAGCCGGCTCTGCCAGTTGCATGACGGGCTGGCGGAGGTGCTGCACAGCCAGATGCCGCATGAGGCGGCGGTCGAGATCACCTTCGCCAACAAGGACGCCACCGCCACCATCAAGCTCGGCCAGGCGCGCGGCATCGCCATGCTGGTGCCGGCCCGCGCCGGACTGCCTGTCGCCGAATATGCGCCCAATGCCGTCAAGAAGGCGGTGATCGGCGTCGGTCATGGCGACAAGAAGCAGATCCAGATGATGGTGAAGGTGCTGATGCCCAAGGCCGTCTTCGACGGCGCCGATTCGGCCGACGCGCTCGCCATCGCCATCTGCCATGCCCACCACCGCCAGAGCGTGACCTCGCGCCTTGCCGCGCTGGCCGGCTGATCTTCCGATGTTCTTGACTTGTTCTGGTATCGCGGGTAAGTAATACCGCAGAGGTATTACCATGCGCGTCACCGAAAAAGGCCAGGTCACCATCCCGAAGGAAATTCGCGACCGACTGGGCATCGGCCCCGGCAGCGAGGTCGATTTCGTGGAGCGTGATTCCGTCGTGGTGCTGGAGAAGCGGGCGGCATCGGCCGGGCAGAGGGAGCAGACCTTCGAGGAATGGGCCGCAAGCGTAGCAGGCACTTTCGACACCATGGGGATGGACGGAAAGGCCTATGTCGACTGGCTGCGGGGATCGCGTGAAGATCTCGACCCTCATTGACACCAATGTCCTGATCGACGTGCTCGGCCCGGCGGAGCTGGAAACGCGGCGCTGGTCGCTGGTGGCCCTGAAGCGGGTGCTTGCCGAAGGGCCCGTTGTTTTCAGCGCCATCGTCTGGGCCGAACTGTCAAAACCAACGCTCGGCGAGGAGGCGCTGTCGCGCGCATTTGCCTGGCTGCAGCCTGTACGTGAGGACTTTCCTTTCAATGCCGCTTTCTCGGCCGGTGCCGCCCACACGCTTTATCGCCTCCGTGGCGGAAAGCGGGAAAGAACATTACCCGATTTCCTCATCGGCGCGCACGCGGCTGTTGCAGGCCATCGCCTGCTGACGCGCGATCCGGGCCGCTATCGTTCCTACTTCCCTAGTCTCAACATATTGAGCCCCGAAACCTATCCGCTGGAGAACGACTAGATGATCGGCAAGCTCAAGGGCACGGTGGACGAGATCGCCGACGACCACTGCGTCATTGATGTCCATGGCGTCGGCTATGTCGCCTATTGCTCGTCGCGCACGCTGGCCACCCTGCCGGGGCCGGGCGAGGCGGTGGTGCTGTTCACCGAGACCTATGTGCGCGAGGACATGATCCGCCTCTACGGCTTCCAGACCGCGCTGGAGCGCGAATGGTTCCGCCTGCTGCAGGCCAATGTGCCGGGCGTGGGCGCCAAGGTGGCGCTGGCGGTATTGTCGACGTTGAGCCCGAGCGATCTCGCCAATGCGATCGCGCTGCGCGACATCGCCATGGTCAGCCGCGCGCCGGGCGTGGGCAAGAAGGTGGCTGAGCGTATCGTCACCGAGCTGAAGAACAAGGCGCCTGCCTTCGCAGGCGAAGCTTCCGGCACCATCGGCCTCAAGCAGGAGCTGGGCGAGGGCGTCGCGGCCGCTCCGATCGCCGATGCAGTCTCGGCGCTGGTCAATCTCGGCTATTCGCGCGACATTGCCGCCAATGCCGTCTCAGCGGCGCTGAAGACGGCGGGCGAGGAAGCGGATTCGTCAAAGCTCATTCGCCTCGGCCTGAAGGAGCTGGCGCGGTGAGGCCCGGCTTGCCCGAGCGCTGCCGCCATGCGAGGAGGGGCGCATGAACACCGAAGCCCGTCTCATCTCGGCCGACAAGCGCGGCGAGGACGTCGATTCGACGCTGCGCCCGCAAAGCCTCGACGAATTCGTCGGCCAGGCGGCCGCGCGCGCCAACCTGAAGATCTTCATCGAGGCGGCCAAGGGGCGCGGAGAGGCGCTCGACCATGTGCTGTTCGTCGGCCCGCCCGGGCTGGGCAAGACCACGCTGGCGCAGATCATGGCGCGCGAGCTCGGCGTCAATTTCCGCTCCACCTCCGGCCCGGTCATCGCCAAGGCGGGCGACCTCGCGGCGCTGCTCACCAATCTGGAAGAGCGCGACGTGCTCTTCATCGACGAGATCCATCGCCTCAGCCCGGCGGTGGAAGAAATCCTCTATCCGGCGATGGAGGACTATCAGCTCGACCTCATCATCGGCGAGGGGCCGGCGGCGCGCTCGGTCAAGATCGACCTGGCAAAATTTACGCTGGTCGCGGCCACCACCCGTCTCGGCCTGCTCACCAACCCGCTGCGCGACCGTTTCGGCATCCCGGTCCGGCTCAATTTCTACACCGTCGAGGAGCTGGAGCTGATCGTGCGGCGCGGCGCGCGCATCCTTGGCCTGCCGATGGGCGACGACGGCGCTGTCGAGATCGCGCGGCGCTCGCGCGGCACGCCGCGCATTGCCGGCCGCCTGCTGCGGCGCGTGCGCGACTTCGCCACCGTGGCCGGTGCCGATATCGTCAACCGCAGGATCGCCGACGAGGCATTGTCCCGACTTGAGGTCGACGCGCTCGGGCTCGACCAACTCGACCGTCGCTATCTCTCCATGATTGCGATGAATTTCGGCGGCGGCCCTGTCGGCATCGAAACCATCGCCGCCGGCCTGTCGGAACCGCGCGACGCCATCGAGGACATCATCGAGCCCTATCTGATCCAGCAAGGCTTTATCCAGCGCACGCCGCGCGGGCGCATACTGACGGCGAATGCCTGGAAGCATCTTGGACTGGAGGCGCCAAGGGATGTGGCGCAGCAGCAGATCGGGCTGTTTCAGGAAGAATAGCCACGCAACGCTGTTTTTGCGCGCAAAAAGCGCCTCCCAAAGCGCTTGGGGGGGTGTCTCTAGCGTCCCAGCCCTTTCACCACCTCAAGGACAGCCGGCTCGGCCCTTCGCCCGTCGAACTCGTCGACGACGCCGAACGCGCCGCCATAGCCCCAGATCGCCCAGGCAAAACCGCGGCGCTCGGCCCGCCCGATCATGTCGCGCACATAGGCGGCGCGGTCGTCGGCCGGCATCACATACGGGTTGCCGTATTCCTGGCGGATCATGCCGAACTCGCCGAGGAATATGTTCTCCGGCTTTACGCGATGGACCCGCGCCCATTTTTCCACGGCCCGGAACGGCGCCTCCATGAGCTTCTCCAGTTTCTTCGGCGTATTCATGGTGGCGACCTGCTCGTCCAGATAGGCCAGCATGCCGGCCCGCCGCGTCCATGGCGCTTCGGCCTTGATCGTCTTGCGGATGCGCGCCAGCGTGGCGCGCAACTCCGCAGGTTGCGCACCGTGCAGCGGGAAGGGCAGGCCGGTCACGTAGCGGATGAAGTCGCCCGCCCAGGTGGCGCCCTGATGCGTCAGCAGGAAGGGCTCGTAGGAATGGAAGGTCCAGATGACGTTGTCGTCGGGAACCTTTGCCGGGTCGACGCTCGCCAGCGCCTCTGCACTCGAATAGCAGCCGCCGCTCAGCACAATGGTCAGGCTCGGGGCGGAGGCGCGGGCCGCGGCAAACAACCGCTGCAGTCTGTCGGGCCACAGCCTGGTCCTGCCCGCCTTGCAGTCGATCACGGGTTCGTTCATCGGCTCGAAGGCCACCAGCGCGGGGTCTTCCTTCGCAAGCAGCCGCGCCATCTGCCGCACCAGTTCGACATAGGCGTCAAACAGTTTCGGGTCGCTCATCACTTCGTCCATGCCGATCGCGCGGCTGCTGCCGGCCGGCACCAGGTGCATGTCCACCACCACCTTCAGCCCAGCAGCATTTACCATGCGAACGGACTGCAGCGCCGAGGCGAACAGTTTTTCTCGCAGCGGCAAGGTCCTGTCGGAAAGGAAGGGCGCGGGGTCCACGGGCATGCGCACGAAGTCGAACCCGGTTTGCTTCAACAGCTTGAGGTCGGCGGCCCCTTCGGTCTTGCGCCATTCGGGAAAGGGCAGGATGGCTTTCTCGTCGCCCCAGAGGCTTTCGTCGGGCCATGTGGTCCAGATGTCGAGGTTCATGCCGCGTTTCATGGAAAAGCTGGCTGCCTGCGCCGCCATTCCCGTCGCCGCCATCAACGCCAGCGCCACCAGCATTGCCCTGAGTGCCGCCGCCAGCAATGTCGTCCGGCTCGCCATCTCGTTCCCCCCTCGACGCGGCCAGTTTCGCACGATACCTGTCGGCTTGATAGCGAAAGGAACGCACGATGGACGAGCATGGTGAACGCGAAAGGTTGACGGCAGGCATAGCCGGCGAGCTGACGCCGTTCGGCCACCGCCTCATGGCGCGGGTCTATTATGCCGACACAGATTTCTCCGGCGTCGTCTATCACGCCCGCTACCTGGAGTTCTTCGAGCGCGGCCGCTCCGATTTCCTGCGGCTGGCCGGCGTGCACCACACCGAGCTGGCCGACGGCAAGCATGGCGAAAAGCTGGTCTGGATCGTTCGCCGGATGGAGATCGATTTTCGCGCGCCCGCCCGCATCGATGACATCCTCACTGTCGACACGCGCACGGAAGAGATTTCCGGCGCGCGCATCCGCATGGCGCAGCAGTTGAAGCGCGACGACGAGGTGCTGGTGGAAGCCAAGGTCGAGGCGGCGATCATTGGCGAAAATGGCCGCCCGCGTCGTTTCCCGCGCGAGTGGATCGAAGCCTTCATGCCGCGCGGCTGAGCGGCGGGCGCTACCGGGGCCGGCCTGGCGCCATGGATGCGGGCTCAAAATCCGATCGCGAAAATCGCAGAACGTCGCCGATGCGATCGACCGCCATGTCGGGCGCGGGGTCCAGCGCAAGGTTTGCGGCCTCGGCCGCATAGTGGCCCTGGCGCACGAACACGGTGGTGAGACAGTCGGCGAGCCGGCGCTTCATTGCGGCAAGCAGTTGCGGCTTGTCGTCCAACATCACGTAGCGCCGCGCCGGAAAGTGCCGCAGCACCACGTCCAGCATGCGCTCCTTGTGCAGATACACCAGCACACGGCCGTCCACCGCGTCCCAAAGGCCGGAGCGCCAGATCTTGTGCGGCTGGAACACGATGTCGCCGTCCGAAAGCACGATCGCCCCGCCCATGGAGCGCAGGTGGCGCACCACGGCGAGCGCGTGCGGGTAAAGCCTCTCCGCGAAGGGGTAGTCGAGCAGGAATTGCGACGTCTTGAGCAGGTTCAGCTCGTCCGTGTTGTGAAGCCGAAACGTCTGCAGCGCGCCGAGGTAGTCGGCATAGCCGAGCCTCTCGCGCCGTTCGTCGTAAATGCGCCAATAGCGCTCGCGCTCCTGCCTGCCGAACGCCTGCTCCAGCCGGGCCGTGAGGTCGGCGGCGAAACGGTCGTTGTCGAGCAGCGTGTCGTCGACATCGATCATGAACAGGAATTCGTCGGGGTCCGCCACGGCTGTTCTCGGTTCCTAGGCCTTTCGCACCGAACGCGCGCTGCGGTCGAACGTTCCAAGCGGGATGGACCAGCCGGCGGCAGCGCTTGAGACAGCGGCGATTCCGGTTGCCTGGCAAGCGCGCGGAAGGCATCCTTCCCTCAACAAGAAGGGGAATGCCATGACCGTCACGCATCTGTCGGCCAAGAGCCGCACCAACCTGCCTTACTACGAAGAGCGCGTCGATCTCGCCTGCGCCTTCCGCTGGACCGCCCGGCTCAACATGCACGAGGCCGTCGCCAACCATTTCTCGCTGGCGGTCAACGATGACGGGTCGCAGTTTCTGATGAACCCGAACCAGATGCATTTCTCGCGCATCAAGGCCAGCGACCTGCTGTTGATCGACGCCAACGATCCCGAGACGATGAACCGGCCCGATGCGCCGGACCCGACCGCCTGGGGCCTGCATGGCGCCGTCCACCGCAATTGCCCACATGCGCGCTGCGTGCTGCACGTGCATTCCATCCATGCCACCGTGCTGGCCTCGCTGGCCGATTCCCGGCTGCCGCCCATCGACCAGAACTCGGCGATGTTCTTCAACCGCCATGTCGTCGACGAGCACTATGGCGGGCTGGCCTTCGAGGAGGAGGGCGAGCGCTGCTCCGCGCTGCTGGCCGATCCCAAGGTGCGGGTCATGGTCATGGGCAACCATGGCGTCATGGTCATCGGCAAGACCGTCGCCGAGGCGTTCAACCAGCTCTATTATTTCGAGCGCGCCGCCGAAACCTACATCAAAGCGCTTTGGACCGGCCGGCCGCTGCGCGTGCTTTCCGATGAAATCGCCGAGAAGACCGCCAGTGAGATGGACGACTATCCCGGCCAGGCCGAACGCCATCTGGCCGAGTTGAAGGCGATCCTGGACGAGCAGGAGCCTGCTTACAGGAACTGATGGGGCTTCACGCCGCCCGCGTTCACTCCACGCCGAGGTGGGCCCGCAGCTCCTCCAGGCTTGAGACGTGGATCGCGCCGGGCGGCGTCTCCATTGGCTGCTGCGGCCAGAACAGGGTGCGCATGCCGGCCGCCACGCCGGCGGTCGCGCCGGCATGGCTATCCTCCACCACATAGGTTTCGGCCGGATCGATGCCGGTCAGCCATGCCGCGCGTAGAAAGGCTTCGGGGTCGGGCTTGCCGTTGCGCACGTCGTTGCGGGTCACGCTTTTCAGGCCCGGCCGGTCCACCCCGATCACGCGCAGATTGGCTTCCACGATCAGTCGGTCGGAGTTCGACACCACAGCCAGCGGCACGCCCTGGGCGCGCAGGTCGCGATAGACCTCCACCGCGCCCGCCCGCGGCTTCAGCGTGGCGATGTGCTCCATGTAGTAGACGTATTTGCGCAGGATCCAGTCGTCGAAGGGCAGCTTCAGGCCGAACTCGTCGCGCAGCATCTCGTAGACCGGCACGGCGGCAATGCCCACCACGCGGTCATGCAGGTCGTCCGGCGGGGTGATGCCGAGGCTCTTCAGCACCGTCGTCAGCGCCCGCTCGTGCAGGGGCTCGCTGTCGATCAGCGTTCCGTCCATGTCCCAGTAAACGGCTTTCGGCATCATGCGGAAGATCCTTTCGGGAAGGTCATATCGGGTTTGGCGCTGTAGATAAACCGCGGCCGGGCCACGCAACCGCCGGGGGAAGCCGGAAAGAAAAACCCCGGCGCGCGGGTCGCGGCCGGGGTTCTATGCATGAAAATGCGTGGCCTATCAGGCGGCTTCAGCGACGTCGTCGTTCTTCAGCGCCTCGAGGATGTTCTGCGGCGAGGAGGCGCCGTACGGATCGCTCTCGCAATTGTCGGAGTAGCCCTCTTCCTCGAACCACTTCTCGACCTGGCCGTTGTTGATCACGGCGGCATAGCGCCAGGAGCGCATGCCGAAGCCGAGATTGTCCTTGGCCACCAGCATGCCCATCTTGCGGGTGAATTCGCCCGAGCCGTCGGGAATGAGCTTGACGTTCTCGAGGTTCTGCGACTTGCCCCAGGCGTTCATGACGAAGGCGTCATTGACCGAGATGCAGTAGATCTCGTCGATGCCCTGTTCCTTGAATTCGCCGTACAGCTTCTCGAAGTCCGGAAGCTGGAAGGTCGAGCAGGTCGGCGTGAAGGCGCCCGGCAGCGAGAACAGGATGACGCGCTTGCCGTCGAAGTAGTCGGCCGAGGTCTTGTCTTCCCAGCGGAAGGGGTTCGGGCCGCCGATCGATTCGTCGCGCACGCGCGTGCGGAAGGTAACGGAAGGGACTTTTTTCCCGATCATGAACGCTCTCCTTGTGGTGGGGTGGCCCGCGCCTTGAGCAAGGGGGCCTTGAAACTTCGCGAGGCCGAAAAATAGCGATTGGCCGATTCCTGTCCAGCGCCGACGGCGTGGCATCGAGTCGCGGTCCACAGCCGGCCCGATCTATCGGCCAGAGCCTCCAGGGGCGGTCAAATCCGCCGCGCAGGGGAACCCGTCTGCGGCCCGCTCGTTTGGTTCACGGGGCGGTTTTTCGCAAGAGGATGAACGATGACGACGCGGACACCGCGCGAGATATTCTGGACGACCGGCCTGGCCACGCTCGGATGCGCCCTCATCGCCGGGCAGGCGCCGGCCGCAGAGCGGCTGGAAAACAAGAAGGTGCTGGACTCGATCATCGGCTCCCAGGTTCAGCAGGAGCAGAAGCGTGCCGAAGCCGATCCGGGCCGCATCATCGCGGCGATCGAGAACGCTGCCGGCGCCGCCAGCGAGGTGCGCAAGACCTCAAGCCTGGAAAAGGTGGATATCGTGTTCCTGCTGGATGCCGCCGAAGGCAGGCTGCCGCCGAAGGTCGACGCCAGCGTCAGGCAGCATCAGAAGCAAATCACCGAGCTGCGCCAGGAACTGGAAGGCAACGCCATGCTCTACCACGCCATCGATTCGCATTCCGTCCTGATGCGCGACGTCATCGCGGTCGAATTCGACGGCCACAAGAGCGTGATCATCTACGCCGCCGCGCGGCCTTCGAAATGACGCCGGCTCGCGGCTTCGGGCAGCCGCCCTCGGTCGGCGCTTTCACGACGCCTTGCGGCCGCAGCCTTCGGGGTTGAGCACCCTGCGCGTCGAAGCCGGGTATTTTATCAGCATGGCTGCCGGGCGGATGGGCCTTGGCGTGAAGTTGCCACCGCAATTGGGGCAGACCCCGGCCAACGCGTCGTCGACGCATGAAGCGCAGAAGGTGCATTCGAAGGTGCAGATCAACGCATCCTGCGCGTCAGGCGGCAGGTCCTTGTCGCAGCATTCGCAATTCGGGCGCAGTTCAAGCATCTCAGATCCTTCCCGCATGCGGCCATTTCCCGCTTCAGCAGGATGGCCTGCCTGCTGATCTGCGGCAAGATAAAAGCATCGTCTCAGTCGAGCCGACAGGTCTCCTGCCGATACGGCAAATCAATAAGATAAACACTTGCTTCTTGCTGTCATCTGTCGAAGGCGGGCATGGTTGAAATTGACCGTTGCGAAGCAAGGTCGATGATGCGACGTTCCCACTACAGGCGTCCGCATGTTTGGGAGAGGCGGAATGACAGATCAGCTTGCGAAGGAAATCATCGACAAGATCAAGGACCATGCAGAGATGAATGGCGGCGAGGTAACGGCGGAGACCGAGCTCAACGCATTGGGCATACATTCTCTGGAGCTGACGGAGATAATCTTCGACCTGGAAGAGGCCTACGGCATCGAGATCGAGATGAACACCGTCGAAGCCTGGAGCAACCTGAAGAATGTCGGCGACATGGTCGCCGCCGTGCGCGAACTGATCGGCGCCCAGGCCTGATATGGCCCGTTCCCGCATCGTCATCACCGGGCTCGGCGGCCTGTGCGGTCTCGGAACCAGCGCCCCTGCCATCTGGGAAGCCATGCGTGCTGGACGCTCCGGCATCGGCGAGATCACTACCGCGCCGCTGTACGAACTCAAGGTGCGTGTAGGTGCGGAAATCAGGCAACTGCCCGAACACGGCATCGACAAGAAGCGCCTGGTCACCATGGATCGCTACAGCCTGCTGGCCATCCTGGCTGCCGGCGAAGCCATCGCCCAGGCGGGTGTGAGGGTCGACGAAGGCAATTCAGCGCGCATCGGCGCGGCCATCGGCACCGGCATCTTCGGTGCCGAAACCATCGAGGACAACTATCGCGGCCTGTTCCTGGAAGGGCGCTCGCGCGCCAATGTCTTTGCCGTGCCGCGCATCATGCCCGGCGCACCGGCCGGCCAGGTCAGCATGGCGCATGGGCTGCGCGGCCCCGTCTTCGGCGTCACCTCGGCCTGCGCCTCGTCCAACCACGCCATTGCTCTTGCCGCCGACCAGCTTCGCCTCGGCCGCGCCGATATCATGGTCGCCGGCGGCACCGATGCGCCGCTGGCCTATGGCGTGCTCAAGGGCTGGGAGGCGCTGCGCGCGCTCGCCCGGGAGACCTGCCGGCCGTTCTCGGCCGACCGCGACGGCCTGGTGATCGGCGAGGGTGCGGGGGTGGCGGTGCTTGAAACCTACGAGCATGCGGTCGCGCGCGGCGCCACCATCCTGGCCGAGCTTGCCGGCTCGGGCATGTCGGCCGACGCTTCCGACATCGTCTCCCCCACCGTGGAAGGGCCGGCTGCGGCCATGCAGGCCTGTCTTGCCGAGGCCGGCTTGCGCCCCGAGGAGGTCGACTACGTCAACGCCCACGGCACCGGCACCAAGGCCAATGACGAGATCGAGACGGCGGCGATCCGCCGCGTCTTCGGTGCCCATGCCGACCGGCTTTCGGTGTCTTCCACCAAGTCGATGCACGCCCATTGCATGGGTGCCTCGGGCGGGCTGGAAATGATCGCCTGCGTCATGGCCATCCGCGAGGGGCTGGTGCCGCCAACGGCCAATTTCCGCGAGAAGGATGCCGCCTGCGATCTGGACGTCACGCCCAATGTCGCGCGCTCGCGCGAAGTTCGCGCCGCCATCAGCAACGGCTTTGCCTTCGGCGGCACCAATGCGGTGCTGGCCTTCCGCGCGGTCTGAGGCGAGCTGACGCGGAAAGGGCGACTGCTGCCCCATTGATCGGTCGGGCCCAGAGCCCTACCTGCGTCGGAACGCGTTCATTCTCTTTTCCGCGAGCCGACAAGGACTTTTTGATGTCAGACCTTTCCTCCTTCCCGATCACCACCCGTTGGCCAGCCGCGCATCCCGATAGGCTTCAG
Organism: Pseudaminobacter sp. Soil_N_29; assembly: GCF_057656055.1. NCBI lineage: Bacteria > Pseudomonadati > Pseudomonadota > Alphaproteobacteria > Hyphomicrobiales > Phyllobacteriaceae > Pseudaminobacter > Pseudaminobacter sp. Soil_N_29. The sequence continues at coordinate 95,131 of NZ_JBDGLC010000008.1, forward strand.
CTCTACTCCTATCCCACGCCCAACGGCGTGAAGGTGTCGATCGCACTCGAGGAGATGGGGCTGCCCTACGAGGCACACGCGGTCGACATCGGCAAGGACGAGTCGTGGACGCCGGAATTTCTGTCGCTCAACCCCAACGGCAAGATCCCGGCCATCATCGATCCCGATGGTCCCGGCGGCAAGCCCATCGGCCTGTTCGAATCGGGTGCCATCCTGCTCTATCTCTCCGACAAGACCGGCAAGCTGGTACCGGCCGATCCGGCGCGGCGCTACGAGACGATCCAGTGGGTCTTCTTCCAGATGGCGGGCATCGGGCCGATGTTCGGCCAGCTCGGCTTCTTCCACAAATTCGCCGGCCGCTCCATCGAGGACAAGCGCCCCCTGCAGCGCTACCGCGACGAGTCGAGGCGTCTCCTCGGCGTGCTCGACAAGCGCCTGGAAGGCCGCCAGTGGATCATGGATGACGACTTCACCATCGCCGACGTGTCGCTGCTCGGCTGGGTGCGAAACCTGATCGGCTTCTACGGGGCCCGTGAACTGGTCGAGTTCGACCGCTTCGCCAACGTCGCGGCCTGGCTCGAGCGCGGCCTGGCGCGTCCGGCCGTCAAGCGCGGGCTGGAGATCCCGGCGCGGAGCTGATTCCGGCCTCCGGTCGGCCGAGCGGAGCGGCGGTGAAGGGGGTAGCCGCCTACGCCTCCGTCAGCGTGACGCTCTGCACCACCAGGTCGGCGGGGCGCCGCTTCTGCATCACCCGCTCGATGTTTGGCAGGTCGTTGGAGGCGATCCAGTCGCGCGCCTCCTGGTCCGACTTGCCGTGCTCGCGCCAGCGCTGCATCAGCCGCCGCTCCAGCTCGTTGCGCGGCAGGTCGAGGTAGATGGCATAGTCGAAATAGGGGCCGAGCTGGTTCCATGGCGGCTCGTCGAGCAACAGGTAGTTGCCCTCCACCAGCACGAACTTCACGTCGCTGTCGATGATCGAGGCGCCGGCCCGCGAAAGCTCCATGCCGCGGTCGAACACCGGCACCGCGATCTCAGCCTCCTGCGAGCGGATGCGGTGCAGCAGGGAAACGAAACCGGCATAGTCGAATGTCTCCGGCGCCCCCTTGCGCGAGCGCAAGCCGCGCTTGTGCAGGATCACGTCGTCAAAATGGAACCCGTCCATCTGCACGATGGCGGCGGAACCTACGGGAAACAGGTCGAGGAGATGGTGGGACAGGGTGGATTTGCCCGAGCCGGGTGCCCCGGCAATGGCAATCACAAAGCGCTTGCTCTTGCCGGCGCGCTTGAAGATCGTGGCGGCGATGGTCGCGATCTCGGACATGGGGCCTCCCCTTGCGTTTGCGACAGACCGGGAAAATACCACTTCCCGGGTCGCAACAACAATGCGATCCCCCGGTGCAAGTTCCCGCCCGCGGTCACGCCATACTGGTCACGTCGCTCTTTAAGGGAGCGGAAACCGGATTTGCGATAATTTTACCGAAGCTGTAACGCAGGTCGCGAATGCGGTTCTCGGTCCCGGATCAGGTAGTTTTCTTGCGCGTCGTTTCTTTCCTTCGTCCCGCCTCGCTTGCAAAGGCGGCATGTCTGGCCATCGGCCTTGCCCTCATGGCCGGCTGCACCACCACCAGCACGCTGGGCACTGTCGAGGCGCCTCGGCCGGCGGGCGATTCGGCCCGCCACGCAGCCATGGTGGTCGACGGCAACAACGGAAAGGTGCTCTACCAGGCCAATGCCGAGGCGCAGCGTTATCCCGCATCCCTGACCAAGATGATGACGCTCTACATGACCTTCGAGGCCATCGAGGCCGGCCGCTTGACGAAATCGACGCAAATCCCGGTCTCGGCGCATGCTGCATCGCGCCCACCCACCAAGATCGGCTTCCGGCCGGGCCAGACCATCGACGTGGATACGGCGATCCATGCGCTGGCGGTCAAATCCGCCAACGATGTCGCGGTCGCGCTCGGCGAGGCGCTGGGCGGCACGGAAGAGCGCTTCGCCGAGATGATGACCGCCAAGGCGCGCCAGCTAGGCATGCGCAACACCGTGTTCCGCAACGCTTCCGGCCTGCCGGACGAGCGGCAGACGACAACCGCGCGCGACATGGTGGTGCTGGGGCTGGCGCTGCGCAACCGCTTCCCCCAGCATTACGGCTATTTCGGCGCCCGCTCCTTCGACTTTCGCGGCAAGACGATCCGCGGCCACAACGACCTGATCGGCCGCGTCGAGGGCGTCGACGGCATCAAGACCGGCTATATCCGCGCCTCCGGCTTCAACATAGTCACCTCGGTCAATTCCGAGGGGCGCAAGCTGGTGGTCGTGGTCATGGGGGGCGACACCGCCCGCAGCCGCAATGCCGAGGTCGAGCAACTGATCGAACGCTATCTGCCGCAGGCCAGCCGCGGCCCGGTTCCGGTCGCCGCCCCCGCGGCGGCCACAGCGATGATGGACGATCCCTCCCGCCCGCAGGCGCTGGTGCAGTAGCCAGGCCCGAAGTCCCCTTATGCCGGTGTGCCGGCCTGTGAATTCGCGGCGTCGCCAGCCTCCGGCTCCTTGATGCGGAACCAGGCGACGTAGAGCGCCGGCAGGAACAGCAGCGTGATTGCCGTGCCGGCGATAATGCCGCCCATCATGGCATAGGCCATCGGCCCCCAGAACACCTCGCGGGCGATGGGGATCAGCGCCAGGCTGGCCGCCGCCGCCGTCAGCGCGATTGGCCGCATCCGGTGCTCGGTCGCCTCGATCACCGCCGTCCAGCGGTCGCGGCCCTCGCGCACCAGGTCCTCGATCTGCACGATGAGGATGACCGAGTTGCGGATCAGGATGCCGATCAGCGCCAGCACGCCCAGAATTGCCACGAAGCCGAGCGGCGCGCCGCTGGGCAGCAGCGCCGCCACCACGCCGATCAGCCCCAGCGGCGCCACCGCCACCACCAGGAACAGCCGCTGGAAGCTCTGCAGCTGGATCATCAGGATGGTGGCCATGATGAACAGCATCAGCGGCACCACGGCAATGATCGGCGCCTGGCTCTTGGCGCTTTCCTCTTCCGAGCCGCCGATCGCCACCGCATAGCCGTCGGGCAGCTTGTCGGCGAAGGCCTTCACCGCCGGTGCAAGCTGGCGCGCCAGGGTCGCCGGCAGCGAGTGGTCGGCAATGCCCGCGCGTACGGTGATGGTGGGAATGCGGTCGCGCCGCCAGATCGTCGGCTGCTCCATGTCGTAGCGGAAGTTCGCCACCGCCGCGAGCGGGATCGATTCGCCGGTTCCGGTCGGTATCTGCAGGCTCTGCAGCGTCTCCACCGAACCGCGTTCCATCTCGCGCGAGCGCGCCACCACATTGACGAGATAGGTCGCATCCCGCACCTGGGTGATGGTGCTGCCGCCCACCACGCTGTTCATGGCGCTGGCGATATCCTGCGAGGTGATGCCGAGCTGGCGCGCCTTGTCCTGCAGCACATCCACCTTCAGCACCTGCGCCGGCTCGTTCCAGTCGAAGGTCGGGGGCTGGAGATGCGGATTGTTTCCGATCACGCCGGCGAATGCCAGCGCCAGCGAGCGCAGCGTCTGGATGTCGGGACCGCTGACGCGGTACTGCACCGGCCGGCCCACGGGAGGGCCGAGTTCCAGCAGCTTCACATAGGTGTCGATGCCGACGAATTCCTCGCGCAGCGTCTTCTCGATGGCAGCCCTGACCCTGTCGCGCGCCTCCACGCTCCTGGTCACGATCACGATCTGGCCGAAATAGGGGTTGGCCGGCTGCACGTCGAAGGCCAGCACGAAGCGCACCGCGCCCTGGCCCACATAGGAGCTCCAGTGCTCGATGTCCGGGTTGCCGGCCAGCGCGATCTTCTCGAAGCGAGCGATCTGCGCGTTGGTTTCGGCAATCGAGCTGTTCTGCTGCAGGTTCCAGTCGACGACCAGCTCCGGCCGGTCGGAGGAAGGGAAGAATTGCTGCTGGACGAAGCCCAGCCCCACCAGCGATGCGGCAAACACCACCACCGTGGCGGCGATGGTCAGCCAGCGCCGGCGCACCGAGGCGCGCAGAAGCCGCGAAAAGGCGGTAGCCACGCGACCGGGCCTTTCTTCGTGCTTCTTCATGGTGGCGGGCAGCAGGGTGACGCCCAGCAGCGGCGCGAAAAGCACCGCCACGATCCACGACAGCACCAGCGAAACCGCGATCACGACGAACAGCGTGTAGGTGTATTCGCCGGCGGCACTGCTGTTGAGCCCGATCGGGATGAAGCCCGCCACCGTCACCAGCGTGCCAGTCAGCATCGGGAAGGCGGTGGAGGTGTAGACATAGGTCGCCGCCTTGCGCAGCGAATCCCCCACCTCCAGCCGCGCAACCATCATCTCCACCGCGATCATGGCGTCGTCGACCAGAAGCCCCAGCGCGATGATCAGCGCGCCCAGCGACACACGCTGCAGCGAGATGCCCATATAGGCCATGGTCAGGAAGGTAATGGCCAGCACCAGCGGGATCGAGAACGCCACCACCAGCCCGGCCCGCAGCCCGAGGCTGACGAAGCTGACGATCAGCACGATCGCCACCGCCTCGAACAGGGCGCGGGTGAAGCCGGAAACCGCCTCCTCCACGATCACCGGCTGGTCGGCAACCAGATGGATGCCGACGCCGATCGGCAGATCGGCTGTCACCTTGTCCATCTCCTCGCGCAATGCCTGGCCGAAATCGAGCAGGTTGGCGTTGGGCTTCATGCCGATTGCAAGGCCGATCGCCTCCTGCCCGTTGACCCGGAACAGCGAGGTGGGCGGGTCCGTATAGCCGCGCACGATGGTGGCCACGTCGCTCAGCCGGAAGAAGCGGTCGTTGACGCGCAGGTTGATCGCCTTGAGGCTTTCTTCCGAGGTGAACTGGCCGGTCACGCGCACGCTGATGCGCTCCGGCCCGGCCTGGATCACGCCCGAGGGGGTGATGGCGTTCTGTGCCTGCAGGCTCTGGATGATCGCCTGCTGGTTGAGGCCGAGCGCGGCTATCTCGCGGGTGGAGAACTCCAGGTAGATCGCCTCGTCCTGCGCGCCGATCAGTTCCACCTTGCCGGCATTGGGCACGGTCAGCACGCGCGAGCGCACCATCTCGACATAGTCGCGCAACTGGCGCAGCGTCAGCCCGTCGGCGGTGAAGGCATAGATATTGCCGAAGACGTCGCCGAAGCGGTCGTTGAAGAACGGCCCCTGCACGCCGTCGGGGAACGTTGCGCGTATGTCGTTGATCATGTTGCGCACCCGCACCCAGGTCGGCTCGACGTCGCGGGCCCTGGTGGTGGGCTTCAGGTTGACGAAGATGATCGTCTTGCCGGCGGTGGTGACGCTGCGGGTGAAGTCGAGGCTGTCCAGCTCCTCGAGCTTCTTCTCGATGCGATCGGTGACTTGGCTGATGGTTTCCTCGACCGATGCTCCCGGCCAGTTGGCCTGGATGAGCATGGTCTTGATGGTGAAGGAGGGGTCTTCCTCGCGGCCGAGATGCAGGTAGGAGAAGACGCCGGCCACCACGAAGACCAGCATGAAGTACCAGACCAGCGAGCGGTGGGCCAGCGCCCAGTCGGAGAGGTTGAAGCCCTTCACTGCGACGCTCCCTCCGGTATCCGCACTTTCTGGCCCTCGCTCAGGCTATGCACGCCCGCCGTCACCACGCGGGTGCCGGCGGTCAGGCCGCCGGTCACCACGACACGGTCCTCGATCCTGGCGCCTGCCTCGATCTCGCGCAGCGACACCGTCGAGGATTGCGGGTCGACCACCCAGACGGCGCTCTTGCCGTCCTTTTCCAGTAGCGCCGTCAGCGGCAGCACGATCGATGGTCTAGCACGTGCCGCCAGCCGCGCCGTCGTCGTCGCGCCCAGCCGGAACGCGGCGGGCGGGTCGATCAGGGTCAGGCGCACGCGCCGCGTCCTGGTGGTGCTTTCGGCTAGCGGCGCGATCTCGCGCACCTTGCCTTCCGCGTGGATGGAGGGTTGCGATTGTAGCACCACCTCGAAAGGCGCGCCCACCTGCAATTCGTTGGCCAGCGCCTCCGGAATATCGAATACCGCTTCCCTCAGGTCGGAGCGGGCCACCGTCACCACCATCTGCCCGGCCGAAACGGTCTGGCCCACCTCTGCGCCCACCGCGGTGACGACGCCGTCGAAATCCGAGAACAGGCGCGAGTAGCCGAGCTGCTCCTGCGCCTTGCGAAGGTCGGCGCGGGCGCGTTCCAGGTTGGCCTGGGCGGCGTCGCGGGATTGGCGCGCCGAGTCGTAAACGGCTTGCGAGGTGTTGCCGCTGGCCAGCAGCGCGCGCTGGCGCTCTTCGCTCGCGGCCGCATTGGCCTGCTGCGCCTCGGCGCTGGAAAGGTCGGCGCGGGCAGCCTGAAGCGAGAGCTCAAGCGCCACGGGGTCAAGGGCCGCCAGCGTCTGTCCTTTTTTGACCAGGTCGCCCACCTGGGCGCTGCGTGCCACCAGCCGGCCCAGAATGCGGAAGGAAAGACTGGCGCTGACCTGCGGCTGGATCGTTCCGACAAAGCCCTGGGTCTGGGCAGCGCGCGGCTCGATCAGCATGGAAAGAACCGGGCGCACGATTTCCGGCTGCTGCTCCGGTTCCTTCGAGCAGCCGCCAAGGGCTGCCAGAATGCCTGCGGCAAGGAGGAGGCGAGGGAGCGTCATCGGGCTTGCTCCGCGATCTCCACCGGCTGGCCCGGCCGCAAAAGCTGGGCACCGGCCGTGACCACCTGCTGGCCCTGCTCCAGCCCCTTGTCGATGACGAGGTTGCCGTCGCTGTAGGCACGGATGCCCACCGGCGTCATCGCCACCTGTCGCGTGCCCGGATCGATGAGCCACACCGCCGGCTTGCCGTCGATGGAGGCCAGAGCCTGCCAGGGCAGCATCACCGCCCTGTGCGGGTGCGCCCGTATGGTGCCGGTCACGGCCGCGCCCAGCTGCATGGCGGACGGCGTCCTGGGTATGCCCACCTTCACCCGCACCGCGGCCTGGCTCACCACAGGCGACACTTCGCGCACTTGGCCGGTGGCCTTGATCTCGGGGTTCGAGATCAGGGTGATCGTCACCGGCGGCACTTCCGTGGCGTTGACCACCAGGCTCTCCTGCACGTCGAACACCGCGTCGCGGTCGCCGTCCTCGGCCACGGTGAACACCGTTTGCGCTGCCTGCACCACTTGGCCGGTCTCGACATCGCGTGCGGTGACTATTCCCGCCGCGCCAGCGCGCAGTTCGGTGAAGGAAAGGCTCTCGCGCGCATCGGCGAGCTGGCTTTGCGAGGCCTGGACGGAGGCTTGCGCCGTGCGCAGGCTCTGCTCAGCCTGGTCGTAGTCGCGCCGGGTGGTGAAGCCTTGCGCCAGCAGCGTCTTCTGCCGGTCGAACGCGGCGGTGGCCTGGCGGGCCTGCGCCTGCGCCGCCGTCAGATTGGCCTCGGCGGCCTTGAAGTCCGATTCCTGCGCCTGCGGGTCGAGCCTGGCCAGCACCATGTCCTTCTCGACGTGCTGGCCGACATCCACCAGCCGTTCGGCCACGCGCCCGCCGACCCGAAACGAAAGGTTGTTCAGCGTCTGCGCCGCGATCACGCCGGTCAGCGAGAGGGCGGGGGTATAATCGCTGAACTCGACCGTCTGGGCCCGCACCCTGACCAGTTGCGGCTCCGCCGCCTGTTCCTGCTTCTGGCAGCCGGCGATCAGGACGGTGCAAAGTGCCGCCGCGCAAAGGCCGCTCGGCCTGCGCCAGTGGGCGCCGGCCGGCGAAACCGCATGAGGGGGGCAAGAGCTGGGCGGCAAGGATGCGAGGCTTTCCGGCGAGAAAAGCGCACTGTCCTTCATTGCTTCCCCTCCGCCATCCGTTTCGCGGTGCGGCCCCCCTCCGCAACTCGGCGCGTCCGGAAATCCGAACCGCCGGCAAAAGCTAGCATCTTTGTGTACATGTGCAAGATTGGGCCGCATGGCGCCTGTAGGGCCGTGCCCGCGTTGTCCGCGTCTGCGGGCACATTCTTGACGAGATTGCGCGCCAAACGAACTTTCCGGCCTGCAGTCGCCCAAGCGGCGCCCGAGGCCGCAGTCAGACCGAAGGGTGGACACCAGACGTGACGAAGGGTTTTTTCAAGGGCGCAGCGCTCTGCGCCATCTTGTTTCTTGCCGCGTGCCAGACGGCGCGCACGCCGGGCGAGGGGGGCGTCGCCTCCACTTCGGCCTATGGCTATCTGGCCGAAATCCGAAAGGCCAACGGTCTCGGCAAGCTGGAGGCCGATGCCAGGCTTGAGCGGGCGGCGCTGCAGCAGGCCGGCTACATGGCACGCGCCGGGCGCATGGCTCACACAACCGGCCGGGGCAAGGATTTTGCCGCGCGCATGCGCGACAATGGCGTGGAGGGTGCGGCGGCCGAGAATGTCGCCGTGGGCCGGATGGAGATGGGAAAGCTGTTCGACATGTGGATGAACTCTACGGGCCATCGCCGCAACATGCTCGATCCGCGCTTCAGCCGCTTCGGCCTTGCCTATGTGCGCGCCGGCGACGGCAGCGACCAGAAATACTGGGCGCTGGTGGTCGGCAGATAGCGCCGGCCGCTTCGGTTCCGCTGGAATTGCTCGCCGAAGCGGGCTAATCCCAAGCATCGGCGGTGTCGTGCGGCCAGATCGGCCGCACCCCGCAAATGGCAGGAGCCAAGCGTGGCAAGAGTGTTCGATCCGCCTCCGGCGACCTTTCTCAAGACGGTGGGCGGCGACGATTATCCCGTGCGCCGGGTGTTCTGCATCGGCCGCAACTATGCCGCCCATGCCCGCGAGATGGGCAAGGATCCCGACCGCGAGCCGCCATTCTTCTTCACCAAATGGGCCGAGATGGTGGTGAACGCCGACCCGGCCGACGCCTGCCACATCGCCTATCCGCCCGAGACCTCGAGCTACCATTTCGAGGTCGAGCTCGTCGTGGCTCTCGGCGCCCCGGCCTTCCGCGTCGATCCCGAGGCGGCGCTGACAAAAATCTGGGGCTATGCCGTCGGCCTCGACATGACCCGGCGCGACCTGCAGTCGGCCGCCAAGGACCTCGGTCGCCCGTGGGACGTCGCCAAGAACGTCGAACAGTCCGCGCCAACCGGCCGCCTCGTGCCAGCCGCGCAAGCGGCTGCTGCCGGCTTCGATCCGGCGCGTGGCCGCATCGCGCTATCGGTCGATGGCGCGACGAAACAGGAAGGCGACCTGGCCGAGATGATCTGGCCGGTGGGCGATGTCATCGCGCACATTTCGCGCTTCTACCGGCTGGAAGCAGGCGACCTCATCTTCACCGGCACGCCCGCGGGCGTCGGCGCGGTGGTGCCTGGCAATGGGCTGCGGGGAGAGATCGCCGGCCTGCCGCCGCTTGCCGTCACCATCGGTGAGCCGGCGAGCTGATCCATCAACATCGCTTGGCGCGGCCGCCGATCTGTGATCAGATGATCATAGGGTGCGGAATCGTTGCACCGGTTGCGGCCCTGCCCAGCATAGCCGAGGCCGGGGCGGAGGGTAAAAAATGGCGATGGATTTGGGCTTCGAGCCGGTGGCGAGCCGCATGACCGTGCAGGACGGCGTCTACCAGCAGCTTCGCCATGCGCTGATGATCGGCCGTTTCGACCCGTCGCAGACCCTCACCATCGCCTCGCTGGCCGAGGCCTTCGGCACCAGCAACATGCCGGTGCGCGAGGCGCTGCGCCGGCTGGCGGCGGAAAACGCGCTCGAAATCGCCCCCAACGGCTCGGCCTGCGTGCCGCCCGTCACCCGCGCCCGGCTCGACGACCTGTGCCGCGCGCGCGTGGCCGTCGAGGGCCTTGCCGCCGAGCTTGGCGCCCCACGTCTGACCCCGGCCGACATTGCCACGCTGGAGCAGATCGTGGCCGAGCAGCAGGATATCGGCCGCAACGACAGCATCTACGACCTGATCAGCAAGAACCAGCAGTTCCACTTCATCATCTACCGTGCCTCCGGTTCGGACGTGCTGTTCCAGCTCATCGAAACGCTATGGCTGCGCTTCGGCCCCTATATGCGGCTTCTGTCGCATCACGTCGCGCCTTCCATGAAGGCCGGCACCATGGAGCCTTCCGGCCAGCACCGGGCAGTGATCGACGCCCTCAAGGCGCGCGACTTCGCCCGCGTCCGCGACGCGGTGATCGCCGACATCGAGGCAACGCAGGAAACCCTGCGCGGCATTTGCCCGGAGGGAGCGGATGCAAAATCCGTGGATTTTTCGAGCATTGGCAAGGCGTCCTAGGGCGGCGTCTATTCGCGCTGAACCCGGCAGAAGCGCCGGGTCGCTGTGGCAGCCTTAGCCGGACTGCCGGTTGAGAGTCCGAGACATGGGTCCCCGGAACCTCCGCCCTTCGCTTCGCTCGTGCTCCGGCCCGAGGACGACGGAAGGAGGGCCATGCCCCATTTGGAGGTCCCCGACAGCTCCCGGTCTACCGACAGCGAAAGTTGCGTGCCGGCCATCACCAACTCCGTCATTCCCGACCTCGTGAGCGAGTGAAACGAGCGGAGAGTGTCGGGAATCCATGCCTCGACGCTGCTGCAGCCAGGGGCGTCTCCGAAAGATCGCCACCACGCCTCAATTTGGTTGAGAGTCCGAGGCATGGATCCGCGGAACCTCCGCCCTTCGCTCGCGCTCCGGGACGACGGAGAACGGGAAGGCTGCCGCCGCTCTCCGTTCTGGCCTTGTGAGCGAGGGAGGCGAGCTCTCCCACGAACACCGGACCCGGGTTGTCGGAAAATTGTTCGCCCCGCCTCGTTGATCCCGACCCCGTTTTGTGATCACATGATCACAAGCCGAGGGGGAGAGCATGGCTGGCTATTTTCTTTATCATTCCATCGGGACCTTTCCGGGCAAGGCCGAGGCCATGGCCGCTGCCCTGTCGGCCTTTTCGGAGATCTGGTCGGCCGAGGACGACGGCCAGTGGCCGGCCGCAATGGCCGCGCGGCAGCGTTTCGTCGACACATGGCGCATGCTGATCGACGCGCCCGCGGGCTCGCTGACCACGGCGGAAAACGTCACCACGGCCCTCTACAGCCTCATTGGCGGGCTGCCGAAGGCGCATCTGGAAGGCCGCCGCTTCCTCGTCGCCGGCGACTGCTTTCCGAGCCTGCATTTCCTGCTGGCAAAACTTGCCGAGCGATTCGGTTTCGTGCTCGACACCGTGCCGCTGCGCCCCGGCGAGACCTGGGTGCGTGACGAAGACGTCATCGCACGCTGGCAGGAGGACGTCGGCGTGGCGCTGCTCACCTTCGTCACCTCCACCGCCTCGCACCGCTGCGATGTCGCCCGCCTTGCCGAGCATGGCAGGCGCATGGGCACGCTGGTGGGGGTCGACATCACCCAGGGCGTCGGCGTGGCGCCCTTCACGGTCAGCGCCACCGGCGTCGACTTCGTCGTCTCCTCCTCGCTGAAATGGCTGTGCGGCACGTCCGGCGCCGGCGTCCTGCAGGTGCGGCCCGAACTGCTCGCGACCTGCGAGCCCGAGTTGCGCGGCTGGTTCAGCCAGGAGAATCCATTTTCCTGGGATCTCGACAAATTCGCCTACGCCTCGGATGTCCGCCGCTTCGACCACGGCACGCCGGCGATCCTCGCCAGCGTCGCCTCGCTGCCGGGGCTGGAATGGGTGATGCGCACCGGCGTCGATGCCGTCCGCGCGCGCAATCTGGTGCTCACCGGGCGCATCATCGAGCGCGCGCTGGAAAACGGCTGGTCGGTGGCCTCGCCGATTGACGAGCGGCAGCGCGGCGGCAGCGTCATGCTGGCCTTGCCCGAGGGCGTGGAGGCGGCCCGGGTGGTGTCGGAACTGCGCAGCGAAAAACTCTACTGCGATGCGCGCGGCTCGACCCTCAGGCTTTCGCCCGGCATGGTCACCAGCGACGAGGCGGTCGAGAGGCTGTTGCAGGGCCTTGAACAGAGAATTGGTTTGCGCGGCAGCCGCGCTTCCTAGGGAGGAATTCAGGCATCGCCCGCCTGCAGCGCCCGGTCGACTGGGCGCTGAAAGGGGTGGAAAAAGCGCCACGTGGTGTGGCCGAACAAAAAGGGAGTGAAAATGCTCAAGCGTCTGGGACTAATGGGAATAATGGTGGCGGCCGGCTTTGCCTTCACGGCGCCGACCTTCGCCGACACGATCACGGTCGGCTCCTATCCGGCCAATCCGCCATGGGAATACAAGACCGAGGCCGGCGACTTCGAGGGCTATGAGGTGGACGTCGCCCGCGAGGTCGGCAAGCGTCTGGGCATGGACGTCGAATTCCAGGACATGGGCTTCCAGGCCCTGTTCGCCGGCACCAGCTCGGGCCGCATCGACTTCGCCATCTCGTCGATCTCGATCACCAATGAGCGCCTGCAGAACCAGTCCTTCACGCAGCCCTACTATGACAGCGACGGCACCGTCGTCGGCAAGGCCGATTCCACCGTTGCCTCGCTGGACGACCTGAAGGGCAAGACCATCGGCGTCGTCGCCGCCACCACCGGCGAAGCCTGGGCCAAGGAGAACGCCGAGAAGCTCGGCATCGCCGAGGTCAAGAGCTACGCTTCGCAGCAGGACCTGCTGCTCGAGGTGCAGAACGGCCGCATCGAGGGCGGCGCGGGCGAGCTCGCCGGCTTCCAATATGCCATGACCAAGATCCCGGGCCTGAAGATCCTGGTCCGCATCCCCACCGGCGAGCGCTTCGCCATGATGGCCAAGAAAGACCACCCGCTGGTCGAGAAGGCCAGCGAGGCGATCTCGGCCATGAAGGAAGACGGCACCATGGCCGCGATCCACAAGAAGTGGTTCGAGGCCGATCCGGAAGCCGGCACCAGCACCGTCACGGTCATGCCGCTGCCAAAGGCGGAATGATCCATATCGGAGCGTCGGCGCCATTGCGCCGGCGCTCCTGTCACATCCGCTGCGCTCCCGCCGCCTGGCGGCAGCGAAGGTTCCTCAAGATACGGGCCCGGTCCATGGAACTGATCAACACCTTCTTCAACTGGGACGTCCTGGTCAGGTCCTTCCCGATCCTGCTGCGCGGGCTCGGCAACACCATTCTGCTCGGCTGCGCCAGCATCTTCTTCGGCTGCATCGCCGGCCTGCTCGTCTGCCTGGGCCGGCTCTACGGGCCACGCCCGGTCAGGGCGGCGGCGGTGCTCTATGTCGACATCTTTCGGGCCCTGCCGATCCTGGTGGTGCTGATCCTGATCTATTATGCGCTGCCTTTCGTCGGCATCCGCCTGTCCTCCTTCGCCTCGGCCACGATCGCGCTGTCGATGGTGCTTGCCGCCTTCACGGCCGAAGTTTGCCGCGCCGGCATCGAAAACATTCCTCGCGGCCAGTTCGAGGCGGCGGCAGCCCTTGGCCTGCCTTTCTGGCTGGCGCTGCGCAAGGTGGTGCTGCCGCAGGCGCTGCGCGTCGTCATTCCGCCGCTCACCTCCAACTGCGTCTCGGTCTACAAGGACACCGCGCTCGCCTCGGTCGTGGCCATGCCCGACCTGTTGAAGCAGGCCACCGACGCGCAGGCGCTGATGGCCAATCCCACCCCGCTCATCGGCGCGGCTATCATCTACCTGGCCTTCCTGTGGCCGCTGGTGCGCCTCGTCAGCCACCTCGAGGCTCGGGGTAAGCGGGCCTACGGGCGGGCCTGACCTCTCCATCTCATGCAAAACCCGGCGGCGTCCGCGCCGCGTGACATAACTCGACCCCAGAAAGCATTTCCATGACCCAGCATAGCCCGATCGCGCCCGCCGACGCCGTCTCGTTCCCGGTCGAACAGGCGCGCGCCATGTTCCCGGCGCTGCAGAAGGCCGGCGACTTCATCTTCTTCGACAATGCCGCCGGCGCGCAGATTCCGCAGGGCGTGCTCGAGGCTGTGCAGAACCATCTCGTCGGCCACAACGTCCAGCGCGGCGGCCGCTACGGCCGTAGCGTCAAGGTCGACCAGACCATCGCCGAGGCGCGCGAGAGCGTGGCGGTGCTGATCAACGCCTACAGCCCGGCCGAGATCTGCTTCGGCATGAACGCCACCTCCTTCATCCGCCTGGTCAGCCTCGGCATCGGCCAGATGCTCGGCGAGCGCGACGAGATCATCGTCACCGACATGGACCATGACGCCAACATCGCCACCTGGTTGGCGCTGGAACCGGCCGGCGCCAAATTCGTCTGGTGGCGCATGCGCGAGGACGGCAACCTGCATGTCGATGACCTGCGCCCACTGGTCAACGAACGCACCCGCCTTGTCGCCTGCACGGTGACCGCGCATTCCATCGGCTCCATCGTCGACGTCGCCGCCGTGGCCAAGATCGCCCATGCGGCCGGCGCGGAAGTGTTCCTGGACTGCGTGCATTATGGCCCCCATGGCCTCATCGACGTTCAGGCCTGGGATTGCGACTACCTCGTCTGCTCGGGCTACAAGAATTTTTCGCCGCACATGGGCTTCCTGTGGGGCCGCTTCGAGACGCTGAAGCGCCTGCCCACCTTCCGCGAGGATTTTATCCCGGACGAGCCGCCTTATAAGGTCGAGGCAGGTACCTTCGTCTACGAGAACGTCGCCGGCATGGATGCGGCGGTGAAGTATCTGGAATCGGTCGGCCGCAACTTCGCGCCGTCCAACAACCGCTCGCGCCGTGAGAACATCGTCGCCGGCATGGGTGCCATCCGCACCTATGAGCTCCACCTCGCCCGCGAGATGCTGCGCGTGCTGAAGGACTGCGGCGCGACCATCTACGGCGTCAGCGAAGAAGAGCGCATCGAGCAGCGCGTGCCGACCTTCTGCTTCAACATTGGCAAGCTCTCGCCGCAGATGATTGCGGAGGAAATGTCCGAGATGCAGATCGGCATCCGCGACGGGCATATGTATGCGCCGCGCCTCATGGCCCGCCTCGGCCTCAGCATGGACAGCGGTGCCGTGCGCGTCTCGCTGGTCCACTACAACACGATCGAGGAAATCCACCGCTTCGAGAAGGCGCTGAAGGAACTGATCGCCCGCCATGCCTGAAATGCGTGATCCCGACCCGAAGGGCCGCGTCAGCGAAGAGTTGAAGACTTTTCGGACAAGACCATGCTTTCCAGGAACCAGGCGGGTTTGGCCGGGGCGGGGCACGCCCGGCGCATGAGAAGGGGCGCGGCCTTGTCGGCCGCGCCCCTTCTATTTTCGGCCGGAACTCAGCTCGGGTTTTCCAGCGTGAACATGTCGGTCTTTTCGTCATAGGCGAAGAGCTCGGCATAGCGCGCCCAGCTGGTCACCGCCCGCACCGTGTGCTCGGCATTCTCCTCCGACATGTGGTCCTCCAGCTCGTCGCGGAAGCGGCGGGCCGGCGCCTCGTGGCTTGCCCGTTCGTCGAGCACTCGGCGGATATGCATCGCCAATGGCACATGGGCGGCAAGCTGCTGGGCAAACAGGTGCTTGCGTTCGTCCACCTCGGCCTCGGCAAAGCGCATGCCCGCCGGCGTCAGGCGAATGTCGCCCTCGGCCAGTTCGGCAAAGTGCAGCAGCTGCAGCGTCTCGGCGATCGGGAACAGGTCGTCGATCTCCAGCTGCAGGCTGGCCGCCAGCGGCGGCAGGTCGGCCTTGCCGCGATAGGGCTCGGCGGCCACCGTCTCGATCAGGCCGGAAAGCAGGTTGGTCGAAACACGCGGCAGCACCATGTCGATGCCGGTGCCGGGAAAGGCGCCGTCGCGGGCGGGCTCTGCCGCCGGCTTGCGCGCCGTCATGCGCTCGTAGATGTCCTCCACCAGCGCGCGGAAGGCCGGGTCGAGCCGGTCGCGCGGCTGCGGCAGGTCGATGCGGATCTCGGCCGCCACCCGCCCGGGGTTGGAGGAAAAGATCAGCACGCGGTCGCACATCAGCACCGCTTCCTCGATGTTGTGGGTCACCATCAGGATAGATTCGATCGGCATGCGCCCTTCCGACCACAGGTCGAGCAGGTCGGTGCGCAGCGTCTCGGCCGTCAGCACGTCGAGCGCCGAGAAGGGCTCGTCCATCAGCAGCACCTTGGGGTGCACCACCAGCGCACGGGCAAGGCCGACGCGCTGGCGCATGCCGCCCGACAGCTCCTTGGGATAGGCGCTCTCAAAGCCGTCGAGGCCGATCAGGTCGATCGCCTCCAGTGCGCGCTTGCGGCGCTCGGCGGGCGCCACGCCGCGCGCTTCCAGCCCCAGTTCGACGTTCTGCAGCACCGTCAGCCACGGAAACAGCGCAAAACTCTGGAACACCATGGCGATCCCATCCGGGGTTCCCGAAACCGGCGCGCCCTCGAAGGTGATCGAGCCTCCGGTCGGCTGGATCAGCCCGGCGATGGAGCGCAGCAGCGTCGACTTGCCCGAGCCCGAGCGGCCAAGCAGGCCGACGATCTCGCCCGAGCGCAGGGTCAGGCCGACATCTTCCAGCACCACGAACTGGCCGTTGTCGTAGCTCTGGCTCACGTCCTTGACTTCGACCAGGGGAGCTACGCTTGCAGCGGTGGCTGTCACGAATTCATTCATTTTCCGGTCTCCCGAAGCAATATGTAGTGTCTTTTCAGTCGAGGCGCAGGCGGCGCTCGGCGAAGACGTAAAGCGGGCGCCACAGGGCGCGATTGAAGGTGGTGACGAACAGCGACATCACCGCAATCCCCAGCACCACGCGGGGAAAATCGCCGGCCTCCGTCGCCTTGGCGATGTAGGCCCCGAGCCCGTAGGCCTGGAGATGCGTGTTGCCCCAGCTCGCCACCTCGGCGACGATGGAAGCATTCCACGAGCCGCCGGTGGCGGTCAGTGCCCCGGTCACATAGTAGGGGAATATCCCCGGCAGCATTACCTTGCTCCACCAGCTCCACGAGCTGAGCTTGAACACCGCCGCCGCCTCCCTGAGGTCGGACGGGAAGGCGCTGGCACCGGCGATCACGTTGAACAGGATGTACCACTGCGTCCCCAGGATCATCAGCGGCGACAGCCAGATGTTGGGGCTGGCACCGGTGGCGACAATGGCGATCACCACGAACGGAAACAGCACATTGGCCGGAAACGCGGCCAAAAACTGCGCCAGCGGCTGCACCTTCTGGGCCACGGCCGGCCGCAGTCCGATCCACACGCCCACCGGCACCCAGATCAGGCTGGCGAGGCCGACCAGAACGACGACGCGCAGAAGGGTCGCGAAGCCGCCGCCGAAGGCTTGCGCCACGTCCCCCCAACCCAGCGTGCGGCGGATGTAAAGCACGGTCACCGCAGCCCCTGCCGCGGCCAGAAGCACGATGAAGGCAAGCCAGAGGCGATCCGCAATCCGGCTGGTCCGCGCCGGCTCCACCGGCCGCGGCGCCTTGCGTGGTGCGCCGGCGCCCGCCAGCATCAGCCGGCCCCAGCCGGCCGCAAAGGGTGCGCCGGCCAGCTTGAGCATGCGGGTGCGGCGCATCACGTCATAAACCCAGGAGCGTGGCTTTTCCTGCGCCGCTGTCTGTTCGGCCCGGAATTTGTCGGCCCAGGCCACGATCGGCCGGAACAGCAGTTGGTCGTAGAGCAGGATCAGCAGCGCCATTGCCAGCACCGCCCAGCCCACCGCAACGAAATCCTCCCTGGAAATCGCCAGCGCCAGCCATGAGCCGATGCCCGGCAGTTCCACCGTGGTGTCGCCGACCGTGATCGCTTCCGAGGCGACCACGAAGAACCAGCCGCCCGACATCGACATCATCGTGTTCCAGATCAGGCCCGGCGCCGCAAAGGGCGCTTCCAGCCGCCAGAAGCGCTGCCAGGCCGTCAGGCCGAAGCCGCGGCTCACCTCGTCCAGGTCACGCGGAACGGTGCGCAGCGACTGGTAGAAAGAGAAGGTCATGTTCCAGGCCTGCGCGGTGAAGATCGCGAAGATCGACGCGCATTCGGCCCCGAGCTGGCTGCCGGGAAACAGGCCCATGAAGAAGGTCACGGTGAAGGTCAGGAAGCCCAGCACTGGCACCGACTGCAATATGTCGAGCGCCGGGATGATGACCATCTCGGCGCGGCGGCTCTTGGCCGCCAGCGTCGCCACCACGAAGGTAAAGATCAGCGAGGCGATGATGGCCGCGAACATGCGCAGCGTGGTGCGTAGCGCATATTCGGGCAGGTTGGCCGGGTCGAGCGTCACCGGCCTGGTGGAAAGCAGTTCCACCGAGCCGCGCATCTCGACGGCCGCATGCGCCAAAAGCACGAACACCGCCGCCATGATCGACAGGGCGAGAAGGTCGTAGACATTGGGCATGATGCGGGCGCGCGACAGCGTCGCGGCGTCGCTCAGCGACTGGCGGTTATGGGGCAGGAAGATCATTTGCGAACCTCGGTCTCTGGCTGCTCAAGGCAGCATTGCGTTCCCCGCCGCTTCGGGCGCGACATGGCGGCGGAGCGGGCAGGGGCGAGAGGCGCGCGTCGGCGCGCCGCAACCGGGACGGGTTGCGGCGGGCGCAAGATCTTCGCGATCAGGAAAAAGGCGTTTGCGGCGCGGACCGGAAGGTCAGGCGGCGAGAGCGTGTCGCAAGCTTCGACTGACACCCTCTTCGGAAAGGGTGCGATGCTCCCGTGACCAGCGGCCTTCGAGCCTTCCGGTCAGCTTGTCGCGCTGCCAGCGGCAGGTCAGCGCGCTGCGTCCGGCTTCCGGATGCGCGGGCTCGAGCGGCCGGATGCGGGTACGCGCGACGGGTGCGGCCGAACGCATGGCAAGGCGCACGGCGTCGCGGTCACGAAAAAAGAGGATGGTGTTGTTCATGGCTCACCTCCTTGGCCCGACAGGCCCCGGAAGCAAGCGGACAGACCGTCAGGCCTTGCCGAGGCTCGCCCGGCGGGACATGCCGGACACGGTATCGATTGTCGAATACGGTGTCCGGATCCGGCTCAGAGCCTTCCCCGAACAGCGACTAGAATGACTGTCCATAACCTGTTCAATCAGTTGTTGACTGCCTCGGGCGAGCCAAAGGGCGAGCCGGAAGCATGGGTGCCTTACGCCCCCATCATTTGGGGTGTCAAGCTTGAATTAACCATACGGCCTCACCTCGCCGCAAAGTGATGCGGCGAGGCCATTACTGCAGGCAGCGTTTCCGCGCCGCTACCCGGCGCGGCCTTCCGGCGACAGTTCGATGAGGAAAATCCGCGCCGTGGCGTCGGTTTCGATCCGCAGCGCCTGCGGCGTGCGGTCGAGATGGGCGGTGTCGAGCGGGCCGAGCGCTGCCGTCTCGTCGCCGGTGGCAAGGCGGCAGGTTCCGCGCTGGCAGAACACCAGAAGTTCCGATGCCGACACGGCGATATCGACGGTTCCGGCAATGTCCAGCCGCCGCATGGCGTGGCTCATGCGACCGCGCCGGGTCATGATGTTGAGGTCGATCACGGTGCCGTCGATCAGCTCGGCGCCGGTGGGCGCGTCGCCGGGGAAGGGCAGCGGCGCCGAGCCGGTCGTCAGCTCGGTCGTGCCCATGCCTTCCACGGTGAGGCGAAGCCCGTCGCCGTCGAGCACCGCCAGCGTGCGGTCGATGGCGGCAAAGGTCGAAAACGGCCCGCCTTGCGCTACCGTCGCCATGGAAAGCCGCCAGTCGAAGCTGTCCACCGTCGCGCCTTCCGGCGAAACGGCGATTTCCGTTGTCTCGCCGCCGCCGTTCTTCCACGGCATGCGGCGATAGTTTTCGGCGGGCAGAACGCGCATCATGGTCAGGACAGCCAGCCCATCGACACCGCCAGCCAGGCGACGGGCGCGGTGAGCAGGATGCTGAGCGCGGTGCGCACATACCAGATCACCAGCAGGTCGCGGAACCGGAGCGGGATCGTCGTGGCGAGCACGCAGGGGATCGACGCCGACAGGAACAGCACCTGGCTGACCGACACCACCGCCGCCACGAATTTCAGCGCCAGGTCGGATTCCTTCAGCAGGATCGCCGGCAGGAACATTTCCGCCAGGCCCGCGGCAAGCGACTTGGCCGCAAGCATCGGCTCGGAGAACTGTGCGATCCAGGTGACGGGGTAGAGCAGCAGTCCGATCACGTCGAAGATCGGCGTGTGCTTGGCCGCCAGCAGGCCGAGCAGCCCCACCGCCATGATGCTGGGCAGGATCATGGCTGCCATGCGCAGGCCGTCGAGGAAGTTCTCGCGCAGGGTCGCCGGCAGGCTCTTGGCGACGGCCGCCTGTTCGAGGCCGGCGTCGAAGGCCGCCTGCAGGCGGCTGCGGTCGGCCGGCAGCGGCGCGTCGCGGTCGGCCGGATGCTCCATGCCGGCCAGCGGCCACATCCGCGCGGTGATGGCCGAGACGATGAAGGTGATGAAGAAGGTGGTCCAGAAATACAGGTTCCAGGAACCCATCAGGTCCAGCGTCTTGGCCACGATCACCATGAAGGTGGCTGACACGGTGGAAAAGCCGGTGGCGATGATGGCGGCCTCGCGCACCGTGTACTTGCCTTCGCGGAACACGCGGTCGGTGATCAGCAGCGCCAGCGAATAGCTGCCGACGAAGGAAGCCACGGCGTCGATCGCCGACCAGCCCGGCGTGCGCCAGAGCGGCCGCATCACCGGCTGCACCAGCACGCCGGTCAGCTCGAGCAGGCCGTAGCCCACCAGGAAGCCCAGCGCCAGCGCGCCGATGGGCACGATGAGGCCCACCGAAAGCACCAGCTTGTCGAACAGGAAGGGCAGCATGTCGGGCGCGAACAGTTCGGCCGGGCCCACGCCGGTCAGGTACATGCCGGCCAGGACCGCGCCCAGCACCCTCAGAAACGAGAAGATCGTCCCCGTGACGCTGCCGCGCCAGGTGCCCTGCACGAAGGGTGCCAGGGCGCCATAGGCGATCAGCAGGCAGACGAACGCGATCGCGGCCGGCCGTGCATGAGTCACGATGGCCGTCGCGGCGTGGTCGAGAGGAATGGTCGACTTGCCGCCGATGGTCACCGGCACGAAGAACACGAAGATGCCGATCAGGCTGTAGAGAATGAGCTTGACCGCTCCGCTGCCGCGCGAACCGCGCTCCGTATACGAGATGTCTGTCATCGAGGTCGTCTTCACCTGTTCGTTTGAGTATCAGCCCAGGATGCCGGGCAGGTTGAGGCCATGCTCCCTGGCGCAGTCGATGGCGATGTCGTAGCCGGCATCGGCATGGCGCATCACGCCGGTGGCCGGGTCGTTCCACAGCACGCGCTCGAGGCGACGTGCGGCGTCTTCGGTGCCGTCGCACACGATGACCATGCCCGAATGCTGCGAGAAGCCCATGCCGACGCCGCCGCCATGGTGCAGCGAAACCCAGGTTGCGCCCGAGGCGGTGTTGAGCAGCGCGTTGAGCAGCGGCCAGTCGGACACGGCGTCCGAGCCGTCCTTCATCGCTTCGGTCTCGCGGTTGGGCGAGGCGACCGAGCCGGAATCGAGGTGGTCGCGGCCGATCACCACCGGCGCCTTCAGCTCGCCCTTGGCGACCATTTCGTTGAAGGCGAGGCCGAGGCGATGGCGGTCGCCGAGACCCACCCAGCAGATGCGCGCCGGCAGGCCCTGGAAGTGGATGCGCTCACGCGCCATGTCGAGCCAGTTGTGCAGGTGCTTGTTGCCGGGCGTCAGCTCCTTCACCTTGGCGTCGGTCTTGTAGATGTCCTCCGGGTCGCCCGACAGGGCCGCCCAGCGGAACGGGCCAACGCCGCGGCAGAACAGCGGGCGGATATAGGCCGGCACGAAGCCCGGGAAGTCGAAGGCGTTTTCCACGCCCTCTTCCTTGGCCATCTGGCGGATGTTGTTGCCGTAGTCGACGGTCGGAATGCCCTGGTGGTGGAAGTCGAGCATGGCCTTCACATGCACGGCCATGGAGGCGCGGGCGGCCTTGGCGACGGCCTTGGGGTCGCGCTCGCGCTTTTCTTCCCATTCGGCCACGGTCCAGCCGATCGGCAGGTAGCCGTTGACCGGGTCATGCGCCGAGGTCTGGTCGGTCACCGCGTCCGGCTTCACGCCGCGCTTGACGAGTTCGGGCAGGATCTCGGCGGCGTTGCCGAGCAGGGCGACGGAGATCGCCTTCTTCTCCTTGGTGGCCTTGTCGATGATGGCCAGCGCGTCGTCGAGGTCCTTGGCCTGCACGTCGACATAGCCGGTCTTCAGGCGCATCTCGATGCGGCTGGCCTGGCATTCGATGGCCAGGCACGAGGCGCCGGCCATGGTCGCGGCCAGCGGCTGCGCGCCGCCCATGCCGCCGAGGCCCGCGGTCAGGATCCAGCGGCCGGAAAGATCGCCGCCAAAGTGCTGGCGGCCCATCTCCACGAAGGTCTCGTAGGTGCCCTGCACGATGCCCTGGGAGCCGATATAGATCCAGGAGCCGGCCGTCATCTGGCCGTACATCATCAGGCCCTTCTTATCGAGCTCGTTGAAGTGGTCCCAGTTGGCCCAGTGCGGCACCAGGTTGGAGTTGGCGATCAGCACGCGCGGGGCGTCCGCATGGGTGCGGAACACGCCCACCGGCTTGCCCGACTGCACCAGCAGCGTCTGGTCGGCTTCCAGCGCCTTCAGCGCGCCGACGATGCGGTCGAAGCTGTCCCAGTCGCGGGCCGCGCGGCCGATGCCGCCATAGACCACCAGCTCGCCGGGCTTTTCGGCAACGATGGGGTCGAGATTGTTCATCAGCATGCGCAGCGGCGCTTCCGTCAGCCAGCTCTTGGCGGAAAGCTCGGTGCCGGTGGCAGCGCGAATGACGCGCGAATTGTCGATGCGGGTGTGTTGGGTCATCATTTTCTCCAGCATGAAGGCCGGCCGCGCCTCAGGCGCGGGCCCAGCGGATTGCGGTTTGAAGGATTTCTGTCAGCGTCCCGCGAATCGGCGCGGCAAAGTCGGGATCGTAATCCGCCGGCCAGTCCTCGGCGCTCACCGGCCCCGGCCGCTCATGCATGTAGCAGCGGCAGGAAAGCTCCATCTGCAGCGCATGAACGCCCGCTTCCGGCTTGCCGAAATTGCGGGTGATGAAGCCGCCCTTGAAGCGGCCGTTGATCACATGGCTCTCGCCGGTGCCGGCGATGATGTCGGCCACCAGCGTCTGCAGCGCCGGGTCGGTGCTGGCGCCGCTGTTGGTGCCGAGGTTGAACACCGGCAGCTCGCCATCGAACAGGCGCGGAATGACCGAGCGGATCGAGTGGCAGTCATAGAGCACGACCTTTTCATGCACCTTGCGCAGCCGTGCCAGCTCTTCGGCCAAAGCGGCGTGGTAAGGCTCGAAATAGGTCTTTCGACGCTCGGCGACCTCTTCCGCACCCGGCGCCTGCCCTTCGCGATAAAGCGGCTCGCCATCGAAGGTGGTGGTCGGGCAAAGCTCGGTGGTTGCCTGTCCCGGATAGAGCGAGACGCCGGACGGGTCGCGGTTGACGTCGATCACCGTGCGCGAAATCGAGGTGCGCACCACGGTCGCGCCGAGGCCGGCGGCGAAGCCGTAGAGCTTTTCGATCCACCAGTCGGCATCCTTGCGGCCGAGCCAGGGCGAGACCAGACGGTCCTCGAGGCCCGCGAGGTCGGTGCCGGTATGCGGGATCGACACCAGCAGCGGCGCCTCGCCGCGTGTTATGGAAAGCCAGGGCAGGGCGGTCATGCCTCGCACCCTGCAACCGCCGGCAGCTTCACCGCGCCTGCCGCCGCAATCACCGCGCCGCTGCGCACCAGCGCATTGGCCTTTTCCATGTCCGGGTGGAAGTGACGGTCGTCGTCGAGATGCGGCACCTGCGCCCGCAAGAGCTTGCGCACTGCCTCCAGCGGCGCGCTGGAAGCCAGCGGCGCGTGGAAGTCGCAACCCTGCGCGGCGGCCAGAAACTCGATGCCGATCACGGCGGTGGCGTTCTCCACCATGCCCATCAGCCGGCGCGCGCCATGCGCGGCCATGGAGACGTGGTCTTCCTGGTTGGCCGAGGTGGGGATGGAGTCCACGCTTGCCGGATAGGCCTTCTGCTTGTTTTCAGAGACGAGGGCTGCCGCCGTCACCTGCGGGATCATGAAGCCGGAGTTGAGGCCCGGCTTCGGCGTCAGGAATGCGGGCATGCCCGACAGCGCCGGGTCGACCAGCATGGCCACGCGCCGCTCCGACAGCGAGCCGATCTCGCAGACGGCCAGAGCGATCATGTCGGCGGCAAACGCCACCGGCTCGGCGTGGAAGTTGCCGCCCGAAAGCGCGGTTCCGTCCTCGGCGAAGATCAGCGGATTGTCGGTGACGCCGTTGGCTTCCGTTTCCAGCGTGTCGGCGGCCTGGCGCAGCACGGTCAACGCAGCACCCATCACCTGCGGCTGGCAGCGCAGGCAGTAAGGGTCCTGCACGCGCTCGTCGCCGACGCGGTGGCTTTCGCGGATGGCGCTGCCCGCCATCAGCGCGCGCAGCGCGTCGGCCGTATCGATCTGGCCTTTGTGCTTGCGCAGCAGGTGGATGCGCGGGTCGAACGGCGCATCCGAGCCCTTGGCCGCATCGGTCGACAGAGCGCCGACCACCAGCGCCGAATGATAGAGTATTTCCGCCTCGAACAGCGCGGCCAGCGCATAGGCCGTGGAGAACTGGGTGCCGTTCAGCAGCGCCAGCCCTTCCTTGGGGCCGAGCGTCACCGGCTCCAGCCCGTGCGACACGAAGGCCACCTTGGCCGGCACGCGGCCATGCGGGGTGAAGCAGTCGCCCACGCCGATCATCGCCGCCGTCATGTGCGAAAGCGGCGCCAGGTCGCCGGAAGCGCCCACCGAACCCTGCGCCGGCACCACCGGGATCACGTCGTTGGCCAGCATCTTCTCCAGAAGCTCGACGGTCTCGACCTTCACGCCCGAGGCGCCCTGCGCGAGGCTGGCAAGCTTCAGCGCCATCATCAGCCGCGCCACGGCCACCGGCATCGGTTCGCCGGTGCCGGCGGCATGCGACAGCACGATGTTGCGCTGAAGCGTTTCGAGGTCGGCGGCCGGAATGCGCACGCTAGCCAGCTTTCCGAAGCCGGTGTTGATGCCATAGACCGGCTCGCCCTTGGCGACGATCTTTGCGACCGTCTCGGCGCTGGCCTGGATCTTGGCCCGGGCGCTCTCATGCAGCTTGGGCACGGCGCCGCGATAGATGGCGCGCCAGTCGGCGAGCGTGGCTTCGCCGGGCTTCAATACGAGTTCAGTCATTTCCCCCTCCAGATGCGCGCATGGAGCGGATTGAAGCCCATGCGGTAGACAAGTTCGGCCGGCCGCTCGATGTCCCAGATCGCGAGGTCGGCCCATTTGCCGGCCTCCAGCGTTCCGGTCTCGCCGAGCATTCCCAGCGCGCGCGCCGCTTCGCGGGTCACGCCGGCGATGCATTCGTCGACCGTCATGGCAAAAAGCGTCGCGCCCATGTTCATTGTCAAAAGCAGCGAGGTCAGCGGCGAGGTGCCGGGATTGTTGTCGGTCGCCAGCGCCATTTTCGTGCCGTGGCGGCGGAAGAGGTCGACCGGCGGCTTTTTCGTCTCGCGGATGAAGTAGAACGCGCCGGGCAGGATCACCGCCACCGTGCCGGCGCTCGCCATGGCGGCAGCACCTTCGTCGTCGGTGTATTCCAGATGGTCGGCCGAGAGCGCGCCGTAGCGCGCGGCAAGGGCTGCGCCATGCAGGTTGGAAAGCTGGTCGGCATGCAGCTTTACCGGAAGCCCGTGCGACTTCGCGGCCTCAAACACGCGCACCATCTGTTCCGGCGAAAAGGCGATGCCCTCGCAGAAGCCGTCGACCGCGTCGGCCAGCTTTTCCGCCGCGATTGCCGGCAGCATCTGCTTGGCGACCAGGTCGATATAGGCGTCCTTGTCGCCGTTCGCCTCCGCCGGCAGCGCATGCGCGCCGAGGAAGGTGGTGCGAACCGTCACCGGCCGCTCACCGCCCAGTCGGCGTGCGGCGCGCAGCGATTTCGCCTCGTTTTCGAGGTCCAGCCCGTAGCCGGACTTCATCTCGACAGTGGTGACGCCTTCGGCCAGCAGTGCGTCGAGCCGGGGCAGGGATTGCCGCACCAGCTCTACCTCGCTCGCCGCGCGCAGCGCCTTCACGGAGGAGACGATGCCGCCGCCCGCGCGCGCGACTTCCTCATAGGTGGCACCCGCCAGCCGCATCTCGAATTCGTTGGCGCGGTCGCCGGCATGCACCAGGTGCGTGTGGCAGTCGACCAGGCCGGGCGTGATCCAGCGGCCCTCGCAGTCCACGGTCTCGGCGCCGTCGCGCAGAGCCGCCGGCAGTTCGGCCTCGGGGCCGGCATAGACAATGCGCCCGTCCCTTGCGGCGATTGCCCCATTTTCTACGACGCCCAAGCCGGGCGCGGTTTCGGCCAGCGTCGCGAGGCGGGCATTCCGCCACAGGCGGACCCGTCCCGTTTGCGCGCTTTCGCGGTTCTGCATGATGTTTTCCATTTCCATCCCGATCGTTTATGTATAGACATATGAGCGATTGACGCAAGCGTCTTGTGGCGATCGGATGCAAGAAACGCAGGGGAAGGCTCCATGACGACCATTTTTGCCGGGCAGGCGCTGCTGCCGCAGGGCTGGCGCAACGACGTGCGCCTGACCGTCAGGGAAGGCCGTATCTCGGCCGTCGAGGCGGATGCCGCTCCGCAATCCGGCGACGAGCGCCAGGCGATCGTCCTGCCCGGCATGCCCAACCTGCACAGCCACGCCTTCCAGCGCGGCATGGCCGGCCTTGCCGAAACGCGCGGCCCCGGCGCCGACAGCTTCTGGTCGTGGCGCGAGGTCATGTATCGCTTCGCGCTCTCGATGACGCCGCGCCAGGTCGAGGCCGTCGCCGCCCAGCTCTATGTCGAGATGCTGGAAGCCGGTTTCTCCCGCGTCGGCGAGTTCCACTATCTGCACCACGATCTCGACGGCGGGCACTACGCCAACATCGCCGAAATGGCCGAGCGCATTGCCGCCGCCGCCGCGCGCACCGGCATCGGCCTCACCCTGCTGCCGGTCTTCTATGCCCATTCCGGTTTCGGTGGTGCCGCGCCCAATGAGGGCCAGCGCCGCTTCATCAACGATCTCGACAGTTTTGGCCGCCTGATGGAAGGCGCCCGCGCGGCAGTGAAGGACCTGCCCGGCGCCGTGGTCGGCGTTGCCCCGCATAGCCTGCGCGCGGTGACGCCCGACGAGCTCTCCGCCGTCGTCGCAATGACCGACAAGCCCGTCCATATCCACGTCGCCGAACAGGTGAAGGAGGTGGAGGACTGCATCGCCTGGTCCGGCGCTCGCCCGGTCGAATGGCTGCTCGCCAACGCCCCCGTTGACGGGCGCTGGTGCCTTATCCACGCCACCCACATGCTTGACGCCGAGACGACCGGCATGGCCAAAAGCGGCGCCATCGCCGGCCTGTGCCCGGTCACGGAAGCCAATCTCGGCGACGGCACTTTCGCTGCGCCGCTGTTTGCCGCGCATGGCGGCCGCTTCGGCGTCGGCTCCGACTCCAACGTGCTCATCGGCCTGCCAGACGAGCTGCGCCAGCTCGAATATTCGCAGCGCCTGTTCCACCGCCAGCGCAACGTGCTGGCCGCGCCGGGCCAATCCAATGGCCGCGCGTTGTTCGACGGCGCGCTGGCCGGCGGTGCCGCCGCGCTCGGCGCGGGCCCGGCGGAAATCGCCATCGACGCTTCGGCCGATTTCGTCTCGCTGGGGGCCGACCACCCGTCCCTGGCCGGCAAGAAGGGCGATGGCGTTCTCGATGCCTGGATCTTCGCCAATGGCGCGAAGGTTGACGGCGTCTGGGTCCGCGGCAAGAAAGTTGTGGTTGGCGGCAGGCATTTCATGCGTGATGCCATTGCCGAGGACTTCCGTGCCGTGATGAATGAGCTTGCCGCGGGCTGAAGCGTGACGCGTGCCCGGCCGCCGTTCTGGATCGCACAATGGACAAGATGGACACCTTGAAGGAGCAGGAACCGATATCGCTGCACCAGCGCATTCTCGCTGACATCAGCGAACGCATCCTGTCGGGCGAATGGGCGCCTGGCCATCGCATTCCCTTCGAGCACGAGCTGACAGAGGAATATGGCTGCTCGCGCATGACCGTGAACAAGGCCCTGTCCGAGCTCGCCAGGACGGGCCTGATCGAGCGCCGCCGCCGCTCGGGCAGTTTTGTGCGCACGCCGGTGTCGCAGGCCGCGGTGCTGGAGATCCATGACATCAAGGACGAGGTGCAGGAACTGGGCCTGCCCTATCGCTACGAGCTTGCCTCGCACCAGAAGCGCAAGGGCACGCCGGCCGACCGCGCGCTGATGGAGCTGCACGAGGCCGGGCCGGTTCTGGCGCTCAAGTGCCGGCATTTCGCCGGGCCGCGGCCCTTCTGCCTGGAAGAGCGGTTGATCAGCCTGGTCGCCGTGCCCGAGGCCGCCGAGGAAGCTTTCGAGGAGATCGCGCCGGGGCCGTGGCTGGTCGGCCATGTCCCCTGGAGCGCGGCCGAGCACCGCATAAGGGCAACCGGCGCCGATGCGGAAATCGCCGCCGCGCTCGGGGTTGAGCCCGGGGCGCCGTGCCTGGTCGTCGAGCGCCGCACCTGGAGCGCCGAGCACCCCGTCACCCATGTGCGCTTCACCTATCCGGCCGACAGCCACACGCTGGTGGCCCGCTTCACGCCCTCGCAGGCGCGGTGAGGCAAAGAATTACGCCGCTCCCATCCACTCCTGCGCCTCGGCCCACAGGCGTCGCGTCAGCTCGCCGGCAGGCATCTCGCGGCCGAGCCGGGCCGCCTGTCCCGACCACAGCGACATGAAATCGCCGGAGCCTACCGGCTCGCTCCTTGCCTTCAGCGGCGCCAGCGCGCCGCCGGCCAGCGGAAATGCCGGTGCGAGCCCGGAGATAGGCCCCACCTCCCGCACGATGCGGTTGACGATGCCGCGCGCCGGGCGGCCGGTGAACACATTGGTGATCGCGGTCGCGTCGCTGTGCGTCTCACGCAGCGCCTGCCGGTGCAGGGCCGCCACCTTGGCCTCGGGGCAGAACAGATAGGCGGTCCCGATCTGCACGGCCGAGGCTCCCAGCGCGAAGGCGGCCACGATGCCGCGCGCATCTCCGATGCCGCCGGCCGCAATCACTGGAACCGACACCGCATCCACCACCTGCGGCACCAGCGCGAAGGTGCCCACCTGGGTGGCGATGTTATCGGTCAGGAACATGCCGCGATGGCCGCCGGCTTCCGCGCCCTGGGCGATGATGGCGTCGCAGCCATGGTCCTCCAGCCAGCGCGCCTCGTCCACGGTCGTAGCACTCGACAGCACTTTCGCGCCCGTCGCCTTCACGCGCTCCACAAGCGCCTGTTCCGGCAGGCCGAAGTGAAAGCTCACCACCTCCGGCCGGAATTCCTCCACCACCTCGCACAGCCCGGCGTCGAAAGGCGTGCGGCTGGAGTTCGGCACCGGCGCTTCCGGATCGAGCCCGAGCTCGACATAGTAGGCGGCCAGCCGCTTGCGCCATGCGGCCTCGCGGGCGTCGTCGGGAATTGGCGGCGTGTGGCAGAAGAAGTTGAGGTTGATCGGCTTTGCCGTGCGCTGGCGGATGATGCCGAGCTCGGCGCGGATCTGCTCGGGCGAAAGCAGCGCGCAGGGTAGCGCCCCAAGGCCGCCGGCCTCGGCCACCGCGATTGCGATCTCGGAGCCGACGGGTCCCGCCATGGGCGCCAGCAGGATCGGCAGCTCCGTGCCGGCAAGATCCTGGAAACGGCGGTCTCTGTGCATGGTCGGTGCTCCGTGGGGAAGATCGATGATGCGTCGGCCGTCCGTCGCGGTTCGGCCGAAAAGCATTGGATCAGGCGGTGATGACGGTGTCCATCGGGATGTCGTGCGGCTGCGGATAGATGGTGGCAAGCCTCGCTTGGCTGTAGCCCACGCCGATCGCAAGCGGCTTGCGCGGCATGGCCGCCAGGGTACGGTCGAAAAAGCCGCCGCCATAGCCCAGCCGGTAATTGTCGCTGTCGAAACCCACCAGCGGCGCGATCACCACGTCGGGAAATACTGCCGGCCCGTTCGCCGGCACAAGGATGTTCCACACGCCGCGCTCCAGCGGTTCGCCCGGCGCCCAGGCGCGGAACTCCAGCGGCCAGCCCGACTTGATCACCACCGGCAGCGCGAAGCGCCCGCCGGCCGCGATGGTTTGGGTCATCCAGCCGCGCAGGTCGGGCTCGCCCTTGAACGGCCAGTAGATGCCGATCAGCCGGTGGCGCGGGTCGCCGATCGCCTTGGTCAGCCCGGCCGCGATCGTTTCCGTGCGCCGCGCCCGCTCTTCTGCCGGCACAGCCATGCGCTCGTCGATCAGCCGCTGGCGTTCGGCCTTGCGCCAGCGCAGCACGTCGGCCCACGCAATGGGGTCCGCGGCGCGGTCGTCGGCCTGAAATTCCGGCGTCAGCTCATGCATGAGGCAGGGCGGAGAGGCATAGCCGCGCGCATCGTTATCGTTGCTCATGAAGCCTCCTGGCTGGGCTGCGATGGCAAATATCGATATGGGGAATGGGAAAGGCAAATGGAATTAAATGCTAGATTAATGCAAAAAGATTGTTGCATGGGCGGCATTACCTTCAAGTTGACGCTTGGCCGCTTCGCTGATGAAATGTCCGCGCGGGGAAGGGAGGCGCCATGCGGCAGCCATTCTTCACCATCGGCCACGGCACGCGCAGCATCGAGGCCTTCGTCCATCTGCTAAAGCTTGCCGAGGTGGGGCTGGTGGTCGACATCCGCACCGTCCCGCGTTCGCGCGCCAACCCGCAGTACAATGGCGATGTGCTTCCCGACAGCCTCGCAACCTTCGGCATCGCCTACACGCACATGGTCGAGCTTGGCGGCCTGCGCGGCCGCTCGAAGACGGTGCCGCCCTCGACCAACGGCTTCTGGGTCAACCAGAGTTTTCACAACTATGCCGACTATGCCATGAGCGCCGAATTCCGCGTCGCGCTCGACCGGCTGGTGGAAATGGGCCGAGCGCGTCGGCTCGCCGTCATGTGCGCGGAAAGCGTGTGGTGGCGCTGCCATCGCCGCATCGTCGCCGACTATCTGATCGCCCGCGGCGAGGCGGTTTTTCACCTCATGGACCATGACCGGATCGAGCCCGCCACCATCACGCCCGAGGCCGTGCCGCAGGCAGACGGTTCGATTGCCTATCCACCGCCGGCCGCCGGCTGAGCATTCGTGTTGCGGGCTGCATCAGGCGGCTTGCGGCGCGTGCCTCACCACGCCGGTTCGAATTCGCCCGGCGGCAGCACGCCC
Organism: Pseudaminobacter sp. Soil_N_29; assembly: GCF_057656055.1. NCBI lineage: Bacteria > Pseudomonadati > Pseudomonadota > Alphaproteobacteria > Hyphomicrobiales > Phyllobacteriaceae > Pseudaminobacter > Pseudaminobacter sp. Soil_N_29. The sequence continues at coordinate 126,228 of NZ_JBDGLC010000008.1, forward strand.
TTCTTGAGGATCAGGTTGGCGTAGAGCATCAATTCGCCTGTGGCCACGATATAGGCCGCCTGGCGCGCGCGTTCGTAGAAGGCGAAGCGCTCCAGCGGCGCCACTCGGAACGGGCCGGCCAGCCGGTCGATGATTTCCTGGAACGAAACGCAGATCGGCGGCACTTCCTCCGGCGTCTCCACCATCGCCATTCGGAAGGCGGCGGCCGTGTCGAATGTGTCCAGCGGCATATGGGTGAGAATCGCCTCAACCACGGCCTCGGCGCCGAGGCCGTCGGCGCGGATCACCGGGCGGCCAAGCGTGCTGGCCGGAAAATTGGCGTCGGCGATCACGATCTCGTCGCCATGGCCCATGGTGCGCAGCGCGTGCAGCAGCTCGGGTCCGAGCAGGGGGTGGATACCGCGTAGCATGTCATCTACCTCGGCTTGAGGGGGTGGTTCGCAATCAGCCGGCCGGCCTTGCAGGCTGGTATCTAGGCATGGCCCGGGGCAAAAATCGACTCCGGATTTTTTGGCACGCAGCCTTAGCCATGGGCGATGTAGTCGCCCGAGCGCTCGGCCTCGAAAGCCAGGCGCTGGATCATCAGCGCCAGCTCCAGCTGCCTGCTTGTTCCGGTCTTGTGCAGGATTACCTTCAGCCGGCCGCGCGCCGTTTCCAGCGACACGCCTTCCGCGTCGGCCGCGTGCCGCAGAGTCTCGCCCCGCCCGATGCGTATCGCCAGTCGCACTTCCGCCGGCGTCAGCCGGTAGGTAGAGCGCAGGACGGTTTCGACCTTCGCCGGCTGCCCGCCTCCCAGGCTTACCGTCAGAAGCACGTCAGCTCTGCCCAGCATCTCGTACACCCGGCCGCGCAGCGGCAGCGCGCTGAGGGTCGCGCCGTCGGCGCGCGCCTCCAGCGCAATGGTGGCGAGCGGCTGCGCGCCCTGCGCAGCCTGTGCGATGGCCCACTGCAGCTTTGCATCGGCGTCGTCGCTGGCAGCATGAATGCGTCCGCCGCGCAGATGCAGAACGCTTCCGATAAGCTTTTCGAACGCCGCCGATGCCGCGATCAGCCGCCCTTTCGCATTCACCCAGGCGCGCGGCATGCCCTGTTGGTCCAGCGCTCCCAGAACGCCAGTGGCGAGATCAAGCCTGGCCTTGAGCGCATGGTTGAGCGACAGCGAAAGCAGGCGAAACAGCGAATTCGCGCCGTCCAGTTCCTCGTTCACGTAAGCGCCCTTGGCCTTCCCGCGCTCCACCGACAGGATGAGGTAGGAACTGTCCTCGCGCGGAATGAACGTGCCGGCAAAGTGCGCGTTCTGGTGCCTGACGGCGAATTCCTGTTCGAACGGGTCGCGTGCCAGCTCTTCCGGCGTGAAGCAGAGCCAGTCGGTCAGCAGCCCCTTCGTCCCATCGAGCGTGAGCTCCAGCGCCCGCCGCATGCGCGGAACTTCGTGCGGCCAGGTCTGGAAGTCGGCGTGGACCTCCTCGGACCCGCGCGATGCGAAGGAAACCAGGCTTTCGGGCGAAATATAGTGGGCGAAGGCGTGGTCGGCGCCGCAAGTCTCGGCAAGAATGCGCAGCGCGTTCGGCCAGGCCTCGGGGCTCAACGCCGCTTCCAGCACGCTCTCTACGGCACGCTCTATGTCCACGTCCCCCCACGCCGCTGCACGATTGCGCAGAATGGCAAGTCCCGCGGGGCCAGTCAAACCGACGAACAGGGAGCGCGCAAGGGCAGGCGCCCAGGCGCGCTTATCGGCCGGCTTCAGAAGCCGGCTAATGGAGGCCGCTATTCGTGCAGCGTGTAGCTGTCCATCTCGCAGAAGTCCTGCGTGTCGGTGGTGGTGTCGAGGTCCGAATCCTCGGTGAACTCGAAGCGCATGTCGTATTTGCAGGCGCGGCGCCCGTCGGCCACGGTCACGCGGACGCTTTCGCCCGGGTTCAGCACGTCGCGGCCCAGAATGTCCTCTTCCCATTCGTCCACCCCGCTCGGCGAGGCGTAGAATTCGGTGATCACAGAATTGGTGGCGTTCTTCAGCGTGAACACCAGGTCGTCCGCCTGAGCGGCAAAGGCGAAACAAGTAATGCCGGCCAGCGCCCCCGCTGCGGCCATGCGCAATTTCAAAGTCATCAAAAAGGTTCTCCACCCGGAATTGGGCAAAGCGTCGCTTATCAGCCGCTTGCGACATTTGGAATAAGGCGGGCGCAGGCATCCTTTGCGCCACGCATCGCCGGTCTACAGGTGGTGGGGGGCTCGCTTAGGTATCGAACTCCCATGGATGTGCCCACGCAAGTTGATTTTCCGGCAATACCCGCGAGTTCAGAGAACGAAGCGCCGCATTAACTTGGGTTAAGCTAGAATAACTGTGACGATGGTGAAACAAACGGTGGCCAATATAGTCACAAAACTGACAAAAATCGTCGATTTCATCCTCCAGGGGGCGCCAGAGGAGAGGACAATGCTGAAACGTCATCTTGCGACATTGGCTTGCCTTGGCCTTCTTGCCAGCGGCACATCTTTCGCACATCTCGATGGCTATGGCCTGGTCGGTTTCGCCCAGGCCAAGAACGGAAACGGCAATGGAGGGAATGGCGGCTCCGGCAACGGCCAGTCGTCTTCCGAACACGGCAAATCGGGAGAGGCTCCCGGCAAGTCGGGCACGGCCCCGGGCAAGTCGGGCGAAACCCCCGGCAAGTCGGGCACCGCTCCCGGAAAGTCGGGCGAGACCCCCGGCAAGTCGGGCACCGCTCCCGGAAAGTCAGGCGAAACTCCCGGCAAGGCGGGAACCGCTCCAGGCAAGTCGGCCTCCAATAATGCGCAAAAACCGGAAGTCACGGCTTCGAACACCCTTGGCGCCATGAATGCGGCCCATGCTTCCGCACAGGCGCGCAAGCACGCAAACCCGAAGTCGGCCGTCGGGCTGATCGCCGCCTATGACCTGCTCCGGCAGGCGGCGCTGGAAATCGAGGACCCGGTCGCGCGGGAGCAGGCGCTGGACGACGCGGAAACCCGACTGGCGGCGGATTTCGGAAGAGCCGCGCTGACGGACGACGAAATCGGCAAGATAAACGCGTTGCTAGATGCTCGTCAGTAGCAGTTCTGCAGGCGAATCCCCTCGGCAATGCGATGCAAGTGCCACTTGGCGGTATCGCCAGCTTCTGCCAGGGTCGGGGCGGCTTAGCCGCTCCGGCTGCCGACTCCTAGGCGAGCTCACCGGGCTCCTGCGGAACGGAAGGGAACAGCTTGCCGGGCAGGGTGATCTCGACGTCCATCCGGTTCCTTGACCAGCTGCGGCTATAGTTTCCCCGCAGTTGCGATTTGACGATGAGGTCCAGGAGCTTGGAGCCATAACCATTCTTGAGGGTGTCGGGCTGGCCGCTCAGGCCTGGCGCCCTCTCGCTCCAGTCGATCTGCAAATGCTCGTCATCGCGCCTGATGTGAACTTCCAAAACGCCCTCAGCATCGCTCAAGGCGCCGTATTTGGTCGAGTTCGTCGCCAGTTCGTGGAAGACGAGAGCCAGCGGCGAAACAATTCCCGCATCGACCAGGGCGTCGTCGCCGACGATGGCGAAGCGCTGGCCCTTGCCGCCCTCGTAGGGTCGGAGCAGCACGCCGATCAGTTCCTTCAGCGAGGTACGATCTCCGCCGCCCGTCGGGGCATTCCGGACCCGGATCAGGCTGTGGGCATGCTGAAGGGCAACAAGCCGCTGCCTCAGCTTGTTGGCCAGCGGCTTCATCTCGGGATTGTCGCGAACCGACAGGCTGATCAGCCCGTTGACCAGGGCAAAAAGGTTCTTGATCCGGTGCTCGAGTTCGCTCGAAACGATCTCGCGTTCGGCGGCGAGATATCTCAGCTGGTCCAGCACCTCGTTTCTCGTCGCCGTGGTCGTGGAGATGATGAGCGGCCCCAGGGTGATGAGCGCACCCCCCATGCTGATCGACAGCACGGGCGCCCGGCTGAGGTTCAACACAAAGATATAGCCGAGTGACGTAGCCGTGATCGCCCAGGCGCAGAAGGCGAAGGTCAGCAGCGCGGTGAGGAAGACACGATAGGAAATCGCGCACCAGAGAAGGGCCGGAACCGGGAACACGAAGGCAGCCAGCCCACCGAAGAAAATGCCCGCGACTGCCGACAGAACCAGCACGATGATCGGCGCCTGATCGTGCAGGGTAAGGGGCAGTTCCCGCGTCCATTGGCGATCCACCGGGAACGCCAGGATCATCGGCAGAAAGGCAAGCTGGTTCAAAAGCTCGACGGAAAACCAGTATCGGAAGGTTCTTTCCGCTGCCATTGCGCTGAACAGCGGTCCAACAAGCAGCGTACCCACTATGCTGGCGTATATGGATGCCGCCAAGGCGGCGGAAAACAGATAGAAAGCCGACGTCGGCCGCTCCAGGCGCTGGTCTGTCCGGTCAAAGCTTGAGAGCAGGGCGTAGCCGACGACGACGATGCCGAAATTGAATGTGGCCAGCCGTGCGCCTGTCGACAAGGAATACCCCAGGATCAGCAGCGCTATCGCGAAGCCGACGAGGCAGGCGATCCAGCCCCCCGCGCGCGCCAGCATCGGGAAGCGTACCAGCATGCCGATCATGAACGCGTTGGCGGGCCAGACCAGCGCCAGAACGCTGTTGTTTGCCGTGTAGACTCCGAGAAGGAAGAGGGCCGCATAGGCGCTGCCGAACAGCAGGTAAAGGACCCAGGCCCGGCTCGGAGTGAGCAGTTTGCCTACTCTGGATTCGACTTCGCTGGCATCGAGCATGATCCACATCCCCGGGGCGTCCATGCGTCCCCGGCGTCATTGGCCACCCATCAGGTAACCACCAATGCCGCGCATCGACAAGCGCCGAGCGCAATCAAGCCGCGCGGAATCCGGAGCCAGGACCGCCGGACCAGGCCTTCGCCTGAGACGATCGGGTGCAACGGCAGAGACGATCCGCACACCGTCGGGGGCTATCCGTCGTCATGACGGTCCGCATGGGCCTGGTCCCATCAGTATCGAGAATGCCCGTGGCACCACAGCTGACACGCGAAACCGTCGACCTTTCCGGTTACCCCGACCTCGTGGTCCTCTATCTCGGAATGCGGGTGAACGTCTTCCAGGGGCTTGCCACCCTGTTCGGCTTCGGCTCGAAGATTTCCGAGGCGGTGCAGGATGCGCCCGACGGGCTTCTTGCGCACGAGTCGATCGTCTACTCGCTGTTTCCGCCCCATGTCGGCATGCGCCAATACTGGCGGGATTTCGAGAGCCTCGAGCGCTGGTCGCGCAGCGAACCCCACCGGCAATGGTGGCAGAGCTTCCTGCGCGATCCGAAGGGCACCGGCTTCTGGCACGAGGCCTATTTCCGGCGCGGCGGCATGGAGGCGGTCTATGTGAACATGCCCGACCGGTCCGGCATGCGCGCCTTCGCGCCGGTGTGCGCGGCCAAGGGGCCGATGTTCTCGTCGCGCCAGCGCGCGGGCCTGGAGGGCGATGCGCCGCCCGCGCCCGTCCAGGAACAGGAAATCTACAAGTGATCGCCTCCCAGGCAGACCAAAGAAGGAGCAGAGCAGTGTTCGGTAAAAAAGGCGCATGGATGGCGCTCGTCGCAGGCGGGCTTGCCCTCGTTTCAGGCGCGGCGCAGGCCGAGTCGCTCAACGTGACGGTAACGGGCGTGCGCAGCAGCGCGGGCATCGTGCGCTGCGGCCTGTTCGCCACGGCGAAAGGTTTTCGCGTGCCTGGCCGCGAGGTGCAGGCCGCCGACGCTGCGATCAAGAACGGTCAGGCGGTATGCAGCTTCACCGATGTTGCGCCCGGCGCATATGCCCTGGCCGTCTTCCATGCGGAAAAGAACGAAACTGCAATCGAGTACGGTCTCTTCGGCAAGCCCAAGCAGGGGGTGGGCTTTTCCAACAACCCGTCGATCACCTTCGGCGCGCCGGGGTTCGAAAAGGCTCGCTTCGCGGTAAACAAGCCGCGCGTGGATCTCAGCATCCGCTTGCAATACTGAGGTCGCGTCCTCCCGCTACCGCAGACCCCGGCTCTCGCGCCCGTCCCGCAAACGAGCCGGGGTCGTGCCGGTCGCCTGCGCAAAGGCGCGGGTGAGGCCCGACAGGCTTTCGTAACCGCAAAGAAGGGCGATGCGCGCCAGCGGGATGGCAGGGCGCGCCTTGAGCAGCGAAGAGGCGCGCGCGATGCGAACCGAGCGGATGACGTCGCCCACGCTCTGGCCCCTTTGCGCGAACACCCGGTAGAGATGCGCGCGCGAGCACCCAAGGCGGTAGGCGATGGTGGCAGCCACCAGCGCGGGATCGGCGTAGTGCTGCTGGATGAACTGCAGCGCCCGGCCATGGAGTTCACCCGCGTGGTCGCGCAGCTGCGCTCCGTTCCTTGTCGATCGTTCCGAAGCCAGGATGCCGAGCGCGAGGTCCACCGCGACCCGCATGGCCACCTGCGCAGCGGCTGCGTCGAGATGCGCGGCATCCTGCGCCATCATGTGCAGATGGCTTTGCAGCGAACGGGCAAGTCCGGCCTGGGGCGGGCAAAAGGCGCCTTCCTGCAGGAAGCCTACGTCTCCTTCCAACTCCTCGATCACGGTGGCGCGCGGCAGCGTGATGTAGAGGTGGGCGTGGTCGCGCGAATGCGTGTGCAGCCGCTGGCTCGCGTCATAGATCGCAATCCCGCTTTGCTGAGACATTTCCAGCGCGGGGCCGTGCCCGCTCCGCACCCGCGTCTCGCCAGCCACCGTGGTGCTGATCATGATGAAGTCGCTGTCGCCGCGGGTCCTGCCCACCACGGCGCCGGCATTGGCGCTGTATCCGAAGGTGGCACCCTTGTCGTCGGCGCAAAGCAGCGCCTGGCCGACGAAATGGTCCGCCGCAGAGGCGGCGGTCAGGTCGAGGTCCATGCGCGGAAACAGGCTGCGCCAGTAGTCGAAGCGCTCGCTCGGGTCCAAGTCGTCGGTCGAGAGGCGCCGGAACCCGCTCCCGGCGTGTAGGTCGCTTCCATCGGCCACGCCGCTCCTCCTTCGCGTCATGGACAGGCGGCGGACAGCAAGGCGCGCCGCGCCCGGTTTGGCCAGGTCAGGGCCGCGCCGTCAACACCGCCGCGGATTCGATGCTGTCGAAGATCGTCGCGCCCTTGCGCGCTTCTTGTGCAATTTTCTGTACGTTGGCGTTGTTGCGCACCGCCTGCCGTCCGGCTTCGATGGCGAGGTCGACGTCGTCGCGGGCGAGCTTTAGCCGTGTGGGCATCCGGTTCAGGCGGTCGAAGTGCGCCGGGTCCGCATCGCGGAACGAAAGATACTCGGTCGTAACGGTCACGTCGCGGCAGTCCCAGCCGGCAAGGGTTCCGCGCACCTTGAGCACCTGCTCGCGCGAGAGGCCGCAGCGGTAGCGGATCAACATGTCCTGCCATCGATTCAGGGCGAGATCGACCGCGTCGAACCCGCTCCTGTTTGCCGAGGCAATCGTGGTGTCCGATACGGCACGAACGATATTCCCCAGGTGAGGCGGGCGCTGTGTTTCGCCCCACTCGTAAGGGACATGCCTGCCGGCGTCGGTAACGATGAAGACGAAATTGCGAAGCCGCACGGCCTGCAGCGGCGACAGCGGCGCATATGGCGTGCCCGCCTTTGCCAGTTCGAGGGTGAGACCGGTGATGCCGAGATTGTCGGTCAGCGCACCATCGAGCAGCCGGATATAGTTCAGATTTTGATCGGCCTGGTAGGAGTCCAGCGATCGCGCATAGGCCTGCAGCCGGATCGAGGGGTTCTCCGCGTTCAAGGCCCGCTCCAGCCAGTGCGGGCGGTGATAGCCGCAATCGATCTTGGGCGCCTGCAGGATCATCGGCGCGAAGGCCACAGGAACTGCCGCGGATGCTCCGACCGCCTCGGCGATCTTGAGCCGGTTGATGTCGCTGCACAAGGCGGCGAACGTGTCTTCGGTGAAGAGGAACGGCGTGTTGTTGTAGATGTCGGACGCGGTCACCCAGACCAGCGGCCTGCCAGGCTTGCCGAATTCCGAGAAGGTCGCATGGTCGAACAGGTTGTCGTCAAGCCATCGGGCAAAGCTGTTGCGGTCATTGGCTCCGCCCTGGAGCGCCACCTTGGCCAGAGTGCCGGGCAAGACGCTGGTGGCCATATTGGCTTCGGCATCTTGGTAGAGGAACCGTTCGCGGAAATCGCGGTATTCCTCCTTGCCCTTGTAGCCGAGATAGGCCGCCAGCACGGCCCCGCCTGACGTTCCGGCGACGGTGCGAACATTGTCGACCAATGTGCGATGATGGGGAAACTCGTCGATGGTCAGGCTGTCGAGTTCCTGCAGCACGCCATAGCCGAAGGCCGCCGCCCTCGTGCCGCCGCCTGAAAACGACAGCGCCACTACGGTCGAGCCATCATCGGTGGCGTCGGGGATGTAGTCCGGGGATGGTGCAGCCGGTTGGGTGCTGACGAAGTTTATCGGGGTGGTGTCGACGGCGACGCAGCCCGAAGCCGCGATCGCCGCGGCAAGGCCCACCGCCCCCAGCAGTCTGGACAACATGTTTCGCACTGACTGGAAGGCCCCTACCGCCGAATTCCCTCTATCCTAGGGTGGCACGGGCGAAGCGATCCTTCAAGCAGTCTTGGCTCTGGCGAGGGATTGATTCCGTTGTGGTTTCGGCGGGTAGCCCGCTCAGAAAAGGGTGGGTTCGGAAGGTGCTGCCTGCGCCGGCACCGGCGCCTCCACCACCACCAGCATGTCGTCGGGCAGGGGGCGCTGCAGGGCCCTGGCCTCCTCCCATGGCGCCAAAAGCCAGAGATCGACCTCCTCCGGCGTGGTGAGAATGACCGGCATCGCCTTGGGATGGATCGGTGCCATCAACCCGTTCGGCTCCGTCGTCAGGAAGCCGAAGAGCTCGAACTCGCGCTCGCCGTCGCGCACCTTCTTGATGCCTCTCCAGGGCGTCCAGAACCCGGCGAAGAACATCAGCGGCCGGTTGTCGTCGCGGGCGAACCATGCGTTGCCGGCGCCCTTGCCGGGAAGCGGCTCGGCGAAGCTGGTGAAAGGCACCACGCAGCGGCTCGTCGGCCCCAGCCAGCGCCGCCAATGCGGCGAACCGACGTTCCTGATGTTGGTGACGCCCGGATCGTAGTTCTTCACGAAGGCCGGCGGGGAAGGCATGCCCCAGGTGGCGGGCGCGACCTCGCGCTGCCCATCCGCGCCGGTGCGGACGATCGGCGCCAGATAGCCCGGATAAATGTCGCGCGACGGCTCGTTGAAGCCGGTGCGGTCGCGCAGGGCCCGCGTGATCTGGACGATGGCTTCCCGGGTCGTGGTGACGTTGTAGAGGTTGCACATGCGGCCATCCTGCTTCAACTGCTACGAATTGGCCAGCGCCGCCCCAAGTGGCCGCCGCAGACCCGCGTTGACTGCGGTCCGCTCGGAGATCGCCGACTAGGTGGCCGACTTCAAGTTCAGTGATAGGGTTACGAGAAGCAACGCCGACAGAATTGGGCCACGGAGTCACAAATTTATTCGCCTAAGCTGTTGTCCAATTGATGATAGACAATCCTCCAATCGAAGTAGACATAAGATTCATCATCGGTTCAGGGGGATGCGCGAACGATCCAATTGAGAAGACAACTTCTGCCAGACATAAGATGACAGAACCTTGCTTTCCCTACTTTAGCTACGGAACTTGCGATGGCGATTGAAGCTGACGCACTTGAAGCATTGCGAGAAAGGCACCGTCGCTGGCTCTCACGGCTTGGCATCCTGGCTAAGCCGTGGTTGATTCTCGGCTCCGCGCCGTCCCCCACGATTCCACCTGACCTGATTGGACATTGTGCACGCGTCGACGTCAACAACTCAGGCAAGACAGCCAACGCACTAGGTCTCCCGCCCGCCGACTTGACGTTCCGCAAGCGGAAGAAGTCGTGGGAAGAGCATCCTCATGTAAGGACGAGAGGCCTCCTATGGCTCCATACGAAGCCTCTTTGGGTGATGTATCTGAGCCTTCTAGCTAAGCCGCACGTGCGTTATGAGAGCCTGATGCGCGCCACTAAAGCTGAGCGCGAGGCGATCGTCGACGTCGTGAGTGGCGGACTTCCCTCTGATATTGGAGAGGTCGGCCATGTGACGAACGGAGTTGCCGCCCTCTGCTACGCACTTTTCATGGGCGTACCATCTGTGACCCTCGCAGGGTTCTCGATCACCAGGATGGGCCATTCTTACGACGACAAAGGGAAAATTCGGAGACAGATCGCCGAAGACACCTTCGTTCTGACGCGTTTAAAGGATCGGGGAAACGTCTTCACGACCGAGTTGGATCTCTCTGAGCATGTCGGCTTGCCTTTTGTTCGCGATAGAAGCGGCATCGCCAACATCGACAGCTCGATCGCACTGAGATCGCCCCCATCATCATTACCAGCAAATCGCCTGCCTGCGTGAAGGCCGGTGAACTTCCATAAACGAGAAGGCAACAAAAAAGCCCGGCGAACCGGGCTTTTTGACTTCATCCGCCGTGGTCAAGAACGGCTATGATCGGATGATGGTGCCCAGGAGAGGACTCGAACCTCCACGCCTCGCGGCACACGGACCTGAACCGTGCGCGTCTACCAATTCCGCCACCTGGGCTAGGTGTGCCGCCGATGTAAGCGGACAGCGGGGCCGTGTCAACGCGCTTTCGGCAAAAAAAACATCCGAATGCAAAGATGCTGTGGGTCAGCTGTTTTTCCCTCGCGCGAGGCTGCTCGCGCCGCGCAACAAATGGCCAAAAAACGTGTTTTTTCCGACCTTTGAACCCTTGCAGGGCACACAGTGTCCTATGCCTCAGGCTCCGACGCTCGGGTTCGGCAGCACGGGCGAATCGCTTTGCCGGCTGTGCGGGCGCGAATCGCTGCTGGGGAGGCGAAAAGGCCCGGCGCGGGGCCGGGCCTTTTCATTCCATTCGCGTTGCGAGTGCTTTATGCCGACAGCACTTCCTTCGATGCCACGGTCGAATCGGCGTTGAGCCGGTAGACGATCGGCACGCCGGTGGCGAGTTCCAGCTTGACGATCTCGTCGCCCGAGATGCCCTCCAGCGCCATGATCAGCGCGCGCAGCGAGTTGCCGTGGGCGGCCACCAGCACGGTCTCGCCGCGCAGCACATGCGGCTGCATGTCGTGCATGTAATAGGGCCACACGCGCGCGCCGGTGTCCTTCAGGCTCTCGCCGCCGGGCGGGGGCGTGTCGTAGGAGCGGCGCCACACATGCACCTGCTCGTCGCCCCACTTGGCGCGGGCGTCGTCCTTGTTGAGGCCGTTGAGGTCGCCATAGTCGCGCTCGTTCAGCGCCAGGTTGGAAACCGTCTTGAGGCCGCTCTGGCCGGTGGCCTCGAGGATGTACTGGCAGGTCTTCTGCGCCCGCTTCAGCACCGAGGTAAAGGCGATGTCGAACTTCATCCCGCGCGCGGCGAGCCGGGCGCCGGCTGCCTTGGCCTCGGCCTCGCCCTGCGCGCTGAGGTCAACGTCACGCCAGCCGGTGAACAGGTTCTTCATGTTCCATTCGCTCTGGCCGTGGCGCACGAGCACGAGGGTTCCGGTCATATGTCGCTCCTTGAGGGTAGTTGGCTGCGATCAGGGGGCCCGGGAAAGGCCCAGCACGTCGCGCATGGAAAACAGGCCCGGCTTGCGGCCGCGCGCCCACAGCGCCGCCTTCACCCCGCCGCGCGCGAATATGGCGCGGTCCTCGGCGTTGTGCGACAGGGTGATGCGTTCCCCGGTGCCGGCCAGAATGACGGAGTGGTCGCCCACCACCGAGCCGCCACGCAGCGTGGCGAAGCCGATCGACCCGGCCTCGCGCGGGCCGGTGTGGCCGTCGCGCACCCGCACGCTGTGCTCGCCCAGGCGAATGCCGCGGCCCATGGCGGCAGCCTCGCCCAGCAGCAGGGCCGTGCCCGAGGGGGCGTCGACCTTGTGGCGGTGGTGCATTTCCAGAACCTCGATGTCGAAGTCTTCCGGCCCCAGCGCCTGCGCGGCCTGCTCCACCAGCACCGCCAGCAGGTTCACGCCGAGGCTCATATTGCCGGATTTGACGATGGTGGCATGGCGCGCCGCTGCGGCAATAGCCGCGTCCTGATCGTCCGAGAAGCCGGTGGTGCCGATGACATGCACGATACGCGCCTGCGCGGCATAGCCGGCAAACTCCACCGTCGCCGCAGGTGCTGTGAAGTCGAGCACGCCGTCGGCCTTGGCAAAAGCCGAGAGCGGGTCGTCGGTGATCGTCACGCCGAGCCTGCCCAGCCCGGCCAGTTCGCCGGCATCCGCGCCAACGTGCGGCGAGCCGGCGCGCTCCACCGCGCCCGCCAGTTTCGCGCCCGGCATGGCGTGGATGGTGCGGATCAGCGTCTGGCCCATCCGGCCGGCAGCCCCGACGACGACGAGACCCATGTCGGTCATGCGTTTTCTCCTTCCGGGTTCCTGGCCAGCTCTGCGGCGGTCGCGGTGTCGTCCACCAGCTCCAGACCTCTCTGGTTCTGCAGGCGGTGGAAGCGGGCATAGGTGCCGTGCGGGTTGGCCATCAGCTCGGCATGGGTGCCCTGCTCGATCACCCGGCCGGCCTCCATCACGACGATGCGGTCGGCATTGACGACGGTCGACAGGCGGTGGGCGATGACGATGGTGGTGCAGCCCTTCATCACGGTCGCCAGCGCCTGCTGCACCCGCGCTTCCGATTCATTGTCCAGCGCCGATGTCGCCTCGTCCAGGAGCAGGATCGGCGCCTTGCGCACGATGGCGCGCGCAATGGAGACGCGCTGGCGCTGGCCGCCCGAAAGCGTCACCCCGTTCTCGCCCACCAGCGTGTCGTAGCCCTTGGGCTGCTGGCGGATGAACTCGTCGGCGGCGGCCTGTTCGGCGGCGAAGCGGATCTCGGCGTCGCTCGCGTCAGCGCGGCCGTAGCGGATGTTGTCGGCGATCGTACCTTCGAACAGGTAGGGCTGCTGCGACACATAGGCCATCGAGCTGCGCAGCGAGCTCTTGGTCACCTTGGAGATGTCCTGCCCGTCGACGGTGATCGTGCCGCCGTCCACGTCGTAGAAGCGTTCCAGCAGCGCTGTCAGCGTGGTCTTGCCCGCGCCCGAGGCGCCGACGATTGCCGTGGTCTTGCCCGCCTCGGCCACGAAGCTCACATTGGTCAGCACCGGCAGGCTGCCCGAATAGGCAAAGGACACGTTGTCGAAGCGCACCTCGCCCTTGCCGACCTTGATCTCGGCGGCATCGCGCGCGTCGCCCTGCTGCGGCGTGAGGTCGAGGATCTCGTAGATCATGCGCGCATTGACCAGCGAGCGCTCCAGTCCCACCTGCAGCCGCGCCAGCCGGCGCACCGGGTCATAGGCAAGCAGCAGCGCGGTGATGAAGGACACGATAGAGCCGGGCAGCGACCCGCCATGGGTAGCGCGATAGCCCGCATAGCCGATGACGCCGGCCACTGCGAAGCCCGCAAGCATTTCGGCTATCGGTGTCATCCGCTCCGAAACCCGGGCGATCTTGTTGGAGCGCTCCTCGGCATGGTCGATCATCTTGCGCATGCGCCGCGACAGCTGGTCTTCCATGGTGAAGGCCTTCACCACGGCGATGCCCTGCGTCGCTTCCTGCATGGAGCCGATCAGTCTCGAATTGATCTCCACCGCCTGCCGGGTCACGGCGCGCAGCCGCCGCATCAGGTAATTCACCGAAATCACCAGCGGCGGCCCGACGAGGAAGGCCAGCAGTGACAGCATCGGGTCCTGCACCACCATCACGGTCACCAGCGCCACCAGCGAAACCGCGTCGCGCGTCACCGCCGTCAGCGTCATCGACAAGAGGTCGCGTATGCCGCCGACATTCTGGTTGATCTGCGCGGCCAGGTGGCCGGAGCGATTTTCGGTGAAGAAGCCCACGTCGAGCTTCATCAGGTGGTCGAACAGCCGGCGCTGGTAGCGGGCGACAAGGTTGTTGCCGACCTTGGCCAGGATGACGGCCTGCGCATAGCCGGCCACGCCGCGGATGATGAATGCCGCCATGATCGACAGGCAGATCAGCGCGATCAGGTCGTTGCGCTGGCGATAGAAGATGTCGTCGATCACGTCGCGCATGATCCACGCCGGAAACGCCGTCGTCAGCGCAACCGCGACCATGCACAGCCCGGCGATCATGTACGAGCGCACATATTCGCGCCCGTTTTCAGCCAGGACGCGCTTGATCACGGCGATAATCGCGCCGCGGTCGGCTGCCGTCCTGCTTTTGTTCTTGAAGAGGCTCAAATTCGGATCTGCCGTGCCTATTGCGATGGGAGCGGCGCGCCGCGCCACCCGCTGGCGATCCTAATAGCGTCATCGCGCCGGCTTGCCTATGGCCGGAGTGCGAAACATCGTCGCTGTGGCCGCGATGCAGCGAGCGTTCCGGCCATGCCGTGGCGCGAAAGCCGCCTATTTGCTCCAGCGCCGGCCGGCGGTTTCCACGCCGAAGCGCGAGGGCGTGCGGGCGTAGGCCGCCAGCCCGGCAAGCGCCGCCAGCGGATGGGTGATCACATAGACCGGCATGCTGCGCATCAGCTCGCGGTGCGGCGCCTTGTCCTCGAAAGCCTCGCGGAAGCTGCCTTCCTTCAGGGCCGGCACGATCTTCTGCACGATGCCGCCGGTGAGATAGACGCCGCCCCGGCTCATGAACACCAGCGCGACATCGCCTGCCGTGCGGCCAAGCGCGGTGACGAAGAATTTCAGCGCCTCCTCGGCCACCGGGTCCGACTTCTCCAGCGCCGCGGCGGTAATCTCTGCCGGCGTGGTGAAGCGCGGCTCCTTGCCGTCGGCGGCCGCAATCGCCCGGTAGGAGCTCACCAGCCCGCGCCCGCACAGGATCTGCTCGCCCGAAATGCGGCCCTCGATCGGCTCCAGATGCGGGAAGATTTCGCGGTCGCGCGCCGTGCGCGGGCCGATATCCATGTGCCCGCCTTCGCCCGGAACGGGAATCCATTTGTGGCAGGCGTGGATCAGCCCGGCCACGCCCAGCCCGGTTCCGGGGCCCAGCACCACGCGGCCGGCATTCGGCTCCGGCTCGCCGCCGCCGATCTTCTCCATATGCTCTTCGCCGAGCGCGGCCACCGCAAGCGCCTGCGCCTCGAAGTCATTCAGCACCACGATGTCGGAAAGGCCGAGCGTCTCGAACATCGCCTTGGGCCGCACCACCCAGGGGCAGTTCGTCAGCGCGATCTCGTCGCTGTCGACCGGGCCCGCCACCGCCAGCACCGCCGAGCGCGGGGTCAGCGAGGTGTGGTCCAGCACCGCGCGCTGGATGGCATCGTCGATGGAGGCATAGTTTGCGGTCTGCACCACCCGCGTCTCGCCCGGCTCGGAATTGGCGTCGACGATGATGGCGAAGCGGGCGTTGGTGCCGCCAATGTCGCCGATCAGGATCGGAAACTGCAGCACGGGATCCTCGTCTCGGACAAAAGCCATTCTGATCGTCGTCTCCAAATTCACGGCTGGCGCAGCCGCTTGAGCATCATTTCGGCCGTGGCGAGGTTCAGCGCAAGCGGTATGTCGTAAACGATCGCCAGCCGCATCAGCGCCTTCACATCCACGTCATGCGGCATCGGCGTCAGCGGATCAACGAAGAAAATCAGCGCGTCGACCGCGCCTTCGGCAATCAGCGCGCCGATCTGTTGGTCGCCGCCCAGCGGGCCGCTCTTCAGCCGCCGCACCTCGAGTTCCGGGCAGGCTTCGGTCACGCGCTCGCCGGTGGTGCCGGTGGCCACCAGGTCGCATCCGGCCAGGAAGCCCGCATGCGCCCGGGCGAAGGCGACCATGTCGTCCTTCTTTTCGTCATGCGCAATCAGCGCCAGCCGGAGCGGAGATGCCACCTAGAAGTGCCTTCCCATAGCTAAATCGGTTGAAACCTATAGCCAAGCTCGCCGCAGCGTGAAAGGGGCCGTGGACGATGGTGGCCGATTTTGCCGGCGCGGCTGGCGCGCCGGCCGCGCGTCAATTACCGGGGCGCGGCAGCGGCAGTGGAATGCGATTGTCGGGTGTCGGCGCAAAGGCGCTGGCCGAAATCGGCGGCGCGCCCACCTCAACGGTCGGCCGCACCGGCTCGGAGGTGGAAGCCACCGCCGATGCGCCCATACCGCCCAACGTCACTGCGGCTTCCGAAACGGGCGCAGGCGCGTTCAGCACGGCGCGGCATTCCTTGGGCAGGCTCGCCATGGTCATCACGTCGCGCGCCTTCGGGGCGTCCGGGTTCTTGCTGGGGCGCCACGGCTCTTCGGTGAACCACCAGGCCAGCGACTTGTCGCAGCCGTCGCCCGGCGGCGTCGCCTCCTGCGCCTTGCAACCAACGGAGCCTGGCTGGCAGCCGATGCGCACATGGAAGTGGTA
The DNA here is from genome assembly GCF_057656055.1 of Pseudaminobacter sp. Soil_N_29. Classification (NCBI taxonomy): domain Bacteria; kingdom Pseudomonadati; phylum Pseudomonadota; class Alphaproteobacteria; order Hyphomicrobiales; family Phyllobacteriaceae; genus Pseudaminobacter; species Pseudaminobacter sp. Soil_N_29. The sequence goes on from NZ_JBDGLC010000008.1 coordinate 142,556, forward strand.
GTCGTGGCCCCAGAAGGGGCGCACCTTGCGCAGCCATGCGCGGTCGCCTGTCACCGTGTCGCACAGCTTCTTCTTGATGCCGGGGTTGACCAGGATGCGCTCGACTTCCGGATAGCTCGCGGCGCGCTTCAAGAGCCGCTCATGCGCCGGTGTCCACAGCCGGTCGATCACCAGATGGGTCTTTTCATTCACCAGCGAGGTCGCGCTCATGTTCTCGCGCTCGGTCGGCGTCAGCCGTCGGTCGGGCATCGGCGTGAACCAGATGTCGGCGTCCAGCCCGATCTGGTGCGAGGCATGGCCGGTCAGCATCGGCCCGCCGCGCGGCTGCGAGATGTCGCCCAGGAGCAGGCCCGGCCAGCCGTCGGCCACCGCGTCCTGCGACAGCTTCTCGATAAGGCGGATCATCGTCGGGTGGCCCCAGCGACGGTTGCGCGACAGCCGCATCGCCTGCCAGGTCGGGCCGTCGGTGGCGATAGCCATGCCGCCGGTAAAACAGCCCTTGGAATAGAAGCCGAAGGATTTCGGCGCGGTCGCCCCCGGCAGCCTCTGGGCGCCGAACAAATCCTTGGCCAACTCTTCCGCATGGGCCTGCGGCTCCGCCAGCACCGAGAGCGAAACCGCCGCTGCGACCGCCGCGACCAGGCGGGTTGCCGTCCGAAGCAAAGTGTTCATGCGCATGTCCATCCGGCCCCTTGCCGACAAGCTTGGAACGCCCCGGTTAGCGAAGTGTAAACGATCGCTCGGTGTGTCCCAGCCGTCTGTTGCGGCTTCTCCTGCCTCTCATCCGCGCTTCATCGGGCTGCGCGACTCGCCCTCGTTCCAGTCGCCCGCTTCCCACATGGCGTCGAAGGCCGCCCGATAGTCCGGATAGCGGAAGCGATAGCCGGCTGCCTTGATCGCCGCGTTGGAAACGCGCTTGTTCTCGCCATAGAAAGACCGCGCCATGGGCGAAAGTTGGGCGGTCTCGAAGGGAATTTCGGGCGGCGGCGTCACGCCCATCAGCCTGGCTGCATAGGTCACCACGTCCTGCGGCGGCGCAGGCTTGTCGTCGGTCACGTTGAAAATGCCGCCCTTGCCCTGTTGTGCAAGCGTCCAAACCGCGCCGGCAATGTCCTCGCCATGGATGCGGTTGAACACCTGGTCCGGCTTGATCAGCCGCTTGGCGGTGCCGTTGGTCAGGTTCACGAGCGCGTTGCGCCCCGGCCCGTAGATGCCCGAAAGGCGCATCACCGCCACCGGCAGGCCGGTTTCCGCGCCCAGCGCCAGCCATTCCTGTTCCGCCTTCAGCCGCATCACCGAACGGCGCGAGACCGGCCGGCACTCCGCCGTCTCGTCCACCCACGCGCCGCCATGGTCGCCATAGACGCCGACGGTGGAGAGATAGCCGATCCATTGAAGCTTCGGCATGCCGCGCAGGATTTTTTCGCGCGCGGCGTTCAGGACCGGGTCGCCGGCTTCGTCGGGCGCGATGGAGATCAGCAGATGCGTTGTTTTGGCAAGCTCTCCGGTCAGTTCATCAGTCAGCGCCCCGTCGAAGACGATGGGTTCCATCCCCGCCTGCCGCAGCGCCTCGAATTTCTCGGGCGAGCGCGTTGTGCCGGCAATATGGATGCCGGCGTCGGGCTTGGCCCGGCCAACCGCTTTGCCGGAATAGCCCGCCCCGAAGATGAACATTCTTGTCGCGCTCATGCATGTTCCCCGATCGTTTGCGGCTGGCCGGCAGCCAAGTCCCATTCCCGGCGCACATCGGCGTCGTCTTCCGTCTTTGCCCGCTCAGCCAGCGCCGCAAAATCCGCCGGCTCCATGAGCCGCGACAGCGCCCACACCGCCGCCCCCCGGACCAGCGGAGAGGGATCGGACAAAAGGCTTTCGCAAGCCGCGATCAGCGCGCGGTCGCCAGAATTGCCGGCGGCGATCAGCACATTACGGACAAAACGGTCGCGGCCGATGCGCTTGACCGGCGAGCCGGAGAAGAAGGCGCGGAAGGCCGCATCGTCCATGACAAGAAAATCCGTCAGCCTCGGCGCGAGAAGGTCGTCGCGGGCGGCGAGTTTCGCTTCCGAAGCAGCCCGCGCAAACTTGTTCCACGGGCAGGCGGCCAGGCAGTCGTCGCAGCCATAGATGCGGTTGCCCATCGCCGCGCGGAATTCGTGCGGGATCGGCCCCTTGTTCTCGATGGTGAGGTAGGAGATGCAGCGCCGCGCATCGAGCTTGTAGGGCGCGGGAAAGGCATTGGTCGGGCAGGAATCGAGGCAGGCGCGGCACGAGCCGCAATGGTCTGTTTCCGGCTGGTCCGGCGCGATTTCCGCCGTGGTGAAGATGGTGCCCAGAAACAGCCAGGAGCCGAACTGCCGGCTGACCAGATTGGTGTGCTTGCCCTGCCAGCCGATGCCGGCGGCTTCCGCCAGCGGCTTTTCCATCACCGGGGCCGTGTCGACGAACACCTTCACGTCGCCGCCGGCCTGCGCCACGATCTTGCCGGCCAACTCCTTCAGCCGGCCCTTGATGACGTCGTGATAGTCGCGGTTGCGGGCATAGACCGAGATCGCCCCGCGCTCGGCCTGAGCCTGCAGTTGGCGCGGGTCTTCCTCCGGCCCGTAGTTCATGGCCAGCACGATGACGGAGCGAACGTCGGGCCAAAGCGCTTTGGGAGCGGCCCGGCGCTCAAATGTCTCGGCCATCCAGCCCATCGAGCCGTGAAAGCCCTCGGCAAGAAATTCGGCCAGCCGGGCAGGGGCCTGGGGGATCGCCTCCGGCAAGGTCACGGCCACGGCGTCGAAGCCGGCACGGCGCGCCTCGCGGTCGATCATCCGCCGCAGGCGCTCGCCCTTTTCGGGCTTGTCAGAAATCGAGGTCCGCATAGTGGGATACCGGCGAAATACCGCGCACCCGGTCGCCGAGCAGCGGGCGGAACGAGGGGCGCGACTTCACCCGCGTGTACCAGTCGCGCGCCGCGGCGTGGTCGCTCCAGTCGATCTCGCCCAGATAGTCTAGCACCGAAATGGCGGCGGCGGCGGCAAGATCGGCATAGGTGATGCGCGGCCCTGCCAGCCAGTGGCGGGTGCCGGCCAACCAGTTGGTGTATTTCATGTGCTGGCGGATATTGGCGCGGGCGGCGCGGATGGCGCCTGAATCCGGCGAGCCGCCGCCCATCTCGTTGGGCATCAGCGGCTTCAGCACGCGCTCGCGCACCAGATGCTTGGTCACCTCGCCCTCGGTCTTGACCAGGTACCACTCCACCAGCCGGCGGATTTCCGCGCGCTCCATCGGATCCTCGGCGAACAGGCGCCGCTCGCGCTTCAGCACGCCGCGCGTCTCGTCGAGATATTCGGCGATCACGCCGGCGCCGATGATCGGGACGTCACCCTCGGCCAGCAGCACCGGCAGCGTGCCGGCGGCGTTGAGCACCAGGAATTCACGGCGGCGCAGCCACGGCTTTTCCTCGATCAGCGCCAACTCTTCGCCGTATTCGCCGAAGGCGAGACGGACGAAACGACAGGAGGCGAACATGGGATGATGGAAAAGGGTCAGCATGGTTCCGTGGCGAAAACTGCGCTGGTCATTTTTCGGCCGCGCCAGTAGTTCTATCTCTGCCCGATTCATCGGGCGGTCAAGGCGCATCGGTATAGGGACAGTTCCGCGCCGTGACAAGCAAGCCCAGTCGCTCCCCCGCCTCGTCGAGATATTCATGGAACATCAGACCATCATCGAAGCCCTGCTGCTTGGCCTGCTCGAGGGCTTGACCGAGTTCATCCCGGTCTCGTCCACCGGCCACATCCTGCTGGCCGGCCATTTCCTCGGCTTCGAGTCCACCGGCAAGGCCTTCGAGGTGCTTATCCAGCTCGGCGCCATCCTGGCGATCCTGACGGTCTATTTCGGGAGGCTGTGGAAGATCGTCACCGGCCTGCCGAGCGACGCGCGCACGCGGCGCTTCGTGGCCGGCATCCTGCTGGCCTTCCTGCCCGCGGCCGTCATCGGCGTGATGGCACATAACTTCATCAAGACGGTGCTGTTCGAATCGCCGATGCTGATCTGCATCACGCTGATCGTCGGCGGCATCGTGCTTCTGGGCGTCGACCGGCTGAAGCTGACGCCGAAATATCACGACGTGATGGATTTCCCGCTGCCGGCCTGCCTGGCCATCGGCTTCTTCCAGTGCCTGGCGATGATCCCCGGCACCTCGCGCTCGGGCGCAACCATCGTCGGCGCGCTGCTGATGGGCACCGACAAGCGCTCGGCGGCCGAATTCTCGTTCTTCCTGGCCATGCCCACCATGGCCGGCGCCTTCGCCTACGACCTCTACAAGAACCGCGACGCGCTGTCGGCGGCCGACCTGCCGATCATCACGGCCGGCTTCATCGCCGCCTTCGTCGCCGGCGTCTTCGTCGTGCGACACCTGCTCGACTACGTCTCGCGCCGCGGCTTCGCCCCGTTTGCCTGGTGGCGGCTGGTCGTCGGCAGCGTCGGCCTCGCCGCACTGCTGGCCCTGCGCTGAGCTTTTTTGGCTGGCGTGTGGGAGGCTATTTCCCGCCACTGTGCTACGCACCCGGGAATGACCCCCACCCCTAGCCCCTCCCCACAAGGGGGAGGGGGACGATTTCGCCACCTTAGCCACTAGAAAAATGCGCTGAAGGTTGGTGCTGAGCCGTGCAGCAAAGTTCCCCTCCCCCTTGTGGGGAGGGGTTAGGGGTGGGGGTACAAGCCCGCCGGGCTCACCAAATCACATGCGATGTCCCTGCCTTGGGAAAAGAGCTGCCGCGAAGCGAATGAAAGGTGCGCTTTGCGAAGTCCTCCCTAAATCACCCGCAGCAGGACGACGTCAGCATTGCCGCGATGTGCTTGTCCTCGTCGGGATACTCGTCGTGGCGCTTCACCCAGTCCATGGCGCTCTTCTCGTTGCGGCCCTTGGGCGTGCGGTCGAGGATGGCGTAGGTGCTTATCTTGTCCTCGTCGCCGCGCGCATATTGCGAGAAGGTGCGGTAGATGGTGCCATCCTCGTCCTTGTAGAACACGGTCATGCCGTGCAGCTCTTCCATGTCGAAGTCGAGCGGGGCGAAGTTGTAGATCGCCTTGCCGTTCTTGATGTCTTCCTTGTGGAAGGACACGCCGAAATCATAGTTGAAGTCGCTGCCGAAGGACGACACCCAGTCGAACTTCCAGCCCATGCGCTTCTTGTAGGCCTCGATCTGGGGCAGCGGTGCACGCGACACGGTCACCAGCGTCACGTCATGGTGCTTCAGGTGCTGGTCGGGGCCGGCGAGATGATCGGCGCCGAAGGAGCAGCCGACGCAACCCGCCTCCCAGTCCGGCCCGAGCATGAAGTGCACGACCACCAGCTGGCTGCGCCCTTCGAACAGCTCGGCCAGCGTCTTTTTGCCTTGCGGCGTGTCGAAGACGTACTCCTTCTCCACCCGCGTCCAGGGCAGCGCCTGGCGCTCGGCGTTCAGCCGGTCGCGGTGCCGGGTATATTCCTTTTCCTTCACCAGATGGGCCTTCTGGGCTTCCATCCATTCCTGCTGCGAGACGATCTTGTGCGATTGCATCTGTCTTCTCCCTTGGTGGATCTGCGATCAGGAAAACTGCCTCTCCAGTCTGTCGAGCGCCGCCATCCAGCCCATGCGGTGGCTGTCGCGTGCGGCCTCGTCGAAGAACTGCTCGTGGTGCAGCGTCAGCATGGTGCCGTCGCCGTCGGGCCGCATCGTCAGCGTCACCAGCGACTCGCGCTCCGGGGTCGAGCGCCATGCCCAGCTGAACACCAGCCTTTCGGCCGGCACCACTTCGCGATAGACGCCGCGCACGTCGAACTCCTCGCCGTTGGCGGCGCGAAAGACGAGACGGAAGCGGCCGCCGGGGCGCACATCCGTCTCGGCCAGCACCGGTTCGTCGTCCTCGCGCGGTCCCCACCAGCCCATGAGCCGCTCCGGCTCGGTCCAGGCTGCGTACACTTTCGCCGGCGCCGCGTTCAGACGGCGCTTCAGGGTCAGGCTTGGCTTGTCCAGCATCATTCCTTCTCCAAAAAATTCGCCAGCCGGTCGAGGCTGCCGTTCCAGAAGCGCTCGTAGCGATTCAGCCAGTTCATTGCTTCCTCCATCGGACCGGCGTTCAGCCGGCAGGCAACGGTGCGCCCGGTCTTGGCGCGGCTGATCAGCCCGGCATCCGACAGCACGTCCAGATGCTTCATCACCGCCGGCAGCGAGACCGGGAAGGGCTGCGCCAGCTCGCTCACCGAAAGGCTTTCCTCTTCCTCCAGCCGGGCTAGCAGGGCTCGCCTGGTCGGGTCGGCAAGGGCGGCAAAGACACGGTCGAGATTGGCTTCTTGATACTTAACCATGAAGTTAAGTATTGGGCCGCAAGCCGCCGCTGTCAAGGCCTGGGTTGCGATTTCTGGAGCAGTTTGCAGCTAGGCGGAATCGTCTGGCGTCGCACAAATGCGGCCAAAAAGGCCATCCGTCAGGATGGCCGCCGCTCTAGCCGGCCGGCGTGCTCCGCTCGGCCGAAATCTGCGCCAGCGCACCGGCAATGGTCGCCTTGTAGCGCACATGCGGCGGCTTCACGCCGTGGGTCATCAGCATGCGCCGCACCTGCGGGGCCGCTCCCGTCACGAAGACGCGCAGGCCTTCCCGGCCCGCCTTGCGCACCGCGCCCTCGATCACATTGGCCGCGGTCGAGTCGAGAAACGGCACCGCCGAGCAGTCGAGCACCAGGTTCTGCCGGTGGTCGCCGATGCGGTCCAGCACGGCGCCCACGGCGGAGGCGGCGCCGAAGAAGAAGGCGCCGGAAATGCGGTAGACCACCGTGTCGGGGTCGCTTGCCCCGGCCGGGTCATAGGCCCTGCGCTCGCCGTTTGCGGTGTCGGCCACGTCTTCCTCCGCCATTGGCACATGCGCCTCCACCGCAATCGCCTTGGCCATGCGGTTGATGAACAGCAGCGCCCCAAGCGCGAAGCCCACCACGATGCCGGTGGTCAGGTCGCGGAAGATGACCAGGCCGAAGGTCACCACCAGCACCAGCGCATCCCCGGTGGACGAGCGCAGCAGGGCGGCCACCGCCGGCTTCTCGATCATGTTCCAGGCCACCACGGCCAGCACGCCGGCAAGCGCCGCCAGCGGGATGTAGCTGGCCAGCGGTGCCGCCACCAGCATGAAGGCGAGCAGGAACAGCGCATGCAGCATGCCCGAAACAGGCCCATTCGCGCCGGCGCGCACATTGGTCGCGGTGCGGGCAATCGTGCCGGTCACGCAGATGCCGCCGAACAGGGCCGCGCCCATATTGGCGAAGCCCTGGGCCACCAGTTCGCAGTTGGAGCGGTGGCGTCGCCCGGTAATGCCGTCGGCCACCACCGCCGAGAGCAGGGATTCGATCGCCCCCAGCAGCGTGAAGGCGATGGCGTCGGGCAGCACGGCCAGCATCTTGTCGGCGGTGAAATGGGGCAGAGACGGCTCGGGCAGCATGCGCGGAATGCCGCCGAAGCGCGTGCCGATGGTCTCGGCCGGCAGGCCGAATGCCGCCACTGCGAGGGAGGTCACGGCCACCGCAATCAGGAATCCGGGCCAGCCCGGCCGCCAGCGCTTCAGCCCGGCGATGATGCCGATGGTCAGCACCGCTACAGCGACGGCGGCCGTGTTGACGGTGCCGGCCGCTTCGCCCAGTGCCATCAGCCGCGGCAGCAGCTCGCCGGGCTCCTTGCCTTCCAGCGTCAGCCCGAACAGGTCGTGCAACTGGCTGGAAAAGATGATCACGGCGATGCCGGCGGTGAAGCCGACCGTGACCGGATAGGGAATGAACTTGATGTATGTGCCGAGCCTGAGATAGCCGATCGCGACCAGGAAAACGCCCGACATCATCGTGGCCAGGATCAGCCCGTCCACCCCCTCCCGCTCCACGGTCGCCGCCACCAGCACGATGAAGGCTCCGGCCGGCCCGCCGATCTGGAAGCGGCTGCCGCCCAGCAGCGAAACCAGGAAGCCGCCGACGATGGCCGTGAACAGGCCGCGCTCCGGCCCCACGCCCGAGGCAATCGCAATCGCCATGGAAAGCGGCAGCGCCACGATGGCAACCGTCAGGCCGGCGATCAGGTCGGCGCGAAACTGCGGCAGGCGATAGCCTTCGCGCAGCACGGTCACCAGCTTGGGCGTGAACAGTTCGGCGAAGCTCGGCTGCGCCGAGGCGGAAACAGATTTGTGGCGCGTGTCCATGCGCAGCCCTCCGCAATTGGCGCGGCGGGGATCGTCGGCGTGAACTGTCGGCGGTCGCCGTCGCGAACGCGTCGCCGCGCGTCCGCTCGGGCGCATCGGCGACACTTGAACCACTTCCCTTGCCCGCTTCCGCTTGCCGGGCTTGCCGCCCGGCGCGTCTGCGCGGCGTTCCTGCCGGAGCGTCCTTTCCTGCGCCTTGCAGGCCTGGATCGCGCCGGTTGCGAAATCAGCCGTTGCCGCTGCGTTCGGCCGAGGCCTTGAGGCGCACGCCCCGGCCGCCGCCTTCGCTCGGCTGGTTGTCTCCGATGAGTTCCACTCCGGCGCCTTCCAGCGCCTGGATGACCTTCATCAGCGTGTCGACCACGCCCCGCACCAGTCCGTCGCTCGCTTCCATCCGCTGGACGGTCGGAAGCGAAACGCCGGCCAACTCGGCAAGCGTCTTCTGGTCGATGCCGGCCAGCGCCCTTGCGGCGCGCATCTGCGCTGCTGTGATCACTGGCAAGAGCTCCCGTCTGAGTCCGCAATATGCATGTATGATACAGTCATGATGATGTTTCAAGCATGAATTGAGATTTATGAAGCATCAGCGCTGCCGAGCGCTCGGGCGCGTCGCCGCACCCAGCGCGCCGCCAGCCAGCACAGCATCGCCCAAGCGGCCCCGGCGCACCATCCGGCCGCCACGTCGGAGGGCCAGTGCACGCCCAGATAGAGCCGGCTGAAGCCCACCACCAGCGTTGCCAGCACAGCCACCGTCAACACGTAGATCTTGGTGGCGCGGTCGGGCAGCGTCTGCGCCAAAAGCGCGCCCAGCGTCAGGAAGGTCACGGCCGACATCATCGCGTGGCCGCTCGGAAAGCTCATCGTGTGCACCTCTGCCAGGTGCGGCACCACATCGGGTCGCGTCCGGTCGATGCCGAATTTCAGTAGGCTGCTCAGCGCCTGGCCGCCTGCCACCGCCACCAGCACCAACAGCGCCGCCAGCGGCTTTCGCTCCACCAGCAGGTAGAAGATCGCGGCCGCGGTGATGAAGATCAGCACCGCCGCGCTGCCGAGGCTGGTCAGGTCGCGCATGGCATCCGGCAGCCAGCGCGGGCCGATGGGTGTGGCAAGGTCGCCCGGCGTGCGTAGCGCCAGCAGGATTTCGGTGTCGAAGCCGTGCGGGGCGCTGTCGCGCGCCACTTCCATCAGTTCCACGAACCCCCACAGCCCGCCCGCGACGATCAGAGCCGCGAGAAGAACCGCGAACTCGATCTTGCCGAAAATGCCCGAAGGCTGTGGCCGCATGTGCGTTTCCTCCGTTTCGCAGTTGCCGCTAGCACAAACGGGCAGACATCATAAGGGCGTTTGGCGCGTCTCCGCCCCCTGCTTTCTTGCCGTTCAAGGTCTTGTCAGCCCGGCTAGGCGATCGGGGCCTTCACGGTGCGGTTGCGCCGGGCAAAGGCTTCGGCCAGCGGACTGGCGGTCAGGCCATGCGCCAGAATGCTGAGGATCACCGTCCAGGCGACCGTTGCCGTCAGCGTCTCGCTGCCCGGAAGGTTGGCATCCAGGACGATGATGGCAAACACGATGCTCGCCAGGCCGCGCGGGCCGAACCAGCCCAGGAAGAGCTTGCCGTCCGCCTTCAGGTCCGTGCCGGCCAAGGCCAGCCAGACCGGTATCATCCGAACCGCTGTGAGGCTCAGGACCGCGTAGAGGGCAATCTCCCAGTTCAGCCGTCCCAGCGCCTGGCCAATCACCGCTGCTCCGAAGAGCACCCAGGTCAGGAGGCCGAAAAGATCGCCCGAGCCTTCCGCCGCAAGCAGCAATTCGTGCTTCTGCTCACGGTGCCGGGCCATCCCGCCGGCCACGATGCCGCCGACGAAGCAGGCGATGAAGCCGCTCCCGCCCAGTGCCTGTGCCGCGCCGAAGGAGGCCAGCGCCAGCGCCATTGCCGGAAGCTGCCGCCATGCCGGGCCCAGCCAGCCGTATCGCGACGAAAGGCGCAGCGCCCACACGCCGACGAATGCAAAGCCTGCGCCCACAACCAGCCCGATCCCGATCTCCTGCGCGAAATGACGTAGAACGAGTTCCCACCCGGCGCCGGCCGGCTCGGCGGCAAAGGCCAGGAGGATCAGGAGCACCGGCACGCAAATGCCGTCGTTCAGCCCGCTCTCCACATTCAGGCCTTCGCGGATTGGCGGGGGAACGGCGGGGTTGGTCACCACCGCCTTGCCCAAAGCCGCATCGGTGGGGGCCAGCATGGTGGCAAGCAGCGCGCACTCGATCATTGCGAGCCCTGGGAAAAGCAGGCCAGCGGCAGCGGTCCCCAGCAGGATCGTCAGCGGCAGGCCGATCAGCAGCAGACGCTCAGGGATCGTGTAGTTGAGCCTGAGCACACTGAGATCGGCATTGGCCGCATCCGTGAACAGCACCAGCGCCAACGTGAGTTCGGCAAGGGTGCGAAGGCCTTGCGCATGAACGTCCAGGGTGAGCCAGTTCAGCCCCGCCGGACCGACGGCCAGCCCGAAGGCGGTGAAGACGAGGGCGCCGGCAACCGGCGTGCGCTCGAGCCGCCCCGCGATCAGGGCGTAGACGAACGCGAATGCAGAGAGGATGGCCAGGTCCTGCTGCATGATCCACCGGTTCCACCCACGGCTGGTCGCCGGCTGCATCATTCCATGCCGCACCACGCCGAAGGTTTTCGGATCATATCATGCCGGAGCGGCTACCGCATTCGCTCGGCCGGATGCCGGCGCGCCTCTTCCTGGCTGACTGCCTGCCGTCGCCAGGGGTTTTGCCAAGGCTTGTTGCGGGCCTACTGCCCGCCGGCCTGCGGCCCGAGCGTGATGAGGCCGACGGCCAGGATGGCCAGCACGACGCCGCCGCTCTGCACTGCGCTCAGCCGCTCGCCGAAAAAGGCCAGCGCGATCACGTTGATCGCCACCAGCTGGATCACCGCCGAGAGGCTGAAGGCCGAGGCCATGCCGAACTCGCGCACCAGCCGCAGCATCACCAGGTTGCCCGCCGAATAGAGCGCCAGCGTCAGCGCCAGCTTGCCGAGCGTGGGCGTCAGCGCCCAGGATTTGGCGCAGGTGGCCGCAAGCAGGAAGATCACCGTCGAGGCGGCAAGCTGCACAAAACCGGATAGGCTCAACTCGTTCTCCGCAGACATGGCGCGGGGCGCCACATCGGCACCCGGCTGGAAACTCCGGCCCGTCCCCGCGATGTCTGGCAAAGCCGCCGCGCGCCGTCAAGATGGCGGCCTTGCCGCCAGGGCCGCCCGCCTGCTGGTCCAGCGGATTGCCGGGCAGCGCCGGCGCGGATACCTCTTGTCGATATGGATCGTGCCGCCGCGCGCTGCGCGGCCGCCGGAGGGAGTGGGGGAAAAGCATGTCGGAACTGAAGACGGCCATCATCACCGCTGGCGGCAGCGGCATGGGCGCGGATGCCGCGCGCAAGCTCGCCGAGGAGGGGTTCCAGGTCGCGATCCTGTCGTCGTCGGGCAAGGGCGCCGCGCTGGCCGAAAAGCTCGGCGGCATCGGCGTCACCGGCTCCAACCGCTCCAATGACGACCTCAAGCGCCTCGTGGATGCCACGATGCAGAAGTGGGGTCGCATCGACGCCGTGGTCAACAGCGCCGGCCATGGGCCGCGCGCGCCGGTGCTGGAGATCAGCGACGAGGACTGGCATCTCGGCATGGAGACCTATCTGCTCAACGCCGTGCGCATGGCGCGCCTGGTCACGCCGGTCATGCAGGCGCAGAAATCGGGCTCCATCGTCAACATCTCGACCTATGCCGTCTTCGAGCCGGAGGCACTGTTTCCCACCTCGGGCGTGTTCCGCGCCGGCCTCGCCGCCTTCACAAAACTCTTCGCCGACAAATACGCGCCCGACAACGTGCGCATGAACAACGTGCTGCCGGGCTTCATCGACAGCCTGCCCGAAACCGGCGAGCGGCGCGAGCGCATCCCCATGGGCCGCTACGGCCGCGTGGAGGAGGTTTCGGAGCTCATTGCCTTCCTGGCGAGCGAGAAGTCGAGCTACATCACCGGTCAGAACATCCGCATCGACGGTGGCATCACGCGCTCGGTGTAGCCTGGCCCAGCCTGTTGCGCGAGACGGCCTGGCGATCTGACCGGCCTGCTGCACGGTGTGTGGAAGCGGCCGCGGATGTTGGGCCGCATGCCCAGAGCCACAGGCCCGGCGCGGAAAGCGGCTTCTGGCGGGCCATGTTCCACGGCGCCTACAGATCGGCGCATGTCCACCGACGGGTCTTCAACCTGCAAGGGCAGGCGGCGTTCAAGCGCCACTTCCACGGAGAGGAAGAGCCCGCCTACATCGCCTTCAGGAAGGCTGCGCCGCTGAAGGCAATGGCGCTGAGCAGCAGCGCAAACCTCGCTCATCCCGACTTGAGAGCCCGAAGGGCGAGCCAGGAAGGGATAGTTCGGCGAAGGGGCAGACTGCGTTCGTCTTCGAGACACTAAGGCCCGGCACGCCTCTCGAGCTCGTCCAGGCGATCCCTGATGTCGCTGGCGTCACCAAGGTTGCTCAGGCCGACCTGCAATGCATTCAGGATTTCGTTCTGCTGGGCAACGATCTCAAACCTGGCAGCCTTGATCTCGATTGCGTTGTGGTCGGCGAGATGCTCGAGTTCCTCGAGGCGGCGGCCGACGGCATCGAGCCCAGCGGTGATGTCGGCCCGGAAACTCGAAAGCTCCGATTGCAGCTTCAAGCCCTGCCTGGTGAGCTTCACCATCTCCGTGTCGATTCTATCGAACCTGTCTGTGACCGTCGCGAGCGACGCCAACATACGCTTCTGTGAATCGATCAGGGCTTCGAGCGTCGGCAGCAACCGCCCTTCCGCCCCGGTCCTGTCCTCGGCCATGTCGCCCGCCTCATTCGAGTTAGTTGTCAGGTGGAATATGGCTTCGGTGGGTTCATATGACAACTCTCTCGGCCCTTGGCCCCGGCCGAGGTCCCGAGGAAGCATGGCAAGAGGCTGAGGCACGTTGAGCCGCCAGACCGTGTTTGTGTTCGACACCTGCCGATGCGCCATCGCAAATTTCTGCCACTGGCAACCGAGCGGGCAGGTAGCCTTGCCGTATCCTACAACGGGGATAAGCTTATCCGCACGAGCCACGTCAACGACCCGGAGATCCGGTGTTCCGCGAGATCACCGGATGCCCTTGAGAGGCCGGCCATGAACACGCTGCCCGAAGACGAACGATTCACCCACGACCACCTCTTCCTCGGCGAGCATCACGACCGCAATGCGCGCCGCACCTTCATCGTGGTCGGGCTCGCACTGGTCATGATGGTGGGCGAAATCGTCGCCGGCCTGGCGTTCGGCTCCATGGCGCTCCTGGCCGACGGGTTCCACATGTCCACCCATGTCGGGGTGCTCGCCATCGCTGCCGCGGCCTACGCGCTCGCGCGCCGCCATGCGCATGACGAGCGCTTCACCTTCGGCACCGGCAAGTTCGGCGAGCTCGCCGGCTACACCAGCGCCATCGTGCTGGCCATCGTGGCGGTGCTGATCGGCGTCGAATCCGCGTTGCGCCTCGCCCATCCGGTGCCGATCCGTTTCGACGAGGCCATCGCGGTCGCGGTTCTGGGCCTTGCGGTCAATCTGGCCAGCGCCTGGCTGCTGTCGGCCCGGCATCACCATCACACCCACCATGACGAGCCCGGCCACGAGCATCGCCATGCCCATGCCCACGCCCATGACGATCACAATCTGCGCTCGGCCTACCTGCATGTGCTGGCCGATGCCCTGACCTCGGTGCTGGCCATCCTCGGGCTTCTCGGCGGGCGCTTCTTCGGCTGGCTGTGGATGGACGCCATGGTGGGCATCGTCGGTGCCGTGGTCATCGCCAGCTGGTCATTTGGCCTGCTGCGCGCTTCGGGCGCGGTGCTGCTCGATGTCCGTGGCGATCCGGGGCTGGCGCGCAATGTGCGCGAACGGCTGGAGCGCGATGGCGACCGCGTAACCGACCTTCATCTCTGGCGGCTCGGCCCCGGCCATCTGGGGCTCGTCGTCTCCATCGTCTCAGCGCAGCCCATGTCGCCCGAATCCTACAAGGCGCTGCTCGTCGACCTGCCGCGGCTGTCGCATGTCACGGTGGAAGTCCACGCGGCCTGAGACATCCGGCGGAAGAGCGATCGGCACGTCCTGCCTCTGCGCCACCCCGCCGCTTTGACCGTTTGCCGCCGTTGCCCTATCTTGCCTTTCGGGGGAGAGCAGGAGCATGCTTCATGGACCCGCTGATGCTGTCGCGCATACAGTTTGCTGCGAACATTTCGTTTCACATCCTGTTTCCGACCATCACCATCGCCCTTGGCTGGGTCCTCCTCTTCTTCAAGCTCCGCTACAACGCCACCTCCGATCCGGCCTGGATGCGCGCCTACTTCACCTGGGTGAAGGTCTTTGCGCTGTCCTTCGCCATCGGCGTCGTCACCGGCGTCACCATGACCTTCCAGTTCGGCACCAACTGGCCCGGCTACATGGAGCATGTCGGCAACATCGCAGGTCCCTTGCTGGCCTACGAGATCCTGACCGCCTTCTTCCTGGAGGCGGTGTTCCTGGGCATCATGCTGTTCGGCTTCCGCCGCGTGTCCAACAAGGTCCACACCGCCGCCACCGTGCTGGTCGCCTTCGGCACCACCGTCTCGGCCTTCTGGATCCTGGCGCTGAACTCCTGGATGCAGACGCCGGTGGGCTTCGAGCTTCGCGATGGCGTCGCCTACGCCACCGACTGGTGGGCGATCGTCTTCAACCCGTCATTCCTCTACCGGCTGGTCCACATGCTGCTGGCCTCGGGCCTCACCGTGTCCTTCTTCATCGCCGGCCTTTCGGCGCTGCGCTATCTTGCCGGCGATCGCTCGGATTCCATGTGGAAGGCGCTGCGCACCGGCGTCTACACCGCCGCCGTCCTCATCCCGATCCAGATCTACGCCGGCGACCTGCACGGCCTCAACACGCTGGAGCACCAGCCGCAGAAGGTCGCGGCCATGGAGGCCAACTGGGAAACGCGGCCCAACGTGCCGCTGGTGCTGTTTGCCATCACGGACGAGAAGGCGCGCGAGAACAGATACGAGATCACCATCCCCAACGGCGCCAGCCTCATCCTGCGCCACAGCGCCAGCGGCATCGTGCCGGGCCTCAACGATTTCGTGGGCAACCACCCGCCGGTGTCGCCGGTGTTCTGGGGCTTCCGGCTCATGGTCGGCACGGGCATCGTCATGCTGGTCGTATCCTGGCTCGCCGCTTGGTTCCTGTGGCGCCGCCGCGACCTGCCCAGATGGCTTGCCTATGTGCTGGTGCCGATGACGATTTCCGGCTGGGTGGCCACGCTGGCCGGCTGGTATGTCACCGAGATCGGCCGCCAGCCCTGGCTGGTCACCGGCGTGCTGACGACGCAGGACGCGCTGGGGCCGGTCGCCGGCAGTCATGTGGCGCTCACCCTCACGCTTTACCTCATCCTCTATCTCATACTGATCGTCGTCTACATGGGCACGCTGGTGCATCTGTCGATGAAGGCGGCCAGGGATGGCGACCAGTCGCCGCTGCCGGGCGTGCTCGACCGGCCGCTGTCGCAGCCGGTGCACGGCACGGAGTGAGCGTCATGGCGGCGGCACTGCCTGACCACCAAGCGAAGGGGAGACATGAACCATGAGCTACGACTGGCCCACCATACTGCCCTTCGTCTTCGCCTGCCTGATGGGCCTGTCCATCCTCATCTATGTCGTTCTCGACGGCTTCGACCTCGGCATCGGCATCCTCTTTGCCGCTGCCGACGACCATGAGAAGGATGTGATGATCTCGGCCATAGGCCCGTTCTGGGACGCCAACGAAACCTGGCTGGTGCTGGCGGCGGGGCTTCTGCTGGCCGCCTTTCCCTACGCCCACGGCGTCATCCTCAGCGCGCTCTACATCCCCGTCTTCCTGCTTCTGTTCGGCCTCATCCTGCGCGGCGTGGCGTTCGACTTCCGCGCCAAGGTGCCCTCCCACCGCAAGCGCCGCTGGAACACCATCTTCTTCTCCGGCTCGCTGATCGCCTCGCTGGCGCAGGGCTACATGCTGGGCGTCTATGTGCTGGGGCTGCAAAGGGGTGCTGCCGCCTTCGCCTTCGGGCTGCTGGTGGCGCTGTGCCTGGCGGCCTCCTACGCTGCCATGGGCGCTGCCTGGCTGATCTACAAGACGGAGGGCCCGCTGCAGGAAAGGGCCGTGCACTGGCTGCGCCGCGCGCTGGTGCTCACCGCGCTCGGCATGGTGGCGGTGTCCATGGCGACACCCTTGGCCAGCCAGCGCATCTTCGAGCGCTGGTTCGTGCTGCCCGACATGATCTATCTCGCCCCGCTGCCCATCGTTTCGGCCATCCTGTTCGTCTGGCTGTGGTGGCAGACCTTTCATCTGCCCAAGGAGCGCGACCGCCACGCCATCCTGCCCTTCCTCACGCTGGCGGCCATCTTCGCGCTCGGCTTTGCCGGGCTCGCCTGGTCGTTCTACCCCTACGTCGTGCCCGAAAAGCTGACCATCTGGCAGGCGGCGGCGGCCACCGAGAGCCTCGCCATCATCCTGGTCGGCACGCTGTTCGTGCTGCCGGTCATCCTGGGCTATTCGCTCTATGCCTACCGCGTCTTCGGCGGCAAGGCGTCCGACCTCACCTATGATTGAGCACGTGCCGCGCGGCTTCTCCTTCGCGGCGCTTGTGGAAGGTTCTGGCCCCTGCTAAATGCGCGCCCATGACCACAGCGCTTGATCACATCCGCAATTTCTCCATCGTCGCCCATATCGACCATGGCAAGTCCACGCTCGCCGACCGGCTCATCCAGATGACCGGGGGCCTCGACGCGCGCGAAATGGCCGGCAAGGAGCAGGTTCTCGATAACATGGATATCGAGAAGGAGCGCGGCATCACCATCAAGGCGCAGACCGTGCGCCTCAACTACAAGGCCCGCAACGGCGAGGAATACGTCCTCAACCTCATCGACACGCCCGGCCACGTCGACTTCGCCTATGAGGTCTCGCGGTCGCTGGCTGCCTGCGAAGGCTCGCTCCTCGTCGTCGACGCCTCCCAGGGCGTCGAGGCGCAGACGTTGGCCAACGTCTACCAGGCCATCGACAAGAACCACGAGATCGTCGTGGTGCTGAACAAGATCGACCTGCCCGCCGCCGAGCCCGAGCGCGTCAAGGAGCAGGTGGAAGAGGTCATCGGCATCGACGCTTCCCAGGCCGTCTACATCTCGGCCAAGACCGGCCTCGGCATCGAGGACGTGCTGGAGGCCATCGTCCACCAGCTTCCGCCCCCGCGCGAGGGCGACCGCACCGCCCCGCTGAAAGCCATGCTGGTCGATAGCTGGTACGACGCCTATCTCGGCGTCATCGTGCTGGTGCGCGTCATCGACGGCGTGCTCAAGAAGGGCCAGACCATCCGCATGATGGGCACCGGCGCAAAGTATCCGGTCGAGCGCACCGGCTTCTTTACCCCGAAGATGATCCAGGCCGACGAGATCGGCCCCGGCGAGTTCGGCTTCATCACCGCCTCGATCAAGGAAGTGGCCGACACCCGCGTCGGCGACACCATCACCGAAGACCGCCGCCCCACCGCTCAGGCCCTGCCGGGCTTCAAACCTGCCCAGCCGGTTGTGTTCTGCGGCCTGTTCCCGGTCGACGCCGCCGACTTTGAAGATCTCCGCGCGGCCATGGGCAAGCTGCGCCTCAACGACGCCAGTTTCTCCTACGAGATGGAAACCTCAGCGGCGCTCGGCTTCGGCTTCCGCTGCGGCTTCCTCGGCCTGCTGCACCTGGAAATCATCCAGGAGCGGCTGGAGCGCGAGTTCAACCTCGACCTCATCGCCACCGCGCCCTCCGTCGTCTACCGCATGGTCATGACCGACGGCACGGTCAAGGAGCTGCACAACCCGGCCGACATGCCCGACGTGGTCAAGATCGACCACATCGAGGAGCCGTGGATCCGCGCCACCATCCTGACCCCCGACGACTATCTCGGCAGCATCCTGAAGCTGTGCCAGGACAGGCGCGGCATCCAGGCCGACCTTTCCTATGTCGGCAAGCGCGCCATGCTGGTCTACGACCTGCCGCTCAACGAGGTCGTGTTCGACTTCTACGACCGGCTGAAGTCGATCTCAAAGGGCTATGCCAGCTTCGACTACCACCTCACCGACTATCGGGAGGGCGACCTGGTGAAGATGTCGATCCTGGTCAATGACGAGCCGGTGGACGCGCTCTCCATGCTGGTGCACCGCACGGCCGCCGAAAAGCGCGGCCGCGTCATGTGCGAGAAGCTGAAGGAGCTGATCCCGCAGCACATGTTCAAGATCCCGATCCAGGCGGCCATCGGCGGCCGCATCGTCGCGCGCGAAACCATCTCGGCGCTGCGCAAGGACGTGACTGCCAAATGTTACGGTGGCGACGTGTCGCGCAAGCGAAAACTTCTGGAAAAGCAGAAGGAAGGCAAGAAGCGCATGCGCCAGTTCGGCAAGGTGGATATCCCGCAGGAAGCGTTTATCCAGGCGCTGAAGATGGGTGATAACTAGGGCGCCTAGCGCCCTCGTGGTTCGAGGCCCGGCCTTGCGGGCTTTCGGAACATGATCAGCGCTCTGCGGGCCGGGCACCTCACCATGAGGGCTACTGGAACGCCGCTGCGCTAACCTTCAACGTTGGCATGCTTGTCACGGCTTGCTGCTCTCATGGGAGCATGCGGCACCGCCCTCATGATCAGGTGCGTCCTTCGAGACGGCGGCTATCGCCACCTCCTCAGGATGAGGGAGGTTGGCGCAACCTCCACCCTCAAGAAAGGCGGCGGTACGCCCCCACAATCAAGGTTGAGCGCCGTGGCACGCCCCTTCAACATTGAGCGAGGCGGCACGCCCCCACCCTCATGGTGAGGTGCGTAGTGGAGCGAAGCGGAACGGAGCCTCGAACCACGGGGGTGGCTCCAGCTATCTTTTCTTCCTGCTGGCCAGTTCCGGCAGCCTCTCATAGGCGAGCGCGATCAGCGCTTCCTTCTTGGCGCGCGACCAGCCCTTGATCTGCCGCTCCCGCGCAATCGCATCGATGATCCGGTCATAGGTTTCGGTGAACACCAGATCCACCGGCCGCCGTTTGGATGTGTATCCGTCGTAGATACCCTCATTGTGCTCCCAGACCCGCGCCTCGACCTCCTGCTTGGTCAGACCGGTGTAGTAGGAGCCGTCCGAGCAGCGCAGGATGTAGATGGTGACCTCCATGCACTGCCTCCCCCTCATCCTGAGCCCGTCGAAGGATGAGCCTGTCCAACCGTGGCGCCTGGAGCAGGCAGGAAGACCGGCGTCTAGCGCCCTTGTGGTTCGAAGAGGTTGGCGCGATGCATCAAAAAAAGCTTACGGCTATGCTCTACAGACACCTGCGCCGATGATCTGATTTATGCGCCAGCTATATTTTTTGTGGACCAACCCAGCCGAGCCATTCAGAAATTCAAAAATCTAGCCAAGTTTGACATTCCGTTTGGCGAGCAACTTTGAAGTGTACAGGGAGCCTGGGGGTAGGAGTTGTATCTCCCGGCTAGGTGCGATGTATACGTAACGATCCTCGACCATGCGAGAGAGCAATTTCGTAAAATAGCCTTTGTTCTTATACATGGTCCATTCCCTTAGAGTCTCGGCCTCTACGGGAACAGGAGAGGAGGCGAGTAGGATCAGAATCTGATCATGCAGCGACAGCTTTGGATCTAATACGCGCTTAACTCCTCCGCCTTGCCAAACGAGTGGCACATCACGTTCCGCCAGCATATCCACCAGCGCCTGTGCATCCTGGATGTTCAGTGCGTGCAGGACTCTGACTAGTTCGCCCATAATCCAGTTACATATGCCGACCACCACTGTGGCATCCATGTGGTTGGGATCAACATCCCCTCCAACATGGCCAACCCCACGGTTGTTTCGCACTTCATACAGAGGGGGTAACATTCGAGGGATTAGAATTTGAAAGCTGCGAGGCACGTGGGTGTGTGCCTCCAACTGGCGGCAAGCAGTCACGAAATTGCCTGGCTTCGAAGGAGCGTTGGGGTAAGCGCCCGAAGCGTATCCATCGAGGATAGTATAGACGATCTCACAAAAGCGCCCGCCACTAAGTTCCGACGGCCCCCATCGGTGCTCGGCGAAATTCTGAATAATGGCCCTGTACTCCTCTAGCAATGGATCGCGGAGACCTGTTGGAAGTGGAGCAAATGCCTTTGACGAATCAATCACTGGTAGCCAAGATCCTTAAGGCCATCTGGAGTGATGAAGAAACCGTCACCGTTCTTTTCGCAAAAGCCTTTGGAGACAAGTTTATTGAGGCAATCGGCAGGATTAGAGAGTTTCTTCTGGTGATTTGACGAGAGAGCCTTAGCCACTGCGCCCGAATTCAATGGGGTTGCCCCTCTTTGTCGGAGCCAGTCGGCGGTCGCTAGGAAGCGCTTCACTTGGTTAGTGTCGCCACCCTTGGTCTTTATGTGTGCTGCCAACGAGGTCGTGAACTCGGCGCCAACGGATTGAACGCCATTCTCGCCCTCGGAGTTGTCTGTATGCGAGGCGCCCTTCAATTGCCCAAGCGCCGGTGCGGCCTCGATTACCTTTTCTAGCTGTGCCGAAAGCCAAGCCTCCGTACCTTCAGCAGAGAAGCTAAGATTTCCGAATGCAAACTCAATCTTCGCAGCTATCATATCAACCCCCGATCTTTATGACGCATAGTAATGTCTCGGTCAAAAACATCCAGCCCTTGTGTTAAGGTAAACTGATTGGTCAGGCACAGTTACAGTAGTAGTGGGTACTGCTCTCCCAAAGACAGGGCTCTTAGGGGGTAATCAGAAACTTTGAGGGAGAACGTCATGCAGTCAAATCGATGCCTTCTTGGTGTCGGCAGACCAAGCGTGGACAAGAAATCCCACTCTCTAGCTCTGTCGAGCCGACGCTCGCCGCGCGACATCAGCCAACCCGTTGAAATCCCGCCACTTCGCTGGGCGTCAAGCCAAAAGGTTCGGGCGAAGCCAGGGCCGCCCGGTCGTCAAGCTATCCGTTACCCCCTCTCAAACCTCATCACCCAATTCACCTCCCAACTCTCCCCGTCGTCCGTCGAAAACGCCTGTTCCCAGCGCGGGTTTTCTCCCGCCGTCCATAAAAACCGCACGCGCACCGGCTTTCCGCCCTCGACATCGTCGCCATAGAATTCGCCGCGACCGTTTTCGAATTTTCCCACCGTCGGCGGAAACAGCCGGTGCGATTTGGTGTCGGACCAGTAGAGCGACCAAAGTCTTGTCTCGGGGTTGTAGAGGCGCAGCGTCATGCCGGTGAAGCCGCGCGCGGGCACGAACATCTGGTCGAGATTGCCGCCGCCATCCATCACCTTTTCCACGCGCGCCGTGGCCGGAAAACTGTGCCATTCGGTGCAGCCGGTCAGCCGCTCGTTGAGGCATTCATTGGTGATGTTCCATTCCCCGATCAGGAAATCGAAATCGGCAAAACCCTGGTCGCGCATTCGTCCCTCCCTTGATTGATGCCGCAGCATAACTGACAGCTCCTGACAACTTGCTGTCAGGAGAGATGCCTGCCGACGACAAAAGAAGGGGACAAAAGCCGGGCGTGGTAGCGACAGGACCTGACCCGCGCTGGCTCAACCTTGCGGTGCTTCCGTGGCCGGGCTTTGTGGGCTAAGGGCAGGGGCGAGTTCAACCGCCCCGGAATGCCCGCGACATGACCCAAAAGCCCACGCCGTCGTCCCCGCTGTTGCTCGGCCCCCTTTTTCTGGGCATCGATACCGGCGGCACTTATACCGACGCGGTGTTGTGGTCGGAGAGCGCGGGCGTCACCGCCAAGGCAAAGTCGCTCACCACGCGGCACGATCTGGCGGTCGGCATTTCCGGCGCGGTCGATGCGGTGCTGGGGCAGGCCAAGGCCGACCCGGCCGGCATAAAGCTGGTGTCGATGTCCACCACGCTTGCCACCAACGCTCTGGTCGAGGGGCAGGGCGGGCGCGTGGCGCTGGTCATGATCGGCTTTTCGGAGGCCGAACTCGCCCGCGATGGGCTCAAGACCGCGCTCGGCACCGACCCGGTGGTGTTTTGCGGCGGCGGGCATGACGTGCATGGCAATGCCGCGCCGCTCGACCTTTCCGCGCTGGAGGCGGCGCTGCCGGAGCTGGAGAAAACGGTATCGGGCTTTGCGGTCTGCGCCTACTTCGCCACCCGCAACCCGGCCCACGAAATCGCCGCGCGCGACCTCATCCGCGAAAGAACCGGCCTGCCCGTCACCGCCAGCCACGAGCTTTCGGCAAAGCTCGGCGGCCCGCGCCGGGCGCTGACCACGCTGCTCAACGCGCGGCTGATCTCGATGATCGACCGGCTGGTCGCCGCCACCGAAGGATTTTTGGTCGCGCGCGGCATCAAGGCGCCACTGATGGTGGTGCGCGGCGATGGCGCTTTGGTCTCGGCCGCCTTCGCCCGCCAGCGTCCGATCGAGACGATCTTGTCCGGCCCCGCCGCCAGCCTCGTCGGCGCCCGCCACATGACCGGCCTCGACAACGCGGTCGTGTCGGACATCGGCGGCACCACGACGGACGTCGCCGTGCTCGATCATGGCCGCCCCCGGCTCGACCCCGAAGGCGCCACCGTGGGCGGCTTTCGCACCATGGTCGAGGCGGTCGCCATGCGCACCTTTGGCCTCGGCGGGGATTCGGAAGTCGGGCTGGAGGATGGCGGGCTGGCCCCGCGCATCACGCTGGGCCCCCGCCGCGTCGTGCCGCTGTCGCTTGCCGCCGTCGACCATGGCGAGGCGGTGCTGGGCCAGCTCGAGCGGCAGCTGCGTGCGCCCAACCCCGGCCGCATGGACGGCCGCTTTGCCATGCGCACCGGCGTGCCGGAGCGCCTCGCAGCCGGCCTCACCGCGCCGGAAGCCAAGCTCTACGAGGCGATCGGCCCCGTGCCGCTGCCGCTTGACAAGCTGCTCACCTCGACCGCGCAGAACGCCACGCTCAACCGGCTTGTGGGGCGCGGGCTGGTGCATGTCGTCGGCTTCACGCCGTCGGATGCCGCCCATACGCTCGGCCGCCAGACCAACTGGAACGTAGCGGCCGCCCGCCTTGGCGCCGAGATTTTCGCCCGCAAGCGCGACGGTCGCGGCCAGCCGATCGGCGAGACGCCGGAAGCGCTTGCGGAAAGAGTGCTGCTGGCCGTCACACGCAACTCTGCCGAGGCGATCCTCGAAACCGCCTTCGCCGAGGACGGGCTGGACGGCGCCGCAACGGTCGCCCACGCGCTGGTGCAGCGCGCGGTGGACGGCCAGGGCGGCATCGCCCGGTTTGCTGTCGCGCTGGACCGCCCGGTGATCGGCCTCGGCGCCTCCGCGCCGCTGCATTACGCGAACTTGCCGGGCTTCGTCGGCAACGGCTGCGTCGTGCCGCAGGATACGGACGTGGCCAATGCGCTGGGCGCCGTGGTGGGCCAGGTGCGCATTTCGGCCGAGGCTCGCGTCAGCCAACCGAAGGAAGGGCTATTCCGCGTCGCTTCGGGCGACGACATCCGCGATTTTCTGGACGAGGAAGAGGCCATTCGCGTGGCCGATGCCGAGATCCGCAAGATTGCCGCCCAGCGCGCGCTGGATGCCGGCACCGACGCCGCCGAGATCGAGGTCACGCATGATGTGCGCGCCTCGATGGTGGACGGCCAGCGCATGTTCATCGAGGCGCATATTCTGGCCGTCGCCACCGGCCGCCCGCGCATTGCAGTCTGAAGGACAGGTTCATCCAAGCCTGTTTCGCGCGTATTATTATGCGCCTGCGGCCCGGTAAACCCGCGGATGAATTGACCCTGCCCCACCAACGTGGTCAAAGGCCGCGGAACTATTGAGCGGGGCCGGGCTTAACTGGTCCGCCCGGAAGGCATCAGGAGAGGAATATGAGCGGTATGATCGAAGCGTCGGGATTGAGGATTGCCCGGGAGCTTCACGATTTCGTGGCGCAGGAGGCTTTGCCGGGAACCGGATTTGTCGGCATCGATGCGTTCTGGGCCGGGGTGTCGGAGATCGTGCACGAGCTTGCGCCCAAAAACCGCGCTCTTCTGGCCAAACGCGACGAGATCCAGAAACGGATCGATGCCTGGCACCGGGAAAACGGTGCGCCCTCCGACATGGCCGCCTACCGCGCCTTCCTGAAGGAGATCGGCTATCTCGTCGAAGAAGGACCGGACTTCCAGATCGCCACCGGGAGCGTCGATCCGGAAATCGCGACGGTTGCCGGCCCGCAGCTCGTCGTGCCGATCATGAATGCGCGCTATGCGCTCAATGCCGCCAACGCCCGCTGGGGCTCGCTGTATGACGCGCTCTACGGCACCGACGCGATCCCCGAGACGGATGGCGCGGATAAGGGCAAGGGCTACAACCCCAAGCGCGGCGAAAAGGTCATCGCCTGGGGCCGCAATTTCCTCGATGCCTCGGCGCCGTTGCAGTCGGGCTCGTGGACAGAGGCCGGCCCGCTCACCGTGAAGGATGGAAAGCTGGCCGTCGGCGAAACCGGCCTGGCCGACCCGGCGCAGTTCGTCGGCTATCGCGGCGAGGCGTCCGCACCTTCTGCGGTGCTGCTCACGAAGAACGGCCTGCATGTCGAGATCGTCATCGACCGCAACAGCATCATCGGCAAGACCGACCCGGCCGGCATCGCCGACCTCGTGCTGGAAGCGGCGCTGACCACGATCCAGGACTGCGAGGATTCGGTCGCGGCCGTCGATGCCGAGGACAAGGTGCTGGCCTACCGCAACTGGCTCGGCCTGATGCGGGGCGACCTTGCCGAGACCTTCGAAAAGGGCGGCAAAAGCCTCACGCGCAGGCTCAGCGACGATCGCGAATACACCGCGCCTGACGGCGGCAAGCTCGTGCTGCCCGGCCGCTCGCTGATGCTGGTGCGCAATGTCGGCCACCTGATGACCAATCCGGCCATTCTCGACCGCGACGGCAACGAGGTACCCGAGGGCATCATGGATGCGGCCGTCACCGCGCTCATCGCGCTGCATGACGTCGGGCCGAACGGCCGCCGCGCCAATTCCCGCGCCGGCTCCATGTATGTGGTCAAGCCCAAGATGCACGGGCCGGAGGAAGCAGCCTTTGCCGTCGAGCTGTTCGAGCGCGTCGAAAAACTGCTCGGCATGGCGCCGAACACGATCAAGATCGGCATCATGGACGAGGAACGGCGCACCACCGTCAACCTCAAGGAGTGCATCCGCGCCGCGAAGGACCGGGTGGTGTTCATCAACACCGGCTTCCTCGATCGCACCGGCGACGAGATCCACACCTCGATGGAAGCCGGTCCGATGATCCGCAAGGGCGACATGAAGCAGGCGGCATGGATCTCCGCCTACGAGGCGCAGAATGTCGACATCGGCCTGGAGTGCGGGCTTTCCGGCCGCGCCCAGATCGGCAAGGGCATGTGGGCCATGCCGGACCTGATGGCGGCGATGCTGGAGCAGAAGATCGCGCACCCGCAGGCCGGCGCCAACACCGCCTGGGTGCCTTCGCCGACGGCGGCGACGTTGCACGCCACGCACTACCACAAGGTCGACGTGCAAGCGGTGCAGGAGAAGCTGAAGAACCGGCCGCGCGCCAAGCTCGACGACATTTTGTCGGTGCCGGTGGCCGTGCGGCCCAACTGGACGCCGGAGGAAATCCAGCACGAGATCGACAACAACGCGCAAGGAATCCTCGGCTATGTCGTGCGCTGGATCGACCAGGGCGTCGGCTGCTCCAAGGTGCCGGACATCAACGATGTCGGCCTGATGGAAGATCGCGCCACGCTGCGCATCTCCTCGCAGCACCTCGCCAACTGGCTGCATCACGGCGTGGTCACGCATGAGCAGGTGATGGAGACGATGAAGCGCATGGCAGCGGTGGTCGACCGGCAAAATGAGGGCGATCCGCTCTACCGGCCGATGGCCCCCGACTTCGACAATTCCATCGCCTTCCAGGCCGCCTGCGATCTCGTCTTCAAGGGCCGCGAGCAGCCCAACGGCTATACCGAGCCGGTGCTGCACCGGCGCCGGCTGGAGCTGAAGGCGCGCGACCGGGCGGCGACCAAATAGTCGCCCGAAGGTCACGCCTCCGATGAAGCTTCTCGCCATCGATTGCTCGGCCCGGCTCTGCGCTGCCTGCGTCTACGACGCGGGGGCGGGGCAGGAGCTCGGCCGCCAGGTGCTCGATCTCGGCAAGGGCCACGCCGAGCACCTGATGGGCGTGATCGAGGAGGCGATGAAGGCGGCGGGCGTGGGCTTTTCCGATCTCGGCGCCGTCGCCGTCTCGGTCGGCCCGGGCTCCTTCACGGGTGTGCGCGTCGGCGTCTCGGCGGCGCGCGGCCTTGCGCTGGCGCTCAACGTTCCGGCTATCGGCGTGAACACCCTTGAGGCGCTGGCCGCCGAGGCGCGGGCGCTGCATGGGGCCCGCACCGTGCTAACCGCGCTCGACGGCGGTCGCGGCGAAATTCAGGCCGCAGTCTACGACAATGTCGGCGCAGTTCTTTTCGCCCCGGCGGTGATCGACCTCGAACGCGCGACGTTGCTGGCGACCGAACACTCCGCTGCCCTTGCCGGCACTGCGGCGGAAATGATTGCCGCCGCCCTGCCTGGGCAGAACAATCGCGTCGGCCCACTCGGATCGACGGCCGACATCGGCACCTATGCGCGCCTGGCTGCGGGCAAGGAGCCCGGCGAGCGCCCGAAACCGCTTTATCTGCGCGAGCCGGACGCCAAGCCGCAGGCAGGCTTCGTCCTGCCGAGGAGCGGCTGATGCGCATCCCCTTCGTCACCTCGCGCGAGTTTTCGCTGGAGCCGCTGACCGTCAGGGACAGCGATGCGATTTCCACGCTGCACCGCGAGGATTTCGTACGGCCGTGGACGGGGGGCGAGTTCGCCGATCTCCTGGCGCAGGAAACCGTGTTCGGCTTTGCCGCGCGCGAGGTCGGCCGCGGCAAGGGCCCGCCCATCGGCTTCGTCTTGGCGCGGCTGGTGGCCGGCGAGGGCGAAATCCTGACCGTGGCGGTGGCGCGTTCGCACCGGCGGCAGGGGCTCGGCTGGCGGCTGATGGATGCGGTGCTGCGCGAACTTCACTCCCAGCGCGCCGAGGCGCTGTTCCTCGAGGTGGACGAGACCAATGCCGCCGCCATCGCGCTCTACCGGGGGCTCGGTTTTCGCGAGGTCGGCAAGCGCGCCGACTACTACCGCACCGGCGGCAACGGCGCCAATGGCGCTCTTGTCATGCGCCGGGATCTCCGCTAGCCGCCATATGAGAGCAGGCTGAAGGAACTGCGCGGCGCATGATCACTTCGATCCGGATATGGCTGGCGTTCCTCTGGGTGGCGATGGGCCTGGCCGCACTGTTGCCGCTGGTTTCGCTCGGCATGAGGACCGGCCTCTATCAGCCGAACCGGCTGCGGCGCTGGTGCCATGGCCTCATCGTGCGCGCGCTGGGTTTCCGGGTTCATGTCCACGGCACAATCGCCCCGGTGCGGCCGCTGCTGCTTGCCGCCAATCACATTTCCTGGACCGACGTGATGGTGCTGGCGTCGTTCAACGACGTGTCCTTCATCGCCAAGTCGCAGATGTCACGCTGGCCGCTCATCGGCTGGATGGCGCGGCTGCAGCGCTGCGTCTTCGTCGAGCGCGAGCGCAAGCGCAAATCCGGCGAGCAAGCGAGCGAAATTGCCACGCGCCTGGCAGCCGGCGACGCGATAGTGCTTTTCGCGGAGGGCACGACGGGCGACGGCAACCTCATCCTGCCGTTCAAGAGCACGCTGTTCGGCGCCGCGGCACTTGCCATCGACGAAGGCGAGGTCGAGCAGGTTTTCATCCAGCCGGTGGCGATCAGCTACACGCGCCTGCACGGATTGCCCATGGGTCGCCAGCACCGCCGCGTCGCCGCCTGGATCGGCGACCAGGACCTGCTGCCGCACATCAAGCTCCTGCTCGCCGAAGGCGCGGTGGATGTGGAGGTGCATTTCGGGGAGCCGGTCGCCTTCTCGGCCGGCACCAACCGCAAGGAGACCGCGCGCCGCATGGAAGCGCAGGTCAGGACGATGATGCAGCGGGCCCTGCGCGGGCCCCGGTCGTGACAGGGTCGCGGCTTGGCCAGCGGGGCCGCGCGGTCAAGATTGGTCTGTTTTTTGCCATCGAAAAGCGTTAGAAGCCGCGACATGGAACTGGAGCAGATTTCTCAGGACGGTGCCGAGACCCTTGAAGGGGCGGCGGGTGTGGCCAAGAAGGTTTTCGTCAAGACCTATGGCTGCCAGATGAACGTCTACGATTCCCAGCGCATGTCGGATGCGCTGGCCGCTGACGGCTATGTCGCCACCACGGCCATCGAAGAGGCCGACCTGGTGCTCCTCAACACCTGCCACATCCGCGAAAAGGCCGCCGAGAAGGTCTATTCCGAGCTTGGCCGCATCCGCGAGCTGAAGGCCGAGCGGGCCAGGAATGGCAGCGAAATGGTCATCGGCGTTGCCGGCTGCGTCGCCCAGGCCGAGGGCCGCGAGATCATCCGTCGCGCGCCGGCGGTCGATCTGGTGATCGGGCCGCAGACCTACCACCGCCTGCCCGAAGCGCTGAAGAAGGTGCGCGGCGGCGAAAAGGTCGTGGAGACCGAATACGCGCTGGAAGACAAGTTCGACCACCTGCCGCAGCCCAGGCGCGCCGAAATCATCGGCCGCGGCGTGACCGCCTTCCTCACCGTGCAGGAAGGTTGCGACAAGTTCTGCACCTTCTGCGTGGTGCCCTATACGCGCGGCTCCGAAGTGTCACGTTCGGTCGCGCAGATCGTGGCCGAGGCGGAGCGCCTGGCGGCCGCCGGCGTGCGCGAGGTGACCCTGCTTGGCCAGAACGTCAATGCCTGGCATGGCGAGGGCCCGGACGGCAGCGAATGGGGCCTTGGCCGGCTTCTGTCGCGCCTGGCCGAGATCCCCGGCATTGCGCGGCTGCGCTACACCACCAGCCACCCGCGTGACATGGACGACGAGCTGATCGAGGCGCATCGCGACCTGCCGTCGCTGATGCCCTATCTGCACCTGCCGGTGCAGGCGGGCTCCGACCGCATTCTGAAGGCCATGAACCGCAAGCACACCGCGGCCGACTATCTTCGCCTCATCGAGCGCATCCGGGCGGCGCGACCCGACATCGCCATGTCGGGCGACTTCATCGTCGGCTTCCCCGGCGAGACGGATGCCGATTTCGAGGATACGATGGAGATCGTGCGCGCGGTGAACTACGCGCAGGCCTTCTCGTTCAAATATTCGCCGCGCCCCGGCACGCCGGGCGCCGAAATGGCCGACCATGTCGCCGAAGAGGTGAAGGACGAG
The DNA here is from genome assembly GCF_057656055.1 of Pseudaminobacter sp. Soil_N_29. Taxonomy (NCBI): domain Bacteria; kingdom Pseudomonadati; phylum Pseudomonadota; class Alphaproteobacteria; order Hyphomicrobiales; family Phyllobacteriaceae; genus Pseudaminobacter; species Pseudaminobacter sp. Soil_N_29. The sequence continues at coordinate 172,094 of NZ_JBDGLC010000008.1, forward strand.
CGCTTGCAGCGCCTGCAGGCCCTTCTCAACGAGCAGCAGAACGCTTTCCTCGGCAGCCTTGTCGGCCAGACGATCGAGACGCTGATCGAGAAGCCAGGCCGTCAGGCCGGGCAGATCGTCGGCCGCTCGCCCTGGCTCCAGCCGGTTATCCTTGATGAAGGCGCCGGTGGAATTGGTGAGATTATCCAGGTAAGAATCACGAAGACGGGCCATGCCAGCCTGTTCGCCGAGCGGGTCTGAGGGCGCCGAGATGAGGAGATACGGTTGAACGCCGACGCGAAGAAAGTGCCCGCAGGGGCCTCGGACATGGCGCATATCGTTCTGACCTTCGACGACAACAAGCTTGCCAGCGCGCTTTACGGCCAGTTCGACGAGAACCTGGCCCGTATCGAGCAGAAGCTCGGCGTCGACATCAACTCGCGTGGCAACAAGCTGACCATCAAGGGCGATCCTGCCGCGGCCGAGCAGGCCCGCCGCGCGCTGGACCATCTCTACGGCATCTTGCAGAAGGGGGCCGAGATCGCCCAATCCGACGTCGACGGCGCCATACGCCTGGCCATAGCGCCCGACGACCAGCTCACCTTGCCGACGCTGGAACGCAAGGGCAGGGTGGCGGCCGCGCAGATCTCTACGCGCAAGCGCACCATCTATGCCCGCTCGCTCAACCAGGACGCCTATATGCGCGCGCTGGACCGGGCCGAGCTGGTATTCGGCATCGGCCCGGCCGGCACCGGCAAGACTTATCTGGCGGTGGCGCACGCCGCCATGCTGCTGGAGCGCGGCATGGTCGAGCGCATCATCCTGTCGCGTCCGGCGGTGGAGGCTGGCGAGCGCCTCGGCTTCCTGCCCGGCGACATGAAGGAGAAGGTCGACCCCTATCTGCGCCCGCTCTACGACGCGCTGTATGACATGATGCCTGCCGACAAGGTCGAGCGTGCCATTGCCGCCGAGGTCATCGAGATCGCGCCGCTGGCCTTCATGCGCGGCCGCACGCTGTCCCATGCCGCCGTCATCCTCGACGAGGCCCAGAACACCACCTCCATGCAGATGAAGATGTTCCTGACCCGCCTGGGCGAGAACTCGCGCATGATCGTGACCGGCGATCCGAGCCAGATCGACCTGCCGCCCAACACGCGCTCGGGCCTGGTCGAGGCGCTGCGCATCCTCGACAACGTGCCGGGCGTGGTGACGGTGCGCTTCAACGACAGCGACGTGGTCCGCCATCCGCTGGTTGCGGAGATCGTGAGGGCCTATGAGCGCGACGGCAAGATCGAGCGCGGCCTCGGCGGTTCCGAAATCTGATTGGCTGACGGGACGTGATGGAAAACACCGCGGAAATTGGCGCCGCAGCGCTTCCGGTCGAGATCGACCTGATGGTGGAGGCTGGCGCCTGGCCCAGCGAGGATGAACTGGAGGCGCTGGCGCGCCGCGCAGTGGCCGCAGCCCTTGCCGAAACCGGCGCCACCGCTCCGACAGGCACCGAGCTCAGCCTCGTCTTTTCGGACGATGCCCACGTTCAGGTGCTGAACGCGGAATGGCGCGGCAAGGACAAGCCGACCAATGTGCTTTCCTTTCCGGCCTTTCCCACCGAGCCCGGTGCACCGCTGCCGCCGATGATGGGCGACATCATCCTTGCCGCCGAGACTGTCGAGCGCGAAGCGGCACTGGAAGGCAAGCCACGCGAGCATCATATTATTCACCTGGTGATCCATGGTTTCCTGCATCTCATGGGCTATGATCACGAGACCGACGCGGAGGCGGAGGAGATGGAGGGATTCGAGCGCCGTGCGCTCGCAAGACTTGCGATCCCCGATCCTTACGCGTAACAGATTAGGCAACAAACCGGACGACAATGAGCGAGAAACCAGACACTGCCGCCAAATCGGAGGTCGGCAGCGCGCCCTCCGCGCCAGAAAGCGCTGAAGAGGACCCTAGTCCCAATGCGGCGCTCAACAGCGCCGCAAGCGAGCCCGGCTCTCAGCGGCCTTCGCTGCTGGAGCGCCTTGCCGGGCTGTTCAGACCCCGTAATGGCTCGAGCCTGCGTGACGATCTGACCGATGCGCTGGCGGAAAGCGCCACCGAAGCGGAAGACTTTTCGCCCGGCGAGCGGGCGATGCTCAAGAACATTCTGCGGCTGCGCGAGGTGCGCGTCGAGGACGTGATGGTGCCGCGCGCCGACATCGAAGCGGTGGAACTCAACACCACGCTCGGCGATCTCATGGTGGTCTTCGAGCAATCGGGCCATTCGCGCATGCCGGTCTATGCCGAGACGCTGGACGATCCGCGCGGCATGGTCCACATCCGCGACGTTCTCGCCCACATCACCAGGCTGGCGCGCACGAAGAAGGGCAGGTCGTCCAAGAAGCCGATCGGCGGCGCGGCTCTTGATTTTGCCACTGTCGACCTGGCGCGCACGCTCGGAGAGCTGAATCTCATCCGCACCGTTCTTTTCGTGCCGCCGTCGATGCTGGCCTCCGACCTGATGGCGCGCATGCAGGCAGCGCGCACCCAGATGGCGCTGGTGATCGACGAATATGGCGGCACCGATGGGCTGGTTTCGCTCGAAGACATCGTGGAGATGGTCGTCGGCGACATCGAGGACGAGCACGACGAGGAAGAGCCGCTGATCACCCAGACCGGCGAGGGCGTCTTCGTGGTCGACGCGAAGGCGGAGATCGACGACGTGGCCAAGATGATCGGCGAGGATTTCACCGCCGGCGAGCATGGCGAATATGTCGACACCATCGGCGGCATGATCTTCAACACGCTCGGCCGGGTGCCGACCCGGGGCGAGGTTGTCCAGGCGATCCCCGGCTTCGAGTTCCACGTGCTCGACGCCGACCCGAGGCGCGTCAAGCGTGTGCGTATCGTCCACAGCCAGAAGGGCGACCGGCGCCGCCGCGCCGCCCGCACCGAACAGGCCTGAGACGGCGGCATTGGAGCGTGGGCCTCTTGCTGATAGACCTTCGTGGGTGATTCACGCGATGAGGGGCCGCCGATGGAGCGCCTTGCAGGGCGGATAATTTTGCTGTGGGGGTGGCGGCGCGCGCTCACGGCTTTCCTTGCCGGCGCGCTCGCCGTTCTTTCCCAGGCTCCTTTCGATTTCTTCGCGGTCTGCTTCGTTTCCTTCCCGGTGCTGGTGTGGCTGCTCGATGGCGCGACGGGCGCCCCCACCGGCCCGATGCGACGGCTCATGCCGGCCTTCGCGACAGGCTGGTGGTTCGGCTTCGGCTATTTCCTTGCCGGGCTGTGGTGGATCGGCGGGGCCGTACTGGTCGAGGCTGACAGCTTCGCCTGGGCGCTGCCTCTGGCGGTGGTGGGCATTCCGGCGCTGCTTGCGCTGTTCTACGGCCTGGCCTGCGCCGTGGCCCGCCTTCTCTGGAGCGATGGCATCGGGCGTATTGCCGCGCTGGCCTTCGGGTTCGGGCTGGCCGAATGGCTGCGCACTTTCCTGTTCACCGGCTTCCCGTGGAATGCGATCGGCTATGCCGCCATGCCGATACCGCTGCTGATGCAAAGCGTTTCGGTGGTGGGCATGATCGGCATGAACGCCCTGGCCGTCTTCGTGTTCGCCATGCCGGCATTGCTGGCCTCGCAGCGGCATCTGCGGCTGGGCGTCACATTGGCCGCGCTTCTGATGGCCGCACACGTGGCCTTCGGCTATGTCCGTCTCAATGCCCCGGTCGAGACAACTGGAGAAAACCTTTCCGTCCGCATCGTGCAGCCCAGCATCGACCTGAGCGAGAAATGGGACGCCGAAGTGCGCGATCGCATCTTCCGTACGATGCTGGACCTGTCGGGCGCGCCGGCGGAACAGGCAAGGCCGCAGCTGATCCTATGGCCCGAGACCTCCGTTCCGTTCTTTTTCACCGAGCGGCCGGACGCGCTGGTGGCGCTTGGCGACCTGCTGCACGATGGGCAGACACTGATCGCCGGCGCGATGCGCGAGGAAGGCGCAAGCATCGGCAGCGATGCGCGCTACTACAATTCCGTCCTTGCCATCGACGCCGCCGGCGAGATCGTCGACGCGGTGGACAAGCTGCATCTCGTTCCCTTCGGGGAATACATACCTTTTGCGGATCTGTTCGCCAGTTTCGGGCTCAGCCAGCTCGTCGCCGGACCGATGAACCTGGAGCCCGGCAACGAACGGCATCCGATCGCGCTTGCCGGAGGGGCGAAGGCGCTTCCATTCATCTGTTACGAAATTATCTTTCCGGCGCTGGTGGCTGTTGACCTTGCGTCAACGGATATTATTGTAAATGTTACGAACGACGCATGGTTCGGCGATACGCCGGGCCCCTACCAGCACTTCCGACAGGCGCAGATACGTGCCGTGGAAACGGGGTTGCCGTTGATACGAGCCGCCAACACAGGGATTTCGGGAGTGGTCGATCCTCGTGGTCGAATTGTAGACGCCTTGTCCATGAATGCCCGGGGTGTGCTCGATGCCGTCGTTCCGCTTGTTCGACAAGACAAGAAAATGTTCTGGAAGCACTCCGTTAATGGTTTGGTCATCCTGTTTTTCTTTGGCGCCATCGCTGCCGGGCTGGGGCTTGGACAACGGTTGCGCCCGAATTGACAGTCCGACAGAGCGGGATTCATAGTACGCCGCCCAAGGGGGAGGTCGGCGACAGGAGGAAATGGGAAGGCCAGCTCGCTAATCGATGAAAAATAAAAATAGAATAATGCCGAAATGGCGGCCGAGGACGAAATGAAGGAAAAGGAAAACAAGAAAAAGCCGAACCCGACCGATATCTATGTCGGAAGCAGAATTCGGCTGCGTCGAAACATGCTTGGAATGAGTCAGGAAAGCCTCGGCGAGCAGCTCGGAATTACTTTTCAGCAGATCCAGAAATACGAGAAAGGAACAAATCGCGTCGGCGCCAGCCGCCTGCAGGCGATTTCGTCCATTCTCAACGTGCCGGTGTCGTTTTTTTTCGAGGATTTTCCCAACCAGGAAGGCGCAGGCAAGGGCTTCGCCGAAGATGCTTCCTCCGGCTTCGGCCTGGATCTGGTTACCAGCCCCGAGGGGCTGCAGCTGAACCGCGCCTTCTTCAAGATTTCGGATGTGAAGGTGCGCCGCAAAATCATCGAACTGGTCAAGACGCTGGCCTCCGACGACGAGTGATCGCCGCCGACATCCGGCCATAAGTCACTGCAAAAAGCGCGTGCGCCTGAGCCCTGTCTGCTCTTGGTTGTCGGGAGCGGCTGCTCGCGCTGCGCCACGGGCAGGCGAAACTGGGAGAGGCGGGCGCCTGGCGCCGCCTCTCCCAAACCGGCGGCTTATTGCTGCCAGCTCTTTACCAGTTCGTCGTAGTTGATGGTAATCGGCTTTTCCTTTTCGTTCTCGACCTTGAACTGCGGGGCAATATTGCCCTTCGAAGCGGCATCCTTGCTCCAGTATGCGAGGTCGTGTTCTTCGGCCAGCTTCGGGCCGATATCGCCCTGGACGCCCGACTTCTCGATGCGGGCCATGACCTTCTCCTGCTCGGCGCAGAGCGAGTCCATGGCTTCCTGCGCGGTCTTTGCGCCGGACGAAGCATCGCCGATTGCCTGCCACCAAAGCTGCGCAAGCTTCGGATAGTCCGGCACGTTGGTGCCGGTGGGCGACCACTGCACCCGCGCCGGCGAGCGGTAGAACTCCACAAGGCCGCCAAGCTGTGGAGCACGGTCGGTGAAGCTCTGGTGATGGATCGTGGAGTCGCGGATGAAGGTGAGGCCGACATGGCTTTTCTTCACGTCCACGGTCTTTGAGGTCACGAACTGCGCGTAGAGCCAGGCGGCCTTGGCGCGGTCGTCCGGCGTGGACTTCATGAGCGTCCATGAGCCGACGTCCTGGTAGCCCAGCTTCATGCCATCCTTCCAGTAGACGCCGTGCGGGCTTGGCGCCATGCGCCACTTGGGCGTGCCGTCCTCGTTCATCACCGGCAGGCCGGGCTTGACCATGTCGGCGGTGAAGGCCGTGTACCAGAAGATCTGCTGGGCGACGTTGCCCTGTGCCGGCACCGGGCCGCTTTCGGAGAAGGTCATGCCCTGGGCCTCGGCCGGCGCATAGGCCTTCAGCCAGTCGAGATATTTCTGGATCGAATAGACCGCCGCCGGGCCGTTGGTGTCACCGCCCCGCGCCACGCAGGAGCCGACGGGACGCGAGTTCTCGTCGACCTTGATGCCCCACTCGTCGACCGGCAGGCCATTTGGCAGCCCCTTGTCGCCATTGCCGGCCATGGAGAGCCACGCGTCGGTGAAGCGCCAGCCGAGCGACGGGTCCTTCTTGCCGTAGTCCATATGGCCGTAGACCTTCTGGCCATCAACATCGCGACCGGTGAAGAATTCGGCGATGTCCTCATAGGCCGACCAGTTCACCGGCACGCCGAGGTCATAGCCGTATTTGGCCTTGAAATCGGCCTTGTTCTTGTCGTCGTTGAACCAGTCGTAGCGGAACCAGTAGAGGTTCGCGAACTGCTGGTCGGGAAGCTGGTAGAGCTTCTTGTCCGGCGCGGTGGTGAAGGACGTACCGACGAAGTCGTCCAGGTCGAGGTTCGGATTGGTGACGTCCTTGCCCTCATTGGCCATGAAATCGGTCAGGTTGCGCACTTGCTGATATCGCCAGTGCGTGCCGATCAGGTCCGAGTCGTTCACCCATCCGTCATACAGGTTCTGCCCGGTCTGCATCTGGGTCTGGATCTTCTCCACGACGTCGCCCTCCTGGATGATGTCGTGGGTCAGCTTGATGCCGGTGATCGCAGAGAATGCGGGGGCCAGCACGTCCGCCTCATACTGGTGCGTCGTGATGGCTTCCGACACCACCTTGATTTCCATCCCCTGGAAGGGCTTGGCGGCGTCGATGAACCACTGCATCTCCTTTTCCTGATCCGCCCGCGAAAGCGAGGAAAGATCGCCAATTTCCTTATCCAGAAAGGCCTTGGCTTCGTCCATCCCGGCATGGGCACTGCCTGCACCGACAAGCAGGACAAGCGCGGTACTCGATGTTAAAAGCTGCCGTCGCATTTCGTCTCCTCCACAAACAAGGTTTCAAGTGCGATCCGGAGCGGTCGCCGGCACGCGGCCGCTCCGACAGTTTCCCCCTCTATACGTAGCGGAACACCCCCACGGCATAGACTACGGAAAGAGCGAGAGCCCACCACAGGTTGGGACCAACGAGACCCAGCCAAGCGAGATGGATGAAGGCGCTGCCAAGCAGCGAGATGAACAGGCGATCGCCGCGCGTCGTTTCGAAGCGCAGGACGCCGACGCGCGGATTGCCGCCGGGCGAGACATATTCCCATGCGCCCATGGCTGCCAGCATCAGCGCTATGACGACGAAGAAGGCGGCGGTCGGCCAGGTCCACGCCATCCACGAGAAATCGAGGTTCATGCGTCAGACCCTCCCCAGCGCAAAACCCTTGGCGATGTAGTTGCGCACGAACCAGATCACGAGCGCGCCCGGGATCAGGGTCAGTACGCCGGCGGCGGCCAGAAGTCCCCAGTCCATGCCGGCTGCGGAAACGGTGCGCGTCATGGTCGCCGCGATGGGCTTGGCGTTCGTCGTGGTCAGCGTGCGGGCGATCAGAAGCTCCACCCACGAGAACATGAAGCAGAAGAAGCAGGCCACGCCGATGCCGCTCGCGATCAGCGGCATGAAGATCTTCACGAAGAAGCGGGGGAAGGAATAGCCGTCGATATAGGCGGTCTCGTCGATTTCCTTCGGCACGCCCGACATGAAGCCCTCGAGTATCCACACCGCCAGCGGCACGTTGAACAGGCAGTGCGCCAACGCCACGGCGATGTGCGTGTCGATCAGGCCGAAGGCGGAATAGAGCTGGAAGAAGGGCAGAGCGAACACGGCAGGCGGCGCCATGCGGTTGGTAAGCAGCCAGAAGAAGAGGTGCTTGTCGCCCAGGAAACGGTAGCGCGAGAAGGCGTAGGCCGCCGGCAGCGCCACCGCCACCGAGATCACCATGTTCATGACCACATAGATGATCGAATTGATGTAGCCGGAATACCAGGCCGCATCAGTGAAGATGATGCGATAATTGCGCAGCGTCGGCTCATGCGGGTAGAGCGTCAGCGAGGACACGATCTCGTTGTTGGTCTTGAAGCTCATGTTGATGAGCCAGTAGATCGGCAACAACAGGAAGACGATGTACAGCGTCGGAACGATCCACCACCAGCGGCTTTCCTGCCCACGGCGACGCATGCGGTGCGCAACCGAGCCCTGCGCCAGGTCGCTCTCCAGACGGCTGACAGCGACCCTCTCGTTCATCGTGCCTTGCCCTGTCCTCTCGTTCGCGCTGTTCATCTCAGCGCTCCGCATCGTAGTTGGTCATCACGGTGTAGAAGACCCATGACAGAAGCAGGATGATGAGGAAGTAGACCAGCGACATGGCGGCTGCCGGCCCGAGGTCGAACTGGCCCAGCGCCATCTTGACGAGGTCGATCGACAGGAAGGTCGTCGAGTTGCCGGGGCCGCCGCCGGTGACGACGAATGGCTCGGTGTAGATCATGAAGCTGTCCATGAAGCGTAGCAGCACCGCAATCAGCAACACGCGCTGCATCTTGGGAAACTGGATGTAGCGGAACACTGCCCAGCGCGACGCGCCGTCGATCTTGGCCGCCTGGTAGAAAGCGTCGGGAATGGCAACCAGCCCGGCATAGCAGAGCAGCACAATGAGGCTCGTCCAGTGCCAGACGTCCATGACGATGACCGTGACCCAGGCGTCGAACGGGTTCTGGACGTAGTTGTAGTTGATGCCGAGCGCGTTGACGGTATAACCCAGCAGGCCGATGTCGTTGCGGCCGAACACCTGCCAGATCGTGCCCACGACGTTCCACGGGATCAGCAGCGGCAGCGCCATCAGCACCAGGCACACCGGCACGCCCCATCCCTTGCGCGGCATGTTGAGCGCGATGAAGATGCCGAGCGGCACTTCGATCACGAGGATGATGAAGGAGAAGAGCAGGTTCCGGAACATCGCCTGCCAGAACCGGTCTGAGGCCAGCAGGTCCTCGAACCATTCGGTGCCTGCCCAGAAAAACTGGTTGTTGCCGAAGGTGTCCTGGACCGAATAGTTCACCACCGTCATCAGCGGGATCACGGCCGAGAACGCCACCAGCACCAGCACGGGCAGCACCAGGAACCAGGCCTTGTTGTTCTGGGTCCTTTCCATCTCACGCTCCCATCTCGACGCGCCAGGAATCGGCGTAGATGTTGATGCCCGCCGGGTCGAAGCTGATCCTGGGTTCGGCTGGAATGGCGTCGTCCTCGCCGATGATCGCCGCGATGTCGCGGCCTTCCAGGCTGGCGCGGACCACCTTGTGGCGGCCGACATCCTCGACCTTGCTGACAGAGACAGCCATGCCATGGCGGCCGAGCCGAACATATTCGGGCCGGATGCCGAGTTCGGTCACGCCGCCGATGACACCCGGCGCGCCCGGCAGGTCGATCGTCTGCGAGCCCAGCCGGGCGGTCCGGCCCTCGATCTCCACCGGCATGACGTTCATGCCGGGCGAGCCGATGAAATAGCCGACGAAGGTATGACGCGGCCGCTCAAACAGTTCCTCGGGCGTGCCGATCTGCACGATACCGCCGTCATACATCACCACCACCTGCTCGGCGAAAGTCAGCGCCTCGGTCTGGTCGTGGGTGACATAGACCATGGTGTAGCCGAAGCGCCGGTGCAGCTGCTTGAGCTGCGAGCGCAGCACCCATTTCATGTGCGGGTCGATGACGGTCAGCGGCTCGTCGAACAGGATGGCGTTGACGTCGGAACGGACCAACCCACGTCCCAGCGAGATCTTCTGCTTCTGGTCGGCGGTCAGGCCCCTGGCTTTTCGCTGTGCCCAATCGGCGAGGCCTATCATGTCGAGCGTCTCGCGCACGCGGCGCTCGACATCCGCTGCCGGCACGCCGCGGTTGCGCAGCGGGAAGGCCAGATTGTCGTAGACGGTCATGGTGTCGTAGATCACCGGGAACTGGAACACCTGCGCGATGTTGCGCTCCTGGGTCGAGAGCTCGGTCACGTCCCGGCCGTTGAACAGCAGGCGGCCATGCGAGGGATGGACGAGCCCGGAGATGATGTTGAGCAGCGTGGTCTTGCCGCAGCCGGAAGGCCCCAGCAGCGCATAGGCGCCGCCGTCCTCGAAGGTCTGCTGCACCTCCTTCAGCGCGAAGTCGGCCTCCCTGATGGGGTCCGGCAGGTAGGAGTGGCGGATATGGTTGACGTCGATGCGCGCCATTACCGTTCCCCTCAAGCCATCGGTTTCGGCTGGCCGATGGCACGGCCGCTTGAATCGAACACCATGATGTGGCGCGGATCGACGAACACCTCGATCTCGTCGTCTGCCTGCAGGTCGCGGATGCCGTGGGCGAGCATGACCCAGCGCGCGTCGGCCAGGCTGAGGTGCACGAAGCTCTCCGAGCCGGTGATCTCGGTGATCGCCACCTTGGCGCGCAACGGAACGGCGGCAGCGTTCGGCCGCTCGAGAAAAAGATGATGGGGCTGGAAGCCGATCGTGTAGCCGGTGTCGGAGATATCGGCGAGTGCGGCCGGCACGGGCAGCTTCATGCCGCCATCGAGAAGGAAATGCGCGCCCGCTTTCCGCAGCTCGATCGTGTTCAGCGGCGGATCGGCGAAGGTCCTGGCCGTCACCAGATCGACAGGCTTTCGGAACACTTCGAGGGTCGGCCCGAACTGCGTGACCCGGCCTTCCGAAAGGGTGGCCGTGTTGCCGCCGAGCAGCAGCGCCTCGTGCGGCTCGGTCGTCGCGTAGACGAAGATGGTGCCGGCCTCCGCGAAGATCTTCGGCAGCTCCTCGCGCAGTTCCTCGCGCAGCTTGTAGTCGAGATTGGCCAGCGGCTCGTCGAGCAGAACCAGGCTGGCATTCTTGACGATGGCGCGGGCCAGCGCCGTCCGCTGCTGCTGTCCGCCGGAAAGTTGCAGCGGCGTGCGCTCGAGATAGGGCGTGAGCTTGAGCAGTTCCGCCGTCTTCCTGACCTGGCGATCGACCTTGGACCGGTCGACGCCGGCGACGCGGAGCGGGGAGGCGATGTTCTCGTAGACCGTCATCGCCGGATAGTTGATGAACTGCTGGTAGACCATGGCGACGTTGCGCTTCTGCACCGGCAGGCCGGTAACGTCGCGGCCATCGAACCATATCGAGCCAGAGGTCGGCGCATCGAGCCCTGCCATCAGCCGCATCAGGCTGGTCTTGCCCGAGAGCGTCGGGCCGAGCAGCACGTTGAGGGAGCCGTGCTCGAGCCTCAGCGATACGTCGGTGATGTGGGTCGCGGCGCCCACCACCTTCGAGACCTGCCTGAGCTCAAGCATCAAGTCCTCCCCTCTCTGCCGCGCTATCCGGTCGCCGAGGTTCGTGGTCCGGCGACAGGCGCAAGAACTCCTCCCGCAGCGAAGCCTGTTCCGGGCTGAAACGCAACCCGCATTTGGTTCTGCATCACGTCCTCGGGCGTCGGCGCCCATTCGTCCTGCCGAGCAGCGCGGCCGCGCCGTAGGCCCCGGTCAGCCGCCGGGCACGGGCCGCACCGAGGTAAGTCCTCCCGTCGAATTCGTATCGCAAATTTTTTGGCTTATCGCGAAATCCCAAGCCGATTTATTTCGAAATAATAATGAGTGTCAAACGAAAAGAAACTGAAAGTTGTTCGGCCACAGCAGTTTTTTCTTTCTTGCTACTTTATACCCAAACAGCACTATCCGAATTGCAGATATCGCATTGTGTTATCACTTCAAAATGACATGTCTTGCCAGTGGCTTGGCGATCGCTGTGTGAATTTGGATTGTGCTATGGCTGGGCGATGTGGGAATAGCGCTCAGACGAAACTTTCGTTCTTCATCTAAATATCAATAAAACGAAAGTTGTCGCTTGCGGTTGTCGGCTAATCGCCAGCGGATGCCCTGTGCGACGGGGATGCGGGGATCCGCCGGGCGCCAATGCTCAAAAGGGCTTGATCCACGCCACAAGCAATCTTGCGGGCTACGCAGGGTTTCGCTAACGGTGTGTGGCCACAAGGCGGCATCCGGCCGCCCGTTTTTCTAGAGGGGACACCCGTGACGCGGCACAACTATTTCTTCACAAGCGAATCCGTTTCCGAAGGCCATCCCGACAAGGTGTGCGACCGCATCTCCGACGAAATCGTGGACATGGTCTATCGGGAAGCAAAGAAGGCCGGCATGAATCCGTGGGACGTGCGCGTGGCCTGCGAGACGTTGGCCACGACCAACCGCGTCGTGATTGCCGGTGAGGTTCGGGTGCCCCCGACGCTCTTGAAGATTGGCAAGGACGGCAAGCCGGTGCTCGACGCCAAGGGTCACCCGGTGATCAATCCGTCGAAGTTCCGTTCCGTCGCCCGCCGCGCCATCCGCGCCATCGGCTACGAGCAGGAAGGCTTCCACTGGAAGACCGCGAAGATCGACGTTCTGCTGCATGCCCAGTCCGCCGACATCGCGCAGGGCGTCGACAAGGCCCTCGACGCCAATGCCGAGGGTGCCGGCGACCAGGGCATCATGTTCGGCTATGCCTGCCGAGAGACGCCGGACCTCATGCCTGCGCCGATCTATTACAGCCACAAGATCCTTGAGCTGCTCTCGGCGGCCCGCCACGAGGGCAAGGGCGACGTCGGCAAGCTGGGTCCCGATTCCAAGAGCCAGGTGACCGTGCGCTATGTCGACGGCGTGCCGACCGAGGTCACGCAGATCGTCCTGTCGACGCAGCATCTCGATCCCGACTGGGATTCCAAGAAGGTCCGCTCGGTCGTGGAGCCCTACATTCGCGAGGCGCTCGGCGACCTGAAGATCGCCGACAATTGCAACTGGTACATCAATCCGACCGGCAAGTTCGTCATCGGCGGCCCCGACGGCGATGCTGGCCTCACCGGCCGCAAGATCATCGTCGACACCTATGGCGGTGCCGCGCCGCATGGCGGCGGCGCCTTCTCGGGCAAGGACACGACCAAGGTCGACCGTTCGGCTGCCTATGCGGCGCGCTATCTCGCCAAGAACGTGGTGGCGGCCAGGCTGGCCGACCGTTGCACCATCCAGCTTTCTTACGCCATCGGCGTGGCGCAGCCGCTGTCGGTCTATGTCGACCTGCACGGCACCGGAAAGATCGACGAGGCGGTTCTGGAGAAGGCGTTGCGTGAAGTGATGGATCTGTCGCCCTCGGGCATCCGCCGCCATCTCGACCTCAACAAGCCCATCTACGCCAAGACCACCGCCTATGGCCATTTCGGCCGCAAGCCCGGCCGCGACGGATCCTTCTCCTGGGAGAAGACCGACCTGGTCAAGGCTATCAAGGACGCTGTGGCGGCCGAACACGCATTGGCGGCCTGAGGCTTCGGGCCGCCGCAATTCCGGACTGTTTCAATGAATGCTGAACCCCGGCGCAGCCGCTCGACCGAAGCCTTTTTCGGTCGACGGCACGGCAAGACCATCCGTCCCCACCAGGCTGCGGCGCTGGAGGCCGGCCTCGCCAAGTACCGGATCGACCTGTCCGAGCCGGCGCCCGCCGATCTCGGCGCGCTGTTTTCCGCGCGGGTAAAGGGCGTGCGGCTCGAGATCGGCTTCGGCGGCGGCGAGCATATCTACCACATGGCTTCGACCCATCCGGACATCGGCTTCATCGGCGTCGAGCCCTTCGTCAACGGCATGGCGCGGCTGATGACCTCGCTGGGCGAAAATCCCCTGCCGAACCTGCGCGTCTATGATGATGACGCCACGCGGTTGCTGGACTGGCTGCCACAGGGTGCGCTCATGGGCATCGATCTGCTCTATCCCGACCCGTGGCCGAAGAAGCGACACTGGAAGCGCCGTTTTGTCAGCGCGGCCAATCTCGACCGCTTCGCCCGCGCCATGAAGAGCGGGGCGAAGTTCCGCTTCGCCTCCGACATCGACACCTATGTCAACTGGACGCTGCTGCATTGCCGCGCGCATCCGGCCTTCGAATGGCAGGCCGCGGATGCCGGCGACTGGCATCGCCCGTATGAGGGCTGGATACGCACCCGTTACGAGGCGAAGGCCGTCCGCGAAGGCCGCACGCCCGCCTATCTGACCTTCCTCAGGGCGTAGGCCGGCGGCTTCTGGCCGGCCGCTGTTTGTTCGATTTCTGTGGTCGAGCGACGATTACGTGCCCGCATACGGTGCAGCGGACTTGAAAATTGCCGATCTCTCGGCTATATCAGGATAAATTCTTGGTCGGTATGGCGAAGAGTGGGTCCACCCGGTCCCGCTCTTTTTTGTTACCGGCCCGAGGCTGGAAGCGAAATGACAGAAGAGACAGGCATCGCCGGAGATGACCGGATCATCCGCGAAAGCGGCGTTGAGGCGCGCGTGGCGGGCATCATTGCGCCCGTGCTGCGCGCTACGGGCTTCCGGCTCGTGCGCGTGCGTCTCTCGGGCCAGAACGGCCTCACGCTTCAGATCATGGTCGAGCGCGACGACGGCACCATGACCGTCGAGGACTGCGAGGAAGTAAGCCGCGCGGTTTCTCCGGTTCTTGATGTCGACGATCCGATCGAGAAGGCATATCATCTCGAGGTTTCCTCGCCCGGCATCGATCGCCCGCTGGTGCGCAAGGCCGATTTCACGACCTGGGCCGGCCATCTGGTGAAGCTGGAGACCTCCATCCTGGTCGGCGATCGCAAGCGCTTTCGCGGCCGCATCGGCGAGTCCGACGAGGATGGCTTCGTCATCGAGCGGGACCAGCCTGCCTATGGCGAGGAGCCGTCGGTGCGGATACCTTTCGAGGCGGTCTCCGACGCCCGGCTGATCCTGACCGACGACCTGATCCGCGATGCGCTGAGCAAGGACAACAAGGCGCGCAAGGAAGCCAAGAAACGCCGTGGCGAGCCCGACGAGGACGGCGCGGAAGACGAAACCGAAACCGAAGAGTGATTGAACGGCCGGCTCGACGGCAGCGTTCAGGGAGACCAAGATGGTAGTCAGTGCGAACAGGCTTGAGCTGCTGCAGATCGCCGATGCGGTCGCGCGGGAAAAGTCGATCGACAAGCAGATCGTGATCGCCGCGATGGCCGATGCGATCCAGAAGGCCGCGCGTTCGCGCTATGGTCAGGAAACCAACATCCGCGCCGACATCAACCCGCAGACGGGCGAGATGAAGCTGCAGCGGCTGATGGAGGTTGTCGAGAACGTCGAGGACTACGCGACCCAGATCTCGCTTGCCGAGGCGCGCGAGCGCAATCCCGATGCGCAGGTCGGCGACTTCATCGCCGAGCAGTTGCCGCCGATGGATTTCGGCCGCATCGCAGCGCAGTCGGCCAAGCAGGTCATCGTGCAGAAGGTGCGCGAGGCCGAGCGCGACCGCCAGTACGACGAATACAAGGATCGCATCGGCGAGATCGTCAACGGCACCGTCAAGCGCGTCGAATACGGCAATGTCATTGTCGACCTGGGCCGCGGCGAGGCGATCATCCGCCGCGACGAGCTGATCCCCCGCGAGAACTACAAGTATGGCGACCGCGTGCGCGCCTATGTCTATGACGTGCGCCGCGAGCAGCGCGGGCCGCAGATCTTCCTGTCGCGCACGCATCCGCAGTTCATGGCGAAGCTGTTCACCATGGAAGTGCCGGAAATCTACGACGGCATCATCGAGATCAAGTCGGTGGCTCGCGATCCGGGCTCCCGCGCCAAGATCGCTGTTGTTTCGCGCGACTCCTCGATTGATCCCGTGGGCGCCTGCGTCGGCATGCGCGGCTCGCGCGTGCAGGCCGTGGTTGCCGAGCTCCAGGGCGAGAAGATCGACATCATCCCGTGGTCGCCGTCGGCAGCCTCCTTCATCGTCAACGCGCTTCAGCCGGCGGAAGTCGCCAAGGTTGTGCTGGACGAGGAGGCCGAGCGCATCGAGGTTGTGGTTCCCGACGATCAGCTTTCGCTGGCCATCGGCCGCCGCGGACAGAACGTGCGCCTGGCTTCGCAGCTGACCGGCTGGGACATCGATATCCTGACCGAGCAGGAAGAGTCCGAACGCCGCCAGAAGGAATTCGTCGAGCGCTCGACGCTGTTCATGGAGGCGCTGAACGTCGACGAGATGGTCGGCCAGGTGCTCGCCTCGGAAGGCTTCACCAGCGTCGAGGAAGTTGCCTATGTCGATGCCGACGAGATTTCGTCGATCGACGGCTTCGATGAGGACACCGCAAGCGAGATCCAGACCCGCGCCAAGGAATATCTCGACCGCATCGAGGCCGAGCACGATGCCAAGCGCACGGAGCTGGGCGTTTCCGACGATCTGCGCGAGCTGCCGGGCGTAACCACCGCCATGCTGGTGGCGCTGGGCGAGGATGGCGTGAAGACGGTCGAGGACTTCGCCGGCTACGCGGTCGACGATCTCGTCGGTTGGAAGGAGCGCAAGGACGGTGAGACCAAGTTCTACCCCGGCGTGCTGGCAAGCTTCGGCGTCACCCGTGCCGATGCCGAGCAGATGGTGCTTGCGGCCCGCCTGAAGGCTGGCTGGATCACCGAGGAAGAGGCCGCTGCCGAAGAAGGCGCTGCCGAAGCCGCCGGTGAGTGAGGTGAGCGCCCATCGAACCGGATATGCCCTTGGAAGAGATGAACGATCGCACATGCATCGTCACGCGAAAGACCGCCGAACCGGATGAACTGATCCGGTTCGTCGTCGGTCCGGATCGTGCCGTCGTGCCGGACCTGAAAAGAAACCTCCCCGGGCGCGGTTGCTGGGTCAGCGCCGATCGCCTACATATAGACAAGGCGGCCGGGAAAAACCTTTTCGCCCGAGCATTCAAGCGCGACGTCGTCGTTTCGCCGCAGCTCGGCGAAATGGTCGACAGGCTTCTCGCCAAGTCCGCGTTGGGCGCTTTGGGGCTGGCTCGCAAGGCTGGCGCTGTAGCGCTTGGCGCCACCAAGGTCGAAAGTGCGGTCCGCAGCGGCCACGCCCTTCTTGTTCTCCATGCACGAGAAGCTTCGGAAGACGGCCTGCGCAAGATCACCCAGGCACGCCGTGCGACAGCCTATGCTGGCGGGCCGGAAATCTATGCCTATAAACTTTTTTCGGAAACCGATTTGAGTTTGGCATTGGGTGGCACAAATGTGATACATGCTGCGGTTCTTGCGGAGGACGCGGGACGAGCGGCGCAGAAGCGCATGGTTGCGCTTGACCGATACCGGGGCGGATCCCCGGATGAGCGGGCAATGTTTGCGGCGATTGCCGAAGAAGATGATGCCGCAGAGGATGTGGAATGAGCGATACTAAATCGGGTGACGACAACACTTTGAGCGTCAACACGAAGAAGACATTGACGCTGAAGCGCCCCGGCATCGAGCAGGGCACTGTGCGCCAGAACTTCTCGCACGGGCGCACCAAGTCGGTCGTCGTCGAGACCAAGAAGCGCAAGTTCACTCTGCCTGGCGAAAAGCCGGAGGCAGCGCCGGTGTTCACGCCCAAACCCGCGCCCAAGCCGCAGGTGCAGGCCGCACCCGTGGTGGAGACGCCCCGGCCCGCGCCCAAGCCGATGGCCGAACGGTCCGGCATGGTGCTGAACGAGCTTTCGTCCAGCGAGATGGAAGCGCGTCGCCGCGCGCTCGAGGGTGCCGTTGCCCGCGAGGCTGAGGATCGTGTCCGCGCCGCGGAAGAGGCAAAGCGCCGCCAGGAAGAGGAAGAGCGCCGCCGCCGCGAGCGCGAAGAGTCTGCACGCCGCCAGGCCGAGGAAGAAGCCCGCCTGCAGGCCGAGGCCGAATCCCGCCGCCGCGCCGAGGAAGAGGCCCGCCGCCGCGCGCCGCAGGCCGAGGTTGTCGATGATGAGCCGGTCGAGGCCAAGAGCAAGAGCGCGCCTTCGCCGCGCAGCGCTACGCCGGTCCGGCGCGTGGTTACGCCCGAGGTTGCGCGTCCCGTCAAGGCCAAGGGCGAGGAAGATCGCCGTCGCGGCAAGCTTACCCTGAACACTGCGCTGTCGGATGACGATGCGCGTTCGCGCTCGCTGTCGGCCATGCGCCGCCGCCAGGAGAAGTTCAAGCGCGCGATGCACCAGGAGCCTCGCGAGAAGATCGTGCGTGAAGTCATTCTGCCTGAGACGATTACGGTTCAGGACCTTGCGAGCCGCATGTCGGAACGCGCGGTCGACGTGGTCAAGTTCTTCATGAAGCAGGGCCAGATCCTGAAGCCGGGCGACGTGATCGACGCCGATACCGCCGAGCTGGTGGCATCGGAATTCGGCCACACCGTGCGCCGCGTTGCCGATTCCGACATCGAGGAAGGCCTGTTCAACATTCCGGACCGTCCCGAGGACATGCTGCCGCGTTCGCCGGTCGTGACCATCATGGGCCATGTCGATCACGGCAAGACCTCGCTGCTCGACGCGCTCCGCAATTCCAGGGTGGTCACCGGCGAAGCCGGCGGCATTACCCAGCACATCGGTGCCTACCAGGTCGAGAAGAACGGTCAGAAGATCACCTTCATCGACACGCCCGGCCACGCCGCCTTCACGGCCATGCGTGCCCGCGGTGCGCAGGCCACCGACATCGCCATTCTGGTGGTGGCGGCCGACGACAGCGTGATGCCGCAGACGATCGAGTCCATCAATCATGCCAAGGCGGCCGGCGTGCCGATCATCGTTGCGATCAACAAGATCGACAAGCCGACGGCCGACCCGCAGAAGGTGCGCACGCAGCTTCTGCAGCACGAGGTGTTCGTGGAATCGATGGGTGGCGACGTGCTCGAAGTCGAGGTGTCGGCCA
Source organism: Pseudaminobacter sp. Soil_N_29 (assembly GCF_057656055.1). Lineage (NCBI taxonomy): Bacteria > Pseudomonadati > Pseudomonadota > Alphaproteobacteria > Hyphomicrobiales > Phyllobacteriaceae > Pseudaminobacter > Pseudaminobacter sp. Soil_N_29. The sequence continues at coordinate 190,810 of NZ_JBDGLC010000008.1, forward strand.
CCAAGGGCATCAATCTCGACAAGCTGCTCGAGGCGGTCCTCCTGCAGGCCGAGGTTCTCGACCTCCAGGCCAACCCGAACCGCACCGCCGAAGGCGTCATCGTCGAAGCCAAGCTCGACAAGGGCCGCGGCCCGGTTGCCACCGCGCTGGTCCAGACCGGCACGCTGCTGGTCGGCGACATCGTCGTGGCCGGCAACGAGTGGGGCCGCGTCCGTGCGCTCGTCACCGATCGGGGCGAGCATCTGAAGGAGGCGCTGCCGGCCACGCCGGTGGAAATCCTGGGCCTTCAGGGCACGCCGCAGGCGGGCGACCGCTTCGCCGTGGTCAACAACGAGGCCAAGGCGCGCGAGATCACCGAATATCGCCAGCGCAAGGCGCGCGACAAGGCGGCCGCACGGCATGCCGGCCAGCGTGGCTCGCTCGAGCATATGATGATGCAGTTGCAGACGAGCGGCCTGAAGGAATTCCCGCTCATCATCAAGGCCGACGTGCAGGGCTCGGTCGAGGCCATCGTTACGGCCCTCGACAAGCTGGGCACCGATGAGGTTCGCGCCCGCATCGTCCACGCCGCTGCCGGCGCCATTACCGAAACCGACATCTCGCTTGCCGAGACTTCGGGGGCGGTGGTGCTCGGCTTCGATGTTCGCGCCAACCCGCAGGCACGCCAGGCGGCCGAACAGGCCGGCATCGACATCCGCTACTACAACGTCATCTACAGCCTGGTGGATGACATCAAGGACGCGATGTCGGGCCTGCTTTCGCCGGAGCGCCGCGAGACCTTCATCGGCAATGCCGAGATCCTGGAGGTGTTCAACATCACCAAGGTCGGCAAGGTCGCCGGCTGCCGCGTCACCGAAGGCAAGGTCGAGCGTGGTGCGGGCGTGCGCCTGATCCGCGACAACATCGTGATCCACGAAGGCACGCTGAAGACCCTGAAGCGCTTCAAGGACGAAGTGTCGGAAGTGCCGGTCGGCCAGGAATGCGGCATGGCCTTCCAGAACTACGAAGATATCCGCCAAGGCGACATCATCGAGTGCTTCCGCGTCGAGATGGTAACCCGCAAGCTGTAAGAGGCCAGCTTCCTCTCCCGGGAGGAGGCAACTGCCAAGCGCAGAAGGCCTCGCCAAGTTGTGGACGTTCGATCCGCCCCCTCTCCCGCAGGGGAGGGCGGATCGCGTTTGCGATGACCGTTTCAGATCATATCGAACCGATCAGCCGAAAGGCATAGACAGCCATGTCACGTTCCCATGCTTCCGGGCCTTCCCAGCGCCAGCTTCGCGTCGGCGAACAGGTGCGCCATGCCCTGTCGGAGATGCTCCAGCGCGGCGAAGTGCGCGACGATATCGTCGAGACGACCGTGATTTCGATCTCGGAAGTGCGCATGTCGCCCGATCTCAAGATTGCAACCGCTTTCGTGTCGCCGCTTGGCGCGCCCGACGACGAAGCGGTGGTCAAGGCGCTGAACCGGAACGCCCGCTTCATCCGCGGCCGCGTCTCGCCGGCGCTCAGGCAGATGAAGTACATGCCCGAGTTCCGCTTCCGGCTCGATACGAGCTTCGACAATTTCACCAAGATCAATGAACTGCTCAGGTCGCCCGAAGTGCAGCGCGACCTGAAAGCCGACGACGACAAGGAGCATGAATAGTGGGCCGCCGAGGCAAGAAGAAAGGTCGTCCGATTTCCGGCTGGGTGGTGTTCGACAAGCCGGTCGGCATGGGCTCGACCGAGGCTGTGTCCAAGATCAAGTGGCTGTTCCAGGCTGAAAAGGCCGGCCATGCCGGCACGCTGGACCCGCTTGCCTCCGGCATGCTGCCGATCGCGCTCGGCGAGGCGACCAAGACCGTGCCCTATGTGATGGACGGCGCCAAAATCTATCAGTTCACCGTCGCCTGGGGCGAGGAGCGCTCCACGGACGACCTCGAAGGCCCGGTCACAAAGACCTCCGACAAGCGCCCGAGCGAGGCCGAGGTCCGGGCGCTGCTGCCGAATTACACCGGCGTGATCATGCAGACGCCGCCGCAGTTCTCCGCGATCAAGATCGCCGGCGAACGCGCCTACGACCTGGCTCGCGAGGGCGAGACGGTGGAAATTCCGGCGCGCGAGATCGAGATCGGCCGCCTCGACCTGATCGAGACGACGCCTGAAGGCCACTCGGTGTTCGAGATCGAATGCGGCAAGGGCACCTATGTGCGCTCGCTGGCGCGCGACATGGGCCGCGACCTCGGCTGCTACGGCCACATTGCAGCGCTGCGGCGCACGGAGGTGGACCCCTTCACCGACGAGGATTTCGTCACGCTCAACGAACTGGAAGCTGCGGCCCCTTCGGCCGAGGACAGGAATTCCGGCGTGGAGCTCGATTTCAGCGCGCTCGACGAGTTCCTGCTCGACACCGGTGCGGCGCTGGATTGCCTGCCCCAGGTGCCCGTCAATGACGACGCCGCAACGCGGATCAGGCTGGGCAACCCGGTGATCATCCGTGGCCGCGACGCGCCGGTGGAAGCCGACGAGGCCTGCGTGACGTCGCGCGGCAAGCTGGTGGCGATCGGCGCAATCGAGGCCGGCATGTTCAAGCCGCGCCGCGTTTTCACCGCGTGAGGGTCGCTGGTTCGGCCGGTTTGCATTAGCGCTGGCCTTTCCACGTATTTTGGACTATATGCGCCGCAGCATTGTGCCAATGTGGCGCAGTGCATGCATCGGCCCCTGCTGGACGACATCCCGGCTGAGGGCATCTTGTTTCCTCCAGATCGAAAGGAAAAGCGCGATGTCGATTACTGCCGAACGCAAGAAGCAATTGATCGCGGAATTCGCCACCGTCCAGGGCGACACCGGCTCGCCGGAGGTCCAGGTCGCGGTTTTGTCCGAGCGGATCAAGAACCTGACCGAGCACTTCAAGGGCCACAAGAAGGACAACCATTCCCGCCGTGGTCTTTTGGCTCTGGTTTCGCAGCGCCGCAGCCTGCTTGACTACCTCAAGCGCAAGGATGAGGCCCGCTACCAGACGCTGATCGAGAAGCTCGGCCTGCGTCGCTAACAGCTTGATCGGCGGACCTCGTCAAAAGGTCCGCCGATCTTCCATTCGGGGTCGGCCGCAGTGCCGGGTCCGCAGGCGTCAAGATGCCGGATGAGTTTCCTGGCACATCGGTCGCCGAACCGGTTCGGCAGGAGCAGAGGGCTCTGCTGGGCCGCCCATGGGCAGGTCATGGGGCAGGATTGCAGGATGCCTGGCGCGCTGTTGGCAGCGCAGAATGTCCAGACACCCCGTTGTCTTGCCCGTGGCTCGTCCGAAACAAGCCAGGGAAGAATGCGCTCGCATGTTGCGCGCTGCGCTTCCCGCATTCGAAGGACATGTCATGTTCAATCAGCACAAAGTGGAAATTGAGTGGGCGGGACGTCCGCTTATCCTCGAAACCGGCAAGATCGCCCGTCAGGCCGACGCCGCCGTACTCGCCACCTATGGCGAGACGGTCGTTCTCGCCACCGTCGTCTCAGCCAAGGAGCCGAAGCCGGGCTTCGACTTCTTCCCGCTGACCGTCAACTACCAGGAAAAGACCTACGCTGCCGGCAAGATTCCCGGCGGCTACTTCAAGCGTGAGGGCCGTCCGAGCGAGAAGGAGACGCTGGTCTCCCGCCTCATCGATCGCCCGATCCGTCCGCTCTTTGCCGATGGCTACAAGAACGACACGCAGATCGTCGTCACCGTCGTCCAGCATGACCTCGAGAACGACCCGGACATCCTGTCGATCGTCGCCACCTCGGCGGCCCTGACGCTGTCGGGCGTGCCCTTCATGGGCCCGATCGGTGGCGCCCGCGTCGGCTACATCAACGGCGAGTACGTGCTTAACCCGCACATCGACGAAATGCCGGAATCCAAGCTCGATCTCGTCGTCGCCGGCACCGGCGACGCCGTCCTGATGGTCGAGTCGGAAGCCCAGGAGCTTTCCGAGGACGTCATGCTCGGCGCCGTCATGTTCGGTCACAAGGGCTTCCAGCCGGTGATCGACGCCATCATCAAGCTGGCCGAAGTGGCAGCCAAGGAACCGCGCGAGCACAATCCGGAAGACCTTTCGGAACTCGAGAAGGAGATGCTGGGCATCGCCGAAACCGACCTGCGCGAAGCCTACAAGATCATCGACAAGCAGTCGCGCTATGCCGCCGTCGACGCAGCCAAGGCCAAGGTCAAGGAAGCCTTCGCTCCCGTGGGCGAAGAGGCTCCGAAGTGGTCGGCCGAGCAGGTCGCTACCGTGTTCAAGGAACTCCAGGCCAAGATCGTGCGCTGGAACATCCTCGACACCGGCTCGCGCATTGACGGCCGTGATCTCAAGACGGTCCGCAACATCGTCTCCGAGGTCGGCGTGCTGCCCCGCACCCACGGCTCGGCGCTGTTCACCCGCGGCGAGACGCAGGCCCTGGTGGTCGCCACGCTCGGCACCGGTGAGGACGAGCAGTATGTCGACGCGCTGACGGGCATGTACAAGGAGACCTTCCTCCTCCATTACAACTTCCCGCCCTATTCCGTCGGCGAAACCGGCCGCATGGGTTCGCCCGGCCGTCGCGAGATCGGTCACGGCAAGCTTGCCTGGCGCGCCGTGCGTCCGATGCTGCCCTCCGCCGACCAGTTCCCCTACACGCTGCGCGTCGTCTCCGAGATCACCGAGTCCAACGGCTCGTCCTCGATGGCGACCGTCTGCGGCACCTCGCTGGCGCTGATGGATGCGGGCGTTCCGCTCCAGAAGCCGGTGGCCGGCATCGCCATGGGCCTGATCAAGGAAGGCGACCGCTACGCGGTGCTCTCCGACATCCTCGGCGACGAGGACCATCTCGGCGACATGGACTTCAAGGTGGCCGGCACCTCCAACGGCATCACCTCGCTGCAGATGGACATCAAGATCCACGGCATCACCGAGGAGATCATGCAGGTGGCGCTCGGCCAGGCCAAGGACGGCCGCCTGCACATCCTGGGCGAGATGTCCCACGCGCTTTCCGAGGGCCGCAAGGAACTCGGCGAGTTCGCGCCGCGCATCGAGGTCATGCACATCCCGACCGAAAAGATCCGCGACGTCATCGGCTCGGGCGGCAAGGTCATCCGCGAGATCGTGGAAAAGACCGGCGCCAAGATCAACATCGAGGACGACGGCACGGTCAAGATCGCTTCTTCGAACGCCAAGGAGATCGAGGCGGCAAAGAAGTGGATCCACACCATCGTGGCCGAGCCGGAAGTGGGCGAGATCTATGAGGGCACGGTCGTCAAGACCGCCGACTTCGGCGCGTTCGTGAACTTCTTCGGCCCGCGCGACGGCCTGGTCCACATCTCCCAGCTTTCCAACGAGCGCGTCGGCAAGACCACCGACGTCGTCAAGGAAGGCCAGAAGGTGTTCGTCAAGCTCATGGGCTTCGACGAGCGTGGCAAGGTTCGCCTGTCGATGAAGATCGTCGACCAGGAGACCGGCAAGGAGATCGTCCGCGAGAAGAAGTCCGAGGACGAGGAATCCGTCGCCTGATCCAGGCAACCGTCTGATTATTTCGAGCGGGCGTCCCGAAAGGGGCGCCCGTTTTTGTTTCGGCCGAGTTTTCGTTTGCATCGGTGGGGCGGAACCGACTACTTGCCCGTCATGACCCGAGACACGCTCAAAACCCTGTTCCATCCATTCGAGGCGGATGCACTGCCGCTGCCTGCCACAGGCGAGCGCGTGCTGTTTCTTGGCGCCGAGCCAGGCTTCCGGTTACCGGAGGGATTTGAGGCCGAGCTGACGCTGGTCCAGGGATTTCGCCCCTGGTTCAAGCCGCTGGAGGCCTCTGAGAGCCGCGTGACGGCTTTGCCGGCAGGAGAGGGCTACGATGCGGCGCTTGTGCTCTGCGGCCGCCACAGGGGCGCCAACGAGCTCATGATCGCCGAGGCGCTGGAGCGCGTGCGCGCGGGTGCGCTGGTGCTTGTGGCCGGCAGCAAGGACGACGGCATCGCCAGCCTGCGCCAGCGCCTGGGCGAGCTTGTCACGATCGAAGACCAAATGCCCAAGCATCACGGCATCGCCTTCTGGCTGCGGCGGCCTGACGAGGTTGCGGGCATCGTGGAGCAACTGCGCGCCGGCAATGGCGAGCGGCTGCTCGACGAGCGTTTCGTCACCGCGCCCGGAATGTTCTCGGCAGACGAGATCGATGCGGGCTCGAAGCTGCTGGTCGAAAACCTGCCGGACAAGGTATTCGGCGCGGTCGCCGACTTCTGCGCCGGCTGGGGTTTTATCGCGGCCGAGCTTGCGCAGCGCTTCCCGAAGATGTTCACGCTCGATCTTTATGAGGCGGACTTTTGTTCGCTCGAAGTGGCAAGGCGCAATCTCGCCGGCGTCGGCCCGATGCAGAAGAACTTCTTCTGGCACGATCTCCTGGGGGAGCCGGTTTCGCGCCGCTACGACTTCATCTTCATGAACCCGCCCTTTCACCAGCGCCGGGCTGCCGAGCCGGACATCGGGCAGGGCATGATCAAGGCTGCCGCGGCAGCACTGAAGCCGGGTGGCCGGCTGATCATGGTCGCAAACCGCCAGCTTCCCTATGAGAAGACGATTTCGGCGGCCTTCTCGGACCAGCGGGAACTGGCGAGGTCGAATCTATTCAAGGTGCTGAGCGCGCGCCGCTGAGCCGGCCACTTCCTTGCCGGCGTAAAAGAAAACGGCCGGTGAAGCCGGCCGTTCGCGTATCGATCATGAATAGTGGCGCTTACTCGCCGCTGTCGCTCTGCTTCAGCTCTTCCAGCGTGGGCATCGAGACGATGTGATAGCCCGAATCCACATAGTGGATCTCGCCGGTCACGCCCGAGGAAAGGTCCGACAGCAGGTAGAGTGCCGAGCCGCCGATCTCGTCGAGGGTGACGGTGCGGCGCAGCGGCGAATTGCGCTGCTGGTAGGAGAACATGTGGCGCGCGTCGGCGATGCCCGCGCCAGCCAGCGTGCGGACGGGGCCGGCCGAGATAGCGTTCACGCGGATGCCGCGCGGGCCGTAGTCGTCGGCCAGATAGCGCACACTGGCCTCCAGGCCGGCCTTGGCAACGCCCATCACGTTGTAGTTCGGCATGACGCGCGTGGAGCCCGCATAGGTCAGGGTCAGCATCGAGCCGCCATCTTTCATCAGGGCGGCCGCGTTGCGGGCCACTTCGGTGAAGGAGTAGCAGGAAATCACCATCGTGCGGATGAAGTTCTCGCGGGTGGTGTTGGCGTAGAGGCCCTTCAGCTCGTTCTTGTCGGAAAAGCCGATCGCATGGACAATGAAGTCCAGGCCGCCCCATTTGTCGCCCAACGTCTCGAAAACCGAGCTGACGGAGGCACTGTCCTCAACGTCGCAGGGCAGGATCATCGTGGCGTTCACCTGCTCGGCCAGCGGCTTGACGCGCCGACCGAACGCTTCGCCCTGATAGGTGAAGGCCATTTCGGCACCGTGCGCCGCAAGCTGCTTTGCGATGCCCCAGGCAATCGAGTGGTCATTGGCGACGCCCATGACGAGGCCGCGCTTGCCTTTCATCAAACCTTCCATCGGAAGAATATCCTCAGCCGTTGTAACGCTGGAAAACGAGCGTGGCGTTGGTGCCGCCGAAACCGAAGGAGTTCGACAGCACCGTGTCGATCTTTGCGTTGTCGATGCGCTTGCGCACGATCGGCATGCCTTCGAATTCCGGGTCGAGTTCCTCGATATGGGCGCTTTCGCCGATGAAACCGCCCTGCATCATCAGGAGGGAGTAGATCGATTCCTGCACGCCGGCTGCGCCCAGCGAATGGCCGGTCAGAGACTTCGTCGAAGTGATGTTGGGCATCTTCTCGCCGAACACTTCGCGGATGGCGCTCATCTCCTTCGAATCGCCCACCGGCGTCGAGGTGCCGTGGGTGTTGATGTAGTCCACGGAGCCGGAGACGGTGGAGAGCGCCTGCTTCATGCAGCGCACAGCGCCTTCGCCCGAGGGCGCGACCATGTCATGGCCGTCGGAGGTCGCGCCATAGCCGACCACCTCGGCATAGATCTTGGCGCCGCGCGCCTTGGCATGCTCCAGCTCTTCCAGCACCAGCACGCCCGCGCCGCCGGCGATGACGAAGCCGTCGCGATTGGCGTCATAGGCGCGCGAGGCGACCGAAGCGCGGTCGTTGAACTTGGACGACATGGCGCCCATGGCGTCGAACAGGTCCGACATGGTCCAGTCGAGATCCTCGTGGCCGCCGGCGAAAACCATGTCCTGCTTGCCCCACTGGATCAGCTCGTAGGCATTGCCGATGCAATGCGCCGAGGTCGAGCAGGCCGAGGAGATGGAGTAGTTCACGCCGTGGATCTTGAACCAGGTGGCCAGCGTGGCCGAAGCGGTCGAGGACATCGCCTTCGGCACGGCGAAGGGTCCGATCCGCTTGGGGCTGCCGTTCTTCAGCGTGGTTTCGGCGGCTTCAACGATGGTTCTGGTGGAAGGGCCGCCGGAGCCCATCACGATGCCGGTACGCTCGTTGGTGATGTCGCCCTGTTCCAGGCCGGCATCTGCAATCGCCTGCTCCATGGCGACATGGTTCCAGGCGCCGCCGCGCGACAGGAAGCGCATGGCGCGGCGGTCGACCTGCTCGGTCGGATCGAGCGTTGGCGCTCCCCATACCTGCGACCGGAAGCCGTGTTCTGCAAAGGACTCGGAGAAGCTGATGCCCGATTTGGCGTCGCGCAGAGAGGACTGCACCTCTTCGGCGTTGTTTCCGATGGAAGACACGATACCCAGGCCCGTAACAACGACGCGTCTCATGAGTGCTCCTTCAATGGCCGGCGCGACGCTGGGTCAGGCCGCCGCTTCCTTGAACAGGCCGACGCGAAGGTCGGTGGCCTTGTAGATGGTTTCGCCGTCGGCCTTCAGCCAGCCGTCGCCGATGCCGAGCACCAGGCGGCCGCGCATGACGCGCTTGAAGTCGACGCCGTACTCGACCTTCTTGTTGGCGGGGGTGACCATGCCGGTGAACTTGACTTCGCCGGTGGAAAGCGCGCGGCCCTTGCCGGGCTCGCCGAGCCAGCCGAGGAAGAAACCGCTGAGCTGCCACAGGGCATCGAGGCCGAGGCAGCCCGGCATCACCGGATCGTTGATGAAATGGCAGGGGAAGAACCAGAGGTCACGGCTGATGTCGAGCTCCGCGCGCACGAAGCCCTTGTCGAACTCGCCGCCGGTGTCGCTGATCTCCGTGATGCGATTGAACATCAGCATCGGCGGATAGGGAAGCTGTGCGTTACCCGGGCCGAACAGTTCGCCGCGGGCGCAGGCAAGCAGCTCCTCGTAGTCGTAGCTGGATTTCGAAACCGCCATAAATATCTTCCCCGTGTGGGTTCCGGACGTGCCGTACGTTCGCCCTGTTCAGTACCACAGACTGTTTCCGCTCGGAAACCGAAGTTTGCGATTAACCCGACCGCCTGTCCGGGTCAATGTGCGCCTATTGATCACGTTCCCCTGACGGAATATATGTCAGACAAGATATGGGCTTGCCGCATTCGTATATATGCACGGGCAAGCCTGCTTATTAGCTGGAGCGGACTTGGCAGATTGATGGATTTGACCGTCCCCGAAGAGATGGCGATAGAACAGCGCGTGCGTGACGCGGGGCTGCGGCCGACGCGGCAACGAGTCGCGCTGGCCAATCTGCTGTTTGCCAAGGGCGACCGCCACCTGTCGGCCGAAGAGCTGCATGAGGAAGCGGTTGCGGCCGGTGTGCCGGTTTCGCTCGCCACGGTCTACAATGCCCTGCATCAGTTCACCGAGGCGGGCCTGCTGCGTATCCTGGCAGTCGAGGGGTCGAGAACCTATTTCGACACCAACACCTCCGACCACCACCATTTCTTCATCGAAGGCGAGAACAAGGTTTTCGACATCGTGTCCGGCCCGGTGAAGGTGCTCAACCTTCCGGAGCCGCCGGAAGGTCTGGAAATCGCCAACGTCGATATCGTGGTGCGCCTGCGCCCAAAGCGGACGCGCTAGACCGACACTCACTCGATAGCTTCGCTCAATAGAAGCAACGTGCGTGGAGCTTGTCCGGCACCGCAGTGACTTGTGCCATCTGCTCGTTCAGGCGCGACCAGCCACGGTGGCTTGGCGCTCGGTCTGGCGGGGTCCAGTCAATCCTTGACGATCTCGCCCGGATAGGCGCCCCAGACCTGGTTCTGGCGCAGCCACCCGCTCACGCCATCAAAGGTCATTTCGCACCAGTCGCCGTTGCACGACTTGATCTTGCCGACCACGCCGGGGTCAATGATGGCTACCGCGCGCGCCTCGGGGTCCGGCTTGGCCAGCAGGTCGATCTTGGCGTCCTTGCCGCGCTGCCAGGGGGCGGTCATCGCGGTTCTCTTGCCTGAGAGAAGCGACTGGTTGATCCAGCCTTCCGCGCCCTCGGCGTCGCGCACGCGGCGCCAGTTGTCGTATTCCTGGATGATTTCCATCGGCAGGCCCGCCTTCATGTAGAGCCAGTCGACGCCATAGTTGATGCCCGGGCCGATGCGTGAATTGACGCGGCCGGATTTCAGGCTGACGAAGCGGGGCAGGGGCAGCCCGCTTGGTCCCAGCGTCACCTCTTGCGACGGTGCCGCCTCGCTCGCGCCGATCGAAGCGCCGGTCGACAGGAGTGCAAGACTGGCCAGAACAGCACCAACGATTGCGCGTGACGACATGAAACGAGACACCTTCATTCTTTTTCTTTGGCCGCGGCGCCGATGGGGCGCAGCTGCCCTTTTTCTTTGTGTTCGGCGGCACCGCTTGTTACAGAGACAGTGACCCCAAGGCTGGTTTCAAGTTTCGCCCGTCTTGGTTAAAGAGGTCTCAACGGGATCCGCATTCGAGGACGCAATGGCAGGCAAAAAGAAGCCTCTCGTGGTGATTACGCGCAAGCTTCCGGACCAGGTCGAGACCCGGATGCGAGAGCTGTTCGATGCGCGGCTGAACCTCGAAGACCGGCCGATGAGCCAGCCCGAACTGGTTGCGGCCATGAAGGAAGCCGATGTTCTCGTGCCGACGGTGACCGACCGCATCGACGCGGCGCTGATCGAGCAGGCAGGCGAGAATCTCAAGCTGATTGCGAATTTCGGCAACGGCGTCGACAAGATCGACGTGACGGCCGCCGCCAAACGGGGAATCACGGTCACCAACACGCCCAACGTGCTGACCGAAGACACCGCCGACATGACCATGGCCTTGATGCTTGCCGTGCCGCGCCGCCTGGCCGAAGGCGCCACCCTGCTCGAGGGCGGTGGCAAATGGGCGGGCTGGTCGCCGACGTGGATGCTTGGCCGACGCATCTGGGGCAAGCGGCTCGGCATCGTCGGCATGGGCCGCATCGGCACCGCGGTGGCGCGCCGCGCCAAGGCCTTCGGCCTGTCGATCCACTATCACAACCGGAACCGGGTGTTGCGCAGCGTCGAGGACGAACTGGAGGCGACCTACTGGGAAAGTCTCGACCAGATGCTGGCCCGCATGGACATCATCTCGGTGAACTGCCCTTCCACGCCGGCAACCTTCCACCTGCTTTCGGCGCGCCGGCTGGCGCTGATGCAGCCCTCCGCCTATCTGGTCAACACCGCGCGCGGCGACATCATCGACGAGGATGCGCTGGTAAAGCTGCTGCAGGAGGGCAAGATCGCCGGTGCCGGGCTCGACGTGTTCGAGAATGAACCGGTGGTCAATCCCAAGCTGGTCAAGCTTGCCGCCAAGGGCAAGGTGGTGATCCTGCCGCATATGGGCTCGGCCACCATCGAGGGCCGCATCGACATGGGCGAGAAGGTCATCATCAACATTCGCACCTTCATCGACGGTCACAGGCCGCCGGACCGGGTGCTGCCGATTCGTCTCTGAGGCGGCGCCTCAGGCTGCGTCTTGCGAACCGCGGTCGGGCGACGTGATCTCGCCTTCAGCGCTCACCTTCACCCTGCGACCTGCGAAGTCAGCAAAATGCTGGCGGTCCAGCCTCGCGGCCACCGGCGTCGGCCACCCCATTTCACGGGCCACGATCAGGCCCAGCAACAGGATCGCGTCGGGCTCGTGCAACACCAGCGCGGCCGGGGCATTGCCGTTGTGCGCCAACTCCATCAGCACGGCAGATGCCGAGGACGAGCCGATGGTGCCCGGCAGGAACAGCACGCGGCCGGCCATGCGCGCACCATGTTGCGGGTGGCGAACATCGGCGATCCGGCCCGTCTTCGGGTCCACCCCGCCCCAGAAGGAGATCGGTGCGGTCAACACCAGCGCTTCGCCGGCGCCGCCCGCACCCGGCACCAGGACTTCGCCGCGAAGGCCGCTCATCGGCCAAGCTCCGCAAATGAAGGCTTGCCGGCAACCGCGCTTTCCACGCAGTCGGCCAGCGAGCCGTAGAGCACGCCATAGCCCGTGTTGCCCGGCGCATATTGCGCGAACTTGCCGGAATTGGTCATCAGCACGCCGTCGCGCCTGTCGGCGAGGATCGGCGTGACGACCACGCAGGTGTCGGCGACGATGACGACGCCACAGGCCTCCAGGGCCTCACGGCTGCCGTCTTGCTCCAGGGCCGACAGCACATGCCGCCCGGTGCAGGCATAGATCGGCACGGCGAGCCGCCGGCCCGCGAGCAACCGTTCCAACGCGTCGAACTCGTCCAGCGACAGATGCGGGCTGCCGATGGCCACCGCATCAATGCGGTCGGTTCTCTCGGCCGTGGAGAGCCGCCTGCGCGCATCGGCCACCATGTCCGGCGTCACGCGAATCTTCGTCTGAAGCTCGATATCGGCAAAGCAGGCCGCCTCCGGCGTGACGCCGGCGATGTGGAACAGGCCGACCGCGCCCGACGAAGCCGCCGCCGCGCCAAAAGCCTTCAGCGCATCCTCGCCGGGATGATTTCTCACGCCGACGACGACGCCGATGTTGTTGCCCACTTCGCGGCCATAGAGACTGCCGAGCACCGGCCAGGCCGTTTCAGACGCCAGGAATGCGGCGGGCAGGGCGGAAATGTCGAAGACCAGTGTCGGGCGCCGATTCTCTGGCCGGTGCAGGCCGTAGTGGGGCGCGCGGCCGCTGATCGCGCAGGCGATGTCGAGGAAGTCGCCATAGCGGTTGGTGCGTGCGCCCAGTACCGAATTGCAGAAGACCACGGCGTTCGATTCGCCCCAGGCGACGTCCGTGCCGGGGGCCGGCCGGTGGCCGGCCTGGTAGGGCGCGCAGGTCCAGCTTTGCTCGCAACCGAGCTTGCGGTAAGCCTCCATCATCCGCCGCGCCATGCCGCGCGCCGGCTCTTCCAGCCGCACGCGCGAGCAGCCGGTGAGATCGAGCGCGCCGACATTCAGCGTCGAGCGCACGGCAACGCGGGCGCCACCCTCCACGAGCTTTTCTGCGAACAGCGTGCCCGAATCGCCATGATAGAGCGCGCCGTCGATATGGGCGGATGCGATCGGGATCAGTCGGGGCGCGCCGAGCAGACGCGCGCTGTCGGCCACGATGCGCATGGCCATGGCCTTGCCGTCGCTGCCGGCGGCGATGGAGCGTTCCTCGGCTGTGAGTTCAAGACTCACGCGAGCACCTTTTGACTGGTTGTGGGAAGCATCAGGGCGTAGCGGATCTTTTCGCCGGGTGCCACTTTCCGAAGCTCCGCTGGCAAAATGCGAGGTCCAAGCCTCATTTCGTCCGCTTCCGGTAACGCACAGTGTCGAAGCGGGCTGCCAGCGCATCGTAGAGCAGCAGCCGGCCCACCAGCGGCTCGCCGATGCCGGTAATCAGCTTGATCGCTTCCATGGCCTGCAGAGTGCCGATCACGCCAGTGAGCGCACCGACGATGCCGGCCTCGGCGCAGGAAGGCACGAGCCCCGCTGGGGGCGGCTCGGGGAAGAGATCGCGATAGCCCGGGTTCGACGTCCCGTCCGCCCCGGCCTCGAACGGCTTCAGCACCGTCACCGAGCCGTCGAAGCGGCCGACAGCGGCATGCACAAGTGGCCGCCCAGCGACTGCGCAGGCGTCCGCAACGGCGTAGCGCGTGGCAAAATTGTCGGAGCCGTCGACGACGAGGTCGTATTGCGCCACCAGCGCCCGGGCATTCTCGTCGGTCAGGCGCATCTCGTGCAATTCGACCCCCGTGTTGGGGTTGATCCGGGCGAGCGCGGCCTTGGCGCTCTCGAGCTTGGACTGGCCGACCGACTCAGTGTCGTGGATCACCTGCCGTTGCAGGTTGGACAAGGAAACCGTGTCGTCGTCGACGATGCCCAGCGTGCCGACTCCGGCCGCCGCAAGATATTGCAGCACCGGCGCGCCGAGCCCGCCGGCACCGATGACCAGCACACGCGCGCGCTTCAGCTTCTGCTGGCCGGCGCCGCCGATTTCGGGCAGCACGATGTGGCGCGCATAGCGCTGGAGTTCGTCCGGGGTGAGGGGGGCAGCGGGGGCGTTCATGCCGCGATCATATCGGTGCCGCCTTGTCTTGTCAGGCGTCTTCGGTGGGTCGAACCGAGCCGTGGTCGACGGTGAGGAACTGCGCCTTGCCGCGCAGGCTCGAAAACAGCGAGGGCTCGGTGCCGGTCATGAAGGCCTGGCAGCCAAGCTCTTCGAGAATCGCGAACAGGGCGGCCCGGCGCCCGGCATCGAGATGGGCCGCGATTTCGTCCAGCAGCATGATTGGCACCGTGCCCGACATCTCGCCGCAAAGCCGCGCATGCGAGACCACGATGCCGACCAGAAGCGCCTTCTGCTCGCCGGTGGAGCACAGTTCCGCCGGCATGGCCTTCGGCCGATGGCGGACGATGAGGTCGCTGCGATGCGGTCCCTCCAGCGTGCGGCCGGCTGCGCGGTCGCGGTCGCGGCCCTCGGCAAGCGCGCGCCGGAAAGTTTCTTCGATCTCGACGGCGGGCAGCTGGCCGATCTGGCTCTCCAGCGTTCCGGAAAGCGCGAGGTCGGCCTGCGGGAAGGGGCCGGTGGCCGGCAGCTTCTCGATCATCGCCGCCAGCAGCCGAACCATTTCGGCGCGCGCGGCGGCGATCGCCACGCCGGTCTCGGCCATCTGCGTCTCGATCGCCTCGAACCAGTGCCGGTCTCGCGATTCCTCGGCCAGAAGCCGGTTGCGGCCGCGCATCGCCTTTTCGTAATCAAGCGCGCGCTGGCCATGGCTGGGGTCGATCGCCAGCACGAGACGGTCGAGGAAGCGGCGGCGATCCCCCGCCGGTCCGGTGAACAGCGTGTCCATCGCCGGCGTCAGCCAGACCACGCGCAGCCAGTCGAGCATCTCGTCGGCCGATTTGGCATTGGCGCCATTGATGCGCACGCGCCGCCCGCCTTCGCCGGGCACTTCGCTACCCGTCGTGCCGGTGCCGATCTCGACGTCGCCGAATTCGCCCTCGATGCGGGCATGTACGGTGAAGCCGCCGGCGCTGCCCTCGCGGGCGACATCGCCATAGGGCGCACGCCGCAGGCCGCGGCCCGGGGTCAGGAAGGAGATGGCTTCCAAAAGGTTGGTCTTGCCGGCGCCGTTGTCGCCAGTGAAGACGACGGCGCCCGGCTGAAGGTCCAGCGACAGGCTCTGGTAGTTGCGGAAGTTTGTAAGCGTAAGCCTACTGATGTGCGTCGACGCCACGTCCGCCTACCGTTCATCGACCTGTTCGAGTGCCTGAAGCCTAGACGCGCATCGGCATGAGCACGTAGAGCGCGTGGTCGTCGGCCGTGTCGCGGATCAGCGTCGGCGAGCCGGGGTCGGCCAGCAGGAACTTCGCCTCACTGCCGGAAAGCTGCGCAGCCACGTCGAGCAGGTATTTCGCGTTGAAGCCGATTTCGATCGGGTCGGACGAATAGTCGGCCGCGATCTCTTCGATGGCGCTGCCCGAATCCGGGTTGTTGACAGCCAGCGTCACCTGTCCGTCCGAAATCGACAGCTTCACCGCGCGGCCGCGCTCAGACGAGATGGTCGAGACGCGGTCGACCGCGCGGGCAAAGCTCTCACGGTCGATGATGAGCTGCTTGTCGTTGCCGGTCGGGATCACGCGCTGATAGTCGGGGAAGGTGCCGTCGATCAGCTTCGAGGTCAGGACCACGCTGCCGATGGTGAAGCGGATCTTGGTGTCGGACAGCTCGGTGGTGACGACCACATCCGGGACGTCGACCAGCTTCTGCAACTCGCTCACCGTCTTGCGCGGGATGATGATGCCCGGCATGCCTTCCGAGCCCGCCGGCGCGTCCATTTCGGCGCGGGCGAGGCGGTGGCCGTCGGTGGCCACCGAGCGCAGCTTCAGCTTGCCGCCGACCTCCACCGTATGCAGGAAGATGCCGTTGAGGTAATAGCGCGTCTCCTCGGTGGAGATCGCGAACTGGGTCTTCTCGATCAGCGCCTTCATGGCGGCCGATTCGAGCCGGAAGACGTGGGTGAACTGGCCGGCCGAGAGCTCGGGGAAGTCGGACTGCGGCAGGCACTGCAGGCGGAAGCTCGAGCGGCCAGAGATCACCGACATGGCGTTGCCGTCTTCGTCGGTCTTCAGCATCACCTCGGCACCGTCGGGCAGCTTGCGCACGATATCGTAGAGGAGGTGCGCAGGCACCGTCGTCGCGCCAGCCTGCTCCACCGTCGCCGCGGTCGCTTCCGTCACTTCCAGGTCGAGGTCGGTCGCCTTCATTTCCAGGCTTGCGCCGTCGGCGTGCAGCAGCACGTTGGACAGGATCGGGATCGTGTTGCGCCGCTCCACCACGCGATGGACGTGGTTCAAGGACTTCAGAAGATTTGAGCGTTCCAGGATAACACGCATGACGAAACAAGCTCGCTTGAATGAAGAAGCGGGGGTGCCGGGCTCGCCACCCGCGCAAGGCCCGCTAGGGTCGGAATGGGGCAAACTGACAGGAAAAGACGGCAAAAGGCAAGCCCGCGGTGCTGCTCAAACGCAGTCGCGGGCTTTTTGGGAACAAGCTGCGGCAGGATTGCACCTGCCGCGGATGCGCCTTGCTGTCGCTCAGGCCTGGTCGGTGATCAGCCGGCGCAGAAGCTCGAGTTCCTGGGCCAGCGTGTTGTCTGCGCCCGAAAGGCCCTCGATCTTGCGCACGGCATGCAGCACCGTGGTGTGGTCGCGGCCACCGAAACGCCGCCCGATTTCCGGCAGCGAACGCGGGGTCATGACCTTGGCAAGGTACATGGCGATCTGGCGCGGCTTGACGATGGTGCGCGTGCGGCGGTTGGACAGAAGCTCCGTCTTCGACACGTTGTAGTGCCGGGCAACGATGCGCTGGATGTCCTCGATGCGCACCCGCTTCGGCTCGCCGGAGCGGTAGATATGGCCCAGAATCTCGTCGATGCGCTCGATGTCGAGCTGGGGCTCGAACGACTGGCGGAAGAGCAGCTGGTTGAAGGCGCCTTCAAGCTCGCGGCCGCTTCCGGTCACCGTGCGCGCGATGTGCGAGAGGATCTCGTCGTCGATGTGCAGGCTGGGATCTTCGGCCTGGGCGCTTTCCAGGCGCGTCTTCAACATGCTCATGCGCATGCCGAAGTCGGGCGCCTGCATTTCCAGCGCCACGCCGCCATTCAGGCGCGAGCGGACGCGCGGCTCGAGCGATTCCAGCTCGGATGGCGGCCTGTCTGCGGCCACAACCACCTGCTTGGCGCTGTCCAGCAGCATGTTGATGAGGTGGCAGAACTCGTGCTGGATCGACTTGCCCTGCAGGAACTGCATGTCGTCGATGATCAGGAGGTCGATGTCGCGCAGCTGTTCCTTCAGGCTCAGCGCGTTGTTGTCGCGAATGGCCGTCGCGAAGCGCCACATGAAGTACTCGGCGGTCAGATAGACGACGCGCGACTGCGGGTTCTGCTTCAGCGATTCCGCCGCGATGGCCTGCAGCAGGTGAGTCTTGCCGAGGCCGACGGTGGCGTGGATGAACAGCGGGTTGAAGCGAACGGCGCTCTGTGCCGATTCCGCAACCGCACGCGCGGCTGCGAAGGCAACCCGGTTCGACGGCCCGTCCACGAAGGACTCGAAGGTGTAGCGTGCATCGAGCGGCGAGCCGAGCACGTTCTGCCGCTGGTCGCTGCTCGCCGGGCTCTGCGCGGCCGGGGCAACGCGCTCCACGCCGACGCTGGGCGCCGTGCCGGTGGAAAGGGCCGTGTGGGTCTGCCTGGTGGTCTTGCTGCGCTGGACCTTCTCGACCTCTTCGGCCACAGGGGCGAGCCGGGTCGCCGTGCGCACAACGATTTCGACCTTCAGGACCTCGGCATCTTCCTGCTTCCACAGCTCGGAGATGAGGTCGAGATAATGGCTGTTGATCCACGAACGCAGAAACGCGGTGGGAACCGAAATCCGCACCAGGCCCTTCGACGCTTCCGCCAGCTTGATGCGGCCGAACCAGCTTGAGTAGACCTCGCTGCCGAGACGAGCCTTCAACTGCGCCTTGACCCGGTCGAATGTCTGTTCCGCGCCATTGGCCGCAGCCATGTCGTTCCCCTTGATCAGATTTACTGGAAAAAGAAAGTCAGATTTGGCTTTCTTGTCGATGCCACTATGCATAGTCGCAATCCTCGTCTTTGTACCTGCACCGGGCCACCGCGGATGCATAATCTTGCCTCCGCCTCGTCGGCAGCCCTTCTACTCTCAAACGCCGCCACCGCTACTCGGCAACGGGCACCGTTAATCCTCCAGTCCGCAGTCAAAAGCTGCGGTGCCGCCTGATGAACGCGGCAAAACCAGTCTTTCCGGCGAAACTCGCCAGAACGCGCTTCTCCTTACGATTTTAGTCGTTACCCCACTCGCCATTCACATTGAAAAGGCAAAACCTAGCGTGCGCGCGAAAATGAATCCGCTGCCAACACCCCTTGATTTCAGGCTAGGTTCCCAGGCCGTCGGCCCGCCCCTTCAATGGCTAGACACTACAAAAAACGTTGTGGAAAGGGCAAGCTCACACCTAACCCATTTTTAATGAATCTGGGCGGCGAAAGGCTTGACTCTGACTTTCAGGAGGAGGGCAGAATCGACAAAAGTCTTACGATTCAATCTCTTTTCAATGTGGCAGGAAACCGAACGGCCAAGAGGAAATTATTTTAAAAAATCTTCTTGACATCTCGTTGCGCGAAGCCGCACCCGGCACATATGGACAAGCTGTGGATAAAGTTCTGTAAGCGGCTGATAAGCTTCGTCATTTTCGCCTGTGCAGTTTTGCACGCGAGTCCCGCGCGGGCGATCTGCGGCGAGGTCCCGAGTCTATGCCGGCAAAGTAATACTCGAATTCGGCCTGATGCCTCGAGTGTATCGACGAGCGTATGGTCTTCGGAAACGAAAAAACCCGGCCTCGCGGCCGGGTTTTTCTTGAATTGCTTGCAGTGCGCTGTCGACTTACGCCGACAGTGTCTTCACGCGATGGGCAAGGCGCGAAACCTTGCGGGACGCGGTGTTCTTGTGCAGCACGCCCTTGGTGGCAGCGCGCATCAGTTCCGGCTGAGCTGCCAGGAAGGCGGCTTCGGCTGCCGCCTTGTCGCCGGAGGCCAGGGCCTCTTCGACCTTGCGGACATAGGTGCGGACGCGCGAACGACGGTTCTTGTTAATCGCGGCGCGGCGGGCGATCTTGCGCGTTGCCTTCTTGGCCGAGGGTGTATTGGCCATGGTGCCTCTCTCTGTTCAATGATGGCGTCCGGTTGAAAACAGCTTCAGGACGCAAAAACAAACAGGCAGCCACAGGCCGCCTCAGTTGGTGCCGGCTTATAGTGCAGCTTTGTGCGCCCGTCAACGCCGTTTCGGCCGCAATCGCCAGATCGTCTGCCGCCAACATCAGCGGTTCTTGAAGTTGGCCGGTCGCTTTTCCGAAAACGCGGCCATGCCCTCCTTCTGGTCTTCAAGGGCGAACATGGAGTGGAACACGCGGCGTTCGAAGCGCAGCCCCTCCGCAAGCGTCGTTTCGTAGGAGCGGTTGACCGCCTCCTTCACCATCATCACCGAGGGCAGGGAGAAGTCGGCGATCTTTTCCGCAGCCTTCAGCGCCTCTTCCAGAAGCTCGCCCGCCGGCACCACGCGCGAGACCAGGCCGCTGCGCTCGGCCTCGGCCGCGTCCATCATCCTTCCGGTCAGGCACATGTCCATGGCCTTGGACTTGCCGACAAATCGTGTCAGCCGCTGCGAGCCGCCCATGCCGGGCATGACGCCCAGCGTGATCTCAGGCTGGCCGAATTTGGCGGTGTCGGCGGCGATGATGAAATCGCACATCATGGCGAGCTCGCAGCCGCCGCCAAGCGCGTATCCGGCCACCGCCGCGATCACCGGCTTGCGCACGCGCGTGAAGGTTTCCCAGCCGGAGAAGAGGTCTTCCAGATACATGTCGATGTAGGTCTTGGCCTGCATCTCCTTGATGTCGGCACCGGCGGCAAACGCCTTCTCCGAGCCGGTCAGCACCATGGCGCCGATCTGCGGGTCGGCGTCGAACTTCTGGCAAGCATCGAGCAGTTCGCCCAGCACTTCCGAATTGAGCGCGTTGAGCGCCTTTGGCCGATTGAGCGTAATCAGCCCCACCTTGCCCCGTGTTTCGACGATGAGCGTCTGATAGGTCATCCGGCAACCCTCCTGTTTCCGGCGGCCCGTGCCGCCTTGTCCAATCTTGGCTTTGCTAGCGCTGGCAGGCCGCGCAATGAAAGGTCGACCTGCCGCTCTGCACGATGCGCTCGACATGCCCCTTGCAGCCCGGCTTGCGGCAGGCCTCGCCTTCGCGGTCGTAGACCGAGAATGCATGCTGGAAATAGCCGAGTGAGCCGTCGGCGTGCACGTAGTCTCGCAGCGAGGAGCCGCCGGCCTCGATCGCATCGGCGATGACCGACCGGATGGCAGTCGCCAGCCGCTCGCAGGCCTCAATTCCCTTCTTGCCGCCTTCGGCTATGGTTCCGGCCGCGCGCGTCGGCGACAGGCCGGCCCGCCATAGAGCTTCCGACACGTAGATGTTGCCTAGCCCCGCGATCAGCCGCTGGTCCAGCAGAGCGGCCTTCAGGGGCGTCCGGCGGCCGCGGAACAGCTCCGCAAGCAGTTTCCCATCGAGTTCATTGCCTGTCGGCTCCACGCCCAGGCTGGCCAGCATCGGGTGTTCGCTGGCGTTCCCTTCCGCAAACAGCATGAAGCCGAAGCGCCGCGGATCGTTGAAGACGATGCGGGCAGCGTCGCCCGTCGCCGCCGCGAGATGAAAGACCACATGGTCATGCGTGGCGGATTTCGAACGGGCGTGGTGGAAGTCGCCCGGCGCATCGGCGGTATCGTCGGTCTCCACGCGGAAGGAGCCGGACATGCCGAGGTGGCAGATCAGCACCGGACCGTCCTCGACATGCGTCGTCAGATATTTCGCGCGTCGTCCCAGCGAAACGATCCTGCGTCCCTCCAGCCGCTCTGCAAAGCGCTCGGGGAAGGGAAAGCGCAGGTCCGGCCGGCGCGTCTCGACGCGCATGATGCGCGCACCTTCCATGACGGGCTGCAGCCCGCGCCGGACGGTTTCGACCTCGGGCAGCTCAGGCATGGTTCGCGACCTCGGGAAGGAACGATTTGCCATGGCGCCCCGGCTCCAGGCCAAGATGCTGGGCCACCGTTTCGCCGATGTCTGCGAAGGTCATGCGCAGGCCGACGTCCCCTCCGGGCAGGCCCGGAGCGATGCCCATGATCGGCACGCGCTCGCGCGTGTGGTCGCTGCCCCTCCAGGATGGGTCGCAGCCGTGGTCGGCGGTCAGAAGCAGAAGGTCGTCGGGCTTCAGCCGGGCAAGCGCCTCGGGCAGTCGCGCGTCAAAGGCCTCGAGCGCGGCCGCGTAGCCGGCAATATCGCGGCGGTGGCCGTAGAGAGTATCGAAATCGACGAAGTTGGCGAACACCAGGTCGCCGTCGCGGGCATCATCCATCGCCTTCAGCGTCTCGTCCAACAGTTCCATGTTGCCGGCCGCCTTGCGCACTTCCGACACGCCCTGATGGGCGAAGATGTCACCGATCTTGCCCATGCCGATGACCCGGCTGCCGCGCGCCGTCAGCCGATCGAGCAAGGTCGGCTCCGGCGGCGGCACGGCAAAGTCGCGGCGGTTGGCGGTGCGCTGGAAGTCGACCTGCGTCTCGCCCACGAAGGGCCGCGCGATGACACGGCCGATGTTGAGCGGATCGAGCAGTTCGCGCGCGATCAGGCACAGTTTGTAGAGCCGTTCGAGCCCGAAATGGGTTTCGTGCGCGGCGATCTGGAACACCGAATCCGCCGAGGTGTAGCAGATTGGCTTGCCGGTCCGGATGTGTTCCTCGCCAAGCTTCTCGATGATCTCGGTGCCGGAGGCGTGGCAGTCGCCGAGAATGCCGGGAAGCGCCGCCCGCTCGACCAGCGCGGCGATCAGGTCCGGCGGGAATGTCGGTACGGTTTGCGGAAAATAGCCCCAGTCGAAGGGCGCGGGCACCGCGGCGATCTCCCAATGGCCGGAGGGGGTGTCCTTGCCGCTGGAAATCTCCTCTGCCGCGCCGTGGAAGGCGGAAGGAAGCAGGCCGGCTGCGCCATTATCCGCCAGGAAGCCGCTCGCCGTTGCGGCTGCGCGGCCGAGCCCCAGCGACAGCATGTTGGGCACGCGCAGCCGGCCGGCGCGCAAGCCCTCGCGGTCCGCACGGCCGAGCGCGCAGGCCTGCGCGATGTGGCCGAAGGTGTCGGAGCCTTCATCGCCGAAGCGCGCCGCGTCGCCGGCGCCGCCTATGCCGAAGGAGTCGAGAACAAACAGGAATGCGCGGGCCATCAGGGTTCCGGCTCTTCGTTGCGGGAGTGCCCAACAGATATGCGGCGCGGCGCGGGATGGCAATTCGCAAAACAGCCCGCCTTAGCGGGCAGGCTGTTGAGCTGCTCGCTCAGCAGTCGCCGCAGGTGATGTTGGGGCTCATGCGCGGCCGCAGATAGTAGGTGTCCTTCATGGCAATGCGGTCGAAGGCGGCCGTCAGGCCCAGTGGCGATTTTTGCGCGGCCGACCAGGTGATGAGCGGCCGGTAGTCGAGCCCGCTCTCCACGCGGATCACAAATGTGTTCCTTATCTTCAATTGCTCGGGCACCGCGGTCGTCGAATTTTTCGCGTATGGCTCGCTGAACAGCCCGTTGGCGACCTGCCTCGACCAGTCGACCAGGACCCTTGGGGTCGCCTCATCGGTGATCTTGATTGCGGTGACGACGATCTTCGGCTTGGAACGGCTGTAGGGCTGGATGAGCGCCTGGTCGAGTTGCATGATCGATTCGAGATCGGCCTTTTTGATGCTTCCCGGCTGCTGCGTGATGAGGTCGGCGACCATGCTGCCGATGCGGCCGACCTTCCGGTTGGTCTCGATGCCCAGAGACAATTCCATTGTGACGAAATACAGCGCCAGCAACAGCGGCGCGATGAGCGCGAACTCGACTGCGGCAATGCCCTTCCTGTCGCCCCAGAGGCGCCTGACGTCTCGAAAAAAAACCGACATCCGTCCCATCCGTGCACCCGCGCTCACAGACATGTTCGCTCGCTTCCGATCCCGCCGCGCCGCTCAATCCGGGAATGGTTCATTTTGCCAGATCGCAGTTGCCGACTGCAGCGTCTTGCCGCCGGGGAGATTGGACATGGAGGCGCGCATGAAGTCGGTTACCACCGGCCATTTGTAGTACACCCGCAGCATGTTCTTGGTGGTCGACTTGCCGGGATTGACGCCAAATCCGGTCGTGTCGAGATCGCCGGAGGGAGTGAACTTGGTCTTTATGTTGGCCGCATCTGCGAAAGTGGAGAACTGGCGAAGGTCTATTGCGAGGCCGGGACACCCCTTGGAGACGATTATCTCGAGCCGTTCGCAAACAAGACCTCTTACCTTTGAGGCAAGCAGCACCGGGTTGCTCGGGTCCGGCCTCAGCTGGCCGGTCCGAAACTGGCGGGCCACTTCATCGGCCGCATTGGAGACGATCTGCTGCGCGGTGAAGGAGATGCAGCTTTCCAGAATCGCGAAGATGAGCAGCGAAAAAGGAATGGCAAGCATCGTGAATTCGATCGCGGTCGCACCGCTGCGGTCGCGCGCGAACCGGCCGAACAGGCCGCGCCGGCTCGGTTGGGCGGTTCCAGTCGCATTCCGATCCTCGTTCATGGACGCTTCCTGCCGACCCCAGTCCTTGTTCCGGATCGTACTTACCGCAAATCCATTTAGGACCGGTTTGGATGACCGTTAGAATTTCCCAGAGTTTGTTTACGGATGCGCAACGATCGCCTAGCGCGCCGCACTCATCTCGGCTTCCGAGGACCTCTCGGCGTCACTCTTGTACGAGCTTTCGCAATATGGCGTGCACGACAGGGTCTGGACATCCCCGCGCCGGTATATGCGGACCGACGCGGCTACATCGCGCGCCACGACGACCTGCTCGTCGACGATCGGCGCGCCTTCTTTGTCGAGCACGACGAGATTGGTTACTCCAAAACCCTTGCCCGTGAGAACAATGGTCGTCGCGTCCTGCACAGAGGCGTCGGCGATTGCCGGGTTTCCGACGACGATGGTGTCGGCCGGTCGCGCCAGCCGCACGATCTTTGCCTGGTTCATAACCACCTCGATGCCTGCACCCGCCATGGCCTGTGCGCTCGCAGCCACAAGCCCGACCGCTGCCGCAAAGACGCGGATGGATGACTGCACCTTGACCATACGACGCCCCGCCCGAAGAAAGTCTTCAACGGAATATGAACGGCATTGGTGAACCAAGGGTTAAGTGAGGTTGTATCCGTTTCCCGCCGCGCCTCAGCCGCGGGGAGGGGCAAGGCCTGATGCCGGGATCCGGGTGTTTGCGCCTGCTTTGCTTGCGGTTAACTACAATGTACGCCAGTGCGCGGAAATACTTCGGTAAGGCTATTTGTTAAGCGGATCGAAACAGCTCCCACGTAGGGTGTGGTCCATCCGATCAATCCACCAGAAAAATTGACGGAAGTGCTGTAACCACGTGGAGTAGGAGCTCTCGAATGGCCAACATCTTCGCACGTTTCGTAAAGGACGAATCCGGCGCGACCGCTATTGAATACGGTCTGATCGCCGCCCTCATCGCACTCGCCATCATGGCCGGCGCCGGTGCCCTCGGAAATAGCCTGAACCAAAAGTTCCAGAACATTTCCGAGACGTTGAACAAGGCCTGACGGCGGGATTGAGTGCTTTCTGCATTCAATCGTGTCCTGGATTTGCAAAATGGGTCGCCATCTGGCGGCCCATTTTGTTTCGTGACGCCGCCAAGACATTCTTTGGACTCATCAATCCTTAATGCACGGCGTGCATGCTCTCGGCGTGCCAACTTTTCTCCGCGTGATGCTCATGCTTGTAGCGCTGATCTTCGTCGTGTTTCCTTTCTGCATGCTGTTTGCGGCCATCTCCGACACGTTGTCGATGACCATCGCCAACCGCGTGCCGCTCATCCTGCTGGCGACTTTCGCGGTCGTGGCGCCGATGACGGGCATGGACCTCGCCACCTATGGCCTGCATTTCGCCGCTGGCGGATTGGTGCTGGCCGTCACCTTCGCGCTGTTTGCCATGGGCGGAATGGGCGGCGGCGATGCAAAGTTGCTTGCGGCGACGGCGCTGTGGATGGGCTTCAACTTCCATCTGCTTGAATATCTGATGACTTCGGCCGTTCTGGGCGGTCTTCTCACCCTGGCCATATTGAGCTACCGCGGCTCCGCCATCGCGATCTACACGGGCCGAAACATCTTCCTGCGCAATCTCGCGGACAAGTCGGCAGGGGTGCCCTATGGCATCGCGCTGGGGCTTGGCGGACTGCTGGCCTATCCGGACTCGCCCTTGATGGTGTGGGCGCTCGGCCAGCTCGCTGCCAGATAGGCGATGAAACAGACCCTAGTCACGATCGCCGCTCAAGGCACGTCATCTGCTGTTGCGCACCCCAAGTTCTTCCTTAACCTTAAATTAATCACGCCTGTAAGGGATGCGTTAACCCTAATTTGACGATTGGTTCAGCATTGTCCGCCTTGGCTCACTGGGTTGCAAGAGGCGAGGGTCGGACAACATGGCGGCATCCCGACTGATTATTCTGGGCGTGGCGGTGGCGGCGGCCGGCGGCGCCGGCTACGTCGCGAAGAACATGGCCGCTGTTCCGCCGCCGGTGGCGGTCAATGCCGGTCCGCAGGAGCCTGCCGTTCGGCTCTCGGACGTTCTTGTCCTGTCCGGCGATGTTCCCATGGGGGCGCCGGTCGACGGCCACCTGTCATGGCAGGCCTGGCCTGCCGACGGGGTGCACGCCACCTTCATCACCCGCAGCGCGGAACCTGATGCGCTCGAGAAGTTGCAGGGTTCCATCGCTCGCGTGGCAATGTATGGCGGCGAACCGCTGCGCCGCTCCAAGCTGGTCGGCGACGGGCAAAGCTTCATGTCCTCGATCCTGCCCGGGGGCAAGCGCGCCGTGGCAACGCGCATCGCTGCAGATACCTCGGCGGGCGGCTTCATCCTGCCCAACGATTTCGTCGACGTGATCATGACGCGCCGCAATGACGCGGAAAACAGCAATAGCGGCTACATCACCGAGACCGTCCTCAAGAACATCAAGGTTCTGGCGATCGACCAGGCGATCCAGGAGGACGAGGAGGGGCGCCGCGTGAAGGTCGGCGAGACTGCCACGCTGGAGCTTACGCCGCAGCAGGCCGAGATCATCACCGTTGCGCAGCAGATGGCCGAACGGCTGACCCTTTCGCTGCGGTCCGTCGCCGATGCGCAGGAATTGGCGGATGGCGAAGCCGATTATCTGGTCGCGGGCAGCGGCCGGCGCGGCACCGTGCGCCTGATCAAGGCGGGCGAAGTGTCGGAAGTGGGAGCACGTAGATGAATTTGATCCGGAAAGTCCCGCTTCTCGGAAAGGCACGCTCCATTGGCGCGGCAAGGGCAGCCGTCACCCTCGCCGCCGGCATTTCGCTGCTGCTTGGCGATATGGGCGCGGGCCATCTGGGCCTGGGAGAAGCCTTCGCGGCAAGGGCGCAGATCGGCAGCCAATCCGGCGGCGAGAGCCAGCGGGTCAAGCTCGGTCTCAACAAGTCGATCGTGGTCGATCTGCCCGCCGACGCCTATGACATTCTGGTCGCCAACCCGGCCGTCGCCGACGCGGTTACCCGCACTGCCCGGCGGATCTATCTGTTTGGCAAGTCGGTGGGCCAGACCAACATCTTCGTCTTCGGCCCCAACGGCGAGCAGATCGCCAGCCTCGACCTGGCCGTGGAGCGCGATGTCGCGGGGCTGGAGGAGCACATCAAGCGCTTCATCCCGACCTCCAGCGTCAAGGTGGAGCTCATCAACGACAACGTCGTCCTGACGGGCACGGTCGAGACCCCGCTCGATGCCAAGCGCGCAGTCGATCTCGCCACTATCTTTGTCAGCGGCGGTGAGGCGACCACTGGCCAGTATTCGCAGACAGCCATTGCCGGCTCGGCCAATGGCGGCGTGGACATTGACAACCCCGACAGCCAGCGGCGTACCAGCAGGATCGTCAACATGCTGCAGATCGTCGGCGAGGACCAGGTGACGCTGAAAGTCACGGTCGCGGAAGTCAGCCGCAACGTGATGAAGCAGCTCGGCGTCAATATCATCGCCGGAGGCCACAGCGACGGTATTTCCTGGGGCGCCATCAGCGACAGCGTCATGGGCCTCGGCAAGCCACTTTCCGGCTCGCAGCTGGCGCTCGGAACCTCGATGCTCGACGCCTACATCAACGCCATGGAGCAGTCCGGTGTCATGAAGACGCTGGCCGAACCGACGCTGACGGCGGTGTCCGGCGAAAAGGCGACCTTCAAGGTTGGCGGCGAGTTCAACCTGGTGACCGGGCGGACGAACGCGATTTCGGACGACAACAAGACCGGCGAGACGACGTACAGCATCGAAAGGCTCGAATACGGCATCGGGCTCGAATTTCAGCCTGTCGTGCTCTCGCCGGGCCGCATTAGCCTGAAGGTGCGAACCTCGGTTTCCGAACCGACGACGGAGGGGTCTGCCACGCTTGGGGGGCTGATTCCCCGGAGAGGCTTCAACACCCCAGGCATGACCGCTCTTTCCATTCGCAAGCGCCTGGCCGACACCACGGTCGAGCTGCCGTCCGGCGGGTCGATGATGATCGCCGGCCTTGTGCGCGACGATGTCAGGCAGGCGCTGAACGGCGTGCCTGGCCTGTCAAAGGTTCCGGTGTTTGGCACGCTTTTCCGCAGCCGCGATTTCGTCCGCAACGAAACCGAGCTGGTCATCATCGTCACGCCCTACCTGGCCAAGCCGGTGGCACGCAATGCGCTGGCCCGGCCGGATGACAACTTCAATCCCGCCAGCGACGGCGCGGGCATGTTCCTGGGCAGGGTCAATCGCGTCTACGGAACCATGCAGACGAGCAGACCGAACGGCCGCTATCACGGCGTCGTCGGCTACATCTACAAATGATCGGGGGACCTGAAATGTTTCAGGCAATGTTTGGCAATAGGGGTGCGCCGGTGCTGGCGGTCCTGGCGGCTGCACTGCTCGCCGGCTGCGCTGCGCCGCGCGACAGCATCACGGTCGGCGCCATCCCCGACGACTACCGCACCAATCATCCCATCGTGATCGCCGAGCAGCCGCAGGTTCTCGACCTTCCGGTTGCGGCCAGCGAACGCGGCATGACCGAGTTGCAGCGTGTGGCGCTGCAGGGCTTCTTCGCCGACTATGACCGCAGTGCTGCGCCTGTGGTGACCATACTGGTGCCCCGCGGCGCATCCAACTCGCTCGCCGCCGGCGAGGCGGGCCGCGAGTTCGCGCGCTTCGCCCAGGCGAATGGCGTTCCCCCCGGGCGTATCCTCGTCTCGTCCTACCAGTCGACGGTGGCCGGTGCGGCTGCGCCCATTCGCGTCTCCTATCTGGCGATGAAGGCACAGACGAACAGATGCGGCCGCTGGCCGGAGGACCTGGCCGACACGACCGACAACCGGCACTACGCCAATTTCGGCTGCGCCTACCAGAACAACCTTGCCGCCCAGGTCGCCAATCCGGCCGATCTGCTCGGTCCGCGCCAGCAGACCGAAATCGACGCCGAACGGCGCGGGGTGGTGCTCGAAGGCTATCGCAGGGCACCGTTCTACAATCCGGTTCCGCGCCGAGAAGTCGAATATTGATCAATCTCCGTATGGAGCATGCGAGTATGGACAACCTGGCTTACGACAGCGAGCCTGAAGGCGGCGAAACCGCACAGCCGGACCCGGCGGCCATGAGCGCATTGCGGCCGGTGCCGCGGATCTCCATCCAGGCATTCTGCGAGACCGAAGGCGTTGCCGGCCCCATCCAGCGGGCCGGCGAGGACCGCCGGATGACGAGAGCGCATCTGAAGGTGCACATGGGCGGCATCGCCACCGCGGTCGAATTCTACCAGACGGCGCCGACCCCCAACCTGATCATCCTGGAATCGCGCAACGAGCCCAAGGCGCTCCTGGAAGCGCTGCGCGAACTTTCCGAAGTGTGCGATCCAAGCACGAAGGTGGTCATCATCGGCCACTACAACGATGTCGGGCTCTACCGCGAGCTGATCCGCTCCGGCATTTCCGAATATGTCGTGGCGCCGATCTCGATGGTCGACGTCATCAGCGTGATCTCGTCCATCTTCGTCGACCCGGAGGGCGAGCCGATCGGCCGGTCCATCGCCTTCGTCGGGGCGAAGGGCGGCGTAGGGTCTTCCACCATCGCCCACAACGTCGCCTGGAGCATGTCCGCGCTGTTCAGTTCGGAGGTGATGGTCGCGGATCTGGACCTCGCCTTCGGCACCGCGAATATCAACTTCGACCAGGATCCGGCGCAGGGCATCGCCGAGGCCGTCTTCTCGCCCGAGCGCATCGACGACGTCTATCTCGACCGGCTGCTGGCACAATGCGCCGAGCGCTTGTCTTTGCTAGCGGCGCCGTCGACGCTGGACCGCGTCTACGACTTCGACGCCGAAGCCTTCACCCAGATCATCGATACGGCGCAGCGCAACGCTCCGCTGGTCGTGCTCGACGTGCCTCACATCTGGAGCGGATGGTCGAGGAACACGCTGATGATGGCGGACGAAGTCGTCATCACCGCCACGCCCGAACTGGCCAATCTGCGCAACACCAAGAACCTGATCGACATGCTGGCGAAGCTGCGTCCCAACGATGCTGCGCCCAAGCTGGTGCTCAACCAGGTCGGGGTGCCGAAGCGGCCCGAAATCTCGGTTGCGGACTTTTCCGAACCGCTCGGGATCACGCCCATGGCCGTCATTCCCTTCGAGCCGCAGCTCTTCGGCAATGCATCCAACAATGGCCGCATGCTGGGCGAGATGGACGCCAAGAACGCCATCGTGCAGACCATCAACGAGATTTCCCATGTGCTCACCGGCCGCAGCGAGGTCAAAGCCAGGAAGAAGGCGGCCTTCGGCGACCTTCTCGGCAGGCTGAAGCTGAAGAAATGAGCACCGGGGCGAAGCGCGGGTAGACGAGAATGTTTGGCAAAAGAGGCAGCGACCAGGGCAGTCGACACCGACCGGAGTTCCGTGCGCCGGCTGCTGCGGCGCCGTCGCCGCAGCCTGTCGTGGAAGCCCGGATCGCTGCGCCGGCGCCGCGCCGACCCGTCGACGCGCCCGCACTGGCGCCCGAGCCGCCACGCGCGCCGCGCGAGCGCAGCGAGACCTATTACGATACCAAGTCGCAGGTCTTTTCGGCGCTGATCGACACCATCGACCTGTCGCAGCTCGCCAAGCTCGATCCCGAGAGCGCGCGCGAGGAAATCCGCGACATCGTCAACGACATCATTGCGATCAAGAACTTCGTGATGTCCATCTCCGAGCAGGAGGAACTGCTCGAGGACATCTGCAACGACGTTCTGGGCTACGGCCCGCTGGAGCCGCTGCTGGCGCGCGACGACATCGCCGACATCATGGTCAACGGCGCCAAGCAGGTCTTCATCGAGGTGAACGGCAAGGTCGAGCAGACCGGCATCCGCTTCCGCGACAACCAGCAGCTGCTCAACATCTGCCAGCGCATCGTCAGCCAGGTCGGCCGCCGCGTCGACGAATCGAGCCCGATCTGCGACGCGCGCCTTCCGGACGGCAGCCGCGTCAACGTCATCGCTCCGCCGCTTGCCATCGACGGCACCGCGCTTACCATCCGCAAGTTCAAGAAGGACAAGCTCACCCTCGACCAGCTGGTGCGTTTCGGCGCGATCTCGCCGGAAGGCGCGGAGGTGCTGAAGATCATCGGCCGCGTGCGCTGCAACGTCATCATCTCGGGCGGCACGGGCTCGGGCAAGACGACGCTGCTCAACTGCCTGACCAACTATGTCGACCGTGACGAGCGCGTCATCACCTGCGAGGACTCGGCCGAACTGCAATTGCAGCAGCCGCATGTGGTGCGCCTGGAAACGCGCCCGCCCAACCTGGAAGGCGAGGGCGAGGTGACCATGCGCGACCTGGTCAAGAACTGCCTGCGCATGCGCCCCGAGCGCATCATCGTCGGCGAGGTGCGCGGACCGGAAGTGTTCGATCTCTTGCAGGCGATGAACACCGGCCATGACGGCTCGATGGGCACGATCCACTCCAACAGCCCGCGCGAATGTCTGAACCGAATGGAATCGATGATCGCCATGGGCGGCTATTCGCTGCCCCAGCGCACCGTGCGCGAGATCATCGTCGGCTCTGTCGACGTCATCATCCAGGCGGCGCGCCTGCGCGACGGCTCGCGCCGCATCACCCACGTCACGGAAGTGATCGGCATGGAAGGCGACGTCATCATCACGCAGGACCTCATCCTCTACAACATCAAGGGCGAAGACGCTTCCGGCCGGCTGATCGGCGAGCACGTTTCAACCGGAATAGGGCGGCCGCATTTCTGGGACCGTGCGCGCTACTACGGCGAAGAACAGCGCCTCGCCAATGCGCTGGAAGCAATGGAAAAGCGGGCGGACTGAGAGACTGGGTGAAATGTTCGGTTTGGACCTGACGGTATTGGTGTTTATCCTGCTGGCCGGCTGCAGCGCCGGCGCGGTGGCCTACGCCTTCCTGTTCAAGTCCCTGGAGAACGAAAAGAAGGCCGACCGGCGGCTGCAGACGGTCAAATATGCCGAGACCGACCGCTCCGTGGTCAAGGCGGCGCGCGACAAGGCGAACGAGGCCAGCAGGCGGCGCAAGTCCATCCAGGATTCCCTGAAGGAGCTGGACGAGAAACAGAAGGCGAGCGACCGTAACACCAGGAAGCCGCCGCTGCGTGCGCAGCTTCGGCAGGCCGGCCTGCAGGTGACGGTCGAACGGTTCTATGCCTACTCGGCGGTCTGCGGCGTGGCGCTGTCCGTTTTCGCCTTTGTACTGGGCGCGCCGTTGTTGCTGCTTCCGGGCGTGCTCATAGCCGGCATCTTCGGCGTGCCGCGCTGGTTCGTGGCCTTCAAGCGCGCGCGCCGCGTCAAGGCTTTCCTCAACGAGTTTCCAAACGCGCTCGATGTCATCGTTCGCGCCGTGAAGTCGGGCCTGCCGCTCAACGACGCCGTCCGCCTCATCGCGGTCGAGGCCCCCGAGCCGGTCAAGACCGAGTTCCGCCGCATCGTTGAGGCCCAGCAGGTCGGCCTCTCCATTCCGGACGCTGCCATGCGCATGACGGAGACGATGCCGTGCTCGGAGGCCGGCTTCTTCGGCATCGTCATCCAGATTCAGAGCCAGGCCGGCGGCAACCTTTCCGAGGCGCTGGGCAACCTGTCGCGCGTGCTACGCGACCGCAAGAAAATGAAGGCCAAGGTGCAGGCACTTTCCATGGAAGCCAAGGCATCGGCGATGATCATCGGCGCATTGCCGTTCATCGTGGCCTTCCTCGTCTATCTTTCCAGCCCCGCCTACATCATGCCGCTGTTCACCACCAGCACCGGGCACCTCATTCTGGGCATCTCCGGCGTGTGGATGTCGATCGGCATTTTCGTGATGCGCAAGATGATGAATTTCGAGGTCTAGGCCATGACTGATCATGTAGCCAAAGCCGTCACCGACCCGTCCTTCCTGATTGCGCTGTTGGTCGGCATCGCCGTCTTCGCCACCGTTTTCACGGTGTTGCCGGCGCTGGGGGGCAATTCGCTGAAGTCGCGCATGAAGGCGGTGGCGCTGGAGCGGGACGAACTGCGCGCCAGGCAGCGCGCTCGCCTTGCCGCGGAGGCAGACCGCCGCCGCGGCCTGCGCGAAGAACATTCCGTTGGCATGCGCAAGATCGTCGAGCGCCTCGACCTGAAACGCGCCCTGGTGGACGAGGGGACGCTGAACCAGCTGAAGATTGCCGGCTTTCGTGGCCAGAACCCGCTGACGAGGTTCCTGTTCTTCCGCCTCGTGCTGCCGTTCGTGGGCTTTGCGCTGGCGGGGTTCTATGTTCTCTTTCTCGGCGGGCTGGCCGAGCAGCCGGGCTTCGTGAAGCTGTTCGTCTGCATCCTTGCGGGCTATGCCGGTTTCTACGCGCCGGTACTCTATGTCAGCAACCGCGCAACCAAGCGCAAACAGTCCATACAATTGGCCTGGCCCGATGCGCTCGACCTGATGCTGATCTGCGTCGAGTCGGGCATGTCGATCGAAGCGGCGGTGCGCAGGGTGGCCGACGAGATCGGCTCGCAATCGGTCGAGCTTGCCGAGGAACTCATCCTGACCAACGCCGAACTGTCCTACCTGCAGGAGCGCCGGCAGGCCTATGAGAACCTGGCGAACCGCACCGGGCTCGAAGCGGTCAAGTCGGTGGCGCAGGCGCTGATCCAGGCCGAACGCTACGGCACGCCGGTGGCCAGCGCGCTGCGGGTGCTGGCCAATGAAAGCCGCGAGATGCGCATGAACGCTGCCGAGAAAAAGGCCGCGGCGCTGCCGCCCAAGCTCACCGTGCCGATGATCCTGTTCTTCCTGCCCGTCCTGTTCGCCGTCATTCTCGGGCCGGCCGGCATCCAGGTCAGCGAGCGCGGGATTTTCTGACAACGGCGCTTAAGAAAAAACCGCACGGATGGCTCCGCGCGGCTTGCACGTCGAACTGTGTTGTCGGCGCGTCCGGCGTCAGTTCACGCTGGTCGCGGCCGCCTTCTTGTCCTGGCCCTTGAGCTGGCTCCAGGCGTTCTGCTGGGCAAGCATGCCGCGCAGATAGGCGACGTTTGCCTGCGCCTGTTCGGGCGAAAGCTCGCGAGTGGCGATTTGCTCGGCCTCGTCGAAGCGGCCCTGCAGGCCCACCACCAGCGCCAGGTTCTGGCGCACGCGGCTGTCGGCACCCGGCGCGCCTGCCGCCGAGCGCATATAGGTCTCGGCGCTCCTCAGGTCGCCTTCCAGCAGGTAGGACATGCCCAGATTGGACAGGACCGAGGGCTCGTTCGGCTTTATGTCCAGCGCCTTGCGATAGAGCTGCCGCGCCTCCTGCGTCTGGCCGAGCTGGTCGAGGATCGCGCCTTCGGCGGAAGCGAGCTTCCAGTCGGGATACTCCGGGGTCTGCGCGCGCCGCACGGCGTCCAGCGCCGGCTCGAACTGGCCCGCGGCCGCAAGCGATTTGCCATAGGCGGCCAACACCTCGCGGTCCTTTGGCAGGGCAATGGCCAGCTTGCGCATGACCGCCAGCGCCTGGTCGGTCTGGCCGTTCATCTGCAGCACGCTGGCGTAGCGCAGCGCCGTCGGCTTGTCGTTGGGGTTTCGCGCATAGACCTTGCCGAGTGAAGCCGCCGCGCTGTTGAGCTCGCCGGCCGACATGGCATCCACCGGCTTGCTGGACGCGGCCGAGATCGAGCCGGTCGTGGTCTTGTCGGTAGCGCAGCCAGAGACGCCCGCCGCGAGCGCCAGCATCAAGGCTGCCATCACAGTTCGTTTCCCGGTTGCGTTCCCCATGCGTTTGGTCAACATCGACGCCAGCTCTCCAGATGCCACAGCCCTTGCCGGCTGCTTTTGTCTTGGAGAAATATTCTGTTAACCCTAACGGAAGGTTAAGGCGCCCGCTGGCGCCGCAGCATTCCAAACCACCCGAGGAAACCAGCATGCCGCTCGTCGTCACCGATCAGAAGCCGAAACAGTCCCGACCGGTTCATCTCATCGCCAAGGACGGTCTCGACGGCGCCGGGCTCGATGCCGCGGCGGTTGCCTGGGCAAAGCAGAACGGCTTTTCGGGCGAGGCCGGGCGCACGCTGGTGCTGCCGGGCGCCGACGGCTCGGTTGCCGGCGCGTTGTTCGGCCTCGGCAATGGCAGGGAGGGCAACGGAGCGCTGGCGCTCGGCGCCCTGGCTCGCAGCCTTCCCGAAGGCGACTGGCATTTCGCCGACGCACCGGCCAAGCCGGCGCTCGCCTCACTCGGCCTGATGCTGGGCGGCTACGTCTTCACCCGCTACGGCAAGAAGCCCGGCAAGGACCTGTTCTTCTCGCTGCCCGCCGGCGTCGACCGCGCCGAGGTCGAGCGTGTCGCCGATGCCGTCTTCATGGTGCGCGATCTCGTCAACACGCCCACCAGCGACATGGGCCCCGATGCGCTCGAGGCGGCGGTGCGCAAGCTCGCCGAGCAGCACAAGGCCGAGGTCGAGGTGACGGAGGGCGACGACCTGCTCAAGCGGAACTTCCCGATGATCCATGCCGTGGGCCGCGCCTCGGCGACTGCGCCGCGCCTGATCGACATGGTCTGGGGCAGGAAGGACGCGCCCAAGGTGACGCTGGTGGGCAAGGGCGTGTGCTTCGACACTGGCGGGCTCGACATCAAGCCCGCCAGCGGCATGCTGCTCATGAAGAAGGACATGGGCGGTGCGGCCAATGTGCTTGGGCTCGCCTCCATGATCATGGCAGCCAACCTGCCGGTGCGCCTGCGCGTGCTGATCCCGGCGGTGGAAAATTCCATCTCCGCCAACGCCTTCCGCCCCGGCGACGTGCTGCAGAGCCGCAAGGGACTGACAGTCGAGATCGGCAATACCGATGCCGAAGGCCGGCTGATCCTCGCCGATGCGATGGCTTTGGCCGACGAGGAGGCGCCGGAACTGCTCATCGACATGGCGACACTGACGGGTGCCGCCCGCGTGGCTCTCGGCCCCGACCTGCCGCCCTTCTACACCGGCGACGACGTGCTTGCCTCCGAGCTTGCGACCGCGGCGGTCGAGGTCGAGGACCCGATCTGGCGCATGCCGCTGTGGAAGCCCTACGACGCCAAGCTCGCCTCCAAGGTGGCCGACGTCAACAACGTCACCACCGACGGCTTTGCGGGCTCCATCACCGCGGCACTTTTCCTGCGGCGCTTCGTCGAAAGGGCAAAGAGCTGGGCGCATTTCGACATCTTTGCCTGGAACCCCGCCGAGCGTCCGCATGGCCCCGTAGGCGGCGAGGCGCAGGCGATCCGCGCGCTGGCACAGGTGATTTCGGCTCGCTTCGGCTGACGTCGCGTCTGCAGGGACTGAAACGGAACCGAAACGTTTTCGGCGTATTGTAGGGCGCATGGCAGTCCATTTGCGTCCCAGTCAGGCCCTGCGACTTTGGCAACAGGTCAACCTGTCCGAAGTTCGCGACAACGCGCCCGACCTGAGCACGCGGCAGATGGCGATCCTCCTCACCATCTATCTCGACCCGCCTCCGCACACGGTGCGGGGGCTGGCGGCCAAGCTCAAGGTCACAAAGCCGGTGATCACCCGCGCGCTCGACACGATGGGCGCGCTGAAGCTCGTGTCGCGCCACCGCGACGAGCTCGACAAGCGCAACGTGCTCATCAAGCGCACCGTGGAAGGGGCGCTCTATGTCGAGCGCTTTGGCGATGCTATCATCGCCAAAGCCACGGAGTTGCCGATTTGACCGCCCACGACGCCCGCCTGCATGCCTTCCGTCCCGATCTTGCCGACGCCCGGCTGAAGGGTGAGGTTTCCGCCGACCGTTTCGTCACCGGTCGCCCGGCGCGCATCACCGCCCCGGTGGCCGACGTGAAGAAGGCGCCGCGCGTCGATTCCGGCATCGACACGCAACTGATCCATGGCGACGACGTGCTGGTGTTCGACGAGACGCCGGGCTGGGCCTGGGTGCAGTGCGAGCGCGACGGTTATGTCGGCTATGTCGCGCAAGCGCATATCGGCCAGCGCGAGCATGCGCCGACGCATCGGGTGGTTGCGCCGCGCAGCTTCGTCTATCCGGGCGCGGACTTGCGCTTAGCCCGCGCCGGCGAGCTTTCCATGGGTTCGTTGGTAACCGTGGTGGGCAACGCCGAGACGCGCGGCACGGCCTATGCGCTGCTGCCTTCGGGCCAAGCCGTGATCGCCGGGCATCTGGCGCCATTGGAGACGGTGGCCGACGATTTCGTCACGGTGGCCGAGACGCTCATCAACACGCCCTATCTATGGGGCGGGGTGTCGGGCTTCGGCATCGACTGCTCGGGCCTGGTGCAGCTTTCCATGCTGATGGCCGGGCGGAACGTGCTGCGCGATTCCGACATGCAGGAGGCGGGGCTCGGCGAAAGGATCGTTCCGGGCCCGGAGTTTTCCGGCCTCAGGCGCGGCGATCTGGTGTTCTGGAAAGGCCACGTCGCCATCATGACCGACGCCGACAACATGATCCACGCCAACGGGCACACCATGATGGTTTCGCGCGAGGGCCTTCGCGACGCGATCGACCGCATCGGCTATCTTTATGGGGGGCCGACGACGTTCCGGCGGCCGTGAGGCGCGGGCGCGCTTCATCCCTCGCTTCTTGTCCATGGGACTTGGTAACGGCGCCTTCGCACTGTTCGTGCGACCTATTCCTCAAAGCGGCTCGTGGCGTCACGATCGCGCTCGTATCGCCTGGTGAGCGGGAACGGCGGCAACCAGGATTCGCGACGGACGGTCCAGAGTTCGTAGGTCGGCGTCAGTTGGTCGGGGGCATCGAGCGATCCCAGGTTCACTTCGATTTCGTCTGCCGTGCGCGCGAAAACGGACGAGCCGCAGCGGGGACAGAAATGCCGGCCAGCGTAGTCGCTTGTTTCGCCTTCGATCGTCACCGCATCCTGCGGGAATATCGCGGAAGCGTGAAACAAGGCCCCATGATGCTTGCGGCAGTCTAGGCAGTGACAAAGGCCGACCCGGTATGGGAGACCCGACGTCACAAATCGGACATTGCCGCAAAGGCAACCGCCGGTGAAACGGTCCATGCTGCGTATCCTCCGTAATCAGGCGGTCGGCCTCGCCACCTGCAATGCGGCAGCGAGGAACCTCACTCCTGCGATGCAGCCGTCAATACCCTGCCGCGCGGTCCACCACATATTGCAGCTTCTCGCCGCGCTCGAAGGCGTCCATCTGCTGGAGCATCGGCGGCACGAGGTGCTCGGGATCGGAGGTGGCCGCCGCATGCGGCGTGACGAACACCTTCGGGTGCGACCACATCGGGCTGGTGCGCGGCAGCGGCTCGATCTCGAACACGTCGAGGCTGGCTTCCTTCAGCGTGCCGTCGTCCAGCGCGCGCAAGATGTCGGCGTCCTTCTGCAGCTTGCCGCGCCCGGCATTGATCAGCACCGCGCCGCCAAGGGCGTTGCGGCGGCGCAGGTGGCGCAGCAGGTCATAGTTGACGATGCCTTCCGTTGCCGGTGTATACGGCAGCAGCACCACCAGAATGTCGGTGGCGTTGAGGAAGGGGATCAGGCCCTGGTCGCCGTGGAAGGTCGTCACGCCCTCCATGGGCCGGTCGGTGCGGCCCCAGCCATTGACCCGAAAGCCGAGCCCCAGCAGCGCCTTGGCCGCCGCCCGACCGAGCTGGCCAAGGCCCATGATGCCGACGGAAACGTCCTCGGCCGGCCGCTGCGGCGGCTCGTGCCAGAGCCTGTTCTGCTGCTGGGCGCGGTAGAGCGCGCCCTGGCGGTGATGGTCGAGCACGCGCCAGACGACATATTCGGTCATGTGGCGGGTGAGGTTTTCGGCCACCACGCGCACGATCGGCACATCGGGCAGGCCGGGGTCGTTGAAGAGGTGGTCGACGCCGGCGCCTATGGAGAAGATGGCGCGCAGGTTGGGCAGTTTTGCGAGGATGTTGGGCGGCTGCTTCCACACCACCGCATAGGTGATGCTCGGATCCTCTGCGCTGTCGGGCCTCAGCACCACCTCGCGGTTTGCCGACAGAAGCTCCTGCCAGCGTTGCGGGTTGAACCCGGTGACAGATAGCAAGATACGGCCCTTCTCCATGCCGCGCCTCCCTTTTTTGCTTGCTCTATTCGCTGACGACGCCCGCCGGCGCCGTTTCGATGCGGAACGCGGCCGATATCAGCGCGCGCGTGTAATCCGTCTGCGGATTCTCGAAAATCTGCCGCGAGGGGCCCGCCTCCACCACCTTGCCGTTGCGCATGACGATGACGTCGTTTGCGAGCGCGCGGACTACCTTGAGGTCGTGGCTGATGAACAGATAGGCGAGCTCGTGCCGGGCCTGCAGGTTGCGCAGCAGGTCGACCACCTGCGCCTGCACACTCATGTCGAGCGCCGAGGTGGGTTCGTCGAGCATGACGAAGCGAGGTTTCAGCACCATGGCGCGGGCAATCGCGATGCGCTGGCGCTGGCCGCCGGAGAATTCGTGCGGGTAGCGGAAGCGCGTCGACGGATCGAGCCCGACCTCGTTGAGCACTGCCACGACCTCGGCATCGCGCTCGGCTTCCGAGAGTTTCGGCGCATGGATCTTCAGCCCTTCCTCGATGATCTCGGCCACCGACATGCGGGGGCTGAGCGAGCCGAACGGGTCCTGGAACACGATCTGCAAATGGCTGCGCAGCGGCCGCATGTCCTTGAAGGACAGGGTGTTGATGTCGCGGCCTTCGAACTGGATCTGCCCGGTGGAGGAGATCATGCGCGAAAGCGCCAGCCCAAGCGTGGTCTTGCCCGAGCCCGATTCGCCCACCACGCCCACGGTCTGGCCGGCGCGCACGGTAAGATCGATGCCGTCCACGGCCTTCACATGGTCCACCGTCTTGCGGAAGAAGCCCTGCTTGATCGGAAACCAGACCTTGACGTCCTTGCCGGAGATGACGGTGCGGGCCGCGGCATCAGCGGCCGGCGGCTTGCCCTTGGGCTCGGCCGCGAGCAGGTGACGGGTGTATTCGTGCTGCGGGTTGGTGAAGATTTCCTCAGTCGGCCCGGCCTCGACGATCTTGCCTTTGGTCATGACGCAGACGCGGTCGGCGATGCGCCGCACGATGCCGAGGTCATGGGTGATGAACAGCATCGACATGCCGGTGCGCTGCTTGAGCGTGTCGAGCAGTTCCAGGATCTGCGCCTGCACGGTGACGTCGAGCGCCGTGGTGGGCTCGTCGGCGATCAGGAGTTCGGGCTGGTTGGCGAGCGCCATGGCGATCATGACGCGCTGGCGCTGGCCGCCGGAAAGCTGGTGCGGATAGGCATCGAGCCGCTTTTGCGGGTCGCGGATGCCGACCTCGGTGAGAAGCTCAAGCGTGCGCTCCTGCGCCTGTTTCAGGCTTACCGGCTGGTGCAGCCGCAGCACCTCGATGATCTGCTGCGAGATTGTGTGGAGCGGGTTGAGCGAGGTCATCGGCTCCTGGAAGATCATGGTGATCTTGCCGCCGCGCACCCGGCGCAGTTCCTTTTCGCTGAGTGCGAGCAGGTTCTGGCCATGGAACTGGATCTCGCCGGACGGATGGCTGGCGGCGGGGTAGGGCAGGAGCTTCAGCACCGACAGCGCCGACACCGACTTGCCCGAGCCCGATTCGCCGACGAGCGCCACGGTCTCGCCCTTGCCGATGTCGAAGGAGATGCGGTCGACGGAGGACTGCACCTTGCCGCCGTTGGAAAAGGCGACCGAGAGATCGCGGACGGAAAGCAGCGTGCTCAAAGGGCGGCCTCAATGTCGGTCAGGCGGAAGTCGTCGCCCTTGAAGAGGAGCGGCTCCCCCTTTGCTTTCGCGAGGGCGTAAGCGAAACAATCTCCGAGGTTCAGCCTTGCCGGATGGTTGCCCTTGCCGAATCGTTGATATGCTTCGCGCGCGAGATATGCCTGCTCCGCTGTCACTTCGAGGATCGTCACGTTCATGCGTGATAGTATCTCATTGAGTTTCCGCGAGGTGTCGGGCATGTCGCCACGGTCCGTCCTCAAGGCGACTTCGAGATAATTGACCGGGGACATGGCGGAACTCCCCTTTGCTTCCGCCAGCAAGTCGGCGAACCGGTATTCTTCAGGTTCCTTCAGCAAAATGGCGAGGATCGCCGAGGCGTCGACGATCATTTGGGCAGACCCCATTCGTCGTAAAGATCCGAATGATCGCTGGTGACGCCGGGCGGAGGGGGAGGAAGCGAATCGAGAATCTCCCTTATTCGCCGCTTGCGCTCGGCCACGTCGCGTTCCCAGTGCAGCCGGGCGAGCTCGGCTTCCAGCGCCTGCTCCACGACCGCCGTCATGCTTTGCCCGGTCTCGTCGGCAAGCTGTCGGGCGAGCCGTTGTGCCTTCTCGCTCTTGATGTTCATGCCCATGCCGGCCTCCATGGTAGAAATCCGGCGAGATTATACCATTTCCGGCCCCTCATCGGAACGTCTTCCGCGGATCGAAGGCGTCGCGGGTGGCCTCGCCGATGAAGATCAGCAGCGACAGCATGATCGAGATGACCAGGAAGCCGGAGAAGCCGAGCCAGGGGGCGTTCAGGTTGCGCTGGCCCTGCTTCAAGAGTTCGCCGAGCGAGGCCGAGCCCGGCGGCAGGCCGAAGCCGAGGAAGTCGAGCGAGGTCAGCGTGCCGATCGAGCCGTTGAGGATGAAGGGCAGGAACGTCAGCGTCGCCACCATTGCGTTGGGCAGGAGGTGGCGGATCATGATGGTGCGGTTGGGCACGCCGAGCGCGCGCGCGGCATTGACGTATTCGAAGTTGCGCGCGCGCAAGAACTCGGCGCGCACCACGCCGACGAAGGCCACCCAGGAGAACAGGAGCATGATGCCGAGCAGAATGAAGAAGCCCGGCGGCAGGATGGCCGAGATGATGAGCAGCAGGTAGAGGACGGGGATGGCCGACCAGATCTCGATGAAGCGCTGGAACAGAAGGTCTGTCCAGCCGCCGAAATAGCCCTGGATGGCGCCGGCGCTGACGCCGATGAGAGCCGACCCTGCGGTGAGGATCAGGCCGAACAGCACCGAGACGCGGAAGCCGTAGATGACGCGCGCCAGCACGTCGCGGGCCTGGTCGTCGGTGCCGAGCCAGTTCCAGTTGCCGATGGTGCAGTTCTCGTCATTCACCCCTTGCGGATAACGCTGGCAGCGCACCTCCTTGGGATACATCCAGGAGGGCTTTGCGGGGGCTGCTTCCGGAATCTCGTTGTTGACCGTGCGGTAGCTGTAGCGGATCGGCGGCCAGATCAGCCAGCCATGGGCCTTGATCTCGTCGCTGATCACCGGGTCGCGATAGTCGGTGACGGCATAGAAGCCGCCGAACTTCTCTTCCGGATAGTCGACCAGAACCGGAAACAGGATCTCGCCCTTGTAGGAGGCGATGAGCGGCCGGTCGTTGGCGATGAACTCGGAAAACAGCGATAGCACGAACAGGACCAGGAAGATCCAGAGCGACCAGTAGCCGCGCCGGTTGGCCTTGAAGCTGGCCCAGCGGCGCTGGTTGAGCGGCGACAGCCAGGGCCGCGGCGCCTGGCGGGGAGGGGCTTCGGCGACGGTTGCCATCACACGTCCCTCCGCTCGAAGTCGATGCGCGGATCGATCCAGGTGTACATGAGGTCGGAGATGAGGCTGACGAACAGACCGATCAGCGAGAAGATATAGAGATTGGCGAACACGACCGGATAGTCGCGGTCGAGGATCGACTTGTAGCCGAGCAGGCCCAGCCCATCGAGCGAGAAGATGTTCTCGATCAGCAGCGAGCCGGTGAAGAAGGCCGAGATGAAGGCGCCGGGGAAGCCGGCGATGACGATGAGCATCGCGTTGCGGAAGACGTGGCCGTAGAGCACCTGTCGCTCCGTCAGGCCCTTGGCGCGGGCGGTGACGACATATTGCTTGCGGATCTCGTCGAGGAAGGAGTTCTTCGTCAAAAGCGTGGTGGTGGCGAAGGCGGAGAGAACCAGTGCCGTCAACGGCAGGGTGATGTGCCAGAAATAGTCGAGGATGCGCGCCGGCCACGACAATTCATGCCAATTGTCGGAGGTGAGCCCGCGCAGCGGGAACCAGTCGAAGAACGAGCCGCCGGCAAACAGCACCATCAGCAGGATGGCGAACAGGAAGCCGGGAATGGCGTAGCCGATGATGACGATGGCGCTGGTCCAGGTGTCGAAGGGCGAGCCGTCCTTCACCGCCTTGCGGATGCCGAGCGGTATCGAGATCAGGTAGGACAGCAGCGTCACCCACAGCCCGATCGAGATCGACACCGGCATCTTCTCGATGATGAGGTCGAGCACGCTGATGTCGCGGAAATAGCTCTGCCCGAAGTCGAAGCGGGCATAGTTCCACAGCATCATGAAGAAGCGCTCGAGCGGCGGCTTGTCGAAGCCGAACTGCTTTTCCAGCTTGGCGATGAATTCCGGGTCCAGCCCCTGGGCGCCGCGATATTTCGACGAGGCCACGCCGCCGGCGTCGAAATTGGTCACGCCCGCCTCGCCACCGCCGCCGCCGGAAATGCGCTCCGTCGAATCGCCGCCCTGTCCGGTCAGCCTGGCGACGACCTGCTCCACCGGGCCGCCCGGCGCAAACTGGACGACGGCGAAGGAGATCGCCATGACACCGAAAAGGGTCGGGATCATCAGGAGAATACGGCGCAGGATATAGGCGCCCATCAGGCAGTTACCTCGATTGCAAATGTGATGCCGCGATCGTCAAGCTTTGCCAATTACCGCCGCCTTGTCCTTGTCGAACCACCATAGCGCTTCGACGGGAAAGCCGAAATCGGGTTTGGGTTCCTTGAAGCCGAACATATCCCAGAACGCCGCCCGGTGATTCGGAAGATACCAGTTTGGAATCCAGTCCTGCC
The DNA here is from genome assembly GCF_057656055.1 of Pseudaminobacter sp. Soil_N_29. Lineage (NCBI taxonomy): Bacteria > Pseudomonadati > Pseudomonadota > Alphaproteobacteria > Hyphomicrobiales > Phyllobacteriaceae > Pseudaminobacter > Pseudaminobacter sp. Soil_N_29. Next base: position 234,599 of record NZ_JBDGLC010000008.1, read on the forward strand.
GCGCGCGCAAGACCCGGTCCAGGGCGCGCAGCGCCGTGGTGAGGCTCTCGCGGCTGTCGGCCCGGCCGGCGGCCTCCACCAGCGCGTCCACCGCCGGATCGGCGATGCCGGGGAGGTTCCTGGAGCCCGGCAGCGTGGCCGAGCGCGAATGGAACAGCCCCTCGATCTCGTCGCGCGAGGGCGTGGCGGCAAAGGACAGCGCCATGCTGATGACGTCGAAGTCGAACTCGACCTGGCGGGCGGTGAACTGCGCCGAATCGACCAGGCGGATCGAGGCGTCGATGCCGATTGCCTTCATGTTCTCGACCCAGGGGGAATCGATGCGAACAAAGGCGTCGTCGTTGACGAGAATCTCCAGCGTCAGCGGCTCGCCCTTGTCGTTCTGGACGAACTGGCCGCTGCGCTTCCAGCCCGCCTCGGCAAGCAGCTTTGCGGCCGCGCCCAAAAGCTTGCGGTCGCGCCCTGAACCGTCGGACACCGGCTGCATGACCGCCTCGCCGAAGGCCTCGTCGGGAATCTGGCCGCGCAGCGGCTCCAGCAGAGCGAGTTCCTCGGGCGAGGGCAGGCCCTCGGCCCGGTAGGCCGAGCGCTCGAAGCAGGACTGCGAACGCTCGTAGGAATCGTAGAACAGGTTGTGCCGGGCCCATTCGAAATCGAAGCACATGCCGATGGCCCGGCGCACGCGCGCATCGCGGAAACGCTCGCGCCGCTGGTTGATGGCGGTCGCCTGCATGATCGGCCGCTTCTCGGCCGGGAACTCGCGCTTGACGACCTTGCCCTCCTTGAGGGCTGGAAAGTCGTAGCCGGTCGCCCAGACGCGGGCGGTGAACTCCTGCCGGAACAGCACGTCGCCCTTCTTGAAGGCTTCGAAGCCGGCCTGGCGGTCGCGGTAGAACTCGATGCGGATGCGGTCGAAATTGTAGAGGCCGCGGCTGACGGGCAGGTCGCGTGCCCAGTAGTCCTCGACGCGCTCATATTCGATGGTCTGGCCTGCGACCACGCGGCCGACCTTGTAAGGCCCCGAGCCCAGCGGCGCCTTCATGCCGCCGGTGGTGAAGCCGTTGGCCTCGAAATAGGCCTTCGACACTATCGGGAAACCGGCGACGTCGAGAACGGTGCGCGCCGACTGCTTGCCCGAAAAGGTCAGGCGGCAGATGTGCGCATCCACCGCGACGGCCTCGGTCATCTGTGAGAGTGGCAGGAGCAGGCTGGGGTGGCCGTCCTTTTTGAACTGGCTAAAGGAATAGGCGACGTCCTGCGCCGTCACGGGCGAGCCGTCATGGAAGCGGGCTTCGGGCCGCAGCGAAAACTCGACGGTGTTGCGGTCGTCGGAGATGCTCACGCTTTCGGCCAGCAGCCCGTAAAGCGCGTCCGGCTCGTCGAGCGCGCTGGCCATCAGCGAATCGAAGCACATCTCCATGCGCGGCGGCGCGTCGCCCTTGGCCACGAAAGTGTTTAGCGTGTTGAAGGTGAGCGGGTTCTGGTTGAACACCCAGTTGGGCGGCGAGAAGATGAAGGTCCCGCCCTTGGGCGCCTCGGCATTGACGTAGTCGAACTGCTTGAAATTGGCCGGATATTTCAGGTCGCCGAAGGCAGACAGCCCGTGCAGCCTGGTGCCTGTGGGAGCGGCCGCGAAGGCTGCGCCTGGCAGCAGGGCCGCCGCCGAGCCGAGGGCCAGGAACTCGCGGCGCGAGAGCAGGGGGCCTTGCATCAGTCGGCGCTCTTGTAGTTGGTCGCGAGCGCCTTTTCCTTCTCGGGATCGACCCACCAGGAATCGATGTCGGCGCCGGTATATTCCGGCTGCTTCTCGGGCATGCCGAACTTGTTCCAGTAGGCGATCCACTGCTTGGGCCGGTGCCACTGCGGGATCATGTAGTAGTTCCACAACAGCACGCGGTCGAGCGCGTGGGTGGCGGCAACCAGGTCTTCGCGGTCGGTCGCGAAGATGATGCGCTCGACCAGCGCGTCGACCACGGGGTTCTTGATGCCCATCAGGTTGCGCGAGCCGGGCGTGTCGGCGGCCTTGGAGCTCCAGTAGTCGCGCTGCTCGTTGCCGGGCGAGGTGGACTGGTTGAGGACGGTGGTGTCGGCGTCGAAATCGAAATTGTTGACGCGGTTGATGTACTGGCTGGTGTCGACCATGCGCAGCGAGGCGTCGATGCCGATCTTGCGCAGCGTGTTGATGAAGGACGAGGCGATCACCTCGTCGGTGGGGCCGCTGCCCAGGAACTCGATCTTGAACTGCTCGCCCTTGTCGTTAAGCATCCTGCCGTTGCTGATCTTCCAGCCGGCCTCGGCGAACAGTCCCACGGCCTGGCGAAGATACTGCCGCTCGGACTGCGGCGTATCGTAGACCGGCAGCTTGAACTCCTGCGTGAAAAGCTCTGGCGGCAGCTGGTCCCTGAAGGGCTCGAGTATTTCCAGTTCCTTGCCGCTGGGCAGCCCGCTGGATGCAAGCTCGCTTCCTACGAAGAAGCTGCTGGTGCGGGTGTACTGGCCGAAGAACAGGGTGCGGTTCATCGATTCGAAGTCGAAGGCCAGCGTCAGCGCCTCGCGCACGCGGCGGTCCTGGAACTGCGGGCGGCGCAGGTTGAGCGCGAAGCCCTGCATGAACACGTTGGCAGTGCTGGGAAACTCCTTCTTCAGAACCGCGCCCGACTTGACGGCCGGGAAGTTGTATTCGGTCATCCAGCGCCGCGAACTGTTTTCGGCCCGCACGTCCTGGTAGCCGCCCTTGGTGAAGGCCTGCCAGGCGGCGTTGTCGTCGCGGATATAGGTGTAGCGCTTGCGGTCGACATTGTTGCGGCCGACATTGACGCCGAGATTGGCCGACCAATGGTCGGGCACGCGCGCCCAGACGATTTCCGAGCCGGGCTTGAAGCTCTCTATCTTGTAGGCGCCGGAGCCAAGCGGCGGCTCCAGCGTCGGCCGGGTAACGTCGCGCTTCTTGCCGTTGTTGTCGCTGCCTTCCCACCAGTGCTTGGGAAGCACCACCAGGTCGCCCAGGATCTTGGGCAGCTCGCGATTGCCCTTCTGGTCGAAGCGGAACTCGACCTCGCGGTCGCCCACGGCCACCGCCTCGGTGACGTTGGCGTAGTAGCGGTTGTAGCGCGGGCTGTTATCCTTCAGCGTGTTGAACGACCAGATGACATCGTCCACGGTGATGGGGGTGCCGTCGTGCCATCTGGCGTGCGGGTCGAGGCGGTAGGTGGCCGAGGAGAAATCGTCCGGATACTTGAAGGCTTCCGCGATCATCGGATGGCTGACGCTGGGCTCGTCGAGCGACTGCTCCATCAGCGTCTCGTAGAGCAGGCCACCGCCGAACTCCGAAAAGCCGGCCGCCGGCGCGCCCTGGACAACGTAGGGATTGAAGCTGTCATAGGTGCCGGTGACGACCGAGTTCAGCGTGCCGCCCTTCGGCGCGTTGGGGTTGACATGGTCGTAGCGCGTGAAGGCTTCGCCATATCTGGAAGGGGCGCCGAGGCTTGAAGAAGTGCGCCATTCGTCGGCCGAGGCCGAAAGAAGGCTTGCCGCAAGAAGGGCCGGCACGAGGCCGAATCTACCGATCGTTTGCGCCAGGCCCGCCATCATCGCCAACCTCATCCTCCGTCGCCGGTTCCGTCCGGGTGCCGCGGGCAAGCCGCTCGATCAATATCGGCCAGGACATGCGGAAAGCCTAATAAAAAAGCCGGGCGGAACCCGGCTTTTTCATGATCTAGCGATGATTAATTCGTTACTGCGCCGGCGCCGGCTGGGGTGCGCCGCCTTCGGCGGGAGCTGCGGGAGCCTCCGGGGCAGCGGGAGCAGCACCCTCGGCCGGAGCGGCAGGCGCGGCACCTTCGGCCGGAGCAGCCGGGGCAGCGCCAGCCTCAGGCAGCGGCGCCGGATTGTCCGACAGCGTGCGCAGATAGGCGATCAGGTTGGCGCGCTCGTCGTCCTTCTTGATGCCGGCAAAGCCCATGGCCGTGCCCTTCACATAGCCCTTGGGCGAGGTGAGGAAGTGGTTCAGGTGGTCGTAGTCCCAGTGGACGGTGCCGCCCTGCGCGAAGTCCTTCATGCCGGCCGAATAGGAAAAGCCAGCGTGACCAGCGATCGGACGGTTGACGATGTCCCACAGATCCGGACCGACCTTGTTGGGGCCGCCCTTTTCGCCCGAGTGGCAGGCCGTGCACTTCTTGAACACGGCTTCGCCGGCCTTGGCATCGGCATGCGCCAGCAGTTCGGCGATCGGCTTGGCCTGCTCGGCAGCGCCGCCGCCGGCTGCGGTCGGCTCGGCTTCCGCGGCTTCGATGGCGTAGCCGGGCTTCTCAGGAACGGGCGAAGCGAAGATCGCTTCCGAGGCGATCGAGATGGAGAAAACTACAAAAACGGTGCCCAGAAGGCCGCCGAGAATCTTGTTAAATTCGAATGAGTCCATTCGCCCCTGGCTCCTTGACAGGCCGGAAACGGAAAACCAGGTCTCCGGCCGCCGACGTATTGTCCCCCCACCGACCTCGGCCGGCAGAATTCGGCGGAAACTAGGTCTTTTGCTTGTCGGTTGCAACACCTATAAGGGCGGCTTCAGTGAGACGTTTTGCCACTTTCCACCGTTGCCTTTAGTTGATCGTCTGAAAAATCATGTCGCAACTCATCCTCATTCCCGCGCGCCTTCGCGCCACGCGCCTGCCGGGGAAGCCGCTTGCTGACATTTGCGGCCTGCCCATGATCGTGCATGTCGCAGAGCGTGCGCGACAGAGTGGCCTTGGCCGGGTGGTGGTGGCAACCGACGCGGCGGAAATCGCCGAAGCCGTGCGCGCCCATGGCCACGAGGCAGTGATGACGCGCGCCGACCACGAATCAGGGTCGGACCGCATTTTCGAGGCGCTGACCACGCTTGATCCCGCCGGTTCGGTCGAAACCGTGATCAATGTGCAAGGCGACCTGCCGACCATCGACCCCGAGACGATCCGCGCCGCGCTGCGCCCGTTCAGCGACCCCGCCGTCGACATCGCCACGCTGGGCGTGGAGATCGAGCGCGAGGAGGAAAAGACCAATCCGAACGTGGTGAAGATCGTGGGCTCGCCGCTGTCGGACACCCGGCTGCGCGCGCTCTATTTCACCCGCGCCACCGCGCCGTGGGGCGAGGGGCCTCTCTATCACCATATCGGGCTCTACGCCTATCGCCGCGCCGCGCTGGAGCGCTTCGTGACGCTCAAGCCCTCGGCGCTCGAAAAGCGCGAGCGGCTGGAACAGTTGCGCGCGCTGGAAGCGGGCATGCGCATCGACGCCGAAATCGTGACCACCGTGCCGCTGGGCGTCGACACGCCGGAAGACCTCGAGCGCGCCCGCGAAATTCTAAGCAAGCAAGACAGGGCCTGACCATGGCTGAAAAGACCAACCGCATTTCCTTCCAGGGCGAACCGGGCGCCAATTCCGACACCGCCTGCCGCAACGTCTATCCGAATATGGAGCCGTTGCCGTGTCCGACCTTCGAGGATGCGTTCAATGCGGTGGAGTCCGGCAAGGCAGACCTGGCCATGATCCCGATCGAAAACACGATCGCCGGCCGCGTGGCCGACATCCATCATCTTCTGCCCGAATCGAAACTGCACATCGTGGGCGAATATTTCCTGCCCATCCATTTCCATCTGATGGTGCTTCCGGGCGTGCAGCGCTCGGAAATCAAGACCGTGCACAGCCACATCCACGCGCTGGGCCAGTGCCGCAAATACATTCGCAAGAACGGCTGGAAGCCGATGGTGGCCGGCGACACGGCGGGCGCCGCCAAGCTGGTGGCGGAGACGCAGAACCGGACGATGGCCGCCCTGGCGCCTCGGCTCGCCTCCGACCTCTACGGGCTCGACATACTGGAAGAGAATGTCGAGGACACCGAAAACAACGTCACCCGCTTCGTGGTGCTTTCCAAGACCAAGCAGTGGGCCGAGCGCCAGCCGGATGTGCCGATGGTCACCACCTTCGTCTTCCGCGTGCGCAACGTGCCGGCCGCGCTCTACAAGGCCATGGGCGGCTTCGCCACCAACGGCGTCAACATGACCAAGCTGGAGAGCTATCAGCTCGGCGCCTTCACCGCGACGCAGTTCTATGTCGATATCGAGGGCCATCCGGACGACCGCGTGGTGGCGCTGGCGCTGGAGGAGCTGCGCTTCTTCTCGCGCGAGGTGCGCATTCTCGGCGTCTATCCGGCCAACGAGTTCCGCGCCACGCAGGACGCCGACGCCTGAGACGCCCTAGAGGCGCTTGGAATACCAGTGGTCGGCGTAAGGGTTGTCGTTGAAGCGGGCGACCTCTTCATAGCCTTCGCGTAGGTAGAGCGACTGGGCTTCCTTAAGCGAGCGGTTGGTGTCCAGGCAGACCGTCTGAGCGCCAAGCTCGCGGGCGATTGCCTCGAGCCTGCGCAGCATGCGGCCGGCGACGCCCAGCCCGCGCGCGGCAGGCGAAACCCACATGCGCTTGATTTCCGCCGTGGTCGCATCGAGCATGCGCACCGCGCCGCAGCCGACGGGGTCGCCGTCGAGCCGGGCGATGAGGAAGCTGCCGCGCGGACGGGTGAATTCGTCGCCGGTCGCGGTGCTGCCCTTGCTTGTGTCAAAACCCTCCTCGAAGCGCGCCGCCAGTTCATCGACATAGAGCGCCACGCATTGCCGAGCCTCCGCGCCGTTTGCGTCTTCCTCTTCGATGGTGACGGATGCCGCGGCAAGCAGGCGCTCGACCTCCGCCATCGCGGCGACCAGCCGGTCCCGCGCGGTCTCCGAAAGCGGTTCGAGTACGGACTTGGCCAGCTCGTCCGAGAGGGCGTCGTAGGCGGCGTGTTCCTTAAGGCCTTTGGCGGTCAGCTTTGCGTAGCGGCTGCGGGCGTCGCCGTCGAGTTTCTCGACCGAGACGAGCCCTTGCGCCTCGAGCGAACGCAGGATGCGGCTGAGATAGCCGGAATCGAGGCCGAGCCTGGAGCGGAGCGCGCCAAGTGCCGCGCCTTCCGGCCCGATTTCGAAAAGCACCCGCGCCTCGCCGAGGGGACGCCCGCGGCTGAGATAGCTTTCTTCCAGCGCGCCGACACGCCGGGTGACGGCGCGGTTGAAGCTACGGATTTGGGCTATCTTCGAATTGTCCATTTCCTGACTTTAGTCAGGCAATTGTTGGTGCGCAAGAGCTATCTGACTTTGGTCAGCTAGTCAGCTTTCCGCCCAGGCCCTGATTAGATGATGGGCGATCGCGCCGGAAGGCGGCACGCAAAGACCGCCGGGATGAGCCTCGGCCAGCATCTCGCGAACCTCGGCGCGCGAGAACCAGCGGCAGTCTTCCAGCTCTTTTGTGTCGGGGTGGATATCCTCGTTCAGTGCCTCGCCAAAGCAGCCGATCATCAGCGTGTGCGGGAATGGCCAGGGCTGGCTGGCGTGGTAGACGACCCGGCCGAGCCGGATGCCGGCTTCCTCGAAAGTTTCGCGCCGCACCGCCGCCTCGATGGTCTCGCCGGGCTCGATGAAGCCGGCCAGCGCCGAATACATGCCCGGCGCAAAGTGCCGTCCGCGACCCATCAGGCATTTTTCCTGCGTCACCGTCAGCATGATCGCCACCGGGTCGGTGCGCGGAAAATGCTCGGCGTTGCAGTTGAGGCAGACGCGCTTGTAGCCGCCGTCGCCACTTTCGGTGTTGTGGCCGCAGCGGCCGCAGAAACGGTGGGTGGCGTGCCAGGCCAGCAGGGAGGCCGCCTGCGCCAGCGCGCCGAGGGCGGAAGCGTCGACGAGGCCCTGGGTGTAGATGGAGCGATAGTCGATCGCCTTGATCGATTCGGGCAGCTGCTCGGCCGCAATTCCGGCCGGCGCGGCGAGAATCGGGGCGGCGTCGGAGAAGCCCAACAGCACCACCTGTTCCAGCCGCGCGGCCAGCGTCTCGGCCTCGCCAATGGCGAAATAGGGATCGAACGCGCCATCGACGAGCTTCAGATGCGCGCGCCCGTCGCGCAGGATGAGCAGCCGCGCTGACGGATGGGCCAGCGCCGCGCCGATGGAATTGCCGTCGCGGCTTTCCGCCTGGCGATCGATGCGGTTGCCGGCGAAGCCGACGAACTGGCTCGGCTCGCGCTCGGGAGCGTCGAAGAGGCGAAACATGGACGGAAGGTCCGCTGAACCGTGCATGGCGCTATTGCAGCGCCGCGCGGACTTTTTCGCAGAAGCCGTGCAGGTCGGCCCGCGCATAGGGCTCGCGCATGCCATGGCCCCAGACCGGGCCCGGCCAGCCCGGGTCGCCCTCGTTGCGGGCTATGACATGAACGTGCAGCTGGCGCACGATGTTGCCGAGCGCGCCGGTATTGATCTTCTGGCAGCGGGTGGCGCGCTTGAGCGCCTGCGCCACCATGTTGCATTCGAAGGTGAGCATGGCCTGGTCCAGCGGGGTCATGTCGTGGATTTCTTCCACGCCCTGCCGCTGCGGCACCAGAAGCAGCCAGGGCCAGCGCCTGTCATTCATGATGCGCAGCTCGCATAGGCCAAGCCACATCAGAGGCTCGCTGTCGGCCTCCAGCCTGGCATCCAGTTCGAACCCAGCCTTGAGGCCCGGCACCATCGGCGTTTCCCTTGTTTTTATTGAAGCTAGAGTGATGACCCTCGGCCTGCAAGCATTTCATGCGCAGGAATGTTTGTTGCAGGCACATAATCCATCGCTCTTGCAATTGAGCGCGCAATTGCCGATATGGGGAACGGGAGGTTGGTGGTGGACGATCCACTCGCCAACCGGGTCAGGTCCGGAAGGAAGCAGCCCTAACGAGCCCCGGAACGGGTCACTGTTCCAGCCTCCCACCTCTTCGCCGATTGCCCGCCAGGTCCGCCGCAGATTGACGGCGCACGGTTCGTGCGGGGACTGCAGGAATCGGCCGATTTTCCAGCGGCCAATGGAGCACCTGAAGAGCGGATGAGCGAAGCCGGAAACGACCAGCAGACGAAGGCCGCCGGCGCCTACCGCGTGCTTGCGCGTAAATACCGCCCCACCGATTTCTCCGGCCTGATCGGCCAGGAGCCGATGGTCCGCACCCTGACCAACGCCTTCTCTTCCGGCCGCATCGCGCAGGCCTGGATGCTGACCGGCGTGCGCGGCGTGGGCAAGACCACCACCGCGCGCATCCTGGCGCGCGCGCTGAACTACAAGACCGCAGAGATCGACCAGCCTTCGGTCGACCTGACCATTCCCGGAGAGCATTGCCAGCCGATCATGGAAGGCCGCCATCCCGACGTGATCGAGATGGATGCCGCCTCGCACACCGGCATCGACGACATCCGAGACATCATCGAGCAGGTGCGCTACGCGCCGGTTTCGGCGCGCTACAAGGTCTACATCATCGACGAGGTGCACATGCTGTCCACGCAGGCCTTCAACGGCCTGCTGAAGACGCTGGAAGAGCCGCCGCCGCATGTAAAATTCATCTTCGCCACCACCGAGATCCGGAAAGTCCCAATCACGGTGCTGTCGCGCTGCCAGCGCTTCGACCTGCGCCGCATCGATGCTTCGGTGGTCAAGGCCGACCTCAAGCGAATCGCGGGCCTCGAAGGAATCGAGGCCGAGGATGCCGCGCTTTCGATGATCGCTCGCGCGGCCGAAGGCTCCATGCGCGACGCGCAATCGATCTTCGACCAGGCGATCGCCCATGGCGCCGGCAACGTGACCGCCGAGGCGGTGCGGGCCATGCTTGGCCTGGCCGATCGGGCGCGCATCGTCGACCTGTTCGAGCACGTCATGAAGGGCGATGCCGCCGCCGCGCTGCAGGACCTGCGCGCGCAATATGATGTCGGCGCAGACCCTGTGGCGGTGCTGACCGACCTTGCCGAATTCAACCATTTGGTCACCCGCATGCGCTTCGTACCCTCGGCCGCCGAGGATGCCTCGCTGAGCGAGGACGAGCGCGTGCGCGGGCTGGAATTTTCGCAGAAGCTGTCCGTGCGGGTGCTGTCGCGCTCTTGGCAAATGCTGCTCAAGGGCATTCCCGAGGTGCAGTCGTCCAACCGGCCGATCAGCGCGGCCGAGATGGTGCTGATCCGCCTGGCCCATGCCGCCGACCTGCCGACGCTGGACGAGGCGCTGAAGTCGCTTGGCGACGGCGCGCCGGCCGGTGGCAGCGGGCCGCGCCCGTCGGGCTCTCCGCTGTCTTCCGGCGGCGGTTCGGGCAACGGCGCCAATGCCGTGTCGCAGACCGTGATGCAGCCGAACAATGGCGGCGGCCAGACCATGCGGCTGGTGTCGGGCGATGCGACGCCGGCGCCGATGGCCTATGCGGCGCCAGCGGTGGAAGAACCGCCGGCGGTGGCGATCAAGTCGCTGGCCGACATCGTCAGCCTCGCCGATGCCCATCGCGACATGGCGCTGAAGGTGCTGGTCAAGCGCTGCGTGCGGCTGGTCAGGGTCGAGCCCGGTCGGCTGGACGTGAACCTGACCGACGAAGCGCCCCGGACGCTGCTGAACGACCTGACGGTGAAGCTGAAAGCCTGGACCGGGCGCCACTGGATGGTGGCGCTGTCGCGCGAGGAAGGCGGCCAGACGCTTTCCGAAGTGGAAAACGAGCGGCGCGAGAACGCGTTTCTCGACGCAAAGGCCGATCCGACAGTCGCGGCGATCTTGGCAAAATTCCCGGGCGCCAAGATCATCGACGTGCGTATTCCCGATGCGCCGGAGGCCGAGGCGGCCGATGCCGACATGCCGGCCGAGCCGCCGGTCGAAGACGACGACGACGAGAACTGACCAGAACAAGGACTATCGACCATGAAGGATCTCCTCGGCCTGATGGGCAAGGCGAAGGAAATGCAGGCCAAGTTCCAGGCCATGCAGGAAGAGGTCGCCACGCTGGAAGCCACCGGCCAGGCCGGCGGCGGCCTGGTGCAGGTGACGATCTCGGGCAAGTTCGAGATGAAGGCGCTGAAGATCGACCCGTCGCTGCTGAAGGAAGACGAGGCCGAGATTCTCGAGGACCTGATCATCGCCGCCCACAACGACGCCAAGGCGAAGGTCGAGACGGTGATGCAGGAGAAGACCAAGGCGCTGACCGCCGGCCTGCCCATTCCGCCCGGCATGAAGCTGCCGTTCTGAGGCGGTCCGAACGTTGCACCTGGCCGCCCGCTGATGCGGTTTTGCAGGCTGGCCGGCCTGGCTCAAATCCTGTGTCTGCTGACAAGGCCGCGCGAATTTTCGTGCGGCTTTGCCTGCGCCTGCGCTAAATCATAGACATGTCCAAGCGAATCGCCGGCCCTGAAATCGAACGCCTGATCCAGCTCCTCGCCAAGGTGCCGGGGCTGGGGCCGCGCTCGGCGCGGCGCGCGGCGCTGCACCTGATCAAGAAGAAGGAGCAGCTGATGGCGCCGCTGGCGGCGGCCATGGGCGAGGCGGTGGAGAAGGTGCGCGTCTGCTCCACCTGCGGCAATGTCGACACCGTCGACCCCTGCACGGTCTGCACCGACCCGCGCCGCGACCCCACCACCGTGATCGTGGTCGAGGAAGTGGCGGACCTCTGGGCGCTGGAGCGCGCGGCTGCCATGAACGCGCTCTACCATGTGCTTGGCGGCACGCTGTCGCCTCTCGACGGCATCGGGCCCGATCAGCTGAACATCAGGCAACTGGTGCAGCGTGTGTCCGAAGGCGCGATCAAGGAAGTCATCATCGCCGTCAACGCTACCGTCGAGGGACAGACCACCGCACATTACCTGACCGACCAGCTCGCCGCCTTCGACGTGAAGGTGACACGGCTTGCGCATGGCGTGCCGGTGGGCGGCGAGCTCGACTATCTCGATGAGGGAACGCTTGCCGCGGCACTGAAATCGCGGACCGCTTTCTGACGCATTTTGCCGGCAAGGGGGGACAATGAAGTCAAAAGCCGCGGTTCTCTCTCACACCCGATATTCCAGCCCGACGCGCATGCTGCTCGGCCTGCCGCTGGTCCTGTGCCTTGCTCTCGCGGCCATGCTCGCAGTGCGCCCGGCAGCCGCCGCGCAGATCGACGATCAGTTCCGCGCCTGGCTGCAGAACGACCTCTGGCCGGAGGCCAAGAAGCGCGGCATCTCGCAAAAGACCTTCGATGCCGCCTTTGCCGGCATAAAACCCAATCTGAAGCTGCCGGACCTCGTGCTGCCCGGCACCAAGCCGACGACGCCGCAAAAACAGCATCAGGCCGAGTTCGGCGCGCCGGGCAATTATTTAGGGCCGCTGGGCAACGTCACCGCCGGTGCGCGCACGCGCGCCGCGCAGAATGCCGCCACGCTGGCGGCGATCGAAAAACGCTTCGGTGTGCCGCGCGCGGTGGTGCTGGCGATCTGGGGCCGCGAATCGGGATTCGGAACGGCGAAGATCCCGCACAACGCCTTCGAAGTGCTTGGCACCAAAGCCTTCATGGCCACCCGCAAGGAGATGTTCCGCAACGAGGTGCTGTCCGCCCTTGAGATCGTCGAGCGGGGGCTGGCGGACGTGAAGGCGATGAAATCGTCCTGGGCCGGCGCGCTCGGCCAGCCGCAGTTCATGCCCTCCAAATATCTCCAGCATGCGGTCGACTTCGACGGCAACGGCCACCCCGACATCTGGAACTCGACGCCCGACACACTGGCTTCCATCGCCAATTATCTCGTCCATTACGGCTGGGCGAAGGGCCGCGACTGGGGATTCGAGGTGACCGTGCCGGCAGGCGTGTCCTGCGCGCTCGAAGGGCCGGACCGCGGCAAGAAAATTGCCGAATGGGCGGCGATGGGCATCAAGCGCGTAGGGGGCAAGCCGTTTCCTGCGAGCGAGATGGGGCAGCAGGGCTTCCTGTTGATGCCGGCCGGGCGCAACGGGCCGGCCTTCATCGTCACGCCGAACTTTTATGTGCTCAAGGAGTACAACCAGAGCGACCTCTACGCCCTGTTCATCGGCCACGGCGCCGACCGCATCGCCCATGGCGACAAGCCCTTCGCCGGCGCGTGGGGCGAAGTGGACCAGCTGTTCCGTTCCGACATTGCCGACATGCAGCGCGGGCTGGAACAAGCCGGTTACGACGTCGGCGGCGCCGACGGCCTGCCGGGCTTCAAGACACGCCGCTCGATCGGCGACTGGCAGGCGAAAAACGGCCGCGCCGCCACCTGCTTCCCTGACAAGGGGCTGGTCGAGGCGATGCGGTAGGGGCGGATTTCGCCTTGCCGCGTTGCCCCTCAAGCCGCCTGCGACAATTGCCGGTGCACGTCGGCGAGGATTTCGTAGGAACGCAGGCGAGCCGCGTGGTCGAATATCTGCGACGTGACCATCAGCTCGTCGGCGCCGGTGCGCTCGATGAAAGCTTCGAGGCCTCGGCGCACGGTTTCGGGCGAGCCGACGACGGAGCAGGATAGCGCCTGGGCCAGCATGGCGCGCGCTGCCGGATCGAGATCGGCGTCGTAGTTCTCGACCGGTGGCGGCAGCGGGCCTGCGCGGCCGGTGCGCAGATTGACGAAGGCCTGCTGCTGCGAACTGAAGAGCAGCCTGGCTTCGGCGTCGGTCTCGGCGGCGAAGACGCCCATGCCGAGCATCACATAGGGCTTGTCGAGGCGCTCCGAAGGCTGGAAGCGCGAGCGGTAGATGGCGATGGCGTTTTCCAGTTCGGCCGGCGCGAAATGAGAAGCGAAGGCATAGGGCAGGCCCAGTATCGCGGCAAGCTGCGCGCCATAGAGGCTGGAGCCCAGCACCCACACCTCGACCTCCTGGCCTTCGCCCGGCACGGCGCGCAGGCGCTGGTCGGGTTCGGCTGGGGCGAAGTAGTTGATGAGCTCGACCACGTCCTGCGGGAAACTGTCGGCGCCGGCCTCGAGATTGCGGCGGAGCGCGCGGGCGGTCAGCATGTCGGTTCCGGGAGCGCGGCCGAGGCCGAGGTCGATGCGGCCGGGGTGGAGGGCCGCCAGCGTGCCGAACTGCTCGGCGATCACAAGCGGCGCGTGGTTGGGCAGCATGATGCCGCCGGCGCCGACGCGGATGGTGCTGGTGCCGGCCGCGACATGGGCGATGACCACCGAGGTGGCGGCGCTGGCGATGCCGGGCATGTTGTGGTGCTCGGCCAGCCAGTAGCGCCTGTAGCTGAGGCGTTCGGCGTGGCGGGCAAGATCGAGCGTGTTGGCCAACGATTGGGAGGCGGTGCCGCCCTCAATGATCGGCGACAGGTCGAGAACGGAAAGCGGCGTCATTTCAGTTTCCCCGGGACAGCACGATGCCCGGATATAGGAACTGGAGGCCGGCTTGGCAAAGGCAGTCTCAGGCCGACTTCGGCGCCGCCTCTTCTTCCTCGCCGTTTTCGGCGGTCTGCTCGGCGGCGAGGAAATTGCCGACGTGGCGCAGGCTTTCGAAATGGTCGCAGAAGACCTTGATGACCACCAGGAGCGGCACCGCGATCAACGCGCCGACGAAGCCCCACAGCCATGACCAGAAAGCGACGGCGACGAAGATCGAGACCGCATTGATTTCCAGCCGCCGCCCGACGATGAGCGGGGTGACGAACTGGCCCTCGACAACGTCGCATACGATCACCACCACGGGCGCGAGCAAGGCGTAGTACAGACTGTCGAACGATACGATGGCAATCACCGCCACCAGCAGGATGTTCATCGCCGCGCCGATATAGGGCAGGAAGTTGAGCAACGCTGCCGTCGCGCCCCAGACGAAGGGGGTGGGCATGCCGACGGCCCACAGGCCGAAACCGATGACGACGCCCAGCCCGATATTGATGATCGTGATCGTCAGCAGGTAGTGCGAGATTTCCCGCTCGATGTCGTAGACAATGCGCAGCGCGCGCTTCTTTTCGCTGAGCCGGGCAAAGGACTGCACGATCTTCTGGTAGAACAGCGTGCCCGAGGCGAGCAGGAACAGCGACAGTACGAAGGTGATTGCCGGCGCCGCGCTGGCCGAGAGGATGTTGCTGGCGGCCTGGGAGATGATGCCGGGCTGGGCGATCACCACCCGCTGCACGCCCGGTTCCTGCGGGGTTTCCGCAGCCCGCTCGACCTGATGGGAGATGTTCATCATCTTTTCGAAGGGCTGGCGCAGCTTGGCAAGCCGCTGGTGAAGCTGGACGCCGATCGCCGGGGCGTCGTCGATCAGCTTGGTGACGGGGCCGCTGAGCAGATAGCCGCCGATGCCGATGATGCCGACCGTGATGAGGACCAGGATGGTCGCCGAAACCGGCTCGGGGATTCCGCGCTTGCGCAGAAATCGGACTATGGGGGTCAGGATCAGCGCCAGAAGGCAGGCAAGGATGACCGGCATGAAGAAATCGCGCCCGAAGTAGAGCGCCGAGGTTGCCATCATTGCGAAGATGCCGATCAGCAGAGAGCGTATGTGCCTGACGTCGGATGCGGTTCGTTCGGATTCCGTCGGGCCGGCCTCGGACAATTCGTGCTTCATTTCCGAATCCCCCACGGACCGCGGGCCGCCGCGGCAGGCGGCGGGCGAAAAGTCCCTGTGGGCTGCACAATGCGCCTGGCGGGACTTGGTTCCCGGTCAGCCGGCCGCCCGCGTATGCTGGCCGGCGGCGACCTCGCGGCGCACCAGCGGCGCGACCCTGGTGCCGAACAGTTCTATGGCCTTCATGACCTTGGCATGAGACAGCGTGCCGATCGCCATCTGCAGCAGGAAGCGGTCGTTCCTGAACAGCTTGTGGGTGGCGATCATCTTCTCGGCCACCTGCTCGGGATCGCCCACGAACAGCGCGCCCCGGGGCCCCCGTGCCTGATCGAAGTGGGCCCGGCTGGTGGGGCCCCAGCCGCGCTCGCGGCCAATGCGGTTCATGACCTCGGCCTGGGGGCCGTAGAAGTCGTCGGCCGCCTGTTCGGCGGTTTCGCCGACGAAGCCGTGCACGTTGAGGCTGGTGGCGAGCCCGGCGGGATCGCGGCCCGCGCGGGCGGCTGCCTGCCGGTAGAGGTCGAACAGCGGCGCGAAGCGGGCCGGTTCGCCGCCGATGATGGCGAGCGCCAGCGGCAGGCCGAGCGCGCCGGCGCGGGCGACCGAGGTCGGCGTGCCGCCCACTGCGATCCAGATCGGCAGTTGTTGCTGATAGGGGCGCGGATAGACGCCGCGGTCGTGGATCGAGGGGCGCAACTCGCCCGACCAGGTGACGCGCTCGCTCTCGCGCAGCTTCAGGAGCAGTTCGAGCTTTTCGGCGAAAAGCTCGTCATAATCTTCGAGCCGGTAGCCGAACAGCGGTAAGGATTCGATGAAGGAGCCACGCCCCGCCATGATTTCCGCGCGCCCACCGGAGATGAGGTCGAGCGTGGCGAACTGCTGAAAGACGCGCACCGGATCGTCGGAGGAGAGCACCGTGACGGCGCTGGTGAGCCTTATGCGGCTGGTGCGCTCGGCCGCGGCCGCCAGGGCAACGGCGGGGGCAGAGGCCGCGTAGTCGGGCCGGTGGTGTTCGCCAAGCCCGAACACGTCCAGCCCGACCTGATCGGCAAGCTCGATCTCCTCCATCAGGTCGCGCAGGCGCTGATAGGGCGTGACGGCGCCGGGGCCCGGCACCGGGCTGACATCCGCGAAAGTGTAGAGGCCGATTTGCATGGCTTTTCCCGAAGCGTTTATCAGTAGAGGTAGATATGCGCGGGTCCCGGCACCAGATGCCCGGAAGAGAACCGTGGCGGCCGAATTTGCCGCGACAAAGCGTTCCGCGAGGGCAACAACTGCGCGCTGCATGGCCGAAATGCAGAATTGGCGCTTGAACTCTCGGCTCTGCTGCGTATGTAAACGGCTCGTAATGATAAGAGACGTAAAGGCGAAAATTGGCAATCTATAGGGAAAAGGACTTCAACGAGCGGCGCAACGCCGCAAACGAAGCAAAGAAGGCTCTCCTCGAAAGGTTCAAGGCAAGACCGGCGGACGATGATCCGGAAGTGCTGGCCCGCAGGGCCGAGCGCCAGGCCATCCTTGAAGCCCGCGCGATACGCGAGGCCGAGAAGGCCCGCATCAGGCAGGAAAAGCTTGCCCGCGAAGCCGCCGAGAAGGCTGCACGCGAGGCTGCCGCAGCCGAGGCGCGCAGGATAGCCGAAGAGGCTGCTGCTGCCGAGGCCAAGGCAAAGGAAGCCGAGGAGAACGAGCGCATCGCTCGAGTGCTCTCGGACGAAGCCGAGCGCAAGGCAAAGCGCGACGCGCGCTATGCGGCCCGCAAGGCCCGCAGCGGGCGCATGCCGCCGCCGCCGCGGCCGTAACGCGCAAGGCCGGCTGCCGGCCAGCATTTCCGTTTCGACCAGGAACCCTAAGGCGCCACGCCGCGGGGTTCCTTGTCGTGCGCTATTTCTT
Source organism: Pseudaminobacter sp. Soil_N_29 (assembly GCF_057656055.1). Taxonomy (NCBI): domain Bacteria; kingdom Pseudomonadati; phylum Pseudomonadota; class Alphaproteobacteria; order Hyphomicrobiales; family Phyllobacteriaceae; genus Pseudaminobacter; species Pseudaminobacter sp. Soil_N_29. The sequence continues at coordinate 251,852 of NZ_JBDGLC010000008.1, forward strand.
GTCCTTCAGTTTGAGCGCATGGACCGGCTGGACCGACTGTGGCGCTGCCGGCGCAACGCCCCGCCTCTTGGCGTCCTTCTTGGGTTTCCGGGGTTCCTTGTTGCTGCGCAATTGACCCTTGGCCATGGCCTGCTCCTCCGAATAGCACAGTGAAGCAACGGATTGCCTTGAGGGCAAGGATAATTGCAACGCCGCGACGCGCCCGTGCGCCGGCTCCCTTCTTGACGCAGAGACGCGGCGCTCGTGGGAGGACCAGCGGCGCAGGATAGCGCCGGAAGGCGCGCCGATGGGCAGGTAGGGCGCCCCTAAGGTCTCAGCCTCGGGAGGAGGTGGCTCTATCCCTCTTCGCCGTCCATCACCATCAGCCGTAATTGCCCGGTCCGGGAATCGGCCATGCGAGGTCCGGCAGCCTCCTTGCGCGAGGGCACGGATGCCTGATCGCCGCCGCCGGCGGCGTCGTCGCCGAGTTCCAGAGTTTCGATTTTCGCGCCGCGCCGGGTGATCTTGCCGGTGGAGATGAGAATGTCGTCGATGTCCTTGGCGGTCTGGCCGAAATGACCCTGCAGCCTGCGCACCCGCTCGTCCAGCCGCGACACGTCCTCCATCAGCCGGATCACCTCGCCCTGGATCAGGTGCGCCTGCTCGCGCATGCGCGCATCCTTCAGGATTGCCTGGATGACCTGGATCGACAGCATCAGCAGCGAGGGCGAAACGATGACCACGCGCGCCTTGTGCGCCCGGTGGACCAGCGCCTCGAAATTCTCGTGGATCTCGCTGAACACGGATTCGGAGGGCACGAACATGAAGGCCGTGTCCTGGGTCTCGCCGGCGATCAGGTATTTTTCGGATATGTCGCGAATGTGGACCTCGACATCGCGGCGGAAGGCCTGGGCGGCGAGCTTTTGCGCGTCAGGGCCTTCGGCGGCGCGGATGGCGTTCCAGGCCTCCAGCGGGAACTTGGCGTCGATGACCAGCGCCGGCGAGCCATTGGGCATCTTGACCACGCAATCGGGCCGGCTGCCATTGGAAAGCGTGGCCTGGAACTGGTAGCCGCCGTGGGGCAGCCCGTCGGCGACGATCGCCTCCATGCGCGACTGGCCGAAGGCGCCGCGCGTCTGCTTGTTGGACAGGATTGCCTGCAATTGCACCACCTGGCCGGCGAGCGACTGGATGTTGTTCTGCGCCGTGTCGATGACGGCGAGGCGCTCCTGCAGCTTCGCCAGGCTCTCATGGGTGGATTTCGTCTGCTCGGTCATGGTCTGACCGAGGCGGCCGGTCATGGCGTCCAGCCGCTGGCTGAGCGACTGGGTGAGCTCGGCCTGCCGTGCGCCGAACAGTTCGGCCATGGCGCCCATGCGGCCCTGCATCTCGGCCTGCGCCCGCAGGATGGCGCCCATGCGCGCCTCGGCCTCGGCGGCTGCGAGCGCCCGCGAGCGGGAAGAGCGCCACAACGCGAGCGCCAGCATGGAAAGCAGGGCGGCCATGAAGACGCCGCCCAGGCCCAAGGCCTGGCCAAGCGTGAATGCGCTGGCGCCAAGCTGAAGGGCCGGCTGCGAAAGAAGGGCGGGCAGATCGCTCATCGGCGCAGGATACGCGATTCGCAAGCCGAGAAAAGATCAAAACAAGAACATTTGTAGGACTGGCAGTTGACGCTTTTTGTGCGAGGTCTTAGGTGAGGCGCATGACGATAAAGCCGCTGATCATCCTTCCCGATCCTGTCCTGCGCCAGGTTTCCAAGCCCGTAGAGCGCGTGGACGAAGAGCTGCGCAAGCTGGCCGACGACATGCTGGAAACCATGTACGAGGCCCCCGGCATCGGCCTAGCGGCGATCCAGATCGGCATTCCGCTGCGCATGCTGGTGATCGACCTGGCCAAGGAAGGCGAGCCGCCGGCGCCGATGGTCGTCGTCAACCCCGAGATCCTGCACGGCTCGGACGAGCGCTCGCTCTACGAGGAAGGCTGCCTGTCGATCCCGGACTATTATGCCGAGGTCGAGCGGCCGGCCACGGTGCGGGCGAGTTTCCTTAATCGCGAGGGCAAGCAGCAGGAGATCGTGGCCGAGGGGCTCTTGGCCACCTGCCTTCAGCACGAGATCGACCACCTGAACGGCGTGCTGTTCATCGACCACATCTCCAAGCTGAAGCGAGACATGGTGATGCGCAAGTTCAAGAAGCTGGCCAAGGACCGCCCGCCGAGCCGCATGGTGGGGTAACACCCCGGATCGTTGAAAATCGCGTCTTCGCCCGCTATGATATCGCTGATATCAGGCGGAGGCGGTTATGGGCGACATGCTGATCCGTGGAATTCCAGAACCGCTGAAACGCGAAATCGCTCGCGCGGCCAAGCAGGACGGGAAGAGCTTGTCCGCCAAGGCGATCGAACTGCTTCACAAGGGCATGGTTGCAAAGGAAGACGTCAAACCTGCCGCTGAACAATCAGCATGGGATGCGTTGCGGGCGGTGTTTGTCGCCGAAGGTGCGATCGATGATGAATATTCCAAGATCATGGAAGAACTCGAATCTGAACGGAAGCGGGACTTCGGCCGGCCAATCGAGGATTTCGAATGATCGTGCTGGATACGAATGTCGTTTCGGAAGCTAGCAAACCTTCACCTTCTCCGGCCGTACTCAACTGGTTTCAAAACCAAAGCCTGCTGGAACTTTATCTTTGCGGACCTGTGGTGATGGAACAAACTTATGGTGCCGAAAAATACCGGATCCGGACTGGATCTGACCGCTATATTCGCGTTCTAGACCAGCTTGTCCTCGACCAGTTCCGCAATCGACTCCTTGAGTTTGATGGCGTCGCGCCTTCCCTTGCAGGCAAGCTGAGGGCTATGAGGGAGAGGAACGGTCGGCCGGTCAGTCTCCCTGACGCCATGATCGCCGCCATCTGCCTTGCTCACGACGCCACCTTGGCCACGCGAAATACACGCGACTTCGACGGGCTTGACCTGAAGCTCGTAAACCCGTTTGAAGCGGGTGAATGACCGGCGCGGCTATCCGCGCCTACGAACAACAGCCGGATCGGGAGTAGAATGCCGCTTCGCGTCATCTTCATGGGTACGCCGGATTTTTCCGTGCCGACGCTGGCCGCCATCGCTGCGGCCGGGCATGAGGTGGTCTGCGTCTACACCCAGCCGCCGCGCCCGGCAGGCCGGCGCGGACTGGAGCTGACGCCGTCGCCGGTGCAGCGCGAGGCCGAAAGGCTGGGCGTCGAGGTGCGCACGCCGCTGTCGCTGAAGGGCGAGGCCGAGCAGGAGGCGTTTCGCGCACTTGGCGCCGATGTCGCCGTGGTGGTGGCCTATGGGCTGCTGCTGCCGAAGGCCATCCTTGAGGGCACGCGGCTCGGCTGCTACAATGGCCACGCCTCGCTGCTGCCGCGCTGGCGGGGGGCCGCCCCCATCCAGCGCGCCATCATGGCCGGAGATGGCGAGACCGGCATGATGGTGATGAAGATGGATGCCGGGCTCGACACCGGCCCGGTGGCGCTCGCGGCAAAGGTTGAGATCGGCCCGGATATGACGGCCGGCGAGTTGCACGACCGGCTGATGGAGCAGGGCGCTGGCCTGATGGTCGAGGCGCTGGCGAAGCTGGAGCAGGGGGACCTGCCGCTGACTGCTCAGCCCGAGGACGGTGTGGTCTATGCCAAGAAGATCGACAAGGCCGAAACGCGCATAGATTGGGCGCGGCCGGGATCGGAAGTGCACAACCACATACGCGGTCTCTCGCCTTTTCCGGGTGCCTGGTGCGAGGTGACGATCGGCGGCAAGACCGAGCGGCTGAAGGTGCTGCGAACCACGCTTGGCGATGGGAGTGGCGCGCCGGGCGAGCTACTGGACGAATCTCTCACTGTTGCCTGCGGCGAAGGTGCCGTGCGGCTGCTGGAAGTGCAGCGCGCCGGCGGTAAAATCATCTCGGCGGAAGAATTTTTGCGCGGGGCCAAGCTCGGCAAGGGAGGAAAGCTCTCATGAGCACGGTAACCGTAAGGCAGGCGACGCCTGAGGACCGGAAGGCGATTTTCGGCGTCGAGGAGCGCGCCTTCGGGCGCAAGCATGAGGCGGATCTTGTCGAGCGCATCGTGGCCGACGGCGAGCAGCTTCTGGAACTGGTTGCCGAGAAGGACGGCCACATCGTCGGTCATGTGCTGTTCTCGCGTCTGCTGGTCGATCCCGACGGCACTCCCTTCGATGCGGTTTCGCTGGCTCCGCTGGGTGTGGACCCCGACTATCAGGGGCAAGGCGTGGGCAGCGCGCTGGTGAGGCGCGGGCACGAGATCTTGCAGGAGCGCGGCGAGAAGCTCTCCATCGTGGTGGGCGATCCGGCCTATTACGGCCGCTTCGGCTATGCCCGCGCGGGCGCCGAAAAATTCACGAGCGACTATCAGGGCGATGCCATGCAGGCACTTTACTGGGGCGAGGCCCCGACCAGCGGCCAGCTGGCCCATCCCCGCGCCTTTGCCGGTTGGTGAGCAGTGCCGCGCTATCGCCTCGACATCGAATATGACGGAACCGCCTATGCCGGCTGGCAGCGCCAGGACGGGCCTGCCACGGTGCAGGGCGCCATCGAACAGGCCATCAAGGGCTTTTCCGGCCAGGAGGTGACGCTGCGCGGCGCCGGCCGCACCGATGCCGGCGTGCATGCAACCGGGCAGGTCGGCCATGTCGACCTCGACAAGAACTGGCGCGACGACACGGTTCGCGATGCGGTGAACGCGCATTTGCAGATGGCCGGCGAGGCGGTGGCCATATTGGCTGCGCGCATGGTGCCGGACGATTTCGACGCGCGCTTTTCCGCCACCGGCCGGCAATATCTCTACCGCATCCTCAACCGCCGCGCGCCGGCCGCATTGGAGGCACACCGCGTCTGGCTGGTGCAGAAGCCGCTGGACGCCGAGGCCATGCAGGCGGCGGCGCAGGTGCTGGTGGGGCGGCACGACTTCACCACCTTCCGCTCGCAGCAGTGCCAGGCGGCCAGCCCCATACGCACGCTCGACCGCTTTGACGTGGTGCGCAATGGCGACCTCATCGAAATCCATGCCGCAGCGCGCTCATTCCTGCACAACCAGGTGCGCTCCATGGTGGGCACCATCAAGCGGGTGGGCGAGGGAGCCTGGACGGCGCAGGACGTGAAGGACGCGCTTGAGGCGAAGGACAGGGCAGCCTGCGGCACGGTGGCGCCGCCGCAAGGGCTTTACCTGACTGGGGTCGACTATCCGGAAGCGTAGATTCCGAAAACGGACTGCAGCACTACCAGAACGGTGATCGAGGCCGCCAGCATGCCGGCAAAGACCGCGCTGCCGAAGGCGGTGCCCTTGGCGATGACGACATTGGTGAGACGCCAGGTGAGCACCATGGACAGGCTGAACAGCGCCAGCGACACCGCCGTGAAGAACCCCGAATTGGCCGGCAGGACGAGCCGCAGCAGGGCGGCAGGCAGCAGCAGCCAGGACAGGATTGCCGTGCCCCAGTTCAGCGCCACGACATATTGCACGAAGCGGTCGCGGATACCGGCCAGCGGCGCGGCGAAGGCGAGCGCCACCAGCGGCAGTATCCAGGTGCCGAGGTCCACCACCGCAAGCCGCAGCAGATAGGAGAAGGGCCCCACCGGCGCGGCCGGATCGGCGCCGAGTTCCTTGGCGGTGCCCACCCAGCCCACGATCAGCGGCGGCAGCGCGATCACGATGGCGAAAAAGGAATTCCAGAAGCCATCGGCCGAGATGTCGAGCAGGCCCAGGCCGTCCCGGCGGCCCGTCATCAGTCGCCAGGCGCCGACCAGATATCGCTCTATGTCGTCGGCGGGCGGCATTGTCAGCCTCGTTCGAACCAGTCCCGGATGAATCGAGCGTAGATATCGGTCAGAGTCTCGAGATCGGCAACCGCCACGCGCTCGTCCACCATGTGCATCGTCTTGCCGACCAGGCCGAATTCGACCACCGGGCAGTGGTCCTTGATGAAGCGTGCGTCCGACGTGCCGCCGGAGGTCGACAGCGCCGGCTTGCGCCCGACGACGGCTTCGACCGAGCCGCTCAGCGTCTCGATCAGCTGCTCGTCGCGAGTGAGAAACACGTGGCTCGGCCCGTCGCGCCAGGCGAGCTCGAACTCGATGGGCTCCTTGCGGCCCTTGCGGTATTTCTTGCGGCCGCTGGCCACGTCGAGCCGGTTGTGGATCTCGGCCTGGATGGTCTCCGCCGTCCAAGTATCGTTGAAACGGATGTTGAAGGTGGCTGTCGCCTTGGCCGGGATGACATTGGTGGCCGGGTTGCCCACGTCGACAGTGGTGATCTCCAGATTTGTCGGCTGGAAATCCTGCGTGCCCTCGTCGAAGTCGGGCACGAGGAGCGCGTCGAGCAGGGTCATCAGCCCACGCACCGGATTGTCGGCGAGGTGCGGGTAGGCTGCGTGGCCCTGGCGGCCGTTGACCGTAACGGTGCCGGACAGCGAGCCGCGCCGGCCGATCTTGATCATGTCGCCGAGAACGTCGGGGTTGGTCGGCTCGCCGACGATCGAGGCGTCCCACGTCTCGCCCTTGGCGGCCGCCCAGTCGAGCAGCTTGGTGGTGCCGTTGATGGCGGGGCCTTCCTCGTCGCCGGTGATCAGCAGCGAAACGGAACCCTTCGGCTTGCCATGCGCCTCGATATGGCGGGCAAGGGCTGCCACGAAGCAGGCGATGCCGCCCTTCATGTCCACGGCGCCGCGGCCATACATCTCGCCATTGTCGATGGTCGCCGAAAAGGGCGGGTGCTTCCACGCCGCCTCGTCGCCAACCGGCACCACGTCGGTGTGGCCGGCAAACATCAGGTGGGGGCCGTTGCCGGAAAGCCGGGCATAGAGGTTTTCAATGTCGGGCGTGCCTTCCTCGGAGAACACCGGCCGCTCGACCGTGAAGCCGAGCGGCTTCAGCATGGCTTCGAGCGCGGTGAGCGCGCCGCCCTCGGCGGGCGTCACGGAGGGGCAGCGGATAAGGGCGGCGAGGTTTTCGGCGGGATCTTTTGGCAGCATCATGGCGATGAGGGATAGTCGAAAGCGGCGCGGCTGTCACGCCCGAGATGGCGACCGCGGAGCCTTGCCTGGCTTGTGGTTTTCGTGCCGTATAGCGCTGCGCCGAAAGAGATTTTTTCCATGGTCGGTACAAATACCCGGATCGTCATTGCGGGCGCCGGCAGCATAGGTTGCTATGCCGGCGGCTGCCTGGCGCTTGCGGGCCGCAGGGTGCGGTTTCTTTGCCGGCCGAGGATCGAAGCGATGTTGCGAACCGGCGGCCTGCGCGTCACCGATCTCGACAGCCGCGACGCGCGGCTCGACGCAGCCGAGCTTTCCGCAACCGCCGACCCGGGCGAGGCGCTGGCCGACGCCGGCGTGATACTGGTCACCGTCAAGAGCGGGGCGACGGATGAGATGGCCAGGCTCATTGCCGTCCACGCGCCGTCCGACGCGGTGGTGGTCAGCCTGCAGAATGGCGTCGACAATGTCGGCAGGCTTCAATCCCTGCTTGGCGGCAGACAAGTGCTGGCCGGCATGGTGCCGTTCAATGTGGTGCAGGCGGGCGAGCCGGACGGCCTGCATGTGCATCGCGCCACTGAGGGAACGGTGCTGATCGAGGATCGTGTGCCCGGGCTTGCCGAACTGCTCGATGTCGAGGGATTTGCGGTCGAAACGCATGCCGACATGCCGGGAGTTCTTTGGGGGGAGCTCCTGCTCAATCTCAACAATGCGCTGGTGGCGCTGTCGGGCCTGCCTCTGGCCGCGCAGCTTGCCGATCGTCGCTGGCGGGTGATTCTGGCGCGCCAGATCGAAGAAGCGCTGGCGGTGCTGAAGGCGGCCTCGATCGTGCCGGGCAGGATCGGCGGGCTGCGCCCCGCCCTGTTGCCCACGGTCCTGCGCCTGCCCGATTGGCTCTTCAGGCTCGTGGCGAGGCGGATGCTAATGGTCGACCCGCAAGCGCGTTCCTCGATGTGGGAGGATCTCGAACGTGGCCGACCGACCGAGATCGAGGAGTTCCAGGGCAAGATCCTGCGCGTGGCGCAGGATACGGGAGCGGCCGCGCCGCTGACCGCTCGCTTGGAGTGGCTGGTGCGGGAAGCCGAGGCCATCGGAGCGGGTTCGCCGCAGCTTTCGCCCGAGGCGGTGCTGGACGAGGAAGCCGCGTGCCGCATATGAAGGGCAAGCGACCGGCACGGTTACCGCGCCGGCCGGCACCAATAGATGGGCCGTTCAAGGCCGGGAACGAAAAGATGCCGTTAGCCCTGTCTTCGCTCACCACAATCGGTTTCGACGCCGACGACACGCTGTGGCAGAACGAGCAGTTCTTCCGCCAGACGGAGAGGCACTTTGCCTCGCTGCTGGCCGAGCACGCCGAGGGCCACGATATCGAGGCGCGGCTTCTGGAGGCCGAGAGGCGCAACCTTGCCCTCTACGGCTTCGGCATCAAGGGCTTCACCCTTTCGATGATCGAGACGGCGCTGGAGATCAGCGGCGGCAAGGTGCCGCCAAAGGTGATTCGCGAAATTCTCGACGCCGGCCGCGATATGCTGAGCCACCCGGTGGAGACGCTGCCGCATGTGCGCGAGACGCTGGAGGAACTAGCGGGCGCCTACAGGCTGGTGCTGATCACCAAGGGCGACCTTTTCGACCAGGAGCGCAAGCTGGCGCAATCGGGGCTGGGCGAACTGTTCGACGCGGTCGAGATCGTCAGCGACAAGAACCCGGCCACCTATCATCGCGTCTTCAACCGCCATGGCGACGGGCCGGGCCGCAGCATGATGGTGGGCAATTCGCTGAAGTCGGACGTGGTGCCGGCAATCGAGGCGGGGAGCTGGGGCGTATATGTCCCGCACGACCTGACCTGGGTGCTGGAACATGCCGAGGAGCCGACGGCAGCGCCGCGATTCTGTCGGCTGCAGCATCTTGGCGAACTGGGCGAGCTGATCGAAAGGCTTGGGCGGGGCTGAGGAGTGCCCGCCGCGCATCGTCCACGGGGGGGGGGATCCATGCCCGCTCGTGTAAGAAGCGCTGCTAGGTAACCGAATTGGTGTAGCGGCCGTAGCGGTTGCGGCCTGTGCTGCCCGGCATGATGCAAAGCACCAGGAAGGCGACGATCGACACCACCGGGATGAACAGCGCGACGGCCATGATGCCGGGCTTGTCCATGTCGTGCAGGCGTTTGACCGCTGCGGCGATATGCGTCCACAGAAACACCACGAAGGTCATGCCGAACACCGCCGACCAGGCCTGCGCGGCCGCGCTGTCAGCTGGAACACGGGTGAACTGATAGAGCGGGAACGACACCACCATCAGCATGAACAGGAACGCCAGCAGGAAGGCCGCCCGCCCGATGCGGCCGGTGAAGCGGAAGAACAGCCAGATGAATTGGTCTTTGTCAGGCAAGTGGGTCCGGTCCGTATTGGTTTGCGCCCCTGGCCATCGCGAGCGCGCTGCTTGCGCGCCCGCGATGGCGGAAAGTGCTTTCGTTTTGCCGAAAGATCAATCTCTCAGCAGCTCGTTGATCGAAGTCTTGGAGCGGGTCTGCGCATCGACGCGCTTGACGATGACGGCGCAGTAGAGGCTGGGGCCCGGCTCGCCGTTGGGCAGCGGCTTGCCCGGCAGCGTGCCCGCCACGACCACGGAATTGGCCGGCACCTCGCCATAGAAGATCTCGCCGGTGGCGCGGTCGACGATCTTGGTCGACTTGCCGATGAACACGCCCATGCCCAGCACCGCGCCCTCACGCACGATGCAGCCCTCGACCACCTCGGAGCGGGCGCCGATGAAGCAATTGTCCTCGATGATGGTCGGGCCGGCCTGCAGCGGCTCCAGCACGCCGCCGATGCCGACGCCGCCCGACAAGTGCACGTTCTTGCCGATCTGGGCACAGGAGCCCACGGTGGCCCAGGTGTCGACCATGGTGCCCTCGCCGACATAGGCGCCGAGATTGACGAAGGACGGCATCAGGATGGCGCCTGGCGCGATATAGGCAGAACGGCGCACCACGCAGGACGGCACGGCGCGGAAACCGGCCTTGTCGAAGTCGACCGCGCCCCAGCCGGCGAACTTCGAGGGCACCTTGTCCCACCAGGCGGAATCGCCCGGACCGCCCTTGACGATCTCCATCGGATTGAGGCGGAAGGACAGCAGCACCGCCTTTTTCAGCCACTGGTTGACCTTCCAGGCGCCGTCGTCCTGGCGCTCGGCGACGCGGACGGCGCCGCGGTCGAGCAGGTCGAGCGCGGCCTCGATCGCCTCGCGCGTCTCGCCACGCGTCGCGGTGGTGATCGACTCGCGTTCGTCGAACGCCTTTTCGATGGTGGCTTCGAGGCTTGCGAGATCGGCTTTCGACATGAAAATGCTCCGTTACACGTGCTGTTAAGGCACGGGCCATAGGCTGTAATTAAGACGCGCGGACCCTATGTCAGGCCTGAAGAGGGGTCAATCACGAGAGCGCCGGAGACGGCGCTGACATCAGAAAATTTGGACAGGAAGAACACATGAATCCGATGGAAAAGGCGGGCTGGACGCCGTTGCCGCATTCGACCGAGGACCTGGCCAGGGCCAAGGCCGTGCCGGACACGCCGCAGACGCGCGCCGCCACCTATCGGCTGGCTTGGGACGACGAGGACTTCATGACGCGGCGCGAACTGCGCGCGGTGCGGCTGCAACTGGAACTCTTGAAGCCCGAGATGATCCTTGCCGAACGCGGCATACGCTCCACGGTGATCCTGTTCGGCGGGGCGCGAATCCCCGAGCCCGGCGGTGAGGCCTGGGCGGCCAAGGACGAGACGCAGAAGCGGAACCTGGAAAAGAACAGCAAATATTACGACGAAGCGCGCAAGTTCGCGCAGCTCTGCTCGCGCTATTCGGCCACGTCGTATTTTCGCGAATATGTCGTGGTGACCGGCGGCGGCCCGGGCGTGATGGAGGCCGGAAACCGTGGCGCGGCCGATGTCGGCGCGCCGTCCATCGGGCTCAACATCGTGCTGCCGCACGAGCAGGCGCCAAACCCCTACATCACGCCGGAGCTTTGCTTCAACTTCCACTATTTCGCGCTGCGCAAGATGCATTTCGTCATGCGCGCCAAGGCCGTGGCGGTGTTTCCGGGCGGCTTCGGCACCATGGACGAGCTGTTCGAGACGCTGACGCTGATCCAGACGGGGCGCATGGAGCGCGTGCCGGTGATCCTGTTCGGCCAGGAGTTCTGGGAACGGGCGCTCGACCTCGACTTTCTGGCCGAGCAGGGCACCATCACGCCCGGCGACCAAGACATCATCGACTTCGCCGAAACCGCCGACGAGGCGTGGGACATCATCCGCCGCTTCTACAAGCTCTGAGTTTTCCGCGCGGGGATGCCGCATCCCACCCCGCTGGAAAGCATCGCGGCGTTCGGCTAGACCTTCTACCCATGGCAAGGTTGAGCAAACGGAATGGCTGGTTTGCCGCGCTTCGGCGTGACCGCCTGCTGTTTGCCATTGCCGCCTCGCTGGTGCTGCTGGCGCATGTGTTCCAGCCGCTGGCCGAGGCCAGGGCCGCAAGCAGGGCCGACGGCTGGGTCATCTGCACCATGTTCGGCATGCAGAAGGCGGAGCCCGACGGCAAGCTGCCGCCGATCGGCGCCGCCGACGACTGCCCAAGCTGCATCATGGGTACCTGCGCCGGCATGGCCGCCCCGCTCAGGGTGGAAGCCCCATTCGACCCGGCCTTTGCCGCACCTGTCGCCTATCGCGACGGGCGGCTCATTTCCATCGAGACCAAAATACCGCCGGAGCGGCTGAACGAACCGCCGCCGGCCATACGCGCACCGCCTTCCGTTCTCGCCTGAAACGAGCCTGCTTCCGCGCCTGCGGAAGAAAGAATCTGTTTTTGGACGCAAGAGGAAAAGACCATGCGCCGAGTTATTCTGCCGCTGACCGCAGCCTGCGCGCTGACGGCCATTTCGAACGTGACCGCCCATGCCCACGCCTCGCTGGAAAAGAGCGAGGCCGCTCCCGGTTCCTACAAGGCCGTGCTGAAGATCCCGCACGGCTGCGACGGCCAGGCCACCCACACGGTGCGCCTCGAAATCCCCGAGGGCTATGTCGGCGTGAAGCCGATGCCGAAGGCCGGCTGGACGCTGGCGGTGGAGAAGGGCGACTACGCCAAGGCCTACAAGCTGCACGGCTCCGAGGTGAAATCGGGCGTGAGGGCGGTGACCTGGAGCGGCGGCAACCTGCCGGACGATTTCTATGACGAGTTCGTCGTCAGCGGCACGCTGGCCGGGGTGGAGGAAGGACGGAAGCTGTTCTTCAAGGCCAGGCAGGTTTGCGACGATGGCGAAGTGTCGTGGCACGAGGAGCCGGCGAAGGGGCAGGACCCGCATTCGCTGGAGCACCCGGCGCCGGCGCTGACCATCCTGGCCGCCAACGGCGGCGGGCATGACCATGCCGCCCATGGCGGGCAGCATGACGTGGTGAAGGCCGGAGAGCTGGAGATCAGCCAAGGCTGGGCCCGCGCCATGCTGCCGGGGCAGAAGGCCGGCGGCGGCTACCTGACCATCGCCAACCACGGCAAGGCGGCCGACAAGCTGGTGGCGGCGTCCTCGCCGGCGGCAGGCAAGGTCGAGATCCACACCATGTCGATGAAGGGCGAGGTGATGGAGATGCGGCCGGTCGAGGGCGGGCTGGGGATCCCGGCCGGCGAGACCGTGGAGCTGAAGCCGGGCGGCCTGCATGTGATGTTCCTGAACGTGAAGGAACCCTTCAGGGAAGGCGCCTCGGTGCCGGTCACGCTGGAATTCGAGCACGCCGGCAAGGTGGAACTATCGTTGCCGGTCAAGACCGCGGCGGGCGGCGGGGACCATTCCCACCACTGACGATGCGACGCGCGGGCATGGGCGCGGCTCCTTGATGGGGCAAAGCGCCCGTGCCCCTTCCTTCTTCCATGCCCGTTCGGCTAGTCAGGCCGAAACCGTTTTGGCAGCGTACGGCGCGTGCAGGCCTTCCATGAAGGTGCGGTTGCGGCCGGCCTTCTTGGCGGCATAGAGATATTCGTCGGCGCGGCGCACCGCCGCCCACAGGTCTCCGTCCTTGCCGAATTCGACGATGCCGAAGCTGCAGGTGACCGACCTGCCGGCCGGCAGGCCGTCAAACCGGGCACGCTGGATGTCGAGGCGCAGCCTTTCGGCGAACTCGTAGGCGGCCGCCAGCGGCGTAGCCCTCAGCACCACGACGAATTCCTCCCCGCCGATGCGGGCAACCGCGTCATCGCTGCGCGCGGCGCTGCGGATGATCCGGGCGAAGCCGGCCAGCACCGCGTCGCCCGTGGCATGGCCATAGGAGTCGTTGACCGCCTTGAAGTTGTCGATGTCGCCAACGACGATGCAGGAAACTTCCTCGACGCCGGCGGCGGCCGGTTCGCGGCAGCGCCATTCCAGTCCGCGGCGGTTGAGCAGGCCAGTCAGCGGATCATTGTCGCGCTCGCCGCGCAGCGCGGTGATGACGTCCACGCTGGTGACGGCAAGCAGGCCGAGCGCCGTGGCGGCACCCAACAGCGACAGCGTGATCTGCACCCAGGTCCAGAAGGTCGAGGCGCCGAAGGCATCAAGGCGCCCGCCCGAAAAGGCGCTGATCGTCAGCATCGTGCGCGGGAAGAAATGCAGCCCTACCGCGACGACGAGCCAGAACATTGCCCGGTCGGTGGCTTGGCCGAAGCGGAGGAACCTGGCCTGCCAGGCGACGATCAGCATGATCGTGCCGAGACCGAAATTGAGGATATAGGCGCGGGCGACGAGGCTGCGGTCGACGTAGAAGAAATAGACGACCCCGACGAAAATCAGCGCCGCGAGCAGCACCGGCAGCGCCCGCGCCATGTTGCGTCCGGAGCGCCGCAGAAAGCCTTCGCCGAGCAACAGGACGCCGAGGCAGTAGAGGAAGGTCGCGAAAATGGTGTTGAGGCCGATGTCGTGCGGCCAGAAGGTGACCTGCCCGAGCGCCGCAAGCCCGACGCAAAGATAGGAGGAAGCGAAGAATAGAAGGTGGCTTCGCGTGCGCTCCAGCAACCATGCGCCGATAAAGCTCAGCGAAAACAGCAGCATAAGTACCGGAGCCACGAACTTCACGATCGAAAACCGCTTTTCAGATGGACGTGGCCCGGGGCCAACCGGGCCTGGAGTGCGAATGTGGGAAACTCATATACGCTTGTGCAAGCGCGGTTTGGCAATCAACTCACAATAGCCCCCGAGGCGGCTGACATGACGGTGCGCCGGCTCAGGACTGCGCCGGCGCAATGGTGCGCAGGAAGCCGGCGAGATCGTCGGTCACGAAGTCGACCGCATCGTCATAGGCCGGGTCGCGCTCCCAGATTTCTGAGAAGGTCGGCTCGAAATTGTTTGGCACCACCAGCACGGTCTGCATGCCCAGCGCCTTGGGCACGATGAGGTTGCGCGCAAGGTCTTCGAACATGGCGGCGTTGGGGCCGGCGATGCGATGCAGCGCCAGGAACTTGTCGTAGGTCTGCTGCGCCGGCTTCGGCATCAACTCGGCGGCGACGATATCGAAGATGTCATCGAAATGGTCGAGGATGCCAAGCTGGCGCGCCGCACGCTCGGCGTGGCCGCGATCGCCATTGGTGAAGATGAACTTGCGGCCCGGAAGCGCCTTGATGGCCTCGCCCAGCGCCGGGTCTGGCGCCAGCCAGGAATAGTCGATGTCGTGGACCTTGTTGAGGAAGTCGTCGGGATCGATGTTGTGGCGGGCCATCAGCCCGGCCAGCGTCGTGCCATATTGCTGGTAAAGCTCCTTCTGCAACTTGCGCGCGTCTTCGCGCGGCAGCTGCAGCAGCTCGGAAACATAGGCCGTCATCCGAACGTCGATCTGCGAAAACAGATTGGTGTGGTGCGGATAGAGCGTGTTGTCGAGGTCGAACACCCAGTCGGTAACGCGGGCGAAGCGGGTGGGATCAGGCAATTCAGTCATGCCGCCCTTATGGCACGGTTCGCGATGCTTGTATCCACAGGGTTGTAAAAAATTCCGGCGGATCGCGTGCCTGAGTTGGTTCAAAATTTACCCAACAATGAAAGGTGACATTCACCGTTGTCTGGCATGCAGGCTGTCGGAAGAGGGGGTTCCATGAAAAGCATTTTTTTAAGAGCGACGCTCGTCGCGGGACTTGCCGTGGCAGGCTCGCTGCTGGTTGCGGTGACGGTCGTGCCCCTTCTGGGTGGCCGCGTCGACGGCAATGCGTGGCTGATGCTGATCCTGTGCCCGCTGCTGACCGCCCTCCCGACCAGTGCCTACACTTTCTGGCAGGGCGACCGGCTGAAGCAGGCGCATCGCGAACTGGCCCGCACCCATGCGCAGCTTGCCGCCGCCCACCGCCGCCTGGCGGAGAAGGCATCGCGCGACGACATGACCGGCATGCTGAACCGCGAGAACTTCTTCGCCATGCTGGATAGCTCGCGGCGCAAGACGGATCGCGGCGCGCTGCTCATCATCGATGCGGACCATTTCAAGAAGATCAACGACAGTTTCGGCCACCTGACCGGAGACGCGGCACTGCTGGAGATCGCCGCTGCCATTTCGCGCGGCGTGCGCAGCGGCGACGTGCTCGGCCGCATCGGCGGCGAGGAGTTCGGTGCCTTCCTGGTGGGCGCCACCGAGGCGGAAGCCAGCGTCGTTGCCGAGCGCATCCGGCGCGAGGTGGAAAAGGTGTGCTTCCAGCCGGCCGGTGCGCCGATCCCGCTCACGGTCAGCATCGGCGGCACAGTATGTGCGCTCGGCGCCACGGTGTCGGAGCTGATGCGCGCCGCCGACCGGCGCCTCTACGAGGCCAAGAACCGCGGCCGCAACCTGGCCATCGTTACCGAGTTGCTGAGCGCCGCCTAATATATCCATATGCATATGTCTTGACGGGTGTGGCCGCTGTTTGCGGCCGCGCCCTTTCTTTTTTGCGGTGCACAATAGCTGTCCGTGCGTGCTTCGTAGCCGTTTGCCCATCTCAGGTAATTGCAAACGCATAGATTTCCTCCTAATGATTCCCTCGGAGGCCGCAGACGGATCGTCTGCTGAAAAAGGGAGAGGAAACTCATGACGTCGAACAACGTACTCGGCCAGCTGGCCGATATGCTCCTGTCTGGGGGCGTTGAGGTTGTGGATCTGGCCGCGGTTCTGGGGCCGGACACGCCGCTTCTGAAGCTGCCGCCGGAACTGGCGGTCGACACGCCGAAGATCGAGATCCACGAGATCTCCGCCTACGACAAGAACGGCCCGTTCTGGGCGTGGAACTGGCTGAAGGTTGGCGAGCATTCGGGCACGCATTTCGATGCGCCCAAGCACTGGATCACCGGCAAGGACTATGCCGACGGCGCGACCGACACCATTCCGGTCAAGAATTTCGTGGCGCCGGTCAATGTCATCGACTGCTCGAAGGAAGCGGCCGAGGATCACGACTTCCTGCTCACCGTCGATCACATCAAGGCCTGGGAAGACAGGCACGGCGCCATCAAGGCGGGCGAGTGGGTGGTGATGCGCACCGACTGGTACAAGCGCAACGGCTCGGAAGCCGCCTTCCTCAATGCCGACGAGACCGGCCCGCACACGCCCGGACCGACGGCGGAAGCCATCGAATACATCATCGAGGCGGGCGCCATCGGCTGGGGCACGGAAGCGATCGGCACCGATGCCGGCCAGGCCGGCGGCATGAACCCGCCATTCCCGGCCCACAACCTGATGCACAAGGCCAACCGCTACGGCCTGGCCAGCCTGTGCAACCTCGACCGCCTGCCGCCGAAGGGTGCTATCCTGATTGCCGCGCCGCTCAAGATCAAGAGCGGCACCGGCAGCCCGACGCGCGTGCTGGCCCTGGTGCCGGCGGCCTGACGGCGCGCGACGGCAAGCGGCCTCTCATCTCGGCACCCGCATATGGATGCCATGATGAACTCGAGCGGGCTCATACCCCCACCCCTTACCCCTCCCCACAAGGGGGAGGGGGACGATCTCTTCGGTGCCGGCCAAAACGGCGCAGGTTTGTGTTGAGGCGGTTGTACCACAAAGTTTCCCTCCCCCTTGTGGGGAGGGGCAGGGTGGGGGTGCTCAAATGAAAGACTCTGGGCAGCGCGGTGGCCTCTAGCCACCCGTCCGCAGGGAGAATGTGATGGACCAGACCGGCTCGGAAAAGCGGCAGCGCATCTCGACCTTGGGCGAGATCGGGCTGCAGCAGTTCGCGCCCTATCTGATGAACCGCATCATGGGGCGCTACAACGCCACCTTGCGCGAGGACCTGCGCAAGCAGGGGCTGACCGTGCCGCAGGTGCGCGCGCTGGCGGTGCTGTCTGTGGCCGATGGCGTCACCATCAACGACCTGTCGGTCTACAGCGTCATCGAGCAATCGACCATGAGCCGCACGCTCGACGCGCTGGAGGCGCAGGGGCTGGTGCGGCGCGAGGCCTGCGACGACGACAGCCGGGTGCGCAAGATCTTCCTGACCGACGAGGGCAGGGCCGAGTTCAACCGTGCCTGGCCGGCCATGCACGATGCGTTCGAAGCGATGTTCGTGGATATCGACGACGGCGAATACGCCGCCTTCGTTACGACCCTGCAGAAGATGCTGCGCAACATCCGCCAGCACGACATCTGAACCGGAATTACCCATGCGTCCGCCACGCGGCGCATCCATGTGAAGGAGGCTTCCAATGGCTGAACGGTCCTTTGTGAAGGAAGTCGAGAAGCTGCGCCTGGGCGCCGGCGAGGAATTTTCCGGCGAAGGCATTCTGGCCATCACCAAGGCGTTGCTGCAATGCGGCGTCGGCTATGTCGGCGGCTATCAGGGCGCGCCGATCAGCCACCTGATGGACGTTCTGGCCGATGCGCAGGACATTCTGGGCGAGCTCGGCGTGCATTTCGAGGCGAGCGCCTCGGAGGCTACCGCGACCGCCATGCTGGCGGCTTCGGTGCACTATCCGATCCGCGGCGCGGCCACCTTCAAGTCCACCGTCGGCACCAATGTCGCCTCCGACGCGCTGGCGAACCTGGCTTCCGGCGGTGTCACCGGCGGCGCGCTGATCATCGTCGGCGAGGACTATGGCGAAGGCTCCTCCATCATGCAGGAGCGCAGCCATGCATTCGCGATGAAGAGCCAGGTGTGGCTGCTCGACCCGCGCCCGAACCTGCCTTCCATCGTCAAGGCGGTGGAGGACGGCTTCGAGCTGTCGGAGGCCTCGAACACGCCGGTCATGCTGCAGGTACGCATTCGCTGCTGCCACGTGCATGGCAGCTTCACCGCCAAGGACAACAAGCGCCCGGCCATGACGGTGGCCGATGCGCTCGAAAACCCGCGCCGCGACACCGCCCGCATCGTGCTGCCGCCCGCCTCCTTCATCCATGAGAAGGAGAAGATCGCCAAGCGCTGGCCGGCGGCGGTGGATTTCATCCGCTCGCGCAAGATCAACGAGTTCTTCGGCCCTGAGGCGGCCAAGGTCGGCATCGTCTGCCAGGGCGGCATGTACAATTCGGTCATGCGCGCGCTGGAACGCATCGGTCTTGCCGACATCTATGGCGAGACGGAAGTGCCGATCTATGTGCTCAACGCCGTCTATCCGCTGATCGACGACGAGTTTCTGGGCTTCTGCGAGGGCAAGGATGCCGTGCTCGTGGTGGAGGAAGGCCAGCCGAACTACATCGAGCAGGCTTTTGGCAACATGCTGCACAAGGCCGGGCGCGACACGCATGTGGTCGGCAAGGAATATCTGCCGGTTGCCGGCGAATATACCGGCCAGGTGATGCTGGACGGCATCAGCGCCTTCCTGCGCGAGAGCGCCCCGCAGATGCTGCCGGTGCAGTTCCGCGCGCCCAACAAGCAGGACGACAGCAACGAGGTCTCAAACCTCGCGGCAATCGTGCCGGGTCGTCCGCCCGGCTTCTGCACGGGCTGCCCGGAGCGCCCGATCTTTGCGGCCACCAAGCTGGTGGAGCAGGAGATGGGGCCGCATCACATCGCCTCCGACATCGGCTGCCATCTGTTCTCGATCATGCCGCCCTTCGAGCTGGGTGCGACGACGATGGGCTATGGCCTGGGGCCGGCTTCCGCCTCGGCCTTCAACTCGCCGGACGCAAAGCGCCGCTCGATCTCCTTCGTCGGCGACGGCGGCTTCTGGCACAACGGCCTGACCTCCTCGATCGGCAACGCGGTGTTCAACAAGAACGACGGCGTCATCGTGATCGTCGACAATTTCTACTCCGCCGCCACCGGCGGCCAGGATATTTTGTCCTCGCGGGCGACCAACCGCACGAAGTCCACAAAGCATCCCATCACCGAGGCGGTGAAGGGCATGGGCGTGAAATGGGTCCGCCACCTCGAGCGCACCTATGACGTCGGCAAGATGCGCGACACGCTGCGCGAGGCGCTGACGACCGAGGAGAGCGGCCCGAAAGTCATCGTCGCCTCGTCCGAATGCATGCTCAACCGCCAGCGCCGCGAAAAGCCGCTGGTGGCCAATGCCATCAAGGGCGGCGAGCGCGTGGTGAAGCCGAAATTCGGCGTGGACGAGGACATCTGCACCGGCGACCACGCCTGCATGCGGCTTTCGGGTTGTCCCTCGCTGTCGGTGAAGTCGCTGGACGATCCGCTGCGCGACGACCCCGTGGCGCATATCGACCAGACCTGCGTGGGCTGCGGCAATTGCGGCGAGGTGGCGGATGCGGCTGTGCTGTGTCCCTCCTTCTACCGCGCCGACGTGGTGCACAATCCCGGCAAGTGGGACCAGTTCCTGGAAAAGATGCGCCGCAAACTCATCGGTTTCATGCAGAGGCGCCGCGAAAGCCGCCGCCTGACTTTCGCGGATGCGTGACATGACGGTTTTGGCTCCGAAGACCCCGAAACTCGCCGCCGATGGCGGCATCATCAAGCTGGCCGCGCTCGCCGTGGGCGGGCAGGGCGGCGGCGTGCTGACCGACTGGATCACCGACGTTGCCGAGCGCAACGGCTATCTGGCGCAGTCGACCTCGGTTGCTGGCGTGGCCCAGCGCACGGGCGCTACGATCTATTACGTCGAGATGTGCCGCGACACCGGCCGCCGGCCGATCTTCGCGCTGTCGCCGGCGCAGGGCGACGTCGATATCCTTATCGCCGCCGAGCTGATGGAAGCCGGCCGCGCCGTCATGCGCGGTTTCGTGACACCCGACCGCACGACGCTGATCGCCTCCTCGCACCGCATTGCCGCGGTGTCGGAGAAGATCGAGCCGGGCGACGGCCGCGCCTCGTCCGAAAAGGTGCGCGCGGCGGCCGAGCAGGCCTCGAAGCGCCTGGTCGCCTTCGACATGGAAAAGGTTGCCG
Organism: Pseudaminobacter sp. Soil_N_29; assembly: GCF_057656055.1. NCBI lineage: Bacteria > Pseudomonadati > Pseudomonadota > Alphaproteobacteria > Hyphomicrobiales > Phyllobacteriaceae > Pseudaminobacter > Pseudaminobacter sp. Soil_N_29. The sequence goes on from NZ_JBDGLC010000008.1 coordinate 272,145, forward strand.
TCGAGGCGGGCTCGGTGATCTCGTCGAGCCTGTTCGGTGCCCTGGCGGGCTCCGGGGCGCTGCCTTTCCCGCGCGAAAGCTATGAGGAGACCATCCGCGCATCCGGTCGCGGCGTGAAGGCCAGCCTTGCAGCTTTTGCCGGCGCCTATGAGCGCACGCGGCGCCTTGTGGAAGAGGGCATCGAGCCCGACGCCGCTCCGGCCCAGGCGGTGAAGATTTCTTCGCACGGCGTGAGCGGTCCGGATAGACTGATTATGGGCTGGCAGGCGCTGCGAGCGCGTGTCGATGCCTATCCCGAAGCGCTGCGCGACATGGCCGGGCGTGGCCTGCAGAAGGTGGTCGACTACCAAGACCTCGCCTATGGCGCGGAATATCTCGACCGCGTCGACCAGGCGCTGAAGCTGGACGATGCAAGCCATGACTATGCGTTGTCGATCGCGGCCGCAAAGCATGTCGCCAACGCCATGTGCTACGACGACATGATCCGCGTGGCTGACCTGAAGACGCGCTCGACCCGCGACCAGCGCGTGCGCAAGGAAGTCGGCGTCAAGGACGGCAACATCCTGCAGGTGACCGAATATTTCCACCCGCGCATCGAGGAATTCTGCGGCACGATGCCGGCGGCGCTGGGCAGCTATGTCGAGAGCCGGCCGAAGCTGGCCGGCTGGCTCGACCGCCGCATCAACCATGGAAGGCGCGTCCGCACCGACAGTTTTGCCGGCTTTGCGGCGCTCTGGTTCATTGGGGGATTGCGGCGGTGGCGACGCAAGCTCTTGCGCCATAAGGTCGAGGCCGAGCATCTGGAGCGCTGGTATCAGTTGGCGCTCGGCCGTGTGGCGAGCGACTATGCGCTGGCGGTGGAGATCCTCAACTGCCGCCGCCTGATCAAGGGCTACAGCGACACCCACGTGCGGGCGCAGTCGAAATTCGACCGCGTGCTTTCCGGCCTGCCGCTGCTCGAGGGACGCCCGGACGCCGCCGACTGGCTCCGTCGCCTGCGAGAGGCGGCGCTGAAGGACGAGAAGGGCACCATGCTCGACGGCGCGCTGAAGACAATCGCGACGCTGTAGGAGAGCGTCGCGGCCGTTATCTCGATTTCTGCCTGAAAAAGGCCGAGATGAATACCAGCAGCCAGCCGAGGATCAGCAGCGTGCCGCCGATCGGCGCCGCGTAGGGGAACAGCCGGTCGCCCAGGAAATCACGGGCCAGAAGATCGCCGACGAACAGGATCACGCCGGCGAGCAGCACGTAACCGGAAAGGCGCAGCAGGCTGGTTGCCGCCACAAGACCAATGGCCAGCAGTGCGGGCGCATGCGCCAGCAGGAAGGAGGAAGCGGTCTGCATATGCGCGCCGCCCGCATGCGCCGCCATGGCCGCCACCGTCACGCCGGCCGCGCCGGCCAATCCGCCTGCGCCGAGAAGAAATCGGTCGCTGTGCATGGCTTGCCTCCCTAGGTTCCTCGAATGTCGCGTGAACTATAGAACCTTTCGCGTCCAGATTGAATCGCGTGCGCCAGCGACAATTCGCCGGGATCCGGGGCGTCGATCTGGAAAAAGGGCCCGCGCCAGGAATTCGCGGCGTCGGGGCGGGCGACGAAGCTGTGGACGGCTTTCCTGTGGACCCAGTTTTCGCCGTCATCTTCGGCGATTGGCATGGTGGCGCGATCGGACCTATGGTCGCCGCCCTATCGTCGACAGTGGAAACGACATGGCCGCAGACATTCAACGCATTGCCGCGCTCATCGCGGCCGACATCAATTCCAGGCCCGAACAGGCCGCAGCCGCAATCGGGCTTCTGGACGAAGGCGCCACCGTGCCGTTCATTGCCCGCTACCGCAAGGAAGTGACCGGCGGTCTCGACGATACGCAGCTGCGCACGCTGGCCGAGCGGCTGATCTATGTGCGCGAGATGGATGCGCGCCGGGCCACCATCCTCGAATCGATCCGCAGTCAGGGCAAGCTGACCGACGAGCTGGAGGTGGCGATCGCCGCCGTTACTACCAAGGCCGAGCTCGAAGACCTTTATCTGCCCTACAAACCCAAGCGCCGCACCCGCGCCGAGATTGCGCGCGAGCGGGGCCTTGGGCCGCTGGCCGAGACGATTCTTGCCGACCGGGCCGCAGTGCCGGCGGAACTGGCGCAAGGCTACATCACCGATGACGTGCCGGACGTGAAGACCGCGCTCGATGGCGCGCGCGACATCATTTCCGAACAGTTCGCCGAAAACGCCGACCTCGTCGGCCGCCTGCGCAACTACATGAAGGAACGCGCCTTCCTGCGCTCGAAAGTGGTGGACGGCAAGCAGGAGGCTGGCGCGAAATTCTCGGACTACTTCGACCATGTCGAACGCTGGGCCAACGTGCCGAGCCACCGCGCGCTTGCCATGCTGCGCGGCCGCAACGAGGAAGTGCTGTCGCTCGAGATCGAAGTGGATGCCGACGACACCTCGCCGGTGAAGCCGGTGGAGCGCATGATCGCCGAGGCCTACGCCATCGGCCGGCAGGGCCCTGGCGACCAGTGGCTGGCCGAGGTCGCCGGCTGGACCTGGCGCGTAAAACTCTCGCTGTCGCTCTCGCTCGACCTGATGCGCGAACTGCGTGAAAAATCCGAGGAAGAGGCGATCCGCGTCTTCGCGCGCAACCTGAAGGATTTGCTGCTGGCCGCTCCTGCCGGCTCGCGCGCTACGATGGGCCTCGATCCGGGCATCCGCACCGGCGTGAAGGTCGCCGTGGTCGACCAGACCGGCAAGCTGCTCGACACGACCACCGTCTATCCGTTCCCGCCGAGGAACGATGTGCGCGGCACGCAGGCCGAACTGGCGAGCCTCATCCGCAAGCACAAGGTCGAGCTGGTCGCAATCGGCAACGGCACCGGCAGCCGCGAAACCGAAAAGCTCGTGGCCGACATGCTGGCCGCGATGCCCGCACCCAAGCCGTTGAAGGTCATCGTCAGCGAGGCGGGCGCCTCGGTTTATTCGGCGTCGGAGACGGCGGCGGCCGAGTTCCCCGGCCTCGACGTGTCGCTGCGCGGCGCGGTGTCGATCGGGCGGCGCTTGCAGGACCCGCTGGCCGAGCTGGTCAAGATCGAGCCGAAGTCCATCGGCGTCGGCCAATACCAGCACGATGTCGACCAGTACCGCCTGGCCCGCTCGCTCGACGCGGTTGTGGAAGATGCGGTGAACGCGGTGGGCGTGGACCTCAACACGGCGTCAGCCGCACTTCTGGCGCGCGTGTCCGGCCTCGGCGCGTCGCTGGCCGAAGCCGTGGTGGCGCATCGCAATGCGAACGGCCCGTTCGCCAGCCGCAAGGACCTGCTCAACGTGCCGCGTCTCGGCCAGCGCACCTTCGAGCAGTGCGCCGGCTTCCTGCGCATTCCGAACGGCGCCGAGCCGCTGGACGCTTCGGCAGTGCACCCCGAAGCCTATGGCGTGGCCAAGAAGATCGTCGCCGCCTGCGGCCGCGACCTGCGCGCGCTGATGGGCGACAGCGCCACGCTGAAGGGGCTAGACCCGCGGGTTTTTGTTGACGAGCGCTTCGGCTTGCCGACCGTGCGCGACATCATCGCCGAGCTCGAAAAGCCCGGCCGCGACCCGCGCCCGGAATTCAAGACCGCGACCTTTGCCGACGGCATCGACGACATCAAGGACCTGAAGCCCGGCATGATGCTGGAAGGAACGGTGACCAACGTCGCCGCCTTCGGCGCCTTTGTCGATATCGGCGTGCATCAGGACGGGCTGGTGCACCTGTCGCAGCTTGCCGACCGCTTCGTGAAGGACGCGCATGAGGTGGTGAAGGCCGGCGACGTGGTGAAGGTGCGCGTGGTCGAGGTCGACATCAAGCGCAAGCGCATCGGCCTGTCGATGCGCAAGCACGACGATGGCGCGGGCGCGCGCTCGGGCCCCGCCTCGCGCGACGACCGCCCGCAGCGCGGCGGTGGCGGCGGCAAGTCGTTCAACAAGTCGGCCCCGCAGCAGAAGGGCGGCGGCGCGCCCCAGGGTGCCTTTGGTGCCGCGCTCTTGGAGGCGATGAAGCGCAAATAGTCGGCTTTACGGCCAGGGACAAAAAATCGACGCCGGTGGGAGTGATCCCGCCGGCGTTTTTGTTGGTGGAAGATTTGTCCTGCGTCCTGTCGGCGATTGCGTTACTCATTCGTCATTCAACAGGACGGAGGATACGGATGCTCTACGCAATCCTTTGCTACAATTCCGAAGACGTGGTCGGCTCCTGGACCAAGCAGGAGGACGACGAAGTGATGGCGCGGCTGGGCGCCGTGCAGGAAAAGATCGCCAGGTCCGGCAAGCTCGGCCCAGTCGTGCGGCTTCTGCCCACCACCGCCGCCACCACGCTGCGCAAGGGCCGCGAGGGGCCGCTGGTGATCGACGGCCCCTTTGCCGAAACCAAGGAGCAGTTTTTGGGTTTCTACGTCGTCGATTGCGAAACGCTCGACGAGGCCCTGGACATCGCCAAGGAATTGCAGGCCGCCAATCGCGGCCCCGGCGTCTATGAAGTCCGGCCGATCGGCATCTTCCAACCCGGAGCATTGACCGCATGACCGCCGACCCCTCCTGGATAGACGACGCGCTGACGGCCGCCCGGCCGCAGGTGGTCGGCGCGCTTCTCCGCTATTTCCGCGATCTCGACGCGGCGGAGGAAGCGTTCCAGGAGGCGTGCCTGCGGGCGCTGAAGAACTGGCCGGTGAACGGCCCGCCGCGCAATCCGGCGGCGTGGCTGATCTTCGTCGGCCGCAACAGCGGCATCGATGCGGTGCGGCGTCGGGCCAAGCAGGCGCCGATGCCGCCGGAGGAGACGGTGTCCGACCTCGACGATGTCGAGACGCCGATGGTCGAGCGGCTGGACGGCGCCGACTACCGCGACGACATCTTGCGGCTGATGTTCATCTGCTGCCACCCCGATCTGCCGGCCACGCAGCAGGTGGCGCTGGCGCTGCGCATCGTGTCTGGCTTGAGCGTTAGGCAGATCGCCCGTGCCTTCCTCGTTAGCGAGGCGGCGATGGAACAGCGCATCACCCGGGCCAAGGGGCGCATCGCGCGCGCCGATGTACCCTATGAGGCGCCGGGCGCGGTGGAGCGGTCCGAACGCCTCGCGGCGGTCGCGGCAATGATCTACCTGATCTTCAACGAGGGTTACTCGGCGGGCGTGGAGGAGGCGGAGCGCCGCGCGCCGCTCTGCGACGAGGCGATCCGTCTCGCGCGCCTGCTGCTCAGGCTTTTTCCCACCGAGCCGGAGATCATGGGCCTCACCGCGCTGCTTCTGCTGCAGCATTCGCGCACCGCCGCGCGGTTCGATGCCGAAGGCTCCATCATCCTGCTGGAAGACCAGGACCGCAGCCTGTGGAACCGGGCGATGATCGCAGAGGGGCTGGCGCTGATCGACAAGGCGATGCGCCATCGCCAGCCGGGGCCGTATCTGTTGCAGGCGGCGATTGCGGCGCTCCATGCGCGCGCGGCGAAGGCGGAAGATACCGACTGGACCGAGATCGAGCTGCTCTATGCCATGCTGGAGCGGCAGGAGCCGTCACCGGTGGTGACGCTGAACCGCGCGGTCGCGGTTGCCAAGGTGCGAGGACCCGAGGCGGCGCTGACCCTTGTCGAGCCGCTGGAAGAACGCCTGTCGGGCTATTTCTATTTCTTTGGGCTCAAGGGCTATCTGCTGATGCAGCTTGGCCGTTCGGCCGATGCCCGCTGCGCCTTCGACCGCGCCATCGCGCTGGCCAACACGCCAGCGGAAGCGGCGCATATCCGCATGCACCTGGACCGGCTGATGAAGGAAGGCGTCGAACGGGCCGAATGACGTCCCCCTCGTTCGGCTGCTCCCCTCCAAGGGCAGGGCTATCGTCGGCGTGCTTGTACCCCCACCCCTTACCCCTCCCCACAAGGGGGAGGGGACGATTTCGCCGCCACAGCCACCAAGAACGGTGAAGATTGGCGCTGGACGGTTGCAGCAAGGTTTCCCTCCCCCTTGTGGGGAGGGGCAGGGGTGGGGGGCATTTCGAATGCAATTGCCCCCTGAGGGGCGAGACGGAGAGGGGCGCTGCCGCGCCCGTCATCCTTTTCAGCTCATGAAGAAGTTCTGCGTGCCGTGGGCCTCGATGGCTTCGGCCAGACGGCTCAGCGCGTGGACATAGGCCGCGGTGCGCATGGTCACGTTCTTCTCGCGGGAGATGTCCCAGATCGCCTGGCCCTCGCGCTCCATGATGGTGCGCAGGCGCACGTGGATTTCCTCGACCGTCCAGTAGTAGCCTTGGCGGTTCTGCACCCACTCGAAGTAGGACACGGTGACCCCGCCGGCATTGGCCAGTATGTCGGGCAGCACGATCACGCCGTTCTCGGCCAGGATCTCGTCGGCTTCCGGCGTCACGGGACCATTGGCGAGTTCGAGAACCAGCTTGGCCTTGACGCTGGCGGCGTTGTCCTCGTGGATCATGTTCTCGAGTGCCGCCGGAACCAGCAGTTCGCATTCCACGCCGACGAGATCGTCGGCCGAGAGGGCCTGATGGCCGTTCTTGCCCGCGGTCGAGACGACGGAGTGCCCCTCGTTCTTGGCCGCGAACAGCGCGTCGAGGTCAAGGCCGCCGGCCGCATAGACCGCGCCCTCGGAGTCCGACACCGCCACGATCTTGTGGCCGTCGGAGGCGAGCAGGCGGGCGATGTGCTGGCCGGCATTGCCGAAGCCCTGAATGGCGACGCGCATGCTGGAGGCCAGGCCGAGATCCTTGGCCAGGTGGCGCACCAGATAGTAGCCGCCGCGGGCAGTGGCATCACCGCGGCCCAGCGAGCCGCCAAGCGCGATCGGCTTGCCGGTGATGACGGCAGGCTCGGCCTGGCCGACGATCTGGGCATATTCGTCGGCCATCCAGCCCATGATCATGGAGTTGGTGTAGACATCGGGCGCCGGAATGTCGCGGTCGGGGCCGATGATACGGGCGAAGGCCTGGATATAGGCACGCGAAAGGCGTTCCACCTCGGCCTTGGAGAGCTTGCGCGGATCGACCTGCACGGCACCCTTGCCGCCGCCATAGGGCAGGTTCATCACGGCGCATTTGAAGGTCATCCAGAAGGCCAGCGTCTCGACCTCGTCGATCGTCGCATCGGGATGGAAGCGGATGCCGCCCTTGGTCGGCCCGCGCGTGTCGTCATATCGGCATCGCCATGCCAGGAACGATTTTCGCGATCCGTCGTCCATGCGGATCATCAGGCGAACCTTGGTAGTCTCTCGTGGGAATTTCAGTTTCTCGATGACGTCGGCGTCGATGTTCAGGTGTGCAGCTGCCTCGTCGAGGCGGACAAGAGCGTTATCGAGAAGACTTCCCTCAGACATCATGGTTCCTTCTTTTGAGATCCTCAGTTCGTACGCGCAAGGTACGCGCGACCTGCATTTGCCATAGTTGGCCACCCCAAGCCAACCCACAGAAGGTACAAACTGCCTCTCGCGAGCATTTTTTGTACCCCCGCTCGGCTCTTTTTCGAAATTTTCGGTCGTTTTGACCGTTACCCGGGGGCGGACCGGGCCTTTTCTGCCCCTCTAGCGGCGATGAGAATGGGCCAGTCGCGGAAATATGATTGTCACGCAACGGAAACCCCGGCTTGAACATGGCGGCGCGATCGGTGAAACAGAAACCTCGGCGTGCCGTTACCATCGGAGCAGCACGTCAAGACGGACCGGAGCACCGCCATGCAGCGCCATCTGTTCGGGCCGACCGGCCGCGAGGTTTCCAGGATCGGGCAGGGCACGTGGCGTCTTGACGAGGCGCGTTGGCCCTCGGCGGTGGCGACGCTGCGCCGCGGGCTGGAACTCGGCATGACGCATATCGACACGGCAGAACTCTACGGCGATGCCGAACTGGTGGTGGCCGAGGCGGTCGCCGGGCGACGCGACGAGGCCTTCCTCGTTTCCAAGGTGCTGCCCAGCAACGCATCGCGCGCCGGCACCATCGCCGCCTGCGAGAGATCGCTGAAGCGCCTCAGGACGGACCGGCTGGACTGCTACCTGCTGCACTGGCGGGGCATCTATCCGCTCGACCAGACGTTCGCGGCTTTCGAGGATTTGCAGAAGGCGGGCAAGATACTCTCCTGGGGCGTGAGCAATTTCGATGTGGAGGATCTCGAAGAGGCGCTGAGCGTGGCCGGTCCGGGCAAGATCGCCTGCAACCAGGTGATCTACTTTCTGCAGGAACGCGCCATCGAGCATGGCATCATGCAATGGTGCCAGGCCCATGGCGTGGCGGTCGTGGCCTACAGCCCCTTCGGCCAGGGGGCGTTTCCCCACGAGGCTTCGGCCGCGGGACGGCTGCTTGCCGAGATCGGCGCCGAGCATGGGGCCACGCCACGGCAGGTGGCGCTTGCCTTCCTGACGCGGGAAAGCTCGATCTTCGCCATTCCCAAGGCTGCGAGCCCCGCTCATGCGGAGGAAAACGCCGGCGCGGGCGACCTGCGCCTGAGCGAAGACGAGATCGCCCGCATAGACCAGGCGTTCCCGCGCGGCCGCTGGCCCGGGAGCCTGCCGATGCTCTGAACGCATTGCGCCTGCCAGGGCCTCATGGCCCGCCCTCGCGGTGGTCCTGCCGCTCTTTGACGGGGGACATGGTGGCCTGCCGGCCTTGCGTGATCAGCAGGGCGCTGCGGTGTCCGGTTGCATGGATCCACAACCAGTTCAGTGCCACGCTGAGCCGGTTTCGAACACCGATCAGGAAGAAGATGTGCGCGATGCCCCAGATCCACCAGGCAAGCGCGCCCCGCAGCTTGATCCAGCCGAAATCGATGACCGCAAGCCTCTTGCCGATCGTGGCCAGGCTGCCGTCATGTTTGTAGCGGAACGGCCCGATGGCCGTGTCGCCCTTCAGCCGCGCCCTTATGACGGACGCGACATAGCGGCCTTGCTGCTTTGCCGCCGGGGCGATGCCCGGGACAGGTGACCCGTCCGGTGCCGCGACGGCGGCGGTGTCGCCGATGACGAAGATGTCCGGATGCCCCGGCACGGTAAGGTTGGGCTCCACTTCGACGCGGCCGGCGCGGTCGGCCGGCGCGCCGAGCCATTCCGCCGCCGGCGATGCGGCGACCCCGGCCGCCCAGATCACCGTTGCCGCCGGCAGGTGATTTTCGCCATAGACGACGCCATTCCCGTCGCAGGCGCTCACCGCCTGCCCCAGATGCACTTCGACCCCGAGCGACTGCAGCGCCCGCTCCGCATAGGCCGACAGGTCCGGTGGAAAGCTGGGCAGGATGCGCGGCCCCGCCTCGATCAGGACGGTCCGCGCCATGCGGGTATCGATGTTGCGGTAGTCGCGCCATAGGGTCACCCGGGCCAGCTCGGCGATGGTGCCGGCCATCTCCACGCCGGTCGGGCCGCCGCCGATGATGACGAATGTCAGCAACGCGGCGCGGCGGAGGGGGTCGGACTCCCTTTCCGCGCGCTCGAAGGCCAGCAGGATGCGCCGGCGCAGCCGTATAGCGTCTTCGAGCGATTTCAGCCCCGGGGCGAAAGGTTCCCATTCGTCGTGGCCGAAATAGGCGTGGCGCGCGCCGGTCGCCAGCACGAGCGTGTCGTAGTTGACGGCACTGCCGTCATTCAGCAGCACCCGGCGCCAGGCGGTGTCGATGCCGACGACCTGCGCCAGAAGGGTCGTCACCTCGGGCCGGTTGCTGACGAGATGGCGGATCGGCCAGGCGATCTCCGACGTGGCGAGGGAAGCCGTCGCGACCTGATAGAGCAGCGGCTGGAACAAATGATGGTTGCGGCGATCGATCAGGGTGATGCGTACCCCGGCCCCTTTCAGCCACCGAACCGTTTCGAGGCCGCCGAAACCGGCGCCCACGATCACCACATGATGGTCATGCACTTTTCCGGACATGGCTGGCCAGCTTCATGAAAGGGGCGACCGGGCCGGCTTCTGGCAAACCTCGGCCGACCCGCTCGCCCGCGTCGCGACAAGGAAACAGGCGTCATAACCAGATTGCCAGCATCGCGGCCTGGCTGCAAATGCCGGGGCGCGTGCAGCGCTATGGCCGGTCGACCATTCCGGATTTCTTTTTCTCGCGCGTGTGCCTGAACGCGGCCAGCATGTCTTCGAGATCGTCGAAGATCATGGGCCTGCCGATCTTGGCGAGCACGCCCGAGCGCTCCAGAATTGCCATCGGCTCGATGTGGAGTTCCGCGATGCCGAGAGCGATGCCGCGCTCGGCGCAGAAGGCGCACATTTCGTCGAGCATGGCCGCGGCCGTCGAATCCACCTGGGCAATGGCGCTGGCATCGAGCACGAACCAGCGCGTTTCCGCGGGCAGGGCCTGCACGATGCTCTTCAGCCGCGCCCTGACATAGTCGATGTTGAAGAACAGCAGGCTTCCCTGGATCAGGCAGACTGAGAGGCCGGGAACGGGCCGCGCGGTGCGGGAACGGTGCAGCTTGTAGAAGCCGCTGCGGCCGGGGATACGACCGAGCATGGCGTCGCGCGGGCGCATTTCCTTCAGCAGCACGTAGAGCAGGGTGGCCGCGACCGCGACCACCACCCCGGTGAGCACGCCGAGGCTGACCGCACCCCACATGCCGATCATTGCGAAGCCGAATTCCATCCGGCTGATGCGCCAGATCTCGCGCAGGCTGGCCACGTCGATCAGGCCGATGGCGGCGGCGGCCAGAATGGCGCCCAGGGCCGGTACCGGCAGCAGCCGCAGCGCGTCGTTGAGAAAGAGAAGCGCCAGCGTGAGTGCCAGGGCGGCGACGATGCCGGTAAGCTGTGTGCGCCCTCCGACGGACAGGTTGACCGCGGTGCGCGAGTCCGCGACGGTCACCGGAAAGCCGCTGCACAGCCCCGATGCGATGTTTGCGACCCCGAACCCGGTCAGCTCGGCATCGGCATCGACATCGAATTTGCCCCGTGCGGCGAAGCTTCGCGCGGCGACCAGCCCCGAACCGAGACTGACGAGCCACACCGCGGCTGCACCGAGCAGGAGGTCGCTGGCCGAAAGGCCGGTTCCGGAGGGCAGCGAGGGCGCGGGAAGCGCCATGGGCAGCTCGCCCACCACCTTGATGCCCATTTTCTCGAAGCCGGACAGCGCGGATGCCGCGACCGCAATGACAACGACAACCAGCGGCCCTGGAATGCGTGAGCGCCGCAGCGCAAGCAGGATGGCGAGCATGACGGCGCCGAGCGTAACGGACGGCCAATGGACCAACCCGGCCTTCTGGAAAAGCTCGACCAGGGGCCGCAGCAGCCCGGAAGACTCGATGCGCAGGCCGGTAAAGCGCCCGATCTGCCCCACCAGGATGGAAATGGAGATGCCGCTGATGAAGCCGACCAGGATCGGCCGCGACAGGAAGGCCGCGACGACCCCCAGGTGCAGCCTGCCGCCGATGATGCACAGAACGCCCACCAGCAGTGCAAGCGCCGAGGCAGCCGCGACGCGTTCCGCCGGCATGTCCGCCGCCGTACCCGCCAGAACCGCGGCCAGAACCGTCATGGTTGCGGCGTCGGGCCCCACGATGAGCTGGCGCGACGGCCCGAACAGGGCGTAGCCAACCAGCGGCAGTATGCTGGAATACATTCCCACCTCCGCCGGCAGGCCCGCGATGGCGGGGTAGGCGATCGCGCTCGGGATCGCCACGGCGGCAACGGCAAGGCCGGCGGTCACGTCGCGGCCCAGCCAGGCGCGATCGTAGCCCTTGAACCCTCTCAGGAGAGGAAGCCGGGCAAGCATCTGCCAATTTCCCGCATGGACCAAGCCTTGAAGGCGAAACACGAGGCGAAACGGCCGGCCGTGAGGCCGGCTGGATCATGTCAGCCGGGGCGCAGGGCCGGGACTCGCGCGAGCCGGCGGCGTGCGGCAATGGCGTTGTTCAAGGCCGATGCGGTATCCTCGCTGCCGCCGGCGGCGGCAACGCCGGCGGCGAGCGCGGCCGAGCTGTCGCCGGAACCGGGATCTAGAGCCTGCTTGGCATAATCCAGCGCCATTTCCCGATTGACCTTGTAGTCGTTGAGCTCACCCAATGTGTCCTGGATCTCGTGGAGAGACGACACCACGTCCGAAAACCGCTTCCACCCGACGATGCCCTGGAAGGGCTCGGCCATGTAGCGCAGCTTCTTGGCGCGGATCCTTATCTTGTGCCGTTCTTCCGACGGCATCTGGTCCAGCGCCGCGCTGTCCTTCAGCAGCGAGCGCAGGCGCCGGCGAAGCTCCTTGGCGGCAAAGCGCCGAACAGGCTTGTCGCGCTCGCGCTGGGCGCTGTTGCCGGGGGGGCCATGAGCCAGCAAGCCCTCGAGATGGGCAACCAGAGCCAGGCTCAGGCCCGACATCCGCGGCGAGCGAAGTTCGTCGACGGCCAGGTCATAGGTGTGGTCGCGGCGCTCGTGAAGCGTGGCCAGCAGCGGCTTGAAGCCGGGCACGTCCGGATTGGCGGCGGCGCTGGGCTCAAGCACCGACTTGATGAAGACGTCGAGCTCGCGAACGTCGCCCAGAAGGTCGCAGAGCCATTTCAGGTCGGCGCGGATGGCCCGGCCATCGGGCCAGTCCAGCGCCGGCTTGAACAAGGACACCAGGGCGCGCAGGCGCCGCACGCAGACGCGGGACTGGTGCACTGCATCCGGCGTTCCTTCGCGGACGAGGATCGCCAGGTTGTCGAAAAGCGCCGCAAGACAGGTGAAGCCGATGGCGCGGACCGCCTCGGCCGTGGTCATTTTCCGATGCAGCGCGAAGTCGAGGCTGACGGTAGGGCGCGAGGTTTCACCCGCCAGCAAGCGGTAGCCCCGCTCGGCCTTGGAGGTGAGCGACACCAAGGCAGGCACGGCGACGCTGATCTCGCGGGCGAAGGCAAAGAGCGCACCCGGCTCGCCGGCCTTCAGCTCAAGCTCGGCCTCGACGATGCTCTGTTCCTCGTGCTCGTTGCGCACTACCCCCTCGTCGAGCGCGAGCTCTATCGTCGCGCCGTCGCGATGCAGCAGGTAGGTGTCGCGCTCGACCTCGACCGTGAAGAGAGGCCGCAGCTTGCGCCAGCCGGCGGGGGCGTCCAGAACCTGTGCCAGGGGGGAATTTCCCAGCGCGTCGGCGCGGGGCTTCTTGCCTTGCACTTCCGTTTCCCACTCGCCGCGGGTCAGGCCGCCGTCGGCGGATTTGAGGGTCTTGACCGTCTGGATGTTGCCGGAGCCACCGTTGTTGCGAAGGCGCAGCACATAGCCGCGCTTGTGCAGCCTGTGCTTGCGGGTGTCGAAATATACGGAACGAAGCGGCTGCGGGCTTGTGTCGTGCATTGCGCCGGCGGCCTGCGCGACCTTGCCGATGTCCTTCAGCGCGCCGCGCGGCACCGCAAGCTTGAGCTCGACTTCGCGGTTTGCAGCCATGACTTCCTCGCCGCGTCCTCCCGAACCCGTCGCCTGCGCGGCGCGGTGCTGCCCTCTCTGCCAGTCCATTGGCGCTCCCACTTGCCGAATTCAGTATCTTTCCTCGACAAACATCATCTGACGCAGGCTTTCCTGGTCATTATAGGCGTCTTTTGTCGATCTTGGAGGCAGCTTGACGCGTGTCTTGGGCGGCTTCTTGTATGGGATGGCGCTGAGGATATGCGCCAGACAATTGAGGCGCGCGCGCCGCTTGTTGTCGGACCGCACGATGTACCAGGGCGCGAAATCGGTGTGCGTGGCAAACAGCATGCTGTCGCGTGCCCTGGAATAGTCATACCAGCGCCGGTAGGATTCAAGGTCCATCGGGCTCAGCTTCCACTGTCGCATCGGATCGTCGATGCGCGCCGCAAAGCGCCGTTCCTGCTCCTCCATCCCGACCTCAAGCCAGAGCTTGATCAAGATGATGCCGCCGTCGACAATGTATTTCTCGACTTCCGGGCACAATTCCAGGAACCGCTCGTGCTCGGCCGGCGTGCAGAAGCCCATCACATATTCGACGCCGGCGCGATTATACCAGCTGCGGTCGAAGATCACGATCTCGCCGGCGGCCGGGAACCGTTCGATGTAGCGCTGCATGAACATCTGGGTCTTTTCGCGGTCGGAGGGCGCGGGCAGCGCCACCACCCGGAACACGCGCGGGCTTACCCGCTCGGTCAGCACCCTGATGGTGCCGCCCTTGCCGGCCGCGTCGCGCCCCTCGAAGACGATGATCGCCCGCAGGCCCTTCTGCTTTACCCACGCCTGCAGATGGCAAAGCTCCACCTGCAGCTTGCGCAACGCCTTGTCATAGGCTTTCCGGCCGATCTTCTCGGTCGTTCTGTCGGTTGCCTGCGCTCTGCTCTCCAACATGGCGTTTCACCAGGCGTAATGGCATCAATGCCAGCTGAGGGTGACTCCGATATCGCCGGGAATGCCGCCCGGATAGTCGATGACCTGATAGCGGATCTTGTAGCCGCGCGGCTTGAGATGCTCGCGCCACAATTCGTAGATTTCTCGTGGGATGCCGGTCAGCGTGTCTTCCCAACCCGCTTCGCCCTGGTTGAGGGCGCGCCCGCGGTCGGTGCAGAGCTCGTTGGGAAAGCGATACACCTCGACCTCGGTGAGGCCGGCGTTGACGGCGCGCTGGATAACCTGCGCGGCCAGCTTGATGCGACCTTCACGCGAAAGCCCGGACGGCTGGCGCAACTGATCGATCAGCTTCTTCTTTTCCGCCTCGGCGTCCTTGGCATGCTGCAACTCGAGTGAAGCCTTTTCGCCCTCGACGGCCGCGATCTTGCGCATCACGTCCTTTGCCGTTGGCAGCAAATTCTCGATGTCGTCCTCGGGCTTGTCGGCGCTACTGGTCATCTTGGCACCTTCTGCGTGGCGGACTGGCGCGTTTGCGCTCAATCAATTCCCCCAACTCCGGCGGTCAGACTGACCAAGTTAAACTCTCCAACCTTTTCCGGGTTCCGTCAGGACGGGTTCACTTCGACATCCGCTGACGATTTCAATGCCCTGTCAGGACCAGCGTCTGGACCGGCAGCATGAGAGCCTGCAACCTCAGTATCATCGCGTGCACCAACCCGACCGTATCGATCATGTGGAGGAGGAAACGGTGCGGCGCGCTCAGGTCTCCATGTGTCAGCTCCTCATGATTGCTGGTGTAGGCATTGGCGATGCAACTGCTGCCCGGAGGGATGCCATCGAGTTGTCCCTGAAACAGCGGCTCCAGATAGGTGGTCAGCGTACCTGGCCGTGCTGTCTGCTGCACGTCCAGCAGTTGATCCGTCGGGCGGACCTGACCGGCGGCAACGACCTTCTGGACCTCGGTGACCACCATCGGAATGATGGTGAAGGGCTTGCCGATGCAGGTGGCTTCGGCGATCATCCCTCTCCTGATGACCTGGGCCTCTATCTGGCCGAAGCCCGCAACCAGTCCTATGCGGCGATCTTCGGGGATCAGGATACCGGCGGAGCGGATCATCGGATTGACGATGTCGCCGGGCCGCAGCGAAAACTGCTGAACTGTTCCGGCGGTGCCGGCACGCACGACAGTCTTGTCCAGTTCCACCTGTGCCTGGGCGAGTTCGGCTTCGGCGCTCGCCTTCTGTGCCGGCAACAGTGAGGAGATCTTCGTTTCCAAGGTCTGCTTGTTCGACACCGCGGCGGCCAGCCCGCCCTTCTTGGCCTCCCTGGCGACCTGGCGCCTCTCGATTTCGCGCTTTGCCACCACATTCGGATTGCGCCGGTTGAGTTCGACCTGCGTCTCATATTCGTCCACGGCCTGTTGGTAGGCGCCTTCGGCCTGCGCGATCAGGCCATCGGCCTCGGCCAGCTGGGTTTGCGTCACCTCCGTTTCGGCTTCCACCTCGGCGACACGCCGGCGGGCGGTTTCGACAGCGGCCTTCTGCTTCTCGTCATCCAGCCGGAACAAGGGAGCGCCGGCCGCCACCTTCTCGTTGGTGCCGACAAACACCTCCGCCACGCGGCCATTCGCTTCCGGCAGGATGGTGACGGTACGGAAGATCGCGGTGACGTTGGTGGTGGAAGGGTGGAAATAGAAGATCATCGTGATCAGCGAAACGGTCAGGATCACGCAGGCGGTGATGCCCCAGCGCAGCTCGAACCACATCGAATAGAGGTTGATCTCCCGGCCGATCCTCTTGCCCTGGACATAGCGGCGGAAAAGGTAGTCCGGAAAGATCGTGAGCAGGGAGCAGATCATGAATTCAAGCATGGCTCACCCCCTGCGTTCGGAAAGCTTGTCGCCGGGCTTCAGTTCGACCGGCGTCAACGGGGGTTCGGTCTGGACCGGATGCGGTTTTGTCGGTGTCACCGGGATCTCCGGCGACGCCTGTTCGGGCGGCCTGGTTTCCTGGCCGGCTATCTTGCGGAGCGAGTTGGCGATCGAGTTCATGGGGCTGGCAAAGTCCGGGAGATCGATCAAAGCCAGGAGAAGCGCCGCGATCCAGAACAGGTGATTGTGCGTGAACAGGGCAATCAGCGCGAGCACGGCCACCAGCTCAAGCTGCCCCTTGCTGGCGCCATGCGCCATATGCTCGGGAAGGGCGTGGAGCCGGAAGTACAGGACCCCCACCATGAAGATCACCAGCAGGAGGAAGACGACCATCACGACGAAGAGGACATCTGTGTCTCCTGGCGCCGTGATGAATATGGGCAGATGATCCACTGCCGCCGGATGCAATGACTCCGCCATGTCTGAGCCCTCCTTCAAAGGCAGAACTTGGCCGTCAAACGCCTGTTGTAGAAGGCAGGGCGGTGGCCGGCGTTGATCTCGTTCAAATCGCCGGCGGCTGGGTCCTGCCCGCTGCCTGCTCCGCAGCCAGTCTGTTGCTGGCGTAATTATACAGGCGGCAACGCCTTGCGTCGCTCACGATATCTTGTTGCAGCATGTCGCTGCCGAAGGTGCTGCGTGGGCGTGCGCCTCGGCACATTTGCCATCCGACCGCAGTGCCGGGCTGGCCCAATATCCGGACGGCACACAGCACCGCAAATCGGTTGCATCGAGCCGGCAAGTGACGTTTCATGCCGCCAAAATCGCAGGGCGCCGCCTGCGGAGGAGAGTTTCTGACATGCCCGGTCCCTATGTCGTTCCCGTTCATGGCGACGCCGAATTGCCGAAGGAAGTCGACGTCGTCGTCATCGGCGGCGGCATCATCGGCGCGTCGACGGCGTTGGAGCTTGCAGAGCGGAAACTGCGCGTGGCGCTGTGCGAGAAGGGCGGCATCGGCCAGGAGCAGTCCAGCCGCAACTGGGGCTGGGTGCGCATCTCGCGCCGTGATCCGCGCGAAGTGCCGCTGATGGCGGAGGCGCTGCGCATCTGGAGCACGCTCGACCAGCGCATCGGCCGCGACACCGGCTACAAGCGCGCCGGCATCATCTTCACCTGCGCCACCGACCAGGAATATGCCGACCACGAGCGCTGGAACCGCAATCTCGATGGCTACCAGCTCGACTCGCGCATGCTGAGCGGCGCCGAGTTCCGCAACATGTTCCCCGGCACCATGATGAACCTCGCGGGCGCGCTCTACACCGCCGCCGATGGCCGCGCCGAGCCGCAGAAGGCCGCACCCGCAATAGCCGAGGCGGCGCGCCAAAAGGGGGCGTCCATTCTCACCGAATGCGCGGTGCGCGGCATCGAGACGGCGGGCGGCGCCGTCTCCGGCGTCGTCACCGAGCGCGGCTCCATCGCCTGCAAGGCCGTGGTGCTGGCCGGGGGTGCGTGGTCAAGCCTGTTTTCGGGCCGGCACGGCATCAACCTGCCGCAGCTCAAGGTGATGAACTCGGTCATGCGCACCAAGCCGCTGGAAGGCGGCCCCGAGCAGGCCATGTGGTCCAACGGCTTTGCCGTGCGCAAGCGGCAGGACGGCGGCTACACCATCGCCTCCGGCCATGAGAACGTCGTCGACATCGTGCCAGACTCGTTCCGCCACGCGCTCGATTTCCTGCCCGCCTTCCGCAAGGAATGGCGCTCGCTCAACTTCCGCCTCGGCGGCCGCTTCTTCGACGAGGCGCGCATCCCGAGCCGCTGGTCGCTGGACGAGGCGAGCCCGTTCGAATATTGCCGCGTGCTCGATCCGAAGCCGGCCAAGAAACTTTCCGACATCGCTTTCGCCAACCTGAAGAAGGCCTTCCCGGTGTTCGAGAAGGCAGAGGTGGCCCAGCGCTGGGCCGGCTATATCGACGTGACGCCCGACGCCGTTCCCGTGATCTCGGCGATCGACAGCATCCGCGGCTTCCACATCGCCACCGGCTTTTCAGGCCACGGCTTTGGCATCGGCCCTGCGGCCGGCAGGCTGATGGCCGATATCGTCACCGGGCGCACACCGGTCGTTGACCCCAGGGACTTTCGCTTCAGCCGCTTCTCGGACGGCTCGAAGATCGAGCTGATCAGCGGCTTCTGACAGGCAATCCGCCCGATGCCCGGAGCGCTGGTTGCATTTGTTTAACTTTTTTTACGAATGGGTAATGACCCAGGGGCTATGCTCGGGCCATTGTGATCGATTGGTCATGGAAGCCGGTGCCGGATGGAATCCGATCGGCGTTCTCGTGAAATCAACAATAACAACAAACTGACAGACTGCTGAGAACGCCACCGCATTCCCGTAAAGCCCCAATCAAAATTCTCCCAAATTCATTTTGAGCCGGTTGCCCGCGCGAGATCGCCGGCACCCGCCAGCAAGCAGGCTGATGCGTGCGACGCTGCGAGGCCGAAGGGCTTTTCGGCGTGCGCCCGGACTCGTGCCGGCGGCTGCGCGCGGATAGCCGAGTTTCGTCTTCTCTACGGCAAGGAAACGACCCATGAGTTCTACTGCATACGATCAAGCCCCACGCGCCAACCCGGCGCGGCAAGGCTTCTCGCTCGCCAATCTGAGCATCCTGCGCAAGCTGGCGCTGGGCTTTTCCGCTGTCACGATTGTCAGCGTCGTTGTCTCGCTGCTTCTGACGCGGGCGCTCGGCACTGTGGAAGCCGCCGGAGAAAATTATGAGTCCGTGAACCGCTTGCTCACCGAGCTCAACAAGGCGGAAACTTCTCACATCAATCGCCTAAGCCTGTCGCGTCTCTACGCGCTGTCGCACAGGGACGACGCGCTGAAGCGCTACCGCGCTGCGACGGGAGCGTTCGAGAACGCGATCGACGCCGCCAAAAATGAGGCCTCCAGTAACGCGGAACTGGACGCGGCACTCGAACGCGTTCGTGCCATGGCGCGTGAGTGGCGCACCGAGATCGGCGACCCAGGGGTCGAATTCGCGGGGAGGCCGGACACCTATGAGAGGGGGCGCGATCTCATTTCTTCGATACGGGCAACCGAAATGAACGCAGCCGTGCAAGACGCCATCGCTGAGGTGAAGGAGAAAGTGTCCGCTTGGCTCGGCAACATCCGTACGGTCAAGGAGAGCGCCGCACGTACAGCAGAATATCTGCAGCTTGGCGGTGCCGGTCTGACGGTTGGGTTTCTGGTGCTGATTGCGTGGTGGCTGTCGCGGCAGATCGCGCGGCCGGTGAGCCAGATGACGGCGGCGATGCGGGCGCTGGCTTCG
>NZ_JBDGLC010000009.1:0-241358 GCF_057656055.1 Pseudaminobacter sp. Soil_N_29
GTTGAGGCGTATATAGGCCCCACCCTCGCAGACTGTCAACGACCTTTTTCGCCTTTTTTGAATTTTTTGCGACAAAAACCAGACAACCCTGCAAAACCCTGCGTAAGGTCGTGTGAAAGGCATTCCCTCTGGTGGGGGCGGCCCCATTGGAGCCCTATTGCGGCCCAAATCCCCGTGAATGTCTTGCCTCGGGCATGGCGTTTTCATGCCCTCGCGCGCGTGCCTATATAGGGGGCGTCGATCCTGCCGGCCGGCGCGAAAAGGAGCTTTCGTTGACTTCATCAGTCCCGGCAGGCAATTGTCGGGGCTTCACGTGAAAATACCGGCGACGTTCGGGGACAGGAAAAGCCGCCGCTTTCAATGCAGGATGTCGATCAAACCATAGCCGAACTCGGCAACGAGCCGCCGCTGATCGCGGACGGGCGCAGCGGCCCGCCCGATCGGCGCGAGGTTTCCGCGCGCTGGCTGTCGGGCACGTTCCTGACCGGCGTGACGTCGAGCGTGTTGATGGGCGTGGCACTGTTTGCCGCGCTCGACGGCCGCGAGCAGCTGGCAACCCCGCCCGAAATCGCCGAACTGGCCACGATTGCGCAGAAGGACGACGGCGGGCAAAGCGCCAAGACCGGCCGACTCGTGCAGTCGCGCCAGATCGCTCGGGCCAAGGACCGGCGACGAATCGAAGTATCCATGTCCAGCCGCGTCGGCGATCGCGACGTGGTGCGCACCGTGCCTTTCGTCCAGGTAAAGATGGCCCTGGCCGCGGGCTACAAGACTTCCCGCAGCTATCCACCCTTCGATCCGCTCGATGTCTTTGCCGAGGATGGCGCCAAACAGACGCCCACCGCCCCGGCCGGCCAGGTCTACGGGGTCAAGGTCGAAAGCGAGATGAGCCTGAAGACGGTGGATTTCCCCATGGATACCGCCGCCTTTGACGAAAGGAGCGACCTTTCCGGCGACGAGGTGGAGCAGGTCGTAAAGGTCACCGGAGCGATTCTGACCGACGGCGACGTCCAGGTCGCCGCGCTGCACTATGTCGATCCGGAGCGATTCGGCGATTCGCTCGCCTCCCAGACGCTGGCCGGCTCCTATGGCGTGCGAATCGTTCCGGAAAACGTCTCCGTCGCCTCCCGGAGCGCGACGGATGATTCGGCGCTGGCTTATGCGGAGGAAATCATCCCCTTCGCGATCGAGCGTGAGGTGGCCGAGGCCCTGGCCGATTCCGGCTATACGGGAGACGATGCCGCCGGAATGGCCGAGGCCATCGGCAAGATGTTCAATGGCAAGACCCTGAAGGCCGGCGCGGTGCTGCGCGTCGGGCTCGAGGTGCGCGGGGACGAAGCCCGAATCGTCCGCACCAGCGTCTACAACCGCACCCAGCACCTGCTGACCATCGCGCTCAATGACCACAACCAATATGTGACCACGGACGAGCCCGAGCCCAACCCGGAGCTTCTGACGGCATTCGACGGTTCGCTGCCTGCGACCGCGCGCGGCAACCTGCCCACCGTCTATGACGGCATTTACCGGGCGGCCTATTCCTATGACATGTCGAGGGACATGACGAAGCAGCTCATCAAGCTGCTGGCCTCCGAGGTCGACTTCCAGTCGCGCCTCAACCCCTCCGACCGGCTCGAGGTGCTGTTCTCCGAGCCCGACGGCGACGACCAGGAATCGCAGCTCCTCTACGTTTCGGCGAACTTCGGCGGCGCCACCCGCAATTTCTACCGCTTCCAGATGCGCGACGGCAGCATCGACTATTTCGACGGCGAAGGCCGCAGCGCCAAGCAGTTCCTGCTGCGCAACCCGCTGCCCAACGGCGTGTTCCGCTCCGGCTTCGGCGCGCGCCGGCACCCGGTGCTCGGCTATACCCGCATGCACACCGGCGTCGACTGGGCAGCCCCCACCGGAACGCCGATCATCGCCGCGGGCAATGGCGTGGTGGAAAAGGCCGCCTGGGCCGGCGGCTACGGCAAGCAGACCATCATCCGCCACGCCAATGGCTACCAGACCTCATACAACCACCAGAGCGGCTTCGCGTCGGGCATCGTGCCGGGCGCCAAGGTGCGCCAGGGCCAGGTGATCGGCTATCTCGGCTCTACCGGCCTCTCGACCGGGCCGCACCTTCACTATGAACTGATGGTCAACGGCGCCAAGGTCGACCCGATGCGCGTGCGCCTGCCCGTGGGGAAGGTGCTGCAGGGCGACGACCTCGTTTCCTTCAAGCGCGAGCGCGAGCGAATCGACGCCCTGCTGAAGGACGGCGCCGGCGGCTCGCTCAAGGTGGCCAGCAGCGCCAAGGCGAGCGGCTAACGCTCGCACTTTCGGCACGCCGCCTCAGGCGGACAGCGCCCAGATCTCCAACACTGATTCGTCCTCAAGCATCGGCCCGCGAATCGATTCGGATTCGCGGGCCGATATGCGGGACAGTTTGATTCGCGGCCGCAGGCGGTCGCCTGTCCGCGGGCAAGGATCTAATCGACGAACTCGACCGGCACGCCGGGGCTGACCAGCTTGGCAAGCTGCTCTGCGTCCCAGTTGGTTAGGCGCACGCAGCCATGGCTTTCGGTCTTGCCGATCTTGGAGGGTTCGGGCGTGCCGTGAATGCCGTAGGTCGGCTTGTCGAGCGCGATCCAGACCGTGCCGACCGGGCCGTTCGGGCCCGGCGGAATGGTGAGGATCCTGTCATTGTCGCCCTGCTTGAAGTTGAGCTTGGGATTGTAGGTGTAATTGGGGTTGAGCGCGACCCGCGACACGGCATGCGTGCCGGTGGGCGAAGGCGTGTCGGCCGAGCCGATCGTTGCCGGATAAGCAACCACCAGCCTGCCCGATTCGTCATAGGCGCGAACCTGCTTGCGGCTCTTGTCGGCAATGATTTGCGTCACCTTGCCAGCGGGCTTCCGGTTGACATTCGCCACCCGGATGATGGTGCCGGGGCGATTGAAGTTCGCCTCCGGATTGAGCGCCTTCAGATAGGCTTGGTCCATGTGGAAGCGCTCGGCCAGCATTTCGACCACCGAGGTGAAGCTCATATGTTCGAGCTGCGCCTTCTGGCCGTAATCGGCCGGAACCGATGCCACGAAGGGCCCGGCGGCATCCTCCGGCGTGATCGTGTAGTTGATGAACGGATCGCCGCCGCTCGCGGCAAGAGCTGCCCTGATGTCGGCCGTGTCGGTCGACTTCAGGTTGGTGCCGGTGATGTCGCGATAGGCAAGCAGGGCCTTGTCGACATTGCTGCCGAACTTGCCGTCGATGACGCCGGGCGAAGCGCCGGCACGGTCCAGCAGGATCTGAAGCGAGGCGACGTCCTCGCGCGCGGTGAAGCTAGTCGGCGGCTGCAACGCTCCGCCGTCGAACTCCGGCGCCTCGATGATGGTGGTCGTGTCCGTTTCCGGCGCACGCGCGACCGGATCGCCCAGCGGGCTGCGCGTCACCGGCTCGCGCCGGACCACCCGCGGTTCGGGCCCCAGGCCGTCGTCGGGATAGGTCCCGTCGTCCGGATACACATGTTGGGGCGCCGGTGGAAACTCGTCCAGGCCCCAGTCGCCATAGTTGTCGGGCGGCGGCGCCTGATAGCGCTCCAGCGGACGCCGGCGCTGGCCCGGATAGGGCTCCGGCTCGGCCGGCTCGACCCTGTAGTACCCGCCGCGCCGGCGCGGCTCGTCCAGGCCGTTGCGCGCCCCCGTCACCCGGCGCGGCGGCTGGATGGCGATGATCTCGCCGGTATAGGCATCGACGATGACTCGGTTGCCATTGCCGTCGAAATAGATTTCCACCTCGCCTGACTGGGCAAGAAGGACGCCACTCTCCGCGGCGCGGGTGATTCGACCCTTCGCGGGTGATTCGCGGGCGTCCACAAACTCGGCTGCCTGCGCGCCGCAGGCCCAAAGCGCGGCCGCAACCGCTGACAGAAGACTGATTCTGCTGACCATATTCGCCAAAAATTCCCCCGACTGCCGCCGCCTGCAGAAGGCAGCGTGCAGCGTCCTGTTCGAGAGCTTCAATCGCAATTGCATTGTCGGCCTAGTGGTTCACACATGAACCGGGCATGAAAATGGCCGCCCGAAGGCGGCCATCCAATGTTCGCGAACTGGTCAGGCGGCCTTTTCCGCCGCCGCGGGCTCGGATGCCTTGACGCGGAAGTTCAGCCTGTCGGACCCAGCGGTGATCTTCACCGTCGAGCCGTCGAGAACCTCGCCCAGCAGGATCTTCTCGGCCAGCGGGTCCTGCAGCTCCTTCTGCATCACCCGCTTCAGCGGCCGTGCGCCATAGGCCGGATCGTAGCCCTTGTTGGCCAGCCACTCGATCGCCTCGTGGTCGAGATCGAGCGTGATCTTGCGATCGGTCAGCAGTGCCTCCAGGCGCTTGAGCTGGATCTTGACGATCTTGTCCATGTCCTGGCGCCGCAGGCGATGGAACAGAATCACCTCATCGACGCGGTTGAGGAATTCCGGCCGGAACGAGGCCTTGACCACGGCCATGACCTCGTCGCGAACCTTGTCGACATCCTCGTGCTCGCCGAGGCCAACCAGATATTCGGCGCCGAGATTCGACGTCATGATGATCAGCGTGTTGCGGAAGTCCACCGTGCGGCCCTGGCCGTCGGTCAGGCGGCCGTCGTCCAGCACCTGCAACAGCACGTTGAAGACATCCGGGTGCGCCTTCTCGATCTCGTCGAACAACACGACCTGATAGGGCCGGCGCCGCACCGCCTCCGTCAGCGCGCCGCCCTCCTCGTAGCCGACATAGCCGGGAGGCGCGCCGATCAGCCGGGCAACCGAGTGCTTCTCCATGAACTCCGACATGTCGATACGCACCATCGCGGTTTCGTCGTCGAACAGGAAGGCGGCCAGCGCCTTGGTCAGCTCGGTCTTGCCGACGCCGGTCGGGCCGAGGAACATGAACGAGCCGATCGGCCGGTTCGGGTCCTGCAGCCCGGCGCGGGCGCGCCGCACCGCCTTGGACACCGCCTGCACCGCCTCGCCCTGCCCCACCACGCGCTTGGCCAGCTCGTCTTCCATCCTGAGCAGCTTTTCGCGCTCGCCTTCCAGCATCTTGTCGACCGGAATGCCGGTCCAGCGCGAGACGATATGCGCGATGTTGTCCGGCGTCACGGTCTCCTGGACCATGCCGCGCTTGTCATCCTCCTGCGCTTCGGCCTCCTTCAGCTTGCGCTCAAGCTCGGGGATCCTGCCATAGGCAAGCTCGCCGGCGCGCTGGAACTCGCCCTTGCGCTGGGCGATCGCCAGTTCGTTGCGGGCGTCGTCGATCTGCTTCTTCAGGTCGGCGGCAAGGCCAAGCTTCTGCTTCTCGGCCTGCCACTTGGCCGTCAGTTCGGCCGATTCTTCCTCCAGCGAGGCCAGCTCGGTCTCGAGCTTCGCCAGCCGGTCCTTCGAGGCCTCGTCTTTCTCGACCCGCAGCGCTTCGCGCTCGATCTTTAGCTGCATGATGCGGCGGTCGACCTCGTCCAGTGCCTCCGGCTTCGAGTCGACCTGCATCCGCAGCCGCGAGGCGGCCTCGTCCACCAGGTCGATTGCCTTGTCGGGCAGGAAGCGGTCGGAAATGTAGCGGTTGGACAGCGTCGCCGCCGCGACCAGCGCCGAGTCGGAGATGCGCACCTTGTGGTGCTGCTCGTACTTCTCCTTCAGCCCGCGCAGGATCGAGATCGTGTCTTCCACCGTCGGCTCGTCGATGAACACCGGCTGGAAGCGGCGGGCAAGCGCGGCGTCCTTCTCGATATATTTCCGATACTCGTCGAGCGTGGTGGCGCCGACGCAATGCAGTTCGCCGCGTGCCAGCGCCGGCTTCAGCAGGTTCGATGCGTCCATTGCGCCATCCGCCTTGCCGGCGCCGACCAGCGTGTGCATCTCGTCGATGAACAGGATGATACCGCCGGCAGCCGACGTGACTTCCGAAAGCACCGCCTTCAGGCGCTCCTCGAACTCGCCCCGATACTTCGCACCGGCAATCAGCGCGCCCATGTCGAGCGCCATCAGTTGCTTGTCCTTCAGCGACTCGGGCACGTCGCCATTGACGATGCGGAGCGCCAGGCCCTCGGCGATGGCGGTCTTGCCAACGCCGGGCTCGCCGATCAGCACCGGATTGTTCTTGGTGCGCCGTGACAGCACCTGGATGGTGCGGCGGATTTCGTCGTCGCGGCCGATGACCGGGTCGAGCTTGCCCGCGCGCGCATCTGCGGTCAGGTCGCGCGCATATTTCTTCAGCGCGTCATAGCCCTGTTCGGCGCTGGCCGAATCGGCGGTGCGGCCCTTGCGAATCTCGTTGATCGCCTGGTTCAGCGCCTGCGGGGTCACGCCGGCCTTGGCGAGTATTTCGGAGGTCTTGGCAGACTTTTCCATTGCCAGCGCCTGCAGCAGGCGCTCGACGGTGACGAAACTGTCGCCGGCCTTCTGCGCCAGCTCCTCGGCAGTCGAAAAAACCTTTGCCAGCGGCTGGGCCAGATAGAGCTGGCCGTTTCCGCCTTCGACGCGCGGCATCGCTTCAAGCGCGGCCTCGACGCCGAGCTTGACGTCGCGGGCGCTGCCGCCGGCGCGCTCGATCAGCGAGGCGGCAAGGCCCTCATCGTCGTCGACGAGAACCTTCAAAATGTGTTCGGGAGAAAACTGCTGATGGTTTCTTGAAAGGGCCAGCGTCTGGGCTGACTGAATGAAGCCGCGAACGCGCTCGGAATATTTTTCCAAATTCATGATCGTCTCCATGCGTCACCGGCCCGCTTTGCGGCACCGGATCGGTTTTCGGCGACAGACCCCCTCCATCGAGCCGGGTCCATGTCGAGCCTGATATGGGTATGGCCGGAATTTCCTCAAGATGTCCCTGTGGTGCCGACAAAGAAAAACGGCGCAGACCGAAGTCTGCGCCGTTTTCGGAACACGATACCAGGGCCTTAGCCGTTTACAGCGGCCAGGACACCATCGCCGTCGGCCGGTTCGGCAGCGGGAGCGACCTGTTCGGAACCGGCCGCGCTGTCTTCTGCCGTCGGGCTCTCGCGGCGCGGGCGGCGGCCGCGACGCGGCGCTGCTGCCTTGTCCTCGGCCTTGGCATCTTCATTTTCCGCCGAAGCCTCGACCTTCTCGGTCGGCTGCTCCTGGTTGCGCATCGGGCGGCGGCCACGTCCGCGCCCGCGGCCTTCCGTCGTTTCGACCGCCGTCTCCGCGGTCAGCGCGACTTCCGCCGGCGTGCCTTCGATGACGGGCTGCGGACCGGAGCCGTGGATTTCGGCCGAAGCGGCTGCAAGCTCAGGCTCCTGCTCCTGCCCACCGGCCGCGGCGGTCGCGGGCTGCACATTGCCCTGGTTCTCGAACTCTTCGCGATCCTGATCCGAATCGTCGTCGACTTCGTCGCGGCTGTGGTGAACATGCTGGTGCTGCATCTGCCCCTGGGCGGCTGCAATGATGCGGTTGTAGTGCTCGGCATGCTGCAGGTAGTTTTCCGCCATCACGCGGTCGCCGGCGCTCTGGGCGTCGCGGGCCAAGGTTGCGTATTTCTCGGCGATCTGCTGCGCGGAGCCGCGAATCTTCACGTCCGGGCCGTTGCTTTCGTAGTTGCGCGTAAGCGGGTTCGGCCCCTTGCGACCGTTGCCGTTGTTTCCGCCGCCGTTGTTGCGGCCGCGCATACGCCTGTTCTGCTGTTGTGGCCTCATCAGACTCTCTTCATTTTGAAAACATCTCGCGAACGGAGCGCGCCAACGGCCAGCCGTTTAATGTAGTTCCGACGGTGTTCGCCCGCATCATTTGCGTTGGCGTCACGTACCATTCCGTTCCGGTCTCATGTCACTTGCCGGGTGATCCCCGCACGAAGCAGACGCGTTGTCCACGCAAGAAGGCAGTCTGTTTCAAAGGGAACCGAACCGATTACAGCACTGCCTGCTTCGTCTCATCCGGTATTTCGAACCTAGCGGCATTCCCGAGACTTGCCAAGTATTTTTTCGTTCCAAGGCAAGGCTTTGATTCAACGACCGAAAACCAATGCACGATCATTCCCGGCCAGATCATATGCATCGGCCGTGAGTTGATACCCGGCCGCGCCGAAAATCCCGCTCACATCTGCTTTTTGATCGAAACCGATTTCTAGGGCGACCCTTCCGCCAGCCTCGAGATACGCCGCCGCGCCGGCAGCTATGGTGCGATAGGCGTCGAGACCATCTTCGCCTCCATCCAGCGCAAGCACCGGGTCAAACCGCTTCACTTCAGGCTGGAGAGCACCAATATCCGTGCTCCTTATATAAGGGGGGTTTGAGACAATTAAATGGAAGCGACCGGAAATTTTTGTGAACCAGTCGCTTTGCAGCGCGGTAAAGCGCGCCGCCAATCCCAGCGCTTCGGCGTTCAGGCGCGCGGTGGCAAGCGCGTCGGCTGAAATGTCGACGCCGACGGCGACGGCTTGCGGCACCTCATTAAGCAGCGCCAGCGGTATGGCTCCGGTGCCGGTGCCGAGGTCCAGGATGCGGCAGGCGCCTTCCCTTTCCGCCACCTTGCGCACAAACGGCAGAACCAGATCGACCAGGGTTTCGGTGTCGGGCCGGGGCTCCAGCGTTTCGGGCGAAAGCATCAGCTTGAGGCCGTAGAACTCGCGAAAGCCGAGAATCCGGTGAACCGGCTCGCCGTTGATCCGACGCTCCAGCGCGGCATCGATGGCCGTAACAGCCGTCGCGTCCAGCTCCCGTTCGGGCGAGCTGATGGCATCGCTGCGGGTGGTCCCGGAGAAATGTTCGACGATCAGCCTTGCGTCGATGTCGGGGGTTGCCACGCCGGCCGCCACAAGCCGCGACCGCGCCGCGCGCAACGTGGAGCCCAGCGCGCGTTCGGCCAGGTCAGGCATCGAGGCCCATATCGGCCAGCAGCCTGGACTGATGGTCCGAGATCAGCGGCGCGATGATGTCTTCCAGTTCGCCCATCATCACCCGGTCGAGCTTGTAGAGGGTCAGATTGATGCGATGGTCGGTCACCCGCCCTTGCGGGAAATTGTAGGTGCGGATGCGTTCCGAGCGGTCGCCGGAGCCCACCTGCGCCTTGCGCGATTCGGAGCGTTCGGCGTCGGCCTTGGTGCGTTCCATGTCGAACAGCCGCGAACGCAGGATCTGCATGGCCCGCGCCCGGTTCTGGTGCTGCGACTTCTCGGCCTGCACGACCATGATGCCGGTCGGGATATGGGTGATGCGCACCGCCGAATCGGTGGTGTTGACGTGCTGGCCGCCCGAGCCGGAGGCCCGCATCGTGTCGATGCGAATGTCTTCCGACCGGATTTCGATGTCCACCTCCTCGGCCTCGGGCAAAACCGCCACGGTCGCGGCGGAAGTGTGGATGCGTCCGCTGCCTTCGGTTTCAGGCACGCGCTGCACGCGGTGCACGCCGGACTCATATTTCAGCTTGGCGAAGACGCCCTTGCCCGAAACCGTGGCGATGATTTCCTTGAAGCCGCCCACGTCGCCCTCACTGGTGGAAACGACTTCCATGCGCCAGCCCTGTTCGGCCGCGTAGCGCTCGTACATGCGAAACAGGTCGCCAGCAAACAGCGCCGCCTCGTCGCCGCCGGTGCCGGCGCGGATTTCCAGGATAGCGTTCTTGTCGTCGGCCGCATCCTTGGGCAGCAGCAGGATCTGGATGTCCTTTTGCAGGGCCTCGATCCTGTCTTCCACCGCCGGAAGTTCGCCTTCGGCCAGCGCCCGCATCTCGGCGTCGGTCGCCTTGTCGTCCAGCATCGCCTCCAGGTCGGCCAGCTCCTGCTCCGCGGCGCGCAGTTCCCGGATCTTGGCCACCATCTCCTGGATGTCGGCATATTCCGAGGCCATCTTCACATATGCGTCCGGATCGGGGCCAGCGGCCATCTGCGCCTCGAGCATGTCGAAGCGCTTAACTACCTGGTCCATGCGATCGCGGGGCAGATTGGTCATTGTCATTGATACTCGACGGGATTCACGTCAGGCGCGCCGGCCATCGGCGCTGATATACGCGACCTACATATAGGGACGAAACACCGCAACCGCAGAAATTCTTCATTCGCAGGCCGCCTTCGCTCGGGTCTCAAAGTGGAATCGAGCGGTCATCCGCGAAGGTCTGCAACAGCGCCCGCATCGGCAAGCTCACGCTGGGGCCTTCAAGGTTGTCCTCCAGGAACGCCTTCAGCTCAGCCACCGGCAGCTCCGCCAGCATCGCCTTGACCGGGCCGATGGAGGCGGGCGACATCGAGATCGAGCGGTAGCCGAGCCCGATCAGCGCCATGGCCGAGATCGGCTTTCCAGCCAATTCCCCGCACAGCGTCACCGGCGTGTGGTTGCGCCGGCCGGCATCTGCAATGTGCTTGAGCACGCGCAGGAAAGGCACCGACAGCGGGTCGAACCGGTCGGAGAGCTGGGTGTTGCCGCGATCGGCGGCCATCACGAACTGGAACAGATCGTTGGAGCCGACGGACACGAAATCCACCATCTCCATCAGCTCGTCGAGCTGCCACAGCAGCGATGGCACCTCGATCATGGCGCCAAGCTTCAGGCTGGTCGGCAAAAGATGCGCGAAGCGCGACAGATGCCGAACCTCGCGGTCGACCATCTCGCGCGCCTGCGCGATCTCGCCCAGTTCCGTCACCATCGGCAGCATGATCCTGAGCTCGCGCCCGCCGGCCGCCTTGAGCAGCGCCCGCACCTGCGAGCGTAGCAGCCCCGGCCGGTCCAGGGTCAGGCGGATCGCGCGCCAACCCAGTGCCGGGTTTTCCTCGTGCACCATGCCCTTGAAGTAGGGAAGCACCTTGTCGCCGCCGATATCGATGGTGCGGAACGTCACCGGCTTGCCCTGCGCGGCATCCAGTACGTCGCGATAGAGAGCTTCCTGCGCTTCCGCGCGGGGCAGGGTCGAAGCCACCATGAATTGTAGCTCGGTGCGGAACAGCCCGATGCCGCCCGCACCCGACTCGGCTAGCTGCGGCAGGTCCACCGCAAGCCCGGCATTGATCAGCAGATCGATATGAACGCCGTCCTTGCTTCTGGAAGGCTTGTTGCGCAGCTCGCGGTAAAGCTCCTGCCGCTTGGCGCGGAAGCGCACCTTCTCGGCGTAGACCTTCTCCAGGTCGCCCTGCGGGCGCAGGTGGATGGTCCCGTCCTCGCCGTCGACGATGATGGCGTCGCCGTTCTCGGCGAGAGACACCGCGCCCTTGGCCTGGCCCACCACAGGGATGCCCATGGCGCGGGCCACGATCACGACATGGCTCGTGGCGGTGCCGTCTTCCAGAACCAGTCCGCGCATCTTCTCCCGCGGGTAGTCCAGCAGCTCGGCCGCACCCATGGAGCGGGCAACGATGATCGCATCCTTCGGCAGGGTCGCGGCGATGTCCTCCGGCGCCCGCCCCATCAACTGCCGCAGCAGCCGGTTGGCGAGGTCGTCGAAGTCGCTCATGCGTTCGCGCAGGTAGGGGTCGGTCATGTGCAGCATGCGGGCGCGCATGTCGCTCTGGACCTTTTCCACGGCGGCTTCCGCGGTCAGGCCGTTGCGGATCGCCTCTTCGAGGCGGCGCACCCAGCCGCGATCGTTGGCGAACATGCGATAGGCCTCGAGCACGTCGCGGTGCTCGCCCTCGAACGCCACCTCGCGCCGCGACAGCATGTCGTCGATGGACAGCCGCAGCGAACCGAGCGCGGCATCCAGGCGGCGCATTTCCTGGTCGGAATTCTCGTTGAACAGGTTGGTCACCACGATGCGCGGCTCGTGCAGCACCACGTGGCCAAGCCCGACGCCTTCGTTGAAGGCCAGCCCCTTGAAGCTTGCCGCCCGACGCAGGTCCAGCTCCAGCCCGCCATGGCGGGTCAGCCGCGCCAGATCGCCCGTCGCGATCATCTCGGCGATCACCATCGCCGTGGTTTCCAGCGCCTCAACCTCATCTTCGCGATAGTGCCGCTTGGTGCGGTTCTGCACCACCAGCACGCCCAGCGTGCGCCCTGCGCGCAGCACCGGCACGCCGAGGAAGGAGTTGTAGATCTCTTCCCCGGTCTCCGGCAGGTAGGCGAAGGCCGGATGCTCTTGCGCATTGGAAAGGTTGAGCGGCCGCGCGCTGGCGGCGATCGTGCCGACGAGACCTTCGCCCAGCCGCAGCTGAACAAGGTGGACGGAGCCGGGGTTCAGACCCTCGGTGGCGTAAAGTTCGAGAACGGAATCGGCGCGCAACACATAGAGGGAGCAGACTTCGGCCACCATGTTCTTGGCGATGTCGTGCACGATCCTGTCGAGCCGCTCCTGCGGCTCGAGCGGCTCCGCCATCAGCTCGCGGAGCCGTTTCAAGAGAACGCGCGGACCGGCGGCCGTGTCACGCATCAGGCGTCGTCTCCAAATGGCATCGTCCGGCGTGCATTGTGCCACACGCCGGCTAACGCAAGGACGAAAAATTCGTCTGATCTACTGCTTATCTAGCCCGTAGACCGAATGTAAAGTGCGAACGGCAAGTTCTGTATAAGGACCGTCGATCAGGATCGAAATCTTGATCTCGGAAGTGGTGATCGCACGGATATTGATGCCCTTTTCGGCAAGGGCCTTGAAAGCGGTCGCCGCCACGCCGGCATGGCTGCGCATGCCGATGCCGATGACGGAAACTTTCGACATGCCCTGGTCGTGCTGAACCGCGTCAAAGCCGATTTCGGGGCGGATCTTTTCCAGCACCGCCAGCGCCTTGTCGACATCGCCCGACGGCACGGTGAAGGTCATGTCGGTCGACTTGCCATCCTCGGAGATGTTCTGGACGATCATGTCGACATTGATGTTGGCCTCGGCCAGCGGTCCGAAGATGCCTGCCGCCACGCCCGGCCGGTCGGAAACGCGGCGCAGCGAAATCTGGGCCTCGTCCTTGGCATATGCGATTCCGGTTACGACCTGCTGTTCCACGATTTCATCCTCGTCGCAAATAAGGGTTCCGGGCGGATTGTCGAAATCGCCCATTCCCGGCGCGTCCGGCTCCACAAAGGAAGACCGCACGAAGGTCCGCACCCGGTGCACCATGGCAAGCTCCACCGAACGCACCTGCAGGACCTTGGCCCCGAGGGATGCCATTTCGAGCATCTCCTCGAAGGTGATCCTGCTCATGCGGCGCGCCTTCGGCTCGATGCGCGGATCGGTGGTGTAGACGCCGTCCACGTCGGTATAGATGTCGCAGCGATCGGCCTTCACGGCGGCGGCGATAGCCACCGCGCTGGTGTCGGAGCCGCCGCGCCCAAGCGTGGCGATCCGGTTGTCGGGTCCGATGCCCTGGAAGCCGGCGATGACCGCCACCTGCCCCTGCTTGAAGCGCTCGATCAGGAACGAGCCGTCAATGTCCAGGATGCGCGCCGCGCCATGGGCGTTGTCGGTACGGATCGGGATCTGCCAGCCCTGCCAGGAGCGGGCGTTGACGCCGATGTTCTGCAGCGTGATCGCCAGCAGGCCGGCCGTGACCTGCTCGCCGGAGGCAACGACGGCGTCATATTCGCGCGCATCGTGCATGGCGGAAGCTTCGCGGGTCCAGGCAACCAGCTCGTTGGTCTTGCCGGCCATGGCGGAAACGACGACGGCCACTTCATGGCCCGCGTCGACCTCGCGTTTGACGTGGCGCGCCACATTGCGGATGCGGCTGATGTCGGCGACGGAGGTTCCGCCGAATTTCATCACGATACGCGCCATGGAAGCCGGTCGTCCCTTAAACTGTCCCCAGGGCTGTACTGCCACCGGAAAGTCCAAACGAAAGCACCGCGGGAGCCGGGCGCCAAGTCGCGGCCTCCATAGCCAAAAGCTCGCTGTTTCGCAAGACGCGCAATGGGTTCCGGCTCGCAGCCGCTTCGTTAAGCCGCGACGCCGTCATGTCTGTCGTTCGCCGTTCGACCCGCCGGACAGTCCTGCGTCCCCCTCCCCTCGACTAGGAGCAAGACCCCCGCCGCCAAAATTGCTGCCTTGACATTCGCCGCCTCACCGCCGACTTCCTTGCAACGAAGGAGACGAGCCATGCCCGAAGCCACGCGATCGACGATCGACACCGCAGAGGTGGAACGCTTTTCGGCCCTCGCCGCTGAATGGTGGAATCCGAACGGAAAATTCCGCCCGCTGCACAAGTTCAACCCGGTGCGACTGGCCTATGTGCGCGACCAGGTGACCGCACGCTTCGGCCGTGATTCGCATCAGGCGCGCCCCTTCGAGGGCCTGCGCATCCTCGACATCGGCTGCGGCGGCGGCCTTCTGTGCGAACCCATGGCGCGCCTTGGCGCCGATGTCGTCGGCGCCGACGCCTCCGAAACCAACATCGAGGTCGCCAAGCTGCACGCCGCCGAATCCGGCGTGACGGTGGACTACCGCGCCACCACCGCCGAGGCGCTGGCCGATGCCGGCGAGAAGTTCGACGTTGTGCTCAACATGGAAGTGATCGAGCATGTTTCGGACCCACAGCTCTACATCACCAAATGCGCCGAGCTGGTGAAGCCGGACGGCATCATGTTCGTGGCCACCATCAACCGCACGCTGAAGGCGCTGGGGCTGGCGATCTTCGGGGCGGAGTATGTTCTGCGCTGGCTGCCGCGCGGCACCCACCAATATGCCAAGCTCGTGCGGCCCGAGGAGCTGGAGCAGTACTTGGCCAATGCCGGCATGATCATCACCGACCGCACCGGCGTGGCCTACAACCCGCTTGCCGACCGCTGGCAGCGCTCCCGGGACATGGACGTCAACTACATGGTGCTGACGGAAAAGCGGCCTGTCGCCTGAGCGGCCCCCGCCTACGCTTCGGAGGTGCGCGTCTGCGCCTTGGTCGTCATGACCAGCCCGATGGAAATCAGCACCGCGCCCAGCCAGGTCTCCAGCCGGTAGCTTTCGCCAAGGAAGAGCATGCCGGAAATCAGGCCGATGGCGGCGGCGACATAGCCGATCTGGCTGAGATAGACCGGCCCGCCCACCGCTTGCAGCCGGAAGAACACGGCAAACATCGCCGACGAGACGATCACCTGCGCTGCAACCAGCCAGGGCACCTCGGCAAGTGGGCCGAAAGGCAGCCCTCCGGCGCTGAACGCAGCCGCCACCAACAGCATCGCCGCAGCCGCAAGGTGGCTTCCGGCGGCAAGATGGATCGGCCCGCTGCCCTCGGGCCAGTCGACCGTGCGATAGACATTGCCCACCGCGAGGCTGACGGGGATGAGCAAACCGGCCACCACCCAGATCAGCTCGGCCGGCTGGTTCGCCTCGCCGCGCGTCAAAGCCACGATCAGCGCGCCGACGAAGCCGACACCGATGCCGGCTACGCCGAGTACGCTCGGCCGGCGCAGCTTAAGCATCAAGGAAAAGGCCAGCGTGATCAGCGGCGACATGGTGAACATGATGCCGGTGAAGCCGACGCCCAGATGCAGGATGGAAGCAAAAAGCAGAAGGTTCGGAATGGCGTAGGACACAGCCGCCACCACGAAGAAATAGCGCAGCATGCGCCGGTCGAGACCAAGACGGCCGCCGTTCATCAGCAGCGCCGAGAGCAGCACCGCGCCGGCTCCGAAGGAAATCACGAAGGCCCAGATCGCGGGTGGGACGCCGGCCGCCGCAGCGATCTTGCCGAATGGCAAGGTGATCCCCAGCAGCAGGCCGTTGATCAGCAACAGACCGATGGCCGAGTTCCACAGAGCCTTCATCGCGCGTCCCTATTCGATTTCAGCGCGATCTGACCGGAAAAGCGGCTGAGACGAATGCGCCAGCCAAAGGAAACAAGGGGGACAACGCGATCATGGCCTTGAGGAGTTGTTCTTGAGCTTGCGCGCTCTTCGCCGGCGTCTCCAACTCACATACGAGACCACCGCGTCGGCAATCACTGGCGACACACCGAGGTAGAGAAAATTATCCCGGGCTGCAGCATCTCGACGCTCTAGCAGCGCATCGTCGGAAAGCGCGGGACGTGCATTCAACGCCGCTCTTGACCAATTGCCAGCGCCTTCTCCGGCCGGCAACTTTGCCGCGAGTGCGATTTCCCGCCGAACACAAATCCTCTCGATCCGGCCACGCATTTTCTCCTCATAGCCGAAACCCATTTTGAACAGACGGGCATGTGTCGCCACGTGCGCAATCGCCAAGGCCACTCGTTCAATGGTAGTGCTTTCCTGGTTCATGAAGCGCCCATCGAGTCTGCAAGTCCAATCTCGAACGCTGAACTCCACAAAGACACCTGTAAGCAAGATGACACGTATCCGCGCCAAGTCGCGTCGCAGCCGGCGGTAACGGACGGGATCGAACTCGCGGATCAGTGTCAGAGCGCGCTCGACGCTTTCAAGCTCGCCTCCCTTGCCTGAGGCGAAATTGTTGACAAGTTCCAGACCGTCGAAGCTACGGCGTACGGCAACCTTCAACAAGAGCCAGTCGAAGAATCGATAGATTAACCCGGGCCGGGAGCCGGCGGGTACGGGAGAGGCGGGCTTCCCCGCCCTCAGTTCCGGTCCTCTGGAAAAACCGGGACCGGCATGAAATCCACGCCGTCGTCGGCCAGGCTCTTGGCCTCGTCCAGCGTGGCTTCGCCGTAGATCCCGCGCGCCTCCGTCTCGCCGAAGTGGATCTTGCGCGCCTCTTCCGCGAATTTGTCTCCGACATAGTCGGCGTTCTCGCGGATCTTTTCCGAAAGCGCCTTGAGCTGCGCCAGCGCCTCGCGCTGCTGTGCGCTCATGGCCAGCGCGATCTTCTCCTGCTTGCGGCCGGTGGAGACGGCCGGCGCCATCAGCGCCTTTTCCACCTCGTGCGAGCCGCATATCGGGCAGCTCACAAGCTTGCGTTTCTTCTGTGCCTGGAAGTCGTCATTGCTGCGGAACCACCCTTCGAACTCGTGGGCGCTCTCGCAGGTAAGCGAAAAAGTGATCAAGAGGCTGCTCCCCGCAGCGGTTCTCCCTCGCTCGCCGCCACCGCACTGACGGAGAACTCGCGCGCATTCTTCAGGTTGGGGATCTTGCCGCGCGCGGCGGCCGAAAGCGACGTGTCGATCTCGGCCACGATCACGCCGGGCTCGTCGTGGTCGGCCTCGGCCAAAACCCTGCCCCAGGGATCGACGATGATCGAGTGACCATAGGTCTCGCGGCCGTCCTCATGCTTGCCGCCCTGGGCGGCGGAGATCATGAAGGCACCGTTTTCTATGGCGCGGGCGCGCTGCAGCACATGCCAGTGCGCCTCCCCGGTCTGGCGCGTGAAGGCAGCCGGGGCCGACAGCACGTTCGCGCCGGCAAGCGCCCCGGCACGGAAGAGTTGCGGGAAGCGCACGTCGTAGCAGATGCCGAAGGCAAGCCTTGCGAAGGGCAGGTCGGCCACCACTGCTTGCGTGCCCGGTTCATAGGCCGAGGATTCGCGCCAGCTCTCGCCATTGTCGAGATCGACGTCGAACATGTGGATCTTGTCGTAGGTGGCGAGGGTGTCGCCCTCGGGCGAAAGCAGCAGCGCGCGGTTGGCAAGCTTGCCGTCTTCGCGCACGATTGCTGTGGAACCCACATGGACGAAAATGCCGAGATCGCGCGCAAGCGATGCCGCGGTTGCCACGATGATGTCCTTGTCCTGCGTGGTGAAGGCCGCCTGCCTTGCTTCCGCATCGCGCACCATGGCGCCGGTCATTTCCGGCGACTGCACATAGGTCGCGCCCTTGGCCGCAGCCTCGCGCACCAGTGTCTCGAAGGTCTCGGCGTTCTTTTGCGGGTCGGTGCCCGTCCGCATCTGGATGGCGGCGGCTTTGAACTTGCTCATGATAATCTCCTCAGCCGAGCGTACCGGTGGCGAGCAGCCCGTCAAGGCGGCCCTGCGCGTCCAGATCATGCAGATCGTCGCAGCCGCCGACATGGATGCTGCCTACGAAAATCTGCGGGAAGGTAAATCGTCCCGCGCGCTCGATCATCTCCTGCCTCAGTTCCGGCGCGGAGGTGGCGTCGCGCTCTTCATAGGCGACGCCCTTCTTGTCGAGCAGCCGCTTGGCGGCGCTGCAGTAGCCGCACAAGGCACGGGTATAGATCGTTACATCGACCATCATCAATGTTCCCGGCGCAACCTGTCCTGTCCGAGAGACCCTCCAACCGAACGAAAATGCGCAAACAAAATCAATCTGCCGGTGCCCGGTCTACCCTCGACGGGTGCTGTCCCTGCGCCGGCTATCATCCGCTTATATAGTCTCTGCCTCGTCGGGCCGGAAGTCCCCCGGCAGGACGCGCGCGAAGGTCAGCACATCGACGGCGCTGGCGCCACCTTTTTTCAACGCCCTTGCCACGGCGCCAACGGTTGCCCCTGTAGTGTAGACGTCGTCCACCACCAGCACCCGCCTTCCGCGCACCTCGACCTCGCGCCCGGACGGCACGCGAAATGCGGCGCGCACATTGGCCTCGCGCTCGGTGCGCCGAAGCCCGACCTGCTGGCGCGTGACCTTTACGCGCGAGAGCGCCAGCGGTGCGAATGGCAGGCCGGAAAGCTCGGCCACCACACGCCCAAGCTCCGCAGACTGGTTGAAGCGGCGTTGCAGGAAGCGCCGCCAATGCAACGGCACCGGCACCACCACATCGGCATCGGCAATGAGTTCGGCGCCGGCGCGCAGCATCCAGCGCGCCATCCAGGGCGCCAGATGCGTACGATCGGAATATTTGAGGCCCTGCGCCATTTGCCGTGCGACGCCGGTGTAGGAAACCGCGGCCCGCGCCCGCTCAAACGGCGGCGGGTTGGCGATGGCCTCGGCAGACAGGAAACCAGCCCCCATATCATGGGTGAAGGGCGTGCCCATCACCTCGCACCAGGGCTTTTCCAGAAAGCGCAGCTGCGGCCAGCATTGCGCGCAAAGCGAGCCGGGTTGCGAGACGTGGCGGCGGCAGCCGGCGCAGACCGGCGGAAACAGCACGCGCGCCGGCCAATCCAGCGCAGCAAGGGCAAGGCTCTTGAATTGCGGCATCGGATCGGCCACGAGGTTCAGGCTGCTTGCCCACCATAGGCCGGGCGCAGCCACAACATCAAGGATATCGGCACTTGCAGCCCCTCTTCGACACCAAGCTCCTCATCGCCCGCAAGCGCCGCGCGTTGGCGCGTCCCGTTTCCGGCGCCGATTTTCTTCTGGCCCGCGCCGCCGAGGAACTCTCCGATCGCCTGGCAACGGTGGAGCGCCGCTTCGAGAACGCGGTCGCAGCCTTTTGCGTCACCCCGGCGGCACGCGATGCAATACTTGCCAGCGGCAAGGCCGCGAGGGTGCAGCGCGTCGAGGCCGACGAGGCTTTCCTAAACGGCGATCCCGGGCAGGTGGCCATGCCCGAAACGCTGCCGCTGGAACCTGAGAGTGTCGATCTTATCGTGTCGCTGCTGGCGCTGCAGGAAGTGAATGACATTCCCGGCATGCTGATCCAGGCGCGCCGTGCACTCAAACCCGACGGGCTATTCCTGGCAGCCATGGCTGGCGCCGACACGCTGGTGGAGTTGCGCGAAAGCCTGCTGGCGGCCGAAAGCGAGCTTCTTGGCGGGGTCAGCCCACGCGTCAGCCCCTTCGCCGACGTGCGCGACGCCGGCGCGCTGCTGCAGCGGGCGGGCTTCGCACTGCCTGTGGCCGACATCGACACGGTGACTGTGCGCTACGACCACATGTTCGCATTGATCCGGGACCTGCGCGCCATGGGCGAAGCCAACGCCCTCCTTGCCCGTTCGCGCCGGCCGGCAACGCGTGCCCTGTTCGCCCGTGCGGCCGAAATCTATGCTGAGCGCTTTTCCGATCCGGACGGTCGGATCCGCGCAACCTTCTCGTTCATCTGGCTGTCGGGATGGGCTCCGGACGCCTCGCAGCAGAAGCCGCTCAAGCCCGGCTCGGCCCAGGTTTCACTGGCAAAGATACTTGGCGAAGCCAAGGAGGATTGAGGCCGGCAGGTTGCCCTCAATTGGGGTTGCCGCCCTCGAAGGCTTTCACAAGGCGGCTGTTGGAGTCGCTGAACAGGTATTCCAGCGCATTGCCTGCCTTGCTCACGCCGGCCACGATCGTCAGCGACAGGACCGCGACGATGAGACCGTATTCAACCGCGGTGGCCGCGGACTCGTCCTTCAGGAAACGCCGGGTAAGTGATCGCATCGGTCTTTCACCCCTTTGCCCACAGTCTAGCCCTGCCGCGTTAACAAGGGTTAACGGAACAGGCTTAACGGCACGTGAAGGTCCGCCTCAGCAATCGCCGCGCCGAACGCCGTCGTTGCGGATGACACAGATTGCGCTTGGCGAGGATTGCAGCACGCTGCGGCGGATCGTGTAGCTGCCCCGGTCGATGGAGCCGGTGCTGACCATGTCGAGACCGGCCCGGGAGACCTGCGGCCGGGTCTGGGCGTCGAGGAAGGGCACCGCCAGCAGCGCGAAGGCCACTGCCGCCGAACCGAACAGCAAGGCGATCCGCACCGCCCCCATGCCTGCGCTCTCGATGCGAGAAGCGCGCCCGCCGCGAACCAGTTCCCACTGCTCCTCGGGTCTCATCCGAACTTCCCCCTGCACCAATGCCGGCCTTGGCCAGCCAGCCATTTCGGCTCAAATTCTCACGATTGGCTAAAGGATTGCTTAACGATCGGAGCGGTCGTGTGCGGCCGGCCGGGCCAGCCAGTTGAAGGCCGCGCCAACCGCCATCAGAACCGCCGTGCCGATGAACACCGCGCGCATGCCGACATGGCCGCCCACGAAGCCGCCGGCGAGCGGACCGATGACCTGGCCGGCATATTGCGCCGACGTCGAGAGGCCGAGCACGTTGCCGGCGACGCGGTCGGGCACATTGTGGCGGATGACGCTGGCGATGCAGGGCAGCAAGCCGCCCAGCGAAAGCCCCATCAGGAAGCGCAGGCCGATCAGTTGCCAGCCGGCAGTGACGAAGGCCTGAGGCACCAGCAGCACTGCGGAAACCGCCAGGCAGCCGATAATGACGGTCCAATGGCCGATACGGTCGGCCAGCTTGCCCAGCCGCGACGCTGACAGGATGGCGCCAAGTGCCGCCGCCGACATGGCGACGCCGGAAACCATGGTGACGCGGGTTGGATCGGCCACGAGCTGCGCAACATAGACGGTGATGATCGGCTCGATCGACATATTGGCCACCATCAGCAGCAGGCCGGTGGCGAACATGGCGATGATCGGCCGCTTGTCGGGAATAGCTGCCCAGCCGCCCTCCCCCTTGCTTGCCTTTTCGCGTGGCGGCCGCGCCTCCTCGCGAATGAGAAAGGTGGTCGCCAGGAAAGCGACGAAGATCACCGCGCCGGCCGCAAGGAAAGTCT
The DNA here is from genome assembly GCF_057656055.1 of Pseudaminobacter sp. Soil_N_29. NCBI lineage: Bacteria > Pseudomonadati > Pseudomonadota > Alphaproteobacteria > Hyphomicrobiales > Phyllobacteriaceae > Pseudaminobacter > Pseudaminobacter sp. Soil_N_29. Next base: position 21,216 of record NZ_JBDGLC010000009.1, read on the forward strand.
GGCGGATGCCGATGAGCTGCGGCAGCGCGCCGCCAATCAGCGGCCCGACCAGATTGCCGGCCATCACGCCCGACGACAGCACGCCGAGCGCCCAGCCCGAGCGCTGCCTGGGCGTCTGCGTGGCGACAAGGATGACCGAGCCGGAGGCATAGCCGCCGGCGATGCCGGCAAAGAGCCGCAGGGCCACCAGCTGCCACACATTTTGCGCCATGCCGATAAGCGACATGGAAACGGCCATTCCGAGACTGGCCCTGATGAGCATTGACTTGCGCCCGTAGCGGTCGCCGAGACGGCCCCAGAGCGGCGCCGTCAGTGCTGCGGAAAAGAAGGTCGCGCCATAGGCGATGCCCGACCACTGCACGATGGCCGCGTGGCCGGTGACGCCGAGTTGCTCGACATAGAGCGGCAGGAACGGCAGCAACAGCGTCATCGCCACGATTGTGGTGAAGGAACCGACCAGGCAGACGATCAGGTTCCGCCGCCAATGGAAGGATTGCCCGTCCTCGGCCGCCTCGCCCTGCAACGCATTACCGGACAGCCGCGCCACCTATAGCAGGTCGATCAGGAAGGGGATCAGCGGCTCGTCGGCCGGCGGCATCGGGTAGTCGCGCATCTGGCGCGGGCGCACCCATTTCAGCACCTGGCCTTCGCGCGGATGCGGCGTGCCCTCGAAACGCCGGCACACATAGAGCGGCATCAGCAGGTGGAAATCTTCGTAACTGTGGCTGGCAAAGGTCAGCGGCGCCAGGCATGCCGCCTTGGTCTCGATGCCGATCTCCTCGCGCATCTCGCGGATCAGCGTCTCTTCCGGCGTCTCGCCGGGCTCGACCTTGCCGCCGGGAAACTCCCACAGGCCGGCGAGCGTCTTGCCCTGCGGGCGCTGTGCCAGAAGCACGCGCCCGTCCGCGTCGACCAGCGCGCAGGCCGCAACCAGGAGAATGCGCTTGCTCATGCCCCAGCCCCCGGCGGTCTGCGATAGTGATAGCGATAGACCTCGGTGAAGCCGAGCGACTCGTAGAGATGCCTTGCCGCCTCGTTGGACGCCTCGACCTGCAGCCACGCCTCACGGGCGCCGCGCAGCCGCGCCCATTTCAGCGCCGAGCGGATGAGGCGGCGGCCATGGCCCTTGCCGCGCTCGGCGGCCTCGGTTGCGATCTCGAACAGGCCGGCCAGGTCGCCGTCATGCACGCAGATCGCGGTGGCTAGCGCATGGCTGTGGTCTTCCAGCACGAACAGCCCGGCCTCGGGCTTTATCGCGCCAATGATTTCGGAAAGGCCCGGCCGCAATTGGGCCGGTAGGTCATGGACCTTGATCGCGGCGCCGATGAAGCGGCCGATATCCTTCAGCGGAATCTGGTCCATGGCGTCTTCAACGCCGGCCTGATCGAGCGGCAGCCGCATGACCAGCGATTCCGAAAAGACGTCCCAGCCCTCGGCGTCGAGATAGCTCGCCAGCACCGGGCCCGACAGGGGCGAAAGCCGGAAGGTAAGCGGCCGCCCATAGGCGCCGAAACGGCGGGAAGCGCGAGCGATGCGCTCCTCCAGATTGCCGACATCGCCCGGATCGAGCGGATTGACCGAGTTGAGCCGCTTGGCCGGGTGGCCGGCCGTGAGCCGCACCACCCAGGTGCCGTCATAATGCACGGCAGCCGCCGGCCAGGCGCGAAACCCCGCCGCCTCGAAGCGACGGACGCGCGCCAGTTCCGGTATGGGCGTTGTCCCGGCCACCGCCGCCATCAGCTCCTGTAGTCGCCGTTGATGGCGACATATTCCTTGGTGAGGTCGCAGGTCCACACCGTGGCCTTGCCGCGGCCGATGCCGATCTCGGCGCGGATGCGGATCTCGTCGCGCTTCATATAGGCCGAGGTCTGCTCCTCGGAGTAATTCGGGTCGCGCTCGCCTTCGACGGCGAGGCGGTTGTCGCCGAACCAGATCGAGAGGCGGTCGCGGTCGGCCGGCTCGCCAGACTTGCCGACGGCCATGACGACGCGGCCCCAATTGGCGTCTTCGCCGGCCACCGCCGTCTTGACCAGAGGCGAATTGGCGATGGACAGCGCGATGCGCTTTGCCGAGCGCGCCGACTTGGCGCCGGTGACGGTGACTTCCACCTGCTTGCGCGCACCCTCGCCGTCGCGAACCACCTGCAGCGCGAGGTTCTTCAGGATCTTGTTCAGCGCGCGCTTGAACGGTGCCAGCCGCGCGTCCTTGATGTCGGAAATCTTCGGCGCGCCGCGCCTGGCCGCAGCACCCGTAGCAAACAGCAGCAGCGTGTCGCTGGTGGAAGTGTCGCTATCGACGGTGACCGAGTTGAAGGTCGGGGCCACGCCCTTCGACAGCAGTGCCTGCAGCACCGGCGCTTCAATGGGCGCGTCGGTGGCGACGAAGGACAGCATCGTGGCCATGTCGGGCGCGATCATGCCCGCGCCCTTGGCGATGCCGTTGATGGTCACGTCGACATCGCCGAGTTTGACGGTTGCGGTGGCGACCTTGGGATAGGTGTCGGTGGTCATGATCGCCTTGGCGGCTTCGGTCCACAGCTCCGCCTTGGCGTCCTTGACCATGCCGGCCAGGAGGTGGCTGAAGCGGCTGGCATCGAGCGGCTCGCCGATGACGCCGGTGGAGGCCTGGAACACCTCGGCCGGCGTGCAGCCTGCGGCCTCCGCGGCGGCCTTGCCGGTCAGGGTCGTGGTTTGGCGACCTCGTCTGCCGGTGAAGGCGTTGGCATTGCCGGAATTGACCACCAGGATGCGCGCCTTGCCGCCGGCAAGATTGTCGCGGCAGAAGTCGACCGGCGCCGACGGGCATTTCGAACGGGTGAACACGCCTGCAACGGCGGTTCCCTCATCGAACACCATCGCCAGCAGGTCGGTGCGGTTCTTGTACTTTATGCCGGCCTCGGCCGTGGCGATGCGCACGCCCTCGACGGACGGCATCTTGGGATATTTTTTGGGCGCGAGGGGGGAAATCGTCTCGGACATGGGACCTCGGAAGGCATAGGGCGCAAACTGAGCCTCGTTTGCCCGATAGCGCGAGGCCACGCAAGGCGTTTTCGCCGGCCAGCTTGCCCGGTAAAGCCCATCTATCCTTGCACGCGGGCCATGATCAGCCCCTGGACTTCCAAAAACGAACAGGGGTGGCAAATGGCTTGCCGCCCCTGTTCGAAGTCTTCTGCCGAACCGCGCCCTCGCTGTCCGGTATGCCGAAAGGCAAAAATTACTTCGCCTCGTCCATCTGGTCGATGGCCTTCTTCAGCTCGGGATCGGTCACATCGATCTTGGCCGCCCCGCGCAGCGACTTGACCAGCTCGAAATATTTGTCGCGCAGCAGAAGCGAGCGCACCTGGCCCTTGACCTGGTCGAATGCCGGCGGCTGCTGGACGCGCTTGTCCTCGACCTTGATCACGTGCCAGCCGAACTGGCTCTGCACCGGCTCCTTGGTGTAGGTGCCCGGTTCGAGGGCGAATGCGGCCTTCTCGAATTCCGGCACCATCTGGCCGGGGCCGAAATAGCCGAGGTCGCCACCATTGGCGCCCGAACCGGCGTCGGTCGACTTCTCCTTGGCGATGTCCTCGAACTTGGCGCCGGCATCGAGCTGCTTGATGATGGCCTCGGCTTCTTCCTTGGTCTTCACCAGAATGTGACGGGCGTGGACCTCGTTGACCGGCGGCGCGTCGGCGATTTCCTTGTCGTAGCGAGCGCGGACCTGATCGTCGGTGATCCCCTTGGCGACCTCCTGGTCGACGACCTGGCTGTGCAGGGCCCGATCCCTGAGGAACTTCATGCGGCGCTGGAACTCGGGGTCCTTGTCGAAGCCCTTGGCCTCGGCCTCGGCTGCCATCAACCGGATCTCGATGATTGCCGACAGCGCTGCGGCCCGGCGCTGTTCGGGGGGAAGCCGCGAAAACTGCTGGTCAAGGTCGCTTTCGGCCAGCGTCAGGTCGGCTTCGGTAATGGGCTGCCCGTTGACAGTCGCCACCACGGCAGCGGGGTCGACGGGCTTGGCCGGAGCTTCCGCCGCGGGCGGGGTTTCCTGCGCAAACGCCTGCTGGGAGGCGGGAACCGCCAGAGCGAGCATCACGCCGAGGCCGGCAAGTGAGGCACGTCGGAAGGAAAGGGGCATCGGAAGTCTCCGGTAGGATTGATGAAACCTTCTGATCAGCACAAATATGGCCGAATTTGGCGCGGGCAACTGCGGCGTTGCCACGTTGACATCGCTTCGGGCCCCTCTTATCTGTCCTTCGACTTGGCGTCCAGAACCGTTTTCCGGGCGCTTTTCGGTGTTACCTGCTCTATATGGACCTTGTGTGGGTTCCGCCGCCACCGGTCGGCACGAATTCGAACTGAAAGGCCTTTTGATGGTCAGTCTCGGCGGCATCGCCCGTAAGATCTTCGGCTCCTCCAACGATCGTCGCGTCAAGGCGACGAGGCCGCGCGTAGCGGCAGTCAATGCTCTTGAAAACGAACTGCAGGCGCTGTCGGACGACGAATTGCGCGCCCGCACCGTGAAGTTCCGTGAGGAACTTGCCAACGGCGCCAATATAGACGACCTGCTGGTGCCCGCCTTCGCCACCGCGCGCGAGGGTGCCCGGCGCGCGCTGGGCCTGCGCCCCTTCGACGTGCAGCTCATCGGCGGCATGGTGCTGCATGACGGCGGCATCGCCGAGATGCGCACCGGCGAGGGCAAGACGCTGGTGGCCACGCTGCCCGTCTACCTCAACGCGCTGACCGGCAAGGGCGTCCACGTCGTCACCGTCAACGACTACCTCGCCAAGCGCGACTCGGAGTGGATGGGCCGCATCTACAAGTTCCTCGGCCTCACCGTCGGCGTCATCGTGCACGGCATGAGCGACGAGGAGCGCCGCGCGGCCTATGCCTGCGACGTCACCTACGCCACCAACAACGAGCTCGGCTTCGACTATCTTCGCGACAACATGAAATACGAGCGCGCGCAGATGGTGCAGCGCCCGCATCATTTCGCCATCGTCGACGAGGTGGACTCCATCCTGATCGACGAGGCGCGCACGCCGCTGATCATCTCGGGCCCGCTCGAAGACCGGTCCGACATGTACAACACCGTCGACGGCTTCATCAAAACGCTGCTCCCGGCCGACTACGAGATCGACGAGAAGCAGAAGACCTCGATCTTCACCGAAGAGGGCACCGAGAAGGTCGAGAACATGCTGCGCGATGCCGGGCTGCTGCGCGGCGAGTCGCTGTATGACATCGAGAACGTGGCCATGGTGCACCACGTGAACAATGCCCTGAAGGCGCACCAGCTGTTCCAGCGCGACAAGGACTACATCGTCAAGGACGGCGAGATCGTCATCATCGACGAGTTCACCGGTCGCATGATGCCCGGTCGCCGCTTCTCGGAGGGCCTGCACCAGGCGCTCGAGGCCAAGGAGCACGTGCAGATCCAGCCCGAGAACCAGACGCTCGCCTCGATCACCTTCCAGAACTACTTCCGCATGTACGAGAAGCTGGCCGGCATGACCGGCACAGCGTCGACCGAAGCGGAAGAATTCGGCAACATCTACGGTCTGGAAGTGACCGAAGTGCCGACCAACCTGCCCGTCCAGCGCATCGACGAGGACGACGAGGTCTACCGGACGGTCGAGGAGAAATACAAGGCGATCGTCAAGGAGATCCGCGAGGCCATCTCGCGCGGCCAGCCGACACTGGTCGGCACCACCTCGATCGAGAAGTCCGAGCAACTCGCCGAGCGCCTGCGCAAGGAAGGCTTCAAGAACTTCGAGGTCCTTAACGCCCGGCACCACGAGCGCGAGGCGTCCATCGTCGCCCAGGCCGGCAAGCCCGGCGCCATCACCATCGCCACCAACATGGCTGGCCGCGGCACCGACATCCAGCTCGGCGGCAATGCCGAGATGCGCATTGCCGAAGAACTCGGCGACATGCCGGAAGGCCCCGAGCGCAGCGCGCGCGAGCAGGCGATCCGCGACGACATCGCCAAGCTCAAGGAGCAGGCGCTGGCCGCCGGCGGCCTCTATGTGCTTGCCACCGAACGCCATGAAAGCCGCCGCATCGACAACCAGCTTCGCGGCCGCTCCGGCCGCCAGGGCGACCCGGGCCGCTCGAAGTTCTTCCTGTCGCTGCAGGACGACCTGATGCGCATCTTCGGCTCCGAGCGCATGGACGGCATGCTCCAGAAGCTCGGCCTGAAGGAAGACGAGGCCATCATCCATCCCTGGATCAACAAGGCCCTCGAAAAGGCGCAGACGAAGGTCGAGGCGCGCAACTTCGACATCCGCAAGAACCTGCTGAAATACGACGACGTGATGAACGACCAGCGCAAGGTCGTCTTTGCGCAGCGTCTCGAACTCATGGACAGCGCGAACCTCTCCGAGACGGTGGCCGAAATGCGCCAGGACGTCATCGAGGATATCGTCGCGAAGCACATCCCCGAAAACGCCTATGCCGAGCAGTGGGACGCGGCAGGCCTCAAGCAGGAGGTTCTGCAGTATCTCAACCTCGACCTGCCGATCGAGGATTGGGTGCAGGAAGAGGGCATCGGCGAAGACGCCATCCGCGAGCGCATCACGGAGCGCGCGGACGCTGCCGCCGCCGACCGCGCCGAACGTTTCGGCCCGGACGTGATGGCCTATGTGGAGCGCTCGGTCGTTCTGCAGACGCTCGATCATCTCTGGCGCGAACATCTGGTCAACCTCGACCATCTGCGCTCGGTCGTGGGCTTCCGCGGCTATGCCCAGCGCGATCCGCTCAACGAGTACAAGTCGGAAGGCTTCGAGCTGTTCCAGGCGATGCTCGGCAACCTGCGCCAGGCGGTGACCGCACAGCTCATGCGCGTGGAACTGGTGCGCGAGGCGGCCGATGCGCCGCCGCCGCAGGCGCCCGTGGCGCATGGCCACCATGCCGACCCGCTGACCGGCGAGGACGATTTCGGCGACGGCGGCGCCACCCTGGTGCTGGACGACACCCGTGTCGTGCCGGCCGAGGAGCGCGATCCGAAGAACCCGGACACCTGGGGCAAGATCGGCCGCAACGAGCTTTGCCCCTGCGGCTCCGGCAAGAAGTACAAGCACTGCCACGGCGCATTTGCCTGAGCGGCGAGCGACCTCAAACGTCTCGCAGAGAGGCCCGACCCTTCAAGGTCGGGCCTTTTTTGCTATTGGCGGAGATGACCATAGGTCGCGATGGCCGCCTTTACTCCAAGCCTTGCCATGAATTCCGGTGGGTTGAAGCCGATCTGCTGGTGCATGTCCCGGATGGCAGACCTGGCGCTCTCGATGGCCGCCTCGTTCTCCCATTCGACGAGCGTGACGAGATTGTATTCGCCCTCGCCCGACGACCTCTCCAGCATGAAATCCTGAAGGAAGCCGGGCTGCTTTCGCAGCAGTTCATGCGTCTGGCGCACGCGCTGCAGAAATTCGTCGCGCACCTGCGCGGGAACGGCGAACTGATCCATACGGTAGATGTGGTCGTTTCCTGTATTGCCTTGAAGCATGGTGTCCTCTCCGAGATGGCGACCTCCCCCCCAACAGCGGTTCATGCGGGTGAGGCCTGAGCGGACACAGCTATGCAACCTCAACCGAAGTTGAGGTCAAGGCGAAATTTCCCCGACATCAGTCACCCTGCGGCGCCGAACCGTTTCTTAAAGAGTCTCGCATATGGCTCGGCGATCATGTGGAACTCCGGGGAGCAGTGCGTGCGCTTTTCCGCAGCAATGACGGCCGAGCGTTTTCTGCCGGCGCGGCTGGCGCTGCGCCTGCGGCCGCTGCTCAGCCAGATCGACGCCGTGCTGTTCTCCGCCGACGAACGCGGCGAGGCCGGCCGCATGTCGCTGATCGCCTTTGCCGTCCGCATCATCAGCGCCGTTATCGCCTTCGTCAGCCAGGTGCTTCTGGCGCGCTGGATGGGCGGATTCGAATACGGCATCTTCGTCCTGGTGTGGGTGACGATGATCATCGTCGGCAATCTGGCCTGCCTCGGCTTCCACACCTCCGTCATCCGCTACATCCCAGAATACCGCGAAAAGGGCATGCTGGCCGAACTGCGCGCCATGCTCGTCACCAGCCGGATTTTCTCGCTGGTTTCGGCCACGCTGATGGCCGGCCTTGGCGCGCTGGGCATCTGGCTCAGCGCCGACCTGATCGAGAGCTACTACGTCATTCCCTTCCTGCTCGGCGTCCTCTGCATGCCGATGATCGCGCTTTCGGACGTGCTGCAAGGCATTGCGCGAGCGCATTCCTGGGCGCTCTCGGCGCTGTCGCCCACCTATCTCACCCGTCCGGTCCTGATCCTCGTCTTCATGGCCGGCGCCGTGCTGCTCGACTATCCGCCCACGGCCACGACGGCAGTGTGCGCTGCGATCCTTGCCACCTACACTACGACGATCGCGCAGCTCGTCAGCGTCACCGGCCGGGTCGACGACAAGGTCGGTCCAGGCCCGCGCAAAACACATCTGCGGACCTGGTTGATCGTCTCGCTGCCGATCTTCCTGGTCGAGGGCTTCTTCTTCATGCTGACCAATGCCGACGTGCTGATGGTCGGCGTCTACATGGAGCCGCAGGACGTCGGGGTCTACTTCGCCACGGTGAAGACGCTGGCGCTGGTGCATTTTGTCTATTTCGCCGTCAAGGCCGGCGTGGCCCACCGCTACGCGCAGTTCACCCATGGCGATCCCGACCGCCTGGCAGCCTTTGCGCGCGAGACCGTGTCCTGGACGTTCTGGCCCTCGGTCGTGATGGCGCTGGCGGTGCTGGCGCTGGGGAAGCCGATGCTGATGCTGTTCGGTCCCGGCTTCGACGCCGGCTACCCGCTGCTTTTCCTGCTGACGCTGGGCGTGGTGGCCCGCGCGGCGGTCGGCCCCTGCGAGAGCCTGCTGACCATGAGCGGCAACCAGAACGTCTGCGCGCTGGTCTATGCGCTGACGCTTGCCATCAATGTCGGCCTGAACGTGCTGTTCATCCCGCAGTTCGGCCTATGGGGCGCCGCGATCGCCACCGTGGCGGCCATGGCCTTCGAGGCCAGCGCGCTGTCCTTCACCGTCTGGCGCAAGCTCGGCATCGTCATGGCCATCTTCATGCCGGCCACGCAAACACGGGGAGCCTGCTGATGGCAGCCATTCCGCTCATGGAGGAAACCAGCGGCAGCCCGGCCAGCACGATCGTTGCCGGCCTTGCCGGCTTTCCCGACCGCATCGCCGACCCCGCCCATGTGGAGCTTGCGGCAAACAGGCGGCCGCTCCGCCGTCTGGCCATCTATTCGGCTTCGGCCGGCTTCGATCTGGTCGAGGAACTGGACCACCTGAGCACGCGGGCAGTGGAATCCAACATCTTCTTCAACCCGCGCTTCCTGGCGCCTGCCATGCCCCGCCTGGAAGACCGCGAGGTGCGGCTGGCGGTGATCCGCGACGGCGACGAATATCGCAGCCGGCTGCGGCTGCTGGTGCCCTTTTCGGTGGAGCGACCGAGCATCCCGCTCGGCGTGCCGATCCTGCGCGCCTGGGCGAACCCGTTCGGCCCGCGCGGCACGCCGCTGCTGGACCGCGACGACCCCGAAGGCGTGGTCGAGGATTTTTTCGCCATGCTGGCGCGGCCACATCTGAAGCTGCCGAAGGTCTTCGTCGTGCCCGACATTTTGCTCGACGGGCCGGTCGCCGGCGTGCTGCGACGGGTGGCCGAAACACGCGGCCTGACGATGATAACCGCCAACGCGGCGGAGCGCCCGTTTCTGGAAAGCACTCTGGAGGGCGAAGACTATTTGCGGCAGTCGCTGCGTTCGCACCATTATCGCGAATTTCGGCGCCTGAAGCGGCGCCTGGCGGAGAATGGCAGGCTCGAGCATGTCGTGGCGCGCGGACAGGACGAGATCCGCGATGCTGTCGAAACGTTCCTGACGCTGGAAGCAGCCGGCTGGAAGGGCCGCCGGCGCACCGCCATGGCGATCGACCGTTATCGCGCCGCCTTCGCGCGCGAGGCCATGCACCGGCTGGCCGAGCGCGACCTGTGCCGGATCCACCTGTTGACGCTGAACGGCAAGGCCATCGCCTGCCTGATCGTCTTCATCGAAGCGGGCGTCGCCTATACTTGGAAGACCGCCTATGACGAATGGTACAGCGCCTATTCGCCCGGCACGCTCCTGATGATCGAGGTGACCAGGCAGCATCTCGACGATCCCAACATCATGGAGACCGATTCCTGCGCAGTGCCGGACCATCCGGTTATGAGCCGGCTTTGGTCGGAGCGGCGCGCTGTCGGCACCGTGCTGATCGGGCTCACCCCCGACGCCGACCGCGCCACCCGCCAGGCGGCCTCGCAGTTGCACCTCTACACCGAGACCCGCAACCTCGCGCGTTTGCTGCGCAACCGTATGCGCAGCCTGCTCAGGCGGGCGGATTGACGCCCATCACAACCCCGCCTCGCGCTTGGCGCGCTGGCGGAATATGCGGCGGATCACCTTGCCGCTGGTGGTCAGCGGCATGGAATCGACGAACTCCACCTCGCGCGGATATTCATGCGCCGAAAGCCGCTCGCGCACCCACAGCCTGATTTCGTCGGCCAGCGCAGCATCGCCGGCAAAACCGTCCTTCAGCACGACATAGGCCTTGACGATCTCGGTGCGTAGCGCGTCGGGCTTGCCCACGGCCGCAGCCAGCGCCACCGCCGGATGGCCGGTGAGGCAGTCCTCGATCTCGCCGGGGCCGATGCGGAAGCCGGCGGAGGTGATGACGTCGTCGTCACGGCCGAAGAAATGAAAGTAGCCGTCTGCGTCCTCCACGCCCTGGTCGCCAGTCGTCATCCAGCCGCCGATGAATTTCTTCGCGGTGGCATCCGGGTTTTGCCAGTATTCGAGGAACATCACCGGGTCCGGCCGCCGCACCGCGATCTGCCCGATCTCGCCGGCGGGAAGGCGGCGCCCCTCGCGATCGATGATCGCAATCCGATGCCCGGGAACCGGCCTGCCGATCGCGCCGCCGCGGCTCACGCCCAACACGGCGCAGGAAGACAGAACGAGATTGCATTCGGTCTGGCCGTAGAATTCGTTCACCGTCAGGCCAAGCTCGGCCCGTGCCCATTCATAGGTCTCGCGCCCCAGCGCCTCGCCGGCCGACCCCACGCTGCGCAGGCCGAGCCGGAAGCGCCTGCCTATGCCGGACACGCCTTTCAGCATCCTGAGCGCGGTGGGCGGGATGAAGGCGTTGCGCACCTGCATCTCCTCGACCAGGCCAAGGGCCGCCTCGGGATCGAACTTCTCGAAACGGCTCGCCACCACCGGCACGCCGAAATAGAGCGACGGCAGCAGCGCGTTGAGCAGGCCGCCGGCCCAGGCCCAGTCCGCCGGCGTCCACATCAGGTCGCCCGGCTGGGGCAGGAACTCATAGGCAATCTGCACGCCGGGCAAATGGCCCAGCAGCACGCGATGTCCGTGCAGGGCGCCCTTGGGCGGCCCGGTCGTGCCCGAGGTGAAGATCATCAGCGCCGGATCGTCGGAGGTCGTGTCCTCCGGAACGAACGAGGTCGGATGCCCGGCAAGCAGACGATGGAAGTCTTGCGCGCCGCGCTCGTCGCCATCGATGGAGACGATGTGCTCCAGCTCTTCGAGGCGCGCGGCAATGCCGGCGAGTTTGGCGCGACCGGCCGAATTGGTGACGACCAGTTTCACGCCGGCGGTCTGCAGGCGGTATTCCAGCGCATCCGCCCCGAACAGCAGCGCCAGCGGCACCGCAATGGCGCCAAGCTTGTAGATGGCGATGTGCGCGATCGCGGTTTCGAAGCATTGCGGCAGCAGCAGCGCCACACGGTCGCTGCGCGCGACGCCGAGTGCCCGCAGCGCATTGGCGAATGCGTTTGAGCGGGCCGAAAGCTCGCCATAGGTCAGCCGCGTGGCGTCGCCGTCGGCAGAATAGTCCAGCAAGGCCGTCCGGCTGGGATCGCGCGCGGCCCAGCGGTCGGCCACTGCGACGCCGATATTGAAACGTTCCGGGATGTTCCAGCGGAAATCGCGGTGGAGGCTCTCGTAGTCGTCGCGCCGTTCGAGCAAGAGTGGACCCTTGTTGCGCCCGAGGAAACGGGCAGGAGCAAGGGCTGGAATAAGGCTGCGGGGGGCACGACGTCAACGCGGAAGCTTCCCCAGTGCCGAAACAAAGGCCTGGCGCAGGAAGAGCCGCCTCCCTGAGAAAGGAGGTCTTCCTGCAACCAGGCCTTCACGCCGGCGCGGGGGACGGGCGCGGGCGGGAACAGGGCCGTTAGCGGCCAGCCCTGTTCCATAGGCGATCAACGAAAGAGGCCGGGCCAGAGCGGCTGCACCTCGTATGAGCAATTGAGATAGGCGTCGAATACTCCGCCCGGACCATAGGCACCGCAGAACCAGGGGCCACTGCCGTTTCTATCCCTATGGAAATGAGCGAATACATGCGGAGGCTTCTCCGGCTTCGGCGGTTTCGGCGGTTTCGGAGGCTTCGGCGGCTTTGGCGGCTTGGGCGGCTTCGGAGGCTTCGGGGGCTTTGGCGGCTTGTGATGGCCGTTGCCATTGCCGTTGTTGTTTCCGTTGCCGGAACCCGAATTGTTGTTGCCGTTATTGTTTCCGTTATTGGAACCGGTATTTCCATTGCCGTTGTCGTTTCCGTTGCCGGAACCCGAATTGTTGTTGCCGTTGTCGTTGCCGTTGTTGGAGCCGGTATTGTCGTTGCCGTTTCCGTTTCCGTTGTCGGAACCGGTGTTGTTGTTGCCGTTGCCATTTCCATTGTTGGAACCGGCATTGCCGTTGCCGTTGTCGTTGCCGTTATAACTGCCGACATTGAAATTGCCGTTGTTGTTCCCGTTGTTGGAACCGGTATTTCCATTGCCGTTGTTATTGCCGTTATAACTGCCAACGTTGCCGTTGCCGTTTCCGTTGCCGTTCCCCGCGGAATGGACAACGCCAAGAAGTGGCGAGGACAGATACAGAGCCGACGCCAGGAATAGCGGCGCACTCTGTATCACAACCGGGATCCTTTTCATCTTCGCCTCCTTATTTTTCAGAGGTTTTTATTTTCTTTTACCTGTTGCGATTTCCGTTGTTGTTTCCGTTGTATGACCCTGTGTTACCGTTACCGTTGCCGTTGCCGCCGTTCAGGTTGCCGTTGAACATGCCGACGTTGCGGTTGCCGTTGCCGTTGCCGCTGTTCAGGTTGCCGTTGAAGGCACCGACGTTGCGGTTGCCGTTGCCGTCGCCGCCGTTAAGGTTGCCGTTGAACGAGCCGACGTTGCGGTTGCCGTTGCCGTCGCCGCTGTTGAGGTTGCCGTTGAAGGCACCGACGTTGCCGTTGCCGTTGCCGGTGCCACCGTTCAGGTTGCCGTTGAAGGCGCCAACGTTGTTGTTGCCGCTGGTGGAAGAGGCGTTGAGATTGCCGTTGAAGGCGCCAATGTTGCCGTTGCCGCCGTTGAAGGCGCCGATGCTGCCGGTGCCGGTGTTGCCGTAGCCGTAGCTGTCCGAGAAGCTCACGGAATAGCTGCGATCGCCGGTGTTGACGGTTACTGCCTGGGCCGCCTCAAGAGGCAGCAGGCAGCAAAAGGCAACAGCGATGCCTGCGAACGGTGCTTTCAAGTAGCTCATGTCATTTCTCCCAAACTGATGCGCCCGGCCAATGCCGCAGCGTCGAAAAACTGAACAAATTCAATGGCTGGAGGGGTCGGTGCCCGGATGGACAACAACCCCGCCAGGGCATGGCCTCAGTTGTTGTTGCCGCTCAGGTTGCCGTTGAACCAGCCGCTGTTGAACAGCCCGTTGATGTTGCCGTTCACGTTGGAGTTGTTGCGGTTACCGTTCAGGTTGCCGTTGAACCAACCACTGTCGAGGATGCCGTTCACGTTGCCATTGATGCTGCCGCGATTGCGGTTGCCGTTCAGATTGCCGTTGAACGAGCCGCTGTTGGCGATGCCGTTCAGATTGCCGTTGATATGGCCGCGGTTGCGATTGCCGTTCAGGTTGCCGTTGAACCAGCCACTGTTGAGGATGCCGTTCGCGTTGCCATTGATGTTGCCGCGGTTGCGGTTGCCGTTCAGGTTGCCGTTGAACGAGCCGCTGTTGCCGATGCCGTTTGCGTTGCCGTTGACATCGCCGCGGTTGCGGTTGCCGTTCAGGTTGCCGTTGAACGAGCCGCTGTTGGCGATGCCGTTGCCGTTGCCGTTGCCGTCGCCGCGGTTGCGGTTGCCGTTCAGGTTGCCGTTGAACGAGCCGCCATTGGCGATGCCGTTGCCGTTGCCGTTGCCGTCGCCACGGTTGCGGTTGCCGTTCAGGTTGCCGTTGAACGAGCCGCCGTTGTCGATGCCGTTGCCGTTGCCGTTGCCGTCGCCACGGTTGCGGTTGCCGTTCAGATTGCCGTTGTAAGAGCCGGCATTGTTGAGGCCGTTGGCGTTGCCGTTGCCGGAACCGCGGTTGCGGTTGCCGTTCAGGTTGCCGTTGTAGGAACCAGCGTTGCCGATGCCGTTGAGGTTGCCGTTGTCGTTGCCGCGGTTGTTGTTGCCGTTCGTGTTGCCATTGCTGTTGCCGGCATTGGCATTGCCGTTCGCATTGCCGTTGTTGTTGCCGGTGTTGCCGTTGCCGTTGCCGTTGCCATTGTCGCTGCCGGCATTGTCGTTGCCGTTGCCGTTGCCGTTGTCGTTGCCGGTGTTACCGTTACCGTTGCCGTTACCGTTGTCCGACCCGGTGTTGTTATTGCCGTTGGCGTTACCGTTGTTGTTGCCGGTATTACCGTTACCATTGCCATTGCCGTTCCCCCCGGCTGCCGCCAGAGCCGTCATGGCGAGAAGTGCTGTCGTGGCGAGGAAGAGCTTCTTCATTTCAGTTTCCCTTCGTTGACAAGATCAATTATCCGATTTCGAAAATGAAAATTGCCACGCGAGACTTCGCTGAACGAAGAAACGCCCGCAATTCGTCAATGCTTGCTTGTCACCCGAAGAATAACAATTCAGGGTTATCACATTTATTTGTAGGGTTACCTGGCAATGCTATAGGTATTTTCCCATAATCCGCGTCGGGAAAAACCTGACAGGTTAACTTGGATTAAATGAATTAGTAGATTATAGTTTAATCTGTCGTCACATCCGGTATTTCGGTGCTAAAAACGGGACAATCCTCAAATTGCCTTGTTTGCACGAATAAGTGACCTGACCGAGACTAGGACACAGACGGGCGGAGGGCGCTCAAAATCCGAACGGTCGTCGGGGATCGAACGTTTCTTCCGCGATCGACCTTCAGCATCGAAGCCATTGGCGCGTCACGCCGCCGAAGGAAAGAGAGTGCCGAAAGTGTCGCAGCCCTTCCACTTTCAAGACCTCGCCCATGTGGTCGCCGCGCGAAATCTCGGCAACCGCCAAAAGGTGCTCGCCAGCCTGACCCTGACCATCGGCTTCACGGTCCTGGTCACCAAGATCATCTGGGTGAGCCTGCTTACGCCCACCTACCGCCACTACAACCAGGAAGACTGGCTGCTGATCTTCACGCTCTCGCTGATCATGCTGCTGGTCTTCGCACTGGTAAGGTCGGCGGGTCGGGTGGCGCAAGCGGAAGCCGAGTGGCTGGCCGTGCATCAGGCGCTGCAGGAAAGCCGCGCCCATTTGCAAGCCGTGGTCAAGAACCTGCCCGTGGGCGTGGCCGTGGCCGAGGCGTCCACCCATCGAATCGTGCTGAGCAACGACCAGTTCCGGCACCTGTGGCGGCTTCCCGATCTGGTGTCCGAAGACGTCGCCGGCAGAGACGACTACCGGGGATATTACCCCGACGGCCGCCCCTACGGACTGCGCGACTGGCCGCTGATCCGCGCGCTCGAGGAGGGCGAAATCACCCATAACGAGGAGATCTGGATCAAGCGCGGGGATGGCACCCGCGGCTGCCTCTCCGCCAACGCCGCTCCGATACGCGACGAGGACGGCCGCATCAGCGCCGCTGTGGTGGCCTTCACCGACATAACCGACCGCAAGGCGGCGGACGCGGATCGGGACCAGCTCACCCGCCGGCTGCTCAAGGCCCAGGAAGAAGAGCGGCTGCGCATTGCCCGCGAGCTTCACGACCAGCTGGGCCAGGACCTGACGGCCCTGTCGCTCGGCCTGAAGAGCCTTGAGCCGGTGCTTCGGGCGCAAGGCAAGCAGGCTCAGCTCAATGAATTGCGCGCCACGGTCGACCAGATGAGCGTCGAGGTGCACAGCACAGCCTCGTCGCTGCGCCCGACCTCGCTCAGTGATCTGGGCTTGCGCCAGGCACTCAGCTGCCTGGTCAGCTCATGGGCCAGCCGGCTCGGCATCACGGCCGATGCGCATCTCGAAGTGTTAGACGAACAGCTCAGCGAGGAGGACCAGGTGGTCATCTACCGCGTGGTGCAGGAGGCGCTGACCAATGTTGCCAAGCATTCCGGCGCCAATTCGGTCAGCGTGACGGTGCAGTGGGTCGGGGGCGGGGTGCGCGTCGCCATCGAGGACGATGGCCGCGGCTTCGATCCCGCGAGCGACGCGACCAAGCGATCGGACGGGCTTGGCCTGTCGGGCATGCGCGAGCGACTTGCGCTTGCAGGCGGCAATCTCAGCGTCGAGACCGCGCCCGGGCGGGGCACCACCGTCTACGCCGCGCTCCCCTCGCCGTCCCCCAATGTGGAGGCCGTGTCATGAACAAGCCGCCCTCTCCCAGACGTGTGTTTCTCGTGGACGATCATCCCGTGGTGCTGGCCGGCGTCAAATCCATGGTGGAGGCGCAGCGAGACCTGAAGGTGGTCGGCTGGGCAAGCGACGCCGAAAGCGCCATCCAGGGCATCAGTGAAACGGATCCGAACATGGCGGTGGTCGACGTGTCCCTGCCCGGAACAAACGGCGTGCTGCTGATCGAGCGGTTGCGGCAGGAGTTTCCACAGGTGGCGGCGCTGGCGCTGACCGTCCATGAGGATTCGGCTTATGTTCACCAGCTGCTGCAGGCCGGCGCCCGCGGCTTCATTCTCAAGCGTTCCGCCGCGGAGGAGCTGATCCATGCCATCCGCTCGGTTCTGGCCGGCGGCATCTATATCGACCCGGTCATGGCCGCCAAGGTGCTCAGCGTGCCCAAGACGAATGCCGCCAGCTCCGAAGCGCTGAGCGAACGCGAGATCGCCGTGGTCAAGCTGGTGGCCAAGGGCTACAGCAACAAGGAAGTTTCGGCGCAGCTTTCGTTGAGCGTCAAGACCATCGAGACCTACCGCGCCAGGGCCGCCGAGAAGCTGGGCCTGCGGACACGGGCCGCACTGGTGCGCTATGCGACACTGGAGGGCTGGATGGTCGAATAGCACCGGCCGGCCGCGCCTTACGCGCCGGCCCCGGGTCGCCGCGATCTAGTGCCGGGCTCCATGTTCCACGACCTCGGCGGCCTGCTCGGCCTTCTCGGCCGCGCTTTCGCACAGCTTCCTGAACTTCTCCACTTCCTCGGCAGTCAGGTGCTCGATGCCGATGAAGCGGTTGCGCCCCTCGCTGACGCGTATCAACTCGTCCAGCTTGGCCTGGATGGCGGCACCGTCGCGGTTCTGCGTGTTCTGGATCAGAAACACCATCAGGAACGTCACGATCGTGGTTCCGGTGTTGATGATGAGCTGCCAGGTGTCGGAAAAGCCCATGAGCGGCCCGGTGGCCGCCCAAACCAGGATGGTTCCGCAGCACAGGAGGAAGGTGGAGGGCATGCCTGCGGCCCGTGCCACGTTGTTGGCAATGCTTGTGAAGGCTCTTTTCATCGGCGTCTATGAGGCTCCCCGGTGATAGCCTGCAAGCAACGCCAACTCGGTGCGGATTGTTCCCGGCGGACCCTGGGTCGCGGACCCTAGACGCTCGGCGTGGCCGCCTCCATGTCCATCGGCGCGCTGCTCGCCACCCGCAGCGGGCGCAGCGTCGGCCCCGTCGGGTCCCTGGTCAGGTGCAGCACGCGCGTGAAGAAATGACGGTCCTGGTTGCCGCGGCCGATGTTGATGATGGCCGAACCCTGCAGCCTGGTTTCGAGCATCGACAGGAGCCGTTGGCGCGAATCGGCTTCCAGTGCCTCAAGCGCTCCATCGATGACCACCCAGTGCGGCCTGTGCAGGCCAAGACGCGCGAAGGCCAGCATCCGCTGCTCGTCGTCGCTGAGCTCCCGATCCCAGCGCGAAACGCGATCGAGCGAACCGACGAGCCGTTCCAGCCCGACCTCGGTCAGGACGGCAGCCAGGTCCGCATCCGGGAACGTATCCGAGCGGCGCGGATAGGACAGGACCTCGCGCAGCGAACCGGGCGAGAAATAGGGCCGCAGCGGCACGAAGGTAGGCGGGCCGCCGACCGGAAGGCCGACGCGGCCCTTGCCCCATGGCCAAAGACCGGCCATCGCCCGGAAGAACATGGTCTTGCCAACCCCGCGCTCGCCGCTCAGCAGCACGCGGTCGCCGGGACATATCTCGACATGGGCTTCGGACAGCATCGTGCAGGCACTCGGCGATATCACCTCGACGCGGTCGAAGGTCAGCCGGTCGTCTTCGTTCCTCACGTAATCGATCCGCTTTTCGACCTCATGCTGTTCGTCGGTCTTCAGCAGCCCAGCCCGGAACGCCGCGACGCGCAGCAAGGTGGCGCGCCAGTCGGCGATGCCGCCGATATTGTCGATGAACCAGCGCAAGGACGCATGCACCTGGTTGAACGCGCCCACGGCCATCATCAGCCCGCCGAAGCTGATATTGCCGGCGAAATAGATCGGCGAGGCGATGATGATGGGGGCAACGACGGTGATCCAGCCATAGCCGGCGGTGACCCAGGTCAGCCTGGTCAGCGCGTTGAGGATCTTCCACATCGCCTCCAGCACCGCGCCAAGGTCCAGCTCCAGCCGGCGCTTTTCGTCGGCCTCGCCCGCCCCCAGCGATATGGCGTCGATATGTTCGTTGACGCGCATCAGCGAAAATCTCAGCTCGGCCTCGCGCGCATAGCGTTCGACATTGAGCTTGATCAGCGGGCGCCCGACAAGCCAGCTCAGCCACGAGGCCGTTCCCGAATAGAGAAGGGCCGCCCAGACCATGTAGCCGGGAATGACGAAGCTGTGGCCCATGACGTGGAATACGAAACCCGAAGACAGGCCCCACAGCACGCTCACGAAGATTGCCAGGAGCACTGTCGCCTGCAGGAGCCCGACGCCAAGGTCGGTGGTGAGTTCGCTGAGATGGCGCGCATCCTCGTGCACCCGCTGGTCGGGGTTGACCCCGATCGCGCCGGCATTGGCCAGGCGGAACGCCCGGCGCGGCCGCATCCATTCATTGATCAGGTCGCGCGTCAGCCCTTCGCGCAGCCTCAGCCGGAGATTCTGGTTGAGCCAGGTCTGGGCCACGTTGAGCAGCAGCAGGAAGATCGCGATCACCGCGAAGACCGCCAGCTGGTGCAGAAATTCCTTCAGGTCACGCCGCTCCAGTGCGTCGTAGAAGGGCCGGTTCCACCTGTTGAGCTGGACCTGGCCGTATCCGGTGGTCATCACCGTGACCACCATCGCCACGCCCAGGCTGAAAAGCGAGTTGCGAACCGGCGATTTGACGAACGCCCCCCACATCAACGCGAGCTGATTGCGCAGACTTTCCTCGTCACCCGCCGGCGGTGGGTTCTGCGGCGTGACCTGTGCCTGATCCGCCATGGCATGGATCCCTTTTTTGGGTTTGCGCCCTCCCTTGAAAATATAGTGCGCCTGCAGGGGCGCTTCCGTCCATCGCCCGCCGGCATCAGCCACTTGCAGGAATTGCAGACCGCCACATGTCTGACAAAATCCGACTAGCTCTATAGGACGGCCCCAACACGGAAGGCGCGCCATGCGATCCAGCAGCTACACTCCGTCGCAAAAGCTCCTGCACTGGCTGATCTTTCTTCTTGTGATCGGGCTCTACGCCCTCACCTATGGCGAAGACATCTTTCCGCGGGGCGATCCGAGAAGAGACACGGCCTGGTGGCTGCACATCTCCTTCGGGCTCGCGCTGTTCGGTCTCGTCGCGGTCCGGGTTGCGATGCGCCTGGCGTACGGCGCGCCCGAGCTTCCCGCATCGATGAGCGAACTGGAACGCAAGCTCGCCAAGGTGGCGCATCTTGCGCTTTACCTGCTTCTCGTCGCCATTCCCGTTCTGGGCATATGGCTCACCTGGCTCAGGGGCGATGCTTTGACCTTCTTCGGATGGTTTACCGTGCCCTCGCCCGTGACGCCCGACAGGGAGCTTGCTCGCACCATCAAGGAAGTGCATGGCGTGTTGGCCAACATCATCCTTGCGGTGGTGGCCCTGCATGCGGCCGCCGCTTTGCTGCACCATTTCGTCCGCAAGGACGATGTGCTGAAGAGAATGCTGCCACGCGGCTAGGCCGCGCGCTGCCAGGCTTGACCTCTTCGACCTCCACCCCATGTGCGCAGGGTGCGAACTGCGCGAGAAGGATCCGTCGATGGCCTCGAGGACGCTCTTCCACATCGCAGCCGCGGCGATATTGGCCGGAGCTGCGGCGGCTCTCATTACGACCTCAGCCATCACCGGCCCCAACGCGGCCGACCGGCGCACATCCCTGACCGATCCGGCGGTCGTCGCTCCCCTCTTTTCCGACGACGCCATGACGATCCTGCGCCCACTGCAGGAGATGAAGGACGCCTGGGCGAAAATGCCCGAGGAAAATCGCATGAGGGTGCGCGAGGACTGCAAGAGGCCCCAGGATGCGAGGGAGCAGGATCTGTGCGCAGCGGTGGAAAGCATGGAGCGGCAGCAGGCCTACTGAAGCCCCGCGCCGGCTGGCCCCAGACATTTTCCCGCACCTCGGCAATTGGCGTATGGCGGCATGCGCTGCGAGCCTGCTAAAAGCCGCCTGCCATTCATGAGGCGTTCACAACGAACTTCGTAGATGGCGAACTGGCTTGCACCTTTTTTGGGTGCGGGCTCCGGATTTAGTCCGCGGCTAATGCGGCGGCATTACTGAGAGGAACACTATGCGTATTGCAATGCGTCTTGCCCTTGCGGCTTCGGCCATCGCGCTCGCGATCGGCGCCGCGCAGGCGGAGGAGAAGGTCCTGAAGATCGGCACCGAGGGCGCCTATCCTCCCTTCAACAACCTGACCGCCGACGGCAAGCTCGAGGGCTTCGACATCGACATCGCCAACGCGCTCTGCGACGAGATGAAGGTGAAGTGCGAATTCGTGACCCAGGAATGGGACGGCATCATCCCCGCCCTGCAGGCCGGCAAGTTCGACGCCATCATCGCGCAGATGTCGATCACCGACGAACGCAAGCAGCAGGTCGATTTCACCAACAAGTACATCGACACCCCGCCGGCGATCGCCGCGCGCAAGGATGCCGACATCAACGGCACCACCAAGGAAGACCTCGCCGGCAAGACCATCGGCGTGCAGGGCTCGACCATCCACTTCAACTATGCCGAGCAGGCCTTCACCGACAGCACCGTCAAGGCCTACCCGACCGCGCAGGAATACCAGCTCGACCTGGCCAATGGCCGCCTCGATGCGATCAACGACGATATCGTGTCGATCCAGGAGTGGCTGGATTCGCCGGAAGGCGATTGCTGCAAGCTGGTCGGCACCTTCAAATCCGTCGAGGAGATCCACGGCCCCGGCGCCGGCATTGCCTTGCGCAAGGGCGAGGACGAGCTTCGCGAGAAGCTGAACGCTGCCATCGACGCGATCCGCGCCAACGGCAAGTACAAGGAAATCAACGACAAGTACTTCAAGTTCGACGTCTTCGGCGAATAAGCCGCAAGCGTCGGCTTGTGTCGAGCTTTCGAACGGCGGGCAGCAACCTCGCCGTTCGATCCTGGCCGCGTTGACGGCGGCGGCCGCGCCGGCATTCCTGCCGGACAAAAGCGCCGCCCACACATCGCCCGCTCGCCCTTGCGGCGTGCGGGCAAGCAGGCCTGGGGCGGGGGCTTACAAGGAGAGGACTACCCGAATGAAACTGTTCAAGACCACCACCGTCGTTGCCCTGCTTGCCATGGTTCTGGCCGGCTGCGCTTCGACCGAACGCGAGCAGCGCGCCGGCACCGGTGCCCTGATCGGCGCTGCCGGTGGCGCGCTCGTGGGCCAGGCGCTGGGCCGCAACACCACCAGCACGGTTGTCGGCGCCGCGGGCGGCGCCCTGCTGGGTGCGGCGGTCGGCAACATGACGGCCCCCAAGCGCGGCGGCGACGAAATGTGCCGCTATCGCGCACATGACGGCCGCGTCTACACGGCGCCCTGCGACGACCGCTACTACAACGGCCGGTACTGAGGACTGCACCCCATGGGGGTGTAACGAACGAACTTCGCACCGGCCCGGCAGAACAGCTTCCGGGCCGGTGTGATCCTTGCCGCAGGGATGCCGACAGCCGCTGCCGCATCACCGGCGCGCAGAACGACCGAGACGGCGCCCGCCGAATCCGAAGGCTGCATCCGAAAGCAATATGTTCGAGAAAATAGCGCCGAACTGTGGCGGTGGTGCCCCCTGCCGGTGTGAAATAGCCCTTTATTTTCCGATAGTTGCGCTGACAGTGGGACAAAGAACAGGGTGCAATTTCATTATGTTTTTTGTCTCGCTCGTCTCACTGCTTTTTCCTCGCTTGTAGATGCGAAAGAACTGCTTCCCCTCAAACACGAAAAAAGCCCGCCGCCTCGGGGGAGGAGACGACGGGCTGCTGAGTAAGGCTCCGCCGAACAACGCATCGAGCGTTCAGTTGTTCCCAGGCAAGTATAAAAAATTGGGGTGCTGGTCCGGCCTTGCTCCGCCGTCAACAGAAATCCACAGCTGCCGTTAGGGAAAGCGGGTATTGCGGGCATTCCTCCATCTAGTTGGTTGATCGAAGCTCCTGTCGTTGTTTCGTTCAGAAGCGGCGGACGGGGCGAGAGGAGGAATGGAATGTACTTAACGGAATACGCCCGAAATGCCGAAGCTGCTGACCGTACCAGACGCCGCATGCAGTACCGCGGAGCAACGCCCAAGGGCGATCGTCTATGGACCGATGCTGAGGATGAGCTTTGCAGGCAGTACGGCTCCAATTATGAGGCACTTCGTCAGAAACTTCCGCATCGCAGTTACGAAGCAATTCGCTGCCGCTGCCGATATCTGGGGCTCCGACCAAAGCGGAAGGTGGTTACGGCAAACGAACTCTCCCGCATGCGGCGGTTAGTGCCGACGGCATCACCGCAGCAATTGCGGGAGGCATTTCCAAATCGGTCCCTTGAGCAAATCCGATGGGTAAGTCGCTATCACGGCATCACCCGGAAACGTCAACCATTCAAGCGAACGGGCTTCCCGGCGATAGATGCCATACGGGATCGATGCTTCGAACTCGGCTACTCAATGGGCGACCTGGACGAATTGGCCAAGACCAAAGGCTACTTTAGAAAAGCCGGCTGGATTGTACGCGGTAAGCCCAGCTACCGGGCAATAGGCCGCGCCGTTGAGGCGCTCGATGGCGAACTCTCGATCCGCTGGAGGGAGGAATGAAGGTGGGGCGCGCGGCAATCGAGGCCGAAATCGAGCGACTGCTTTGCATTCTGGATAACATGGACGGAGATGCCGACCTCGAACCTGAGCCCGGGGAAGAGCAGCACGACGCTGAGGCCGAATTGACCTGGACGAGCGGGCTTGCGCCGGAATGGTTTGTCATTGCGGAAAGAGCGCGGCGAAAGACGCCAGGACGACGCTGACTGACGTCTGGGCTGCCGCAACCTGACGGCCGGCAGCCCCACCGCTATAGGCCATGAAACGCAGTAAAGGACCCGCCGACGAACCGGAGCGGGCGAGGATCGGTAAACTGAAGACGAAAGGATGCGTCGCTGACGCGGAGTTATACTTCAGAATATGTCAACGTTTGTGATCATCAATTCGATTGCAAAGCGGTGGACAAGGACTATATCGTCCCGCTTGGACTTAACCCGTCCGCAAGGGGAGAAAAACATGAGTGACAAAATTCGCGTGATCCTTTTTCAAGAAGGGGATTGCTGGGTTGCTCAAGGACTGGAACACGACATATGCGTTCAAGCTGCCTCGCTTGAAGAACTATACGGCCGCTTCGACGTAGCCGTTCGCCTTGAAGAGGCTGAGGGTGGCGTTGAGCGAATTGGCCAAGCGCCTAAATACTTCTTCGACCTGTGGGAAAAGAAGGCTGGTGAGTTCAAACCATCACACGATGGGAACCCCGTCTTTGATTTTGGTATGGCTGCATAATGTCGTTCCCGTTCGGCGGGCATCCGACATTCGGTAGGTATCTGGCTTGGGTACGTGATGAGCACAAATTCACGTCTCAGGCCGGGGTGGCTGCAGACTCTACCGGCAGGTCACATTCCGTGACCAAAATCATTAAGCCAGATGGCACGACAGTGATCGTGCCGGGTGTGAGCCAAACGGAACACCTGGCGCCATCAACGGTAAGTTATCTCGATCGTCGTCTTGGGGTCACTTCACCGTGGTTCTCTGTAGACGGGATAGCCGAGGAATGAAGTAGTTCCGCTCGGGGTCGCGTTGCAGCAGAGTCTAGCCCGCTTCGGCGGGCTTTTCTGTGCTCTTGTTCATCGGGCGCGGTAGAGCACTTCACTCGGTCAAACGCGGCCGCTCTTCCACCGTTCCCTTGTCGCCCGCGCCGCCTTCGCCCGGCGCGCATCAACGAGAAGGTCGAGCGCGTAGGTTTCGGCCTCCTCCGGCGTCATGGTGAGTTCCCAATACGTGTTCGGGCTTTCGGTAGGGATTCTGCTGCAGACGGTTTCCGGGTTGCGAGGTTCCCATACTCTGGGAAGCAAGAGGCAGCGAGTTACCAAGGATTTCATCGGCGCCTCTCCTGATACCAGCCCAGGTTCCAGCGGATCAGGAACATGATCAGCCGGTTCATCGCCGCAGCATCTCGAGGAAGCGGTAGCCGACCTCTACGTCCTCGAAGCACTGGACCCTTGTGCGGGCATCCTCGGCCGGATCGATGATGGCGAACACCGCCGCGCCGCGCTGATGCTCGGCTAAGTTCCCTGTCAGGGCGTAGTGATCCATGAACTTGTAGCCGCGCAGTTGCACCAGCCAGCAGGAGTGCCCACGCTCGGCGATCTCGATGTCTTCGAGACCGAAGTTGTGCGTGTGACCGGTGACGTAGAGATCGGCCAATTCGCCCAGCTTGGCGGCACGGAGAGTGGCGTGGAGGTTGTTCCAGATCGAATTTCCCTTCCGGCCGTGCGAAGCGTCGATGCGCCTCGCCGAGCCGACAGGATGGACGAGCTCGAACTCTGCCCGCCAGTCGATGATGGGAATGTGCGAGCCGCCCAGGCGCTTGTGGAAGTCGGCACCGCCGTTCCAGTCGTCATGGTTGCCGAGTATCCAGCATAGCCACGTCACGCCGGCGTCGAACATGAACCATTCGGCCAGACGCTTTGCCGTAGCTTCCGACGCCTCCTGATTGGCATAGAGCCGCATCAGCCTGCCGACCCAGTTGTTCGTCGTGTCGCCGATGTTGAGGCCGTAGACGCCGGACTTTCGGGCGATCTCGAGATGGCTTTGGAGAAGCGGGATATTGCAGCCGTCATCGTCCAGATGAGGATCGCCGAACATGATGACGCCGTAGGGCTTCTGTTCCTTTACCTTGATCTGGAACCACTTTCTGTCGGAGTGGGCCTTGGCTTTGCGCTCAAAGTGCCTCGCCTTGCGGGCAAGGATATCCTCGATCGGTTCTTGCTCGTCACCGTCGATTACGAATCGCGGGTATTCGATCGTCGGCGGCTGCTTCGCCAACATCGAATTCACCGTTGATCGGGCGATGCCGGTTTCTCTGGCTATGGCGCGCTGGTTCGGCGTTCCGTCTTCCTTGACGAAGACCTTCGCCAGTTCGTGCACCCGCTCAAGAGTGCCGGCAGGGGTTGCTGCCCTTCCCTCGAGATTCGCCATCAGGCATCGCGCCCCGTGACAACTCGGCCGGACGCTACAAGGCATGCGCTGATGCCGTGCACCTGGACCAGCGACCACGTATCACCGACCGTTGACTGGAACAGGATGAGGTCCAGCACGCCTTGCTCGGTCGGTGCTTTGCCCTGCCAGGCGATGGTTTCGTGATGGTCCCGCTGCAGCGCCTCGATCATGGTCTCGATATCGGAGCATGGCGTTTTCGCCTGTGCCGCTACGGGGAAAAGCGCGAACGCGCCGGCGAGAAAGAATGCACGATGAAGCGTCATTTCAGCCTCCTACTGCAGCCGAGCGTTTTGCTGCGCCTTGAGCGTGGCGATGTCCTCGCGGATCGTCGTCAGCGTGTTGAGGATTTGCTGTTGGAGCACCGCGTCACGGTCGGCGCCCTTCTCGACCACGGCGATGCGCATCTCGTGGTTTTCGATGGTGATGATGAGCCTGCTGTAGGCAAGGAAGATGGAGCCCACCAAGGCGACGATGGTCATGATGTGGCCGAGGTTGATGGTCGGGTCGAACTTCATGATCCAGCAGCCTCCCTGCCGTGCCTGGCGCACTCAGTCATCGTCCAGATGGCGGCGCCACACAGTCCCGCCGCTGTCTCGTCGATCCTGAGCTGGTCGGCCGGCGTCGCGCCGCGGGCGCCGACCTGCGACGAGCCGACGACCTTGCGCAAGCCGTCAGCGGTCACAGGCGCCGGTTGCGAAGTCGAACAGGCCGCCAGCATCGTTGCAGCGGCGAAGATCAGCGCGCCATTTCTCAGCCGTCTTGCCGGCATGGGTGTTCTCCTGGTTAATCTGCTGAATGAAGCCGGCCTGCGCGACCGTGCGGCCGGCGCGATAGGCCTGCCAGTGGCTAACGCCGAGCAGCGCAGCGGCCGCGCCGGTGGCAAGGAGATAGCCCCGCATCAGGACAGCCCCAGCACCTTGCGCACCTGCGGCATGGCCGAGATGGCATAGATCGCAAAGCCGACGATGACGGCGACGAGGGCGAGCTGCACGCGCCAGTCGAGCGCGCCGAAGGCCGCCAGCGGCGTGCCGATCGCCGTCATGAACCAGGTCCAGAACCGCTTCGACCTGGCCAGCGGTTCTTCCTTGGGGCGCACCGCGGCCGGGGCGTCGCGCTCCGGCGCGGCATCCCTCGCCTGCCTGATCTGGTCCAGCATCGCCTCGACTGGCTCCGGCGCCACCAGCGCCTTGTTGAGGCCGTCGCCGGCATAGAACGACTGCCCGCGCCTCAGCTCGCGTTTCTGGTTCTTGGTCGCGGCCAGCACCGGCAGAGAGGCCCATTCCTGCGCCAGCCGCTTGCCGAACTCGGCGCGGCCGATCTTGCCAGCCACGAACTCGTGGTAGCCGCGGCGCTTGAGCAGGTGAAAGCCGAGCCGGTCCTGAAGATCCGCATCGAACCGCTGGCTGCCGCGCAGCCCGAGCTCCTTCGACAGGTCGACCAGCGTGGCGCGCAGGAACTGGTAGCGGCCGGCCGCGCTCGAGCCGTGGTTTTTCGACCAGGCCTTCTGCGCCTCGAGCACCTCGCCCAGCGTCATGCTGGTGAGCGGCTTGGAAAGCCTGCCCTGCTTGTTGGCGTAGATCGTGCCATAGCCCTTCGGCGCCTCGATATCTCCAATGAAGTCGAGCAGCATCGCCGCTTCAAGTGGAACGGTTTTGTCCATGGCAGTTCCTTCCCGCCGCGAGCGTGAGTGAATTTTCAGGTTATTGCGTGCGCGAGATAGCCGCTACGACTGGCGCGCGAACGCCCGTCGAATAGCGCTGCTGGTTTGCATGGCCTTGATTTTCGTCGTGCCAATCGACGACATTACGCCAGCTGTCATCCGTCACGGCGATGATCTATCCCGCCCCAAAGGGGTGTTCAGGGCAGGATTTTCAGAGATTGCAAAGACGAGGCAAAGAATAAGAGATTTGGAAGTCTAGCAGGCTAGCCTGCGCGACTTGATACGCAGGCGCCGCCGCCAAAGCTTAACAGCTTCTTCTAATGGTGACGAAATCGTGTCATTTTCGTCACAGAGCAATCTCATAGCGAGAAGCTAACGCTCCTGAACGTACGATCCTGATTGAAAGGGGACGCGCCGTGAGTAATCTCAGTATCGAGGAAGGGGCGAGCGATCGTTTCTTTTTCATTACTGGGGATGGGGCAGGGAAACGCTGTCCTTCAGCAAAAAATACCCATACCCGTTTATTAACTTTGACTGGAGGTCAGACAATGAACATCAAGAGCCTGCTTCTCGGCTCCGCTGCGGCCCTGGTCGCAGTTTCCGGCGCTCGCGCGGCCGACGCCGTCGTCGTCGCTGAGCCCGAGCCGATGGAATATGTCCGCATCTGCGACGTCTACGGCGCCGGCTTCTACTACATCCCGGGCACCGAAACCTGCCTGCGCGTTGGCGGCTACATCCGCTACGACATCGGCGTTGGCAAGGGCGGCTACGGCGGCCTGATCGACGTCACCGACAAGCGTGACTTCGCCGAGGCGCAGCGTGAGCACGCCAAGGCGATGGCTGATTGGAGAGCCGGTGGCTCCGATCCCGAACTGAGGCCGTCGCTGCGTGACATCGACACCCATGACACCTACTACAAGCGCGCCCGCGCTGCCCTGCAGATGGACGCCCGTTCGGAAACCGAACTCGGCACCCTGCGCGGCTACATGCACATCAACTACAACTGGGACACGGTTGTTACCAACGTCCTGGATGCAGACAACGATGCAGTGATCGCTCGTCTGACCGACACCGCCACCGGCTTTGCCATCAACCACGCCTTCATCGAACTCGGCGGCTTCCGCATCGGCAAGACCGACTCGCTGTTCTCGACGATGACCGGCTATGCCGGTGGCGTCATTGAAGACGACCTGGTTCCGTACGGCCCGTTCGACACGCACCAGATCGCCTACACCTACACCGGCCCCAACGGCTTCTCGGCTGCGGTCGCGGTTGAAGAGGGCAATGGCGTTCTCTACAC
Organism: Pseudaminobacter sp. Soil_N_29; assembly: GCF_057656055.1. Classification (NCBI taxonomy): domain Bacteria; kingdom Pseudomonadati; phylum Pseudomonadota; class Alphaproteobacteria; order Hyphomicrobiales; family Phyllobacteriaceae; genus Pseudaminobacter; species Pseudaminobacter sp. Soil_N_29. The sequence continues at coordinate 50,048 of NZ_JBDGLC010000009.1, forward strand.
CCTCGACACCTACGCTCCGCACGTTGTGGCTGGCGCTTCCTGGACCCAGGGCTGGGGCGGCGTCTCGGGCGTCGTCGGTTACGACTCGGTCTGGAACGAGTGGGCTGGCAAGCTCCGCCTCGACGTCAACGCGACCGAGCAGCTTTCGCTCTTCGTGATGGGCGGCGTCGGCAGCGAGAAGAACATCTCGCAGAGCTTCTACAAGCAGTGGGACGGCAAGTGGGCCGTCTGGGGCGGCGGCACCTACAAGTTCAACGAGAAGGCTTCGGTCAACTTGCAGGCTTCCTACTCCAAGGCTAACGACAACGAAGATTTTGATCGCGCGGCAAGTTCGCACACCGCTGTTGTGGCCAACGTCGCCTACGAACTCGTTCCGGGCTTCGTCATCACCCCGGAAGTGGCCTGGGAGCGGGTTCGCTTCGAGAACGAGGAAGGCGACCGCGAGAGCCGGTCCGCCTGGGGCGGCTTCCTGCGCTTCCAGCGTTCGTTCTAATCGGCTTGTCAGCTGATTTGAGAGACCCGGCGGGCAACCGCCGGGTTTTTTTGTTCACAGGCGGGGATATTACACCGGTTCTGCGTGCCGTTTAGCCGCCGCGACAACCTCAACCATCAGATCAGCTCTCAGCATCTCTATCGGCTTCGCCCAGTTCAGATGTTCATTAGGCTGAATGAGCCAGAGCCATGCGAAGCGTGGATGCGGAATCAATGCCGCGACCTGCTCAATCCCATTTACCGGCCTACCATCGATGAACTGCTCCAATGGGAATACGTGCTTGCGGCCGCCAGTGCGAAGCGCCACTACAGCGTTCCGGCGCTGCCACCTATGCAAGGTGGAGCGAGAAATACCGTAGTTTGCTTCAAGATAAGTAGGGCCAGCGGTTGGACCAGCCCAGTCGTCCACCCTGATCGGAACCTTGGGTATTTCGCCCTCTTCTTCTTGATCCCTGGCGATCACGTCCGGCAAGGCTGGCGATTTAGTCTCGGCATCCTTAGCCAGTCCGGAAACGAACTTCGCCGCACCTTCTGCGATCTCATCCGGCGACCTACCAACCGCTTCCATCTGGCTATGGGAAAGGTTCGCGTATGCCACAACAATAGCCCCAGCCAGTTTTCCGCCGGCAACCACTTCCGCCCTAGACATCCTGCGATCATACTTCGCGAGGATGTGCTCGACCTCTGCGGCGACAAATTCCGCCAACTTATCGCGCGTGAAGTTGCATGGTTGCGTCATGTTGGTCATGGGCACAGCTCCATTGAGGGCCTTGTACCTTTATATTGAGAGACGTGTACCTTTATATTGAGAGACTTGTACCTTTATATTTAGAGACTGTACCTTTATATTGTGAAAGTGGCAAGCTTGGCGCATGAACGCCCGTCGAATAGCGCTGCTGGTATGCGTGGCCTTGATCATCGTCTTGGCAATCTACGGCATCACGCCAGCAGTCATGCCGTCACGGCGATGATCTGTCCCGCGCAGACAAAGCAGCGCGGTTGCATCTGTTCAATACATATGCCACTGCCAGCGCACCACTGGCGGGGAAAATCATGTGGATGGCAAACCGGCTAGCATCATCGACCAGGACTGAATCAGTTGATCGTCATTCATACTATCCGTTCATAGACGGGCTTCGAGCCATCGCCATCCTGGCGGTAGTTTTGTACCACGCCGGAGTGCCTGGCGTAACCGGCGGGTTCATCGGCGTAGATGTATTCTTTGTTATTTCCGGTTTTCTGATTATCGGAATCATCTTGCGCGGGCTTGAGGCCGGCAAGTTTTCTTTGTGGTCTTTCTACGCAAGGCGCACCCTTCGAATTGTTCCACCATTCCTGATCGTCCTACTAGCCAGCAGCATAATCGCCTCGGTGGTTCTCGTTTCGCCGACCGAAATTGAAGCCTTTGGTGCCTCCATGGCTTGGTCAGCCATGATGGGTGCCAACATTCACCTGTATCTCGAACAGGGGTACTTCGACGCCGCGGCGGAAACGAAACCCCTGCTCAACATGTGGTCGCTGGCGGTCGAGGAGCAGTTTTATTTGCTCACGCCGTTCATCCTCATGGCCGCGGCACTTTTGCCGCGGCGCATGGTGCGAGCGAGTTTGTTGTCCATGCTCGTCCTCGCCTCATTTGTTGCGTGCATTATGTTCACCAGAGATGAGCGCAATCTCGCATTCTACATGGCGCCACTGCGCGCATGGCAGTTTGCAGTGGGTGGAGCAGTTTACGGTATTGCTCCCTATCTGTCCGGGAGAAGATTGGCCGCGCAAGTAGTAGGCTTTGTCGGGCTGGCGGCGATAGGCGCCAGCGTTGTGCTTTTCAGCGGCGACCTTGTCTATCCTTCCTATTTCGCCGCACTGCCAACGATCGGCGCAGCCGCACTACTCCTTGCTGGCATTGTACATGATCGAGCTTTTACCACTCAGTTCCTCGCCACCAAACCTTTGCGCGCGATCGGCTTAGTGTCGTACTCTTGGTATCTATGGCATTGGCCGCTGCTTACCTTCTGGAGAATCACGCGCGCCGGCCAGACGACGCTCACAGAAGACGTTGGGATCGTCATTCTCGCACTGCTGCTTTCAATAATAACCTACATCACCATCGAGCGACCAATCGGGCAAAGAAGGCAGAGGCTGTCCGCAGGTGGCTGGAGAACATCTATAACTCTTGCCGGCTTGGCGCTTGGTGCCGCGATTTCTTTGTCTGCAACGGCAATAGCGCCAGGCGCTGCCGCTGTGGCTAAAATGTCGATCACACCAGAGATTTGGCCTAGAACTGACAAACGCGCCAAGATGGAGAAGAAGGACCCATGCTTCCTCCGGCGTGACGCAACGTTCAACGTTGAATGCACCAGCCTTCTTTCAGGCAAGCGCGCGCTCCTCCTAGCCGGGGATTCGCACTCCGCAATGCTGTACCCTTATCTCTTTCGGCTGAGTACCGAGAGCGATTTTCGCATCGTCACCCAATACAGTAATGGTTGTCGCCCGTTTCTCATCAGCGGCCCAGCCGAGCGATGTAAAGAGTATTTTGATGAGACAAACGCAGCCATTCAAGCTGAAGGAATTAGCTATGAAATGGCGATACTGACCGGCGCGTGGAATCGCGAAATCCACGGCATCGGCTGGCGCAGTACCAAAACATCTGGCGAAGTTGAGCAACGCTTAGCCTTGCTGGAGTCGGGAATGGAGCGCTCTATCTCTTACTTGCAGAAGCGAGGTGTAAATCGCATCCTTCTAATTGGCCCAGTCCCAGAATTTCCGGCAGAAATTCCTACGTGCCTTCTCCGCGCTAACGGCCTGGGCATCGCGTGGGACTTTTGCGGCCTGACACGCTCGGTTGTCGAGGATCGTCGCGCTCCAATTGTTGCTATGCTCAAAGCGGTGGCCGACCGACACGAAGACGTGCGTTATGTCGACCCCATCAATGTTTTCTGCGGCGCTACGGTTTGCCTGCCGTATTCGAATGGAAAATCCCTTTACACAGACTCGCACCACTTGTCGCTGGCAGGCAGCGAAGCAACGTTCTCAATGCACCAGGATGATCTGAATTGGCTTCTCGGCCGCCCAGGATCCGCTCACCGCGCCGCGAGCCTGATGCCGACAGACATCAGCCAGCTTCAAAAATGACCTCGATCGTCACCCTATAGATATACAAACAAGGTTTGAACGAGCGTTGGAGCCGTTGCCGAAGGTCGTTGTCACCGAACCGAAATTTGTCGATGTCAACATTCCCAACCGCAAAAGCGTGTTAGATGCGTATTGATTTGTTACCGTATCCACACTCGACGGCCCCGACGTGAATGTCGGCCCACTTGTTTGAGCATCGGAGGCAATAGCCAAGAGGACGCCGTCATTCAAAGTATTGAGTGAAACCGATATTGTGTCTGGATTGGCGGTACTTGAATTCGCACTATATCCAGCGTGATAATTGGGAACGCGTGCATTTAGCGCCATAAATGATCCGACATACCCGCCGCTAATTGGTTGGTCTGCGGTAATAACAACCGTTCCAGAGGTGCCGGTCGGCACAACTGCGGAAGCGATGAATAACACGGGGCGCGTATTTGACGCGAGAAGTGATTGGTTCTGCACGTGTATCGTTGCCGGTATGCCGCCGATGGTTACACCGGTGACAGTTGTATCATTGCCGGGCGCGTCAGTTCTTGTAACGCTTCCGACAATGTAAACGCGCCGCATTGGAGATACCGCCCCAAAACCGACGTTTGCAAATGAATTTGTTGCAGATGAGTACTTGCCGATATAGGAGCAATCCACCGGCATCATTGACACGACGCCAATCGGCACCATCCCCGGCAGCATCAGTTATCCTCCGCCATGACGGTGCCGGCGTCCGCGCCAATCGCATCAAGGAACGCCAGCGCGTCGGTGTCATCGGCATAGACGCTGGGCTGGTCTGGCGCGAACCAGCGCGCGAAAAAGACAGGATTGCTCGTCAGCGCCGCAAATGCAGCCTCCATAAGGCCAGTTTCGATCAGCCTTGCCTGCACGGTCGACTTGCGGACCATCCGCCGCTCAACGGCCGGGGGCGGCGCGTCTTCAGTGTTGAACAGCTGCCGCACCAAATCGCCGTCTTCCAGGTAGGTCGCACCGCCAACCGCAATCTTGCCTGCTGGCGCCTCGAAAGGCACAGCGCGCACCAGCCCGAACTCGGCCAGTTCCTCGGCTGACCAGCCTCCGAGCGCCGATGCCGACAGCGTGACGAACAACTGATAGGGATCGCATTCCTCGGTTTCGGCGCGGCCATCCTGATAGGTCACCTCGCGGGTGTTGACGGTCTTCGGCATCGGCTCGTTGTGGCCGGTCCATTCGGTCCAAACGCCGTCGATTTTGCGGACAAGCGGTCCCATGCGGTGCTCCTACGAGGGGGTGTTGATGACGCCGGTGATGATGATGCTGGAGGCATCCTGCACAGCGTAGAACAGGCAAGCCGTCTGGCCGCTGGCGATCGAGATGGGCCAGACGATGCTGGGATCAGCCTTATAGGCGGTGCTCTTCGACAGGGTCCGCGCCGCGCCTGACGCGGTCACCATGAATACGCCGCACTGCCCGGGCACGGCATTGGACGGCGCGCCGAGCGCCCGGTTGCCGGCAAGCGCGACACTGAAGTTGAAGCCGTCGTTCATGTTGACAGCGATTTGCGCCGCGTCGGTCAAGGCGACAAAGCCGGCCGCGTTCCAGGCCTCTGCCGGCGTGAGCGCGAGATTGCCGGCGGCCTTGGCCCGATAGTTCGCGGCGGTCGCGAGCTGGGTGACGCCAGTGGCCGCCGTGGTCGCGGCCTGCTTGATCTGCGCGAACATGTTGGCGCTGGTCTTGGCGAGCAGCGCCTTGGCGTCGGCGCTGGCATCGCTGATGTCGGCTGCGGCAAGCGTCACCGCGCCGGTCTTGCCGGCCACGCTCGTGACCGAATTGACCTGCGCACCGGCCGCTATGCCGGCCAGCTTTGCCCGCTCGGCCGCAGTCATGACCTTGGCGTCCGCTCCTTCCGCCATGTTCTCCATGGCGAAGGCATCGGCGCTCTTCCCGGTCGGGTCGTAGGTGGCGGCAACCATGTCGCCAGCGCCGTCGCCGTCGCGGCCGGGCTCGCCTTGCGGCCCCTCCGGCCCAGGATCGCCCTTGTCGCCTTTGTCGCCCTTGTCTCCCTTGTCGCCCTTCGGGCCAGGTACCGTGCTGTCGGCACCCTGCGGCCCCGGTTCACCGCGTGGCCCCGCCGGTCCCTGTCCGTAGACGGTCGGCCCAGCCCAGTCGCCAGCCGTGTCCGACGCCTTGATGTACAGCTCGAACGGATCGGCCGTGATGTCGAGGAAGATGAAGTCCTCCGTGGCGGTGTCGTAGGCGGCTCGCTGCGCCAGCGTGCCCATGGCGTCGAAGTTGATGTAGCTGAGCTTGTTCAGCCGGTCCGCGATCTCGGCCAGTCGGTCGTTGGCCGTCACCGCGCTGGCAGCCTGCGCCGTCTCGCGGAAGATCGAATAGGCCTGGCCGACACCATTGGCACCATGCCATGGATAGTCGAGCGTCAGATGCGTGTCGTCGACGACGGTGCACGGCACTGAGATGCCGGCGCAGCAGAACAGGCCGCCGGTCACCAGCGCCAGCGCCCAGGCGGAGCCGCTACCGACGACAATATCTGATCCGGCCGCCACCGTGACGGTGCCGGTCTTGTAGGACTGAGTCATGTGTTGAGTGCCCTCGATTTTCGCATGTCGGCTACTTCTTCCACCAGACCAGGCGGCAGCGGCTCTTGAAGGTGGCCGAGGCCGACTGACCCGGCGCGATCAGGAGAAAGGCGTCGATGACGACCGAATAGGTCACCGATGCCTCGTCGCCATCGTCGATCGTGCTGTTCCTGATCGTCCAGGTTCCCGTCTGGTTGGAGGATGGCTGGATCAGCCGGCTCTCGATCACCTCGCCATTGCGCAGCAGCTTAATCTCCCCGCCGATCTGCGAGTTCGAATTGCTCCTGGCCAGTTTCATCTCGATGTTGGTGGACACGAACACCAGATTGGCGGCCTGGTTGTTGATCGTCGCCGAGGCCAGGGTGATCGCGGACCAGCTGCGGTTGCTGTCGAAGGTGCGGTCGCCATAGAGCTGGCGCTGCTCGGTCACCGCGCCGAAGGCCAGCGCCGGCGAATCGATGCTGCCGGCCTTGATGTTGTCGGCCGTCAGTTCCTTGATGAAGGCGTTGTTGAGGTAGTTCGTGCCCGGCTGAAACAGCGCCAGCACATCGCCTTGCTGATTGGCAAAGACTATCTGGTCGGCGACGAACCGCCAGCGCGCGCCGGTCGCGCCGACGTCGAGGAAGGCGCCGCCATAGCGCCAGGCGCTGCCGGCACTGACCTTGCCCTGAATGGCGTAGCTGACGGCATAGCCCGTTGGCCCCACCTCGGCCTTCCACTGCATCAGACCTTGCGCGCTGCCCTGCTCGGCATAAGCCGAGACGAAGGTGAGCGCGCTCGACACCGCCGAGACCTGGCCGCCAAGATCGGTGACCTCGCTCCGCGTCTCGCTGAGCGCCAGCGCCTGCCCGGCGATCAGCCCCTCGGCATCGTCGATCCGCGCCTCGACCAGCGTCATGTCATAGGCCAGCGCCGCGTCGGCGCTCACCCGCTCGCCGCTTTCCTTGACGATCAGCGCCTTGGTGCGGCCGAACTGCTTGATGAAGGCCTGCCGGTCGACGATGTCCTCGATGTTGGCCGAGCCGACATTGGCGGCCAGGAACTCGACCTGCCGGCTCAGATCGTCCAGCCGCTGGCTGCCGCGCTCGACAAGATCGCGAACCTCTCCGCCCAGGTTGGCGACCTGCACATTGATCGGCGCCGCCACTTCCAGCGTCCTGAAGCGGGTCGCGGCCGACCATGCCACGGCGCGGCCATTACTGACCCGCAGACGCGTGCGCACGAACCAGTCGGTGAGCGAGGTCAGGCCCTCGCTGATGAAGGTCACCGACACGTCGGCGGTGACGATCTTGGTGAACACCTGCGTCGGGTCGTTCGCGGGCCAGTATTGTATGTCGACGCCCGCCACGCTGATGTCGTCGACCGCGTCCCACACCAGGCGCGCGCCGGCCATGTTGCCGGCACCATCGGCCTGCACCAGAATGGGAACGGCCTTGAAGTTCTGGACTTGCGACAGCCACTGCGGCGGATCGATGACCACGATGTCCGGCGGCGTCGTCTCATAGGCTGTCGGGTCGAAGACGCCGTTGCTGATCTCCTGCAGTGACACGGTGATGTCCCGCACGCCATCGGTGTTGTGCCCGCCGAGCTGGCGCGTCAGCACCTGGTAGGTGCGGTCGCCATATTTGGCGCTGTTCCACCGGATCCAGCGCCCCTCCTTCACGATGTCGAGGAAGCGGGGATGGATGGTGTTCTCTGCCGAGGCCTGATAGCGCGCCCCGCGGATGGCGATGTCGGCCAGGCGATCAACCTGGCGCACATCTGTCACGGCATTGAACGGAATGGCGCTGGCCAGTGTCTCGCGGTCTTCGGCGAGCGCACCGGAATCGATGCGGGTAGCGGCTGGCGGCATCTCGTAAAAATCGTCTGGCGAGACGTAGGACGCCGCGACGGTGTTGATCAGCTCGGGGCGCCTGCGCTTCTCGGTGAAGCGAAGCGGCGCGCCGACCTTGATGTCATCGTCGGTGATGGTGGCAACGATGGCCTGCGGCGCCCCGGCAATCGGGAATTCGCCATCGACGCGCTCGACCCACGTGCCGCACATCGCTTCGAGGATCGGCGTGATGTTGGCGTCGTGGTTGGCGCCGGGGCCGTCCTTGGCGATGGCATGCGCGCGGTAGCGGCGCGAGCCGTCCGGCATGGCCTCGTCGCAGATGTTGGCGGCCAGCGTCCATTCGGCCAGCGGCAGGCGACTGGCCCGCACACCCTTGCCAACCATGCGCTGCGCGCCGTTGAAGAAGCCGCGTTCAAGATTGTAGAGCTCGACGACCGGGTTGTCGGAGTACGCCCAGGTCGACTGGTCGTTCCAGCGATGCGGCCCGCTGCCGCCGACCGAGCTATCCTTGCGCCAGTCGTAGAGCGGTGCGCCCTTGACCTCGAACAGCAGCTTGGCCGGCGAGGTCAGGCCGTCGCCCTGCTTGCGCAGCTCCGAGAACACCACGGCATAGGCAACGCCGGCGCCGCGATGCTTGGCCGTCCAGCGGCTCTTCGGCCGCGCATTGTTGACCAGTGTCGGCTCGGCCGCCTGATCCATGGTGCCGAGGAAGAACTTGACCCTGACATTGTCGTGGTCGTCGTTGCTGGTGCCCTCATTCGGCACCAGCCAGTAGCCGTTGGCGTCCTGCTGGGTCAGCGTGCGCCACTTGCCGTTGTAGCGGACGCGCGGCACGCCGGTGATTCGGAAGTTCGACAGGACATAGACGTCCTGAAACAGCCGCCCGCCGGAACCGTAATTATTGCGGTAGATGTGATGGCCTTCGGTGGCGCAGGTGCCGAGGATGACCGAGCGCGGAATGTTTGCGCCGTATTGCGTTTCGAGCTGGGCGGCGCGGCTCTGGCTCTTCTGCGGAAATGCGCGGCCGAGCGCATACTTGATCGCCAGGCCGAACGCCGCCTGCGCAATGCCGGCGAGAATGGGGCTGGCTGCGGCCCACGCGGCAACGCTCGCCGCCATCCCGCCGATGGCAGCGGCTAAAGGTGCTAGAAATGGCATGGATCTATGCGCCTACCTTGTAAGCCTGGTCGATGTCGGTGACCGGCAGGAACGACAGCCCGTGCGGCTGCTTGATCGCGAAGCCGGAGCCGCAGACGAAGCCGGCGACATACTCGCCATTGATGGTAACGACGCCGACGTCGCCGCGCCGCGCCGACAGCCGGTTGACCGGCTCGAGGCCGAGGAAGGTTTCGAAGACGTCGCGGACGTTCTTGCAGCCGTTCTGGCGCATCTTGCGAGCCGCGCCGGCTTCGGTCTTGTAGCGGCCACGGAACGCCTGGAACGGATCACCGCCGGTCACGGCCGCGATGGCGTCGCCAACGGTCATCAGGCAGTCGGACACCCCCCATTTGGGGGCTATCGCGAGGTGCCGCGTGGCGACCACCTCGACCGCCCGATCCCAGCCGTCAACTCTCGAACTTGTAATTGAAGAACTCATTGCGAAGCCTCGCGGCGTGCTCGAAGAACATGTCTCCCGGTGACACCAGCTGCTGGTCCTCATGCGAGGCGAAGCGGTAGCCTTCCCGGAAGTTGTCGATGGCGCCGGTCTCGATCTGCGCCTCCAGCCACGCCTCGCCGCCTTCCTCGCGGTGGTCGATGACGTCGACATAGCCGTAGAAAACCGGCTCGGCGTGCAGGAAGGCGCTGGTGTCCGGGTCGAAATAGAAATCGTAGAGCGTGACCGGACGGCCCTTGTATTCCTCCTGCTCGATCAGCCGGAGCTTGTCTGGCGTCAGGCCGAAGTCGGCGCGGGCCGGGAGCCGCATGGTCAGCGGCTGCGCCGCCGTGCCCAGCGCATAGGGCGGCTCGTCGATCGAGATCAGCGTGTTGCCGTTGTAGGTCAGCCCGTCATAATCGATGCTGCCCTTGCCGGAGAAAAAGCCATAGATGCCGGTGCCGAACTCGAAGCGGACGGCAGAGGCGATCTTGCCCCTGCCTTCGTTGAGCAGCTGCTGCAGGCGCGCCGGGAAAGCCATTACTTCGGAACCTCGATCAGCTGGAAGGACGCGACCGGGAACGGCGCCATGCCCATCTGGAACGACCCGGGAACCAGCCGCGTGTTCAGCTCCGGGTTCTTGAACCGCACCGCGGCACCGGGCGCGATGTAGGAGGCGATCGGCTGGTCGAGGGTGAGGGTGAGCGTTGTGGCCGCCGCTGTCGCGCCGACCAGAACCTGCGTCATCTGCCGGTGGTCGCCGCTGCGGAAGGAAATCAGGTCGCCGGTGGTCAGCGTCAACCCGGGCGACACATTGTCGAGCCTGACCTTGGCTCCGTCCGTCACCAGGCCAAGCACGCCGGTGGCGGCAATGTGCGGGTGGTCGGGTTTGCCCCAATAGGCCTGCGGCAGACACATATGTGTCGGCCTATAGACGATCGTCTCCATGCCGTCGCGCGCCGAGCTGACAAACGCCTGCAGCCGCAAGGCTTCGTCGGCGCGCATCGGCACGGTCTGCATGTCGACCGTCCAGAACGGGTCTCCCTTTTCCATGAATGACGTCGCCCGGTTGCCGTAGCGCGACATGCTGACGGCGCGCTGCAGCTGCGGATAGGACGCGAGGAAGCGCACCGTGGCAATGAGGTCGATCATGGCAACTACGCTCCGTAGCCGCGGCGGTTGACCTCTCTGAGATCACGCGCCGCGCGATAGGCCGAGCCCTTGTCATACTGGGCCAGCCCGGCCTTGACGTTGTTCTGCGACACTTCCTCGATGAACGGCTTCAGGTTGCCGTCCGCCGAGCGTGACCAGCCGACCGTGACATGGATGTCCTGCCTGGTGCCACCAGGCGATTGAGCCAACAGCCCCGGCGCCTGCGGCAGGATCACCTCCGGCACACTGCCAAGCATGTCCGCAATTCGGCTGTTGGGGATGACCTGGGAACCGCGCGGCAGGTCGACCAACTCGGGACCTTCCTCGCCGACGATGGCCAGCCCTCCCTTGTGGTTGTTGGTGCCCTTGGCCAGAAACGGCAGCGGCGCAGCCGGTGCCGGCGGGAAGTAGTTCCCACCACCGCCGAAAAGGCCGCCAAACAACGAACCCAGAAAGCCGCTTCCGCCACCATTGGCCAGCGCGGCAAAGAAGTCGGCATAGGCGCCCTTGCCGGTGAGGGCCGATTTGACGATTTCGATGGCCAGCCGCTTGAAAGCGTCCGCGGCGTCTTCCGTGCCAGAGATGACTTGCCCGAGCGCGTCGACAGCGTCCGAAGACATCTGCTGAATGCCATCCTGAAAATCCTTCTGGGCCTTGTTGGCGGCTTCCTGCGCCTCCTTCTCCCGCTCGATCTTGATGATCAGGTCTTCAATTGCATCTCGCTGGTCCTGCGTCGCCTTGGCGCCGACACGGCGCAGCTCGTTGGAGATGCGCTGCACCGTACTGGATTTGCCGATGATGGACAGCTCGTGCTCCAAATCGGAAATCAGCGCCTTTACCTCGTCGCGCTTGGAGCGGGCTGACTCGGCTCTTTTGGCCTCATTCTCGATCTGCTTTTGCAGCGCTGCGGAATGGCGCTGATAGGCATCCGCTTCGGCCGCCGCCCATTCGTCGATCGCCTTGCCACGCGCCTCATAGGTGGCCCTTTCCTCGTCTGTCATCGTCTTGAGTTCGGCGGCGCTCGCCTTCCACAGTTCGCGGGCTTTCTCGATCTTGCCCTTGGTGTCGTCGTACGTCGTCCCGAGGATGGAAAGCTTTTCCTGTGCCGTCAGATACGCCTTGCCGGCCTCCTCGGCTGCCTTGGCATTGTCCTTGATCAGGTCGGTGGCAGCGCCCCACTGCGCCAGGCGTTCGCCGGTCTGGACCTTGGCGAGTTCGGCAACCTCCTTGTGTCCGCGCTCGATCAAGGCCTCCATGTCCCTCTCGAGTTTGGCTTTCTTGGCTTCAAGTCCCGCGATCAGGCCTGTTGCATTTTGCGAAATAGCGCCTTCCTTGCCCGCTCGGATGTTCGCAATCCTGTCTTCGATGGCGACGATCTGCCGGTTCAGATCGACCACGTTGATGCCGACGTCGATCTCGATTTTGCGCATGCGCTCCGCCCTATCGGCGAGATTCTCTAAGCCGTCTGCAATCGAATTGATCGCTCCCTCGACCGGTCCTTGGATGAGCTTCCACCTAGCCATCTCCTCAAGAAACCGAACCGCCGCGTCCTTTGCGCGGGTGAAAGAGCCGGCCAAGCCCTTGCCCTGCTCGCCGGCTGTACCGCCCAGGCTGTCGGACAGGATCTTGATCATCTCCGACTGGTATCCGGCGACGTCGCCGACCTTGCGCATGCCCTCGACCAGGTCGAGCTGAGCGTCGGTCAACTGGAAGCCGGCCCGCTTGAGGGCGGCAAAGCCCTGGATAGGATCATCGATGGCACGGGCGATCTTGTCAGCCCATTCACGCAGATTGCCGCCGTAGACGGCCACCATGTCGGACGAAAGCTTGATGACGCCCTTGAATCTCTCGCCGGAAATATTGGTGTAGGTAGCAAGCGCTGCCGCGGCGGCGTTGATCTCGTTGACGGCAATGCCGGTGGAATGCTGCAGCTCGCCGGCAAACTGATTGATCTGAGTGGCCGTCAAGCCGGCCGCACCGCCGGCGGCTTTCAATACGGCGTCCAAGCGCCGGAAAATGCGGTCAGCCTCGGCAGCAGAAGAAATGCCGGCTCCGAGCCCGAGGACCAGCGCCCCAATGCCGGCGGCGGCGGTGAGACCCGCAGGCCCGAGCGCCGAGATCCCGGTGCCGAGCGGTCCCAGCCGGCCGGAAAGCACCTGCGCCCGCATTTCGAAATCACGGAATACGGCCTTTCCCACGCCCGACATGGAGCCGTCTATCCGTCGCCCCATATCATGGAAGCGCCGCTCGATCTCGCGCGTCGACTTGCTGGTATCGCCCTCCAGTTTCCTGAGCGCGCGCAGCATCTGCCGATTGTCGGCGGAGATGGAGAGGACAAGCTCTTCAAGGTCTTTTGACATTTTGGATACCTAAAGGGGGATTCGTGGCAAAGCTGCATAGCGACGCGTAAGATGCGGCCGCCTCACCCGTATCTCTCCAACAGCTTCGCCATCTCATCCTCGGTCGGAGCATCGGGCTTCTGCTCGCCGCCATGCATTTCGTTGAACATGTCGCACGCTGCGAAGAACTCGGTAATCGTCGCCGACCAGAAGACCGCCGGGGGCCAGCCGAGAGGCCCGACTGCCGTTTTCAGCCAGTCGCGCCAGGGAAAGGGCTTGTCGTCGCCGCCTCGCCGGCGGCTTCGCCTTTTCCCGCGCCGTCGCCGAGGTGATGATCCAGTGCCGCCGCGAAGGCATCCTTGCAGGCGCCGAAGTGATGCAGCTTCAACTCGCGCAACGCGGCGGCAGCATCGCCCTTCACGGTCAGATGCTTGATGCCGGCGACGGTCGCCGCAGGCTCGACCCCGAACAGACGGGCATAGAGCTCATAGAGCGACCGGCACTCGATCGCCGTCGAGAGGGCCGCAAGCCGACCGATCTCGGCCGCGATGACCAGATCGACGGAGCCGATGCGCAGGGCGACTTCGCCCCGCGCGCCATTGACGGAATGCTCCATGATCACTCTTCCGCGGTAAATTCGAGCGGGCCAGCGGCGGAAAAGGTGGCCGAGAAGTCCATCGTGCCCTCGTCTTCGCCGGACAGCTCGAAATTCGAGACCATCCACGGACCTTCATATTCGCCGTCGCCAGGCACAACGACCTGCGCGTTGAACACGGTGGTGGCGCGCACGTGATCCATGAGAATCTTCTGTGTGGCGCCGCTGACGAATTTGCCCGAACCGCTGAAGGTGCGGCTGCTGATGCCCGGTTCCGACGTCTTCTGCACGGGGCCGCCCGGATTGTTGCAGTCGGGAATGGTCGTATCGACCTCGTTCGCCGACATGTTGAAGCTGCGGGTTTTGAGACCGCAGAGATTGGCGAAGGCCTCGGTCGGCGTCTGCCCATCGCCGATGCGGATGAGCAGCAGCCTGCCTTTCTGCTGTGACATGGTGGTTCCTTTCAAGGATGAGATGCCTTGCCGAAGGGCGAGACGGCTGGTCAGGCGTTCGTCTGCACGATTGCCCGGAACTCGACCACCGCGTGACCTGTCAGTCCGTCTGGGTCATAGAAGACGCGGGTGCCGCGGTGCTCCAGCGTCACCAGCTGGTTCGACGACAACGGCAGCGGAAAATCATGCAGGGCAACGGCGACCTCATGCGCAATGGCGCGGGCGTCCTGCAGCGGGTCGAGGCCGTCACGTGTCCAGACATGCACGTTCAGCGAGACCTCTTCGCCGCTGATGCAGCTGGCGTCATCACGCACGCCGAAGGTGTCGAAGTTGGCGATGTGCGGGAACGCCGCGCCCTCTGGCGCGCGATACCACACCCGGTTGCCGATCAGCGCCGAGACGTTGACAGCCTTCAGCAGCCGGTCGCGCGCAAACAGCACGAGCTCTCTCTGTGGTGCGGCCATGCTACTTGCCTTTCGTCTGGCGGACGGCACGGTTGATCGCGCTCGCCACCTTGCGGCGGATCGCCTTCTTCTTCGCCCGATAGGTCGGAAAGATGTGCGGCTGCGCCGGCATGCGGCCAGACGACTTGCCGGTCTTCTTGACGGTGCGCTCGGCCGTGCCGAACTCCAGCCACCGCCATTTGAAGTCGGCGAACACGCCGGTCGCGTTCGGATCCTTCGTCGAGCTGACGCCGATGACGGCCTTGCCTGGATTATCGGCGATGCGCCCGCCCTTGATGCTGGCGCGATAGTCACCCGCGTCGTCGCCCTCTCCGATCGGTGCGCGCGCCTCGATCGCGGCAGCTAGATCTTCGGCCGCCTCGAGCTGGGCGGCTGCGGTCATCTGCTCGATCTCCGGCACGAGCTGGCGCAGCCGCTTGGTCAAGGCCTCCCGGCCCATGAACTTTGCCTTGATCGCCATCAGCTCGCCACGCCGTGCTCGACCAACATTTCCAGCCACTGGCGCTTGCCGTCAGGATCGGCAACGGTGCGCACGTTGAAGATCCGCGTCTCGTTGCGGGCATCGACCAGGCGCCACCCGGTGGTGATCCGGCGGGTCTCGCTGCTCTGGCGCACCGTCACGATGTAGGGCTGCACGCCCTGCAACCGGCCGGCAACGACAGCCTCGCCGCCGTTGCGCGGCTGAAACCCGGCCCGCACAGAGAACTGCGTCGTCCAGCTATCCCCGCCTGGTACCGGGTTGCCGAGCTCGTCGGTCGCCGGCCCCTTCACCTGGCAATGGATGCGCTCGCGCAGCATCCCGGCCCCGCGCATCATGCCTGCGTCTCCTTCTGCTTGCGCGGCCGCGTCACCTTCTCAGCCTTGCCGGCCGCAATCGCGGCTGCAGCGCAGGCGCGCGTGACATTTTGGACGGGTGGCTGGATCGTCTGCGACCAGGCGCGATTCGCTTCCGGTGGCGACCACCTGAAGACATCGGTGAAGCGAACCCACATCAGACGCCGGGCCTTCGATAAGGGCCGATCAGTGCAGCCACGCCGAACGGCATTTCGTTGACCATGTTGCCAACATTGACCGCGGCACTGTTCTGATACCAGTTGCTGACCATGAGCATGATGGCGGCCTTGATCGCCGGCGGCACTGTGCTTGTCGATTCATCGCCGGTCGCGTTCCGATAGCCGGCCTTATAGGCGATGCTGACCGAGCCGGAGATAGAGACACCGCCGGCGAGCTCGACGCGCGCCCGGCCGCCAGCATCGACTTTGAGCGCATAGTCGTCGACCTCGACCGTCACAGCCTCGCCGGCCTCGTCGATATGGGATACGGCCGTGATCGAGATCACCGGGCCGAGTGGCAGTGGCAGGCATCGCGCGAACACCTCGAAATCCTGCCGCCACTCCTGCTCGACCAGGCAGCGGCCGAGAATGCCGGTCCAGCCGTCGAGGTGGTCAACCGCCGCCGCCAGATAAGCTTCGATCAGGGCATCATCATCGTCGTAATCGACGCGCAGATGCGCCTTGGCCTCGTCAAGTGAGACGGGCAAAAGGGCCGGGGCGGTGACGCGGACGGGTGCGAGCATCAGCCGGCGCTCTTGTTTTTCGGCGCGGCTTTCTCGGCCTTATTGGCATGAGCCTCGTCGACCTTGTTGGCGAGAGCGTCTTCGGCCTTCTGCCGATCTGCCGTGGCTTCCCGCTCCAGTTTCTCCTTGGCTTCCGCCTCCTGGACGGCCACCGCCTGGGCGATCTCCTCGGGCGTGCTGCGCGCGGCATAGCCCTGCGGCGGATAATTCTTGGCCAGATACCCAGCCGCCACATACGCGGCCACGGTTGGACCATCGTCCCGGAGAGTGGCGGCCTCTCCGGCCGTCGCGCGCAGCACCCCATTTTTCACCAGATGCGCAACGTCGCGCTCCTCTGCCTCGCGCTGATCACCTTCTTCGTAGAGCTTGTCGCCGATGTGCCGGCGCAGAACGTCATATTTCATGGCAAGCCTCTCTTGGTTCATGGGAGGGGCGGCGTGATCGCCACCCCTCGTAATGGGCGGAACGATCAATCGCCGGGGGCTTCGGCCGCCGGCTGCACGTTTCCGTAGATGAAGGCCTCGGGACGGTAGACCGCCAGCGCCAGGCGTTCTTCGGCGAGGATCGTCACCTTGTTCCTGACGAAGTCGTCGTTCTGGAAGCCGACCTCGATCCGGCTCGCCCACTGGTCGAAGATCTGGGCGCCGAGGCGGAACGCGCCGGTGAGGAACTTGCCGACCACGATGGCCTGGGTGGACACCACCGGCAGGCCCCAAAGCGTCGGCTGGGTCGTGCCTTGGGGATTGCCGATGATGTAGCGGCCTTCCTTGTCCTTCAGCGTCTCAAAGGACGCCCAGTCGATCGGGTTGAGCACGTGACCGGTGGCCGGATATTCGGCAAGCGCCGCCTGAAGCTGGGCGATGCGCAGCGTGTCGATGCCGGTGACCGGCGTCGGCGCGGTGTAGCCGGTCGGGAAGGCGTAGGCGGTCGCCTGCGGGATGATGCCGTGCAGGTTCTCGCCGGTGCCGTCACCGTTCAGCAGCTGAGCTTCCTCGACCAGTGCCAGGCCGTAGAGCAGGCGTCCGTCGATCATCGAGCGGATCTGCGCGAAGTCCGACAGGATCTGCTTGGAGGCGCGGAACCAGTGCGCGATCACCTTCGTCGACACGTCCTTGTCGGTGAGCTTCAGGTCCGACTGCGGCTTGAGGCCGCCTTCCGCCACAGGCGCGGCCGCATTGTTGAAGCCGGTCTCCTGCACATACTGGATCAGCGGGCTGTCGGTGTTGCCCGGCGTCAGCAGGTCGCGGATGGTCAGGCGACGCTGCGGCAATTCCAGCACCCCGGCCAGGCGGTTCGGGGCGATACCCGCGCCCGCGCCACCGTCACCGGTCGCGGCCGTGGTAATGTCGGCCTTGATCGGCATGCTGGCGCTGGCGCCGCTGCGGGGCGAGTCGGAAAGCGCCTTCAGCTCAGCGCATTCGATGAACTGCTGGCCGAACGACTTGCTGCCTTCGCGACCTCCCAGGTCGACACGAGCGAGCTTCTGCCCCATTTCGGCAAGCTGCTCGGTCAGGCCGTTCATCTTGATCAGCGCCTCGTCGGCCTGCTCCTTCAGCGACTTCGAAAGCTCCTCGCCGGACTTGGCCTTGCCGAGCGCGTCCTCGGCAATTGCCTTGACGGCATCGACCGAACGCTGATGCTCAGCCTTGATCTCGGCGGCAAGCTCCGCCGCCGACTTGGTTCCGGTATCGTCGGGAGGCGCGAAGAAGATGCGCGGGCCGATGGTCGAGGCGGCCAGCCGCGCGATGCCGCCCGCGCCGACGGCGGCGAGTGGCGCGAGCCCGGCGAGTGCGGATGGATCGATGGCTCCGACAGCAGCATAGGCGCCGCCGGCTGTGAACACGCCGATGGCAGCGATCACCGCTACCGCCAGCATCGTGGCGATATTCGTCTTCATGGCAATGTCCTTTCTGGACAATGAGGGGAGGATTAGCCGCGCAATGCCTTCAGCAACGCGACCGCATCATTCGCCTGATCGCCCTCGGACTCGCTCCGAATGGCCTTGGCATAACCGACAGAGGCGATCTGCACGGCCATGCTTTTCGGGACGCCTGCCTCGCGCAAGATGTCCTCGAATTCCTTGATCGGCATGGGATCGCCATCGCGCAGCCGGCGGGCGAACTCATCCATACGTTCAGATTTGACGGCGGCGACGCTCGCGCGGCGGTTGGCCGGAAACGACACGACGCTTATCTCCATCAGGTCCAGTTCCTTCAGGCGGCGAAGATTGCCGTCCGGTTCGGCCTTGATCTCGCGGTAGCCGATCGACAGGCCGCGAACCGCGCCGGCCTTCAGCAGCGCGTAGACCTCCCGGCCGCGCGTCGTCTCCAGCACCAGCCGGCCGGTCCCCTTCAGCCCCTTGGCATCTTCGGTCAAATCGTCCCAGACCCCGATGGGCTCATTCGGGTTGTGTTGCCACAGCATCAGCGGCTTGCTCTTTTCCTTCGTATGGCGCGACAGGCTCTTGAGAAACGCGCCCGGCTCCACGATCTCGCCGTAGCTGTCGGCATTGCCGAAGATGGAGCCGTAGCCGACGAAGGTTCCTTCGTCCGACACATCCTTGACGTGCAGGGCAAAATCCTTGGTTTTCATGATCTCTATCCCCGTTCTTCAGCGATGATCTGTCGGATCGCTTCGCGGTCGATTTCTGTGATCGGCACGTTCTGCATCTGCATGCGCGGCACGTCGCCGCCTTCAACCGGCGGCAGGTTTTCCAGCGCCCGCACCTCGTTGATGGTCATGGCGCCGATCTGCGTCATCTGCTGATAGAAGCGCGCGCGGCCGGCACTGTCTGCGCGCAGCAGGCCTTCAAGATTGAACTCGATGGTGACGCCATTGGCCCGGTCAGCAGCCGTGAGCAGCTGCTTTTCGCAGGCCTGTTCGATGCGCTTGAGGCGACGGCGCAGCGTGAACTTCTGGAAGCCGAGCGTCTGCTGCTCAAGGCCGGTGCCCCAGCTGGTCGACTTCTCGGTGTGGCCGATCATGAACGGCGGCACCCCGAAGAAGCGGCAGATTTCTTCCACCGAGAAGCCGCGCGATTGCAGCATCTGGGCATCCTCGGGCTTGATCGAGATCGCTTCGATCTTGGCCCCGCCCTCGGAGATGTACGGCCTGCCGGCGTTCACCGCGCCAAGATACTTCTTGGCCAGTTCATCATGGGCGAGCGCGCGCTGTTCCGGCGTCAACCACTTTTCGAACACCAGCTGCACGGAAGGGCGCAGCCCGTTCTTGAACATGCCCCCGGCAGAACGGTCGATCGCACGGGCGAGGCTGAAGGTGTTGCGGCCGAAATGCAGCGTCGACATGCCGCCGAGCGGATTGCCGCCGAAGCCACGGATGTGCAGCACGGCCTTGTCGGTCTCGACATGGGTCTTGCCGTCCTGCGACCAGCGATACTCAAGATCGCCATTGGTCAGTCGCCGTACCGACATCATGCTCGGGTTGATCGGATGCAGGCCCAGCAGCTGGCCGGCCGAGCGGTCGACACGGGCATAGGCATTGCCCCACAGTTCCAGAGACGCACAGACGAATTCCCAGAAGTCCACCGCCGTCTGGTCATAGTTCGGGCTGTCGTGCAGCACGCGGTAGAGCGGATGGTCACGCGCCTCGACCCGTTCGCCATGGCGGTCGCGGCGGTAGACCATCAGGGGCAGGCTGGCGATGGTGCCCGACAAGAGGTTCACGCACGCCCACACCGCCGACAGGCCGAGCACGGATTCGCTGGTGACGATCTCACCGGCATCGCCGCGCATGCCGTCCGAATACCATCCGTCCGGTTCGCGAATGGAGAGATTGCGGACAACAGCAGTGGCGGCCTTGAGGGCCATGGTGCGAAGGAGCTTCATTCGGCGGCCGCCAGATGTTTGAAATAGTCGTCCATACCGGCGTCCCCACTGAATTCGTTATGCGCCGCCCCGACCGCCTCCGCGATGGAGACCATGCCGTCGATGCGACCGCGGCTGCGCTTCTTGTCGAAGGCGCGGTTGTTCATCGGGTCGCTCACGATGATCGCGTTGGCCGCGCACATCGTCGTCACCGGGCTGGTGTCGATGGTGATGACGCCGTCGAGAATTGCGTCCTCGAGCCGTTCGATGGATTTCGGCATGCACAGGGCCCGCTCGACAAAGACGATGCGCGTGCCCTGGCCATGACTTACCAGCTTCAGGCCTGTTCCGGCCGGCGCATCCGGCCCCTCGAACTTCCATACGTCGAACTCGATCCGGCTGCAGGCGTCGATAAAGTCACCGATCTTTGCCGCGTCGAAGGCGAGGAACTGCACGTCGTGCCGGTCGACCAGCGCTTTGACCTTGGCCGCGACGAACTCGTAATCGATGGTGGCGCCCGGAACGGCCTCGATCAGGTCTCTTTCAGCCCATTCGGCATAGGGCGCGTTGTCGGCTCGGCTGCGGTCATGAATGCCGGCCTTGGTCGTGAAGTACCATGTCTTGACGTGCAGCTTCAGGTCCTTGCGCCAGCACGCCGACAGCGCGGTCAGATCGTTCTTCTTGGACAGGTCGAGCCCGAGCCAACACGGTGAGCCGACCATTTCGTCCTCATCGACGACGCCCTGACAACTGTCCCAAGCCTCCTGTGTTGTCCAGAAGCCCTCGGTTCCACCGGGGATGCCGAAGTACAGTCGCTTGGTCGTCAGCGCCTCGGACAACATCAGCTTGGCGGTGGTGACGCGCTTCCTGACGTTGTCGATCGGATAGGTGACACCGAGCGCCGGCAGCGCCTTGGCCCAGCATGCCTCGTTGTCGAAGACGGTCTCGCGATCCTTCTCATCGACACGGGCAATGAAGGCGAACAGGCTGTCGTCTTCGGCCTGGCCGGTGACTACCTTCTGGAACAGCTCGGAATACTCGGTCCCGACGATTTGGTTCGTGGCCGGCGTGTTGGTGCCCAAGATCATCAGCGGGTCACCGCTCATCTTATCGATGGCCGCCTTCCAGATCTGCAGCGCATAGGCCGTCTTGAACTCGTGGATCTCGTCGGCCAGCACGCCATAGGGACGAGGGCCAGAGATCGAATCCACCGAGGCCATGGACTGGAACTTGGAAGACGTTGCCGGATGCTCGATCTTCCAAGCGTTATCGCCGGTACCGCGAATGACAACCGTACCGTTCGACTCCAGCGATTCCTGTTCGTCTTCCTCGCGATCCGGCAGGTTGGCGCGGCACATGGCCACCGCATCCTTGAACAGGACGTTGGCCTGGTCCTTGTCGCCGGCAATGGCGTAGACTTCCGAGCGGTCCTTCCCGGCAAAGCCCATCAGGTCGAGGCCGATGCCGGCCATCAGTGGCGACTTGGCTTGCCCCTTGCCGGTTTCCAGCCAGGCCATGCGATAGCGGCGAAGTCCGTCGGCGCGCTGCCAGCCGAACAAAGAGGCGACTGCAAAGCCGTGCCACGGCAGCAGGTGGAACGGCTTGCCGGCCGCGATGCCCTCGGTAACCGTCAGGATCGCCGGGAACAATCCACAATGATGCTTGGCCTTGTCGACGTTGAACGACAGGCCGCGCGCCGCGCCACTGTCGAGATCCTTCAGATGCCGCCGCGCCGCTGCCTTGACGAACTCGCCGGCGACGACTTTTCCGTCGAGGACGTCGCAGGCATAAAGCGTGGCAGCATCGTCAGCCGCCGGCCTTGCCGAGATATGCATCAGATGCCCGTTCCCGCCGTTGCTTGCGTTCGGCCTTGGTCACCGATCCGCGACGGCGCGGCGAAATGCCAAGCTCGGCCTCGAGCGCGGCCGCATCGGAGCCGGCTTCGCGCATCGCCGTGAAATAGGGGCTCACCCGCGCGATGGCCTTGGTGTTGCCGCGGCGCGGCTTGGAGACGACGCCGTTCTCGGCGACCTCCCGGTACATGCGATCGAACATCAGGTAGGCGCAGACCAGGCGCTGGACCGAATGGCCGTTGGCCGCCGCCAGCAGCTGCCGGTCCTTCAGTTCGGTCGTGATGATGCGCCAGTGCTCCCGGGCGGCTGCGATCTCCAGAACATCGGAGAACAGCGACTCCCAATCGGGCTCGACGACGACGGCGCCGGTGCCCTCGATTACATTCATGACGCCTCATCCCCGTAGGGGATGCCTCAACTTTTGTGTTTGAAATTGGTCTCGGTGCAAACGGAGGGGGGGCGCGGGTCACCGAAGCGATCGGCTCCAGCGTTTCGCCCACCCCCTGGGGTCACCGGGTCGAGGCCAAGTCGTCCGCGTCGCCTTCGAAAACCAGTCGCCAATCCGGCGAGCTCGAATAGACAGGTGGCAATCCACATGCGGAGCCCGAACATGCGGGGCACGCGCACCCCTATGCGGATGCTCGATGTCAACTCGTTACCGTCGATTGTAATTTTTGCCTGCGCTGCGGGCCATGCTTCTCACCGGTTCCGTTGGTTGCGGATCGACCGGCCGGCCATTGGCTGTGTGGCCGTCCCGCACATCAATAGAAAGGGGAGGCCGAAGCACCCTGCATAGCAATGGCTATCCCGGGAAGCGCTCCTTATCTTTTGGCCGGACCAGTATCCCGAACACGTATGCCACGCGCCCAAAAGATAAAAATGACCAAATGGAGATGAATGCCCACCCGCAAAAGATCAGATACCGTGTCATTGAGTCAGGTACGATGCTAAAATTTACGACCATCAGCGGGATTGACCCAAGCGTCACGCCAAAACCAAGAGCCATCGCGGTTCTCATGTATCTTGAGAATTGACGCATCTCGATTGTGTTGCGGACAGCTGCGATGAAGCCGTCATTTTTGCCTGCAACGAACCCGAAAATTCCGAAAAGGAAACCTGTTTGAATGGCAGACCAGTTTAAGACTGCAGAATATAGGTTTCCAAAATCAACGTCTTTTGCAACTGCCCTGGCGACCATCCACTCTCTGAAATAGAAAAGAAGAGACACCGTCACCAACGCGATCAGCATCGGTCCACGTTTCTCAATGAAATCGATCATCCCGTTATCTTCTTCATTTCAGCGCAGAGATAGTCTCTCTTCACCTTCCAATTCACTTCGGGATCGCGATCGTGGATTTGCAATGTATCTCTGGAAACAATGCGATCCTCAATCAGATCGATCTCTTCCCGTTCGTCGCCAACAATTGTGACCGCCGACAGTTTGTCCAGGCGGGCACTCGGCGAGACCATGTTGACCAATTGAGTCGCTAGCCCGCTAACTGCTTGCGACAAGAAGCCCTTGTGATGCCCCATGGAGATTTCCAAGGATATAGAGGGGGCATCGTAAGCCTCAGCCATTGAGCGTATCCCCATGCTTGCGGCCTTTCCGCTGCCGCTGAGATCGTCCATGCTTTCTGGGTTAGCGATCCTGATCGAGAGCTTTCTGGTTTGGCCAGCGTTGAACTTCTTCCAAGCCTCAGCATTCACTTTTGGTGTCATAGAATAAATTGCGGCAGGGTTGAAGGCGGCGACGTAGTCTAGGACACGACCTGGCGACACGATCCTGACATCGTGCTGAATGCCAAAGGCACCGGTTCTGTGGTTTAGTCGAAAAACTACACTGTGACCCAACCGCTCGGCCGATAGGGTTTTCCTCGCGCTGCCTGCGATCTCGGCAGGCAAATTTGTTTTCTGGCAGCGCAACAACTCACCAACGACCGCGTCCGCCCCGTCATCTTCCAGATTCTCTAACCGGACGATGTAATCACTCGAGAGAAGCACCTCGCGCTTGGCCTTGTCCGCAATGCCGTGGACCTGGCGGAGGATGTCTACCATCGGAGGTATTGACGCCTTTGATCGCGAAATGTCGTAAAATCTAAAAGTAAAAGTCTTTTCCAAGGCGCCTCTCCCAGAATTCCCGCAGAATGAAAGCGGGAGAAGTCTGGAGAGTCGAGTCAACCTGCGGTTTTTCTTGTTGATCCAGCGTAGAAACCTTCAATTGCAATCGGCGCATCAATCAGAGTGCCAGATCACCACCGATTGTCCGGAACTATCGGTTCCACGGATGCCTTGGATCCACTGGCCGCCCGTCTAAGCCTGAGCCGATGGTGTAGCCTCTGGCTTCCTCGCGCTGGATCAGCGTGTCGTGGTCGGCCTTGCAGACGCTCTCGGTGTTCTCCAGGTCGAAGAACAGTTCCGGGTCGCCCTTGTGTGGCTTGATGTGGTTGACCACCGCGGCGCGCGGATGATGCCGGTTGCCGGTGACCAGAAGGCAGCCGCAGCGCCGGCAGGTGTAGTTGTCTCGCAATAGCGCCTGTTGCCTTAACCCGCGCGGGCCATGCCAGTCCTTAGAGCGGTAGAGATGCTTGTACTCTTGACCGGCCGAGCTAATGCGTGGTGGCTTAGAGGGCATGGGCAACACCGAATACTACATAGTTCCCGCAAGCAAACGTCCCGACTTGGAGGGGCTATTGCTCAAGTTTGAGATCTGTGTCGGCAATACCTATTGCGATGCCATGGGGGAGCGCTGGTTCCTCTGCACTTGCGTCGGCGACAGACAGAGGGCCGTTGCGCGCCTGCTTCTAGACAACTTCGAACGCATTACCTGAGCGCGGCGCGGGTTCGAACGCAACCTTGCGGGTATGAACTGCGCTAACCTTATGAAACTGGAAATGAAAAACCCGCCTGACTGGGGCGGGTCCGGTCGCAGCTGTGCGAAACTACCGATCTTCTAAGGGGTTTCGCGTTGAATGTCAATTCGTTTCGGGTCCGAAATCACCCGCCTTTCGCCAAGAGGTTGAAGAAGCGGGCGCAGTCCCGAAGATGCTGGTGCAGCACGGGCGCCATATCCCGCTCTTTGGCCCCGTCCTTCCGTGCGATCTCCGCTGTGGTCATGCCCAGAACGCAATAGTCGATCAGGCGTTCTGCCGGCCTCTGGCCCATGGCCTGCCGGAAGCCGTCAAGCCGATCGATGGCTTGCGCGCGACTATCGGCAAGGCCGGTGGCGTAGCCGGAAGTGACCCCGCGCAGGAAGTTGGCCGAGCTGGCGATGGTCATGCCGGCGCGCTCCCACAAAATGGCAAGGTGGCTCCCCGCATGGAAAAGCGCATCCTGCTTGTTGCGACCATACCGCCATTCGAAAGTGCCCGGCCTGCTCCGCATGGTCTGATGGCTTGCGCGATTGGACGACAGTTTGACATTCACGCGCGATAGCCGGGCGCCATCATGTCCGAGTGCCGCAGCCTTCCGGTCAGCCCGCTCTCGCTTCTCCAGCGCCTGGCGGCGGGATGCAGCTTGCTCGGGCGTAGGCGCGTGGTCGATCAGTCCGGCCATTCGCTCTGCCACGCGCTGTGGGTCCAGGTCGCGCCTCTTGTCGCCGTCTACGCGGGTGCCGGGCTTGCGTGGTGTGCTGTTGGATATGTTCATGACGCCTTCCTCCGGCCTTTGAAGGGCACCACGTTTGAGCCGATGACATCTTCCTCACGGCCCTCTTTCTTACTTGGGGTACTCAGAGGGGTACTTACCCGAACAGAATTCGGGGACACGACCGAACAAAATTCGGGGACAGGGCCATTTTGTCCCCGAACAGAATTCGGGGACGCGGAAGCTCGCTTTTTCGCTTTTTTCTGCTTCTCGACCTCTTGGTGATAGATCAGCATGGCAATGGTGCGCTCGCGCGCCTCGTCTCGCCACGGGTTGATGAGCATGTATTTTGCGGAGTTGCTGGTTCTCCGAACAGGGCTCAGATAGGCTCGGCCTTCCGCATTCCTGCCAAGCAGGCGCGACCTGCTTTTCTCAATCTGTCGATCGCTGAGCCCTGTCTTTGCCAAGGCCAAGGTCATGGCCAGTTCGGCATGACAGGAGGGCCAGTCCATCACAGCGACGTAGGCGGCGAGAAGCTTGAAATCCGCCGGCCTTATCACAGGGTCAACATTGGCAGTCTCGATCAGGTCAAGCTTGTAAGACGCCTTTGATTTATCGAGTTCCTTCTTCATGCCGCGCGTCTCCCCGCCATGACCGACGTAAGGACACGCTGCACGGCGAAGATGCTTTCCGCTTGGTGCATGTCGTTGAAATCCATCTTGACGACCGGCGGCATTGCGAAGGGCAAGCCGGTCTGCTTCGCGTAATATTCGCCGGCGCCGATGCCGCCGAACTGATCCAGCGGCTTGTCGTTGTCGGCCGCCAAGAACGCCCGGCCACGGACCTGCCGCGCTACGGCGACAATGTTCGAAGCCGAGAAGCAGCACAGGATCGTGGATTGCATGCCAAGCCCCTTCAACGCCGCGCGAAGCGAAAGACCGGTCGCATAGCCTTCGCAAAGCCATGTGTAGGCGCCGGTAGCGATGCGATGGCTGGCGCCGCCAATCTCGCCGCCGAACAGGAACTTCTTGGTTCCGTCTTCCCATATGAGCTGCGCACTGGTGATTTTACCGGCGTGGCGAGCGGGGATCAGAACGGCGCTCCTGGCGCCAGCCGGGACAATGTAGTCACCGACCACATCGCGCACGTTCTCGGCCCTCACGACCATCGCCCGCTCGTCACGGAACCCCTTGGCGGCGAGGTAGGGATGCGTCGACAATACCGACGCCGTGATCAAGGCCTCGGCCATAGCAGCGGCGCGCGCCGCGTCCTTCTCGGCTTTGGCCTTCGACCGGGCGACGCTCTGCGAAACTGATCGCTGCTCCTTTGCCGACAATCCGTCCCGCAGGCTCACGGTCGACTTCAAGCCGGTCTGCCAGTTCCACGCGGTGACAAAGTGCTCCTGGACGATCAATCGCCCATCGCCCTTGCCGTTCTTGCCGGCGAGCGTGTCTGTCTTCACCCACCTGCCAAACGCGGCCATTTTCGGCGGGTATATGCCAACCTCGCGGCATGCCTGCTCTATGGCTTGGTGGAGGTTCATGCCGCCCTCCGCGAATTGCTCTTGCGGAAGCGCTTCACCTCACGTTCGATCAGGCTCCATTCTTCCGGCGTGACGGCATGCGAATTGCAGCTGGCGTCATAAAGGCCGTAGGGAAGCTTGCTGCCCGGATAGATGCCGGCCCATATGCCGTAGGCCCACTTGCGGGCACGCTCCTCACCGTGGCGGCTGCTGGCGAAGGTATAGGCCAGAGCCGCATTCCAGATCGATCGAGGGTCTTTAAGGCAGTCGGCGCGGAGACCCTGCCGAGGCTGGAATGCCGCCTTGATGCTGACCTCGAAGTCGATCAATTCGCCTTCGACGGTCTGGATTTCGCCGCGCTTTGGCCTTTCCCATCCGCAGGCCTGGCAGGACATGGCGGCGGGCTCGAGTTGGAGGCCGCAATCGCCGCAGAAATGCTTCACCTTGATGCGCTCTGCGGGCTCGCGCGCCTCGCTGTCCTTCTTCTGCGCGTCGGACAGGCTGTCGACGCCATGCTCGTAGAGCCATGCCGTGTCATCGGCGAACGAGATGCAGTTGCCGGAATGGTCGAGCCATAGGCCAAACTCCTTGCCCGGCGCGATCCGCATGACCCGGCCCATTTCCTGAATGTGCGAGGAAAACGACTTGGCGTAAGGCCGGCAGGAAATGCCGCACATCACGTCGGGAACGTCGAAGCCCTTGGTCAGCACCGCGCAGGAAACAAGCCCGTCAATGGCGCTGTCCGGCTTGCTGAACTCGTCGATTTTGGCTTGCCGGTCATCGTCGGACGCGTCGAGGTAGGAAATCTGCTGGAAGTTGAACCCGGCATCGGCAAACTGGCGGCACAGTTCCTCGCCGTGCCGCACCGATGGTGAGAACACAATCGTCTTGACCGGACCACCGAAGAATTTGCGGGTCTGCTCAACCCACGTCTGCACGACGTCGCCGATGATGGTGACGCCACGCTGGCCGGCATCCTCCTCGTCGTACTCCCCGGTGAACTTTTTCTTGGCGCCCTTCATGTCGGGCGTCACGCAGGCCTTAATCTTGAGCGGTGTGAGGAATTTCTGGGCGAGCAGCTGGTTGACGGTCGCACCGTTGACGATGCCGTCCCAATGCTCGGCCATGCCGGCCGAGAAAGGCGTTGCGGTGAGGCCGATTACCTTCGATCTCCGGGCGCGCTCGATCAGCGCCAGCACCGCCTCATATTGGCAATGCGCTTCGTCGACGACGATCAGATCGGGGAGATCGTCGAAGCTTCGCCGCGCGATCGTCTGGGCGCTCGCAATCTGGATCTGCTTCGACGGGTCGGTGAGCGGATGCTGCGCCTGAATGACACCGTGGTCGATGCCGTATTGGGCAAAGCGCCTGCTGGTCTGGTTGATCAGCGTCACCCGGTCGACGATGAACCAGGCGCGCGCGCCCTTATCCATGCTCTGCTGGATGATCCACGCCGCGCATTCCGTCTTGCCGAACGCCGTCGGCGCGACCAGGATCAGGCGCCGCAAACCCTCGCGCATGCCAGCACGCAGCTTTTCAACCGACACAACCTGATAGTCGCGCAACTCGATATCGCGACGCGCCGGGGCA
Source organism: Pseudaminobacter sp. Soil_N_29 (assembly GCF_057656055.1). Lineage (NCBI taxonomy): Bacteria > Pseudomonadati > Pseudomonadota > Alphaproteobacteria > Hyphomicrobiales > Phyllobacteriaceae > Pseudaminobacter > Pseudaminobacter sp. Soil_N_29. The sequence goes on from NZ_JBDGLC010000009.1 coordinate 78,613, forward strand.
AACAGGGTCACGCCGCCCTCCGTCGTGCATCAATGATGTCGGCCGCCTTGCCGACGAACCAATTCCAATCTGCCGGATCGCAGTCATTCGGCGGGCGAGCGAGGAGGATGCCCGCGAGGTCTTCCGCGGCCTGACGAGGCAGTCCGCCATCAAATTCGATGATTGCCGCCCGCTCTTCGAAATCGGCCTCGCTTTCCAGGAAGGCCGCGATCTGCCTGGCGTGCAGCTTGATAAAATCGAGCGCGCCAGCGGGTAATTTCTCGCGGTTGACGATCACGAGCTTCTGCCCGTCGAGCATGATGTTGGCGCCGTGTCCGCGGACCTTGGCGAGTATCTTGCCGGGCTCAGCCATTGATGACCTCGCCAGTCTCGACGTCGATCTCAAGGTTTCGCGAAAAGCCGAGCTTCTTTGCCTCTTCCTGCCAGTATTTGGCCGAACGCATCCACGAGGCCTTGTCTTCACTTTCCCGAAAGAGACGGGTCTGAAGAACGCGGATTTCCTCGTCCTTGCCGGCGATGACGTTGTCGAAGCCGCCCTGCTCAAACTGGACGCGCATCTCGCTATATGTCTTGTTCTCGGCGGTCAGCCGCGCAATGTCGGCCTCCAGCGCCGCGTTGGCCTCGCGCAATTCTTCGTTTTCCTCCTGGAGCGCGTCGAACTCGGCTTGCGTCGGCGGGCGCAGCTTTTGAGCCGCAACGGCGTCGGCCTTCGCCTGCTGCTGCGCCTGCACCTCTGGAGATAGCTTCGCGCGGACTTCTTCCTGCCGGCGGGCGACTTCTTCCTTCTGCGCAACCTTCTCAGCTTGACGAGAGGCGGCGACGGCTTTCGTCGCATCTTCGACTTTCGCGCCTTGGTCGACGCGTGCTTTGATCTCCTCTGCCGCCGCCGGAAGGTCTTCTTTCAGGACGCGTGCATCTCGGGCGGAAATGTCCGGCGCGCCGGACAAATTCACGCCGGCATCCGCGAGCGCCGTGCTGACCTTCGCCTGATCGATCAACTCATACGCCCGCGACCGGCCGATATCCCATCGTGCCTTGCAGTATTCCTCGAACGTCTTGTGCGAGGCGCGATAGAGCTTGGCGTCTCTGATTTCTGCAAGCGCCTGGCCGACTTCTACAAATACTGTGAACCCGCGTTCGATTACGCGTTCACAGTGCGCAAGACGATCATCCTCGCTCGTCTCTAGAGATTGCAGCTTGATCATGTCCGCGCCCCGACTGCGGCAGGGGCGTCAAAGAAATAGCTATCTTGCCACGGCAGGCCGCGTTTTATGGCTTCGTTGCGGATGGCGGTCATCTCAGCCTGGGACGGTGCGCCGCCATTCTCCCATCGAGATACAGTCGCTTGCCCGACGCCAGCGATGGCGGCGAACTCAATTTGCTTCGCTTGAAAGACGTTCTTTCGGATGAACTGGATCGGTGTCATGCGCCCAGACTATCCGTGAATGGATAATCCGTCAATTAACCCTATCCGTAAGTGGGTGTAGAAAATTATCCGGGTTTGGATATCATGCAGAGATGGACATCTTCGATCGCCTTAACCGTCTTCTCTCCGACGCGGCCTGGACCCAGGTGCGCCTTGCCGCGCAGTTGGGGGTATCGCAATCGACAATCAATCGATGGAGCCAGAGGGCTGCGGAGCCTCGCGGTCAACACAGGGATGCCATCCGCGATCTGTACCGCGCGCATTTCCTCAGCCCGCAGGTTGGCGTAGGCGAAGTAATCGAGGTGCCGCTGATTACATGGATCAGCGCAGGTGGCATGACGCGTGACGACATCGCCCAAGAGGCCATCGGGACCATCGCGGTGTGCGATCTGCCGCAGGGAGACTGGTTTGCTCTGACGGTTCGGGGGGATTCCATGGACCGCATTTCTCCGCCCGACAGCGTCATATTCGTGAACAGGAAGGACAAGCAGCTTGTCGCAAATGCCTGCTACGTGATCGACGACGGCGAGGGGAATGCGACCTACAAGCGGTTCCGGCCGAATCCCATGCGGTTTGAACCCGTTTCAACCAACCCGACGCATGAGCCGATTTTCCCCGACAATGAGCCGACAATCGTGGGTCGAGTTGGTATGTCGCAGATCAGGATGTAACAGCGCAATAAACGGATAATCGTGCGCGTGCCGTAAATTGCCAGCGAGGTCAAGCTAACAATTTATCCGAACGGGGATAGGTGAAGCTTGCCATAATTCCGTAAATGGATATTTTGGGACTCCGAACACGGAGTCGACAGTGGACCTCGCTACCAATCACCAATGGCAAACGCCGCAGGGCGACCCCAAGGCGGACCGTCCTGGAGCCGTTCTGCGGTCGGGTTGGGTTTCTGATGCAGCGCGAAATCGGCGCACGTTTACTCGGACCGGTTACTTCTTCCACGTTCTTTCACGCAGCCAGGCCAGCGCTTCCTTGTCGCCGCTGACTGCATTGAGAAGATTAGTCATTGCAGGAGCCTGCTTGACATCGGAAAAGTTGACTTCGTCAAAGAATTTCTGCAGTTCGTCAAGCATCATTATCGACTCGTCCGTAGCAGATGGATGCTTTGCTGCCTGGAGCAGTACCATGAGGCCGCTGAGGAGCATCATCGAGCGCAATGACGCTTCATTAGCAGCAAGATCAGATTCTGCCGTAGCTTTTTCGAGATCTAGCGTCGTCGCATCAGGATCGTTGCGCAGCTGGATGGCCGCGTTGCGCGTCTCCCTCGCTCTCCAGGTATCTGCCATATGCTCCTTAAACATATCGGGTAGGCGCCTATCGACAGCGATGGCTATCTGGCAAAGCCGCCTTATCGCCTCACCGCGTGAACGGATGCGATTTCGAAACATCCAGTCATCAATCGTCTCAAGCTCAGATGGCGTCATCATCGTGACGACCCGCTGGTCCTTCAGCTCCTTGTCGTCATCTCCCGCCATTTTTCTCTCCACTGGATAAACTTGCACAACTTTACAATAGGTATTGACACATCGGAGGAACAAACTCAAGAATGGCAAACATGGTAAACATTACAAACATTGAAATAATGAACTATCCGTTAGTGGTACGCGGGACATTCGTGTCGTCGTGATGCTGACGATAGAGGAGGAAAAGGAAATCCAGGCATATCGCTTCTCGCGTCATATCGGCTCGAAGGCGGCGGCTATGCGGGATCTGATCCGGAAAGGTCTAGAAGCTGAAACGAAAACGGCGATCGCATAGGGCTGCAACCCAAGCAGATCGCCGTTCGAAACTGAAAACCGTCCTGCAAGACGGTTCCCCGAAATGTCCAGACCGTTGGAGGTTTTGATGGACAAGCAGACACATAGCACCAGTGCGCCGGAATTTCTACCGGCACGGATCGGGAACGTCTCGATCACAATGTCCAGCCGCGAGATTGCCGAACTGACCGGCAAGCAGCATCAGCACGTCAAGCGTGACATCGAAAAGATGCTGAACGAGCTCGACGAAGATGCGTCCAAGTTTGGACACATCTATTTCGACAGCATGAACCGAGAGCAAACCGAGTTCAGCCTTAATCGCGATCTGACTGAAACGCTGCTTCTGGGATACAGCGCCCCGTTGCGCCGCAAGGTGCTTGCGCGCTTGCGTGAACTGGAAGGGATTGTCGCGGGGAGTTCTTTGGCGATACCCAACTTTTCCGATCCGGTAGCCGCTGCTCGCGCTTGGGCTGATCAGGTCGAGGCCAGACGGCTAGCCGAACTGACGAAAGCCGAAATCGGATCGCGCCGCGAGGCGACAGCAATGAACACCGCCAGCCAGGCTGTCAAAAAGGTCGGCCGGTTGCAGATCGAACTCGACCGCTCTCGCCAGTATGCGACCGTCAAGCGCATGGAGATGCTCTACCACGGACAACAGTTCTCTTGGCGCTTGCTCAAAAGCACGTCGGCCGAAATGGGCATCGCCTCCATCGACGTTTTCGATGCCAACTACGGCACGGTGAAAGCCTACCACGCCCATGTTTGGCGGGAGGCATACGCGTTGGACATTCCCGCAACCGACGGGGAAGCCGCCTAGTCGAGCCGGCGCGGCTTCTGGGTCGCGCACCCTCCAATCCATTTTGAGAGATTTCCCATGAACATGATCGACGCCACACGGGCGAACGCTGAAGCTATGCCAAAAAACACGGGGAAGGCCAGAGAACCAAAGGTCATCGAGGGTATGCATGAGATCGAGGGTGATCTTCACGACCTCGTGAACATGGTTCGGATCATGGTGGACATGCTCGATGATGAGTTCAGACCGGAACCCTATGGCGACGCATTGCACATCGTCATCGGCCGGCAGCACATGGACATGTGCTCCTTCGCCTGGAGCGATGTCGTCCGCCGGGCAAATGCATTAAAAAAGCGGTTCGATGCCGCACTCGATGGGCGGGCAGCAGCATGAGCAAGCACCTCGACACCATTGACCAGCTCAACCGCGCGAAGTGGTTGTTCCAGGCCGCGGCCATGGCGGCGAGAGCCCTCGAAGATGAAACGGAAAGCGCCGCACTCGACAGGCTCCTGTTCGAAGCGATCGAAGTGCTGCAGCAAGGCATCGGCATGATGAGAGGCGACCGCCATGATTGACCGCCCCAACTTCGAAAACATCGAATCCGATCTTCGCCACCTCGTCGCTTTGCTCGGCGTCACTGCCGAGATGGCCATGGATGGTGTCGGCTGCCTTCCGGCGAGCGCGTCCCCGGCATGTCGCGGCGCTGCCCAGGACCTTTCCAGCCTGATGTGGATCGCCAGCTCACTGGGGAGCAAGCTGCTCAAGGACATGGAAAACTCCGGCGACCGGCTGGCGAAGGAGCGGAGTACCAAACCGGCGAGCATGACGGGAGGGCAGCAGCAATGAGCCGCTTCGTCCCCCAACGCGATATGTCGGCCGACGATATCGTGAAGTGCGCCATCCAGGCTCGCGCCATTATCCAGCTTTGTGAGGCGGCGGCGTGGTCGATCCAGAACAGCAGAGAGGATGAAATCCCGCAAATCGCGGAGAACGCTCAGTTCGCCTTGCAACTCGCTGCCGACCTTCTCGAGCCGGTTCAAGGCGCCCTAGAAAGCCACGAAGGTCTTGCCGCCAAGGAGGTGTCGCAATGAGCCCGCAGACGAAACCGCATGTCTCGGCCATCGACCAGCTTCACCAGATCAAGGACGAGCTTTCGACGATCTGGCTAGCCCTGGGCAATACGACGGACATGGCGGACGATTACCTCGTCGATGTGCGCGAGGCGCTGAACGGCACCACCAACCGGCTGCGCCACGTGTGCCGCGTGATGGAGAACGGAGGCGCATCGTGACGCGCATTCGCCCCATCGAGTTCGTCTTGCTCGCTTCGATCCTGGGCGTCGGCATTGCCGGCGTCTGGGTCGGGATGGTGTGGAGGGCGATGTGAAACGAGCGTCAAGCGGCCTCCCCGTCTCGTTACCGCCGATCGGCATCAACCGAGAACAGGCGGCAACGTTGGTCGGGATCAGCGCATCTCTGTTCGACCGCCTGGTTCACGAGCGACGAATGCCGGAGCCGCGCGTGATCGCCGGCAGACTGGTCTGGGACGTGGAGGAGGTTGTTTCCGCGTTCCGGGCTTTACCACACCGGTCGGAACCTGTTGACGCCGGGTCCCCGGGAGGCAATCCTTGGGATTGATGCCGATCAAGCTACCAAAGGGCGTGTCGGTCGATCGCGACCGATACCGCAATCCACGCTACTACTTTCGCGCCGCCGGCCGGAAGAAAGTACGGTTGCGCGAAAAACCTGGAACCAAGGAATTCGAAGAAGAGGTTTCCTGCGCGCGCTTGGGGATCGCCTATAAGCCAGCCAACGAGTGCAAAGACCTTCCGAAGGGCCCTGCCCCAGAAGGTACGTTCCAGTGGCTGGTGCAGCAGTACAAGGTGCGCGCCCTCTCAAAACTGGCTCTAGCGGTCAACGGGCGGCGGTCTCGCATTCTGGATGAAATCTGCAACAGCAAGCACAAGGGCAAAAAGCGTGGCGCCCTGCCCTTCGCATTAATGGAGCGGAAGCACGTTCTCGAAATCCGCGATGAGATTAGATCCACGCCAGGCGCACAGAACGATGTCGTGAAGACGATATCGGCAATGTTCGGGTGGGCGGTTGAAAGTGACCTCGCAAAGATCAACCCGGCAGCCGGCATCAAGCGCCTGCACTCTGGCGATGGCTTCCATGCTTGGACGATCGAGGAAGTCAAACAGTATGAGGAGCGGCACCCCGAAGGATCGAAAGCGCGGCTTGCTCTTCACCTCGCGATGTTTACCGGGTTGCGCCTCTCCGATCTCGCCATTGTCGGCAGACAACACGTCAAGGACGGGTGGCTAACGATTCGGCCGGGGAAGACGAAGAAATCTTCCGGCGTTGTCGTCGAATTACCAATTCTGGCGCCGCTGAAAAAGACGCTGGAGACTTGCCCTACAGGAGACCTCACGTTCCTGGTGACGGAGCTCGGCAAGCCGTTCACGGTCAACGGCCTCGGGAACAAGATGCGCCAGTGGTGCGATGAGGCAGAACTACCAGAATGCTCAACTCACGGCCTCCGAAAGGCCGGAGCGACAATCGCAGCTGAGAACGGCGCGACGGACGAAGAATTGATGGCGATCTTCGGTTGGACGACGAAGGCCCAGACCACCCACTACACCAAAAGCGCCAGCCGGAAACGCATTGCCGCAGGTGCCGCGTACAAACTCATCCCAGAACAAAAAATGGACGAAATTGTCCCACTCGATTTTGAGGTGGAGAAAAGTGGGACAAAAATCGGAAATTAAATAATAAAATCAATGACGTTTGTCGGCGGTGGTGCCCCCTGCCGGGATCGAACCAGCACTCCTCTCGGAACCTGATTTTGAGTCAGGCGCGTCTACCAATTCCGCCAAGGGGGCCCTGCCCTTGCGGGCGGACGGTTGCGGACTATACGGTCCGGCCTGTCGCCGTCAACTGCCCAGTTATCGAATTCGTTGCGCAACGCCATTGTTAAGCCTCGGAATTCTCTCTAGACAGTACCGGCCCATCAACGGAACCCTCCATGCTTCGCAGACTTTACGACTGGACCCTGTCGCTGGCGGCACGCAAATCCGCCGAATGGTGGCTCGCCTTCATCGCCTTCGTGGAAAGCTCCGTCTTCCTGATTCCGGCCGACGTTCTCTATCTGCCGATGGCATTGTCGCGGCCCAACCGCGCCTATCGCTACGCGCTGGTGGCCACAGTGGCGTCGGTGCTGGGCGGCATCGCCGGCTGGTACATCGGCTATCACGCCTATGAAAGCATCGCCAAGCCGGTGCTGGAGTTCTACGGCAAGCTCGACCAGTTCGAGGCGCTGAAGGCTTCGTCCGGCGCCGGCTTCATCCTGCTGTTGCTGCTGACCTCGGGCGCCACGCATCTGCCGCCGATCAAGGTGGTGACCATTCTCGCCGGCGTCATCCATGTGGACCTGGGGCTGTTCGTGGCTTCCGCGATCGTCGCCCGCGGCGCCCGCTTCTTCTTCCTGGCCTGGCTGCTGCGCAGCTATGGCGAGCCGATCCGCAACTTCGTCGAGGAGCGGCTGGGCCTGCTCGCCGGCGCGGGCGCAGGCGCCCTCATCGTGCTATACCTCGCCGCGAGATACGTGCTTTGACCGCCCCCAACGCCCGAGGCGCATCGGATAATCGGATCATGTCCAGCCTTACCCAACCCACCAGCAGCGTCCAGACCGTCACCGCGATCATGCTGCTCGTCGCCATGGCCGCCGTGGTGGGCACCGCGCTGGGCTTCGAGCATCTCGGCGGCTACATTCCCTGCAAGCTCTGCCTGGAACAGCGCACCCCCTATTACGCCGGCATTCCGCTGATGGCGGTCGCCGCCTTGTCGTCGAGCCTCAACTGGCCGGCGGCGGTGACGCGGGGCCTGCTGCTGATCGGCGGGCTGCTGATGGCCTATGGTCTCTACCTCGGGGTGTTTCACTCCGGCGTCGAATGGGGCTGGTGGCCCGGGCCGACCGATTGCGGCGCCGTCTCCACGCCGGTGGACACGGGCGGCGGTGGCATCCTCGATGCGCTCAACACGGCAATGCCGCCCTCCTGCGAAAAGGCCGCCCTGCGCATCCTCGGCCTCTCCATGGCCGGATGGAACGCCATTGCCGGCCTGGTTCTGGCAATCATCGCCTTCCGCGGCGCTGTCGGCAAACCCTAGTTCTGGAAGCGGCGGCGGCCGCAAGAGCCGGCAGAAGCGCGCGCCTCACGGCTCCAGTTCGACGTCCCAGTAAAGATAGTCGAGCCAGCTTTCGTGCAGATAGTTCGGCGGAAACAGCCGGCCATTGTTGTGCAGATCGTGCACCGTGGGCTGGTAGGGCGTCTGCTTGGGCCACATCTTGGCCTGCGCCGGCATCATCCCACCCTTTCTAAGGTTGCAGGGCGAGCAGGCAGCCACGACGTTTTCCCAGGTGGTGGCCCCGCCGCGATGGCGCGGAACGACATGGTCGAAGGTGAGTTCGTCCGACGCGCCGCAATACTGGCACTCGAAGCGGTCGCGCAGGAACACGTTGAAGCGCGTGAATGCCGGGTGGCGCGAGGGCTTCACGTAGTTCTTCAGGCAGATGACGCTGGGCAGCCGCATCGAGAACGAGGGCGAGGAAACTTCCTGGTCGTATTCTGCAACGATGTTCACCCGGTCGAGGAACACGGCCTTGATGGCGTCCTGCCACGACCAGAGCGACAGGGGGTAATAGCTGAGCGGGCGATAATCCGCGTTCAGCACCAGTGCAGGCAGGCCATCCGGAGATACGGTGACCGTCACTGACTCACCTCCTTGTCCTATGAACCTTTCGGCATAGATACTGTAAGCGCGACGTGACAGTGATGTGAAGCGTTTCGCTGTTGTCGCGGGCTTCCAAAAATCATCGATTTCAGGCTTTTTTTGGCATTTTCGACGGTGGAGCCCCCTCGCGGCCCCTGATTTCACGATAATATGACCAGAAGAGGCGCGCCGCGACCCCGCGCCAGGGGGCCCATGATTCGGCCAGCCCGGCCAGAACCTTCTCGCCCGGGCGGGGGTCGAGCCCCAGCGCCTGGCCCACCGCCGTCTGCAACGCCACGTCGCGCGCCGGGAAGATATCCGGGTGGCCGGCCGCGAACAGAAGGTAGACTTCGGCAGTCCACGGCCCGATCCCTGGCACGGCCGTCATGTGCCCGATCGCCTCGGCGGCATCGAGTTCGCACAGATGGTTCAGGTCGAGCCCGTCCTCGACCGCCTGAGCCACGGCCAGCAGCGTGCGCACCTTGGGGCGCGAAAGGCCGGCCTCGCGAAACACCGCCTCCCCCGCGCCGAGCAGCGCCTGCGGCGTGAGCGGCGAAAGCAGTGTGACCAGACGCCCGAAGATGGCGTCGGCGCTGGCGCGAGACACCTGCTGCGAGACGATGATCGATGCCAGGCTGACGAAGCCCGGTTCGGACAGGCGCAACGGCACCTCGCCCGCCAGCGCGCGCACGCCGTTCAGCCGCGGGTCGATGGCGCAGAGCACGGAGAGCCCTTCGGAGATGTCGTCAAGCGATCTGATGCGGCGCATGCGTCTTGTCCCGGGTTCGGCGGCAAAGTAGCAATCGGGGCATCGCCCGTTCAACCCGATATATGCTTTTGCGATGAACACACCTGCCGCGACCGTCTTTCGATTCGCACCGAGCCCGAACGGCGAGCTGCATCTCGGCCATGCCTATTCGGCCCTGCTCAATGCGCGCCTGGCGCAAACCAGGGCCGGGCGGCTGTTGCTGCGCATCGAGGATATCGACATCACGCGCTGCACGCCGCAGTTCGAAGCCGGCATCTATCGCGACCTCGCCTGGCTCGGGATCGAATGGGAACAGCCGGTCCGGCGCCAGTCGGAACATCTGGCGGAATACGAAACGCTTCTGCAAAAGCTGATCGACGCCGAACTCGTCTATCCCGCATTCATGAGCCGCGGCGAGATCCGCGCCCATATTGCCGAGGTCGAGGCAACCGGCGGGACTTGGCCGCGGGACCCGGACGGCGCGCCGCTCTATCCCGCCGCCGACAAGAGGCTCTCGGGGGCCGAGCGCAGGCGCCGCATCGCGGACGGCGCGGCCTTTGCCTGGCGCCTCGACACGCAAGCCGCGCTTGCGCGGCTCGAAGCCCCCTTGTTCTGGAACGAGTTCTCCGACGAGACGCTGCTCGACACGCAGGCCATCGAAGCGCGGCCGCAGGACTGGGGCGACGTGGTCATCGCCCGCCGCGAGATCCCCACCAGCTATCATCTTTCAGTGATTGCCGACGACGCGCTGCAAGGCGTCACCCACGTCGTTCGCGGCCGCGATCTCTACGCCGCAACCGGCATGCAGCGGCTGCTGCAAAGCCTGCTCAGCCTGCCGGCGCCCAGCTATTTTCATCACAGGCTGATCCTCGGGGCCGATGGCCGCAAGCTGTCGAAAAGCGAGAACGCCAGCGGCCTCGCCGAACTGCGCCGTGCCGGCGTGTCGCCGGCCGAGGTGCGGCGCATGGTCGGGCTCTGAACGACCAGTTCAGATGCGCGAAAGGCCCGCCTTGGCCAAAGCCAGGACGGCGATTGTCACGAAGGCACCGCAAAGGCCGGTCGCCGTGGCAAGGGTAAGGTCGCGAAGCGGGATGCCGTAGCAATTGACGCCAAATATGGCGGCGAAGAAGCCGGCGGTGAACAGTGTCATGTTGCCGATGGGGCCGAAGCCGTCGTCACGCATGAGCACGTCGAGCGCCGCGCCGAAGATGAAGGCGATCACCGCCACCATCGCGACGGCCATCATCAGCCAGCCATATTCGAGATTCCAAAGCACGCCCGCTCCTTTCGAAGCCATGACGGCATCCGCCCCCACACTTCTCCAATCTAGGGATCAAACGTTTCCCTTTGCTTGAGAAAATGAATGGCATTAGAGCAACGCCTCAAGCCACAGGGGTGGAGGATCCCGTGCACCGGGGAGTCATGCATGCCGTCAAGCCTCAAGAAGCTGGTTCCTGCGGCTTTCGTGCTGTTCTGGTCCACCGGATTCATCGGTGCCCGCTATGCGATGCCCTGGGCCGAGCCTTTCACCTTCCTTGCGGCGCGGTTCGCACTCGCGTTCCTGGTTCTGGGCCTGCTTTCCGTTCTGGTCGGCGCGCGCTGGACCGGGCGCCGGCTTGCGCTGCATTCCGCGATCGCCGGCGCGCTTATGCACGGGGTCTATCTCGGCGGGGTGTTCTGGGCGATCCATCGCGGCCTGCCGGCCGGGCTTGCCGCGCTGATTGCCGGACTGCAGCCCCTAGTCACCGCCCTCGTGGCGGGCCGAGTGCTTGGCGAGCGGGTGCTGCCGCGCCACTGGGCGGGCCTGGCGGCGGGCTTTGCCGGCGTCGCGATCGTGCTTTCCCCGCAGCTCGGCGCCATCGACGACGGCGTGACATGGCAGACGCTGTCGGCGGCATTCGTCGCCATGGCCGGCATGACCGCCGGCACGATCTGGCAAAAGCGCTTCGGCGCGGGGGGCGACCTGGTCACCGGAACGGTCTTTCAGTATCTCGGCGTGGCCGCGGTTATGACCGCCGCCTCCTTCGCCGTCGAAACCCGCACCGTTACCATCAATGGCGAACTCGTCTTCGCCATGCTGTGGCTGGTCCTGGTGCTTTCCATCGGCGCCATCTTCCTGCTCATGGTGATGATCCGCGATGGCGAGATGTCGAAGGTCTCGTCGCTTTTCTACCTGGTGCCGGCTGTCACCGCGATCATGGCCTGGGCGCTGTTCGGCGAGACGCTGACGCCGCTGCAACTGGCCGGCATGGCGCTGACGATGCTGGGCGTCGGCCTGGCCATGGCTCAGCCGGGCACGCGGGCTCGCGCTTCCACATAGCGCAATATCGCCGCGTTGAGCTCTCCGCCCAGGATGAAGACGGCCGAGATGATGTAGAGGAACACCACCGCGATCATGATCGAGGCGAGCCCCGCATAAGTCGTCACATAGGACGAGAAATTGTCGAGATAGGTGGCGAAGACCGCCGACCCCACCAGCCAGCCCACCAGCGTGAAGCAGATGCCAGGCGCTATTGCCACCAGGCTGCGTCTGCCCGCCGGTAACCAGAAATGCACGGCAACCAGCGCCAGAATCAGCACCGTTGCAGCGATCACATAGCGCCACAGCGTGATGGTGCCCATGTAAGGCCGCATCCATTCGAACTTGGCCATCGCCAGGCGCACCAGCAGCGGCGCCAGCACAAGCAGCACGCTGATGGCCACGAAAACGACCGTGGCGATCAGCACGAATGCCAGGCTCTGCAGCCGCCGAAAAAAGACGGAGCGGGTTTCCCTGACGCGATAGGCGCGGTTGAGCGCGCTGCGCAAGGCCTCGACGCCGTTCGAGGCGAAGAACCCCGCCAGCAGCGCACCATAGGTCAGCAGGTCGCCGCGCTGGACGGTCAGTACCTCCCGGACCTGATCGGCGATGGGAGCGGCGATCTCGGTCGGCCAGGTGTCGAAGACAAGGTGGACCGCTGTGTCGGCAAACGCCTTGGCTCCCAGGAAGCCCGCCAGCGTGGTCGCGAAGATGAGGAAGGGAAACAGCGCCATCAGCGCGGTGATCGCCAGATGACTGGCCATCGCCCAGCCGTCATCGTCATAGAAATGGCCGACGGCATCGAACAGGATGCGCTTTATCGCGACGATGGTTCTCATCCTGCTCGCATCCGATTCTTCTCCCTCGCCTCGTACGGCCGGGAATATGGGAAGGCATGCCCGGCATTGGCAACCCTGAAGGCCGCCGCTGCCCGACGCCGGCGCAGAGACCGCAGGTGCCGTGCGGTAATGAGCCACGCCCTCCTATCGTCATTCGGCAGATCGGGTTATGTCATGGCATCGCCTGCCGGCATTGCCCGGCCGCGCCCGTGCCCATGCACGCCATGCGGCCAGACAATCGGGGGCCAGACCGAAGCAACGAAGCTGGAAAACAAATGGCAACCGTCTTCAACATTTTCGCCATCGTCATCATGTTCGCCGTGGTGGTCGTGCTGATCCGCGGGCTGATGAACATGATGCGCGGCGGCTCCGGCAACACCTCGAACAAGCTGATGCAGATGCGCGTGTTCCTGCAGTTCATCGCGCTGGTGCTCATTCTGGTCGCCCTGTATTTCAGCCGCGGCGGTTGAGCGGACAAACCGGGAGGAGGCAAATGGTAAAGCTCAACAAGATCTACACCCGAACCGGCGACGACGGCACCACCGGCCTGGGCACCGGCGAACGGCGCCTGAAGTCGGACCTGCGGGTGGAAGCCTACGGCACGGTGGACGAAGCCAATGCCTGCATCGGCCTGGCCCGGCTGCACACGCAAGCCGCCCACCCCGAGATCGACGCCATGCTGGCCCGCATCCAGAACGACCTGTTCGACCTCGGTGCCGATCTCGCCACGCCGGACACCGGCAAGCCGCTGAGCTATGAGCCGCTGCGCATCGTTGCGGCCCAGACCGCACGGGTGGAGGCCGACATCGATCTCCTGAACAAGGACCTGCAGCCCCTGCGCTCCTTCGTGCTGCCCGGCGGCTCGCCGGCAGCCGCCGCGCTGCACCTTGCCCGCACCGTGGCGCGCCGTGCCGAGCGCATGATGGTGGCGCTGGCCCAGGACCCGGCCGAGCACATCAACCGCGACGGCATCAAATACATCAACCGGGTCTCGGACCTGCTCTTCGTGGCCGCCCGCGTCGTCAATGACAATGGAGCGGCCGATGTGCTATGGGTGCCCGGCAAGAATCGATAGCGGCATGCCAGGGGAGCGGAAGACAAGCCGATGTTCATTCCGCTCTACGATTCCAACCATCTCAGGCACATCAAGCATCAATACGTCACGATCGGACTGATTGCGGTCAACGTCGCGGTCTATTTCCTCACGTCCTTTTCAGACGATTACACCGTGCAGGCCCGGATGCTGGGCCTTGGCTACATCCCGTCGGTGGCCTTCGAAAGGGCCGAGCTGCCGCTCGACCTGATGCTGGTGCCGACGCTGCTCACCTATGTGACCTACGCCTTCCTGCACAACGACATCCTGCACCTGGGCGGCAACATGCTGTTTCTGTGGGTGTTCGGCGACAATGTCGAGGATGCGCTCGGCTATTTCCGCTACCTGCTGTTCTACCTGCTCTGCGCCATCAGTGGCGCTGTGGTGCACGGTCTCGTCGCGCCCGATTCCCAGGCTCCGCTCATCGGTGCGTCCGGTGCCGTCGCGGGCATCGTGACGGCCTATCTCATCCTCTATCCGCGGGTGAAGGTGTGGGTGCTGTTCTTCGGCCGCATCCCGCTGCGCATCCCGGCCTACATCACGCTCGGCCTCTGGATCGCCTTCCAGCTTTCGATGCTCGTCCTGGGCGGCGACGACCAGATCTCCTGGGCCTGCCATGCCGGCGGCATCGCGGCGGGTGCCGTGCTGGTGGTGTTCTTGCGCAGCCGCGACGTGCCGCTTTTCGACCAGGAGGGGGCGGAAACCCCGGCCGCGGAGGCCGCGCAGCCCGACCCCGCGCCGCCGGCGGATGGCACGGGCCCGTGGCCATGGGGCCGTCCCTGAATCTGCGTTCTGGACCTATCGAAACGGGCGCGATCGCGCCACGTTCAAACGATTTGCCGCGGTTCGGGATATTGACGCGCTTTTCGCCGCTAACTAGGGTCCGGCCGCTTGCGGGCGCTTGGTTGCCAGCGGAAGTACAGATCGGAATTTGCCGGTTTTTCGACTAATATGTCGTCAATCGGCAAATGGGAGGAGCCTCGCTCTGGTAGGGAGCGCTCCAAAGTATCATCAGAGAGGTGAGAAACACATGAAAGTTCTCGTCCCGGTCAAGCGGGTTGTCGACTACAACGTGAAGATCCGCGTGAAGTCGGATGGCTCGGGCGTCGAGCTCGCCAATGTCAAGATGTCGATGAACCCGTTCGACGAAATCGCGGTCGAGGAAGCGATTCGCCTGAAGGAGGCCGGCAAGGTCGAGGAGATCGTCGTGGTGTCGATCGGCCCGGCCCAGGCGCAGGAAACGCTGCGCACGGCGCTGGCGATGGGCGCGGACCGCGCGATCCTGGTCAAGACCGAAGGCGAAACCGAGCCGCTGGGCGTGGCCAAGGTGCTGAAGGGCGTGGTCGAGGCCGAGAAGCCGGGCCTGGTCATCCTCGGCAAGCAGGCGATCGACGACGACGCCAACCAGACCGGCCAGATGCTGGCCGCACTGCTGGGCTGGGCGCAGGGCACGTTTGCCTCCAAGATCGAGATCGACGGCGACAAGGCCAAGGTCACCCGCGAGGTCGACGGCGGCCTGCAGACGGTCGAGCTGAAGATGCCCGCCATCGTGACCACGGACCTGCGCCTCAACCAGCCGCGCTACGCCTCGCTGCCCAACATCATGAAGGCCAAGAAGAAGCCGCTGGACGAGAAGACCCCGGCCGACTTCGGCGCCGACGTGACCCCGCGTCTGAAGGTCTTGAAGACCGAGGAGCCGGGCGGCCGCAAGGCGGGCGTGAAGGTCGGCTCGGTTGCCGAGCTGGTCGACAAGCTCAAGAACGAAGCCGGCGTGCTTTAAGGTTCGGAAGGAAAGGGAACAGACAATGGCAATTCTCCTCATCGCCGAACACGACAACGCAACGCTCTCCGAGCAGACCGCCAAGGCCCTGTCGGCCGCGCTGAAGATCGGCTCGGACGTCGACGTGCTGGTCGCCGGCAAGGGCGCCAAGGGCGCCGCCGACGCCGCCGCCAAGCTGCAGGGCGTGCGCAAGGTGCTTCTGGTCGAGGCCGACGAGCTCGAGCAGCGCCTGGCCGAGCCGCTGGCCGACACCGTGGTGGCGCTGGCCGGCAACTACGACACCATCGTCGCGCCGGCGACCGCGTCGGGCAAGAACGTCGCCCCGCGCATCGCCGCCCTGCTCGACGTGTCGCAGATCTCGGAAATCGTCGAGGTCGTGTCGCCCGACACCTTCAAGCGCCCGATCTATGCCGGCAACGCCATCCAGACCGTGCAGTCGCCGGAGGCCAAGAAGGTCATCACCGTGCGCACCGCCGGCTTCCAGGCCGCAGGTGAAGGCGGCTCGGCTCCGGTCGAGACGGCTTCCGCCGCCGCCAACCCGGGCCTGTCGACCTTCATCGAGAACAAGCTGTCGGAAAGCGACCGTCCGGAGCTGACGTCCGCCCGCATCATCATCTCCGGCGGCCGCGCGCTCGGCTCCTCGGAGAAGTTCCAGGAGGTCATCCTGCCGGTGGCCGACAAGCTCGGCGCGGCGGTAGGCGCCTCGCGCGCCGCGGTCGACGCCGGCTATGCCCCCAACGACTGGCAGGTCGGCCAGACCGGCAAGGTGGTGGCCCCCGAGCTCTACATCGCCGTCGGCATCTCCGGCGCGATCCAGCACCTGGCCGGCATGAAGGATTCGAAGGTCATCGTCGCCATCAACAAGGACGAGGAAGCACCGATCTTCCAGGTGGCCGACTACGGCCTCGTGGGCGACCTCTTCACCATCCTGCCGGAACTCGAAAAGGCGCTTTGACGCCTCCGCGACAAGCATATTAAATTGGAATGGCCGGGGTGGACGAAACCGCCCCGGCCATTTAGTTTGCACTGCACAAAATGTGTGAAAGGCCCTTCACGGGATCAAAATAATGAGCAGCACCATCGAGACGATCGGCATCATTGGCGCGGGCCAGATGGGCGGCGGCATCGCCCATGTCTCGGCGCTCGCGGGATACAAGGTGCTGCTGTACGATATCTCCGGCGAACGCATCGAAAAGGGCATCGCCACCATCAGCGGCAACCTGGCCCGCCAGGTCAGTGGCGGCAAGCTGTCGGAAGACCAGCGCAAGGCCGCCATGTCGCGCATCTCGGCCGCCCATGACATGGCCGACCTCGCCGGCGCAGATCTCGTCATCGAGGCTGCCACCGAAGACGAGACGGTCAAGCGCAAGATCTATGCCCAACTCTGCCCGCTGCTCAATCCCGAGGCCATAGTGGCCACCAACACCTCGTCGATCTCGATCACGCGGCTGGCCTCGCAGACCGACCGGCCGGAGCGCTTCATCGGCATTCATTTCATGAACCCCGTGCCGGTCATGAAGCTGGTCGAGCTGGTGCGCGGTATCGCCACCGAGGACAAGACCTTCGAGGCAGCCAAGGAATTCGTCCACCAGCTCGACAAGACTACCACCGTTTCGGAGGACTTCCCGGCCTTCATCGTCAACCGCATCCTGCTGCCGATGATCAACGAGGCGATCTACACGCTCTATGAGGGCGTCGGCACGGTGGAAGCCATCGATACCGCGATGCGGCTCGGTGCCAACCACCCGATGGGGCCGCTGCAGCTTGCCGACTTCATCGGCCTCGACACCTGCCTGTCCATCATGCAGGTGCTCCATGACGGCCTGTCTGATTCGAAATACCGCCCCTGCCCGCTGCTGGTGAAATATGTCGAGGCCGGCTGGCTCGGCCGCAAGACCGGCCGCGGCTTCTACGACTATCGCGGCGAGCACCCGGTGCCGACGCGCTGATCCTATGGCGGCGGCCGGCTCGGCCGCCGCCCCCCTGACCTCTCAAGAGCTCTCCCTATTCGGCAGCCCGCAGCCCCGTCTTCGGCCGCACGTTCTGGTTCAGCCGGAACAAGTTTTGAGGATCATAGCGCTGCTTGATCTCAGCCAGGCGCTGATAGTTGGCACCATAGGCCGCCTCCACGCGTTCGACCTCGTCGCCCGGCATGAAGTTGACATATGCCGTGCCGATGGCGAGCGGTCTGGCCTCTTCATAGAGGCGCCGTGCCCATTCGATGCACGCCTTGTCCATTGCGGGATCGCGCCAGCGCGCATGCACGTTCATGACGAAGTGCGGAAGCCGCTGCGGGAAGGCCGTCGCGCCTGCCGGGACGCGGCTGGCGGCACCGCCGACATAGCCGATGAATATCTCGCATTCGGGTCCGGGCAGTTCGCGAACCGCGCCGATCAGCAGGTCGATGCCCGCGTCTGAAAGCTCGGCAAAGTCGTGGCTCTTCCAATAGTTGCGCGCGCCCGGCGCAAGCAGCGGGTCGAAGGCCTGCTGCCAGCCGGTAAACGGGTGGGGGCTGACGACGTCGGCAATGGGCGTGCCGATTGCGCGCATCCGGGCTGCCGCTTCCTCGCCCTTTTCGATCGGGCCGCAATCGCACATGGCCAGAACCAGCACCTCCTTTCCATGCCATTCGGCGGGCAGGAACGGAAGCGGCGGCGCCTTGCGCATCACCACCCAGGTGGTGAACTCGTCGGGCGCGGCCGCAAGCGCTTCGCGATATTCGCGCAGCACCGCCCGCGCATCCTCGAACGGATGCACGACCAGCCCCGACAGAACTTCGGGGCCGACCTTGTGCAGCTGGAATTCGAAGGCCGTGACGATGCCGAAATTGCCGCCGCCGCCGCGCAGCGCCCAGAACAGGTCCGGGTTTTCCGTGGCGCTCGCGCGCACCAGCTCGCCATTGGCCGTGACGACATCGGCCGACAGGAGGCTGTCGCATGTCAGCCCGTATTTGCGGGTCAGCCAGCCGAAGCCGCCACCCAGGGTAAGCCCGGCAATGCCGGTGGTCGAGTTGATGCCGGTGGGCACCGCTAGGCCGAAGGCCTGCGTTTCCTTGTCCACGTCGGCCAGCGTGGCGCCCGGCTCCACCCAGGCCCTCTCGGCTGCCACATCGACACGCACCGACTTCATCGGCGACAGGTCGATCATCAGCCCGCCGTCGCACAGCGCACTGCCGGCAATGTTGTGACCGCCGCCGCGAACGGCGACCAGAAGCTGGTTGTCGCGCGCGAAGCGGATCGCCTGCATGACGTCCGCTGCCCCGGAGCAGCGCACGATGAGCCCCGGCTTCCGGTCGATCATGGCGTTCCAGATGACGCGCGCCTCCTCATAGGCGTCGTCGTCTTCGCGCAGCAGGCTGCCGCGCAAGCCGGCAGGGAGCGCCTCCAGCGCCGCCGCGTCGATGGCGATCTTGCCTGATCCGAGGGTGGTGAGATTGAGGCTGGTCATGAACAGTCTCCCGTTTGGGTGTGACCGTCCCCCAGCAAATTTTGCGCCTCCGTGCGTTCGCGCACAAGGCAGGCCGCCAAAAAACCGGACAGGCCCGTGCCTGCCGGCAAACCGTCAGGTCAGTTGCCGATCGCCGCCTCTACCAGGCGCTTGGCGTCGGGGCTCGCCCATTCGGCGGGGCCGTTCATGTGGGCAAGCAGGCAGCCCTCGCCGTCGACCAGCAGCGTCACCGGCAGGCCCAGCGCCAGTCCTTGCGTCTTCAAGGTGTTGAAGAGGCCAAGCGTGTTGTCGCGGTAGAGGCCAAGCTGGTCTACGCCGATCTCGGAGAGGAACTTCTTCGGCTTCTCGTTGTCGCCGGTGTCGACATTGACGGCGAGGACCTCGAAGTTTTCGCCGCCCTTTTCCTTCTGCAAGGCGTTGAGCGCCGGCATCTCGGCCCGGCAGGGCGCGCACCAGGTGGCCCACAGATTGACCAGCAGCGTCTTGCCGGCGTGGTCCCCCAGCGTCATCGGCTTGCCGTCGGGCGAGGTGAAGGCCAGGCTGCTGACCGATCGCGGCGGGTCGGCCGGCATCATCGCCGCCACTTCGCCCACCGCTGCCGCAGCGGCACCCTTGCCCTTGTCGGCCTTGGCCGCGCAGGCGGCGTTGTCGGCACTGTCCTCGACCGGAGCGCTGGCGGAAAGCTGCGGCTGCGGCGCACCGGCCGGCGCCGTGTTGCCAGACCACATGTTGGTGGCATATACCGCGATCGCGCCGGCAAACCCGCCGGCCACAGCCGCCATCAGCAGAAGACGCGTGGTGGGTATCAGTTTCTTTTCGTCAGCCATTCACTTTATCTCCGGAGCCCGGTTACCACGATGAGCGACAAGAAGGCCAGCAACGCGATGTGGGGCGGACGTTTTGCCTCGGGCCCGGCCGCGATCATGGAAGCGATCAACGCCTCGATCGACTTCGACAAGAAGCTTTACGCGCAGGATATCCGCGGCTCGATCGCCCATTCCGAAATGCTTGCCGAGACGGGCATCATTGCGACGGAAGATCAAGAAAAAATCGCTCACGGCCTGAACACGATTTTGAAAGAGATCGAAAGCGGCGCGTTCGAGTTCTCGACCAAGCTGGAAGACATCCACATGAACGTGGAAGCGAGGCTGGCCGAGCTGATCGGCTCCGCCGCCGGGCGCCTGCACACCGCCCGCTCGCGCAACGACCAGGTGGCTGTCGATTTCCGCCTCTGGGTGAAGGACGAACTGTTCCGCGTCGCCGACGCACTGAAGGGCCTGATCGAGGCATTCCTGGTGCGCGCCGAAGAGCATGCCGCAACCGTCATGCCCGGCTTCACTCACATGCAGACGGCGCAGCCGGTGACCTTTGGCCACCACTGCATGGCCTATGTCGAGATGTTCAGCCGTGACCTGTCGCGGGTGCGCGACGCGATCGAGCGCATGGACGAAAGCCCGCTCGGCTCGGCGGCGCTCGCCGGCACCGGCTTTCCCATCGACCGCTTCCGCACCGCCAAGGCGCTCGGCTTCCGCGAGCCGACCCGCAATTCGCTGGACAGCGTGTCGGACCGCGACTTCGCGCTGGAGTTTTTGTCGATTGCCGCCATCTGCGCCACGCATCTGTCGCGCCTGGCCGAGGAGATCGTGATCTGGTCGACGCCGCAGTTCGGCTTCGTACGGCTGTCCGACAGCTTCTCGACCGGCTCGTCGATCATGCCGCAGAAGAAAAACCCCGACGCCGCCGAACTGGTGCGCGCCAAGACCGGCCGCGTCAACGGCCATCTGATCGGCCTGCTGACGGTGATGAAGGGCCTGCCGCTCGCCTATTCGAAGGACATGCAGGAAGACAAGGAAGCCGTCTTCGACGCGGCCGAAACGCTCGACCTGATGCTGGCGGCCATGACCGGTATGGTCGGCGACATGACCATCAACGAGGCGGCGATGAAAAAGGCCGCTGGCTCCGGCTATTCGACCGCCACCGACCTTGCCGACTGGCTGGTGCGCACGCTTAACCTGCCCTTCCGCGACGCACACCATGTCACCGGCCGCGCCGTGGCACTGGCCGAGAGCAAGAAGGTCGGGCTGGAGAAGCTCGCGCTGGAAGACCTGCAGTCGATCCATGCCGGCATCACCGAAGACGTCTTCTCGGTTCTGTCGGTGCAGAATTCGGTGAAAAGCCGCACCTCCTATGGCGGCACCGCACCCGCCGAGGTGCGCCGCCAGATCCGCTACTGGAAGAAGCGCATCGCCAAGGCGTGAGCCTATGCCCCCGGCCGCTGTTATTTTTGCCGGGGTGCAAAGCGTGCAAAACTTCGCTACAAGCGGCGGACGGATTTTTCACGCACGGATGACACGGATGACCGGCAGCAGACTTCTTACCACGCTCGTGCTTCTGGCCGCGGTCGTCGCGGTCTCGGCCTGCGGTCGCAAGGCCGGCCTCGACTCGCCCTACGAAGCCGCCGTGCAGGCGCGCAAGGACGCTGAAAAGGCCAACGAGCCGCTGCCGCCCGAGCCGGCGCCGCCGGTTGCCGACAAGCCGTTCATCCTCGATGGCCTGATCTGATCGGAACCGAACTGCCGTGAACCATTTCGAATACCGCAACGGCGTGCTGCATGCCGAAGACGTGCCCCTGCCCGAAATCGCGACGGCTGTCGGCACCCCGTTCTATTGCTATTCCACGGCGACGTTGACCCGGCATTTCAACGTGTTCAGCCAGGCATTCGCCAGCCTCGACGCGTTGGTCTGCTATGCGCTGAAGGCCAACTCCAACCAGGCGGTGCTGAAGACGCTGGCGATGCTGGGCGCCGGCGCCGACGTGGTCTCTGAGGGCGAGCTGCGCCGCGCGCTTGCCGCCGGCATTCCTGGCAGCAAGATCCTGTTTTCGGGCGTCGGCAAGACCGCGCGCGAAATGGACCTGGCGCTGTCGGCCGACATTCTCTGCTTCAACGTGGAATCGGAGCCGGAACTGGAGCTTCTTTCGGCGCGCGCCGTCGCGATGGGCAAGCAAGCGCCGGTGTCGCTGCGCATCAACCCCGACGTCGACGCCAAGACCCACCAGAAGATCTCCACCGGCAAGGCCGAGAACAAGTTCGGTATTCCCTGGCAGCGGGCGCGCGCCGTCTATGCCCGTGCGGCCGAATTGCCGGGCATCCGCGTCACCGGCATCGACATGCATATCGGCAGCCAGATCACCGAGCTGCAGCCCTTCGACGACGCCTTTGCGCTGCTTGCCGAACTGGTCGAGACGCTGCGGGCCGATGGCCACGCCATCGACCATGTCGACCTCGGCGGCGGGCTCGGCATTCCCTATCGCACCGACAATTCGCCCCCGCCCCTGCCCGATGCCTATGCGCAGATTGTGAAGGAGCGTGTCGGCAAGCTCGGCCTGAAGGTGATGTTCGAGCCCGGCCGGCTGATCGTGGGCAATGCCGGCATTCTGGTTTCGGAAGTGATCTACCTGAAGGAAGGCGACGCCAAGAACTTCCTGATCGTCGATGCCGCCATGAACGACCTGATCCGGCCGACGCTCTACGAAGCCTTCCACGAGATCCGCCCGGTGGTGCAGCCGCCGGTAGACGCGCCGCGCATGGTGGTCGATGTCGTCGGCCCGGTCTGCGAAACCGGCGACTTCCTCGGCCTCGACCGCGACCTGCCGCGCCTGCAGGCGGGCGACCTGATTGCAGTCAGCACGGCCGGCGCCTATGGCGCGGTGCAGTCGGGAACCTACAACACCAGGCTGCTCGTGCCCGAGGTTCTGGTCGACGGCGACCGCTTCCACGTCATCCGCCCCCGACAGAGCTACGACGAGCTGATCGGGCTCGATTCGTTGCCCGACTGGCTTTGATCACGCCCGGGACAAGCAATCACGATTTCTTGCCCGGCCTCGTCTTCGCCGTGTTTGCTGCTATGCTTTCCTGTTAGGTAGCGCCTTTGCGCGCCTGGAAAGGCCAATGACGGAAACGCCTGCAAATACAGCCGACAGCCGGTTTGCCCGGCGCCTGCGCCGCGCAAGGCTGGCGACGCTCGCCTCCATGATGGTGGAGCGCGGCTGGCCCTTGGTGCTGCCGCTGCTGGTAACGGCGAGCCTGTTCGTCAGCCTGGCCTGGCTCGGCGTCTTCCGCATCGTGCCCGAACTCGCCCGCTTCGGGCTGCTGGGTGTCTTCGCCCTGGCGGCCTTGGCCGCGCTTTATCCGCTTCGCTTCTATCGCCAGCCCTCGCCGGCCGAGGTTGACCGGCGCATCGAAGCCGCCAGCAGGCTGCCGCACACGCCGGTGCTGGTGCAGACCGACCGGCCAAGCGGCCCGCCGAGCGCTTTCGCGCAGGTGCTGTGGCGCGAGCACCAGCGGCGCATGGCTGAGAAGCTGGGCGAAGTCGACAGCGACGCGCCACGTCCGCGCGTGCCCGAGCGCGACCCGTGGGGCCTGCGCGACGCGGCAGCGCTGTTGCTATTCGTGGCCTTTGCCTTCTCGCAAGGGCCGTTGGGTGGCAGCATAGCCGATGCCTTCCGGCCCGCTTCGGGCTTCGAAAGCATCCCGCCTCGCATCGATGCCTGGGTTACCCCGCCGGCCTATACCGGCAAGCCGCCGATGCTGCTGACCTCTGATGCAAAGGATGCTCACGAGGCCAACTTCACCGTGCCGCAGGGCAGCGAGGTTTCGCTGCGCGTCTCCGGTGGGTCGGGCAACGAAACTCTGACCTTCACCGACGCCAAAGGCACGGAGCACGAGATCGCCACCAAGGCGGCCGCCCCGGCGGCCACTGCGGCAACGGCCGCACGCGAGTTTGCCGGCAAGCTCGATGCCGATGGCGTGCTGAGCCTCACCGCCGGAAGGCGCGAGCTGCGCCACTGGACCTTCTCCATCATTCCCGACAAGCCGCCGACGATCCGCTTCCTGGAGGATCCGAAGCAGGCGGCCAACGGCGCGCTGGAGCTCAACTACGAGATTCTCGACGACTACGGGGCGGCATCGGCCAAGGCCGAATTCGAGTTGGCCTCGCCGCAGGCCGCGTACGCCCACCCGCTCTACAAGGCCCCCGAGCTGAAGCTCGCCCTGCCCCGCCGCGGCGGCGACGGCAAGGCCCGGACGTCGCGCGACCTGACCGAGCATGTCTGGGCCGGCAGCACGGTACGGCTCACGCTGAAGGCGACCGACGACGCCGGCCAGGAGGCGATCAGCGAGACCAAGACCTTCACCCTTCCCGAGCGGCCCTTCGCCAACCCGCTGGCGCGCGCCGTGACCGAGCAGCGCCGCATCTTCTCGCTCGACGCCAACCGCAAGCCCTATGCACTCGAGCTCATCGATTCCATCACGCTGCGCCCGGAAGAGACGTTCGACAGCCTGGCTAACTTCCTCGGCCTGATGGCTGGGCGCACGCAGCTCAAGATCGCCCGCTCGGACGACCAGTTGCGCGCCACCTCGGACTATTTCTGGCAGATGGCGCAGGCAATCGAAGACGGCTCGCTTTCGACCGCCGAGAAGCGCCTGCGCCAGGCGCAGGAGGCGCTCAAGCAGGCGCTGCAGAACGGCGCCAGCGACGACGAGATCGACAAGCTCATGAAGGAGCTGCGGCAGGCAATGAGCGACTTCCTGCGCGAATTCGCCGAGCGCGCCAAGCGCGACCCCAACCTTGCGCTGCAACAGCAGCAGGACGGACAGGAGCTGCGCCAGAGCGACCTCGAGCGGATGATGGACCAGATCGAGAACCTGGCGAAGTCCGGCAACAAGGACATGGCCGAGCAGCTTCTGTCGCAGCTGCAGGACATGATGAACAACCTGCAGGCGGGCCGCCAGCAGCAGGGCCAGGGACAAGGCCAGGGGCAGAGCGAGACGCGCCGGCAGATGGACAAGCTGGGCGAGATCATGCGCCGCCAGCAGGAGATGATGAACGACACGTTCCGCCTGGACCAGATGCAGCGGGGCCAGCAGGAAGACGAATTCAGCGAATGGCAGCGTGGCGGACCGCTGCCGCACGAGGGGCGCGGCCGGCAGGACGGCCATCAGGGCAAAGGTCAAAAGCCGGGCAAGCAGCCGGGCTCGCAGCCGTCGCCGGACGACCTGGCGGATGCGCTCAAGCAGCTTCAGCAGGGTCAGGGCAAGTTGCGCAAGGACCTGCAGGGGCTGACCAAGGACATGGGAAAGCTGGGCATCCAGCCGGGCAAGGATTTCGGCGAGGCCGGCGACGCCATGGGCCAGGCCGAGGACGCGCTGGGCGACGCCGAAGGCAATCGCGCAGTCGGCGAGCAGGGCCGCGCGCTGGAAGCGCTGCGCCGCGGAGCCCAGGACATGATGAAGCAAATGCGGCAGGCAATGCAGGACGAACAGGGCGGCGGCAAGCCCGGCGGCCAGCAGAATTCCGATCGCGATCCGCTCGGCCGCCCGCGCGCCACCACCGGCCCGGACTTCGGCAATTCGGTGAAGGTGCCAGACGAGATCGACGTACAGCGTGCCCGCCAGATCCTCGACGCCATCCGCAAGCGGCTCGGCAATGCGCTCAGCCCGGAAATCGAGAAGCGCTATCTGGAGCGGCTGCTGGAAATGCGGTGACGGCGGGGCGAGCCCTCGCCAACGCAGGCGGGTGCCGATCGCCCTGTCAGTCGTCGTCCGGCAGCACGGCAACGGTCAGACGCGAATAGAACGCCTCGCGGATCGCTTCCGCCATGCCGTTGATCGCCTCGCTCGCCGCGCCCGGCGCGCGGTGCAGCACCACATTCGAGGCATCGATGTCGCCAAAGCCCTCGGCCACGGTCAGTTCGCGGCAGTCGGGGGGAATGTTGGACCGTGACACCGGCGCGATCGCGAGGCCTGAGGCCACCGCCAGCTTGAGCCCGCCTGTGGTGTCGCTGGTATAGGCGACGCGATAGGCGTGGCCGCGATCCTCCAGCGACTTCAAGGCGAAATCCTTGCACCAGCCGCCGCGGTTGTAGAGTGCCACCGGAAGCGGCTGCTCCTCGTGCTGGAGATGTACGTTGGATGTCACCCATACCGTCGGGTCGCGCATCAATATCTCGCCGTCGGAAAAGTCCTGCCATTCGAACACCACCGCAAGGTCGAGTTCGCCCGCCTCCAGCGCCTCCATCTGCGAGGCGGAATGGGCGTAGCGCACGGTGATCTCCACCTTGGGATGCCGCTTGGCGAAGGCCCCCAGCGCCCGCGACAGGATCGAATAGCTGTATTCTTCCGGAATGCCGATCCGCACCGGCCCGTCGAGTGGTTCGGCGCGCATGGATGCGGCCGTCTCGTCAAGCAGCGAGACGATGCGGCGGGCATTGTGGATCAGGTCCTGGCCTTTGCGCGTCAGCGACACGCCGCGCGAGCCGCGATCGAACAGCGGCTCGCCGACCATCTCCTCCAGCCGCTTGATCTGCATCGACACTGCCGACTGCGTGCGGCGTACCTGCTCGGCCGCCTTGGTGAAATTGCTGGCCTCGGCAACCGCCACGAAGGTGCGCAACAGGTCGCTGTCGAGGTGAACCGTCATTGCCTTGGCCATAAGAATTTCTGATTGCTGGCATCATCCCAATTCGTTTGAAACATGTCAATCAACGGACGATATTGCGTGAGAGATCGAGAGTTTCATGCGAATGCGCCGGCGCTGCAGGCGTGGAAATGAGCACAGTCCTCACTCACCCGCTGTCCCCCTGGGGCTGCGGGTTCTTTTTATCCGGCCGCCGGACCGCTTCCGGCTGTTGTGCGAGGGCGCTGAACATCATGCATAACCGGACTGTCCTTGGCATCGCCTCGCTGTGCATCGGCATTCTGGTGTTTTCCGTGCAGGACCCGCTGATCAAGGCGGTGTCGGACCGCTATCCGGTGATGGAGGTGATGGCGATCCGCTCCATCGTCGCGCTGCCCATCCTGCTCTTCATCGTGCACCGCGACGTGGGGCTGGCCGCGCTCGTTTCGCGCCGCTTCGGCCTGCTGACGTTGCGGGCGCTGACCCTCTTCACCTCCTACACCTCCTACTATCTGGCGCTTGCGGCCCTGCCGCTGGCCGATGCCGTGGCGCTCTACTTCACCGGACCGCTGTTCATCATGCTGCTCGCCGGTCCCTATCTCGGCGAGAGGGTGGCGTGGCAAAGCGTGGTCACGGCCTCGATCGGCCTGACCGGCGTGCTGGTGATGCTGCAGCCCGGCAATTCCGTGCTCGACTGGGCGGCATTCCTGTCGCTGATGTCGGCCGCGCTTTACGGCTTTTCGCAACTGGCGGCGCGCAAGCTGGGCTCGACTGAATCCTCGACCGTGATGAGCTTTTACCAGAACGGCGCCTATCTGCTCGGCGCCATCATCGCCGGCGTCATCTTCACGGTCGCCGATCTCGGCGAGATGACGCATCCAAGCGTGAGCTTCCTCACCCGCCCCTGGGTGTGGCCGACGTCGGTCGACTTTGCGATGATGGCATCATGCGGCCTGGTGGCTTCGGCCGGCATGATCCTGCTTTCCCAGGCCTACCGGATGGCCCCGGCCAACGTCGTTGCCACTTTCGAATACAGCGGCATCCTGTGGGTGCCGTTGTGGGGCTTCCTGTTCTTCGGCGAAGTGCCGCAGGGGCCGACCCTGGCAGGCGCGGCGCTGATCGTCGGCGCGGGCCTCTTTGCCCTCAACTCGAGGCAGCGGGTGAAAGCGCCGGCTTGAGGCGAGCACCGTGCATAATGGCGCGGCCCTTTGATTTGGCGGACGAAAATGAGCGCTTCGGCGGAGCCGCCGTTCAAGCTGCGGGCAGTCCCGGCTCCGTAAGCGCAAGGCTTTCGCGGCCTTTCAGAGTCTGCCACCAGGCATCCAGCTTGGGAAATGCCCGCAATTCGGCCGCCCCTTCCTCGGCGGCGGCGAAATAGGCCATCATCGCGCCCAGATGCAGATCGGCAAGGCTGAGCGCGTCGCCAGCCAGAAACTCGCCGCCAGTCGCCATGTCCTCCACCGCAGCCAGCACGCGACGGGAAGCGAGCAACCCCTCGGCAAGAACGGCTTCGTCGGCCTTCGACCCTCTGGCCTGGTTGAAAACGCGCTGCACGAAAACCTGTCTCACCATTGGCCAATAGCCATAGGCGTCAGCGACGGCGATGATCTGGTTCATGCGTGCCCGACGTCGTGCGTCCGAAGGCTGGAGCGGCCTTCCTGGCAAGGCATCATCGACGTAGCGCGTTATCGCCGTGGTTTCGTAGAGCACGAAATCGTCGTGCACCAGCGTAGGCACCCGCCCGAACGGATGCAGCGCCAGATAATCCGCAGGGAACGTGTCAGCGAACGGATCGATCTCCACGTGGTCCCACGGCACGCCCTTTTCGAGGAGAGCCAGCCGCGCAATCCGGAGGTAGACGCTGTAGCGATAGCCATAGAGCGTCACCCCCATGGCCCTCAGACCTCGCCCTTGACCACGCCGACGAATGGCAACTCGCGGAAGGCATGCGCCACGTCCATGCCATAGCCGACCACGAAGTAGTCGGGGCAGTCGAAGCCGACATAGTCGGCGTTCAGCTCGGTCTGGCGGCGCATGCGCTTGTCCAGAAGAACGGCGATGGAGCAGCTCTTGGCGCCGCGCGACATCATCAGCTCGCGCGTGTAGGACAGCGTCTTGCCCGACTCCAGAATGTCGTCGATGAGCAGCACGTCGCGTCCCGCCACCTCGTTGTCGATGTCGCGCAGCACGCGCACCTCGCCGCTGGTGGTGCCGGTGCCGTAGCTGGAGATGAAGATGAACTCGACCTCCGGCGACAGGCCCGCATCGTGCATCGCGCGGATCAGGTCGGCGGCGAAGATGAACGAGCCCTTCAGCACCGATATGACCAGCAGGTCGGTGTAGTCGCGCGAGGCAATTTCCTTAGCCAGCTCGAGATTGCGCCGGGCAATCGCCGAGGCGCTGAACAGAACTTCGATATCCTTGCCGCGAACAGCCGGCATGCTCTTAGTCTCCAAAGGCGACCGCTACGGTCTTCACGCCGTTCTTAGGCACCGCAAGGCGCGAGGAAAAGGCAAATCTGCCGCCCGGCGCCAGGGGCGTCTGCGATGTCCCCAGCTTGTACAAGGTAGCGCGCCCGTCCTCGCCGGTCACGCGGATTTCCAGCGCCGGCAGTAGCGCGGCCCTGTTGCCGTCATTGGTGGCCTCGCCATCGACATAGAGGATCGGCCTGCCGGCAGCGGTGTCGACGCGCGATATCACCCCGCTGATCGTGAAGGCGGGTGCTGCCTGCGCGACCTCGGGAAAGGGCAGCTGCCGCAGCAGCGCGTGCCCGCCCGAACTCCAGAATGCCGCGAGCACGAGCGCAAGGCCGAGGACCCAGAAGGCAGGCCCTCCGCGGCGGGAAAAGGGGCGCGCGCCTAAGCGGGGAAGCGTCCTGTTCTTGCGCAGAATCTCCATGCCGGCCGCCGGCGAAAGGCCGGGCGCCACGGCAACCGCATCGGATTGGGGGAATACATGAGCGGGTGCGGCCGAAGGTACAGCCTCGAAATCGGCGTCGATCACATCGGCACGGGTCTGACGGCGCGGCAGCACCTCGACGGCCGCGGGCGACGCTATGATCTCGCCGGAAACCGGGCGCGCGGTGCGACCGTCTGACATAGCCGAAAGGATATCCTTTTCGAATGTTCCCGGATTCCGGAGGTAAACGGAATTGGTTAATGCTTCCCCACCAGACAGCGAATCAGGCCCGCTTTTGCCGTGAAATTTAACCGATCGTTAACCCTCCGGCCCGAAGGTCGTCTCGAACAGTCGGCCCGCTTTGGGGGCCCCAACACCCAAGGGCTCTGCATTTGATCCGCTTCGAGAACGTCGGCCTGCGCTACGGGATGGGCCCGGAAATTCTCCGCGACATTTCCCTGCACATTCCCGAACGCTCGTTCCAGTTCCTGACCGGCCCCTCCGGCGCCGGCAAGACCACCCTGCTGCGGCTTCTGTTCCTGTCGCTGAAGCCGACGCGCGGGCTGATCACCGTCTTCGGCAAGGACCGCTCGCGTATATCGCCGCAGGAACTGCCGCTGATGCGCCGTCGCATCGGCGTGGTGTTCCAAGACTTCCGCCTGCTCGATCACATGACGACCTACGAGAACGTCGCGCTGCCGCTGCGCGTGCGCGGGCGCGAGGAGGCAAGCTACCGCGGCGACGTGACCGAGCTGTTGAAATGGGTCGGCCTTGGCGAGCGCATGCATGTGCTGCCGCCGGTGCTGTCGGGCGGTGAAAAGCAGCGCGCGGCAATCGCGCGCGCCCTGATCGAGCAGCCCGAATTGCTGCTGGCCGACGAGCCCACCGGAAACGTTGACCCGCCGCTTGCGCGGCGGCTGCTGCGTCTGTTCATCGAACTCAACCGGCTGGGAACGGCGGTGGTGATCGCCACGCACGATCTCGCCCTGATGGAACAGGTCGATGCACGGCGCATGATCCTGGCCGACGGAAGGCTCGACGTTTATGACTGAAGCGCCCGACGACGCCCCGCAGGCGCCCCGCCTGCCCGCGCGGCGCAAGACCGCGCCCATCGTGCCGCCGCAGAACATAGCCGGGCGCGCGCTGGTGTTCGTCATCGCCATCATGACCTTCCTGTCATGCCTGACGCTGGGCGCCGTGACCCTGGTGCGCGACACCGCTTCGACCTGGGAAAGCCAGATCGCGCGCGAGGCGACGATCCAGATCAGGCCGGTCGACGGGCTCGACATGGAGGCCGCACTGCAAAAGGCCGCCGAGATCGCCGGCCAGTTCGCAGGCGTGCGCGGCGTCAAGATCGTGGACCGACAGGCCACCGCCCGCCTGCTCGAACCATGGCTGGGATCGGGCCTCGACATGGACGAGTTGCCGGTGCCGCGGCTGGTCATCGTCACCATCGACGAGGACAACCCGCCCGACTTCGTGGCCATGCGCCAGCATCTGCTGCCGGCCGTGCCCAGCGCCACGCTGGACGACCACCGGACCTGGGTCGACCGGCTGGTCGCCATGGCGCACACCACCGTCACGCTCGGCATGGCCGTGCTGGTGCTGATGCTGTCGGCCACGGTGCTCACCGTGGTGTTCGCCACCCGCGGCGCCATGTCGGGCAATGGCCACATCATCGAGGTGCTGCACTTCGTCGGCGCGGAGGCGCGCTTCATCGCCGCGCAGTTCCGCAAGCACTTCCTGCTGAGCGGCATGAAGGGCGCGGCCGCCGGCGGCCTGGCGGCCATGATCGTCTTCGTCGTGTTTTCGTGGTGGTCGTCGCGCAACCTGGCCACGCCGCAGGCCGACCAGGCGACCGCGCTGTTCGGCAATTTCGCCATCGGCGCGGCAGGCTATGGCGGGGTCGCGCTGGTCGTACTTCTCATCGGAGCGCTGACGGCAGCCACCTCGCACGTGACCGTGGTGACCTACCTCAAGGACATCGAGGTCGGGCATCACGACGGGCTATAGACCGGAGCAGGACTGATCGCATCATCCTCTCACGCAGCACGACCGGCCGTAACCGAATGTGCGGAAACCTGCATGGCGTCCATTCGCAAATTTCCATGATATGATGACGTGGTTCGAAAAGAGGATGCCAGCGACGGCATGAGGGACGATCCGGTGGCGGCCACAGCACAATCCAAGCGCACAGGCGACGTTCTGCGCACGGCGGCCGTGGGGTTCGTCTGCGCAGGCATGCTGTTTGCCGCCGGCTTTGGCGTGTTTGCCCACCATATCAGCAGTCTCACCACGCCCACAAATCCGCCCAGCGCCGATGGCATCATCGTTCTGACCGGCGGCCAGGCGCGCCTCGACGCCGCGCTGGAACTACTCAAGTCGGGCAAGGGCAAGCGCCTGCTCATCAGCGGCGTGCACCCTTCGGCCGGGCGCAAGTCGCTGCAGATCGCGACCGGCGCCGACAAGGCGCTGTTTTCCTGCTGCGTGGATATCGACCATGCCGCACTGGACACGATCGGCAATGCCGAGGAAAGCGCCAAGTGGATCGAGGACCACGCCTATTCCAGCGTCATCCTCGTCACCAACAACTATCACATGCCGCGCAGCATGCTGGAACTGGGCCGTCTCATCGCCGATGCCGACCTGAAGCCCTATCCGGTGGTCAACACGCGGCTGGACGGCGGCGGCTGGATGACCAATCGCGGCGCGCTGAGGGTGCTGTTCACCGAATACACCAAATATGTCGCCGCGCTGGCACGCGCCGTCGTGCCGTTGCGCTCAACGGCGGGCGGCGTCGCGGTGGTCGATGCTTCGTCGAAAACCGCCGCCAACTGAGATCTCTTGCCGTCACGGCGTCGCGCCATGGTTTTCCTTTGGCGGTTCTTGGTGTAACCAGCCCTGACCTTCCGTCTCAGGTTTCATCCATGGTTCAAATTCGCTCGCTGGCGTTCAACATCGTCTTCTACGCCAACCTGATCCTCCAGATGCTGTTCTGGACGCCGTTCTATTTCCTGGCGTCGCGCCAGCGCGCCTGGTTCGTGCCGAAATTCTGGGCCTGCTCCAGCCTGTGGCTGCAGGAGAAGATCGCCGGCACGAAAAGCGAGGTCACGGGACAGGAGAACCTGCCGCAAGGCTCCTACATCCTCGCGCCCAAGCACCAGTCCTTCTGGGACACCATCGCCTTCCTGCCCTACATTCCCGACGCGCTCTACATCCTCAAGCGCGAGCTGACCTGGATTCCCTTCTTCGGCTGGTACATCGCCAAGATGCGCATGATCCCGGTCAATCGCGGCAGCCGCTCCAAGGCGCTGAAGGCCGCCGTGGCCGCCACCAAGGCCGAGCTTGCCCGCAACAGCCGCCAGCTCATCATCTATCCCGAAGGCACCCGCCGCGCACCCGGCGCCGAGCCCGCCTACAAGTGGGGCATCGTGGAGCTTTATTCGCAGCTCAACCTGCCGGTGGTGCCGGTGGCGCATGTGGCCGGGCTCTACTGGCCGCGCCGCAAGTTCCTGCGCCATCCGGGCACCATCCACGCGCGCTTCCTGCCGCCGATCCCGCCAGGGCTGGGCAAGGAGGAGTTCATGCAGCGGCTTATCGCCGAAACGGAAGCCGCCTGCGACCAGCTTCTCATCGAGGCGGCAAGGTCGGAAAACCCGCCGCCGCTGCCGCCGACCGCCGTGGAGCGGCTGAAGGAACTGGGCGCGAAGGTCTAGGGCCCGTTTTCCTCAGCCCTCGGCCCTCACGCCTGGCGAGGGCCGATTGTCTAGAGCCGCCGCGCCACAGCTTCCAGCCAGTGGTCGCGAATGCCGAGCGCTTCCAGATGCCGGAGCGTATTGAGCACATATTCCTCGTTCGGACCCGATTGCCCCACCGCGCCGGCAACGATGCGCGCCGCGTCGACCTCGTGGAGGTTGCCGGCATATTGCTCATGCGCGCGGTCGACGATGTAGCAGAGCGCCTCCACCCTCTCGCCTGCGGCGAGGCGCACGACATGGGTGCGCTCGACATAGACATTGGTGACCAGTTCGCGCTCGCGCAGGTAGCTCACCACCTCCTCGCGCAACTCGCCGGGAACGCGGAAGGCAAGGCCGACACAGGAGCCGCCTCGGTCGAGCCCCAGCACCAGGCCGGGACGTTCCTTCGTGCCGCGATGGACATAGGATTGCACGCATAATGAACGGCGAAAGCCATGCAGATGCGCGCGCTGGGTCTCGACATGCGCAAAGCCGGGACGCCAAATCAGCGAGCCATAGCCAAAAACCCAAAAATCGCCCATATCGAGAAGCCAACTCCGAATGCAGCGCACTGCTGCCTCGAAGCCATGCATAAAATATCGCCGCCGAAAGGAAAGACCGGATTTTGCCGGATCGGCCCGTTTCGGAAAAAGGATGCTCCCGAAAAGGAGCGCCGTGAAGAAGAGGATCTTCGCCAAGATGCCGTCAGACGACAGCCACAAGCCAAACTACAGCCGCCGCTTCATGTGGCTGGCGCTTTTCATCGTGGTGCTGTTCGGCGGCTACAGCCTTGGCTGGTTCTACCTTGCCGACAAGCTGGAGGCGCAGGCAAAGTCCCGCATCGCGGCGCTGAACCATGACGGCGTGACCGCCGACTGCGCCAACCCGGTGGCGCGCGGCTTCCCGTTCAGGCTCGGCCTGTTCTGCGACCGCGTCGCCTTCACGGACCCGGCGCGCGGCATCAGTATCACCGCCGGCAGCTTCCGCTCGGTGGGCCAGATCTACGATCCCGCCCATCTCATCGCCGAGCTTGACGGCCCTGCCCGCATCGACGTGCCGCAGGCACGGTCGCTCGCGCTCGCCTGGGGCAATCTTCGCGCCAGCGTGCGGCTGGCCCAGCCGCTGCCGCAGCGCGTCTCGCTGGAAGGCAGTCAGTTGAACGCCGACACCACTGACGGCGCGCACCTGGCAACCGTGGAGACCTTCGAGGGCCACATGCGCCCCAACGGTGCGGACGTGGACCTCGCCGGCACATTCTCCAGCCTCTCGCTCGACCCGTCCGTCGTGGACGGCCGCACCGTGCCGCCGCTGTCGGGTGAGACCGACCTCACCATCAACAACGGGGTCCAGCTGATCGGCAGCCGGACGCAGAGCCTGCGCGGCCAGTCCGGCACCATCCATACGCTCGACCTCTCCACGGCCCAGACCACCGGCCTCTCGCTGAGCGGCCCGTTCTCGGTTGATCAGGACGGCCTGCTGGACGGCGATTTCAAGGTAAAGGTTCGCGACCCTCAGGGCCTCGCTACCGTGCTGGGCGGCGTGCTGCCGGAAAAGAGCCGGGAAATCCACCAGGGCTTCATGGGCCTTTCCCTGCTCGGCAGGGAGCCGTCATTGCCGCTGAAGATCGTCAAGGGCAAGGCATCGCTGGGCTTCATCAAGCTCGGCCAGGTGCCGCCGCTGCAGTAGAGCAATCGGACAATAGAATTCGACCCCCACTCCGTCTCGGCTTTGCCGAGCCACCTCTCCCCCGCTCGACGGGGGAGAGGAAGAGCCGGCCGCGAACCTGGCGCCCTTCCTCTCCCCTTTTTGAGGGGGAGAGGTGCCGAGCGAAGCGAGGCGGAGTGGGGGTAATCACATCGTATGCGATTGCCTCCCTTCGGGAGAGGACGCGAGCGAGTGAGGGGCAACTGTCAACGCAGCCCCCAAACCAGCAGGGCTCAGCCCTTCGCCAGCTTCTCCGGATGCGCCACGACCTGGCGGCCGAAGTCGGGCGCGTCGATGTCCTGGCCCGCGTCGATGATCGAGCGCCGGATGGTGCGGGTGCGCGTGAACAGATCGAACAGCTTCTCGCCGTCGCCCCAGCGGATCGCCCGCTGCAGCGAGGCAAGATCCTCCGAGAACCGCGCCAGCATTTCCAGGATCGCGTCCTTGTTGTGCAGGCACACGTCGCGCCACATGGTCGGGTCGGATGCGGCCAGGCGCGTGAAGTCGCGGAAGCCGGAGGCGGAATACTTGATCACCTCGGACTTCGTCACCGTCTGGAGATCATCGGCGGTGCCGACGATGTTGTAGGCGATGATGTGCGGCAGGTGCGAGACGATCGCCAGCACCATGTCGTGGTGCTCGGGGTCCATGGTGTCGATGTTGGAGCCGCAACGGCGCCAGAACTCCGACAGCTTCTCCAGCGCCTCCGGGTCGGTGCCCGGCAGCGGCGTGAAGATGCACCAGCGGTTCTCGAACAGTTCGGCAAAGCCGGCGTCGGGACCGGATTTTTCCGTGCCCGCCAGCGGGTGTCCGGGAATGAAGTGCACGTGCGGGGGCATGTGCGGCTTCATCTGCGCGATCACCGAGCCCTTGGTCGAGCCGACATCGGTGACGATGGCGCCGGGCTTCAGCGCCGGCGCGATCTCGGCCGCCACTGCGCCGGACGAACCGACCGGCACCGAGACGATGACAAGGTCGGCGTCCTTCACCGCCTCGGCGGCGCTGGTGGTGTAGGAATTCCCGAGATCCAGTTCCTCGGCACGTTTCAGCGTGTCGGGGCTGCGGGTGGCGATGGCGACATGGCCGGCGAGGCCCTCGCGACGAATGACCCGCGCCAGCGACGACCCGATGAGGCCGATGCCGACGAGGGCGATCTTCTCAAACAATGGAGCGGACATTTTCTAGCTTTTCAAAAACTCGGTGAGAGCGGCGACGACGCCGCGATTGGCTTCTTCGGTTCCGACTGTCATCCGCAGCGCGTTGGGAAAACCGTAGCCTGCAACGCGCCGCAGAATATAACCGCGCTCGCCTAGATAGTCGTCGGCCGCCGCCGCCGAGTGCTTCCCGTCGTCGGGGAAGTGAATGAGGATGAAATTGCCGACGCTGGGCGTAACGCGAAGGCCGAGTTTGGTCAGCTCTTCCGTCAGCCATGCCAGCCACTGCTCGTTGTGCGCCACGGTGTGCTCGACATGGGCGCGGTCGCGCATCGCTGCCACGCCCGCCTCGATGGCCGCGGCATTGACGTTGAAGGGCCCGCGCACGCGGTTCAGCGCATCGACGACATGGGCGGGCGCATAGGCCCAGCCCAGGCGCACGCCGCCAAGCCCGTGGATCTTCGAGAAGGTGCGGGTCATGACCACGTTCTGCGAGTTCGAGACCAGCTCGATGCCGGCTTCGTAGTCGTTGCGGCGCACATATTCGGCATAGGCGGCGTCCAGCACCAGCAGCACGTGCCCGGGCAGGCCGGCGTGCAGGCGGCGAACCTCCTCGAAGGGAAGGTAAGTGCCGGTCGGGTTGTTCGGGTTGGCCAGGAAGACGATCCTGGTCTTGTCCGTCACCGCCGCGAGGATGGCGTCGACATCTGCGGTCTCGTTCTTCTCCTTGGCCACGACCGGCACGCCGCCAGCGGCCTGGATGTAAATGCGGTAGACCAGGAAGCCGTGCTCGGTGAAGATGCCCTCGTCGCCCGGCTGCATGTAGGTCTGCGTCAGCAGGCCGATGACCTCGTCCGAGCCGTTGGAGCAGATGATATTGGCCGGGTTCAGCCCATAGGCCTCGCCGATCGCCTCGCGCAGCCTGGTCGCCGAGCCGTCGGGGTAGAATTCGAGCCGGCCTGCCACATCGCGCACCGCCTCGATGGCGGCGGGCGAAGCGCCGAGCGGATTTTCGTTCGAAGACAGCTTGTGCACCTTGGTGACGCCCGCAGGCGCGCTGCTCTTGCCGGGCACATAGGCAGCGATGTCCATGATGCCTGGCTTCGGCTGCGGGCGGCCCACGTCATTCGCTTGCGTCATGGCTGAAAAATCCGGCTTTCCACGGTCAAAAGGGACGCGAGGGAAATACCCGCCAGGGCGCGGATTGTCGAGAAAAAGCTTTTGGTCCTCGGCTCGAGGACACCGGTCGGCTTATACCCCCACCCCTGCCCCTCCCCACAAGGGGGAGGGGTTTCTTGCGGCGTGGCTGCCCGGCGCCAACCTTCGCCGTTTCGGGTGGCAACGGTCCCGAAAATCGTCCCCCTCCCCCTTGTGGGGAGGGGTTAGGGGTGGGGGTCCATCGGGTGCAATTGCAATGCGACACCCCTAAGTGATTGACGCCGCCCGGGCACGGACGTAAAAAAGCTGCAACGTTCCGTGGTGATTTGGCCGGTCGGCTTGCAGCCACGTTAAACAAGTCGCTAAAGGGACCGATTACGACAAATTCGTTCGGACCGGTCGCGATTTCGCCACCGGTCTTTTTTGTTTGGAGTTTGTGCGATGCCGATCAAGATCCCCGATCAGCTCCCCGCCCGCGAGGTGCTCGTGCGCGAAGGCGTGTCCGTGATGGACGAACGGACGGCGCTGCGGCAGGACATCCGTCCGCTGCAGATCGGGCTCCTGAACCTCATGCCGAACAAGATCCGCACGGAAACGCAGATCGCCAGACTGATCGGCGCCTCCCCCCTCCAGGTGGAGCTGACGCTGGTGCGCATCGGCAACCACAAGGCCAAGAACACGGCCGAGGAGCATCTCATCTCCTTCTACCAGACCTGGGAAGAGGTCAGGCACCGCAAGTTCGACGGCTTCATCGTCACCGGCGCGCCCATAGAACTGCTGGACTTCGAAGACGTCACCTATTGGGACGAGCTCAAGCGCATCTTCGACTGGACCACCACCCACGTCCATTCCTCGTTCTTCATCTGCTGGGGGGCGATGGCGGCTGCCTGGCATTTCCACCGCATTCCGAAGTACACGCTCGACAAGAAGGCCTTCGGCGTCTTCCGGCATAGCAACAATGCGCCCGCCTCGCCCTATCTGGCCGGCTTTTCGGACGATTTCGCCATTCCCGTCTCGCGCTGGACGGAGGTGCGCAGCGCCGACATTCCCACGGGCGCGGGGCTGGACCTGCTGATGGAATCGGACGTGACCGGGCCCTGCCTGCTGGCCGAGGCGACCGGCAACCGGCTCTATATGTTCAACCACATCGAATACGACTCCACCTCGCTCAAGGAAGAGTATGACCGCGACGTGGCCGCCGGCACGCCAATCGAGGTGCCGCACGGCTATTACCCCGACGACGATCCGGCCCGCCGGCCGCTGAACCGGTGGCGTTCGCACGCCCATCTTCTGTTCGGTAACTGGATCAACCAGGTCTATCAGACAACGCCCTACGACCTGGAAAACGTCGGAAGTTCTCCCGAGAGGCCATAACCCTCGCTGAGGCTTCCGCAATCTCTCGCCCGGCAATGGCGGCGGATCGCATTGTCCGGCGAAAACTCCTGGCTGGTCACAAAGCGGTACGCTTCCGCTGCTATGCTTTCGGCAGTCGACTTCGCCGGGCCCCGAGCTTCCGGCGTGCGGCAGATGCTCCCCCTTGCGCGAAATCCCTTGGTGCGGCCCGCGCAAGAGAGTAGTGAAGAAGACGCCGCGTCAACGCTGAGGAGAAAAGGCATTTGAGCGAACAGGAACTCGGGCCCTCGAAGCGGGAACCTCGCCTGCTCGGGCTTTCCACGCCCGCCCGCATCCCGCTCATCCCGCCGCTCACGGCGGCCCGATGGCTGTTGGTGCTGATCATCGCGGCGGGCGTCTATTTCTTCAACGGCTTCCTGGTACCGGTGCTCGCGGCGCTCGTCATCGCCTTTGCGAGCTGGCCGCTCTACCAGCGGCTGCGCGACGCCGTGGGCGGAAGTCGCACCGTCGCGGCCACGCTGGCGCTCGTCTTCATCATCACCTTCCTCGTGGTGCCGATCGTTCTGGCCGGAACCTACACCGTCAACGAAGTGCGGGAATGGTTCAGCTGGGCGGTCGAAACCAACCGCAACGGCGCGCCGACGCCCGAATGGATGACCGCGCTGCCAGCCGTGGGCGAATGGCTGGACCAGCAATGGGTGCGCCATATCGGCCACCCAGGCGCCATCGGCGAGCTTATCCAGATCGTCAGCGGCGCCAATATCGGGAGCATCTATCGCGGCGTTCTGGCGGCCGGCGGCGGCGCCTTCAACCTGCTTTTGACGCTGCTGTTCATGCTGATTGCGCTGTTCTTCGTCTATCGCGACGGCGAAAGCTTCGCCAGGCAGATAGACAAGTTCGGCGAGCGCATCCTGCCGACCCGCTGGGAACGCATTTCCCGCGTGGTGCCGGCAACCATCAGTTCCACCGTCACCGGCATGACGCTGATCGCCATCGGCGAAGGCGTGGTGCTCGGCACCGCCTACTGGGTCGCCGGCGTACCCTCGCCGGTCACGCTCGGCGTGCTCACCGGCGTCATGGCCCTCATCCCCGGCGGCGCGCCGCTGTCGTTCACGCTGGTTTCGGCCTATCTGGTCGCGCGCGGCACGCCCATCGCCGGCGTCGGGCTGTTTGCCTGGGGCTCGATCGAGCTGTTCATCGTCGACAAGACACTGCGGCCCAGGCTGGTCGGCGGCCCGATCAAGCTGCCCTTCCTGCCCACCTTCTTCGGCCTTGTGGGCGGCGTGAAGACTATGGGCTTCCTAGGCCTGTTCATCGGCCCGGTGCTGATGGCGCTTCTGGTCGCGATCTGGCGCGAATGGCTGCGCGAACTCGACCCCGCCGAAAGCCCTGCGGGCGGCGTAGTCCAGGCAACCGAGGAACTTCTGCCCGAGCGGGAGCCGAAACGGCTCGTGAGTTCGGAATAATCCTGCCGGCTTGCTAGCGCGCCTTCAGGCTCGCCGCAATCAGACGGTCGGCGTTGTCGGCCACGCTCGCGGCAGGCCCTCCGGGTCCGAACAGCTGGCCCGAGACATAGGCGCCCTCGATCAAGAGCAGCAGCCCGTCGCCGAGTCTGTCGGCATCTTCCGCGCCCATCTCAGCCGCCATGGCGCGCAGGCGCCGGCGCAACTCGCGCTTGTTGGCTTCGCTGACCAGCCGCGCCGGGTGGCCATGCTCCGGATATTCGATCGCGGCATTGGTCATGCCGCAGCCGCGGTAGTCCGGCTGCACGGCGCGCTGGCCTACCCCTTCCAGGAAAGCACGGATCTGCTTGCGCGGATCGCCTGGATGGTCGGCCACCGCCTTGTCGAAGCGCTCCCAGAACTCCGCCTCGTAGCGCCGCAGATAGGACGCTGCGAGTTCGTCCTTGGACGAGAAACTGCGATAGAGGCTCGGCTTGGTCACGCCCGCCTGGCGCACGATCTCGTCCACGCCGATGGCGCGGATGCCCTGGCGATAGAACAGGTTGCGGGCCGCGCCCAATATGCGCTCGGCTGCGCGCGGCGGTTGCTGGGCTGCGTCCGGCCTGGCAGCATCTGGCAGCTTCGTGATGCTCGTCTTGGTCGACATGCACTGGCTCTCTTGACTTTGTTACTGACCGGTACGTAAAAAAGACGACCCGCAACGTACCGGTCAGTAACATGAGCTTAGTTCAAAAGCGTCCCTTTGGCCAGCGTTACGCCTTCGTGGTCGTGGCGGTGATCTTCCTTTCGCTGCTGATCGCAGCCGGCCTGCGCTCGGCGCCGGGCGTTCTGATGCTGCCCCTGGAAGAAGCCTTCGGCTGGCGCCGCGACGTGATCTCGCTTTCCGCGGCGATCGGCATTTTCCTCTACGGACTTGCCGGCCCCTTCGCCGCCGCGCTGATGGAGCGCGTGGGCCTGCGCCGAACTCTGCTCGCCTCGCTGGCGCTGATGTCGGCCTCCACCGGGGCCAGCCTGCTGATGAGCGAGCCCTGGCACCTGATCGCAAGCTGGGGCGTGTTTTCCGGCATCGGCTCGGGCGCGGTGGCTTCCGTGCTCGGCGCAACGATCGTCAACCGCTGGTTCAAGACCAATCGCGGCCTGATGATGGGGCTTATGTCGGCATCCAGCGCCACCGGCATGCTGGTGTTCCTGCCCTTTCTCGCCGCCATTGCCCAGTCCGGCGGCTGGCAGCCGGTGGTGATTGCGGTCTCGGTCGCAACCGCCGCGCTCATCCCGCTGGTTTATCTGCTGGTGCCCGAACGCCCGGCCTCCATCGGCATCAGCCGCTATGGCGCCGAGCCGGGCGAGATCGAGCAGCCATCGCTCGCCGCCAGCGGCAACTTCCTGACCGTGACATTCGGCACGCTCAGGCAGGCGGCGGGCACGCGCGTGTTCTGGTATCTCTTCGCCACCTTCTTCATCTGCGGCTTCACCACCAACGGGCTGGTCGGCACCCATCTCATCGCCTTCTGCGGCGACATGGGCATTCCGGAAGTGCGCGCGGCGAGCCTGCTTGCCCTGATGGGCATATTCGACCTCGTCGGCACCACGCTGTCTGGTTGGCTCACCGACCGCTTCGACCCGCGCAAGCTGCTCGGTATCTATTACGGCATACGCGGCCTGGCGCTGGTCTATCTGCCCCTTTCCGGCTTCTCCGGCACCAGCCTGACCATCTTTGCCGTCCTCTACGGGCTCGACTGGATCGCCACCGTTCCGCCGACGCTCAGGCTCTCCAACGAAGCCTTCGGCGACCGCTCGGGGCCGCTGGTATTCGGCTGGATCGTGGCCGGCCACCAGATCGGCGCGGCCACCGCCGCCTATTTCGGCGGTGCCTTGCGCGAGATGCAGGGCGACTATGCGCTGGCCTTCCAGATCGCCGGCATGACGGCGATCGCCGCCGCCGCGCTTTCGCTGCTTATCGACCCGAGCGAGACCTTGCGCCGCCGGGCGCCGCAGCCAGCGTGAAGCCTAACGGCCTTTCGCGGCTTTCCTGGCGTGGCCGCTGATGCCTTGCGGCGTCAACACCGGCACGAAGACCCGGCGCGAGGCGCGCTGGGCCACCGGCACGCCCTGATACAGGCGCTTCTGCGCCTCCACCACGACGACGCCGGAAAAGATCGGCCAGAAGCGGCGGCCGGTGCGCTCCAGCAGGTTGTGGAAGCGCATGACGAGGCCGCTGTGCGAGGGCGGAAACAGCAGCGCCTCCGTCCAGGCGGCGGGCGTGAAATTCGCGTCTCGCAACAGTTCCATGAGCTGGCCGCGCGAAAACGGCCGCCCGGTGCCGAAGGGCGTGTGTTCGAAGCGGGCCCAGACGCCGCGCCGGTTCGGCACCACGATGACGACGCGCCCGGCCGGCGCCAGAACCCGCCAGATCTCCTTCAGCGTCTCGCGCGGATTTTCGGCGTGCTCCAGCGAATGCACCAAAAGCATGCGGTCTATCGAAGCATCGGGCAGCGGCAGTTCCTCGTCGAACACCAGCGCCGTAGCCGAAGGCTGCGCCGGCGGC
The DNA here is from genome assembly GCF_057656055.1 of Pseudaminobacter sp. Soil_N_29. Lineage (NCBI taxonomy): Bacteria > Pseudomonadati > Pseudomonadota > Alphaproteobacteria > Hyphomicrobiales > Phyllobacteriaceae > Pseudaminobacter > Pseudaminobacter sp. Soil_N_29. The sequence continues at coordinate 121,046 of NZ_JBDGLC010000009.1, forward strand.
CAGGATACCGCACCTTGCGTGGCCGGCATGAAGGCGAAGACGCGCTCGGCATCGGCGCCGAATCGGTCGAGCCAGGGCAGCGCATAGCCAAGCCCCACCAGCCGCTCGCTGGGAATGCTGGCCCAGATCGAGGTCAGCGCCATGCCGATCGCGTCTGCGACCGCATGGCCGAGCGGCGTGCCGTAGAAGGAGCGCAGGTCGACGATGTCCGAATTCATGGAGCCGACGGTAGCGACCTTGCGAGGCGAGTTCAACAAAGCCTTCCTGGAAGCGCCGCGGGGATGACAGAAGGCACCCGCCGCCCTATCGTCCCCGACAGCAAGGAGAGTAGCTATGACGCTCGAGTTCGAACAATTCATGTGCCGCAGCGACAATTTCGGCGTGCTGGTGCACGACGCCGCAAGCGGACAGACGGCGTTGATCGACGCGCCGGAGGAAGCCTCGATTCTCGCCGCGGTCCAGCGCACCGGCTGGAAGCCGACGATGATTCTCACCACCCATCACCACGGCGACCACGTCGAGGCCAATCTGGCGCTGAAACAGCGCTTTGGCCTGCGCATCGTGGGGCCGAAGGCCGAAGCCGAAAAGATCCCCGGTATCGACCACGGCGTGGAGGAAGGCGCCACCATCCCCTTCGGCAGCCACCTCGTCTATGTCATCTCCACGCCGGGCCACACCGCCGGCCATGTGTCCTACTACATCCCCACGGCAAATGTGGTGTTCACCGCCGACACGCTGTTTGCGCTCGGCTGCGGGCGGCTGTTCGAGCGCCCGGCGGCGGTGATGCTCGAATCGCTGAAGAAGCTTGCCGCCCTGCCGCCGGAGACGAAGGTGTTTTGCGGCCACGAATACACGCAGGCCAATGCGCGCTTTGCCCTGACCATCGACCCCACCAACTCGGCGCTTAAGGAACGCGCCGCCCGGATCGACCGCCTGCGCGCCGAGGGCAAGCCGACGCTGCCCACCACCATCGGCGAGGAGCTTGCCACAAACCCGTTCCTGCGCTGGCACGACCCGGCGATCCGCCGGAATCTCGGCATGGAAAATGCCGCCGACGAGGCGGTGTTCGCCGAAATCCGCAAGCGCAAGGACCTGTTCTGATGCCGGCCGAGATGACCGCTGCAGCCATCATCCAAACGCTAGGCATGCAGCGGCATCCCGAGGGCGGCTGGTATGTGCAGACCTTCCGCGACGCGACTGCCTTCAACCCGCGCGGCCATTCCACCGCGATCTATTTCCTGCTCGAGGCGGGCGACGTTTCAGCCTGGCACCGGGTGAAGGATGCGGCCGAGGTCTGGCACTTCTATGCCGGCGCGACGCTGGAGATCACCATGCACGAGGAAGGCGGCGAGGTGACCCGCCATCGCCTCGGCCCGGATCTTGCCGCCGGCGAGCGCCCGCAGCAGATCGTGCCGGCAGGCGTATGGCAGACGGCGAAAAGCCTCGGCGAGTGGACCCTTGTCGGCTGCACGGTCGCGCCGGGCTTCGAGTTCTCGCAGTTCGAGCTGGCAAAGGAAGGCTGGGAGCCGGGCAAGGCGGAATAGCTTCCCGCCCCGCCAGTTTCACGCCACTGTCAAAAATCCGAGCGCGATCAGCGCCTGCGCGGCATAGTAGAACGCCCACACCCCGTGGAGCATCCAGAAGCGCAGCGTCGGGTTCGGTCCCAGCAGGAACCTTTCCGTCGCCAGCAGCGCATCGGACGCGATGAACAGGACCGCGCCGACAATGATGCGCCAGTCGGACAGCGTCAGCGCGGCCAGGCCCATGGCCAGGATGGCGACGACATAGATGGCGATCGGCACCCGGAGGCCGGCCTCCACGCGCGGCCACAGCACAGCCAGCATGCCCAGCGCGAGCACGACAATGACGGCCGCCAGCAGCAGGCGAGGCGTCGAAAACAGGGCCCCAACGCCGCCGCCGGCATGCGCAAACAGCACGACATAGAGCAGATGCGCGGCAAGGAAGCTGGCCAGCCCGGCCAGAAAGGCCTTCTCGCCCTCGCGCGACAGGAAGGCATCGCCCAGCGCGCTGAGCGCCAGCGCGCCTGCCAGCAGCTTCGGCCCGCCAACCGTCACCGTCAGCGCCGCCAGGAGGGCCACCGGAACCGTCTTCACCACCGTGCGTCTGATCGACACCGGCGCGTCGAGGAGAAAGAAATAGATGCAGGCCGCCGCCACTGAAAACAGCAGCATGCCGTTGGCCGTCGCTTCAATGCCGCCGGAAAAGGGCATCATGCTTCGGCTCCCGCAGGCTGGTTCCTTCCAAACAGCATCGATTTGGCGGCCAGCACCGCGCCGCCGGTGATCAGTATGCAGGCGGCGATGATGCTGGGCGTCGGCGCGGCAAATCCGGCGACGATCAGCACCAGCGTCGACAGCAGCGGCGCGGCATAGCTCGCCGCCCCCAGAACCTGGATGTTGCCGCGCTTGACGCCGTGGTCCCAGGCGTAGAAGGCGGCGCCCACCGGCATAAGGCCGAGGCCGATAACGGCCAGCCACTGGCCGGCATTTGCCGGAAGCACCGTCTCCTCAAGCGCGAAGTGGCACAGCAGCGACAGAACGGCCGTCGCCGCGCAGAACCAGGTGACGATGGTGGTGGGCACGGAAGGGAAGCGGCGCGACAGCAGCGAATAGCCCGACCACAGGAAGGCGCAGACACCGGCCATTGCGTAGCCGAAGGTATAGCGGCTGTCGAAGGAAAGCCCGCCGCCCTTGGTGACGATGAGAAAGGTGCCGGCAAGTCCCAGCAGCGCGCCGGCAATGTGGTTCCAGCGCAGCCGCTCGCCCGGCATCAGCGCCGAGCCGAGCACGATGAACAGCGGCCACAGATAGGCGATCAGGCTCGCCTCCACCGCCGGCGCATTGCGCAGCGCGGTGAAGTAGAAGAAGTGGTAGCCGAACAGGCCGGCAATGCCGATCAGCCAAACCTGCGGCGGGATCTTCGGCTGTTCCGCCGGTTGTGCCATGAACAGCCGCGCGACGAGGCCCACGCAGGTGCCGATGGCGAAGGTGATGGCCGAGAGCAGGAATGGCGGAACCTGGCCGGATGCGTCTGTCAGAAGCGCCAGCAGCGCCCACATGGCAACTGCCGAAAAGCCGATAAGCGTGGCACGACCCATATTCCCCCCGGTCGGGGCTGCCAGGCCCCTAGTTCACAGCCTCGAAATTCCGCGCCCGGATTGTTATTGTGCCGATCTGCGTGCCGACCGTGGCGTGGACAGGCGCATATACCCCGGTTGTGCCGATTGGCGCAAACGAGATGGCTATCTTGCTGCGGTTTTTCAGGTACTCGATCGACTTGTGGCCGCTGCGATAGCCGCCGACCGGCACGAAACGCGCGCTGCAGGTCACCGCCTCGCCCGAATAGCCTGGTATCGAAACCGTCCCCGTCGAGACGTAGCTGAGCACCAGGTTTGCGCGCATCTCGCCGTCGAACATCTTGACCGTGCGGCCGCAGACCTGCTCCGGCCTGTCGGCGCGCACCAGCGTCGCCGACAGCGGGTCCAGCACGGCGCGCAGGTCGGCCTTTGCCACCGGCACCCAGTCGTCGCCGCGCTTCTTCGGCGCCGGCACGTTGACCACCTTGCTCACATTGCCGCCGGCAAAGCCGATCTCCGTCTTCTTCGCCTTACGCCCCGACACATAGTTGGTGACGAAGCCGTCGGGCCGGGGCGATGTGCCGGAGAATCGGCCGGAAGCCGAGACCGTGCCCTTTGTGTCGTCGAATATCTGGGCAATACCGGCACTCGACATGCTGCCGCGCACCCGAAAGCGGTCGCCCTCGAAGCTGCTGTCGAATTTCGAGCGCGCGAGAGTGAGCCCGAGGAAGGAAATGGTGTATTCGCTGCGGAACGACTGCGCCGCCGCAGCCCCCGACAAAAGCGGGGTGAAAACAAATGCAGCCGCAATCGCGGCCGAAACCGGCTTGAAAATGCTCGCCATGGCTGGCGCCCTCTATGCTTTGCGCGTCCGAAGCGCGACGCGCGAAAATCCCTTCGCGGCGATAAAACGTATAATTTCGGCGGATATATGGGCCGCGGCCGGTAGCCGGCCAGCCCCCAGCGCGCACGCCGCGCGGGTTTTGCAGCCGGCCTTATTGCACTGCATCATCAGACTGTGGAATACCATGCGCCCGCGATGCGCGCCGGCAGAGGCCTGCGACGTCCACGGAACATCTGATATCTGGAGACCCGAGATGAACAACCTTTCCACCGCGACCGCCAGCAGCGCCTATGTGCCGCTTCGCCTGCGCGACCGTCCGCTTGCGCTGCGCGCCGCCGTCGTGGCGCTGGGCACGCTGTTTCTGGCCGCTTCGTCCTGGGTCGAAGTGCCGATGGTGCCTGTGCCCATGACCATGCAGACCTTCGCGGTCACGCTCATCGGCGCGCTTTATGGCTGGCGCCTCGGCGCCATCACCGTTCTGGCCTGGCTCGGCGAAGCAGTGGTGGGCATGCCTGTGCTGGCGGGCGGCGCCGGCGGCCTCGCGCATTTCGCAGGCCCGACGGCCGGCTATCTCTTCGCCTTCCCGATTGCGGCCGCCATGGTCGGCTGGCTGGCCGAGCGCGGCTGGACCGGCAGGGGCAACCTGCTGAGCAGCTTCCTCGCCATGCTGCTGGGCAACGCCTTCATCCTGGTGATGGGCGGCGCCTGGCTGGCCGCGATGATCGGCGTGGAAAAGGCCATCACCTTTGGTGTCACGCCCTTCATCCTCGGCGCCATCGTCAAGTCCGCGCTCGCCACGGCAAGCGTCGAAGCCACCCGCCGCGCCGGCAAGCCCACGGCCTAAGGCTGTGACAGTCCGTATTCGCGCCCACCATCTCCTGTGCATGCTGACCTATGCCGGCAAGGGATACGGCGGCGCGTTTACGGCAAATTTCGACGGGATCGTCGAAAGGCTCGGCAATGGCGAGGACCTGATTCTCGTCACCGGGCCCGACGACATCTGCACCCCGCTTCTGGCCGACAAGGACGAACATTGTTTCGGCCAGAGCGTTGTCGAGCGCGACGAAAACGCGGCGCGGGCAGTGGAAACGCTGCTCGGCCGCCCGATGCGACCGGGCGAGCGATTCTCGCTGGACGGGGAATGGCTGGCGCGCATGCGCAAGGCTTTCGCGGCGGGGGAAACCCGCCAGCCTTGCGAAGGATGCGAATGGAACGACCTCTGCACCGAAATCGCGGGAAAAGCCTATCAAAACACCCGCCTCGCCATCGAAGCGCCGAAGCCTCGCCCTTGACGGGTCAGCCAAACCCGATTAAGGAACGCCAACTTTTCCATGCGGCCGCTTGACCAGATTGCGCGCCATGCACTTTTGGTGCGCCGCATTTGGCCGTCTCGAACCGAAGGTAAGTAATATGTCTCGCGCTTGTGAATTGACCGGCAAGGCCGTTATGACCGGCAACAACGTAAGCCACGCCAACAACAAGACCCGGCGCCGCTTCCTGCCGAACCTGGTCAACGTGACGCTGATTTCCGAAGCGCTGAACCAGAACGTGCGCCTGCGCATTTCGGCCAACGCCCTGCGCTCGGTCGAGCACCGCGGCGGCCTCGACGCCTTCCTCGTGAAGGCCGATACCGACGAACTGTCGCAGCGCGCGCGCCTGCTGAAGAAGCAGATCGCCAAGAAGCTGGCCGAGCAGACCGCCTGATCGCCTTTCCGGCGGGGGACGACCGCCTGACAGAGAGCGCGATTCGGCCATTTTACCGGCGTCGCGCTCCACTGGTTCCATCACCCAGGTTAAAAAAATGAACTTTTCAGCTCGTTATTTGCCCTTCGTGGCTGCCATGGCGATTGTCGTCGTGGCGTCGAACATTCTCGTTCAGTTTCCCGTACAGGGGCAGCTCGGCTCTCTCGCGCTTGCCGACCTCCTGACCTGGGGCGCCTTCACCTACCCCGCCGCCTTCCTCGTCACCGATCTTGCCAATCGCCGCTATGGTCCGCAGATGGCGCGCCGCGTCGTCTTCATCGGCTTCATGACCGCGGTGATCTGCTCCATCGTTGTGCCGCCGCTGCTGTTCCGCCACGGCCTGATCGAATACGGCACCGCCGCCGACCGGCTGGCGCGCATCGCCGCCGCCTCCGGCGCAGCCTTCCTTTTCGGTCAGCTGCTCGACGTCACCGTGTTCAACTGGCTGCGGCGCCAGAGCTGGTGGCGCGCGCCGGTGTTCGGCTCGCTGTTCGGCTCGGTCATCGACACGATCATCTTCTTCTCCATCGCATTTGCGCCGGCCTTTTTCTTCGTCGGTCCGAGCGACGATTTCGCGCTTGAAATGGCGCCGCTGTTCGGCGTGTTGCAGCACGAGGCGGCCCGCTGGCAGTCCTGGGCGCTGGGCGACCTGTCGGTAAAGCTCATCATCGCCGTGGTCGCGCTTATTCCCTACCGCCTCATCGCCGCCCGCTGGAACCAGCCGGCAGTGGCAACGGCATAGCCGATGCTGCCCTGGGTCCAGCTTGATTCGGCGACGACGCCGGGCGGCGGAGAGCTTCGCCTGAAAAGGCGCGGCGGCGAGTTCTCGATCATGCTGGGTACGAACGAGCTGATGAACAGCCGTCTCAGCGGCTCGGAGGAGGCGCTGGCGACATTGTCCTGCCAACGGATCGGCGGGCGCCGTTCGCCTCACATCCTGATTGGCGGACTGGGCATGGGCTTTACGCTTCGCGCCGCGCTTTCCGCGCTCGGCGCCGATGCCCACGTCACCGTCGCGGAACTGGTGCCCTCGGTCGTCGCCTGGGCGCGCGGCCCGATGGCGGAAGTCTTCGGCGACTGCCTCGACGACCCGCGCGTGACCATCCGCGAAACCGACGTTGGCCTCCTGATAAAGGAAGCCTCGTCGACCTACGACGCCATTCTCCTCGACGTGGACAACGGGCCTGAGGGGCTTACCAGGCAAGCCAATGACGCCCTCTACAGCCTGCCCGGCCTGCACCGCGCACGCTCCGCATTGCGGCCGGGCGGCGTGCTTTCCGTATGGTCGTCGGGGCCGGATCGGTCGTTCACGAACAGGCTGCGCCAAGCCGGGTTTTCGACCGAGGAAGTGAAAGCCCGCGCAGGCGGCAAGCGCGGCGCGCGCCACGTCATCTGGCTGGCCACCAAGCAGGGCGAATCAGGCTCGGCAAAAGCCGGCTGATTCCATCAGGCGGCACTGCCCGCTTCAGCGATCTATCCGAGTAGACAGGATGATCGACGACAGGGTGCGTTCCACACCTTCCAGCGCACCGATCCGGTCGATCAATATGTCGAGGTCGCGCACCGAGGGCGCCTCCACCACGATGATCATATCGAAGCTGCCGCTCACCGAATGCAGCGTGCGCACCTCGGGAATACGCCTCAGCACCGTCTCGACCGAGGCCGACAGCTTTGGCAGCGCCGTCACCAGAATATGCGCGCGCACGAGGTTCTTTTCATAGTCCGCCGACAGCTTGACGCTGTAGCCGGCAATGACCCCGCTTCTTTCCAGCCGCTCCAGGCGGCTCTGCACCGTCGTGCGCGACACACCCAGCCGGCGTGCCAACTCGGCGGTGGAGGCGCGCGCATCCTCCCGAAGCAGGGCGATCAGGGCGCGGTCGGCATCGCTCGTCATTATGTCCAGTCCCCTCGGCAGATTGGCAATCATGTACCGATATTTTGCGCAAAGTGATACTGCCTTCCGACGTGGCTCCGGATTACCATCTGCCATTCTTTGCATTTGCATTTCGAGGGGCACTACCATGCACGAGATCGTCGTCGTCGGCGCAGGCAAGATCGGCGCAACCATTGCAGACATGCTGGCTGGCAGCGGAGACTATAGCGTCACCGTCGTCGATCGTTCGCAGGCGCAGCTCGACGCGCTGGATGTCGGCGCCGACATCGCCACCCGGCAGATCGACATCGGCGAGGCCGGCGCGCTGGAAGCCGTGCTTGCCGGCAAGTTCGCCGTACTGAGCGCCGCGCCCTTCCACCTCACCACACGGATAGCCGAGGCTGCGGCCGCGACCGGCGTGCATTATCTAGACCTCACCGAGGACGTTGCCAGCACCCGCCGCGTGAAGGAACTGGCCGCCAGCGCCTCCAGCACCTTCATCCCACAGTGCGGGCTTGCGCCGGGGTTCATCTCCATCGTCACCAACGACCTGGCCAGGAACTTCGACACGCTGGACAGCGTGCGCATGCGCGTGGGCGCGCTGCCGCAATATCCGTCCAACGCGCTGAACTACAATCTCACCTGGAGCACCGACGGCGTCATCAACGAATATTGCGAGCCCTGCGAGGCGATCGTCGATGGCGAACTGACCGAGGTGCCGCCGCTGGAAGAGCGCGAGGAATTCTCGCTCGACGGCGTCACCTACGAGGCCTTCAACACCTCGGGCGGGCTCGGCACGCTGTGCGAAACCTACCAGGGCAAGGTGCGCACGCTGAACTACCGCACCATCCGCTATCCCGGCCATGCAGCCATCATGAAGGCCCTGCTCAACGATCTCGGCCTGCGAGACCGCCGCGAAGTGCTGAAGGACATCCTGGAAAACGCCCTGCCGGCCACGCTGCAGGACGTGGTGGTGATTTTCGTCACCGTTTCGGGCCGCAAGAACGGCCGCCTGATGCAGGAAACCTACGCCAACAAGATCTACAGCCGCCGCGTTGGCAACACGGTGCGCAGCGCCATCCAGATCACCACAGCCTCCGGCATTTGCTCCGTGCTCGACATGCTGGCTTCCGGCGCCCTGCCCGCCAAGGGCTTTGTGCGCCAGGAAGACATCGCGCTCGACACGTTCCTGGCCAACCGCTTCGGCCGCAACTACGCGCTGGCTAACAGCACCACGCTGGCAGCCTGAGGCGCCTTGGGCGGCAAGGAGGAGATGAACGCGTCTTCTCCCGAAGCCGGACCGCAGCATCCATTCTCCCAATACGCTTTGCCTCACCACCTCTCCCTCACGAAGGAAGAGGTGGTTTTTTTACGCCAGAGAGCCGCAAAGGGGCACGCGATTCGGCGCCTTGAGGAAAAGCGCTCACTCCCCCTGCAGCAGGAACTCCAGATAGAGATTGCGCTGCAGGATTGACTGGTTGTCGTCCGACATCAGCGACACCACCAGCGCACCGTCGGCGCGGCGCCAGACGTCCATCGCTTCCATATTGTCGATCTGGTAGTTCATGTCGGCCTGCATCAGCACCGGCCCATCGGCCACCTTGCCCTTGCCGATGGCGGAAGCCGGAAGGCGGCGGATCCGCATCTTCACGCCCTGCATCATGGAAAAGCTGCGCTCGAGCAGCAGCAGGTCGCCGCTCGGCAGGAATGCGCCGTCGGTGATGTCGAAGCCGTCGCTGCGCACCACGGTGAAGACGCCCTTGCGCGGCCCGTCGAGCACGGCAGCAAAGACGTTCCCTTGGCTGTCGAGGCTGCGTTCGGTGACGACGACCAGCGCGCCCTTCAGCGCGCTGTCGGCCGGCGCATAGGCTACCGTCTCGAAGCTGCGGTTCATGCGCAGCTCATGCTTTGGCACCAGGAAATCGAGCTGCCGAAACGGTGCGCGCATGTCGTCCGGCTTGATGCGGAACTGCGCCACACGGTGATCGCGCTCGAAGCCGACGGTGGCAACACCGTCCTTCACCGCCAGCCCCTCGGCATCGACCCGCCATTTGTCGTCGATCGGCTGCCCGGCCGCATCCACCATCTGCACCATGCGGAAATCGCCAATGCCGGTGGGGCGTTGTTCTGCGTCTCGCGTCACCTGTCCGAAGAACCAGAAACCGGTGTCGGCCACGCCGATGAAGCGGCCTCCCGGCGTCAGGAAGCGCATGGCCGAAAAGCCGCCGAAGTTGCGCGACGACGAAACCATCTCCAACCCGCCGACGAATTCCAGCGGGCCGAAGCGGGTTTCATTGCGCCCGATGTGAAACTGGGTGATCTGCCGGGTCGAAACTTCTGCCCGCTCCACCGGAGCGGGCTCGGCCTGAGCCGGCGCGACAATCGCCGCCCCGCTCAGCGCTGCCGCCAGCAACAGGCCGAGCAAGCGCGCCGGAAAGAGCCTCATCCGGCCCGGCGGCGGCCGCCGCGGCGAACCTCGCGCACGGTCTCCTCGCCGAACAGCGAGGCAAGCTGCTCGGTCATCGCGCCGGCCAGTTCCTCGGCGTCGACGATGGTGACGGCGCGGCGATAGTAGCGGGTCACGTCATGGCCGATGCCGATGGCCAGCAGCTCCACCGGCGAGCGCGTCTCGATGAGCTCGATCACCCCGCGCAGGTGGCGCTCCAGATAGTTGCCCGGATTGACCGACAGGGTCGAATCGTCGACCGGCGCGCCGTCCGAAATCATCATCAGGATCTTGCGCTGTTCGGGGCGGGCGATCAGGCGCTGATGCGCCCACAGCAGCGCCTCGCCGTCGATGTTCTCCTTCAGCAGGCCCTCACGCATCATCAGGCCGAGATTGCGCCGCGCGCGCCGCCAGGGCGTGTCAGCGCTCTTGTAGATGATGTGGCGCAGGTCGTTGAGGCGGCCGGGATTTGCCGGCTTGCCGTCCTTCAGCCACTTCTCGCGCGCCTGCCCGCCCTTCCAGGCGCGGGTGGTGAAACCGAGGATTTCGACCGAAACGCCACAGCGCTCCAGCGTGCGGGCCAGGATGTCGGCGCAGGTCGCCGCCACCGTGATCGGCCGACCGCGCATGGAGCCCGAATTGTCGAGCACCAGCGTTACCACCGTGTCGCGGAACTGCGTGTCGCGCTCCTGCTTGAAGGACAGCGGCTGCATCGGATCGATGACGACGCGCACCAGGCGCGCGGGATCGAGATAGCCCTCCTCAAGGTCGAAGTCCCAGGAGCGGTTCTGCTGCGCCATCAGGCGGCGCTGCAGCCGGTTGGCAAGCCGCCCGACCACGCCCTGAAGATTGGCAAGCTGCTTGTCGAGGAAGGCCCGCAGGCGGTCGAGTTCCTCGGCCTCGCACAGGTCCTCGGCGCCCACCGTCTCGTCGAAGGCGGTGGTGTAGACCTTGTAGTCGATCTCGCGCGGCAGGTTGGCGAAGGGGTCGTCCTTGCGGCGGGCCTCGCCCGGCGTCTCGGCGTCGGCGTCCTCTTCGTCCGACATCTCGTCGGTGTCGGCGTCGGCCGCCTCCATCTCGCCGGCCTGGTCCTGCTCGGAGGCTTCGGTTTCCTCGGGCTGCGACTGCTCGGAGCCGGTGTCTTCCTCGCCGGCTTCCTCGCTCTTCTCGCCGCCTTCCGGCTGATCCTCGGTCTCGTCCTCGCTTTCCTCGGACTGCTCCTCGTCGCCGAGTTCCTCGGCCATGTTCATCGAGGCCAGCATGTCGCGCACCACGCGCGCGAAGGCGTTCTGGTCGTTGAGGTTCTCGGCCAAGTGGTCGAGGTCGGCGCCGGCCTTTTCTTCCACCCAGTTGCGCCACAGCGAAACCAGCTTCTCGCCGCTCTTGGGCGCCGGCCGGCCGGTCAGCTTCTCGCGCACCAGCAGTGCCACGGCTTCCTCGAGCGGCGCGTCGGCCTGCTCGCGCACGTCGGCCAGATTGGCCTTGGCGTATTTGTCCTCGAGCATCTGGCCGATATTGTCGGCAACGCCTGCCATGGCCCGGCTGCCGATGGCCTCGACGCGGGCCTGCTCGACGGCATCGAACACCGCGCGCGCCTGCTTGCCCTCGGGGGCCAGCCTGGTGTGGATGCGATTGTCGTGGCAGGCGCGCCGCAGCGCCATGGAATCGCCAAGGCCGCGCGTGATCGCGATGTCGGCTTTGGACGCCTTCTTCGGCAGCTCGGGCAGCCGCGCCCGGTTGCCGGCCAGCGCCGGCCGGTCCTTGGCAAAGGCGACCTCGAGCTCATTGTCGCCGGAAATGGCACGCATGCAGACCGTGACGGCGCGCTTGAACGCGTCCGTATCGGCGCCCGCCTTGGACCTGCCGCGTATGTTGTCGCCCGGACCCGCCACCTGCTTATCCCAAAACGACGTTGGCCGAAGATTCCGGCAGATCCTCGCCGAAGGCGCGCTGGTAGAACTCGGCCACGATCGGCCGCTCCAGCTCGTCGCACTTGTTGACGAAGGTCAGGCGGAAGGCCAAGCCGACATTGTTGAAGATCTCGGCGTTCTCCGACCAGGTGATGACCGTGCGCGGGCTCATCACGGTGGAAAGGTCGCCATTGACGAAGGCCGAGCGCGTCATGTCGGCCACGCGCACCATCTTGTTGACGATGTCGCGGCCCTTGTCGTTGCGATAGTGCTTCGACTTGGCCAGCACGATCGCCACTTCATTGTCATGCGGCAGGTAGTTCAGCGTGGTCACGATCGACCAGCGGTCCATCTGCGCCTGGTTGATCTGCTGCGTGCCGTGATAGAGGCCGGTGGTGTCGCCCAGGCCCACCGTGTTGGCGGTGGCGAACAGGCGGAAGGCCGGGTGCGGGCGGATGACGCGGCTCTGGTCGAGCAGCGTCAGGCGCCCCGAGGATTCCAGCACGCGCTGGATCACGAACATTACGTCGGGGCGGCCGGCGTCATACTCGTCGAACACCAGCGCGACATTGTGCTGGTAGGCCCAGGGCAGGATGCCGTCGCGGAATTCGGTGACCTGCATGCCTTCCTTGACCACGATGGCGTCCTTGCCGACGAGGTCGATACGGCTGACATGGCTGTCGAGGTTCACGCGCACGCAAGGCCAGTTGAGACGCGCCGCGACCTGCTCGATATGGGTGGACTTGCCGGTGCCGTGATAGCCCGAGACCATGACGCGGCGGTTATAGGCAAAGCCCGCCAGGATGGCCATCGTCGTCTGCTGGTCGAACAGATAGTCCGGATCGATGTCCGGCACATGTTCGGTGGCCACCGAATAGGCGGGCACAACCATCTTGGACTCGAAGCCGAATTTTTCTTTCACCGACACAGTCGTATCGGGCAGGTTTGCGATGTCGCGTTCGACCTTGTTCATCACATCTCCACGCGCGGAAGCAAATCTTCCGCCGTCATTCTAGCCTTGTTCGGGAGCGGTCTTAGAGCTTTTTCCTTTCGGGCGAAAGCCGTAGCGGAACGCTCGTTCAAACCTGTCGCTCAACACAAGCCGGCTTGCTTGAGCACGCGATACGCCTGAAGCACATCGCGGAATCGATCTTCCGAACCCCTGTCTCCACCATTGGCATCCGGATGGTGGCGTTTCACGAGTTCCTTATAGCGCGCCTTGATCTCGGTTCCAGTCGCCTTTGCGGTAAGGCCAAGCGTTTCCAGCGCCTTGGCCTCAAGGGGCCTGGCCTTGCGCTGGCGTGGGGCGGCGGTGTCGCTGCCGAACATGTTGAACGGATCGCGGATGTTGCGATAGTAGCCGGCACGCCCCGAGCGGTGCTGTGCCATCTCCGGCGCGGAGCGGTAGCTGCTATTGGTGCCCATGGTCCAGGTCGGGCGGTGACCGGTCAGCGCCTCTTTCTGGAAGCGGGCGATCTCGCTGTCGGCCAGGCCGGAAAAATAGTTGAAACCCTTGTTGTATTCGCGCACGTGCTCGAAGCAGAACCGGAAATACTCGCCTTCCCGCATCCGCCCCACAGGCGCGCGGTGGGTTCCGGCTTCCTGGCAGCCGTCCCACTGGCAGATCGGCGCATGCGCCTTGGCCTCGGCCTGCGGGTCCGGGCGCACGCGGATCTTCTCGAAATATTTCGGATAGGGTTTCATGTCGGCCCATTTAGGGGATTTCCCCCCACGGAAACAAGAATTGACATTTCGACAATCATCACCCTAACCGCTGAATCGACGGTGAACGGTCGATAGACCGCCAATCGGCGCTTGCGACACTTATATTGGGTGAACGTGACATATGTGGGCAAAGGAGATGGCAATGTCCATGAAGACGACGATGGAAACCAAGCTGAAGAATGCCTTCCAGCCGCAACGCCTGGAGGTCGTCGACGAAAGCCATCTCCATGCCGGGCATCATCACGAAGAATCAGGCCACCACGTGACCTATGACGGCACGGGTGAGACGCATTTCCGCATCCGCATTGTTTCCGACAAGTTCGAGGGAATGAGCCGCATTGAGCGCCATCGCTCGGTCAACGAATTGCTGGCCGACGAGCTGAAGGCCGGCGTGCATGCGCTGGCGATCGAGCCTGCCGCGCCCGGCGAAAAGACGCGCTGGTAAGACATTCGGACCGGCGCGGGCGAGGCACCAACTTCGGTTCCGAACTGCCTGCGCCACGCTGGCCCCCAACCGGGCCTATGTCACGCGGTTGTCATACATATCCACTATTCTGGATTTATGGATGACCAACGTACAATCGACGCGCTTTCGGCCCTTGCCCAGCCGACCCGGCTCGACGCCTTCCGCAGGCTGGTCGCTGCCGAGCCCAACGGAATCGCTGCCGGCGAACTGGCCCGCGTGCTGGCCGTCCCCCAAAATACTCTTTCGGCTCATCTCGCCATTCTCGCGCGCGCCGGGCTGGCAACGAGCGAGCGCCAGGGGCGCTCGGTAATCTACCGGGCCGGCATCGAAAGGTTGCGCGAGACGGTGCTTCTCCTGGTGAAGGACTGCTGCGGCGGCAGCCCTGAGGTTTGTATCCCCTTGTCCGTTGACCTCGCCCCCTGCAACCCTCCCGCACGAGCCATGCCATGACCAACCGGCCCTACAACGTGCTTTTCCTGTGCACTGGCAACAGCGCCCGCTCCATCCTTGCCGAGAGCATCCTGCGCAAGGACGGCGCACCGCACTTCAACGCCTTCTCAGCGGGCAGTCAGCCCAAGGGCGCCGTGCATCCGCTCGCCTTCAAGGTGCTCGAAAGCTACGGCTATCCCACCGACGGATTGAGGTCGAAGAACTGGGACGAGTTGGCCGCCCCCGGCGCGCCGCAGATGGATTTCATCTTCACCGTCTGCGACAGCGCCGCGGGCGAAGCATGCCCGGTCTGGCCCGGCCATCCGGCCACTGCCCACTGGGGCATCGACGACCCGGCTCATGCCGAAGGCACCGAACTCGAGAAGGAGACGGCCTTCGTCACCGCCTTCAAGCACATGAAAAACCGCATCTCCGCTTTCATCGCGCTGCCGCTGTCCAGCCTCGACCGCATGGCGCTTGCCAGCCACCTGACCGAGATCGGCAGGCTGGAAGGCGCCTCGGCAAAGACGGCCGAGAACTCATGATGCGCGAGCCTCTCGCCCGTCGCCTGCTCGCCGAAGCGCTGGGAACGGCGCTGCTGCTGGCGACTGTCGTCGGCTCCGGGATCATGGCCTCCAGGCTCGCCGGCGGCAACGCGGCCCTGGCGCTGCTTGGCAACACCTTGCCGACCGGCGCGATGCTGGTGGTGCTCATCCTGATCTTCGGACCTGTTTCAGGCGCCCATTTCAATCCTGTCGTCAGCTTTGCCCTAGCCCTGCGCCGGCGCTTCGCGCTGTCGGACTGCGCGCCCTATATTTTGGCCCAACTGGGCGGGGCGGTTCTCGGCGTGTGGGCCGCCCACATGATGTTCGAGCTTCCGCTTTTGCAGGTGTCGATGACGGCGCGCACCGGAACCGGCCAATGGCTCGCAGAGGCAATCGCCACTTTCGGGCTGGTCCTGGCCATATTCGGCTGCGCGGCGCGCACGCCCGCCGCCGTGCCTTTCGCGGTCGGCCTCTACATCACCGCCGCATACTGGTTCACCGCCTCGACATCCTTCGCCAATCCAGCGGTGACGGTCGCGCGCGCCCTATCCGATACGTTCGCCGGGATTGCGCCAGCAGACGTCCCGGCCTTCGTCGCCGCGCAATGCATCGGCGCGTTCGCCGCGGCCGCGGCCAGCATGCTCCTATGGCCGGCGCCTATTGAGGAGGACGCGGTATCGGCTGGGTCAGGGGCTCCGCAGGCCGGATCCTGATGCGGGTGATGCGGTTCTTGTCGCGCTTCATCACGATGAAACGCTTGCCGTGGAAGGTGAAGGCCTGCTTCTCTTCCGGGATCGACTGCGTCTCATGGATGACCAGACCAGCGATGGTGGTCGCCTCCTCGTCGGGCAGGTTCCAGTCCAGCGCACGGTTGAGGTCGCGGATCGGCACCGAGCCGTCGACCACTATTGAGCCGTCGGATTCCTGGCGCACGCCCTGCACGTCGACATCGTGCTCGTCGGCAATCTCGCCGACGATCTCCTCGATGATGTCCTCCAGCGTCACCAGCCCTTCCAGCTCGCCATATTCGTCGACGACGAGGGCGAAATGGGCCTTGCGGCGCAGGAAGGCACTGAGCTGATCCTGAAGCGAAGTCGTGTCGGGCACGAACCAGGGCTTCGAGGCGATCTTCAGCAGGTCGATCCTGGAAAAGTCGTTGCCGACTTCCTCCAGCGCGCGCAGCAGATCCTTGGCGTGCAGCACGCCGACGATGTTGTCGGAGGCGCCGCGCCACAACGGCATGCGCGTATGCGGGCTCTGCAAAATCTCGCGCACCACCGTCTCGGGCGGGTTTTCGACATTCACCGAGCGCATGTTGGTGCGGTGCACCATGACGTCGGAGACTTCCAGCTCATGCAGGTCCAGCAGGCCGCCCATGCGGTCGCGATCCTGCTTGACCACGCCGCCCTCGCGATGCAGCACCGCCACCGTGCCGCGCAATTCGTCATGCGCCGACAGAAGCGGCTTGTCGCTCGACAGGCTCACGCCGAACAGCCACAGCAGCATGCGCACGGCCCAGTTTGCCGCCACCGACAGATAGCCGAACACCAGCACCGCCAGCCGCGCGAAAGGCGCCACCCGCAGCGCAAACTGCTCCGGCCGCGCCAGCGCCCAGCTCTTGGGCAGGATCTCGGAGAAGATCACCAGCATCACCGTCATGACTGCGGTGGCGTAGGCGACGCCCTTGGCGCCGAAGAGCTCCAAAAACAGGCTGGTGGCCAGCGCCGAAGCCAGGATGTTGACCAGGTTGTTGCCGATGAGCAGCGCGCCCACCAGTCGATCCTTGCGCTCCAGCAGCCGCTGCACCAGCCCGGCGCGCTTGTCACCGGCGGCACCCAGCGAATGGAGTCGCGCGCGAGACGAGCCCGTCATGCTGGTTTCGGCCCCGGAGAAGAAAAAGGACAGGACCAGGAGTACGAGGATGATGCCGACCGTAATCCAGATATCCCAATTCATCCGGGATGATTCTCCTTCAGGAAGGCCAGCACCTCGGCAGCCGGCACGTCCTTGGCAATGAACGACTTGCCGATGCCGCGCGTCAGGATGAAGGTCAGCGCGCCGCGCGACACCTTCTTGTCCTGCGCAATATACTCCAGAAGCCGCTCTGCGTCGGGCAATTCTCCCGGAATATCGGCCATGCGCCACGGCAGGCCGACCGCTTGCAGATGCGCTTCCACGCGAGCAGCATCGTCGGGCGAGCAGAGATTCATGCGCGCGGAGAAACGGTGCGCCAGCGCCATGCCGATGGCCACGCCTTCGCCATGCACCAGGCGCGTGCCGTCATAATTTGTCGCCGCCTCCAGCGCGTGGCCGAAAGTGTGGCCGAGATTGAGTAGCGCGCGATAACCCGTCTCGAACTCGTCGCGGGCCACCACGTCGGCCTTGGCTCGGCACGATTCGGCGATGGCCTCCGCGCGCGCCGGCCCGCCGGCAAAAACGTCCTGCCAGTTCTTTTCCAGCCAGGCGAAGAAATCCGGCCGGTCGATCAGGCCGTATTTGGCGACCTCGGCATAGCCGGCGCGGAATTCGCGGGCTGGCAGCGTGTCGAGCACGTCGGTATCGGCCAGCACCAGCCGCGGCTGATGGAAGACGCCGACGAGGTTCTTGCCATGCGTGCTGTTGATGCCGGTCTTGCCGCCGACCGACGAATCGACCTGCGCCAGCAGAGAGGTGGGCACCTGCACGAAATTCATGCCGCGGCGCACGATGCCTGAGGCGAAACCGGCAAGATCGCCGATCACGCCGCCGCCGAGCGCCACCACCGCATCGCGCCGCTCCAGCCGCGCGGCCAGAACGCCGTCGACCACCTGCTGCAAATGGGCGAAGCTCTTTGTCTTCTCGCCGGCCGGCAGCACGATCGCGGTCGACAAGATACCGGACTTCTCCAGCGAATTCGTCAGCGCATCGAGATGCGCCCGCGCAACATTCTCGTCGGTGACGATCGCCACCCGGACGCCGGGCAGTCGCGCCGCGATCTCGGCGCCGGCGCGAGCGACCAGCCCCGAGCCGATCAGGATGTCATAGGCCCGCTCGCCCAGCCCCACCTCGACCTTGACCGTGTCGCTGCCCGTCATATCGCATTCTCCCGGGCGCCCCGGCCCTGTCCGCCCAAATATTCGTCCAGCGCTGCGATCACCTCGTCGGCGATGACCTCCTTGCGCTCGTCGCGCGTCAGCACCGTCACATCCGCCGTCGTGTAGACGGGATAGCGCTCGGCCATCAGCCGCTGCATCACGCCGCGGGGATCGGGCCCCTGCAGCAACGGCCGAGTCGGCTTCTTTCCTACCCGCTCCATGAGCGTGTCGATATCGGCCTTGAGCCATACCGAGACACCCTGATCGAGTATCAGGCCGCGCGTCTGCGCGTTCATGAAAGCGCCGCCGCCGGTGGAAAGCACCTGCGGGCCGCTCTCCAGAACCCGCTGGATGACACGCTGTTCCAGCGCGCGAAACTCCGGCTCGCCATAACGCTGGAACAGCTCTGGAACCGTCATGCGCGAAACGGTTTCGATCTCATGGTCGCTGTCGATAAAGGGCAGGTCCAGCGCCGCCGCCACCTTGCGACCGATCACGGTCTTGCCCGCACCCATCAGGCCGACGAACACAATCGAACGCTTGCCGAGCCGCTGCAGCAGCTCCGCATGTTTGTCGGCCGTGTCGTGGGGCGTTTCGCTCGTCATGCTGGCGTTTCGACATGAAAATACCTGACACGTCAAGGCTTCGAAGTACCCTTGAAATGACATCCGTACGGACCCATAACGGGATGGACGAGCAGAGACGGGGCGCAACCGAAAAATGCCGACCTTATTCAGGTTTCTCGTGACGCTTGGCGTCCTGGCGGGTCTCGCCTATGGCGCGATGTTCGCGCTCGTCACCTTCGTGCAGCCCAAGCGCGGCGAAATCACCATCCGCATCCCGGCCGACAAGCTCAATCCCAAGAAGTGACGCGACGATGAAAAGCGGCGCGCGCATCGAGGCGTTCCTGGAAATGATGAGCGCCGAGCGCGGTGCTGCCGACAACACGCTGGCGTCCTATCGGCGCGACCTGGAAGACGCGGCCGAGCATGTCGGCGACCTTGCCGGCGCGGATGCGGCGGCCATACGCTCCTATCTCGGCGAAATCGCCTCGCGCGGCTTTGCCGCCAGCTCGCAGGCGCGCCGGCTATCGGCGCTGCGCCAGTTCTACAAGTTCCTCTATGCCGAGGGCCTGCGCCCCGACGACCCCACCGGCACGCTCGATAGCCCCAGGAAGGACCGTTCGCTGCCCAAGATCATGAGCGAGGCCGAAACCGGCCGCCTGCTCGACCGGGCAGCGGCGGAATCCGCCGACGCCTCGCTCGGCGACAGCGCCCGCATTTCGGCGCGGCGCATGCATGCGCTGGTCGAGGTGCTCTACGCCACGGGCCTGCGCGTTTCCGAGCTGGTGGCCCTGCCGGTAACGGTCGCCCTGCGCGACGAGCGCTTCTTCATCGTGCGCGGCAAGGGCAACAAGGAGCGCATGGTGCCGCTGTCGGGCAAGGCGCGCGCGGCGATGAGCGCCTGGCTTGCCGAGCGCGACAGCGATCCGGCGCTGGCGGAAAGCCCTTACCTGTTTCCGGCCGCGTCCCAGAGCGGCTACCTGCCCCGCCAGGTCTTCGCCCGCGAGCTGAAGGGGCTGGCCGCCCGCGCCGGCATTCCTGCGGCCAAGATCTCGCCGCACGTGCTGCGCCACGCCTTTGCCAGCCACCTGTTGCAGAATGGCGCCGACCTGCGCGCGGTGCAGCAACTGCTCGGCCATTCCGATATTTCCACCACCCAGATCTACACCCATGTGCTCGAAGAACGGCTGGTGCGACTGGTCAACGACCATCATCCGCTTGCCGATGAAGGGCGCTGAGGTTATGTGAAGGCAAGTTTTCGCGGCGCCGGCCTATCTTTCGAGGCGTCGGCGGTCTTTTCTTCAGGCGTATCGGTCAGCTCACGCATGTACAATTACCTCGATTTCGAAAAACCCGTCGCGGATCTCGAAGGCAAGATCCTGGAGCTCAAGAAGCTTGCCGAGAACGGCGAGGCCGTGGACGTGGCCGAGGAGATCGCCCGGCTGGAAAAGCGCTCGCGCGATGCGCTTCGCGACATCTACAAGTCGCTGACGCCGTGGCAGAAGGTGCAGGTGGCCCGCCACCCCGACCGCCCGCACTGCCTGGATTATATCGACGCGCTGTTCACCGAGTTCACGCCGCTTGCCGGCGACCGCACCTTCGGCGAGGACAAGGCCATCGTCGGCGGCTTCGCCCGCTTCCGCGGTCAGCCCGTCGCGGTCATGGGCCAGGAAAAGGGCTCCGACACAAAGAGCCGCCTGGCGCATAATTTCGGCTCGCCGCGGCCCGAGGGCTACCGCAAGGCCGTGCGCATCATGGAACTGGCCGACCGGTTCTCCCTCCCCGTGGTGACGCTGGTGGACACCGCCGGCGCCTATCCCGGCGTCGGCGCGGAAGAGCGCGGCCAGGCCGAAGCCATTGCCCGCTCCACCTCCGCCTGCCTGTCGCTCAAGGTGCCGTCGATCTCGGTGGTGATCGGCGAAGGCGGCTCCGGTGGCGCCATCGCGATCGCTACCGCCAACCGCGTCTTCATGCTCGAGCACGCGATCTATTCGGTGATCTCGCCGGAAGGTGCTGCCTCCATCCTGTGGCGCGACACCACGCGCTCGAGGGACGCCGCCACCAACATGAAGATCACCGCGCAGGACCTGCTGGCGCTCAAGGTCATCGACGCCATCATTCCCGAGCCGCTGGGCGGCGCCCACCGCGGGCCGGAAACGGTGATCCAGGCCGCAGGCGATCTGATCGCCCGGACGCTGGCGGATTTTGCCGCCAACCCCGTCGACTTCCGCGAACAGCGCCGCGACAAGTATCTCGCCATCGGCCGCAGCCTCTGACGGTTTTTCGGCCGGCACGGCTGCCCTTCTCGGTGCAGCCGTAGCGCTCGCATTGGGACCATTTCGTGGAGCGAATGGGGCAGATGGCGGCGCATTGCCCATTCCTGCCACAAAATTGCCGCCACTCTTTCGTCAAACGGCCATCTGTCGCCAGGCGCCGTTAACCCTTGCGGTAATCAATTCGCAAGGTTAACGGTTTATGTTCGAGCCTGAACATAGGTCGGCAGGGGATTGCAGTTCCCGCCGTAACCGACGGAAACGAAGACGACATTTGATGCCGAAACTCGCCAGTATCGCTCGTTCTGGTCTGCTGGTCGCCGCGCTCGCCGTGGCCGGCTGCAATGAATCCCAGTCCACCTTCGAGGGTTTGACGGCCAAGGGCGAGCTGCACATTCCGCAAAAAATCCTGGCCGAGATGAAGGCCAAGGACATGCCGCGCACCTCGCCGGTGCTGGCGCGCATCTTCAAGGAAGAAGGCAAGCTGGAAATCTGGAAGCAGAAGTCCAACGGGCGCTACGACATCATCGCCAGCTACGACATCTGCAAATGGTCGGGCAAGCTCGGGCCGAAATTCATCGAGGGCGACCGCCAGGCGCCCGAGGGCTTCTACACGGTGCGCCCGTGGCAGATGAAGCCGAACTCGCAGTTTTACCTCGCTTTCAACATCGGCTACCCCAACGCCTATGACCGGGCCAACGGCCGCACCGGCTCCAACCTGATGGTGCATGGCGCTTGCTCCTCGTCGGGCTGCTATTCCATGACCGATGCCCAGATCGAGCAGATTTACGCCTTCGGCCGCGATGCCTTCTCCGGCGGCCAGACCGAGTTCCAGGTACAGGCTTTCCCCTTCCGCATGACGGCAGCCAACATGGCGCGCTATCGCGACGACCCGAACTACGAGTTCTGGAAGATGCTGAAGGAAGGCTACGACCAGTTCGAGATCACCAAAGTGCCGCCCAAGGTCGATGTCTGCGAGAAGCGCTACGTCTTCAACCAGATTCCCGAGAACGGCGCCGCCTTCTCGCCGACCGGCGCCTGCCCGGCCTCGACAATGCCCGATTCGCTGAAGATGGCCTATCAGAGCTACATTTCGGACTACGAGAAGGCCTTTACCAGCGCCATCAAGAGCTCGACCCCGGAGCCCGCACCCACCATCGCCGGCCTCAACGAAGCCACCATCGTTTCGGACTGGACCCGCAAGCGGGCACGCGGCGAGCGCGTGCCGGTCGAGCCGCCGTCACTCGAGCCGGACGGCAGCGTCAAGGTGACGAGCCAGATGGGCCGCATCGACTCTCCCGCCGGCCGCCGCATGGCAGCCCTCGAGGCAGCCGAGGCGGAAAAGAAGCGGCTGGCCGAAGAGAAGAAGCGCGCGGCCGAGGAAAAGGCGACAGCGATCGCTCTCGCCAAGGCTGAAAAGGCTGCGGCTGAAGCACTTGCCAAGGCCGGCCCCGCGCCGGCGCCGACCGCCTCGCCTGACGCCAGCCAGGTCGCGGCCGCGCCGGCCGACGAGGGCGCTACTGCCGAAAAGCCCGGCCTTCTGGGCGGCGTGCGCAAGCGCATGGCCAGCCTCTTCGGAGGCTGAAGGCTGGCTTCGTGACAAGCGCTGCGGACGTCTACGATCTCAAGGGGCTGAACTGCCCCCTCCCCGTCCTGAAGGCGCGCAAGCGCCTGGCCGCAATGGCCCCGGGAAGCCTTCTGTGGCTCGAAACCACCGATCCTCTGGCGGTCATCGACATTCCAGCCTTCTGCACGGAAAGCGGCCACCGCCTGGTGGAAGCCCAAGCGCAACCCGGCGGCCACCGTTTTCTGGTCGAGCGCGGGGCCGGGTAGCCCAATTTTCCCGACGTGAAGACGCCGCTTACCGGCGCATGCCCGCAATCGCCAGCGGGTTGTCCTCGATCGCAGCGCGGTCGGGCGTATCGATGGCCGGCCGGTTGGTGATGGCGGAAAACAGCCGCTGCACATAGTCTTCCGGCATGTCCAGCGTGATCAGCACCAGCCGCGTTCCGCGTCGCTCGTCGGGCCAGAAAGGCAGGCGCGCGGGCGGATGCAGGATCTTCTGCACGCCGTGCACCACCAGCGGCCGCGCGGGGTCCTCCGCCAGTTCGATGACGCCCTTCATGCGCAAAAGCCGCTCACCATGGGTCGAGCGCAGCAAGTCGAGGAACATCTCGATCGCCGCATAGGGCACCGGCCCGTCATGCACCAGGCTGAAGGAGCGCACGCGCCCGTCGTGGTGGTGATGGTGGTGGTCATGGCCGTGGTCGTGGTCGTGCCCGCAATGGTCATGCGAGCCATGCGCCGCCTCTTCGCCCAGCCAGCGGCGCACATCGGCCGTCTTTGTCTCCGGATCGTAGAGCCCGCATTCGAACAGCGCGGCCACGCCGGTGGCCTCGTCCGAGACGTCGAGCTGCGGCGCGGACGGATTGATGCGGCCGAGCCGCGCCTTCAGTGCCTCGAGCGCGGTGGCGGCGTCCGCCAGGTCGGTCTTGGTGATCACCAGCCGGTCGGCCACGGCCACCTGCTTCACCGCCTCCACATGCGCGTCGAGCGTCGCTTCGCCATTCACCGCATCCACCAGCGTGATGACGCCGTCGAGCCGGAACGCCTGCACCAGGGCCGGGTGGCCCATGATGGATTGCAGCACCGGCGCCGGGTCGGCCAGGCCGGTGGTCTCGATGATCACCCGCTTCAGCTTCGCGATGCGGCCGGTCTGCAGCCGGTCGACGAGGTCGGCCAGCGTGTCGACCAGTTCGCCGCGCACCGTGCAGCACAGGCAGCCGTCCGAGAGCTGGATGACGCCGTCGGATGCCTGTTCCACCAGCAGGTGGTCGATGGCGACGTCGCCGAATTCGTTGATGATGACGGCGGTGTCGGTAAGCGCCGGGTCTTTCAGGAGCCGGTTGAGCAGCGTGGTCTTGCCGGCGCCGAGAAAGCCGGTCAGTACCGACACGGGAATTGGGTTGAGGTGTTGCATGGCTATTGCGGCCGGCTCGCGGCGTCGCCCTGCGCCGCCACCGGCGCTGTCGGCGCCGGCCTGTCGGGCCGCCAGGTCGGTATCGGCACGTTGGCCTGGTTGTTCTTGGCGTCGATCGCGGCAAAGGCCGCCGGCGCCGGGCCGGTCGCGCCGCCCAGCCCCACCCGCACGAACTGCAGGTCGCGATTCAGCTCCGCCATGTAGGGCGACTTGAACTTCGGCTTGCCGTTGGCGTCGAGCCCGTCGGAGCGCTCCGAGGCGCCCGCCTTGCTGCAGACGATTTCGCGCATGTCGGTCGGCGTCGTCAGGTTCTCGCCATAGGGCTGCAAGGTGCCCAGCGTCACGCTTCCGCTGGCCGCGGTGGAAAAACCCTGGCCCAGAAGGTCTGCCGCCCGGTCGGCGCGGCCCCACGGCGTGCGCTCGCCCAGAACCACCGCCGCAAGCGTGCGCCCGTCGCGCGTGGCCGAGCCGGCGAGATTGTAGCCGGAAGCGCAGACGAAGCCCGTCTTCATGCCGTCGGCGCCGGCAAAGCGCCCGAGAAGCGGGTTGAAGCCGCGTATCCTGTTCTTGCCGTTGGTGGTCAGGCCCTCGATCGTGAAATAGGAGCCATATTGCGGGAACTCGAGCCGGATCGCCCGCACCAGCAGCGCCATGTCGCGCGCGGTGGTGTAGTTCTCGGGGTCGTGCAGCCCGTTGGGGTTGGTGAAGTGGCTGCCGGTCATGCCCAGCCGCTGCGCTTCCGCATTCATGCGGCCGGCGAAGGCGGGCAGCGTGCCGCCGACGTTCTCGCCGATGGCGGCGGCAATGTCGTTGGCCGACTTGCCCAGCATCATCTTCAAGGCGTTGTCCAGCGTCATCACCGAGCCCGGCTTGTAGCCCATCTTGCTCGGCGGTTCGGCCGCGGAAATCTTGGTGATCTTGATCGGCGACTGCAGGGTCAATTCCCCGGCATTGATCGCGCGGAAGGCGACATAGGCGGTCATCATCTTGGTCAGCGATGCCGGATGCCAGCGCCTGAACGCCTCCTCATGCTCCAGCACCTGGCCCGTCTTCACGTCGAACAGAATCGACGGATTGGCTCCCGCCGGTCCGGCCACCGAGGCGCCAAGTACGACCAGACCCGCGAAAAGTCCTTTTGATAAAAAGAGATGCCGCATGGTTAATTCCGAATTCGCCTCTTGCCGTATCCGCCTCGGGGTCCTTAAGATTTTCGGATCGGGTCTCGAAAAGCGCGGGAATTGAGTTGAGATGCCCCGGACCGCGCGCCCTGCGTGCTATTTAGCCTATGTGACCTCAAGATGGCAAAGCGTATGCGATCAACATTGCGAATAGCGGGGCCAACCTTTTGAACAGCGAAAGTCCTAAATCATGCCGATCCTGAACCGAGCTGCCGAACTTCAAGACGAGGTCACCGGCTGGCGCCGCACGCTGCACCAGAACCCCGAATTGAACTATGACGTATTCCAGACCGCGCAATTCGTGACCGACAAGCTGAAATCCTTCGGCTGCGACGAGGTAGTGGGCGGCATCGGACGCACCGGCGTGGTGGGCGTCATCCGCGGCAATCTCGGCGCAGGCAGCACGATTGGCCTGCGCGCCGACATGGACGCGCTGCCGATGACCGAGGCTTCCGGCAAGCCCTATGCCTCGGCCAATCCGGGCAAGATGCACGCCTGCGGGCATGACGGCCACACCGCCATGCTGCTGGGCGCTGCGAAATATCTCGCCGAAACGCGCAATTTTGCCGGCTCGGTGGCGGTGATCTTCCAGCCGGCGGAGGAAGGCGGCGCCGGCGGCCTCGCCATGGTCGAAGACGGCATGATGGACCGCTTCGGCATTTCCCAGGTGTTCGGCATGCACAACATGCCCGGCCTGCCGGTGGGCCAGTTCGCCACCCGCGCCGGCCCGATCATGGCCGCAACGGCCGAATTCACCATCACCGTGAAGGGCAAGGGCGGCCATGCCGCAATGCCGCATCTGGCGATCGACCCGATCCTGATCGGCAGCCAGATCGTCGCCGCCTTCCAGACCATCGCCTCGCGCACAATCGACCCGCTGGAGTCGATCGTGGTCACGGTGACCAAATTCCACGGCGGCGATGCCTACAACATCATACCCGAACAGGTGCAGCTTGCCGGCACCGTGCGCACGCTGAAGAAGGAAGTGGCGGCCATGGCGCGCGAGCGCATCCACGCCATCTGCGCCGGCATCGGCGCCGCGCACGGCGCCAGCGTCCATGTCGACTACGATGCCAATTATCCGGTGACCTTCAACCATGCCGCCGAAACTGCCCTGATCGGCGATGTCGCCGCCACCATCGCCGGCGAGGCGCAGGTCCACCGCGAAATCCAGCCTCTGATGGGCGGCGAGGACTTTTCCTACATGCTGGAAGCGCGCCCCGGCGCCTTCATCTTCATCGGCAATGGCGACAGCGCCAACCTCCACCACCCCGCCTACGACTTCAACGATGAGGCGATCTCGCATGGCATCAGCTACTGGGTGAAGCTCACCGAAACCGCGCTGGCGGCATGATCGTTGCGGCGGGCGCCGGCCAGCGCCCGCCAGCAAGCCCCCGCGGGCCGCCGCGCATGGGGTCTTCATTGGAAAATTGTCCAAAACCCGTTGGCGAAACGGCCTGAAGCGGCTATGTGTCGTCTCGGCTGGTCCCGTAGCTCAGTAGGATAGAGCGGCAGATTCCTAATCTGTAGGTCACAGGTTCGATTCCTGTCGGGATCACCAGCAAAATCAGAGATCTCGTCAGTCCATAACGACGGCGCCGCATCAGTGTCGGTGCAATCCGCGCCGGCCACGACGCCTCGAGATGGCTTATGGCTCGCCTGCACTCGTTCAAGTAGCAGAGGACGGAAATTTCCTGCACTAGTTGTCGGATTCCGGTCCGCCCGTTCGTCAATATCGTGAAGGCAGGTCAACCGGACCGCTCGAAGACTGTTGCAGGAGAGAAGCCATGGCGCGGTACCTGGTCGCCATTCACCATCCCGACGACTACGACCCGTCCGTCGCAGAGGACGACGCAATGACCCGCGATATCGACGTGCTGAACGAGGAGATGAAGGCTGCCGGTGTCAGGATCTTCGTTGGCGGCCTGCACCCGGCAAGCAGCGCGAGGTCATTGCGGGCACAGCGCAATGGCGAGGTGGTCATCACCGACGGCCCGTATCTGCAGACCAGGGAGCACGTGGGCGGTTTTTGGGTGCTGGAAGCCGCTGACCTCAACGAGGCGCTGGCGTGGGGGCGAAAGGCCGCCATCGCCTGCCGGGCGCCCGTCGAGGTGCGCCCGTTTCACTGACGGCTGCCACACACCGCCGGACAGCTTTCCCGAAACGCAAAGAACCCGCCGCCACGGAGAGCGGCGGGCCGGCAAACGTCACGTCAGTGACGGTATACGCAAACGCGGTGGCCCCGGTGCCAGCGATAGTGGTGGCGACACCAAGCGGAGTGCCTGTGGTGCCATCCGCCGTAGTAATACGCCGGACGATAGCCGTAGTAGCCTCCGTCGTCGTAGCCTGCGTACCAGGGGTATAGCCAGGGCAGGCCCAGACCGAACCAGCCCCACCCCCAATCATCCCAGTCTCCGCCGCCGCCAAAGAAGCGGTTGCCGTGGAAGTGTCCGCCATGGAACCCATGGAACCCGCCATGCATGCCGTGGAACCCATGGAAACCGCCGCCCATGCCATGAAAGCCTCCGTGAAAGCCTCCACCCATGCCGTGGAAACCGCCACCCATGCCGTGAAAGCCTCCGCCCATGCCGTGGAAACCGCCCCCGAATCCGCCGCGGACGAACTGAAGGCCGCTGGCTCCGCGGTCAGAGGGCTTTTTCACCAGCACGGCTGGCTCGAGCTTGCCTTGGCATGCTGTGGTTGTGCAGGGCAGCTTCGATGCCTGGCCGTCTTCTGTTGGCTGCGCCGTTGGAGTTCGGAAAGCCCCACCGGCTGCTTCGACCGTCGGGGCAATCTCGGGAACTGACCTTGGAATGCCTGCGGCAAACGCGGATGCGCCTGCGAGCGCTCCAATGCTCAGCAACCCCGACCATGCGAGTGTTGAGAGATAGCGTTTCATCTTCTTCTCCAAGGAAACACGTCCGTGGAGCTCAGGCCTGCGATGAACGCGGGAAATGGGCCTCCAGGCGACAATCGCGAAGGCTGGCCCTATCGAACGAACCTTTAGAAACGAATAGGGAACAGAAAAGTTCCACGCGCGGCAAAACGTTGCCCCATCGAGGCGACAACGCGACTCGCAGACGCGCCCTTGTTCCCATCAGTGCGCGAACGAGGCGGCCAGCAGCGGCCGCTCTCCGCTGGTGCAGGTGCCGATAGGGAAAGTCGCGCATCGAACGCGATTTGGATTGACCGGCAGGGCGAATTTGCGCACCCTTTCGGCAACGTAAAAGGCTAGTGCCTGCAGCAGCTTGTGGAGAAGATATGCTGACGAGACGTAATTTCTGCGGCTGTCTTCTGGGCAGCCTGCCGTTGATCGCCACCGCCGCTCATGCGCAACAGCCCGAATGCGCGGTTTTCACGCACACGCGCCAGGAAGAGACCTCGCCAGACGACGCGATCGCCCTGCTCAAGGCCGGCAACGAACGGTTTGTAGGCGGCCACTCGATCAACTGCGACCTGATGCAGCAGGTCAAAGGGACGGCGGGGCAACAATCGCCCTTTGCGGCAATTGTCGGCTGCATCGATTCCCGGGTGCCGCCCGAGATCGTCTTCGACCAGCGGATCGGCGACGTTTTCTGCGCCCGGGTGGCAGGCAATTTCGTCAATGTCGATATTCTCGGCAGCCTCGAATACGCCACCCAGGTGGCCGGCGCCAAGGCGATCGTCGTTCTCGGTCACAATTCCTGCGGGGCGATCAAGAGCGCCGTGGACGGCGTGAAGCTGGGCCATATCACGGACCTTCTCGAGAATCTGGACCCGGCCCTCGCCACGCTCACGCCATCCGACGGGCCGCACGATTCGCACAACGCAAAGCTCGTCCAGAAAGTGGCCGAGGCGAACGCAAGGCTGACCGCCGCAAGCCTGACAGGCCGCAGCGAAATCATTGCCAAGCTGGTCGACGGCGGCAAGCTGAAGATCGCGGCCGCGATGCACGACATCACGACAGGCCGGGTTTCCTGGCTAACCTAGGCAGCCCCAATCGAGCCTCGCCGTCGCCGGCAGAGATCTACCATCTGTTGGCGACGCAGAAGCCTCGCGGCGTGAGGTGCATTCCTCTCGGGCACGGCCGGACGAACTGACGGTTGGGAACGCACCTGCCGAAGCGATTGAGATGCCAGCCTCTGCCGCAGACGCCCCGCAGCCTTGCACGGTTCGGAACGCAGCGGCCCCAGCGGTTCATGTGCCATCCTCGCCCGCATCGCCAGCCGACATATTCGACCGAGTTGCCCGTTGCTTGCTGCGTCTGCTCGGGCACGACCGGATAGGAAAAGGCCGGAAATGCAAACGTCATCAACGCGCCGGCAGCCGCGAGCGCCACGAAGTTCTTACGAGAGAACATCTTTGTATCCTCCAGTACAGCACTCCCCGCGCGAAAAACTAGTGCCTTCGGTTGGGAAAGGAAGGTGACCGGCAGCTTCTCCAGCGGCTATGAAAGCATTCGAACCGGCGAAGCAGGCAGATGGGAGCCGTGATATTCTCCGACACGCCATGAACATCAGAAGCTTTTTCGAACGAGACGCGGTTGCCGTCGCGCCGGACCTGATCGGTGCCGAAATCCGTGCCCATGGTGTCGGCGGCATCATCGTCGAGACCGAGGCCTATCGCCGCGACGACCCGGCCTCGCACGCCTATCGCGGTCCCACCGAGCGCAACGCAGCCATGTTCGGGCCGGCGGGCCACGCCTATGTCTACCGCTCCTACGGCATCCACTGGTGCCTGAACTTCGTCTGCGAACCGGGCAGCGCCGTGCTGATCCGCGCGCTGGAGCCCACCGCCGGCATCGAGACGATGCAGGCCCGGCGCGGGCTCTCCGACATCAGGCAGCTATGCTCCGGTCCCGGAAAGCTCTGCCAGGCGCTCGCCATCGACCGCTCGCATGACGGGCTGCCGCTCGGCGGGCCGGAGATCCTGCTATCGCCGCGCAACGGCAAGGTCGGCATCGTGTCCGGCCGCCGCATCGGCATCAGCCGCGCGGTGGAGCATCCCTGGCGCTTCGGGCTTGCCGGCTCACGCTTCGTCAGCCGGCGCTTTGCTCACGAAGAGGTTCAGACGATCGCCTCGGCCTCGATTTCCACCTCGTAGTCGCCGATCAGGTCGCCGGCCTCGATCAGCGTGTTGGCCGGCAGCACCTCGCCGAACACGCGGCCATGGGCGCGCGACACCGGCTCCCACTTGGCGGCATCGCGGATGTAGATGCGCGTGCGCGTCACGTCCTCGATGCGGCCGCCGAGCGCGGTGATGGCGGCGGCGATCTTGTCGAGGATGTAGGTGGTCTGCGCGCCGGCATCGCCCGGCGCCACGCAGCGGTCGGCGCCATGGGTGGCGGTGGTGCCCGAAACGCGGATCGCGTCTTTCACCCGCACCGCGCGGCTGAAGCCGGCGATCGGCTCCCAGACGCTGCCGGAGGAGACGCGCAGCCGGTCGGGCCGGCCTGCTATCTGCTCGGCCTTATAGACCGACGGAATGGCGTCGAGATGGTGGCTGAGGTCGCCCGAGGCGGTGAGGAAGGGCGGCCGGCGATATTCATCGCCGCAGTCGCCCGGGATCGGCTTTGTGGCCGCGAATGCCTCTTCCAGCCGGGCCTTGTCTTCGGCATCCAGCGCGAAGCTGAAGACGTTGAGGTTGTCGGCGCGGTGCTCGTTCTCGCTGATGCGGGCGCCGATGATGGTCGCCGCCACCGCCTCATGCTCCAGCACCCAGCGCGACGCGACATTGGAAATCGACACGCCATGCTTCCTGCCGATCTCGGCGGCGGCCGACAAGATGCCCTGGAACGGCTCCCAGCCGCCGGCAATGTCGATGAAGCGCTTGTATTTCGAGCGGCTCCAATCGGGTATCTCGGTCGGCTCCGGCTTGCCCAGCCACTTGTCCGACAGGAAACCGCCGCACAGCGTGCCATAGGCGAACAGTTTTGTGCCTGTGCGGGCGCACAACTCCGAGAGCGCACCTGCAGCGCGGCGGTCGACCAGCGAGAACGAGACCTGGTTGGTGGCCAGCGGCACGCCGTCTGCCAGCGCCACGGCCAGATGCGCGGCATCGAAATTGGTGACGCCGATGGCGCCGATCAGCCCCTCCTCCTTCAGCCGCGCCATCTCGTGCAGCGCGTCGAGCCAGGCCGGATGCTCGAAGGTCCACCAGTGGAACTGCAAAAGGTCGACCTTGTCGACGCCGAGCCGGTCGAGCCGCTCCTGCACGCCCTTGCGCACGATCTCGGCCGTCATCGGCCCCGGCTCCGGGCACCATTTGGTGAAGGCGAGCGGACGCTTTTCGCCCTTGCCGTAGCGGGCCAGCAGCCGCCCGGTGATGATCTCGGCGCTGCCGTAGTGGTCGGCCATGTCGAATGTGTCGAAGCCCGCCTTCGCGTAGGCTTCCAGCGCGTCGCCCGCCCTTTCGGGGTCGAGCGTGGTGCCGTCCTTCTCCAGGTCGGCCACCTGCCACAGCCCGCAAACCAGGCGGCTGATGTTCAGCCCGCCGCCGAGCTCGATGTGGTCAGGAATTTTCTGCATGGAAGGCACCGTTCATTGCTTGGGAGTTGCCGGCTTTGCGCCGGGGCGCAAGGCGGAAGAAAGCTTGCCGAGATGGCGCGACACCACCTTCTCCTCGCCCAGTATGCCGCGCGGGCGCAGGAGCAGGATGGCGCAGAGCCCGACGCCGATCATGACGATCTGCAGCGCGGCCGCGCGCGCCTGCTGCCCGGGCGGGAAGAGTGACGCAATCGCGCCGGCCGAGGCCGCCCACAGCCCCCACACCAGCACCGCGCCGAGGATGGCGCCGCGATTGTTGCCCGAGCCGCCGACGATCAGCATCGCCCAGACCTGGAAGGTCAGCATCGGCAGGTAGTTTTCGGGCGCGATGAAGCCGATGAAATGCGCCTGCACAGCACCGGCAAGCCCCATGATGCCGCCGCCGATGGCAAAGGCCTGCAGCCGGAATTTCACCGCGCTTTTGCCCAGCGCAAGTGCTGCCGTCTCGTCCTCGCGGATGGCGCGCAGCACGCGCCCCCAGGGGCTGCGCACCAGGCGCTCCAGCGCCAGATAAAGCAGCGCCACCACCACGACGAGCACGCCGAGATTGAACAGCGAAAACAGCAGCGGGTCCCCCGCAAAGCTGGCGAATGGCCGCGGAATGAAGCCGATGCCGAAGGGGCCGCCGGTGATCGGCTCGAGGTTGAGTGCGCAGAGCTGCACCGTCACTGCCACGCCGAAAGTGGCGATGGCGAGATAGTCGGCCCTGAGCCTTATCGTCAGCGCGCCGATGAGGAAGGCCAGGAGCGCCGCCACGAGCGCCCCGCCCAGCCAGCCGACGAGGATCGGCATGTCGAAGCCACCGAAGCGGTTCGCGGTTTCGGGCGTGGTCAGAAGCGCCGAGACATAGGCGCCGATGGCGACGAAGCCGGCGATGCCGACATTGAACAGGCCGGTCTGCCCCCACTGGACATTGAGGCCCAGGCACATGATGGCGTAGGTCAACGCCATGGTCAGGAAGAAACAGCCGTAGCCGATCAGCTCGACGCTCATTCGGGCCTCCCGAACAGGCCCTGCGGCCGCATCAACAGCACCAGCACCAGGATGACGAAGGCCACCGCCGCGCGCCATTCGGCGCCGACGAGCTGCACCGCGAAGGCTTCGGCCAGCCCGACGATCAGGCCCGCCAGCATCGCGCCCGGTACGCTGCCGATGCCGCCGAGGATGGCGGCGGCAAACAGCGGCAGAAGCAGGTCCAAGCCCATATGCGGGCGGATCTGCACCAAGAGCCCGGCCATGATGCCGGCCATGCAGGCAAGCCCCGCGCCGAGCATCCACACGATGCGCACCACCTTGCGCACGTCGATGCCGACGACGCCGGAAAGCTGCTGGTTTTCGCTGACCGCGCGCATGGAGCGGCCGATGGCCGTGCGCGTGAGCAACAGGTGCACCGCCACCACCAGCACGGCGGCAACGCCCAGCGACAGCAGCTGGTCCGGCGTGGCGCGCAGGCCCCCGCCAAGCGGCAGCGCGATCTGCAGCGCCTTGGTGTAGTAGGCCGGCTTGGAGGTGAAGATGAATTCGAGCAGGCTGCGCAGGGTGAGAGCGGCGCCGAAGCTCGCCATCACCATGATGATGACCGAACTGCGCTGCGCCCGCAGCCGGCCAAACAGCAGCGCATCCACCAGCAGCGCCAGCCCGCCGGTGAGCACGACCGCCACTACCGCCGCAACCGGCAGCGACCAGCCGAAGGAGAACGGGCCGATCGGCGCCGGCAGGCCGCCGGCCATGTAGCCCAGCGCGCTGCTGACGGCGAGCGCGATATAGGCGCCCCAGGCGATGAATTCGCCGTGGGCAAAATTGGAGAAGCGCAGGATCGAGTAGGTCAGCGTCACGCCGATCGCGCCGAGGCCGATCATCGAGCCGGTGATTAGCCCGTCCATGAGTGCCTGCGGGTTCATGGCGTCACCGTCCGGGTTTCTCGGCGCGCGCCGAGATAGAGTTCGGCCACGATCGGGTCGTCACCAAGCGTTGCGGCCGGGCCTTCATGGCGCAGCCGCCCTTCGACCAGGATGACGGCGCGGTCGGCAATGGCCAGCGCCGCCTTCACATTCTGCTCCACCAGCACGATGGTGACGCCTGCCTTGTTGATCTCCTTCAGCCGGGCGAACACCTCAGCCACGATCTTCGGCGACAGCCCGGCCGACGGCTCGTCGAGGATCAGCACCGAGGGCTCGACGACCAGCGCCCGCGCCACGGCCAGCATCTGCCGCTGGCCGCCCGAAAGCTGGCCCGCGCGCAGCGAAGGCCGCGCGGCAAGGTCGGGGAACATGGCGTAGACGTCGGCGACGCGTCGGCTGCGTTTCTCCTTGGGCAGGATGTTGGCGGCCAAAAGCAAGTTGTCGTTGATCGACATCGTACCAAAAATGTTTTCGGTCTGCGGCACGAAGGCCAGGCCGTGCCTGATCTTCTCATGCGCAGGGACAGTGGTGATGTCGAGGCTGCCGAGCGCGGTCGTGCCCGAATGGATCGGCACCAGCCCGGCAATCGCCTTGACCAAAGTGGACTTGCCGGCCCCGTTCGGGCCCAGCACCACCACCAGTTCGCCTTGCTTCACTTCGAGGTCGACGCCGCGCACGATGGGCAGGTCGCGCTCGTAGCCGGCCACAAGCGCGCGGGTGGAAAGTGCCGCCGTCATGCCGCGACCCCGCCGAGATAGGCTTCGATGACGGCCGGGTCGCGCGCCACCACGTCCGGGGCGCCTTCGGTCAGATATTTGCCGGTGGCCATGACGACCACGCGCCCGCACAGCCGCGCCACCATTTCCATATTGTGCTCGATGAGCAGGATCGACTTGCCCTGTGTGTTGAGTTCCAGCACGCGGTCGATGATGAGTTCCAGAAGGCTCGGATTGACGCCGGCTGCCGGCTCGTCGAGCAGGATCGCCTCCGGATCGGCCATAAGGATGCGCGCGAGTTCCAGGAGCTTGCGCTGGCCGCCCGAAAGCACCCGCGCCGGTTCATGCTCCAAGGCCGAAAGCGTGACGAAATCGAGCAGCGCCCGCGCCTTCTCGACCGCCGCCCGCTCCTGCGCGGCCACGCGGCCGGGCCGTAAGAAATTCTGCCAGATGTGTTCGCCGGCCTGATGCTGGCCGCCGGTCAGCACATTTTCCAGCACCGTCATCTCGGCGAAGGGCCGCGGGATCTGGAAGGTGCGGCCGACGCCGCGTGCGATGCGCCGGTCCGGCCCTTCCTGCGCCACCTCGCGGCCGGCGATGCGGATCGAGCCGGAATCCGGCTTCAGGCTGCCGGCAAGCAGGTTGAAAAGCGTGGTCTTGCCGGCGCCGTTCGGGCCGATCAGCCCGGCCATCTCGCCGCGCCGCAAGGTGATCGACATGCCGTCGACGGCAGATACGCCACCGAACCGCTTGGCAAGGTCGCGCGCCTCGATGAACGGCGTCGGCGCTTCGGCGTCTCTGTGGCCGTTCTGGGCGGGGGAAGCGGTGGGCATGGTTCCTGGCATCAAAATTCTGATCGATGATGTTTGATCAAACTTTACATCATACATGATTGCAACTAAAAATTTGCCGTCGCAGACCTGCGGCATCCGAGTTTCGAATGGCGGTACCCATGCCCGATCGGAAGCATCATCAAATGACGCAAGGCGGCTCGCCTCGGCCGGGGCCGCGTCCATGAGCAGCCAGCGCAGTGCCCTCTCGCCCGTCGGCCGCGAAACGCTGCACGAGCGCGTCTATGCCGAACTGCGCCGTTCGCTCATCTACGGCATGTTCGACGCCGGCGACATGCTGCGCATCCAGGACCTTGCGGCAACCCTCCAGACCAGCACCATGCCGGTGCGCGACGCGCTGGGTCGGCTGGTCTCCGAACAGGCGCTGGAGGCGCTGCCCAACCGCTCGGTGCGCGTTCCAGTCATCACCCGCGAGCGGCTGGAGGACCTAGCCCGCGCGCGCTGCCTGATCGAGGGCCAGATGACCGCGCTGGCCGTGCCCAATCTCACGGCGGAAGACTTCGTCCGGCTCAAGGAACTGACCGTCGCCTGCGAGCAGGCCTTCCGCAGCCATGACGACGAGATCGACAAGGCGCAGGCCACCTCCGAGCTGAACCACGCCTTCCACTTCTACATCTACCGCGCCGCCGGCTCGGAGGTGCTGATCCCGATCGTGGAAAGCCTGTGGCTGCAGTCCGGCCCCTATGTGCGCGCCGCCGCCCACATCCACGACGAGTTCCGCGACATTTCGGCCACCCATCACCACTGGGCGCTGATCGAGGCGCTGGAGCGTCGCGATACCGCGGGCTCGGTCAAGGCGCTGACCGACGACATCACCCGTTCCTTCAATCTCATTCGCGGCCGCCTCGACGCCGAGGAAGCCGCAGAAAGGGCCCCGCACAATGGCTGACGCCAAGGACGATTCCTTCGAGCTCTACGACCTGCGCGTCGAAGTGGTCGCGCCCGAAGGCGGCGCCATCTATTGCGGCGCCAAGGTGGGCGACTATTTCGAGCTGCGCGGCGAGATGCTGCACCTGCCGCCCGGCCAGGCCTTTTCGATCTATTCGCTCGCCTCGCTGTTGCCGCTGCTGCCGGCCAAGCAGCGGCCGACCCACAAGAACGACTGGATGACCACCGACGCCGAGGTGGCCTGCCCCGACCCCAACTGCACCTCGCGCCTCCGCATTACCCGCACCGGCCTGCGCCGCTTCAGCCATGCCGCCACCACGGCAGTGCCGCTTCAGGACGATTGAGACAAGCATGCAAAGAACCAGACTGACACCGGACTACGAAATCTCGCGCGTCATCCGTGGCGGCTGGCAGATGGCCAGCGGCCATGGCGCGCTGGTGAGCGACGATCCGGTCTCCGACATGGTGGCCTTCGCCGATGCGGGCATCACCACCTTCGACTGCGCCGACATCTACACCGGCGTCGAGGAGCTGATCGGCCGCTTCCGGCTGCACTATCGCGACCTGCGCGGCGAGGCAGCGCTGAAGCGCATCGGCGTGCACACCAAGTTCGTGCCCGACCTCAACGTCCTGCCGCGCCTCACCAAGTCGCATGTCGAGGACATCATCGACCAGTCGCTGCGGCGGCTCAACGTCGAGCGGCTCGACCTCGTCCAGTTCCACTGGTGGGACTATGCCGCGCCGCGCTGGGTGGAAGCGGCGCGTTGGCTGGAAGAGCTGCGCCGGGCCGGCAAGATCCGCAACATCGGCGCCACCAATTTCGACACGCAGCACATGCTGGACATCATCAAGGCCGGCGTGCCGCTGGTGTCGATGCAGGTACAGTATTCGCTGCTCGACAACCGCCCGGCCAAGCAGATGGCGGCGGCAGCGGCCGAGCACGGCGTCTCCTTCCTCTGCTACGGCACGGTGGCCGGCGGCTTCCTCAGCGACCAGTGGCTGGGCGCACAGGAACCGGGCGACGACCTGGAGAACCGCTCGCTGGTCAAATACAAGCTGATCATCGACGATATCGGCGGCTGGGAGCTGTTCCAGGCCCTTCTGCGGACGCTGCGCGGCATCGCAGACCGGCACGGCACCGACATCGCCACGGTGGCGAGTGCGGCCATGCTCAAGCGGCCCGGCGTCGCTGCCGTCATCGTCGGCGCACGCAACCGCTCGCACCTGCCCTCCAACCTCGCCATCTCCGACCTCGCGCTGACGGCGGATGACCATGCCCAGATCGACAGTGTACTGGCGCAGGCCAACGAGCTCGACGGCGACGTCTACACGCTCGAGCGCGACCGCCACGGCCGCCACGGCTCGATCATGAAATACAATCTCAACAAGGGCGCGGCATGAGCGCGGCGCCTTCGACAGACAGCCCGGAATCGAAACAAGACCGGCATCCGGACGACAAACCGGCAGCCACAACCAAGGGGAACCAAATGCGCAAGACACTTCTCGCCACCACCCTGCTGACGGCGCTCGGCGCCTCCGCCCTGCCGGCGCTGGCCGCCGACTGCGACATCACCGTGGGCCTCGTGATGGAACTGACCGGCCCTGCCGGCGAATACGGCCAGGCCGGCGCCAAGGCCGTCGAAATGGCGTTTCGCGACGTCAATGAGGCCGGCGGCGTCGACGGCTGCAAGCTGGTGACCGACACCCGCGACAGCCAGAGCCAGGGCAACGTCGCGGTCGACCAGGCCACCCAGCTCGTCAACATCAAGAAGGTGCCGGTCGTCATCGGCGGCATCATCTCCTCGGTGTCGATCCCGATCCTCACCTCGGTCACCGCACCTGCCGGCGTGGTGCAGGTTTCGCCCGCCTCCTCCTCGCCGACGCTCACCGAGCTCGGCCGCGAGGGCAAGACCAACGGCGTGTTCTTCCGCACCATCACCTCGGATGCGCTGCAGGGCACGGCCGCGGCGAAATACGCGCTCGACCAGGGCCTGAAGAAGATCGCCATCATCCACGTCAACAACGATTTCGGCGTGAACATGGTGCGCGAGTTCAAGGCGGCCTATGAAAAGCTCGGCGGCACCGTCACCTCGGTCACGCCCTACAACGAGAAGCAGGCCAACTATTCCTCCGAAGCCAGCGCGGCGATGAACGGCGACCCCGAAGCGCTCTACCTGATCAGCTATCCGGTCGACGGCGCCACTATCGCGCGTGCCTGGATCTCGGGGGGCGGCGCCGCGAAATTCCTGCTCAATGACGGCATGAACTCGGCCGAATTCGTCGAGAGCGTCGGCGCGCAATATCTCAACGACGCCTTCGGCACCTCGTCTGGCACTAGCCCGACGGCCTCGACCGAATATTTCAACGGCAACTTCGAAGCCTTCTCCGGCGGCATCAAGGCCGACGCCCCGGCCGCCGACCGCTCCTATGACGCCGGCGCCATCGTGGCCCTTGCCATCGCCAAGGCCGGCAAGGCCGATGCGGCGGCAATCAAGGCCGCCATCCCCGAGGTGGTGGCCGAGGGCGGCGAGCCGATCCACGCCGGCAAGGAAGAATTCGCCAAGGCGTTGGCCCTCATCAAGGAAGGCAAGCCGATCAAGTATGAAGGCGTCATCGGCCCGGTCAGCTTCGACCAGTATGGCGACATCACCGGCCCGTTCCGCCTGTGGCGGATCCAGGACGGCACCGTGACCACGGTGGGCGAACTGAGCGCCGACGAGGTCGGCAAGATCAAGGCCGAAACCGAAAACTGAGGCCGCCTCCGCGGCTCAATCCAACAATCAGAATCCCCTCTGCGCCGGCCTCCGAGCCGGCGTCTTTTTTTGTTGCCCCTGCTTTCGATTAACGCCCGGAAAAGACGCGGCTTTTTCGGTTCGCAGAGGCTCTGCAGCCAGCCGAGAAAGCGGCTCGCGCCACCCTTGGAAAATAGTTTGAAATCATAAACTATTGCAAATAAACGATAAATATGTTTATATTGAACAACAATTCAATATAAGGGAGGTGGAGCAATGAACCCGCACATTCGCGATATAAGGGTTCCAACCGACTGGGATCGGCGCGGGCTGCCCGGCTGGGCCTATCACAGCCCGGCCCTGCTGGAGCTGGAAAAGGAGCACCTTTTCCGCAATCATTGGCAGATCATCGGCCATGTCTCGGACCTGCCGGAGCCCGGCGATTACCTCACCATGGACATCGTGGGCGAGCGCGCGCTGGTGGTGCGTGGCAAGGATGGCGTGGTGCGCGGCTTCCACAACATCTGCCGCCATCGCGGCAGCCGCGTGGTGGCCGACGAGCGCGGCAACTGCAAGAACGCGCTGGTGTGCCCCTTCCACGGCTGGGTCTACAATCTCGACGGCACGCTGCGGGGTGCTGCGCAGCCAAAGTCCTTCCCCGAGCTCGACAAGAACGAATTCGGCCTGCCCCCGCTCGACCTCGAGATCTGGATGGGGCTGATCTTCATCCGCTTCCGCAAGGGCCCGCAGCCCTCTGTGGCCGAGCTGCTGAAACCCTTCGAGGAAGAGCTGTCGCACTACCGCATCCCCGAAATGGTGCCGGCAAACGGCGTGTGGACGCAGACCAGCCCGGTCAACTGGAAGTCGGTGCGCGACGTCGACAACGAAGGCTACCACGTCGCCATGGCGCACCCGGCGCTGCAGGACCTCTATGGCGCGAGCTATTATGACGAGCCCTTCGTCAACGGCGTCTCGCGCTCGTTCGCTACCTACAATCCGCATGCCGGCCGCCGCTGGAGCGTGGGGCGTTACGTCAATGTCGCGCCCGAGCCGACGCACCTGCCCGAGCGGCTGAAGAAGGCCTGGATCTATTACGGCATGTTCCCCAATGCGGTGATCGCGGTGACGCCGGAGACCGCGCAGTTCTACCAGGAATTCCCGCTCTCGACCGGCGAGACGCTGCTGCGCGGCGCGATCTACCGCTACCGCAACGAAAGCCGCCAAGCGGCCGCCGCGCGCTACCTGTCATCCCGCATCGACCGCGACACCCAGGCCGAGGACGTGCAGCTCTCGGTCTGGTCGAATGAGTCCATGCTGTCGAAGGGCTTTGCCGGCTTCTACCTCTCGGACCTCGAATATGGCGTGCGCACCCACCACGACCATATGCGCGCGCAGATCCCGGTGCTGTCGCTGGAAACCGCCCCGGAGGAGAATGACATGGCCAACCTCAACGCGGCGATGCGGTCGCGCGCATAGCGCAGTGCTGCTTCCTACGACGACCGTTTCTGGCAGGGCCACGATCCGTCGCGGCTCTCGTTCTATAGTCGATCGGAAGCCACAGCCCAGGCAGGCATGGCGGCGCAAGTAACGGTGGGACGAAGCTCTTGCCGAACGGCAAGCGCGGCCTAGCTCTCTGACAGCAATTGGCAGGCATTCGACGCGAAGTTCGAGCCACCAGCTCGCTCCAGAGGAGCCGACCATGAAAAGGCGTACGTTCCTGACCGGCGGCGCAACCGCCGCCGCTGCCGCTTTGTCCGCAAATATCGCTCATCCGCAGTCACCGCCTGCGGCCGGCCAGCCCCTGTCACCGGCCGACGCCGCTTCGGCCGCAGCTCGTCTGCGCGCCCAGTTCGCCGCCGGGTTCGACCCCGACTACTTCGAGAACGTCATCGTCCCCTATTTCCTCGTGAGCACCTATCACGGGGAGGAGCCCATGCTTCCCATGATCGGTGTTGCCCTCACCAAGGAAAACGCCCTGCCCTACGACCTCTGGGGCCTGCTGAGCGACAGCTGGCGGCCGGCTCCCGAACACGGCGTGACGGTTTTCCTGCAGGGGCTCGAAAAACGCGGCCCCGACAATCGCAGGAAGCGGATCTACATGTCGGCCGTGACGCCTGATCTCTACCGGGAGAAATACGGCGGGAAAGTCACGACATTTTTCGACAAGCTGATGTCGGAAGAGAATGCCAGGAAGCCGCTGATGCGGCCCTATCTCGAGGCCTATTGGGATCTCTATTGGGACCTGCACCTAGGCCTTACGCACGACCAGATACCGGACCGCATCCGGCAGATCGGAAATGCCTTCAATACCGTCCTCGCCTACCGCGATCCGACGCAACGCATCGTCTACGACAACTACATGATCGTCCACTCGAACCTGGACTACCTCAAGGCCTGGATCGACGAGAAGATTGCCGACCTGAAAGGCGGAAAGATTCCGAACCCGGACAAGACCTTTGCCTGGTACTGGATCAAGAATGCCGGGGACGGCGAATTTTTCAGTCCCAAGGACGTCGTCTTCGAATGCTTCCACAATTTCGTGGCGTTCAGCCAGTGGGGGAACACGCTCTACAACATCATGCTGAAGCTCGGCACCGGCACAGGCGACCCGGAAGCCAGGTCATGGTTCAAGCAGACCATGGAGAGCGACTTCGACAACGCCAACGGCGCTCCGTTCACGCCGCTGGAGCGCTTCACGATGGAACTGTTCCGCACCATTTCGCCCAATGGCGGCAGCATTTCAGCCCTGACCGAAACCAGGCCGCCATATTTCGAGCGGCATGGCTATATCGTGACCCCGCACACTTCAACGAGCAAGGATCCGGTGCACTGGAAGAACCCGACCGACTTCGACCCATCCCGCTATGAAAACCAGCCCACTAGCCAGGACATCGACGAAGCCAAGGCGCTTTCGCTGGGCTTTGCCAAATGCCCGTTCGACAAGACGAGCTTCGAATTGAAGGATGGCCGCAAGGGCTCGATGGAAAACAGCGCCTTCGGCACGGTGTTCGGCAAGGTCGCCGACAAGCCGCTTCCCGTGTGCGACTATGCCGGTTTCGCACCTTTCGGGTTCGGCTACCGGCGCTGCCCCGGCGAACAGCTCACCATTCTTGCCTTCTCCGATTTTCTCAAGAAGGCATGGAAGGACAGACTGGAGTTCGTGCAGCTTGAAATCAGCGATCCCGAACCGCTGCCAATCGGCCCAACAACCGTCATCGGCGACAATATGGGCTTCGTGAGAGCTGCCTGACGGCTCGAACCCTCGGTCCCGTCAAGCGGAATGACAGCGCAGCAGAGCCGGGAACCGCCCTTGTTCCCGGCTTGCTGCCATGGGCACATGACTGGCAACTGCCCAATCCCCTGTCCGCAACCATCCATCTTGCGCGATGTCCTCAACCTGCCGCCGGGCCGTCATCCATCCTTCTTGGTCAGCACGTAAAGGCTGAGATCCACCAACCGATGGGTATCACGATGCTTCTCGATTCTGTTTCTCCCGAACTGCTTGCCTATGCCAGGACCCGCAATTCGACCCCGCCGCCACATCTGGGAACCCGCTACGGCAAAACCGGGGGCTTTCTGCCCGAACCCGGCAACACCATTGTCAGCCATGTGACGAAGGGTTCGCGCACGCAGGATGTCCTGATCGAAGCGCGCGAGAAATTCCTGGCCATGCCCGAAGCGCCCCAGTTCGTCTTCACGCCGATCACCAGCCTGCACATGACGCTCTTCCAGGGCATCATCGAATACCGCCGGAAGCCGGAATATTGGCCGGAGGGCATTTCGCTCGACACCCCGATCGACGAAATGACCGAGATCATGGTCGATCGGCTGGAGGCGCTTTCCTTCTTCGAGCCGTTTCAGGTCGAGGTGACGCATGCCCGGCCGTCGGGGCTCCTGGTCGAGGGTGCGACGCAGCATGACCGCAAGGTCATGCGGGACTGGCGCAACGCTCTCGCCGACCTTCTCGGCTATCGCCATCCCGACCACGACGAATACCCCTTCCACATCACTTTCGCCTACGCGATCGATTGGCTGGAAGAGGACGCGCTTCCGCGCTGGCAGGCCATGCTGGACGAGGTTGCCGCCGATATTCGCCGGCAGATGCCGGTCCTCGAACTCGATCCGCCGGCCTTCTGCTCGTTCGAGGACATGAACCACTTCAGCGAACTGCTTATATTCGACTTCGAGGGCTGACACCTCCATCCGGCTTTCTGGGCTACCCGGGGCCCCTTTCCCGGGTAGCCTGCTTGCCCAGCGCGCCGGCTCTGCTACACAAAGGGCCATGTCCAAGACCACGCCCGCCACGCTCGCGCTGACCAAGGCCGGCATGCCCTTTGCGGTGGCCGCCTACGACTACGACGCCAATGCCGAGCGGGTTGGGTTGCAGGCTGCCGAGGCGATGGGCGTTCCGGCTTCCATCGTGCTGAAGACGCTGATGGTGGAGGTCGACGGCAAGCCTGCCTGCGTGGTGGTTCCCTCCGATCAGGAGGTCAATATGAAGAAGGTCGCGGCCGCATTCGACGGCAAGTCGGCCAACATGATGAAGCCCGCCGACGCCGAGCGCCTGACCGGCTACAAGGTCGGCGGCATCAGCCCCTTCGGCCAGCGCAAGCAGGTGCCGACGGCGGTGGAGGAAATGGCCACGCTGGAGGACGAGATTTTCCTCAACGGCGGCCAGAGGGGCCTGCAAATTCGCATGCGCCCCGACGATCTTGTTCGGGCTCTGGGAGCCAGGGTGGCGGATCTCATTCGCTGAAATCCTGAGACGAACAGCCAGGGCGAACGTCCGTCGGGTGGGAACTCGGCTCCCTATTCAGGTCGAGCGAGGGGGCCCCACCTCGTAAACCCGCAGGTTACGCTCGCCTATCCCA
Source organism: Pseudaminobacter sp. Soil_N_29 (assembly GCF_057656055.1). Taxonomy (NCBI): domain Bacteria; kingdom Pseudomonadati; phylum Pseudomonadota; class Alphaproteobacteria; order Hyphomicrobiales; family Phyllobacteriaceae; genus Pseudaminobacter; species Pseudaminobacter sp. Soil_N_29. The sequence goes on from NZ_JBDGLC010000009.1 coordinate 164,675, forward strand.
AGTTCCTGCCATGTCGTGCGCCATGCGGCGATGTGTTCCGAGGCAAAATGCCGATCCAGCGCAGCCTGGTCGCTCCACACCTCTTTGACGTGGATGAGCCCGGGATCGAGAACATCTTCCGCATAGGAATATTCCTCGCAACCATCCTCAGCACGGCTGGCCAGAACCATCCGAGACATCACTGGACGCGCGGCCACTAGATTATCAGGCGGCAACCGGATTGTTCCAACAATCAGCAACATGCGGCATTCATATCGCGGGATTCTACGCCCGTGAAGGGTTCACTCCAGCGTTCGTCGCCGTTGCAGCCATCGCCGCCCTCACCCGTTCCAGACACCCTCTTTCCTGAGATCGTCCATCGTGCGCGAAATGCCCTCGCGCAGGATGCCCACCATGTCGTCGATCTGCGCCCTGGTGATGATGAGTGGCGGCGACATCACGCACATGTTGATCAGCGGCCGGACAAGTAGGCCAAGCTCGTGGCAGTGCGCGTCGATGCGCATCCCCACATTGCGGTCCAACTCCAGGGGGTTCCTGCTCTCGCGGTCGGCCACGCATTCCACGCAGGCCATGAGGCCGAGGCCGCGTACCTCGCCCACCAGCGGCAGCTCTTCCAGCGTCTTCAGCTGCGCCTGGAAATAGGGCGCCACGGTCTGCGCGTGGGCAAGCACGCCGCCTTCGAGCAGGTCGAGGTTCTTCAGCGCCACCGCGCAGCCAACCGGATGGCTCGAATAGGTCAGGCCATGGGCATACATCGCCGTCGGATGGTTGGAGCGGCGCAGTTCCTCCAGCAGGCGCTCCGACACCACCATGCCGCCGAGCGGGAAATAGCCAGAGGTCACGCCTTTGGCGAAGGTGATGATGTCGGGCTCGATGCCGAACACGTCCTGCGAGGCGAAGACGTGGCCAAGGCGACCGAAGGCGGTGACGACCTCGTCGGAAATGAACAGGATGTCGTTGTCGCGGCAAATTTTGCGGATGCGCGGCAGATAGTTTTCCGGCGACACGATGACCCCGCCCGAGGCCTGCACAGGCTCACCCACGAAGGCGCCGATCCTGTCGGCGCCGATCCGCTTCACCGTCTCCTCGAACTCGGCAACCAGCTGGTCGGTGAAGGCCGTCAGGCTCATGCCCGCCGGCCGCCGGAACGGATCGGGCGACGAAAGTTTTATCACCAGATCGTCGGCGCCATCCATCCAGTCGCGGTCGCGCGGGCGGCCGTTGAGCGAGGCAGACAGATAGGTCGAGCCGTGATAGGCGCCGCCGCGCGACAGGATCAGCTTCTTCTCCGGCCGGCCGCGCACATTGTTGTAGAACTGCATGAAGCGCAGCGCGCTTTCCACCGCCGAAGAGCCCCCGGTGGTGAAGAAGACATGGTTGAGATCGCCCGGCGCGTGCCCTGCGATGCGCTCGGCAAGCACGGCGGAAGCCTCGCTCATCGTGTACCAGGGCGTATTGTAGGAAAGCTGCATGGCCTGGTCGTACATGACCCGCGCCAGCTCCTCGCGGCGGTGCCCGACATTGACGCACCACATGCCCGCCGGCCCGTCGATCAGCCGCCTGCCGTCGCCGTCGGTGATATAGATGCCCTCGCCCTCGCCGATCAGGCTGCGCGCCTCCGCGCCGATTTCGCCGGCTGTCGGCCAGGGCTGTATCAGATGGCGCCTGGCAAGCTCGACCGCCTCCTCATGGCCCAGCGCATTCGCCGCCGTCATGTCCTGTGCCGCCGCCATTTTCCTAGCCTTTCCATGAGCCTGGTTTCGCGCTTCCGGACCGCTCCGCCCTTTGGAAACAGGCGATTCCAAAGTCCTCATATTGAATGTCCGTTCAATCAATATCGCAGAAATAGCGCTTGATTTCAATCCACGAATGGGCTCTTGTTGAGAGAAAGAAAGCACGGTGCGCGACGGGAACCGCGACGCCGTGCAACGAATGGGTGGGAACATGCCGGAAGCCTGCGCAGCCGCACTTTTGCGAGAACCGCACCAATGACAGCGGCCGCGGAAGGGTCACCGCCGCTCGCTTTGGGCAGGCGCCGAAGAAACTCCCTTCTGCAATCGGAACCCGCGCAGGGCTTTGCCCTGATCAGCCCGACCTTTCTTTACGCGCTGGTGCTTCTGGTGGTGCCGATCCTGGTCGTGGTCGCGCACAGCTTCTGGACCCAGAACTACCTCACCATCGACCGCACCTTCACGCTGGAAAACTACCGCATCGCCCTGACCGAACCGATCTACCGCGACCTGCTCATGCGCTCGTTGTGGATCTCGCTTTTGGTCAGCCTCTTCACTGTCGTGCTGGCCTACCCCATCGCCTACTTCATTTCCTTCCACGGCGGCCGACACAAAGGGCTGTGGCTGTTCCTCATCACCATCCCCTTCTGGACCAGCTATCTGCTGCGCGTCATGTCGTGGAAGGTCATCCTCGGCTACAACGGCGTGCTCAATTCCGGCCTGATGGGCCTCGGCCTCATCAGCGAGCCCTCCACCGCCCTGCTCTACAACACCAGCGCCGTGGTCATCACACTCACTCACGCCTGGGCGGCCTTCGCCATCCTGCCCATCTTCGTGTCGCTGGAAAAGGTCGACCGCTCGCTGATCGAGGCCGCGACCGATCTCGGCGACGGGCCGCTGCGCCGCTTCCTGCGCATCACGCTGCCGCTGTCGTCGCCGGGCGTCGTCGCGGCGCTGCTCATCGTCATGATCCCGACGGTGGGCGACTTCGTCACGCCGCGCCTCGTCGGCGGCAAGGATGGCGTCATGATCGCCAACGCCATCCAGGCGCAGTTCAGCAAGGCCGCCAACTGGCCGCTGGGCGCGGCACTCGCGGTCACCACCATGGTCATCGTCACTGCCATGGCGGCGGCCGCGGTGCTGATCATCCGCAGTGCATCGAGGCTGGCGCGATGAAGGTCCTGCGCAAGATTTTTTCCAGGTGGCTGCCGGTCTATGCCGGCCTCTACATCGTCTTTCTCTATTTGCCGGTGGTCTTCCTGCCGATCTTCTCGGTCAATACCGCGGTTACTCCCAAATTCCCGCTCGCCGGCCTGACCCTCAAATGGTACGAGGAGTTGCCCAACACGCCGGCTCTGCTCGACGCGGCCTGGAACAGCCTGCTCGTCGGCATCGCCGCCGCCATCCTTTCCACCGTTTTCGGCATCTGCGCGGCGCGCGCCATCACCCGCTATCGCTTTCCCGGCCGCCGCACTATCAACGGGCTGATCATGGCCCCGCTGGTGCTGCCGGAGATCATCGTGGCCGTGTCCATGCTCCTGGTCATTATGCAGATGGGGCTCGACCTGTCGCTGATGACCGTGGTGCTCGGCCACGTGCTGGTTTGCATCCCCTATTCGCTGACCGTGCTGACCTCGGGCTTCGAGGGCTTCGACCGCAGCCTTGAGGAAGCCTCCGCCGACCTCGGCGAGACCGCCTTCGGCACCTTCCGGCGGGTGACGCTGCCGATGGTGTCGCCCGCAATCATCTCCAGCCTGCTCGTCTCGTTCACCATCTCGCTCGACGAGTTCATCATGGCCTTCTTCCTCACCGGAACCAAGCCGACGCTGCCGATCTACATCTGGGGCCAGTTGCGCTTCGCCGCCAAGCTGCCGGGCGTGCTGGCGCTCGGCACGCTGCTGCTGGTCGGCTCGTTCCTGCTGCTCACCATCGCCGAACTGCTGCGCCGCCGCGCCGCCCGGCGCACACAAAACACCGGAGGCGTCCTTGCCTGAGAAACCGATGCCCGAACGCACGTCCGCCGATCATCGCACGATGATCGAGATCTCACATGTCACGCGCAGCTACGGGGCCTTCAAGGCGCTGGACGACGCCTCGCTGACCATCCGCGAGGGCGAGTTCTTCTCGCTGCTGGGGCCATCCGGCTGCGGCAAGACCACGCTTCTGCGCATGATCGCCGGCTTCGACAACCCCACCAGCGGCACCATCGCCGTCGACGGCCAACCAATGGACGGCATCCCGGCCAACCGGCGCCCCACCAACATGGTGTTCCAGAGCTACGCCATCTTCCCGCATCTCAACGTCGAGCAGAACGTCGCCTACGGGCTGAGGCGCCTGAAGCTCGGCGCGGCGGAGGAAAAGCGCCGCGTCGAGGAGGCGCTGGCGCAGGTCTCGCTCACTGGGCTGGGCAAGCGCGGCGCCACCGAGCTTTCCGGCGGACAGCGCCAGCGCGTCGCGCTTGCCCGTGCGCTGGTCATGCGGCCCAAGGTGCTGCTGCTCGACGAGCCGCTGTCGGCGCTGGACAAGAAGCTGCGCGAGCAGATGCAGGTGGAGCTGCGCCGGCTGCAGCAGGCGGTGGGCATCACCTTCATCCTGGTCACCCATGACCAGTACGAGGCGCTGGCCATGTCGGACCGCATAGCGGTGATGTTCGGCGGCCGCATCGCGCAGGTCGCCTCGCCCAAGGAGATCTACCAGCGCCCGGTGAACCGTCAGGTGGCCGACTTCCTCGGCGGCATGAACTTCGTCAAGGCCGAGATCGTGGAGGAGAACGGCGCCTCGCTGGTGGTCGACACGCTCGGCTTCGGCCGCGTCAGGACCGACAAGCCGGCCGCCTTCATGCGCAACGGCAAGGCGGCCACGCTCGGCATCCGGCCCGAGCGCCTGCGCGTGCTGTGGGACGACGCAAAAGCGAAATTCGAAGTGGCCGGCCGCGTGGTCGAGCGCCACTATTTTGGGGAGATCACCCATCTGATCGTGGAAATACCGGGGCTGGAAAAGCCGCTCTCCGTCACCGAGACCAACGATTTCGGCGCCGACGACATTCCGGTCGGCGCACCCATCCGCCTCGCCTACGATCCCGACGCGCTGGTGGCGCTGGCGGATTGACGGTGCGCCCTTCGAGGCTCGCTATGCTCGCACCCTCAGGATGAGGGATGTTGGCGCCATACGCTGCCGAAATGCCGCGCACAACATCCCTCATCCTGAGGTGCGACCCTGAGCTTGCGAAGGGGAGCCTCGAAGGACGCACCTGATGACGTGGGAAACCGGGCTCAACCCCGCTCTTCCGGCCCGGCCATCACCTTCCGCGCCGCGATCCGGCCCGCAATGATCGCCCCCTCGATATAGCCGGGGAAGGACGGCGACAGTTCCGACGACGCGAAATGCACCGGCGGGGCGCCGGCCAGAAGCACGTCTTCCGCATCCGTGGCATTTACATCGAGAATGAGGTCGCTGTAGGCGCCGCCGCTCCACGCATCATCGATCCAGCTTCGATAGCTGAAGTCGAGCACGGTCCCGGCCTCGGGTCCTAGCGCCGCCACCAGCCGCGACATCACTTCGCCGCGCAGCGCCACCTCGTCCAGGCCGCCCCAGCGCAGCGCCAGCGGCCCGCCGATGAAGACCACCAGCGCCGGATGGTTTTCATCCTTGCCGACATCGCAGGCGAACAGCCCGGGCAGGTTGCGCCACATGACCATGCCGCTCAGCCCCTTATCGCGCCAGAAGGCATGGGGGTAGCGGACCAGAACCTTGATCACCACGCCGCTGTGCCAGACGCCGAGCGCCCGTGATAGTTGATCCGGCAACGGCGGCGAGAAGGCGAGCTTCGACGCCATCATCGGCGGCACCGCGACCAGTACCGAACGCGCTTCGAACACGCGGTCGCTCGCCAGAACCCGCACCCCATTCTCCGCGTGCTCGATGCCCGTTACCGCCGCGCCGAGCCGCAGCCGGTCGCCGAGATCGCGCGCCAGGTCGTCGGCCAGCGACTGCATGGTCTCGGCCAGAAAATACTGCAGCTCCGACTGGTCGTTGGTGATGCGGCGGTCATTGTCGATCAGGTGCCACAGCGGAATCTTGTCCAGGCCCTGGCACCAGAGGCCCTCGATCATCGAGCGGAACCCTGCCTTCGCGTCCGCCGAGTCCTCCTGCCGCTCCAGCCATTCGGCAACGGTCAGGCCGGCGATCGCCGGATCGTCCGGCTCGATGCCGTTCATGCGCTCGCGGATTTCCATGACGCGGACATAGTTCCGCTCGGCATCGTCGGCCGCCAACGGCGGCTGGGCGATGAATTCGCCGTCGACAAAGGCTTCCACCAGCGTCTTGCCGCGCGCCTTCACCAGCGCCATCAGTTCCGGCATGTCGTCGCACAGGAACTGCCCGCCCGTGTCGACCAGCTCGCCGAGGCCGTTTCGCCGTGCCTCGACGCGCCCGCCAACCCTGTCGCGCGCCTCCAGCACCACGAAGTCCACGCCGGCGCGGCGCAATTCATGCGCCGCCGAAAGGCCGGTGAACCCGGCCCCGACGATCACGACATCCGTCTTTGCCTGCTTGCGGCTCAATAGCCCGCCTTTATCTTCTCGAACTCGGCGATCATCTTCAGCTTGAGCTCGTTGGGCAGCGGCGACTGGAACAGCGTCTTGTCGAGGAACTTGTCGACATCGGCATAGCCTTTCTCCTCGAGCACCGCCGGATCGACCGAGGCCATGCCCTTGGCGTTGGCCTGGCCGTAGCCCCAATCGCCCACGAGGTAGCCCGCAATGGCGGGGTCGTTCACCGCGTTGAGGTAGTCGTAGGCCTTTTCCTCCGAGCCCGGCGCGTCCTTGTAGCGGACATAGCCGCAGACCCAGGTGGAGATGCCCTCGTCGGTGTCGCGCTTCATCTTCACCGGCGCGCCATCGTTGGCGAGCTGCGTGGCGGCGTCGTTCCAGGCCCAGGCGAGCTCGACCTCGCCGCCGCTCATGGCCTGCACGATCTCGGTGTTGTCGGTCCAGTAGAGGCGGACATTCTTGTGCACCTGGCGCAGGAAGTCGGAAGCCTGGCTGAACTGCTCGTCGGTCATCTGCGTCCAGTCCTTCAGGCCGATGGCCAGGCTCGCCAGCGCATAGGCGTCGTCGACATTGTCGCCGATCGAAACCCGCCCCTCGAACTTCGGATCAGCGAAGGCCTTCAGCGACTGGATGTCCTTCTCGTCCACCTTCTCGCTGTTGAAGGTCACGGCGGTGTTGCCCCAGTCCCAGGGCATGAACCAGACCGTGCCGTTCTCGTCGGTGGCGAGGTTCTTCATCGCCATGATGCCGGGGTTGAGATCATTCCAACCGGTGATCTTGGAGGTGTCGAGCGGCTGCAGCAGCCCTGCCTCGCGCCACTTCACCACGCTCTGCGAGCAGGGGTGGCCGAGATCGGCCTTGAAGCCCGAGCGCGTCTTCTCGAAGGCTTCGTCCTCGTCGCCGAAGAAGGTGAAGGTCGGCGAATCCCCATGCTTTTCCGCATAGGCGGGATGGAATGCGGGATCCTCGTAGCCGGCCCAGTCGAAGATGACCAGATCCTTGTCTGCGGCTGCGGCAAGGCCGGCAGCAGACACCCAGAGCGCTCCTCCCAGCGCCAGTTTCATCGAAAGCCTTCTGGTCAATTCCCTCATCGTTCCACCCTCTGGTTGTTATCGTGTCATGAGATCTTCCGCCGGCCTGCGGCTTCCCGCGAAAAATGCTTCGGAAAGACCGAGGCCAGATAGTCCACTGCTGCCTGGTGGGCCGTTTCGCGCGTCACGCTCTCGGCGTTGATCATCAGGCGCAGCCACAGCCCCTCCAGCATGGCGCTCAGGCCCAGCGCAGTCGCCTCCGCGTCGTAGTCGTAGCCGGCATCCTGCTTCAGCTGCGTGCACAGCTCGACGATGGTCTGCTGGTAGGCCTCGTCGCGCGCGCCGCTCAGCATCTGGTAGGTCGGTCGCGACTTGGCCTCGCCCCAGAAGGCGCACCAGGCGGCCAGCTTGCGCTTGTTGCAGATCGAACGGTCGAAATCGGCCGCCACCAGCGCCTGCAGCCGGCGCGCCGGATCGTCGCCGGCCTTCTGCAGCGCGTTGCGCCAATGCGCGGAATATTCGTCGTACATGTGCTGCAAGGTGGCGACGAGCAGCTTTTCCTTGCTCTCGAAATGGAAGTTGACGATGCCGCGCGACAGGCCCGCGCCGTCGGCCACGTCGGCCATGGTGGTTTCGGAATAGCCGCGCTTGGCCAGTGAATCGATCGTCGCCTCAATGAGCTGCAGCTGCCGCGTCTCCTTGGAAGCCTTGCGGCCGCGCCGCTCCGCATCGCCCTTGCCGGCGGCCTTGTCGGCCTCCTTCTGTGTCGTCGATCCCATCGTTGCCGCCATGCTCCACATCGCCGGCTAACGACCCTCGTCCGGCTTCCATCCGCGCAGATGAGTGGGGCGGTGCTCCCCACTGTCAAGCACCTTTTGCATGGCCTCCCAGGTTGTGATGTTCTTGTCGACATAGGCAGCGCCGACCACCGCCGCGACCGGCGCATAGAGCGGGCCTTTCAGCCTTTCGAGCTCGCCGCGCGCCACCTCGCGATACCAGGGGTTGCGGTCGGTGACGGTGATGTTCTGGAAGCCCGCCGCCTCCATCGCCTTGCGGTAGTGCGCGGGCGAGCGCATGGCAAAGCTCAGCCCTTCCGCCGCAACATAGGCCTTCATCTGCGGCGACGGCTCGCCGTCATGGCCGATCATCCAGTTCGAGGCGGCAAAAACCCCGCCTGGCTTCAGCACGCGAAAAATCTCGGCAAACAGCGCCTGCTTGTCGGGCACGTGCAGCAGAGCATCCTTGGAGAACACAATGTCGAAAGAGGCATCGGCGAAGGGCAGCGGGCCGGGCGGCGCCTGCACAAAGGAGACGCGATCGGAAAGGCCGCGCCTGTCTGCCCACCCGCGCGCGACTTCCAGCACCGGCGCCTCGACGTCGAAGCCGGTCACATGCGCCGCGCCGTGCCTCTCCACCAGATGCAGCGCAATGCCGCCCGCCCCGCAGCCGATGTCGAGGATTTTCTTGCCCGCCAGCGACAGGCCTTCGACCACCCGGTCGACCTCTTCCGGCCCGCCGGGCGACAGATAGCCTTCGCCCCACAGCGCCTCCAGGAAGCGGATGGCGGTGTCGTCATATTCCGGCTCTGCATCGGCCGTTTCGATCATTGCCCCACCCCTCCAAGCGGAAATGCCAACGTCGAAATTTTTCGAAAGCCTACTCCACTTACGACAAAACGCAACTCTCATTTGTTGAACATTCATTCAAAATGGCTGGACAGCATCGAGGCCCTCGTGCCAGACTTGCGAAAAAGAAAACAAGAGCGGGAACCGGAATGAAGACTTGGGACGCCATCGTCATCGGCGCCGGGCACAACGGGCTCGTCAACGCCTGTTACCTGCAGCGCGCCGGGCTCGACGTGCTCGTGGTGGAGAAGAACGACTGGATCGGCGGCGCGGCCACCAGCCGCTCGCTCACGCCCGGCTTCCTCTACTCCAACTGCTCCTATGTCTGCTCGCTGTTCCGGCCAGAGATCATGCGCGACCTGGAGCTGCCGCGCTTCGGCCTGCAGGTCATCTCCTATGAGGGCGGCGCGGTGTTCACCCGTGATGGTGACTATCTCGCCAATTACCGCGACCACCATGCCCACCGCCGCGAATTCGCGCGTTTCTCCGCCCGCGATGCCGAGGCCTATGACCGCTACGCTCGCGACGTGACGCGCCAGTGCCGCTTCATCCAGCCGCTCTTGATGCGCACCGCGCCGGACCCGACCAGTTTTCGCCCGCGCGACATCGGCGAACTGATCTATCTCGGCAAGAAATTCGCCGGGCTGGGTGCGGCCGAGATGGCCGATACGCTGCGCTTCTGGACCATGTCGATCTCCGATTTTCTCGACGAGTATTTCGAGACCGACGTCATCAAGGCCAATTTCGCGCTCTCGGGCATCATCGGCACGGCGCTCGGCCCCATGTCGCCCGGCACGGCCTATGTGCTGCTGCACCACTACATGGGCGAGGTGGACGGCTCGGTCGGCGCCTGGGGCTATGCGCGCGGCGGCATGGGCGCGGTCACCAAGGCGCTGGCCGACAGTTTTCGCGCGTCCGGCGGCACCATCCGCACCGGCGCGGAAGTGGAGCAAGTGCTGGTGAAGAACGGCAAGGCGCGAGGGCTGGTCCTGGCCGGCGGCGAGGAGATTTTTGGCAAGCTCGTCGTCTCCAATGCCGACGTGAAGCGCACCTTCCTCAAACTCGTCGAAGAGAAGGAATTGCCCGACACGTTCCTGCGCCGGGTCCAAAACTTCAAGATGCGCGGCTCGTCGGGCAAGGTGAACATCGCGCTGGATTCGCTGCCTGAATTCCCCGCTTTGCCCAAGGATTCGCCCTGCTACCGCGGCGACATGCACTTCACGGATTCCGTCGAGCGCATGGAGCGCGGCTATGACGACTGGAAGGCCGGGCGCTGGTCGGCCGATCCCTTCCTCGACATGATGATGCCCACCATGCTCGACCCGACCATGGCCCCGCCGGGCAAGCATTTCATGAGCTGCTTCGTGCAATATTGCCCGCCCAAGGTGGAAGGCCGCGACTGGACCGACGCCGACCGCGACGCCTTCGCCGAAACGGTCGTCTCGCAGATCGCCGACTATTCGCCCGGCTTCCGCGACCGCATCGTGCATATGGAAGTGCGCACGCCGCGCGAGATCGAAGCTGAGGTCGGCCTCACCGAGGGCAACATTTTTCAGGGCGAGCTGACCTTCGACCAGCTGCTGTTCAATCGCCCGGTGCCCGGCTATGCGCAATATCGCTCGCCCATCGACGGGCTCTACATCTGCGGCTCCTCCACCCACCCCGGCGGCGGCGTCATGGGTGCGCCCGGCCGCAACGCCGCAAACGAAATCCTGCGCGACCTCTCGCGCGACACCAAGCATATGAGCCCGGCCCATGACGTCATTTGATGCCATCATCATTGGCGGCGGCCACAACGGTCTTGTCGCCGCAGCAACCCTGGCAAAGAGCGGCCGCAAGGTCCTGGTGCTGGAAGCCGCCGGCGAGATCGGCGGCGCGGCCCGCACAGAGGAATTCGCGCCCGGCTTCCGCGCTTCGCCCGCCCATCTCCTGAACCGCTTGCACCCGGAGGTGGTGAAGACGCTGGAGCTGGAGAAGCATGGGCTCGTTTTCTCTGGAAGCACCCCCACCCCTAACCCCTCCCCACAAGGGGGAGGGGAACCTGCTGCCGGCTCCGCCCAGCGCCAGCCTTCAACGGCCGTAGCGGAAGCAGCGCCAATATCCCCCTCCCCCCTGTGGGGAGGGGTTAGGGGTGGGGGTATCCAGCTTGCTCCCAGCGTTGCGCTGTCGCGCGAGGGCAAGCCGCTCACGCTCCACGGCGCGTATGGCGAAAGCCTCTCCGGCGCCTCGGCCTCGGAAGCCGCGGCGTGGCAGGAATTGCGCGCGCAGCTCCTGCGCTATGCCGGCATCCTGAAGCCGCTTCTCACGCGCCGGCCGCCCGACCTCGGCAACATGTCGCTGATGGAGACCTCGGCCTTCGCCATGACCGGCCTGTCGCTGCGCCGGCTCGGCAAGGAGGACATGCGCGATTTCCTGCGCATGCTGCTGATGAACGTTTCGGACGTCGCCGACGAACATCTGGACGACGACCGGCTGAAGGGCCTGCTGGCCTTCGACGCCACGCTCGGCAGCCATCTCGGGCCCCGCTCGCCCACCTCGCTGCTCGGCCTCTATTATCGCCTTGCCGGCGAGATCGGCGGCCAGCCCGGCGCACAGGTGCTGCCCGCAGGCGGCATGGGCGCGGTGGTAGCAAGCATCCTGCGCGCGGCAAAGGCTGCCGGCGTCAGCATTCGCACTGAGGCGCCCGTGGCGAAAATACTGGTCGAAAAGGGTCGCAGCGTCGGCGTCGCCCTCGACAGCGGCGAGGAAATCCGCGCCCGCACGATCGTCTCGGCAATCAATCCCCAAAACACTTTTTTGGACCTCGTCGGCACGCGCGAGATCGACACCGGCTTTGTCCGGCGCATAAAAAACATCCGCATGAAGGGCGATGCGGCCAAGCTTCATCTGGCCCTCGACCGGCCGCCGGAATTTGCGGGCGTCGATGCCGCCGGCCATCGCGGCCGCCTTGTCATCGCGCCTTCGTCCGACGATGTCGAACGCGCCTTCAATCCGGCCAAATATGGCGAGTTTTCCCCGGAGCCGATGATGGAGATCACGCTTCCGAGCCTGTCCGACCCCACACTCGCGCCAAGCGGGGCCTGCGTGCTCTCGGCCGTCGTGCAATATGCACCCTATGCGCTGAAGGAAGGCTGGGAGACCGGCAAGCCAAAATTCCTGGCCGCCATCATGGCCCAGCTCGAGCTTTATGCGCCGGGCATCGGGAAGACGGTCCGCCAGGCCGAGCTGCTTACGCCCGCCGACATCGAAGCGCGCTACCGCATGCCCGGCGGCCACTGGCACCATGGCGAATTGCAGGCCGACCAGATGCTGATGTCGCGCCCCGCCTTGGGTGCTGCCGGCTACTACACGCCGGTGGACGGGCTTTTCCTGTGCGGCGCCGGCTCGCATCCGGGCGGCGGCATTTCCGGCGTGCCGGGCCTCAACGCAGCGCGGCGCATCATCGAGATGAGGGGATAAGCGTGCTCGATATCTCAGCAGACTCGGCGCAATCGCAGATGTGGCGACCTACCCCCACTCCGCCTCGCTTCGCTCGGCACCTCTCCCCCTCAAAAGGGGAGAGGAAAGGTGCCAGGCTCGCGGACGGCGTTTCCTCTCCCCCGTCGATCGGGGGGTCCGAAGGACGGGCGAGACCCGTGGCTCGCCCCGGAATGGTGTCGCGCGAAGCGCGACGGAGTGGGGGTCGACGTCCAGATACGACAACCCTGCCACTGTCTGGTGGACGGAGAGGTTTTTGATGGCACAGGCAACCAGGAAGAAACCGAAAGCCGCGGAAACCGGTCTCGTGCGCCCTCTCCACTCGCCCGCCCAGTTGCACTTCCGCACGCTGCGCCTCGGCACGCCCTTCCAGCCGCGCATCGACGCGCTGATGAAGACCAATGACTGGTACGACTGGGGCGGCTATCGGGCGCCGGCATCGCTGTGGGACGAGGAGCTCGAATATTTTGCGATCCGCAGCCAGGCGGCGCTGTTCGACATCTCGCCGATGACGAAATACCGGATCGAGGGACCCGAAGCGGAAAACTTCCTTAACCGCCTCACGCTGCGCGACGTGACCAAGCTGAAAACCGGCCACGTCCACTACACCGCCTGGTGCGACGATGCCGGCCATGTGCTGGACGACGGCACCCTCTTCCGCCTCGCGCCAAACCTTTTCCGGCTCTGCTGCCAGGAACGCCACCTGCCCTGGCTGCTCGACAGCGCCATCGGCTTCGACGTCGCGATCTCGGAAGAAACCGAGGCGGTCGCCGCGCTCGCCTTGCAGGGCCCGACCTCCTTTGCCATCCTGCGCGAGGCCGGTTTCGAAGGCGTGGAGCGGCTAAAAATCTTCGACCTTGCGGAATTCCCGCATGAGGACGGCAGCGTCACCATCTCCCGCACCGGTTTTACAGGCGATCTGGGCTACGAGCTGTTCATCGAAACGCGGCTCGCGCTGAGCCTCTGGGACCGCCTGTGGCAGGCGGGCGAGCTGCGCGGCATCCGCGCCATCGGCTACACCGCGCTCAACCGCGCGCGGCTGGAGGCCGGGCTGATCGTCGCCAATGCCGACTTCGTCACCGCCGAGCACGCCATCCGTGCCGACCGCGTGCGCATGCCCGACGAGATCGGGCTGGGTTTCATGGTCGATCTGGAAAAGGGCCATTTCAATGGCCGCCGCGCCATCGCCGCAGCGCGCGCCAAAGGCAGGCTGCAGCATGTTCTGGTCGGGTTGGAAATCGAAGGCAACATTCCTGCCGAGCACGCCATCGTCTATCATCGCAAGAAGAAGGAGGTCGGGCTGGTGAGCGCGGCCATCTGGTCGCCCATGGCCAAGCGCAACATCGCGCTGGCGACCCTTGCCCGGCCCTACGGCGACACGATCACCGGCGACCTGTGGGTCGAGATCTATGCCATGCGCGAGCTGAAATACGAACGGCTGATGAAGCGGGCGAAGGTGGTGCAGAGGCCCTTCATAAAGCTCGACCGCCGCACCGCGAGCCCGCCAGCGGAGTTCTGAGCATGAACGACGCCGAATTCGCCGAACAGTGGCGGCTCATCAACACGCCGCTGGGCGAAGAATGGTCCGGCCGCGCGCGCTATGCGGCGGCGATGTGGTTCCACAAGCGCGGCGACATGGATGCCGAGACGCTGGAGGTCTACCGCATCTGCTCGCGGCTGGACTCGACCGACCCGCTGCCGATCATCCGCGACCGCGGCGTCGGCAAGGACTGGCTGAAGCGGATGGAGGAAGGGAAGCGGGGTTGAGGTGTCAGCTTTGGCTTTGAACCCCCACCCCTAACCCCTCCCCACAAGGGGGAGGGGAACTTTGCTGCATGTCTGCCCGGCACCAACTCTCACCGTTTTGGATGGCAAGGGCTACGAGATCGTTCCCCTCCCCCTTGTGGGGAGGGGTTAGGGGTGGGGGTCATTTCAAATGCAATTGCCCTTGGCCGTGCCGCGCTCTTACCCTTCCAGCACGTCCGCCCATTCGGGGTGGTGGCGGAACTGGGCGTGGGCGAAGGGGCAGAGCGGAATGATCTTCTTGCCCGCTGCGCGGGCGTCCTCGATGGCGCGGGTTAGCAGCATCAGTCCGATCCTCTGGCCACGAAAGATATCCGGCACGCCGGTGTGGTCGATGATCATCCGGTGCTCGCCGACGCGCGTAAAGGTCAGTTCGGCCTCGGCGCCGTCCGGCCCGCGCAGCACATAGCGGCCTTTGCTGCCGGTCTCTTCCAGCTGAATCTCAAGCGTATTGTCGGTCATGTCCGCACCTCCTGTTCGGCCTGCGCCAGGCGATAGGGCGCCAGAAAATTCCTGGCTGCGACAAGCTCGTTCTGCCGCATCTCGTGGCCGCCCTCGTGCCATTCCAGTGTGACATCGGCGCCGTCGCCACGCAAATAGCTGTCGAGCCGCGAAGTCAGTTCCGGCGGGCAGATCGGGTCGTGGCGCCCGGCGGTGATCAGGATGCGTTTTCCCGCAAGGCTGCCCTTCACCTCCGGCTCGAACGGGATCAGCGGGTGCATCAGGATCGCTGCGTCGAACAGCTGAGGCTCGGCGAAGATCAGCGATGCCAGGATGTTGGCGCCGTTGGAAAAGCCGATGCCGATGACGGATGATGGCTTGGCCGCATCCACATGCGCCTTCACGAAATCGCCCATCTTGGCCGTGCGCGCGGCAAGGTCGTCCATATCGTAGACGCCCTCGCCGGTGCGGCGGAAGAACCGTGCGGAGCCGAATTCCGAAACGTCGCCGCGCGGCGAGATGGCGGCGACGCCGGGCAGCAGGTCCAGCGCCAGCCCCGTCATCTGGTGCTCGTTGCCGCCGGTGCCGTGGAAAAGGAAGAGCAGCGGTCCGCCGGGCTTCCCGGGCAACTGCGCGTAGATGTAGCTGTCCTTTGCCATGTCGTTCTCCTGTGCGGGCTTCATGGCCCGTTCCGTCTCAACGGCCTTCAGTCGCCCAGCGGCTGCAGGTGCTGTTCCAGCCACGGGCGCAGATGCGCATGCTGGCTCGGCAGCTTCAGCGCCTCGCCCAGATGCGCGGTGTCCTCGTCGCGGTCGAAGCCGGGCTCGTTGGTTGCCACCTCGAACAGCACGCCGCCGGGGGTGCGGAAATAGATCGCCCAGAAATAGTCGCGGTCGATCACCGGCGTCACCTGGTAGCCCGTGTCCATCAGCGCCTTGCGCACCTCCAGCTGCTTGGCGCGATTCTCCACCGCGAAGGCCACGTGGTGCACCGAGCCCGCGCCGAGATCGGCATAAGGCACGCCGGGCAAGGTCTCGATGTCGACGAAATCGGCGCCATTGCCGTCCTTCACCGCCAGGCGCTTCACATTGCCGGCGGTGTCGACCTCCTCATAGCCCATGAACTTCAAGAGCTCCTCGGTCGCGCCGCCGTCCTTCAGCCGCAGCGACACCGAGTGGAAGCCGTGGATGGCGTCATCCTCCGGCACGCCGCCCTTCAGCCAGGGCAGCCGCTTGTCGTCCCTGACCTCCACGAGGGCGAAGCTGTCGCCGTCGGGCCCGTCGAAGGCAAGCCGGTTCTCGCCGAACAGCGTTTC
This sequence comes from Pseudaminobacter sp. Soil_N_29, assembly GCF_057656055.1. NCBI lineage: Bacteria > Pseudomonadati > Pseudomonadota > Alphaproteobacteria > Hyphomicrobiales > Phyllobacteriaceae > Pseudaminobacter > Pseudaminobacter sp. Soil_N_29. The sequence continues at coordinate 180,647 of NZ_JBDGLC010000009.1, forward strand.
GCGCTTCAGCCCGGTCACGCCCTGCTCGGCAAAGCGCTTCTCCCAGAAGTCGAGCGTGCCCTGCGGAACCGAATAGACCGTGGTGCCGACCTCGCCGGTGCCGCGCCTTCCCTGGCCGATGTTGGGGAAGGGGAAATAGGTCATCACCGTGCCCGGCGTGCCCACCTCGTCGGCATAGTAGAGGTGGTAGACGTCGGGCGCATCGAAATTCACCGTCTTCTTCACGCGGCGCAGGCCGAGCTTGTGGGTGAAGAAGTCATTGTTCTGGCGCGCATCCTTGGCCATCGACGTGACGTGATGCAGGCCCTTGATCTGGTCCAGCATGTCCAGGTTTCCTTTCGCTGTGCAGCCCCGCTGCATGTGTTGCCCCATATGTCGGTCAAGCGGCACAAAGGGAAAGAGCCCGGGTGCAGAATGGACTGTCTCCGGTTATCGAACGATAGCGGCAAAGCGTTCATAGCTTCATGAAAGCTTCGCTTGCGCCGTGCCAGAAATTCGGCTCCATGTGCACGACGCATGATGGGGGAAGCGCGCGTGGCACGCAAAGGCAATCGTCCGAACATTCTTCTGATCACCTGCGACCAGTGGCGCGGCGAATGCCTTTCGGCCGCCGGGCATGGCGTGGTGAAGACGCCCAATGCCGACGCGCTGGCCGCCGAGGGCGTGCTGTTTCGCCGGCACTTTGGGGGCGCTGCCCCCTGCTCACCGGCGCGCGCCAGCCTCTATACCGGCCTCTACCAGATGAACAACCGCGTCTGCCGCAACGGAACGCCGCTGGCCGCCCGCCACGACAACATCGCGCTCGCCGCCCGCCGCCTCGGCTATGACCCGACGCTGTTCGGCTACACCGACGTCTCGCCCGACCCGACCATCCTGCCTCCCGGCGACCCGTTCCTGCGCAGCTATGAGGGCGTGCTGCCGGGCTTTTCGGTGCGCCAGCTCTTGCCGGAGCACCAGAAGCAGTGGCTGTCCTGGCTGGCAGGGCGCGGCATCGACACCAGGGCCGGCAGCCCCGACATCCATCGCCCCGCCGACAGAGTTGCTGGAGACGACGTATCGAACGCTCCGCCCGTCTATTCGAAGGACGAGACGCCGACCGCCTTCATCGCCGGCGAGTTCATCCGCTGGCTGGGCGAGCAGGAGGAAGCGCAAAGCTGGTTCGCGCATCTTTCCTTCATAAGCCCGCATCCGCCCTTCATCGTGCCTGAGCCCTACAACACGATGTACGATCCGGCCGACGGCCCGGCCTTTCTGCGCGCGGAAAGCTGGCAGGACGAGGCCGCCACGCACCCCTATCTCGCCTATGAATACGAGCACCAGAAGCGCTCCAAATTCATCCCCGGCGCAGAAGGCAAGGTGCGCGACTGGGGCGACGAAAACTACCGCCGCATCCGCGCGCTCTATTACGGCATGATCTCGGAGGTGGACGCGCAGCTCGGCCGCCTTTGGGCAGCCCTGAAGGCTGCCGGCGCATGGGAGAACACGATCATCGTGCTAACCTCCGATCACGCCGAGATGCTGGGCGATCACTCCATGCTTGGTAAAGGCGGGTTTTATGATCAAAGCTATCATATCCCGCTGATCGTCCGCGACCCGTCGCGCCGGCAGGCCGCTGGCACGCAGGTCGAGCATTTCACCGAAGCAGTGGACGTAATGCCGACGCTGCTCGACCTTCTGGAACACGATGTGCCGCCTCACCTCGACGGAAGCTCGCTGAAACCATTCATCGAGGGAGAGGCGCCGAAAAACTGGCGCGACGCAGCGCACTGGGAGTTCGACTTCCGCTCGGTTTCGAAGGGCACCGCGGAGCGGCATTTCGGCATCGGCCCGCGCGATTGCAACCTGGCCGTCATCCGTTCGGAACGGTTCAAATACGTCCATTTCGGCGGCGGGCTGCCGCCCCTGCTGTTCGATATGCAGGAAGACCCGGGCGAGCTTCGCAACCTGGCGAGCGACCCGGCTTTCGCCTCCGTCAGGCTGGAATTCGCCGAGCGCCTGCTTTCCTGGCGCGCGCGCCATCTCGACCAGTCGCTGGCGCTGGTGGAGCTCACGGACCGCGGCGCGCTGACCTACAAGCCCTGATGCGAAAACGGCCCGCGCCTTCCCGGCGCGGGCCTCGTCGCTAGCCGGCACCCCACTACTCTACGATGATCATGCGCTGCTCGTCGCGCTTCTGCGTATAGGTGCTCTTGTCATAGGCCGGCTGGGCTTCGAGCTGGTCCTTGGTGAAGTCCGTGTAGAGATATTTCTTGCCGTCCTTGTCGGCCATGAAGGCCAGGTTATCCATGCCGACGGCGACCTCCTTCTCGCCAATGCCGAGGAAACCGCCCACGTCGATCACCACCGCGTCGACTTTGCCGTCGCCCGAAAGCACCACGTCGCCGATCTCGCCCACCTTGGCGTCCTCGGCACCATAGACGGTGGTTCCGGTCAGGTCGGTGGACCGGATCTCGCCCACCGGCACCTTGGTCAGCCGTGACTTGTCGTAGGCCGCCGTCGTGGTCGGGTCGACTGTGGTCGAGTTGGCCGCCGGGGCCTGCGACACGCTGCTGCTGGCCGGCGCGGCCTCATAGGCGCGGCGGTCGAACTCGGGCAGTGCCTCCAGCTGCTCCTTGCTGGTGTTCACCACCAGCCACTGGTCGCCGTCCTTCGCGGCCCAGCTGGCATCCGAATAGGCCACAGCCACATATTTCTCGCCAATGCCGAGGAAACCGCCCACGCCGATCACGATCGCATCGACCGTGCCGTTGGGCGAAATCACCAGGTCATTGACCTTGCCGATGTCCTGGGCATCGCTTTCGGTGCCGTTATAGACGGTCTCGCCGATGATGGCGCTGGCGAGATGTCCATCAGCCCGTTCCACCGGGGCCGCCTGCGTAACGCCTTCCGTCGGCGCGGGGCGGGCTGGCGCCGGCGTCATCGTCTCCTGGGCATGGGCAGCGGTCGTCAGAAGCGCGGCGATGGCGGTCGTAGCCAAGAGGTTGCGAAACATGATAATCTCTCCTTGTGCGTGAACCCTATGCACTGCCGCGCTTGGTCTGACCGTGGCAGGGAACACCAGGCGCGGCATCACGTGTTCACAACGTCGTGACCAAAGGGCTGGTTCCGAATTTTTTCCTGGCGGCCGTGCTGCCGGGCAGGTTGTCGCACTCGTGCCAACGGGCGGAACCATTCGCCAGCTGCCGCATTTTCCGCAGGCAAAGTTTCAATTGGGCGGGTCGGGGACGGCCTGCCCTTCCGCGCGTTTGGAGACCGAAAAATGCATTTCGTTGTCGTGCTTGACGGCACGCCGCGCATGACAAGCGCACCTCCGCACAACTGCCATCGCCGTCCCCACCAGGCCCGCCGCACGCACATCCGCCGGAATGGAAAATTGACCTTCAGCCCCTCTCTGCTCGCACGCTGCCCGGTTTGCAGCCGGAAGCACTTTTCAAGCCTGCCTCACAGGCATAGAAATGCTACGGAAGAGGACTGAGCGTGCGGGGCACACTGAACACAGCACAGAAGTTGCCGACCGACGTTCTGCTGGCGGTGAATGACGACCGGCGGAACGCGGTGCTGCGCGGCCTCGACGTGCTCGATGCGGCAGGCGACGCCGATTTCGACCGCCTGACCGGGCTTGCCGCCTCGCTGATGGAAACGCCCGTCGCCTTCATCAGCCTTGTCGACGCCGAACGCCAGTGGTTCCGGTCCTGCGTCGGCATGGAAGAGGCCGAACTACCCGTCGAACTGTCCTTCTGCGCCCACACCATCGCCGGCGACGAGGTACTGGTCGTGCCCGATGCCAGCGCCGACCCGCGCTTTGCGGTGAACCCGCTGGTCACCGGCAAGCGCGTGCGTTTCTATGCAGGCGTGCCCATCGTTGTCTCGGGGCAGCCCATCGGCACATTATGCGTCGTGGACACCGTGCCGCGGCCGCGGCCCGACGAAGCGCTTCTCAAGCAGTTGCAGGCGCTCGCCGCCCTGGCCGCCAGCCTGTTCAAGCTGAAAGAGGAAAACCACGCCGGCCTGGCAGCCCAGGCGGCGCTTGCCCGTGAGATGGAGCGCCGCGTGGTTGCCGTGGAAGCATCGTCACTGGCCAGCTGGGCCTGGGACGTGCGCACCGACACCATCGAATGCGACGCGCTGTTCGCCGAACTTCTGGACCTGCCGGCCTCCTCGCGCCTCACCGCCCGGCGCATTTTCCGTGCCATCGACCGCCGCGACGTCAAGAAGGCCGAGGCGGAATTCCGCGCCGCTCTGGCCAGCGGTCAGGACTATATAGGCGAATACCGCATCGCCGGCGTGCATCCCACGCGCTGGCTGGCCGCGCGCGGCCGCGTCATCGAACGCGACGAGAACGGCGAGCCGACCCTGGTCTTCGGCGTCAATTTCGACATCAGCGAGCGCAAGGCCGCCGAGGAGCGCCAGCGCCTGCTGCTGCGCGAGCTCAACCACCGGGTCAAGAACACGCTGGCCACGGTGCAGGCCCTGGCCACGCAGACCGTGCGCCACGCGCAAAAGCCCGGCGAGTTCCTCGAGGCCTTCAGCGCCCGCCTGCGCGCGCTCGGCATGGCGCACAACCTGCTGTCCGATTACGAGTGGCGCGGCATCGCGCTCGCGGAGCTTGTCCGGCTGGAGGTGATGCCTTTCGACGACGCCGAAAACCCACGCATCAGGGTTTCGGGCGAGCACCTGCTGCTGTCGCCCGACCAGGCGCTGGGGCTCGGGCTCATCCTGCACGAACTCGGCAGCAACGCGCTGAAGCATGGCGCACTCGCCAGCCCGGAGGGCGTGGTGGATCTGGTTTGGGAGATCGAGCGCGGCCGGCTCTCCAGACGGCTCGTGCTGACCTGGACGGAAAGCGGCGGCCGGCCCGTGGAGCAGCCGCGGCGCCACGGCTTCGGCTCCATCCTCATCCGGCGCAGCTTGTCGAAAATCCTGTCCAGCGAGGTGAGGCACGAATTCCTGCCCGAAGGCGTGCGGGCGGAGATCTCCATGCCGCTGGACGAAACATTGCTTTGACTGGCGGCGCCGTGGGCGCCGCCGCTTGCCGCGCGGGTGCGGTCGCTCAGCCCTCGCCTCGGGGACCTGTATCTCTTGGCGGCCGGGCCGCGTTCTCGCGATAGATGGCGTGGGCCAGCAACGCCGCCGCCGGCATGAGAAGAACCCCCACCCCGGCCCGGCTACGCAGCAATGTGGGCAGCACGGCAAGCGCCGACGCGGCAGCCACCGCTGTCAGCTCCTTGTTGCGGCGCCGGATCTCGCGCTGGAGGCGCCCGCCATCGCCCATCAGCTTGTGGATGAGCAGCACGATACCGGCCAGCACCAGGAAGCCGGCGCCGAAGGCCAGGGTCGCCTCCAGCGATCCCAGCCTGCGGGCGGTCCAGATGTAACCGGCACCGATGAAAAAGCCGAGCGCGCACAAGATGGCGGCACCGGCAAGCACAAATGCGATCGCCGCGCGGCGTGCGCGGCGCAACACATACATCGTTTCGCCGGAAGCGAAACTGGCGATCAGCGATGCGATCATCACTCTTCCCCCTCCGTCGCGGCCTAAAACAGGACCGACTGATCTCGTCAAAACTGGTTAAACGCAGGTCCGAACTCTAGCGACGCGACATCAGCGCAAGCAGATAACCAAGGCCCGCCGCGACCGCCAGCGAAGTGACCGGCTTCTCGCGCACCGTGGCCATCAGCTGTTCCTCGATGTCCCTGGCGTTGCTGCGCAGGCCCTCCATCGCGGCCTCGCCTTGCTGGCGCAACTGTTCCACGCCCTCGCGCGCGGCGCGCCGCGCCGTGCTGTAGGTATGCTCGCCGGTGAGGTTCAGCTGTGCAGTCAGCCTGGCGATGTCCGCACGCAACTGGCGGATGTCTGCATCCAGCTCGGCGCTCGTGCCGACGCCCAGGTCGGCGCTTGTGCTGGCTTCCAGTTCTGGGCTCATGCCGGTTTCGGGCTTGTCGGTTTTGCCTGGGGCTGCGGCCATGTTTCAACTCCTTGTTGGTGACGAGTTGGTAACGGCTTGGCCGCCGCAAAGGTTCCGGCACGAACTGCACTGAACAAGGGCCATGCGGCGCGTGCGCGCCAACGCGCGCAAGAGCCCGCAGGCTCCCATGCTTGGACGCCGAGTGCGGCCGCTTCAGGCGGCGTTCGACCCGGTCACCTGCGCAGAAATCGCGTCGGGGCCGTATTCGGCCTCGCCGGAGATGTCGAGGATTTCCTGGAGCCTGTTTCGGGCGCGGCTCACCCGGCTCTTGATGGTTCCGACCGCGCAGCCGCAAATCTCCGCAGCCTCCTCATAGGAGAATCCGGAGGCGCCGATGAGAATGATGGCCTCGCGCTGGTCCTGGGGCAGTTGCTCCAGCGCGCCGCGAAAGTCCTTGAGGTCGAGCAGGCCGTGCTGGCTGGGGTGCACCGCCAGCCGCTCGGTCATCACGCCGTCGCTGTCCTGAACCTCGCGCCCGCGCTTGCGCATCTGCGAATAGAATTCATTGCGAAGGATGGTGAACAGCCAGGCCTTGAGGTTCGTTCCCATCTGGAAGCTCTCGTGCTTGTCCCAGGCCTTGACCAGCGTCTCCTGCACCAGATCGTCAGCCTTGTCGGCATTCTGGGTGAGAGAGACCGCGAAAGCGCGCAGGTTTGGAATTGCTCCGAGCAGATCCTTCTTGAAGGCGGGGGAAACGGCCATGCGGATCAACCCTTCCCTTTCTGAAGAGGCTCTGTTTCCTCCAGCTGCGACAGCAACTGGGTGAAACGCTCCGGCACCTCGTCAGTTAACAGCTGATCATAATATTGCTTCAGTTTGCGGCCAATTTCTGAATTTGCCCCCAGTGGGTCGCCCGAGCCCTCCTGGTGCAAGGCGGCAGTCTGCTGTTTTGTCATGCTGTAGTTTTGTCCCGTTCTACCCACCGAGCGGCTCGTCATCTTCCTGAAAGCAAAGCGCACGAAGCCGCTCCCCGGCTGCCCAATTTTGTTTCTAACGCCCATCGGCCAGATTCGTTCCAATCGAGCGGAACTTTTTGGGACGTGCGTCGTTGAACCTGCTGGTGTTTCAAATTATCAATTCTGAGGTCATGCGAGGGAAACATCCTATCATGAGTCTATCCGCTACCATCTCCCCCCATCTGCCCTATCTGCGGCGCTTCTCACGTGCGGTCTCCGGATCGCAGCAAAGCGGCGACGCCCTGGTGGCGGCCGTGCTCGAAGCCATCATCGCAGATGTAAGCATCTTTCCCAAAGCATCCAGCGATCGCATCGCGCTCTACAAGGTCTTCGCCAGCCTCTTCACGTCGGTTGCCATCCGCGTGCCGCAGGAAAAGGCGGAATCGGCCTGGGAGCAGCGCGCCGCGGCCAATCTGACGGCGCTGTCACCGCTGCCGCGACAGGCGTTCCTGCTGGTCACCGTGGAAGGCTTCACGCACGAGGAGGCGGCCGAAATCCTCGGCGTCAACGAGGCGGAGTTCGCCGACCTGCTGTCGCAGGCCAGCAACGAGATCTCGCGCCAGGTCGCAACCGACATCCTCATCATCGAGGACGAGCCGCTGATCGCGATGGACATCGAGCAGATGGTCGAGAGCCTCGGCCACCGCGTCGTCGGAACGGCGCGCACCCATGCCGAGGCGATCGAGATGTTCGCCAAGGCGCGGCCGAAAATGGTGCTGGCCGACATCCAGCTCGCCGACGGCAGCTCCGGCATCGACGCGGTCAACGAGATTCTCGCCGCCACCCCGGTGCCGGTGATCTTCATCACCGCCTTCCCGGAGCGCCTGCTCACCGGCGAACGCCCCGAGCCTGCCTTCCTTGTCACCAAGCCGTTCAACCCGGAAATGGTCAAGGCCTTGATAAGCCAGGCACTTTTCTTCGACCGCCAGGCCAAGGCCGCGGCCTGAGAGCCTCCGGCACAGACATGTTGAAAAGGCCGTCCCCGTGGCGGCCTTTTTCGCTATAAGGGCGCGATTGGAACCAAGCGCGTGCGTGCACGTTTCTCCAGCATTACGAAAGGGAGATGAAAGATGCTGTATTGGGCCCTCGTATTTCTCGTAGTCGCCATTATCGCCGGTGCCCTGGGCTTCGGCGGAATAGCCGGTACGTCGGCTGGTATCGCACAAATTCTTTTCTTCATTTTCCTGGCGTTCCTTGTAATCTCGCTGATAGCCGGTCTTTTCCGCAGGGCCTAGCGGGAAGGCCTCCGTCCGCTACGCGGGCGGAGGCGGTCCGGGGGAAGCATTCGAGAGCACAAGCCTACCAAGGGTATCTAGCGGGAAACCCATCACAGATTGAAATCGTTCAACCTGCGCTGGGGATAGTTGGACGATGATCACAACGGCCAGCGGGCAAGGGAAAGACGGCAAGGAAAGGCAGACCGCCGTTCCGAAAGCGCCGGTTGTCGCCCGCGGGCTCGTTCAGGCCATGCACAATGCCGGCGTGGCCGCGATCTACCAGGACAACAACCTTCGCGTCCTGTGGGCCCATAACCTCCCCAGTTCCTGGACCTCCGACGCTGCGGCCGGCAAGACCGACGCCGACTTCCTGCCCGCCATCCAGGCCGAACGCATGGCCGCAGCCAAGCGGGCCGTCCTTGAAAGCGGCAAGCCGATGCGCCTGGAAATCCGCGTTCCGCAGGACGAAGGCGCCAGATGGTTCGAAATCTGGATCGATCCCGACAGGGAAGGCCCCGAGAGGCCTGTCCAGGGCCTCATCACCACCGCCGTGGACATAACCGAGCACAGGCGCCGGGAGCAGACGCTGCGGGCGCTGCTGCGCGAACTCAGCCACCGCTCGAAGAACCTTCTCGCCATCATCCAGAGCATCGCCACGCAAACCGGCCGCTATTCGGGCTCGATCGAAACATTCCTGTCGCGCTTTCGCGGCCGCCTGCAATCGCTCGCCGCGTCGCAGGACCTGGTCACGTCGTCCAACTGGCGCGGCGCCGACCTGCACGAGCTCGTACTCAGTCAGGTCGGCCGATACAGCGCCGACATCAGGCATGCCGTCGTGTTCGAGGGCATCAATCCCTATCTCAATCCCAATGCCACGCTGCATATCGGGCTCGCCCTGCACGAACTGGCAGTCAATTCGGCCAATTACGGCGCGCTCGCCAAGCCGGGCGGCTTCGTCACCGTTGCCTCCAGGCTCGTGCCGGACGGCGACGGCGAGAATTCGCTGTCGCTTGCATGGACGGAGGCGATCAGCGCCGACCAGGCTCGCAACGAGAAGCGCTTCGGCAGCGTGACGCTTGAGCGCGTCGTACCCACCTCGCTCAACGGCGCGGCCAGCTTCCAGATGGACAGCGGTCGGCTCCGCTACGAACTGGTGATCCCCGCCGAGAGTTTCGAAATCGAATAGGCGGGCCGGCCTCCCCCATTTCAGGCGGTCTCCGACGAACGGGTGACGGTTTTCATTCCCGAAGGGCGGAACTTTGCGGCGCTTCCAGTCGTTTCCCCTGCGGAAGGGAGACACCCCATGGAACACGTTGCTGCACTGCTGCTGATCATCGGCTGTTCGGGCGATCTGAAGCAATGCGGCGAGCTGCCGGCGCCGGTGCCGCTGTTCGAAACCGCCGAGGAATGTGCAAGCGCGCTGCCCTTCGCCTTGCAGGACTGGCAGGGCCGCAAGCCGCGTGTGTTTGCCCGATGCGTGCCCGTGGATCCGGCCATGGAGGAAGAGGACGCCCAGCTGGCCTGGAGCGTTTCGCTGGAGGAGGGCCTGACGGCGTCGATCTATGGGGCGGAAGCCGATGCGGTCGCCATGTCCGGCTTCTAGCGGTTCCGGACCGGGCTGCTCTGATCCAAGCTCGTGATCGTCCTGCCTAGAAGCTTTCCGGCGCATCCGTAAGGGGAATTTCGATCTTTACCTCCAGGCCGGCAAGGCCGTAACTGCGCTGGATCGACCCGTTCAGCTCGCGTTCGATGTTCATGTCGATCAGCTTGGTTCCGAAGCCTATCCTGTTGGGCAGCTCGATCGGCCTGCTGCTGTGTTCGGCCCATGCGAGGTGGAGGCGCCTTTCCCTTCCCTCCGAAACCGACCATTTGACGGTCAGGGCGGACATCGACTCGCCGACCTCGCCATATTTCAGCGCATTGGTCGCCAGTTCGTGGAAAGTCAGGCCAAGAGCCTGGGTCATCGTCTCGTCCAGCAGCACGGGCGGCCCCGACAGCATCTCGTCCGGCAGTTCCTTGCCGAAGACCTGCCGGAGCTCGATCTCCACCAGTTCACGCAGGTCGGCCTTTTGCCAGCGCGAACGGGTCAGCATGTCCTGGGAGGCGGCCATCGCCTGCAGGCGGTCGGAGAAGGAAGCGGAGAATTCGTCGAGGTTTTGCGAATGCACGGCCGTCTGGCGCGCGATCGCCAGCACACGGCTGATCGAATTCTTGATCCGGTGCTTCATCTCCTGCAGCATCAGCTCGCGCTCCAGCAGGCTCTTCTCGGTCGTCGCGTGAAGCTGCGAAGCCGCCTCATAGGCGCGCTCCTGGTAGCGGGCAATCATGGCCATCGCGCCGGCCAGCAGCAGGCCCGCCACGCCCAGCATCACCGGTATGCTCGGCGAGGTCGGCTCGGAGAAGCCATTGGTCGGGCGGAAGCGCAAGGTCCACGGCCGTCCGCCCAACAGAGTGGTCCGCACCACCTGGAAGTCGCGGCCATAGGCCGGGGACGGTTCGTCCCGCGACCGGTAGAACAGGTTCTTGTCCTCCGGCGTGCCGTCGAAGACCTCGGCAGCGACCGGCAGGTGCGGCGGGGCGCCCATTGCCGCCTGGAAGAGGTCGCCGGTGCGGAACGCCACATAGACCAGGCCGGAGACAGCGCCCGGGTCGGCTGCCGTTTCCTGCGGGCCGGAGTTGCCGTCCACGCTGGCAAAGATCAGGAAGCCGGGCACGAGATCGCTGCCATGGCTTTCCTTGCCCAGCAGCACGCGCCCCGTCGCCCGCGGCTCGCCCGACTGCACCGCCAGCTCGATGGCCGAACGACGCGCCGGATCGGTGAACATGTCATAGCCGATCATGTCGAGATGATTGCTCTGCAGCGGCTCGTACAGCAGAACCGGCGTGCGCCACTGCTGTGTCGAAGGCGGGTGTATCGGCATCGCGTTGCCGTGGACTTCCGCGATACGGCTTTCCAGCGAACGCTCGTTTCCGTGCTTGTCGAGACCGAGCAGGCCGATGCCGTGCAGGCCCTTGAAATTCTCGGGGACGTCTAGCGCCGCGAAATAGGCGGTGAACTCCGCGCTCGACATTTCCCCGCCCCGCGCCTGCAGAAAGGCCTGGGTGGAGCGCAAGAGCGAAAGCTGCAGGTCCAGGCGGCCCTCGACGCGGTTCATCGCGTCGTCCACGACCGCCTCGAACTTGAACCGGGCGGCCTCCTTGGAGGCGACATAGGCGAAGCCCGCCATTCCCAGGCTGGCAAGCGCTACAGCCAGGAACGCCGCAAGGGAAAAGACCTTCTTCACAGGGCGGGCTTGTCCGTCGCTCATATCAAACCCTTCTTAAGGGGTGATAAGACTATTGCAACGACGAGGCCATGGAAACGGTTCTAAGCGGCATCAACCATTCGGCCGATGCCATTTATGCCGCGCGCGCCATGGCCCCCGGCCCGGGTATCGCGCCGGGCGGGCATTTGCCGAGAATGATCATGCCGAGCACCTCGTCCTTGGTAACGTCGTGCGTGCGTGCGGTGCCCACGACCTGCCCGTTCTTCATCACGCAGACGCGGTCGGCGAGGTCGAAGACATCGTGGATGTCGTGGCTGATCAGGAAGATGCCGATGCCGTCGGCCTTGAGCTGCCTGACCAGTTCGCCCACCTGCGCCGTTTCCTGAGGCCCGAGTGCCGCCGTCGGCTCGTCCATGATCAGGATGCGGGCGTTGAACAGGATCGCCCGCGCAATCGCCACCGACTGGCGCTGGCCGCCCGAAAGCTTGCTCACCGGCTCCTTGAAGCGCTGGAAGCGCGGGTTGAGCCTGCCCATCACCTTGCGCGCCTCGGCCTCCATGGCCACGTCGTCCAGCGTGCCCCAACCGGTCCTGAGTTCCCGGCCCAGGAACAGGTTGGCGGCGGCATCGACATTGTCGGCCAGCGCCAGCGTCTGGTAGATCGTCTCGATGCCGTATCTCTTGGCATCGCGCGGATTGCCGATCGCCGCCTCCTCGCCATTGACGAGGATGGTGCCGGCATCGCGCCGGTAGGCGCCCGACAGGATCTTGATCAGCGTCGACTTGCCGGCGCCATTGTGCCCGAGCAGCGCCACCACCTCGCCCGCATGCAGGTCGACCGAGGCATCGTCGACGGCGCGGATGCCGCCGAAGGCGATGGAAATGTTCCTCAGTTCCACGAGGGGAGTGCGCATCTGGTCCATCATGCCCTCCGGTTTCACTGCACGCGCCGGCGGTAGAGCGTGTCGAGCCACACGGCCGCGACCAGCACGATGCCGACCACGATGTTCTGCAGCGGCGTGTCCATGCCCAGAAGCACCATGCCCGACTGCAGCGACTGCATCAGCACCGCGCCCAGCATCGCGCCCGCCACCGTTCCGACCCCGCCCGAAAGCGAGGTGCCGCCGATGACCGCTGCAGCGATCACCAGCAATTCGTCCAGCGTGCCCTGCGCATTTGTGGCCGCGTTCAGCCGCGCCGTGGAGATCGCCGCGCCGATGGCCGCCAGGAAGCCCATGAGCATGAAGATCTTCATCGTCACCCAGCGGGTGTTGATGCCGGCCAGTTCCGCCGCCTCCGGGTTGCCGCCGATGGCGAAGACATAGCGGCCGAAGCGGGTGCGGGTGGCGATGAAGGTCATGATGATGCCGGCCGCGATCGCGATCAGCACCGGAATGGCGATGCCATGGGCGATGAACAGCCCGCCATCGGGAATGGCGATGTTGTTGGCCTCGGCATATTTCCTCACCGTGCCGCTCGGCCACGGGTAGGAATTGGCCACCCAGACGGCCAGCAGGATGACGAGGCAGGCGACAACGCCCAGAAACATTTCGGCCCAGACCGGGCGCAGCGGAAAGCGGAAGCGCTTGCGCTGGTTGCGGCCCGAGACCAGCATCAGGATCACCGCCGCGCAGGCGACGAGGCCGACGACCCAACTCCAGGTCGCGCCAATCGCGCCTTCCGGCCCGCCGCCCATCAGGCGGAAGGTGGCGTCCATCGGCGCCACCGTCTGGCCGCTGGTCACCCACCAGGCCGCGCCGCGCCATACCAGCAGCCCGCCCAGCGTGACGATGAAGGCGGGCACCCCCAGATAGGCGATGATGAAGCCGTGCAGCGCCCCGATGGCGAGGCCGACAGTCAGGCCGGCCGCCAGCGCGATGATCCAGATCGACGGATCGCCGAGCGAATAGCCGGCGAAGCGCGGCAGGACGATCGCCTGGGTCACCCCCATGATCATGCCGCATACGCCCAGGATCGAGCCGACCGAGAGGTCGATGTTTCGCGTGACTATGACCAGCACCATGCCCGTCGCCATGACAGCGACCGACGAGGACTGCACCGAAAGGTTCCAAAGGTTGCGCGGGGTCAGGAACAGGCCGTTCGACAGTATGTGGAAGCCGATCCAGATCAGCAGCAGCGCGCCGACCATGCCCAGCATGCGCGTGTCGAGTTCCGTCGCCTGCAGGAAACGCCCGATGGCCCCGGCCTCCGAGGCTCGCGCCCGGTCCGCAAGCCCGTGCCCGGCGGTGTCCTGCGCCGCGGGTTCCTGCGTTGTCACTTCGGTCATGACACCCTCCCGCCCGGTCCGGTCTTGCGCCGGTCTCAGGACATCATCCTAGCGCACGCCCTTGGAAACACGGAATCGATTTTCCGGAGAGGCACTTTGTACGAACTGAATGCCGCGCGCCTGACCGGGCATGCGGCGGCGAATGAAACGCCGCGGTTTCTCCTCAAACCGCGGCGTCCAACGAGCCGGACAGCGGCAGGCGGCCGCGTCTTGCCCGCCCCGTGCGGAACCGAACGAGCCTTGTGGCAAGCGTCCGGCCTAGTCGCAGGCTGCGACCGACCCCGCCTTCACGCCCTGGCAGACCACGTCCTTGGAAACCCAGCCGGCGTCGATGACGACGTTGAGGTTGTCCTTGGTGATCGGCATCGGCTTGAGGAAGACCGAGGTCATCTCGACCTTGTTGGGGCCATCCGACCACTTGGTCGCGTTCGGGATCTCATCCATCTTCTTGCCGTCGGCGAGCTGCGCCGCGATCTCGGCCGCGGCCTTGCCCAGCTCACGCGAATCCTTCCACACCGACACGGTCTGCGTGCCGAGCGCGATGCGGTTGAGCGCGGCATGGTCGCCGTCCTGGCCCGAAACCGGCACCGAGCCGGCCAGGCCCTGTGCCTCGAGCGCCGCCACCGCGCCACCGGCGGTGCCATCGTTGGAGGCCACCACCGCGTCAACCTTGTTGTCGTTGGCGGTCAGAAACTGCTCCATGTTCTTCTGGGCGTTGGCCGGCAGCCAGCCGTCGGTATAGGCCTCGCCGACATTCTTGATCTTGCCGGCGTCGATGGCCTCCTTCAGCACTTCCATCTGGCCGGCGAAGAGGAAGTCGGCGTTCGGGTCGGCGCCGTTGCCCTTGATGAAGACGTAGTTGCCTTCGGGCTTCACGGCATAGACGGCCTTGGCCTGCAGGCGGCCGACTTCCTTGTTGTCGAAGGTCAGGTAGAAGGCATCCTTGTTCTCGATCAGGCGGTCGTAGCCCACCACCGGAATGCCCTCGGCCACGGCCTTCTCGACCGCCGGCCCGATGGCGCTGGCGTCCTGCGCCAGGATGATCAACGCGTTGGCGCCCTGCGAGATCAGGCTTTCCACGTCGGTCAGCTGCTTGGCCGCCGAGGACTGGGCGTCGGCGGAAATGTATTTGTCGCCCGAAGCTTCGAGGGCGGCCTTGATCGCCGCTTCGTCGGTCTTCCAGCGCTCCTCCTGGAAGTTCGACCAGGAAACGCCGATGATCTTGTCCTTCGCCTGCGCCACGCCTGCCAGCGACACCGACAGCGCGACACCCGCCAGCAAGGCGGTTGCAAACATCTTCATGATTTCCTCCCTGCGCCCCCTCCAGGGCGCGATGACGATGGCCTGGGGCCCTTGTCGAGGCTATTATTTCGAACCTCGAAAAAATAGTGTCGTAACCCTGAAGTTCTGTCAACATCCCGCCGAAGGTTGACGCGGCGCACGCGAACTGGAATCTGCGCAGCGCAACAAGGCTCCGGGAGGAAATGCCGAAATGCCGGTGGCGATCCGTCACGACGATCTGCGCAAGCGCAACCGCGCCATGGTCATCGCGGCCGTGCGGCGCGCGGGCCAGCCGTCCCGCACCGAGATCGCGGGGACCACGGGCCTCAGCCATTCCACCATCTCGGCCATTTCCGCCGACCTCATCGCCGAAGGCATCCTCGCCGAAAAGGCGGCTGAAGCCGCAAGCTCGAAGCGCGGCCGCCCGCAGGTAGCGCTCGGCCTCGCCCCGGAAGCCGCCGAAGTCATCACCGTGGTGCTGTCGCTCAATTTCCTGTCGGTCGCCGTGGTCGATTACGCCGGGCAGGTGGTCGCATCGGAAGAGCGCCGGCTGGAGACGCTGGCCACCGGGCGCGAAGCGCTGCTCGGCGACTGCGTCGCCATGGTGCGCCGGCAGGTCGAGGCCCGCCGGGCCGCCGGCCATCGCGTGCTGCGCATCGGCATGGCCGTGCAGGGCATCACCGATGCCGGATCGCGCATGATGCTGTGGTCGCCCATCACCCCGCACGCGGATCTCGAATTCGCCGACCGGCTCGAAGCCGCCACCGGCATCCCCGCCACCGTGGAGAACGACTGCAACATGATCGCGGTGGCGCTGCGCTGGCGAAAGCCAGAGCGCTACCGCAACGACTTCATCGCCATCCTGCTCTCGCACGGCATCGGCATGGGAATGGTGTTGAAGGGGGAACTCTTCACCGGCACGCAATCGTCGGGCTGCGAGTTCGGCCACATGATCCACCGGCCCGATGGCGCGCTGTGCCGCTGCGGCCGTCGCGGCTGCGTGGAAGCCTATGCCGGCAACTACGCCATCTGGCGCAATGCGCGCGGGGAAAGCGAGGACCAGGCGCCGCTGGCCGACATTTCGGACGAGGAGATACGCGCCATGGCCGACAGGGCGCGGGCAGCCGATGGACCGGAGCGCGAAGCCTTCCGCATCGCCGGCGAAGCCATCGGCTTCGGCCTCGGCAGCCTGTTTGCGCTGATCGACCCCGCGCCCGTCGCGCTGGTCGGCATCGGCGCGACCGCCTTCGACCTCATCGAGCCGGCGCTGCGCTCAGCTATCGACAAGACCGCGGGCGGCCAGCACAACAAGGCGATCTCCTTCGACACCTTGCCGAACGAACGGCCGCTGATCCGCGAAGGCTGCACAATGAACGCCCTCACCTTCGTCGACCGGGAGATCTTCGCGCCCGGCCCTGCCCTGATAAGCGCCGCGGGGGCGGCCTGAGCCGCGGCCAGCCGGGCTCAATCCTCCCGGATGGCGTAGCCCGAGCCTCGGATGGTGCGGATCACGTCCGGCAGGTTGCCGGGATTGATCGCCTTGCGCAGCCGGCCCACATGCACGTCCACCGTGCGCTCGTCGATATAGATCGTCTCGCCCCAGACATTGTCGAGCAGCTGCCCGCGCGAGAAGACGCGGCCGGGGTGGCGCATCATGAATTCCAGCAGGCGGAATTCCGTGGGCCCGAGCTTGATCTCGCTCTTGCCGCGATAGACGCGGTGCGCCTCGCGGTCGAGCATGATGTCGCCCACCTTCAGCACGCTGGACAGAACCTCGGGCTTGGCACGGCGCAGCAGCGCCTTCACCCGCGCCATGAACTCCGGCGTCGAGAACGGCTTGACCAGATAGTCGTCGGCGCCGGTGGAAAGGCCCCGCACGCGGTCGCTCTCCTCGCCGCGCGCCGTCAGCATGATGATGGGCAGGCGCTCGGTCTCGGGGCGCATCCTCAGGCGGCGGCACAGTTCGATGCCGGAGACCGCCGGAAGCATCCAGTCCAGCACCAGAAGGTCGGGCACGTTCTCCTGCAAGCGGATTTCCGCCTCGTCGCCGCGCGGCACGACCTCGACCTGGTAGCCTTCCGATTCCAGATTGTAGCGGAGCAGGACGCCCAGCGGCTCCTCGTCCTCCACCACCATGATTTTTGGGGCGATCATCACTTTTCCGGTCTCCCGCTCAGGTCGTCGATTCCGGCGCCGAAAGCGAGGTCTCGTCGAACTTCGGCCGGTTGGGCGGCAGCTGCTGGCCGGTCATCACATAGTAGGCGTTCTCGGCGATGTTGGTGACATGGTCGCCGATGCGTTCCAGGTTCTTGGCGCAGAACAGAAGATGCGTGCAGGCGGTGATGTTGCGCGGATCCTCCATCATGTAGGTCAGCAGCTCGCGGAACACTGAGGTGTACTTCACGTCGATGTTCTCGTCCGCCGCGCGCAGCGCCTTCAGGCCTTCGGGCTGGCGCGTCACATATCTGTCGACCACGCCGTTGATCTGCTCCAGTACCATGTCCGACATCGTCTCGATGGAATGGGCGAGGCTGCGGGGCGTGGCGCTCTCGCCCACGGCGCCGACGCGCTTGGCGATGTTCTTGGCAAGGTCGCCGATGCGCTCCAGGTCGCCGGCCATGCGGATCGCGCCCACCACGGCGCGCAGGTCCTGCGCCATGGGCTGCCGCTTGGCGATCAGCGTGATGGCGCGGTCGTCCAGCTCGCGCTGGCGCGCGTCCATCACCGCGTCGTCGGAAATCACCCGCTGGGCAAGCGCATTGTCGGAATTGACCAGCGCCCGGATGGCGCCACAGACCATGGCGCCGGCCAGATCGCCCATGTCCCGCAGCAGCCGGTCGATGTGCCCCAGTTCCTCGTCAAAGGACGTGACGGTGTGTTTGCCCATGATCATGTCTATGCAATCCTTTGTCCGGCGTGCGGATCAACCGCGGGTCAGCCAAACCGGCCGGTAATGTAGTCCTGCGTGCGCTTGTCGTCGGGGTTGGTGAACATCTTGTCGGTGTCGCCCTCCTCGACCAGCTGGCCCAGATGGAACATGGCCGTGCGCTGCGATACGCGCGCCGCCTGCTGCATGGAGTGGGTGACGATGACGATGGTGTAGTTCTGGCGCAGCTCGTCGATCAGTTCCTCCACGCGCGCGGTGGCGATCGGATCGAGCGCCGAGCACGGCTCGTCCATCAGGATCACCTCGGGCGAAACGGCAATGGCGCGGGCGATGCACAGGCGCTGCTGCTGGCCGCCGGAAAGCCCGGTGCCCGGCTCGTTGAGACGGTCCTTCACCTCGTTGAACAGGCCGGCCTTCTTCAGGCTGGTCTCGACGATGGCATCCAGGTCGGCCTTCTTGCGGGCGAGGCCGTGGATGCGCGGGCCATAGGCAACGTTCTCGTAAATCGACTTCGGAAACGGGTTCGGCTTCTGGAACACCATGCCCACGCGGGCGCGCAGCTCCACCACGTCGATGCTCTTGTCGTAGATGTCCTGTTCGTCCAGCGTGATCTGGCCGGTCACGCGGGCGCTGTCGATGGTATCGTTCATGCGATTGAGGCAGCGCAGGAAGGTCGACTTGCCGCAGCCCGAAGGCCCGATCAGCGCCGTCACCTGGTTTTCGCGCACGTCGAGGTCGACGTCGAACAACGCCTGCTTGTCGCCATAGAACACGCACACCTTGCGGCCGCGCATCTTGATGATTTCCTTGGGCGTACCGTTCATCTTGTCGTTCACCGCGTTCTCGAGTGCCACTTCCGTCATGATGTTCATACTAAAGCATCCTTCGCCTACCAGCGCCGCTCGAAACGCCGTCGCAGCACGATGGCCGTGATGTTCATGGCCATCAGGAACACGAGCAGGATGATGATGGCGCCCGACATGCGCTCCACGAAGGCGCGCTCGGCCTCGTTGGCCCACATGTAGATCTGCACCGGCAATGCGGTCGCCGGTTCCAGCGGCGTCGCCGGATAGTCGGCCACGAAGGCGACCATACCGATCAGCAGCAGCGGCGCCGTCTCGCCCAGCGCGCGCGCCAGGCCGATGATGGTGCCGGTGAGGATGCCCGGGGTTGCCAGCGGCAATATGTGCTGGAACACCATCTGCATCTTGGAGGCGCCGAGGCCAAGGGCGGCCGAGCGGATCGAGGGCGGCACGGCGGCGAGGGCGGCACGGGTCGCGATGATGATGGTTGGCAGCGTCATCAGCGTCAGCACCAGGCCGCCGACCAGGGCGGCCGAACGCGGCAGGCCGAGGAAGTTGATGAACACCGACAGGCCGAGCAGGCCGAAGACGATCGACGGCACCGCGGCCAGGTTGTTGATGTTGACCTCGATCAGGTCGGTCAGGCGGCTCTTCTTGGCGAATTCCTCGAGATAGATCGAGGCCGCCACGCCGATGGGCAGCGCCAGCAACAGCACGATCACCATCATGTAGAACGAGCCGATGATCGCCACGCCCATGCCCGAGGTTTCCGGCCGGCTGGAGGCGCCGAAGGTGAACAGGCCCTTGTTGAAATGCTCGGCCAGCGAACCGTCGGCGGCAAGCTGATTCATCCATGCCACCTGCTGGTCGGAAACCTTGCGCCGGCTTTCGTCCACCGAAAGGTCGATCTGGCCCTTGAAGGCGGAATCGATGTTGGCGGCAACGAGGATGTCGACATTGCGCGTCGTGCCGATGACCGACGGGTCGTCCATAACCACCGCGCGCAACTGCGCCCGCACGCCGTCCGAAAGGAAACCCTTGAGCTTGCGAATGGCAGCCTTGTCGTGCGGGTCGATGCCCAGCTTCGCCACAAGCGCGCTTTCGGCCAGCTTGGGATAGTTGGCCGTGATGAGCACGTTCGGGTCGGTCGCGCGCTTGCCTTCGGGGTCGATGACCTTCTCGTTGAAGGTGATCGGCAGCGTCACCGTCGTCTGCCAGAAGGCGGTGTAGCCCTTGGAGACCACGGAGGTCAGCATCACCGCCAGGAACACCAGGCCGATGGAAATCGCCAGCATCCCATAGATGCGGAAACGACGCTCGGCGGCGTAGCGGCGCTTCAGGCCGATGTCGCGGCGCGGGCGCGCAACGGTGCCGCTGGTAATGCCGTTCAAGGGAATGTCGGTCATTCGTACTGTTCCCGGTACTTGCGCACGATGTAGAGCGCGAAGATGTTCATCACCAGCGTCAGGGCAAACAGCGTGATGCCGAGCACAAAGGCCACCAGCGTCTGCGGCGAGTTGAACTCAAGGTCGCCGGTGAGCTGGTTGACGATCTTCACGGTGATGGTGGTCATCGCCTCGAACGGGTTGAGCGTCAGGTTGGCGGCCACGCCGGCGGCCAGCACCACGATCATGGTCTCGCCGATGGCGCGCGAGGCAGTGAGCAGGATGGCACCCACGATGCCCGGAAGTGCGGCCGGCAAAATAACCCGCTTGATGGTTTCCGAGCGCGTCGCGCCGAGCCCCAGCGAGCCGTCGCGCAGGGCGCGGGGAACCGCGGTGATGATGTCGTCGGAGAGCGAGGAAACGACCGGGATGAGCATCACGCCCATCACCAGGCCGGCGGTCAGGATGCTCTGGGCCTGGATGAAACTGGTGCCGCCAGCAAGTGCCGCACTCAGGTCGCGCAGGAAGGGCCCGAGCGTCACCAGCGCGAAGATACCGTAGACGATGGTCGGGATGCCCGCCAGCAGCTCCAGCGCCGGCTTGACCGTGGCGCGCAGCCTGGGCGAGGCGTATTCGGCCATGTAGACGGCCGACATCAGCCCGACCGGCACGGCCACCAGCATGGCCACGAACGCGATGTAGAGCGTGCCGGCCAGGAGCGGGATCAGGCCGAACTGGCCTTCCGCCCCTCCCGAGCCCGCGGCCGCGAAGCGCGGGTCCCACACGGTGCCGAAGAAGAAATTGGAAAGCGGCACGCGCTCGAAGAAGTGGATGGTCTGGAACAGCATCGACAGAACGATGCCGATGGTGGTCAGGATCGCGATGGTGGAAGCGGCCAGCAGGCCCCACAGCACCACCGTCTCGACATTGTTGCGCGCCCGCGCGCGCAGGCGGATCTGCGAGAGGCCGAAGGCCGCACCGGCCACCGATAGCGCAAGGATCGCCACCGCGCCGACCATGCGCAGCATGTCCTGGGTGCGGTTGGCGTCCACCGCAATCGGGATCATGTAGTCTTGCGTGTCGGGCGCCAGCGCCACGCCACGCGCGGCCAGCAGCGGCTGCAATTCGGCAAAGCTGGCCGGGGGATTGGTCGCCATCGGCGCGTCGAGCCGGCGCAGGCCGTTGGCCAGGCTCTTGGTCAGGCCGGCGGCAAGCGTGCGGCTGGCAATGGTGCTCTCGGCCGTCTGCTCGGGCAGATGCCACTTGATCCGGGCTTCGACGTAGAGGTTGGAGCCGACGCCCCAGACGACGATCAGAAGCAGCGCCGGAAGCGTGGCAAGCAGGGCTGCCCACCAGCCGTGGTAGTGTGCGCGGGAGTGCGGCTTGGCCGTGCCGTCGTCCTGCGCAATGGCGCGCTGGCGCCCGACAAGGAAGGCGGCGGCGCCGACGACCAGCACGAGCGCAAAGACGAACATCAACGACATGGGCTACTCCGGGCGGACAGGCTGCCCCGGGGCGCGGTAGTCTGGCGCGCCCCGGGGCATCGGTGTTCTATTTACATGGTCTTGCCGGCATCGAAAGCCTCGCGCTGTTCCTTGCGCTCGGCTTCAGGGGCGGCGACCAGGCCATACTCGGCCAGCGGGCTGTCCGGGCCGACCATCTGGTCGTCGAGGAAGAAGTCGACATATTCCTTCAGGCCGGGCACGACGCCGAGATGCGCCTTCTTGACATAGAAGTACAGCGGACGCGACACCGGATACTCGCCCTTGGCGATGGTCTCGGTCGACGGCGTCACGCCGTCCACGGTGGCGACCTTCAGCTTGTCGGCGTTGTTCTCGTAGAAGGACAGGCCGAACACGCCCACGCCGGTCTTGTTGGAGGCGATGCGGGCCAGCGTCTCGGTGTAGTCGCCATCGATGTCGACAGCCTTTCCGTCCTTGCGCACGGCCACGCAGGTCTTGCCGGCAGCCTTGTCGTCCTGGCCGGCGGCCTTGATGGCCTCAAGCGCGCCGGTGGCCTTGCAGCCGATCGACAGCAGCTTCTCCTCGAACACTTCGCGGGTGCCGTGCTTCTCGCCCGGAATGTAGGCGGCGATATCCCAGTCGGGCAGGTTCGGGTTGACCTGGTTCCACTTGGTGTTCGGGTTGTCCACCAGCTTGCCGTCAACGACGATCTGGGCAGCCAGGGCCGTGTAAACGTCGGAAGGCGTCAGCGCCCAGTCCGGACCGTTGATGTCGGTGGCAAACACGATGCCGTCATAGCCGATCTTGACTTCCTGGATTTCCTTGACGCCAGCCTCGACGCAGGACTTCACTTCGTCTTCCTTGATCTTGCGCGAGGAGTTGGCGATGTCGATGGTGTTCTCGCCCACGCCCTTGCAGAATTCCTTGATGCCGGCGCCCGAACCGCCCGACTCGACCACGGGGGTCTTGAAGTTGGTGAAGGTCTCGCCAAAGTTCTCGGCCACGATCTTGGCGTAGGGCAGAACGGTGGACGAGCCGGCGATCTGGATCTGGTCGCGGGCGGCGGCAGTGCCGGCCGACGCGGCAATCGCGAGCGCGGCGGCGGAAGCCGTAAGGAAGTATCTGGTCATGAACCCTGACTCCTGTCGGAATTGACTTGCAACGCTTTTTTCGCGTCGCCAGTGGCCTTACCGACAGTTTGTAACAGTCACATGACAGTTTCGTGTCAGCCCGATTAAGTTGAAAAGCCGTCCCCTGGCCGCCTTAGCCGGCGGCTTTTCGACCCGCTTGCGTCTCCTGAAAAACCGCGCGTTGCCGGCGCGCGAAACGTCATCCCGCCGATCCGGCTGCGCAGCGTTCGGCGGCATCATCGCCGCCCCAGCGCTCCACCTTCGCCAGCAGCGCCTTGGGGCTGATCGGCTTGGCGAGATAGTCGTCCATGCCGGCTTCCAGGCAGCGCTCGCGGTCGCCCTTCAGGGCGTGGGCGGTCACGCCGATGATCGGTACCCGGTTTCCGGACGCCGCCTCCAACTCGCGGATCGCCGCCGTCGCCTCCAGCCCGTTCATCTCCGGCATCGAAACGTCCATCAGGATCATGCGCGGGTTCATTTCCTTGAAGGCGGCCACCGCCTTGCGGCCATTGCCCACGATCTCGAAGGCAAGCTCGGTCTCGTCGAGTATCTGGGTGAAGACAAGCTGGTTCACTTCGTTGTCCTCGGCGACCAGAATGTCGACGCGGTGGTCGGCGGCCCCCGCCCCGCGGTTGCGCTGACGCAGGCTGTTGGAAAGCTTTGCCGGCTCGGTGGTGACCACCGGCCCCGCCGCAACCGGCCCCGGTAGGCCGGGCGCGCCGCCGGCGCGCCGGCGCTGGATGGAAGTCACCAGCGCCTCCAGCAAGGTGGAGGAACGCGACGGCTTGACCAGCTGCGCGTCGATGGCAAGGTCGCGGTAGCTGGCGTTGGCCAGCGACTGGTCGACCGAGGTCAGCATCACGATGGGCGTGCGGGCAAGTTCCGGCGTCTGGCGAACGATGCGCGCCATGTCGGCGCCGGTCATGCCCGGCATCTGGTAGTCGAGCACGATGCAGTCCACCTGCACCCCCATGGCGGCGGCGGCGTGCAGCACCTTCAGCCCCTCCGCGCCGCTTTCGACCGCGCAGGCGTCGAAGCTCCACGACGTCATCTGCTCTATCAGGATAGCGCGGTTCACCGCGTTGTCATCGACGATCAGGATGCGCGCGCCGGTCACGTCCACCGGCGTCGCGCTGCGCCTTTCGGGCGCGCCGGCGTTTGGCAGCGCCACCGTGAACCAGAAGGTCGAGCCCTTGCCCTCGATGCTTTCCACGCCGATCTCGCCGCCCATCAGCGCCACCAGCCGCGAGGTGATGGCCAGTCCCAGGCCGGTGCCCTCGTGCCGCCGCGTGGAAGAGGCGTCGACCTGGCTGAACTTTTCGAAGACGAGCTTCAACTTGTCGGCCGGAATGCCGATGCCGGTGTCGGTCACGGCGATGTGCAGATGGGTGGCGCCATCCGCCGTCTCGCCGGTCACGTCGATCAGCACATGGCCGGCATCGGTGAATTTCACCGCATTGCCCAGCAGGTTGGTGATGATCTGGCGGATGCGGCCGACATCGCCCACGAACATGTCGCCCAGGCCGGGCGCCACGCGTACGATCAGCTCGAGGTCCTTTTCCTTGGCACGCGTCGACACCAGCGTGGCCACGTCCTCGATCGCCTCGGTCAAGTTGAACGGCGCCGGGTCCAGCACCAGCTGGCCGGCATCGATCTTGGAGAAATCGAGGATGTCGTTGATGATGGTCAGCAGCGCATTGCCCGACTTCACGATGATGTCGGTGAAGGTGCGCTGCTTGGCGTCGAGCTCCGACTTCGACAACAGCTCGGCCATGCCGAGCACGCCGTTCATCGGCGTCCGGATCTCATGGCTCATATTGGCCAGGAATTCAGACTTGGCGCGGTCGGCCAGAACGGCGCGGGTCTGCGCCTCCTGCAGTTCGTTCTCGCGCTCCTTCAGCTCGGAAATGTCGGTGCTGGAGCCGATCAGATGCACCGACCCGTCGCGGGAGACCAGCCGGCTCTTCCTGGCGATGAGATGGCGCATGCTGCCGTCGGGGTGGGTCAGCGTCTCCTCGGTCTCGCTTAGCCTGCCGGTGCGCAGCACCTCGAAATCGCGCTCGGCGAAACCGTCGCCCTCGGCGCCGAAGAAGTCGCGGTCGGTGCGGCCGATGGCTTCTTCCTTGGAGATGCCGCCGAAAGTGCACCACATCTTGTTGACGAATTCGAAGGCGAGATCGGCGTTCTTGACATAGGCCGACACCGGCAGCTCGTCGAGAACGTGCCGGTAGAGCTCGATCTGGGCCATGCTGTCGCGCAGCGCCTTTTCGCGCGTCTTCAGCTCGGTGATGTCGACGCGCACGCCGATATAGGTGCCGTCCTCCATGCGCATGTCGAAGGCCTTCGCCCAGCGACCGCTGGGGTCGACGCGCTCGTAGACCAGCTGCCTTGCATAGTAGCGCTGCAGATAACCGTCGATCCACGCCTCGCGGTCGGTGTCGTAGAGCCTGTCCAGCCTCTCGTCGCCGCTTTCGCGGAAATAGCCGACATCATGCGCCACCTCGATCGCCTCGCGCAGCGTGCGCCCGGGAACCCACACTTCGGCCATCGCCGGCAGCGACGATTTCAGCTTCTCGTTCGCCAGCACGAAGCGGTCGTTGCGGTCATAGATGATGACGCCGGCCGGCAGCGATTCCAGCACGTTGGCAAGGCGCAGCCGCGCCTCCTCGGCCTCGTCCTCGCGCGTCTTGATCTCGGTCACGTCGAAAAGGAAGCCGGCTACGTAGTTCTTGCAGCCCTCCAGGGTCACGCGGGTCTTGCGCACGATGCGCGTTCCCTGCCTGCTGTCGTGCTCGAAGTTCTGCTCCACCTCGAAGGGCTGGCCTGTCGCCAGCACGTGCCGCTCGGTCTCCTCGAAGCGAAGTCCGCTGCGCCCGCCGACGAACTCGCGATAGGTGCGGCCCAGCATCTCGCGAGGCCGACGGCCGTGCAGCGAGGCGTAGGCCTCGTTGACGAACACGTAGCGCAGATCGGAATCCTTGACGAAGATCGGGTCCTTGATGGCGTCCATCACCGCTTCGGCCAGCCGCGTCTTTTCCAGCATCTGGCCAAGCTGCTGCTCGCGCCGCTTCATTTCGCTGATGTCGTAGTAGGAAACCAGCCGACGACCGCCCGAAAGCGCGGTCACCGAATAGATCATGGTGCAGCCGTCGGCGCGCACGAATTCGCGCGGGGCCACGTCGCCGGCGCGGATTTCGGCGAGCCGGTGGGCGACATAGCCGTCCCAGTTCTCATCGGCGACTTCGTAGACTCCGGCGTAGCGGCTGATCTCCAGCAGCGCCTGGAAAGGCGAACCGGCGCCGACATCCTGCGGCGACAGGTTCCAGATCTTGTAGAACTCGTCGTTGACGATCTGGACGATCAGGTCTGCGTCGAGAAGCACGACACCCATCTTCATGGCATCGAGCACCCGCTTCAGATCGGATGACGTTCCGGGTCCGTCAGACCCCTCGGCGATTGCCATGTCCATATTGCGTCCCCCACCGCGCAACATCTTGGCCGGCTCGCCCTGCGACGGCCCTTTTGCCCGCATCGTGTCATGCAACGCTTAACGATTGACTAACCTTAACGTCGGGGTTTTCGCGCCGGCCCGGCGTTGCCGTTCGCGTCGGTCGGCCTAGCTTTCCAGGGGCGGGCAGCCCGCCCGCGCAATGGGGAGACTTGCCGATGCACGACACCAGGCCCATCGCAACCGCGCCGAAGAACGGCAGCAAGGTCCGCGTCTTCTGGACCGATGCCGACGGCCAGGAGAACGAATCCATCGCCCAGTACCGCTCGGCCGAGATGCTGAAGTCGCTGGGCGGCGATTGCGATGCGACCGATATCGGCTGGTGGGCCTTCGTCGATTCCATGACCCAGAAGAAGATCGAGCCGCATTCCTGGCAGCCGCCGAACAGCGAGGAAGAAGAAGAGGACGAGGATGAGTAGCCGCCTCAACCCTCCCGCGTGCGCGAAAAAACCTCGTGCTGCGAAAACCACTCCTTCGCCACCTCGATGAAGGCGCCCGCCGCCTTCGACAGGCGATGGCGCGCGTCATAGGCCAGGATGATGCGTTGCAGCGGCACCGGCTCGCTCAGCGGCTTGCAGGCGAGAGCCAGCCCGTCATAGCTGCGGTCGCCAGCGGGCCGCGTGTAGGAAACCGCCACCCCGAAACCGTTTGCCACCAGGCTGCGCTGCAGTTCGAAGGAGCGCGTCTTCGCCGCCACCGAAGGCGAGTGCCCATGGGCACGGAACAGGTCCAGCATGTGTTGCCAGCTATAGGGCTGGTCGGTCACGATCAGCGGCTCGCCGGCAAGGTCGGCGAGGCTCACCGTGGTCTGCCCCGCCAGCGGATGACTGGCGGCCAGCAGCGCATGCGGCGCCAATTCGCTCAGCAGGACGCGGGCGGCGTTGGGCGGCAGGCCGAGATCATAGGTCAGCGCAATGTCCACCGCGGCGTCGCCCAGCCGCTTCTCCAGCGTCTCGAAGCGCTCCTCGCTGACCGTGATGCGAACCGCCGGATGCAGTTCCGCCATGCGCCGGATCAGCGCCGGCGCGAAATGCGGCGCAAGGTCCTGGAAACAGCCCAGCACCAGCTCGCCTCCCACCGTCGCCCGGCCGCGCGCCAATGCATCGAGGTCGTCCATGTCGTCCAGCACGATCTTCGCCTTGGCGATGAAGGCCTGGCCGAAAGGCGTCAGCGCGATACCCGCGCCGCGCTGGCGCACGAACAGCTTTTGTCCTGTCCGCTCCTCGATCTGGCTGATTGCCACCGAGATCGACGGCTGCGAGACGTTGAGCTCGCGCGCGGCTGCGCTGATGCTTTCATGGCGTGCCGCCGCCACCGCATAGCGAAGCTGGCTCAGCGAATGACTCATTAAAAATGCCTATATTTGTTATGAAGACATATTATTTTATCCAAATATGAAAGCGCGCGATAGTCGCTCCGGTCCCAACGCGGAGAGAGCCATGAAGCCCGCCCCCTATGCCCTGAACCCCGAGATCATTTCCGACTACCAGCGCGACGGCGCCGTCTGCATCCGCGGCGCCTTCAAGGGCTGGGTCGACACAATTGCCGCCGGCATCGAGCGCAACCTGCGCGAAAAGAGCGCCACGGCAGTCGACATTGCCGGCGGCAAGGGCAGCTTCTTCGACGACTACTGCAACTGGGAGCGTATCCCCGAATTCGTGCAGGTGGTGCGCGAATCGCCCGCGGCGGCCATTGCCGCTGCCGTCATGCAGTCGCAGACGGCGCAGTTCTTCCACGACCACGTGCTGGTCAAGGAGCCCGGCACGCAGAAGGCCACCCCTTGGCACCAGGACATTCCCTACTACTTCGTCGACGGCCAGCAGACGGTCAGCTTCTGGATCCCGATCGACCCGGTCAAGGAGGCCACGCTGCGCCTCGTCGCCGGCTCGCACAAATGGGACAAGATGGTGCTGCCGGTGCGCTGGCTGGACGACGGCAATTTCTACGCCGGCGAAGGCGACTACCTGCCGGTGCCGGACCCGGACAACGACCCGGAGATGAAAGTGCTTGAATGGGAGATGGAGCCGGGCGACGCGGTGCTGTTCGACTTCCGCACCGTCCACGGCGCGCGCGGCAACCTGGCGCCCAACCGCCGCCGCGTCCTGTCGCTGCGCTGGGTGGGCGACGACGCCCACTACGTCGAGCGTCCGGGTCGCACCTCGCCGCCCTATCACGGCCACGACATGCAGCAGGGCCAGAAGCTGCGCGAGGACTGGTTCCCCGTCGTCTGGGACGCAAGCGCGGCCTGAACCTACCCCTGCGGCATCCGGTCCAGCCAGGTGTTTTCGGTCGAGCCAACCCACAGCGGCTGGCTCGATTCCTCTTGATCTTGGCCCGGTCATCTGCATTCATCGGCGCCCAAGGGGCCGCCTCCCCGTTCGTCGCGACAATGCCGGCGCCAATGCGCCTCGACGCATCGCCGCCATACGAGCCTGCCCGGCGGTCTCCAAACCGGGGTTTTTGATGCACGCTGTATTCGACGGCCACAATGATGTCCTGCTGCGCCTCTGGCAGCACGAGAAGAAGGGCGGCGATGCCGTCGCCGAGTTCACCGAAGGCACCCACAAGGGCCACATCGACCTGCCCCGCGCGCGGGCCGGCGGCCTGGCTGGCGGCCTCTGCGCCATCTACATCCCCTCCGGCGATCTCGTCCTGAAGGCGCCCGCCGCAGACGGCAGCTATGGCACCCCGCTTTCGGAGCCGCTCGAACGCGCGCCCTCGCTCGACATCGCGCTGGAAATGGCAGCAATCGCGCTTCGGCTCGAGCGCGCCGGAAGCTGGCGGCTCTGCCGCACCATGGCCGATATCGACAATGCCATGGCCGACGAGAAATTCGCCGCCGTGCTGCACATGGAAGGCTGCGAGGCGATCGACGCCGACCTCACGGCGCTGGAAGTGTTCCATGCCGCCGGGCTGCGCTCGCTCGGCCCCGTGTGGAGCCGCAACAACATTTTTGGCCACGGCGTCCCCTTCGCCTACCCCATGAGCCCCGACACCGGCCCCGGCCTGACCGACGCCGGCCGCGAGCTGGTCAGGGAATGCAATCGCCTCGGCATTCTCATCGACCTGTCGCACATCACCGAGAAGGGCTTCTGGGACGTCGCCGAACTCTCCGACCAGCCGCTGGTGGCCAGCCATTCCAACCCGCACGCGCTGGTGCCGGTGGCCCGCAATCTCACCGACAGGCAGCTCGACGCCATCCGCGAGAGCAAGGGCCTGGTGGGCTTGAACTTCGCCGTCACCATGCTGCGCGCCGACGGCCGCGAGAATGCGGACACGCCGCTTTCCGAGATGGTGCGCCACATCGACTATCTCGTCGACAAGCTCGGCATCGATGGCGTGGCCATCGGCTCCGACTTCGACGGCGCGCTGATCCCGCAGGAAATCGGCACCGCCGCCGGGCTCCAGAAGCTGATTGTCGCGCTGCAGGAGGCCGGTTATGGTGACGCCGAACTGGCGAAACTATGTCGCGAGAACTGGTTCCGTGTCCTGCGCTCGGCCTGGCACGAAACCGACAGCGACTGACAATAAAGACATCGTCACAACAGGGGAACAATTCGACATGATGATCGGAAAAATGAACGCACGCTTCCGTCCGCTTCTGGCGGGCGCTGCAGCCCTCTCCATGCTGGCCTTCGCCGGCGCTCCGGCCTTCGCCGCCACGCCCGCCGACACGCTGGTGCTGGCCTGGGCCATCGACGACACCATCACGCTCGACCCGGCCGAGTCCTTCGAGCTCAGCCCCGCCGAATTCCTCGGCAACGCCTATGACATGCTGGTGCGCCTCGACACCGACGACACCACCAAGGTCAGGGGCGGCATCGCCGAAAGCTGGACCGTTTCCGACGACGGCCTCACCTACACCTTCAAGCTGAAGCCCGGCATCAAGTTCGCTTCCGGCAATCCGGTTACCGCCGAGGACGTCGCCTGGTCGTTCGAGCGCGCCGTCAAGCTCGACAAGAGCCCGGCCTTCATCCTCACCCAGTTCGGCCTCACCGGCGACAACGTCACCGAGAAGGCCAAGGCCGTCGACGAAACCACCTTCGTGTTCACGGTCGACAAGTCCTACGCGCCGAGCTTCGTGCTCAACTGCCTCACCGCCACCGTCGGCGCCGTGCTCGACAAGAAGCTGGTGATGGAGCACGCCGAGGCCACCACGCCGAGCGACGACTACAAATACGACACCGACTTCGGCTACGCCTGGATGAAGACCAACTATGCCGGTTCGGGCCCCTTCAAGATCCGCGACTGGCGCGCCAACGAAATCCTGGTGATGGAGCGCAATGACAACTACTACGGCGAAAAGCCCGCACTCGCCCGCGTCATCTATCGCCACGTCAAGGAAAGCGCCACCCAGCGCCTGATGCTCGAGGCCGGCGACATCGACGTGGCCCGCAATCTCGAGCCGGGCGACTACGAGGCGGTGATGAAGAACGCCGACCTCGCCACCACCTCGGCGCCGAAGGGCACGGTCTACTACATCAGCCTCAACCAGAAGAACCCGAACCTTGCCAAGCCGGAAGTCCGCGAGGCCTTCAAATATCTCGTCGACTACGACGCGATCGGCGCGACGCTGATCAAGGGCATCGGCGAGATCCGCCAGACCTACCAGCCCAAGGGCGTTCTCGGCGCACTCGATTCCGATCCGTTCAAGCTCGACGTCGCCAAGGCCAAGGAACTCCTGGAAAAGGCCGGCCTGAAGGACGGCTTCTCGGTCACCTTCGACGTGCGCAACGGCCAGCCGGTCACCGGCATCGCCGAGTCGTTCCAGCAGACTGCCGCCCAGGCCGGCGTGAAGATCGAGATCCTGCCCGGCGACGGCAAGCAGACGCTGACCAAGTATCGCGCCCGCAACCACGACATGTATATCGGCCAGTGGGGCATGGACTACTGGGATCCGAACTCGAACGCGGAAACCTTCACCTCCAACCCGAACAACGCCGACGACGGCACGGTCAAGACCTTGGCCTGGCGCAATGCCTGGGATGTGCCGGAGCTGACCGAGCAGACCAAGGCCGCCCTTCTGGAACGCGACAACGACAAGCGCGCCGAAATGTACCAGAAGCTGCAGCAGGAAGCGCTCGACACCAGCCCGTTCGTGATGCTGTTCCAGCAGACCGAGGTCGCCGGCGTCCGCGGCAACGTCAAGAACTACAAGCTCGGGCCGAACTTCGACTCGAACTTCCTCGCGCCCGTGACCAAGGATTGATCCGGAAAGGATCGCTCCGTTGAGTACGGAAACGCTTTTGCCGGCAGGGCGCGCCAAAAGGCGCGCCTATGCCACCGCCGCCTCGATCGCCAGTTTTCTGGTCATTGTGGCCACGACCTATCTCGGCCTTCTGGCCGTCACCTTCTTCATCGGCCGCGTCGTTCCCATCGATCCGGTTCTGGCCATCGTCGGCGACCGCGCTCCCGCCCATGTGGTCGAGCGCACGCGCATCGAGATGGGCCTGAACCTGCCCTACTACCAGCAGTTCTTCCTCTATGTGAAGGGCGTGCTGCTGGGCGATTTCGGCACATCGGTGCTGACCACCAACCCGGTCATGACCGACATCCGCCGCGTCTTCCCGGCTACGATGGAGCTCGCCACCGTCGGCACCATCATCGGCGCCGCCTTCGGCATTCCGCTCGGGGTGCTGGCCGCCGTCCGGCGCGGCAGCTTCGCCGACCAGGTCGTGCGCATCATCGGCCTCATCGGCTATTCGGTGCCGATCTTCTGGCTCGGCCTGCTGGCGCTGCTGGTGTTCTACGCGCGGCTCGGCTGGACCGCTGGCCCCGGCCGCATCGACGTCGTGTTCGAATACACCTTCACGCCGATCACCGGCTTTTACCTGCTCGACGCGATCCTCAATCGCGACTGGGCGGCCTTCCGCGACATTTTCGCCCACATCATCCTGCCGGCCTCGCTGCTGGGCTATTTCTCGCTGGCCTATATCAGCCGCATGACGCGCTCCTTCATGCTGAACGAGCTGCAGCAGGAATACATCGTCGCCGCCCGCGCCAAGGGCCTGTCGGAAACGCGCATCATCTGGGGCCACGCGCTGCGCAACGCCGCCGTGCCTTTGGTCACCGTCATTGCGCTTTCCTATGCCGGGCTGCTCGAAGGCTCGGTGCTGACCGAGACCGTCTTCGCCTGGCCGGGCCTTGGCCTCTACATCACCAATTCGCTGCAGAACGCCGACATGAACGCGGTGCTGGGCGGCACCATCGTCATCGGCTCGGTCTTCATCGCCATCAACCTTCTTTCCGACGTGCTCTACCGCATGCTCGACCCGAGGACGCGCGCCAGATGAGCGAACTTGCCCTCTCCCGCCGCGAATGGCTGCTCACCGACCGGCCGCAATCGCGCATGCAGGCCCGGCTCGGCCGCGCCTATGTCACTTGGCGCCGTTTCACGGCCAACAAGCTTGCCGTCATCGGCATGCTCATCATCCTCGCGCTGATCACCGTCGCCATCTTTGCGCCGTTGCTTGCGCCCTATTCGCCCTACGTCGGCGATCTCGCCAAGTCGCGTCTGCTGCCGCCGGGCACCGAGCACTGGCTGGGCACCGACGACCAGGGCCGCGACATCCTCTCGCGCCTGATCTACGGCTCGCGGCTCACGCTTCAGGTCGTCGTGCTGGTGGCGGTCATCGCCGCTCCCATCGGCCTTCTGGTCGGCACGGTGGCCGGCTATGCCGGCGGCTGGGTCGACGCGGTGCTGATGCGCATCACCGACATCTTCCTCGCCTTCCCCAAGCTGGTGCTGGCGCTGGCTTTCGTCGCGGCCCTTGGACCCGGCATCGGCAACGCCATCATTGCGATTGCCATCACCTCCTGGCCGCCTTATGCCCGCATCGCGCGCGCAGAGACGCTCACGGTGCGCAATTCCGACTACATCGCCGCCGTGCGGCTGATGGGCGCCTCGCCCTGGCGCATCGTGCTGCGCCACATCATGCCGCTGTGCATCTCCTCGCTCGTCGTGCGCGTCACGCTCGACATGGCGGGCATCATCCTCACTGCCGCCGGCCTTGGCTTCCTCGGCCTGGGCGCGCAGCCGCCGCTGCCCGAATGGGGCGCCATGATCGCGTCGGGCCGCCGCTTCATCCTCGACCAGTGGTGGGTGGCCGCCATGCCCGGCGTCGCTATCCTCATCGTCAGCCTCGGCTTCAACCTGCTGGGCGACGGCCTGCGCGACGCGCTCGATCCGCGGGGCAACAGCCAATGAGCGCGCTTCTCCAGGTAGAAGACCTGCGCGTCGCCTTCCCCACCCGCACCGGCCTGGTGCAGGCGGTGCGCGGCGTCTCCTTCTCGCTCGGCAGGGAGCGGCTGGGCATCGTCGGCGAATCCGGCTCGGGCAAGTCGCAGACCGGCCGCGCCATAATGGGCCTGACGGCGGAACATGCCGAGATCACGGCCAGGAGGCTCGACTTCAACGGCATCGACCTCTTGAAGGCATCGGCCGCCCAGCGGCGCGCGCTGCGCGGCAAGCGCATCGCCATGATCCTGCAGGACCCGAAATATTCGCTCAACCCGGTCATGACCATCGGCCGCCAGATCGTCGAGGCGCTGCGTGCGCACGAGCCGGTCGGCAGGTCCGAAGCGCGCCGCCGCGCGCTCGACATGCTGGCCGCCGTGCAGATCCGCGACCCCGAGCGCGTCTTCGACCTCTACCCGCACGAAGTCTCGGGTGGCATGGGCCAGCGCGCCATGATCGCCATGATGCTGGTGGCCGGCCCCGAACTGCTGATCGCCGACGAGCCGACCTCGGCACTGGACGTCACCGTGCAGCTCGAAGTGCTGGGCATCCTCGACCGGCTGGTGGCCGAGCGCGGCATGGGCCTGATCTTCATCTCGCACGACCTGCGCCTGGTTTCGTCCTTCTGCGACCGCGTCATCGTCATGTACGCCGGCCGCATCGTGGAGGAACTGCCAGCCTCGAAGCTTTCGGAAGCCGAGCACCCCTATACGCGCGGCCTGCTCAACTGCATGCCCAAGATCGGCGCCGACCGGCACCCGCTGCCGGTTCTCGACCGCAAACCGGAATGGGCGCTATGATCCCCGCACTCGCAATCGACAGCCTCCGCGTCGTCTTTGACGAATTCGTCGCGCTCAAGGATGTCAGCCTTTCGGTCGCCCCGGGCGAATCCTTCGGGCTGGTGGGCGAATCCGGTTCCGGCAAGTCCACCCTGCTGCGGGCGGTGGCCGGCCTTGCACCCGTCACCGGTGGCACCATCGACGTGAGCGGCAAGCCGCTCGGCAAGACCCGTGACAAGGCTTTCTATCGCCAGGTGCAGATGGTTTTCCAGGACCCCTACGGCTCGCTGCACCCGCGCCAGACGGTCGACCGTCTGCTGCTCGAACCGCTGGCCATCCACGGCTTCGACAACACCGAAAGGCGCATCCTGCGCGCGCTGGACGAGGTCGGCCTCAGCTCCGCCTTCCGCTTCCGCTATTCGCACCAGCTTTCCGGCGGCCAGCGCCAGCGCGTGGCGATCGCCCGGGCGCTCATCCTCGAACCCTCCATCCTGCTGCTCGACGAGCCGACCTCGGCGCTCGACGCCTCCGTGCAGGCCGAAGTGCTCAACCTGCTCGAACAGGTCCGCGGGGACCGCAAGCTCACCTTCGTCATGGTCAGCCACGACCTCGCCGTCGTCACCCATATGTGCGACCGGCTGATGGTGATGCAGCACGGCCAGGAAGTGGAATTGCTCTCCTCCGCCGATCTCGCCGCGCGCAAGGTAGCACAGGACTATACGCGCAACCTGCTAGTCGCCAGCGAAGGGTTCAGGCGCAGCGCGTGATCTCCTGATTTCGGCCGTCGCACAAATTGAGATACCCCACCCCTGTCCCCTCCCCACAAGGGGGAGGGAGACGATTTCATCATCCTGCCCGCCACAAACGGCGAAGCTTGATGCCGGGTTGTCATGCAACAAAGTTCCCCTCCCCCTTGGGGAGGGGTTAGGGGTGGGGGTACAAGACCGGCGATAGCGCTCGCGCACATCTTCAACGTCGGCGATTTGCGGCGAGCCCGCATGAAACCCGTCATCCCCGACCTCGCGAGCGGGCGAAGTGAGCGGAGAGTGTCGAGAATGACGAATGCAATTGCGCTCGCGCACATCTTCATCGTCGGCGATTTGCGGCGAGCCCAGATGAAATCCGTCATTCCCGACCTCGTGAGCGAACGAAGTGAGCGGAGAGTGTCGGGAATCCATGCCTCAACGTTGGGGACGTCCGCTCCGGTCCAGATAAGCTCGATTGTCATCGCCCCGCGACCTTTCACCTGTGGGTTTCAGCCACGGGCTTGCGCAACCGCCCTGCCGGAATGCTAAAGAATGCCTGCGCTTGCGCGGCTATGGTGAGTCTCCCGCGCAGCACCCGCCTGCCCCGCAGGCAAGCCGTCGAAAACCACAAAACTCGTCCGATGCGTCGAGGAGGCGCAATGAAGGTAGGCATTGACATAGGTTCGGGACCCAACGGAACCCCTGCAATGCTCGACCTCGAGGAATTGCTGGCGACCCGTCTGCTCGTCCAGGGCAATTCCGGCTCGGGCAAGTCGCACCTCCTGCGCCGCCTGCTGGAACAGAGCGCGCCCTGGGTGCAGCAATGCATCATCGATCCCGAGGGCGACTTCGTCTCGCTGGCCGACAGGTTCGGCCACGTCGTGGTCGATGCCGCGCGCACAGAGGCCGAGCTCACCCGCATCGCCGCCCGCATCCGCCAGCACCGCGTTTCCGTCGTGCTCAATCTCGAAGGCCTCGACGTCGACCAGCAGATGCGCGCCGCAGCCGCCTTCCTTGGCGGCTTGTTCGATGCCGAGCGCGACTACTGGTATCCAGTTCTGGTGGTGGTGGACGAGGCGCAGCTTTTCGCGCCCGCCGCAGCCGGCGAGGTCGCCGACGACGCCCGCCGCCTATCGCTGGCGGCCATGACCAACCTGATGTGCCGCGGCCGCAAGCGCGGCCTGGCCGGCGTAATCGCCACCCAGCGCCTGGCGAAGCTCGCCAAGAACGTCGCCGCCGAAGCCTCCAACTTCCTGATGGGCCGCACCTTCCTCGACATCGACATGGCGCGCGCGGCCGACCTGCTCGGCATGGAAAAGCGCCAGGCGGAAATGTTCCGCGATCTCGGCCGCGGCCATTTCGTGGCGCTCGGCCCCTCCATCGCGCGCCGGCCGCTGCCGGTGACCATCGGCCCGGTCGAGACCGCCGCGCGCTCCACCAGCCCCAAGCTGATGCCGCTGCCCGAGACCGCGCCGGAAGAAGCCAGCGAGCTCATCTTCACACCCGGCCCGGAGGAACGGCGCCCGGTGGTCAAGCGCACGCCCCCGCCGCCTGCGCCGACGCCCACGGCCGACATTCTCGCCCAGCTTTCGCAGCCCAAGCCGGCGCCAGAGGCGCCCGCCGAGCCGGTCTTCGCCGTCATTGACGAGGCCGACCGCGATGAACGCATCGAGCTGGTGCTGAAGGAGATATTGGAAGACGCGGACTCCTCCTTCCGCACCGACGCCATCCTCTATCAGGATTTTCTCGTCCGCTGCCGCATCCGCCGCGTGCCGGGCGAGCCCTTGTCGCTGCCCGCCTTCCGCCGCAGGCTTGCAGTAGCGCGCGCCGGCGTCGACAACACCACCGCCTCCAGCGATGGCTGGCAACAGGCGCTCGAGCTTTCGGCCACCGTTCCCGATGATGTGCAGGGCGTGTTCCTGGTGGTGGCGCAGGCTGCGGTCACCGGCGCGCCCTGCCCCTCGGATGCAGCGCTCGCGCGCGCCTATGGGACCCACTCCGCGCGGCGGGCGCGGCGCGTGCTTACCTATTTCGAGGAACGTGGGCTTCTGGTGGTGCGGACTGATTTTCGCGGCAACCGGGTCGTTGCCTTCCCCGATCTCGACTGCGAAACCGCCCCTGGCGATCCCAACCTGCCGGACGAAGCGGAAGATGCGCAATTTGCTGCCGAATAGCAGCCCGTCAGTTCAACTGCGGTCAGGCCCTGCTTTCGTTTTCCCGCAACCTGTGCAACGCTTCCTGCTCGGCTACCGATAGAAGCGCGCCCAGATCGTTCAGCACGTAATCGCTGTCCACCGCGGCGATGGTGCGGCGCAGCAGCCTCAGCGTGTCGCAGGCTTGACGTAAAGTATCCCGTATTTCGTTGTGTTCTTCCACGGTCGCGCTCGCCCATCTTGGCGCATTTCGGCTACAACAGTTCAGTCTTGGGAAAGTTCCAAGCCTACGCCCATTTGCCGAGCCGCCCCCACCGAACGCTGAGTTGAAGCCGATTGCACCACCGCTTCAAAAGAAATTCTCGAAGGCACGGAACCTTTCTCCCGCCAAATCCTTTACCCTGCACGACAGGTAGAGCCCCCCTTCAGCCTGCCGTGCCCTTACTCAAAAAGCCGTCTCAACCCTGAGACGGCTTTTTTTTTGAGCACATCTATGCGTTAATCTCGCCGAAAGCTTGCTGAAGGCTTGATGAAGCGGGGCGATATCCTGGCGGCGGGCAAAAGGGCCTTTCGATAGGGTGCACGCAGATGCTGCTTGCTCGCATGACACTGGTGCTGTTGCTGTCGGCCGCCTTCGCCGGTGCCTTTGCCGGGGTCGTCCGCTATGCCGCCCATTCGAATTTTCGTGGCGACGAATGCCGGGTGATCGACAACCGGGCCTGCTACGGCCCCTATTAACTCTAGCTCGCCTCTCGGCGGCGCCGACCACGCCGCCCCGCCCCGCACGCCGGCGGTCAGGGCGTTACTCGCAGACCACCTTCACGCGGCCCGTGGGCTGGGTCACCTCGTGGCACAACAGCGAGGCGGCCGGGGCCGCCGCAGGCTCGGCCTGTGCCATCTCGGTCTGCGCAGCCGCCTGGCGCTTGGCCGGGGTCGTCTTCTTGCGCGTCGCCTTTCGCGCCCGCTCCGAGGCGGGAATGGGCGGCACCGGCGGGAAGGCCGCCACGGCCAGCGGCTCGCTGCTCAGCAGGCCCGGCGCCGAACCCAGCGGCCGGAACTCGATCGAACCATCGGATGTGCGCATGCAACCACCCGCCGCGAGCAGACCGCCGCATGCAAACGCAGCCAACATCGGCCGAATGCGATCAACCATCATGACGTCCCCCTCGCCGCGAAACCGGCGACCTGTTGCGCCACGTCCCAACCCCTTTCAAGTCAACGGAAACATCCGCAGAAATTCAAGCTGGCTGGCAGGCGTTTCTGGCGCTTCGCCCA
The DNA here is from genome assembly GCF_057656055.1 of Pseudaminobacter sp. Soil_N_29. Taxonomy (NCBI): domain Bacteria; kingdom Pseudomonadati; phylum Pseudomonadota; class Alphaproteobacteria; order Hyphomicrobiales; family Phyllobacteriaceae; genus Pseudaminobacter; species Pseudaminobacter sp. Soil_N_29. Next base: position 218,985 of record NZ_JBDGLC010000009.1, read on the forward strand.
ACAATCTCGGCATATGTTGTCGCGCAGCAACGCAAAGCGCGCAATCCCCCCGCCGCCACCGGCCGGCGCCGCCTTCGCCGGCCCCGCCTTTATGCGGTCCACAGAAACTTTCGACGTGGTTCGTCACACCTGGCGGGCAACGACGGCGGTGGCCGGCTGCGCCCGGCCTGGCCGGATCCCTCCGCCTTCCGCGGCCCGGCGGCCAAGCCTCGGGCGCGCCGGCCGCGGGGGGGCGCTGCGATTGGTCGCGCGTTCTCCACGAATTGCCAATCTTGCATCCGACGGAAGCCGATATACAGTTTCGCCATTGCAGCTAGGAGAGAATTGCCCATGGCCGGTTTCAAGACGCTCGATGACCTTGGCGAGGTCAAGGGCAAGCGTGTCCTCGTGCGCGTGGACCTCAACGTCCCCGTCGCCGACGGCAAGGTCAGCGACGCCACCCGCATCGAGCGCGTCGCGCCGACCATCACGGAACTCGCCGGCCGTGGCGCCAGGGTCATCCTGCTCGCCCATTTCGGCCGGCCCAAGGAAGGCCCCGACCCGGCCCTGTCGCTGGCGCCCATCGCAGAGGCCACCGCGCAGGTGCTTGGCCGTCCCGTCGCCTTCGCTTCCGACTGCATCGACGACGCCGCCGCCAAGGCGGTCGCCGCCATGAATGACGGCGACGTGCTGCTCCTGGAGAACACCCGCTTCCACAAGGGCGAGGAGAAGAACGACGCCGAATTCACCAAGGCGCTCGCGGCCAATGGCGACATCTATGTCAACGACGCCTTCTCGGCCGCGCACCGCGCCCACGCCTCCACCGAGGGCTTGGCGCATTTGATGCCGGCCTATGCCGGCCGCACCATGCAGGCCGAGTTGGAAGCGCTTGAGAAGGGCCTCGGCAATCCGGTCCGCCCCGTGGTGGCCATCGTCGGCGGCGCCAAGGTCTCGACCAAGATCGACCTGCTCATGAACCTGGTGAAGAAGGTCGACGCGCTGGTCATCGGCGGCGGCATGGCCAACACCTTCCTGGCCGCGCGCGGCACCGATGTCGGCAAATCGCTGTGCGAGCACGACCTTGCCCAGACCGCCAAGCAGATCATGATCGAGGCCGCCCAGACCGGCTGCGCCATCATCCTGCCGTCCGACGGCGTGGTGGCGCGCGAGTTCAAGGCCAACGCCGCCAACGAGACCGTGGCGATCGACAAGGTTCCGGCCGACGCGATGATCCTCGACGTGGGCCCGAAGACCATCGAGACCGTCAACCAGTGGATCGACCGCGCCGCGACGCTGGTCTGGAACGGCCCGCTCGGCGCCTTCGAGATCGAGCCTTTCGACCGCGCCACAGTCTCGGCGGCGAAGCATGCGGCCGCCCGCAGCAAGGAGCGCAAGCTGGTTTCCGTCGCCGGTGGCGGCGACACGGTCGCAGCCCTCAACCATGCCGGCGTGGCCGACGACTTCACCTATGTCTCCACCGCCGGCGGCGCCTTCCTGGAGTGGATGGAAGGCAAGCCGCTGCCCGGCGTGGACGTGCTGAAGGCCTGAAGCGGTTTTGCCCGCAGAAAAACCCCGGTTTTCACGGCCCTTTTCGCCCCTTTCGAGGGGCGAAATGCTTTATCGGGGGACCGTCCAGCCTTTCAATCGATTCAAGCATTTGACCGCCATTCCGTTGTGCGGATACTTCTGTTATGCGCCCCTCGAACGACATAGGAGGGTTTCATGACCGAACGTCTCGAAGACATCGCCGCCGCCATGGTGGCAAGCGGCAAGGGTATTCTGGCGGCCGACGAGAGCAGCGGCACGATCAAGAAGCGCTTTGACGCGATCGGCGTCGAATCCACTGCCGATACGCGCCGCGACTATCGCGAACTTCTGTTCCGCACCACCGACGCGATGAAGAACTACATCTCGGGCGTCATCCTCTATGACGAGACGATCCGTCAGAAGGCCGCCGACGGCACCCCGCTGGTCGATCTCATCAAGGCCACCGGCGCCATCCCCGGCATCAAGGTCGATGCCGGCGCCAAGCCGCTGGCCGGCTTCCCGGGCGACACCATCACCGAGGGCCTCGACGGCCTGCGCGAGCGCCTGGCCGAGTATTACAAGCTCGGTGCCCGCTTCGCCAAATGGCGCGCGGTGATCGACATCGACACCACCAAGGGTGTTCCCTCGGCCACCTCCATCGGCTCCAACATGCATGCGCTGGCCCGCTATGCGGCCCTTTGCCAGGAAGCCGGCATCGTGCCGATCGTCGAGCCGGAAGTGCTGATGGACGGCGCCCACGACATCGACACCTGCTACGAGGTGACCAAGGCCGGCCTGGTGAAGCTCTACGGCGAACTCTATGCCGCGCGCGTCAAGCTGGAAGGCACGGTCCTGAAGCCGAACATGGTCATCCCCGGCAAGAAGTCCGGCAAGACGGCCTCGGCCGAAGAGATCGCGGAAAAGACCCTGCGCCTGTTCCGCGAGACGGTGCCGGTCGCTGTGCCGGGCATCGCCTTCCTGTCGGGCGGCCAGTCCGACGAGGAGGCCACCGCCAACCTCAACGCCATCAACGCCGCCGGCGCGCAGCCGTGGAAGCTCACCTTCTCCTATGGACGCGCCCTGCAGGCCGCCCCGCAGAAGGCATGGAGCGGCAAGGCCGAGAACGTCGCCGCCGCGCAGGCAGCCTTCGCCCACCGCGCCCACATGAACAGCCTGGCCACGCTCGGCGAGTGGCAGCAGCAGCTGGAAAAGGCCGCCTGAGGTTTTTTCTCAAGGCTCTTGGCCGACCATCAAAGCCCCGCTTAGCGCGGGGCTTTTTCTTTTGGGCGGCAGGAGTGAGGCAGCCCTTCGCTAAGAACGTCACAGATGGTGTGGAAAGCGGAAGGGCTGCTTCTAGCAGCGAGTGCGCCATAGCCGGCGCAAAAGTCGTCGACGAGATGCCGAGTTTTGCGTCCACCTATGGCGGCACAACTTAGGATTCTTGCGAAATCACGCTTCCCCATCAACGGCTCGTTTTCAGGGCTCGATCAAAAGCCTCTGTGACCATATTGACCAACTGCTTATGAATTTCGAGGCGTGAACGTCCCCCGCCGTCTGAGCAGATGGGATCACCGATCTTTTCGGAATTGGCAATCTCCGCCGCACCGGGTTTGCACTCGCCAAACATGCTGAAATGGCTCGCATCCTCGATCATGGAATACGTACCCTTCTGGATGGCCTTTACGATCCCGGAAGCGAGCGCGGTCCGGGGGATCTTTCCTAGTTGGCCAAGGTTCACGATCTCGACAGGGATCGAAACATCAGAAAGCGTGTTGGCCTGAAAGACATCCACCGGCGCAGGATCGATTGCCATCGCAAATTCAATCCTCTTGTCTTGGTTGTCACGACCAGCTGATTGCATATCCATGGCGTGAAGATCGACGCCGCTTTGCCTGACCCATCCGCAGAGCGAAGGATTAAGGGCATCGTTGTCACAGTAGTTAGCCAGACGGATAGGATCGATGCGAGCACCCGCCAGCATCAAGGCCGTGCTCCCGCCCATCGAAAGTCCGAGTACGCCGACCTTGTCGGCTTCGAGATTATCCTTGAAGAAGGCATCTTTCTCGACAGCGTCCATGGTCGCGCTGATATCTGCAGGCCTTAGCCAGAGCTTCATCGTTTCCGCTGCGGATCGATTCGCCCCGGTGTTCCCGGGATGAGTAGGAGCGGCCACGATGAACCCCTGCTTTGCCAATGGCGTTGCAATCCAGCTCACTGCGTGTGGAGTTCCTCCCAGGCCAGCGCCATGGGATAACAAGATCAGCGGGTATTTTCCGCGCGAGATCGGGGCTTCGAGCATGGCGTCCGTCCCCACAAAAAATACGTTCTCGCCAAGCGTGATAGGTTTGCCACCTGGGTCCGCCGGGTACCAAACGGTGACAGCGAGATCGCTGCCTCGCTCTTTGGTGGGAGCCGCAATCTGCCGCATGCCGACAAATTCACTGGCAGCGACCGAATGATGCACCATCAGCACCGAAGCGGTGGTGAGGCAGAGCAACATCGCGATTTTTATCAACGATTTCACAGGATTTCCTCTTTTGGCCTTCATCTTCGACACGCTGCTGATCTCAGGTCGCATCCTGGTTGATGCTGAGGGGAGCGTGGAGTCAAACTGGAACTTGACCAAAATCGAGAACGGCGCGCCCTTGAACACGATCTCGGACGTTCGAAATCGCGATCTAGGTCGTTTCGTGCGATGACTTTGGACCGAGGCGAAGGCCTACGAGGCGGGCGCTTCCGTCGGTGCATCAGGCGCGGTAGCTGTCTCGCCGCTAGCGCGCCGATAACTGCTCGGGGTCATGCCTGTGACGCGTAGGAATTCCCGATTAAAGTTCGATTTTGTACCGAAACCCGCTTCCAGCATGATGGCTGTCACCGGATCGCTTGTCGTGGCCAGCCGCCGTTTGGCATCGCTGACGCGGTATTCATTCACGACCTGCGAGATGTTGCGGCCATGAATTCGGTTCAGAGCACCAGAAATCTGGCGTCCTGGGATGCCCGCACGCCTTGCAAGACGCTCCAGTGTCAGGTCCGGGTCGCGATAGAGATGCTGCTCAAGCATCAGGGCATCGACCCGGCTTGCTGTAGCTTCGTCATCTCCAATGCTTGTAGATGCCGGTAGTGGGGAGGAGCAGGGGGCGAAATCTTCCGCAGTGGTATTTGCCTCATTGTCGGGACGGGATTTGTCCGCGACCGTGGCGGCGTAACCGGCAACCGCTAGCCACAGAACACTCGCAACCGTGAGAAGCGTTCGGGCCTGCTGGCCATCACCAAGTAAGAAATCGAGCGACACTATTGCGTCGAGAAAAGCCGTCACAACAAGCATGACCGCCACTGCGACGAGCGCTTTATGCGCGGTCCACTCATCGGCAATACGCACAGCGGAAAGCGCGTCCGGCCCCTGTCGCGCAACCCGTAAGAGCGCAAGACCGTATCCAAGGTAGATGGCAAAGAGAACGATATCGATCGGCGTCCGCCAAAAGACGACAAGAACCACAACGAAGCTCGCTGGCATCAGGTGCAGCAATAGGTGGAGGGGCTTTGCAAGGTTATTGCGGCGCAACTGGTCGAAGGCCGCGAAGGAGAGTGCAGGAAGGACGGCGGCGACGACCGGCTGGACAAAACGGGCCGGATGCCAGTCAACGTTCCAGTTCAGTCCCGACAAGACCGCCTGAGCGGCAAAAGTGGCGACGAGCAGCGGAAACAGCCCAAGCTTCCGTTCTCCCTGCCTGATTATCCGCACGAGGATAAGGCAGAGAAGAAGGGAGATGACGAATGGCAGCGGTATCGAAGGCATAAATGACCATTCTCACGGACTGGTTCTTAGTCGCATGCATGCGTCATCCGCGATTAGCAAGTCTCCCAATTAAAACGAAAGTTCTGCACCTGACTTCTGCGAGAGTATCACCGATGACGACGGCCGCCTGCAAGGTCTGGTTTCAGGAGTAATGACCGCCGACGAACTACCGGGATGAGATCGTGAGCAGACTGTCCCGGCAGGTCTCCTGGCTTCTCTCCGAAGTCTGCACCGCGCAAGCCGGGTTTTCACCTCCCCAGGGGCTTGGGGTGCGCCGCCGCACCACGCGCATGCTGCCGGCGCGCGGGCCGGTCTGCACGCCATCGAAGGCAGCGAGCCAGCCGTCTCACTTCTGGTGCTTGGCGATTCTTCCGCCGCTTCCGTCGGCATCAACCATTCGCAGGAAGGGCCGGCCGCGCAGCTGGCATCGCTGATCTCGGCCCGTACCGGCCCGCGCCCCGCGCTGGCGTGCGGCGGGCTTCAACTCGGCCATGGCCGGAGAGTTGCGCGACCATCTGCTGCCCCGGATTGTAGCCCGCTTCATTTCTACGTACCCTCGGCAGCTTCCAGGAGGTAGCGAGGAGGATATCCCACATGGCGAGGCTCGTCTTTGCATTGAACCAGTCGCTGGACGGCTATGTCGACCACATGGCATTTGCGCCCGATCCTGCGGTTTTTCGTCATTTCATCGACGACGTGCGCGGGCTGGCCGGCACTGTCTACGGTCGCCGCATGTACGAGGTGATGCGGTATTGGGACGAAGACCATTCCGAGTGGGACGAGGCAGAACGTGACTATGCGGCGGCGTGGCGGAGCCAACCGAAGTGGGTCGTGTCGCGCTCGTTGAACGAGGTTGGCCCCAACGCGACTCTTGTCAAGGATGACGTCGAGGCGGCGATACGCGGGCTGAAAACTCAGCTCGATGGTGAGATTGAAGTTTCCGGACCGGAACTGGCGGCAGGCCTGGCCGAAATGGGCCTTGTCGACGAGTATCGATTGTACCTCCATCCCGTTGTGCTCGGCGGCGGCAAGCCGTTCTTCGCCGGGCCGCGGCCCCGACTGCGCCTCGTGGCGAGCGATCGCATCGGCGAAGAGGTGATCAGGTTGACATATGTTCCGGCATAGTCACGGCAATTGGCACGCTCTATAACCGGCCCATGTCGCGCCTTGCCCCGCTCCTCACCTGGCTCGCCCTTCCCGCCTATGTCTGGCAGGGGCTTGGGGTGCGCCGCCGCACCTCGCGCATGCTGCCGGCGCGCGGGCCGGTTCTGCACGCCATCGAGGGCAGCGAGCCCGCCCTCTCGCTTCTGGTGCTGGGCGATTCCTCGGCCGCTTCCGTCGGTATCGACCATTCGCAGGACGGCCTTGCCGCGCAGCTGGCGTCGCTGATCTCGGCCCGCACCGGCCGCGCCGTCCGCTGGCGGGCCGCTGGCTTCAACTCGGCCACCGCCGGCGAGTTGCGCGACCATGTGCTGCCCAACCTGGCGCCCGACCCGTGGACGCATATCGTGCTGTCCATCGGCACCAACGACACCAAGAATTTCCACACGCTGCGCCGCTTCAAGAAGGAGTTCGGCGGCCTGCTCTATGCGCTGCGCGCCAAATGGCCGGAGGCGCGCGTGGTGTGGTCGCCTGTGGTGGAGTTCACCAGCATGCCGGCGCTGCCGCCGCTATTGGCCAAGATCCTCGAAGTCCGCGCCGGCGCCGTCAACGCGCTCGGCACGCGGCTGTGCCACGAACGCGGCGCCGCGCCCGCCACGCGCCTGCCCATCCTCGACCCCGCGGCCGGCTTTTCCACCGACGGCTTTCATGCCTCGGCCGCCGGCTACCGCGCCTGGGCCGAGCATTTGGCCGAGCTTGTGCTGGCTGAGAGCTAGCCGGTAGTCCGTCGAGTGGGCTCACACCTCCGTCGTCCTCGGGCCGGAGCATGAGCGAAGCGAGATGCGGAGGTTCCGGGGACCCATGCCTCGGACTTTCAACCGGCACGCCGGGTTTGTCCGCGCCCGTCAGTGCCCGTGGCTGAGAAGCACGGTCAGCGCGATCGCCCCCAGCGCCAGAAGCGCCAGCTTCCAGAAGTCGCGCCGCTGCCTCAAGCCCGGCAGGCCGAGCGGCTTGATGACCTGGATCAGCATGATGCCGATGATGACGAGCGACAGCGCTTTGGACATGGCGTGTTTGAGCAGCAACGCCAGGCTTTGTCAAAGCGCTGGCGAGCAAAGGAGGTGCGATATGGCAATCGACCCCCACTCCGGTTTGCTTTGCAAACCACCTCTCCCCCGCTCGACGGGGGAGAGGAAGCGCCGACCGCAGGCTCGCACCCTTCCTCTCCCCTTTTGAGGGGGAGAGGTGCCGAGCGAAGCGAGGTGGAGTGGGGGTAAGTCATGCCGCATGCGATTACCCCGCCCATCCAGTGGAGGAATTAGGCGCTTATTTCCATAGCCAGAGCCGCGCCGGCCGCTATGATTATCCCCGGGAAACTGGAATGCCGGCCAGCAACAAGCCGGACCGATACTTGGGAGGTAACTTGATGTCTTCGCGCTATCACGAAGTCTATGAAAGCTGGCAACGCGACCCGGAAAGATTCTGGGCCGAGGCCGCGCGCGACATCGACTGGTTCAAGCCGTGGGACAAGGTCTTCGACCCCGACACCGGCGTCTATGGCCGCTGGTTCGCCGGCGCCGAATGCAACACCTGCCATAATGCCGTCGACCGCCACGTCGCCGGTGGTCGCGCCGATCAGACCGCGCTCATCTACGACAGCCCGGTCACCGGCCGGCAGCAGAAATTCACCTATGCCGAGATGCTGGCCGAAGTCACCGCCCTTGCCGCCGTGCTGCAGGACCAGGGCGTCGGCAAGGGCGACCGCGTCATCATCTACATGCCCATGGTGCCGGAAGCGGTGTTTGCCATGCTCGCCTGCGCGCGGCTGGGCGCCATCCATTCCGTGGTCTTCGGCGGTTTCGCCGCCAAGGAGCTCGCCACCCGCATCGACGACGCGACGCCGAAGCTGATCGTCTCGGCCTCCTGCGGCATCGAGCCCGGCCGCATCGTCGCCTACAAGCCGCTTCTCGACGGCGCAATCGAGATCGCCCGCCACAAGCCCGAGCGCTGCATCGTCCTCCAGCGCGACGAGCAGCGCTGCGAACTCACCCCCGGCCGCGACCTCGACTATGCCGACGCCGTCGCCGCCGCGAAGGCGTCCGGCCGCCAGGTGCCATGCGTGCCGGTCAAGGCCACCGACCCGCTCTACATCCTCTACACCTCCGGCACCACCGGCCAGCCCAAGGGCGTGGTGCGCGACAATGGCGGCCACATGGTCGCGCTGAAATGGTCGATGGAGAACGAATTCGGCGTGAAGCCCGGCGAGGTGTTCTGGGCCGCGTCCGATGTCGGCTGGGTGGTCGGCCACTCCTACATCGTCTACGCACCACTCTTCCACGGCTGCACCACCGTCCTGTTCGAAGGCAAGCCAGTCGGCACGCCCGACGCCGGCACCTTCTGGCGCGTCATTTCCGAGCACGGGGTGGTTGCGCTGTTCACGGCGCCCACCGCCTTCCGCGCCATCAAGAAGGAAGACCCGGCCGGCGAGCATGTCGGTCGCTACGACCTGCAAAAATTCCGCACCCTGTTCCTGGCCGGCGAGCGCGCCGACCCCGAGACCATCAAATGGGCCGAGCAGCGGCTGAACCGCCCGGTCATCGACCATTGGTGGCAGACCGAGACCGGCGGCCCGATCAGCCACAACCCGGTCGGCCTTGGGCAGCTGCCGGTCAAATACGGCTCGCCGGGCGTGGCCATGCCCGGCTACGACGTGCAGGTTCTGGACGACGCCGGCCATCCGGCCGCGCCCGGCACGCTCGGCAATGTGGTGATCAAGCTGCCGCTGCCGCCCTGCTGCCTGCCCACGCTCTGGCACGCCGACGAGCGCTTCCGCCGCGCCTATCTCGATGAGTTCCCCGGCTACTACAAGACCGCCGATGCCGGCTATCTGGACGAGGACGGCTATCTCTTCATCATGGCCCGCACCGACGACATCATCAACGTCGCCGGTCACCGGCTCTCCACCGGCGGCATGGAGGAAGTGCTGGCCGAGCACCCGGATGTTGCCGAATGCGCGGTGGTGGGCATCAACGACCCGCTGAAAGGCCAGGTGCCCTGCGGCTTCGTGGTGCTATCGTCTGCCGCCACGCGCGATCCGGCGATCATCGAGAAGGAGATCGTGCAGCTGGTGCGCGACCGCATCGGCGCCGTCGCGGCCTTGAAGCTGGTGGTCACCATCAAGCGCCTGCCCAAGACGCGCTCGGGCAAGATCCTGCGCTCCACCATGCAGAAGATCGCCGACAGGGAGGAGTGGATCATGCCCGCCACGATCGACGATCCCGCCATCCTGGAGGAGATCAAGGCAGCGCTCGCCGCGCGCGGCATCGGCGTCTGACACAGAGCGTGACCCCGAAATGTGGAAACCGTTCGCGCTGGCGGCTGCCCGCCTGCGCGGGCGGCCACTCCTGACGCACCGCTGTCAGGATGGGTGTGAGACAGTGCCTCCTGCAAGCCGAGGAGAGTCGCAATGTTCACGCCAGATGTTTTTAGCGCCGTCCGCAAGTATGTCGGCAAGTTCCAGACCCTGCGCGACCAGGTCCGCACGGAACGCTTCATGAATTCGCTTCCCGAAAGCCTCCTGAAGGACATAGGCTGGCCGGACAGATATGCGGCCCGGCGCGCGCACCGCGGCTGAAATGCTGGAGGGACCTGCCATGACACGCCAGAAATCGGTTGGCTTCGTCTTTGTCGAAGGCTTCGCCGACTGGGAATACGGGCTGCTTTCCGGCTCGCTCGCCGAATGGTTCGATGCGCGAGCCGTGTCGCTCACGCCCACCGGCGAGGTTGTCAGTTCCATGAGCGGCTTCCGCCTCACCCCGCAGCGCGGCGCCGATCCGGCCGAAAACGCCGATCTCGACGCCATTGCCGTCATCGGCTCCGACCTCTGGGCAACCCCGCGCACGCCCGACATCTCGGCGCTGCTGTGCACGGTCGAGGAGCGCGGCGGCGTGGTCGGCGGCATCTGCGGCGGCACTTTGGCGCTTGCCCGCGCCGGCCTGTTCGAGAATGCCGACCACACCAGCAACGGCCGCGAATGGATTTTGCAGCACGAGCCCGGCTATGCAGGTGCCACCCGCTACAGGGACGTGCCGCACGCCGTAGCCGACAACCGCATCGTTTCCGCGCCCGGCTCGGCGCCCGGCACCTTCGCGCTCACCTTCCTGAAGGCGCTCTATCCCGAGCGCGCGGAGCATGTGGCGGAAATGGAAAGGCTTTTCGCGCGCGAATTTTCCTGACAGACGCCGAACGCTCCTGACATTATGTTGTCAGGAGACCCATGCCAACATGCGGCCCTCGATAGCCAGCTTTGACAGTGGCCAGCTTTGATAGTGGATTGCCATGCGACGCGCCGACCGGCTCTTCCAGATCGTTCAGCACCTGCGTGGCGGGCGCCTCGTCACCGCGCAGAAGCTCGGTGCGTGGCTCGAAGTGTCCGAGCGCACCATCTATCGCGACATCGCCGACCTGCAGTCGACCGGCGTGCCCATCGATGGCGAGGCCGGCGTCGGCTACATGATGCGCGAAGGCTTCGACCTGCCGCCGCTGATGTTCACACGCGACGAGATCGTGGCGCTGGTGGCGGGTGCCCGCATGGTGCGCGCCTTCGGCGGGGCCACCATGGCCCGCGCGGCCGACGAGGCTCTGGTCAAGATCGGCGCCGTGCTGCCCGATTCGGAAAAGAGCCGCATCGCCCGCACCGAGATCCACACGCCGATGTGGGTGGTCAGCGACGCCGACCGCGACGCCATCGACATCCTCGAACGCTCCATCGAAAAGCGCGACGTGCTCGCCCTCGACTATCGCGACGAGGCCGGCCGTGGCACCATGCGCGACGTGCGCCCGCTCGGCCTTTGGTTCTGGGGCAAGGTGTGGACGCTGGTGGCCTGGTGCGAGATGCGCGGCGACTTCCGCGCCTTCCGCATCGACCGCATCGCCAGGGTCACCGCGGCGGGGCGCAGCTTCCGGCCCGAGCGCGGCAAGCAGCTTGCCGACTTCTACCGCCGCGTCGAGCGCAACGAATATTCCGGCGACGGCATCAGCCGCTCGATGCGTGTCTGAGGCCGTTCGACCTGCGTCGCCCGATCAGGCTTCGGCACGGATGCTCAGGCGCCAAGCGACGGAGACCAACATGGACATGGATATTCGCGAGATCGACGGAGCATGCCACTGCGGCACGGTGCGCCTGCGCGTCAAGCTGACCGATGGCTTGCGCTCCGCGCGTCGCTGCACCTGCTCCTACTGCCGCATGCGCGGCGCGGTCGCGGTGACGGCCGAGCTGGGCGGCGTCGAAATCGTCTCCGGCGCCGACGCGCTGACCCTCTATCAGTTCAACACCGGCACCGCCAAACACTACTTCTGCTCGAAATGCGGCATCTATACCCATCACCAGCGCCGGTCGAACCCCAACCAGTTCGGCGTCAACGCCGCTTGCCTGGAAGGGATAAGCCCGTTCGATTTCGCCGAGGTCGCCGTCACGGACGGCGTCAACCATCCTTCCGACCGGAAGGAGGAATCCGGGTCCGACATCGTCGGCGTCCTGAAGTTCATCCCCAGCGCCTGAATCCTGCCTAGCGCCCAACAAAAAACCCCGCCGAAGCGGGGTTTTTTGTTGTTCCAATGCTACTCAGCGGCGGTGAAGATCGTCCTCGTCTTCGTCGTCGTGGCTGGACTTCAGCGAGGAAAGCTTGGCGAACACCGCGTTGGCGTCCAGCTCCTTCTCTTCCTCGGCGTGCTTCTCCAGCTCCGGCTCCATCCGCTCGGTCATGGAGGCCGGCAGCAGGGTCTCGCCCGTGGGGGCGGCGGCGGGGCGGCCATGCGAGGCGCGCTGCACCTCGATGTCGAGGTCGATCTGCGAGCAAAGGCCCAGCGTCACCGGGTCCATCGGCACCAGGTTGGCCGAGTTCCAGTGCTTGCGCTCGCGGATCTGCTCGATGGTCGACTTGGTGGTGCCGACCAGGCGCGAAATCGCCGCGTCCTTCAGCTCGGGGTGGTTGCGCACCAGCCACAGAATGGCGTTGGGGCGATCCTGACGCTTGGAAAGCGGCGTGTAGCGCGGGCCCTTGCGCTTGGTCTCGGGCACCCGCACCTTGGGCTCGGAAAGCTTGAGGCGATGGTTGATGTCACGCTCGCCGCGGGCGATCTCCTCGCGCGAAAGCTGGCCGGTCATGACCGGGTCCATGCCCTTGATGCCCTGGGCCGATTCGCCGTCGGCAATCGCCTTCACTTCCAGCGGGTGCAGCGAACAGAACTGCGCGATCTGGTCGAAGGAAAGCGCCGTGTTGTCGACCAGCCAGACGGCGGTCGCCTTGGGCATAAGCAGCGTATTGGCCATCGAAAATATCCTCTCGTTCGCCCGCGTCCCTTTACGCGGGCGGTGGATCAAGACCACCGAAATCGGGAATTCGACGGTTATATAACGCTGTTCGGGCCCTGGAGCAAGAAAACTTCACGAAATTCCCATGATCGGGAAACCGCCGCCCACGGCTCGCCTCGATGAAATATCACGCGGAGAAAGCAACTCGAACCCGTTGAAGAGGAACCGCGCTGCCGGGAGCACGCCAGCCCAAGAAATTCTACGCAAGCGCCGAAGCGTTTGGCAGTCCAGCCTCGAGAATCGTTTCCTGGCATTCGGTCGCGGGCGCGCCCGGTAAAATTTTAGACTGCCCGGCGTTGCGTAAACCGTTGGCAAGACCGTATATTTGAACTCTGGATCATGACCGTCCCGCAAAACTCCAGGAGAACGGATGACGGGAAAAAGCCTCGCCCTGTACACTTTCGGTATATTCCGGCATCCCGCCGATGATCCCTCAAATCAGGGCTTTCATGATCGTAATGATATGAATTTCCAGGTCGTTGAACAAAGCGACGGGTTTATCGCGCGATCCGGTTATCTTGACGAGCCCGGCCCGCCGAGTTGGGGCGAACAAGTTTTTCCCAGATTCTACATCGAGCGTGGAGATGGGTGGTCACCATCCACCTTGTCCTTGTGGGAAGATCTGGCCTCGGCTGTGGCGTTCTCCTACAGCGGCGTTCACGCCGAGGCCCTGAAACACGGGCGGGAATGGTTTCTCAAGCCGGCATGGCCTCCCTATGTGCTTTGGTGGGTCGACGAGAGCCACCGTCCCACATGGCAGGAGGCCGTGGTGCGGCACGAGTTTCTGCACGATCGGGGAGCCTGTCCCTTCGCTTTTGATTTCAAGAACCCGTTTGACGGCGAAGGAAATCAGACCTCGGTCGATCGCGAGGCGGTCAGGTCGAAGGTCCTGTTGAACGAGAGCCGCCAGAAAAATCTCGCCTGACATTTGCGAGCTATCGAGCTTCAGCACAGTCACCGCAAATTCCGATCACTTCACCTCGTCGCTCATATCCACGACCGGCTGCGTGCCCCTGGTGCTCAACAGCCGGATTTTCTTGCCCTCGGGATCGAATTTCGTCAGGTCGACCATGCGGATCGTCTGGTCGTCGTAGGTCTTGTAATAATAGCGCAGGCTCTGCGGGTCGCGGGCGGTGGTAACCATCGTGTAGTCGGTGTGCATAACGCCGCCATCCTCTTCCCGCGCCACGCCCACCGGAATGTCGAAATTGTTGAGGATGTGGAAGACCTGCTCGATGCCTTGTGCGGCATTGTCGGAGGGTATGGCCGTGGCGCTGAAGACTGCCGCGCGCACGAAGCGCGAAGGCGGCGTGAAGTCGCCGGGCAGACCCAGCATGCCGCTTCCTTGCCCCAGCTGCTGGAAAACCTTCCCGTCGATGGTGATCGGCGGCACGTTGCGCGGATTGAGCGCGATGTAGTTGCGCAGATTGGTCATGTGCCAGTCGAATGCCGGCGAATTTGTCATCACGCCCAGGGGGTTGTCGTGCACCACGAGCCGCCCGGCTATCGGCTCGATGACGATGCTGGCGCCGGTCCTGTCATAGACGACATAGTGGAACGGCGGCGGCTCCGGTCCCCAGCCCTGCAGCACGGTGGGCGCGATGACGACAGCCTCGCTCTCCACCGCCTCGCGCGCCTCGCCCACCGAGGCGAACTGCGTCAACAGCCAGTTGGTGAAATCGGCCGGTGACAGCGCCTTTTCCTGGTTGGCGGGCGTGACCGGCGTGTAGCCGGCAAAGGTCGGGAAATAGAACGCCCCGACCGCCAGGCCAGCGTCGTTGAGGCCGTCCAGAAGCTTCAGGTCCTTGAACGCGATCGCCCCGACGGCCGCGTGCTTGGCCGAATATTTCAGCCCTTCCCCGCTCGGGGTCTGGCCGACGAAGGCATATCCGCGCGGAACCACGGCGATGGAACTGTCGATGGTCGTGCCGAACTCGACCGTGCGTCCATGCACGATGGACCCGTCCTTCGTTTTCAGCATGATCCCGGTACAAGCGGCGGCCGGCGGGATGATTGCGGCTGCGGCTACCGCGGCAAGAAGAACGGCCTTTCCGATCAGGGCATTCATGGCGCAAAACTCCGTGAGCAGCCCGCGCGAGCAGAATTGCGGGCCCGCAACTCTAGCGCGCATAGCGCCCCCGCATCATTGACCGCGATCAAAGCGCCATCGCCACAGCCCCCTGAACGCTCGAAGCGAACGGCCCTGGGCCGGCGCCTACACGACTTCGCGATTTTCGCCTGCAGGGGCGGAACCCGCGCCCGCCATGGCGAATTGTCGGTTTGCAATCCGCAATTCGTGGCGCGGCCGGCCAGGCGGCAGGAGCACTCGGCGCCCAGGAAATGAAGCCATGTCCCTGGCCGACTACATGCACCGCAAGCCCCTGGCCGAAATCGTCCGCGGCGCAAGGGGGCACAAGCTTGTGCCCAGCCTGGGCGCGCTCAGCATCACGGCGCTCGGCATCGGCTGCATCATCGGCGCCGGCATATTCGTGCTGACCGGAACCGCCGCGGCGCAGTTTGCGGGGCCGGGTGTCATGCTCTCCTTCGTCCTGGCCGGCATCGCCTGCAGCTTCGTCGGGCTGTGTTATGCCGAGCTTGCGGCGCTGATCCCGGTTTCGGGCAGCACCTACACCTATACCTATGTCACGCTCGGCGAACTGGTGGCCTGGATCATCGGGTGGGACCTCATCCTCGAATACGCCATGGGCGCGGCAACCGTTTCCGTCGGCTGGTCGGGCTACGTCGTCAGCCTGCTGAAGAACTTCGGCATCGCCTTTCCGCCGGCCTTCGCGGCGGCGCCGGGAACGGTGGCCGACAAGCTTGCCGACGGCACGGTGGTCCACGGCATCGTCAACCTGCCGGCCGCCTTCATCGTCGCGGTGCTGACCTACCTGCTCGTCATCGGCACATCCGAATCGGCGCGGCTCAACAACGTCATGGTCGCGGTGAAGCTCGCCGTGGTGCTGGCCTTCATCCTCATCGGCGCGGCCTATGTCTCGCCGGCCAACTGGCATCCGCTGATCCCCGAAAACACCGGCGAGTTCGGCCAGTTCGGCTGGAGCGGCATACTGCGCGGCGCGGCGGTGGTGTTCTTCGCCTTCATCGGCTTCGACGCGGTTTCCACCGCAGCCCAGGAAGCCAGGAACCCGCAGCGCGACATGCCCATCGGCATACTGGGCTCGCTTGCCATCTGCACCCTGCTCTACATCGCGGTTGCGGCGGTGCTCACCGGCATCGTGCCCTATCAGGATCTCAACGTCGCCGACCCCATCGCAAGGGCCGTCGATGTCATCGGGCTTACCTGGTTCTCGGTGCTGATCAAGATCGGCGCGATCGCCGGCCTGACCACGGTCATCCTGGTCCTGCTCTACGCCCAGAGCCGCATATTCTTCACCATCGCCCATGACGGCCTGCTACCGCCAATATTCACGGAGATCCACCCCGTCCGCAGAACGCCATGGAAGAGCCAGATCGTGATCGGCACGGTGGTCGCCATCATCGCCGCGCTTACCCCGATCGGCATCCTGGGCGAGATGGTCAGCATCGGCACGCTGTTTGCCTTCGTGCTGGTGTGCGGCGCGGTGCTCTATCTGCGCAAGAGCCACGCCACCGCCGCCCGGCCGTTCCGCGCCCCCGGCGTTCCGGTGGTGCCCATACTGGGCATATTGTTCTGCCTGCTGCTGATGGCCGGCCTGCCGCTCGACACCTGGCTGCGGCTGATCGTGTGGCTGGCCATCGGCCTGGCAGTCTATTTCCTCTACGGCCACAAGCACTCGGTGCTGATGAGGCGGCGCTCGGCGGCCGTGGGCCAGGAGCCGTCGGACGCCGCCGGCCCCGTGGGCTGAGTTCTACAGTCTTACGGCGCCGCCCAGTAGTTCAGCACCGCCGACGATGCCGCGCCACCCACCACGCAGGGAATGCCGAGCGCCACCTGGCCGGTGGCCGCGGCCGCGATGCACCCTATCGAAAGCGCGCCCTGCCCCAGCTTGCCCCACCATGCCACGTCTCGCTTGGAGCCGGGGCCCATCCGCTTGAGGTCCTCGAGCCGGTCCATCGCGGTCTTGCGCAGCGACGAGATCTCGACGGTCTCGGCGGCTTCGATCGTTTCTGCAAGCTGCTTCGCCGTCTCCCTGTCGGTCTGCTGCCCATGCAGCTTCTTCAGCTGCTGCAGCAGCTTCTGGTCGCGCGAGGCGTTCATGGCCATGGTGAACTTGGCCATGCTGCCGATCGTCAGCTTCTCGACGTTGTCCCGCTCGACCGACCACGGCAGCATCCTGATCATGCGCTGGAGCGGCGCGGGACTGCGCGCCGCGTAGTAGTAGCCCCAGTAGACGTCCAGCATCTCCGGGCGCTGCTCCAGCGGAATCTCCCTGTCCTCCATCTTCCGGGCAAACCATTTGGTCGGGTTGGCGCGGTCCTTCCACGTGGTCTTATTTTCGGCCACGGGCGTGTCCGGGGTCGGCAGCTTGCCCTCCAGGTAGCGCTGCGCCATCAGCTTGCGCGTCGGAATCTTCGGCGCCGACCGCGTCATCAGCCCGCGCCAGTCGGGGTGGCCGGAATAGGCGATGGCGCGCACGATGGCCCAATGATCGGCCGTGCGCAGCACCAGCAGCTTCTTGACGGTGTCATCGGCGCTTTTCGGCTTCGAGCCGATCATGCCGGCCATGAAGCCGACATACATGCCCGCCGCTTCCGGATCGTTCAGCAGGCCGATTTCGCTCGCCGCCTTCATCACCGATGGCGCCCGGGCAAGGTCGCGGCTCGGATTATAGGCGTTCATCCAGGCCAGCACATCCTGCTTGGTAGGTTGCGGCCGCGGTGCCGCCAGGGCCATATCCGAAGCCGTCACCGCGGCAATCAATGCAACCAGTGCAACGAAAAAAGCTCGCATATCCCAGATCGCGCATCCCGCGCGCCCATTTCTTGATTGTCGTAGGGTGTCCATCACCGCGGTGGACTCAACAGGCATGTGGGACCGTTTCAGGACCCCCTCGCGACCATTTTGCGGCGGAAGCGCCCAGAAAACGGCGCATTTCGGCCGGCCGGCGCCAACTTCATCCGGCCGTCTCGACCAGCTTCGCCCGCGCGGCTGCGCGTTCAGGTGGATGAAATCCGGCCGGGTCCGGCCGCAAGTGCTTGAACCGGTTGCGATCTACGAAATAGTTCCGCCTCTTTCATCCCCGCCTTTTGCGCAGCCGGCATAATGGCCGCATCGCCCTCGCGGGAACACGGGTCATGAACCGGATGCGCGTGGAGGGCGACGGCGTCCGGGCTGGTGGCGCTACGGTAGCGTCACTGGGTGACGAGCCCCCAAGCCCGGGCCTCGGCGGCGGCTGGCCACGCGAATGTGGAGGGTGAGGAATGGTCCGCGAAGCGGACGAAAAGCCAACGATTTGGCTTTTCGAATGACGAACGCCCGGAGCCATAGCGGAGGGCCGGTGCGGCGCAAGAGCGCTGGGTGGGCGCATGGCAAGCGTCAATCACTCAAGCGGGCTTGTACCCCCACCCCTAACCCCTCCCCACCGGGGGAGAGGACGATTTCGTCGTCGTGGCCGCCAAAAACGGTGAAGGTTGGCGCCGAGCGGCCACGCAGCAAAGTTCCCCTCCCCCTTGTGGGGAGGGGTTAGGGGTGGGGGTACGTGCGGGGCGGGATGCCGGCAATGACATGCGCCTTACGCCAGCCCGCCCCCTACGCCACGTCCAAGACAATCTTGCCTATGTGCTGGCCTTCCTCCATGCGCTCATGGGCGCGCCAGGCCTCGCGCAGCGGGAAGATCATGTCCATCACCGGCGCGATGCGGCGGCTGGAAAGCAGGGGCCACACATGCGCCTCCAGCCCCGCCGCAATGTCGGCCTTGACCTCCACCGGGCGCGGCCTGAGCGTGGAACCGGTGTGAACCAGCCGCTTCACCATCAACCTGGAAAAGTCGGTGCTGGCCACCGCCCCGCCCATCGTGGCGATCTGCACGATGCGGCCCTCGACGGCGGCCGCTTCGTAATTGCGGGCGACATAGTCGCCGCCCACCATGTCGAGGATGACATTGGCGCCGCGCCCTTCGGTCGCCTGCTTGACCGCAGCCACGAAATCCTCGGTGCGGTAGTTGATGGCGCGGTCCGCTCCCAGCCGCAGGCAGGCCTCGCATTTCTCCGCGCTGCCGGCCGTGGTGATGACATAGGCGCCGAATGCAGCGGCAAGCTGGATCGCCGTGGTGCCGATGCCCGAGGAGCCGCCATGCACCAGAAACGCCTCGCCGCCCTTCAGCCCGCCGCGCTGGAACACGTTGTGCCATACGGTGAAAAAGGTTTCCGGCAAGGCCGCCGCCTCGGTGTAGGTGAAGCCGGCCGGTATCGGCAGCGCGTTGGTCTCGTGCACCCTGGCATACTCGGCATAGCCGCCGCCGGGGGTCAGCGCGCAGACCTGGTCGCCAATGCGCCAGCGCTTCACGTCCTCGCCAACCGCCGCGACCTCGCCCGACACCTCCAGCCCCGGCAGGTCGGAAGCGCCGGGCGGCGGCGGGTAGGCGCCCTTGCGCTGTGCCACGTCGGGCCGGTTGACGCCGGCGGCCTTGACCCGGATGAGGATCTCGCCGGTGCCGGGCAGCGGCAAGTCGCGCCGCTCGGGCTTCAGCACCATCGGGCCGCCGGGGGTGGTGATCGCCACCGCCATCATCTTCTCGGGCAACGTCTCGCCGCTGGTCATCGCTCGCCTTCCTTTCTTCGGCCGCCGGTCAGGCGTCCGGAATTTGCATCTTGTGCCCACCCTTATGTAGGCTGTCGCCTCGACTGGCAAACCGGCAGGAAGCACTGGCGAGGCGACAATGGCGATCTTCGACGACGAACCCAAGAAACCCGCAGCTCAGCATGTCGTCGGGCAGGATCTTTCGCTGCTCTCGGTCGGCGACCTTGCCGAGCGAATCTCCCAGCTCAAGGCGGAGCTCGCGCGGCTGGAGGCAGAGCTGAAGTCCAGGGATGCCACCAAGAACGCAGCCGAGGCGTTGTTCAAGCGCGGTTAATTGGCCGAACATGTCGCAAGCGCGCCGCCGAAAAGTCGGAATGTCGGTATCTTCAAGGGATACCCCTCCTCAATTCCGATTCGCCGGACAGACGCATGCTTGCAGCCTATAAACCGATCTTCTCGCTCCTGCGCGGCACTGCCTTTCTGCTGGCGGCTTCGGGCCTGCACGGCCTGCTGCTGCCCCTGCGTGGCCAGGAAGAAGGCTTTTCCACCGCGGCTCTCGGCCTGATGGGCACCGCCTGGGCCGGCGGCTTCGTGGCCGGCTGCTACTTCGCCCCACGCCTGGTGCGCCGGGCCGGCCATGTCCGCGCCTTCGGCACTTTCGCTGCCTCGGCGGCGATCATCGCGCTGCTCACCGGGCTGTGGATCGACGAGTGGGTGTGGATCGTGCTGCGCGCCTTCACCGGCTTTGCCATGGCCGGCGCCTTCATGGTCATCGAAAGCTGGCTCAACGAGCGCGCCACCAACGAGAACCGCGGCACGGTGTTCGGCCTCTACATGATGGTCACCTTTGGCTCGATCATGGCCGGCCAGATGATGGTGGCGGCGGGCGACGTGAGCAACGATTCACTATTCATGGTCGCCGGCATCTTCTTCTGCCTCTCGCTAATTCCTACGGCGGTGTCCAGCGCCGCCCATCCCAAGCCGCTGCAGGACGTGTCGCTGGACCTGAAGGGGCTCTACGCCAACTCGCCGGTCTCCTTTGCCGCCTGCCTGCTGATCGGCGTGGCAAACGGTGCCTGGGGCACGCTCGGCGCGGTCTATGGCGCGCGCATCGGCATCTCGACCGCCCAGATCGCGCTTATGATGAGCCTGGTGGTGGTAGCCGGTGCCGCCATGCAGATGCCGATGGGCCGCATCTCCGACAGGACCGACCGTCGCTACGTCCTTGCCGCCGCCGCTTTCGGCTCTGCTGCGGTCGGCGTGCTGATCTTCCTGGCCGCCCCCCGCAGCGGCGTCATGGTCATCGCGATGACCGCCGCCTATGGCGCGCTCGCCTATACGCTCTATTCGCTGGCCGTCGCGCATGCCAACGACCACGCCCGCCCGGAAGATTTCGTCAAGGTTTCGGGCGGCTTGCTGCTGCTCTACGGCTTCGGCACGATGATCGGCCCGGTCATCGGCGCCGGCCTGATGGGCTCGATGAGCCCGGAAAGCCTGTTCCTGTCCACCGCCCTCGCGCACTTCATGCTGGCCGGCTACACGCTGCTGCGCATCAGCCGCCGCGCGCCGGTGCCGGTGGAAGACCGCGAAGCCTTCAAGACCTTGCCCTCCGAGCGCGGCGTCACGCCCGAGGCGGTCCGCCTCGACCCGCGCACGCCGGCCGAGCAGGAGGCCTGAGCCACCCGGCAACATCATGCGATCCTATCCAGGCCAAGGGAATCGCTTTAGAGCTTCCTCCCGTCAATGCACGGAGCGAGGAGGCTCTACTTTGAAGCGCATCGGTACTGTTTCCGTCTTTATTGCAACCGCACTGGTCAGTGCTTGCACGGCAGACAAACACCCTGAGCAGGAAAGCCGCGCGGTGCTGCCTGCAAAGACTGCCGACCCTGCAGCCGCGTCGGCACCTCCCAAGCTTGTCGAAACCTACACGACCCACATCAGCGAAAAGGACAAATTCGACAACAACGGCAAGCGGCTGACCAGCGCCAAGGAGATCGTTCTCCAGGATCGGAAGAACTTCTACGATTTCAACCTGCGCGATCCGAACGACCGTCCTGACAAATTCTTTAGCTCAAAGCCCAACCGATGGGGCGAGACTACCCCCGTCCATGACTGGCGGATGGGCAGCGGCGTCGAATACGAGGTCCAGAAAGGCAATCCGAACCTGAAGGTGCAGGTATACGACAACGGGCACATCAACGTGAAAATCGAAGGCGATTGAGCCGCGCGGTGCAATCCTCAACGCCAATCGGAACCGCTTCCATGGCCGTTAACGCTGAACGGCCCGGGGGCCCCACAGGATGGGTGCGTAACGCACTGCGAATAGAAGAAATGCAGCGCTCCAGAAAGCTCCACCGCAGGCGAGAACGTCCAGGTACAGATCCCCAGTGAGCGGAGCCGCAACGCGGAGCGCCGCGCCCAGCGTGACCGCGAGGTAGATCACGACGACATAGCGGTCGGCGACGATCTGGCGGCCCGTATGTCCGAGGCTGGCGCGGGTCATCACGGCGAGCGTCATCGTTCCGATGGCGCCGGCCGTCAGTGCATGGATTGCTGCACTCGTGGGAACGGCATGGCCAAGAGTGGAGGCCCCGAGCAGCAGCAGCGCCACCGCGAGCCAGAGATAGCCTACATGCAGGATCAACAGGATCGGCTCGGTGATGGTCCGATGACCGCGCCAACGCAACATTCGGGCAGCAAGCAGGGCTCCCGCGACGATCTGCGCGATGCCTGTGACGATCGATTCCGGAACGGTTACCCAGAGGCTCATGGCGGCCGCCGTCGCCACGAGCGCCGCCTTGTCGAAGCGCCCGAAAACAGCGGGCAAGCGGGCATCGCCGTTTTTGACCAGCCAGTTGCGCGTGAAGCTGGGGACGATGCGCCCGCCGATCAGCGCGATCAGCATGGCAACGACAGCAA
>NZ_JBDGLC010000010.1:0-203387 GCF_057656055.1 Pseudaminobacter sp. Soil_N_29
GGTCGTGCCCTGAGGGGTGTTGATAGGCGGCCATCAGCTGTTTCCCATCCCTGCCGCCTGCCGCGCGGCTGATGCCCAGCAGGAGGCGAAATCCAGCCGAACCTTGCATTTGGCTGAGTTGGACACGGGATTGCGCATGGGGGCTCTCTTTCTGAACACAGATGTGGATCGATCAGCGCCGCCGTCCAGGTCCATTATCCAGGCCGTGGCGGCAGCGATCCGCCGAGATGAAGGCAGAGATGCCATCATGGAAAACGATTCAAAAGAGCCGCGTTCCTGATCTGCACCAGGTCGTATCCTCGCAGATTTCTGTCTATCGCTCGGTCAAAGAGTGCGCGATCCCGCACGCGTTATCAGACACCCAGACTTGCATATTGCGCCAAGTCGGATAGAAAACCCCGGCTGCCTTCGCAGCACTCATCGGCGACGCGCGCTTCTTGCGCATGTAATCCGGCCTGATCCGGATCGCCTGTCTCGGCACTTGGTTGCCGCTTATTGGCCGCGCGGACATGTCCTTCCTGCACTCGCTGCAGGACGGGTCTGCATTTTCTTCAAGCCGCGTGACGAAAGCGTGAAAATAGGAACGATGCAACTTCAACAACTAGGAACCCCTCTCACTCTTCTGCTTTTATTTCTCTTCTTCGGACTAACCTTCATCATCTCCCTGTCCATTGGTCAGAAGCGGGAAAACGCCGATAGCTACATGACTGCCGGCAACCGGGTCGGCTTCGGCGTCTCCGCCGCCTCGATGACGGCAACCTGGATCTGGGCTTCCTCTCTCTATGCCTCCGCCACCTCCGGCTACACCTATGGCGTTTCGGGACCGATCCATTACGGGCTTTGGGGCGCGCTGATGATCCTGTTCATCTATCCGTTCGGAAGGCGCATCCGCTCGCTTGCGCCCGAAGCGCACACGCTGGCGGAAATCCTGCATGCGCGGCACGGCCGGTCGAGCCAGCTGATCCTCGCCGGCTCCAATGTCGTCGGCAGCGTCATCAGCCTGACCTCGAACTTCATCGCCGGCGGCGCACTGATCGCGATGCTCTCCCCACTCTCCTTTTCGACCGGAATCCTGATCGTAGCGGCAGGTGTCCTGCTCTACACGCTCTGGTCCGGTCTACGAGCCTCGATCCTGACCGACTTCATCCAGGTCTGCGGGATGCTCGGTGCAGTCATCGTGATCGTGCCCGCGATCTTCTTCAGCACTGGCGGCCCTTCGATCTTCGAGGCCGGCGTGCACAATTTGACGGCCGAGCAACAGAACTTCTTTTCCTCGGAAGCCTTCTTCAACCAGGGCGCGCCCTATATCTGCGCCGTTCTGGCCTATGCGATCGGCAACCAAACCATCGCCCAGCGCCTGTTCGCGGTGCGCGAGGACATGATCAAGCCGACCTTCGTCACGGCAACGATCGGCTATGGCGCAACGGTGATCGGCGTCGGGATGCTCGGCGTTCTGGCGCTCTATCTCGGCATCGAGCCGCTCGACGGCGACACGAACAATCTCGTGCCGCAGCTGGCTGCAAGCTATCTCGGTATCGGGATGCTGTGCGTGTTCTTTCTGCTGATCATCGGCTCGCTGGCCTCCACGGCGGATTCCGACCTGTCGGCTCTGTCGTCGATCGCCATGGCGGATATCTACGGACGCAACATCGCCAATGGTGATGCCAACCCGCAGCTGATGCTGCTGATCGGACGCCTGACGATGATCGTGGCGACCGGCGCAGCGCTCTATTTCGCCAGCAGCCGTTTCAATATCCTCGAACTGCTGGTGCTGGTCGGCGCCATCTGGGGAGCACTGGTGTTCCCGGTGATTGCCAGCTTCTACTGGAACAGGGTGACCAACACGGCGTTCACGGTCTCGGTGCTTGCCGCACTGGTTGTGTTCTTCCCTGTCCGGTTCGGCCTGATCGAGCTCTCCGGAGGCATCGCCGTCATCTCGGACATCATCGCTTCTGTCGGTGTCGGCGTGATCATGGGCCTGATGGCGTTCGGCTTTTTAGGCATTCGTGTCGGCCTCTTCGCCGGTGTCATCGCCTTCGTCGGCGTGCTGCCTTTCGCCGTCGGCTTCATGCACACCCATTCGGTGCTGACGGCCTCGCTGCTCGCCTATGCAGTCAGCGCCATGCTGTGCATCGCGCTCTCGCTCACAAGCTCCAGCCGTTTCGACTTCACGACGATCCGCAAGATGACGAGCCGTTTTGACGATGAGCAGGCTGTCGCCTGAATTGGAAAGGAAACCTCATGTCCACCTTCGCACTCACAGCCTATGTGCTGATGTGGCCGGCCCTGGTTGCCGGCGTCCTGTTTGTGTTGGCGTCGGCCTTCATGCGTGAATGGCGCCAAGCGCGCGCTGAGGGGCGCCCGCTCGTCTAGGACCATAGATGCCGGGGCACTCCAGCCCCGGCACGACGACACCTTGACGCGTCGCACGTTTTGGCCAGCAAGCCCGTTGTCGTTCCAGTCGTCCGGCACAAAGCCGATGAGAAGGATAAGCCGGGCTTCTTCACCAATCTTGTCGAGCGGCCCGTGGATTCGATCAATATCATGATGCTCACCCTCAAGTCGGCATTGGAGATGTTCCGAGGCCTGGCGAATGTGCGCGAGCAGTTTCAGGAATATCTTCGTGGAACTCCGCGGTCCTGTAACAAATATATCTCCGGCTGACCTATGATGGTATTTAGTGCTCGTGCAGCATCTCGCCGCGCGATGTGCCTTAACCGGGCAACGATCTTCGTGCTTGAACGGAGTATAGTCGATGCCGACCCGCCGCAGCCTCCTCCTGGCCCTACTCCTGCTACCGTGGCCCACCTTCGCGCAAGGCAGCGATGACGCCGCCGCGATGCGCCGCGACGAACTCTTCAGGCGGCTGCGCAACGCGATGACGGAGCGGGAGGGCCGGCTGGCCGAGGATGCGGTCTGGCGCATGTGGATGGAGATGGCGCCCAGCCTCGACATCGCCCGCGCCGTCGCTGACGCGATGGACGCGCGCGAGAGCTATGATTTCGACAAGGCGCTGGTGATCCTCGACCGCGTCGTCATGCAGGCGCCCGGCTACGCCGAGGGCTGGAATCAGCGCGCCTTCGTCCGTTTTCTGAAAGAGGATTTCGATGGCTCGCTGGAAGATATCGAGCGGGCGCTGGCGCTCGAGCCGAAGCACTTCGCTGCGCTCGCCGGCAAGGCGATGATCCTGATGCGCCAGGGCCGCATGGGACTCGGTCAGGAGGCGTTGCGTCAAGCGGTGGAAATCCACCCTTGGCTGCGCGAGCGTTCGATGTTGCTTCCAGTGCCAAGTGAGGCGACGCCCGGCCCGGGCCGAGATATCTGACGACCATATGGCCAGTCGCCGTTCGCGGGTTACCTCGGCACCCGTGGCTATGGTGACGGTGTAGCCATCCTCATAGCGCTCATCGGCAGTCGCGCCTCTGATCCAAGGTGATGCCGCCATAATGCCGTCACCCTGAATGGTCTGTTCGAAACGGCTTGGGGGTGCCTTCCCGGCAGAACGCAGCCCAGTCGCCCACCGCAAGAACTGAGGGCACGCTCGCCGGAGCGGTCGCCCAGCCCAGCGAATCCAAGAAGGAACCGCGGAACCACATACCTTTCAGCCGGGGGGGGGAGCCGATTTTCGTCGCGCAACCCTCATCTCGGCTATGGTAAGCTGACGGCGGAACCACGTTGCGCCGACGCATATGCCTTGACCTGTTTTCCGGCCCGCATTTTGCGACCGCCGGCTGTCAAACTTCGAGGCTCGCATGGAATATGCTGTCACCGATACCTATCGCGGCAATGATCGCCTGCTGTTCGGCATCATCCTGGGCGTTCTGGCCTTTTGGCTGTTTGCCCAGACGACCCTGAACATCGCGCCGGCGATGGCCGCCGATCTTCAACTGGAACAGTCCTTCATGAATATCGCCGTGTCGATCACGGCGCTGTTTTCGGGCATCTTCATTGTCGTCATTGGCGGTCTGGCCGACAGGGTCGGCCGCGTCAGGATATTGATGCTGGGCTTTGTTTTCTCGATCGTCGGCTCGCTGCTGGTCGGGCTGGCCCCATCGGGGGCGATGGGCGGCACCTTCCTGATGCTGGGCCGGATCTTTCAGGGCCTGTCCGCCGCATTCATCATGCCGTCCTCGCTGGCGCTGGTGAAGGCCTATTGGGACGGCGCGGAACGCCAGCGTGCGATCTCGCTGTGGTCGATGGGGTCGTGGGGTGGCTCGGGCTTTGCGGCGCTGTTTGGCGGGCTGATGGCCGAGAACATCGGCTGGCGCTGGATCTTCATCATTGCCGCCGTCGTGTCGCTGATCGGCATGCTGATGGCGCGCGGCACCCCGGAAAGCAAGGCGCCCCCGAAAGAGGGCTATAAATTCGACCTTCCGGGCGTGCTGACATTCATGGTCACCATGGTTGCGCTGCAGATTTTCGCGACACAGGGCGCAGAGTGGGGCTGGACCAGCCCTGCCTCGCTGGGGTTACTGGCCGCAGCGGTGATCTTTGGCTTTTCCTTCTACAGGATCGAAAGCGGCAATCCCAACGCCTTTGTGCAGTTTCGCCTGTTCGGGAACCTGACCTATACCGGAGCCACGATCTCAAACCTGCTGCTGAACGCGACGGCGGGGATCATCATGGTTGCAATGCTGCTTCTGCAACAGGGCGGGGCGATGACCGCGCAACAGGCCGGTCTGCTGACCATCGGCTACGCCGTAACCATCATGGCGTTCATCCGCGTCGGTGAAAAGCTGCTGCAACGCCTTGGCCCGCGCAAGCCGATGCTGTGGGGCAGCTATATCGTCGGCCTGTCGATCATCCTTTTGATGCCGACCAACCTGATGCTGGGCGCCTACACCGTGCTGGCCGTGATCTCTTTCTCGCTGTTCGGGCTTGGCCTGGCCTTCTATGCCACGCCCTCAACCGATGCGGCGCTTTCGAACCTGCCCGAGGACCAGGCGGGTGCCGGTGCCGGCATCTACAAGATGGCGTCGTCGCTGGGAGCGTCCTTCGGCGTCGCTATCTCTGCCACGATCTATACCGCCATTGCCGGCAATCCCGCGGGCGTACGCTGGATCGAGGGCGTGATCACCTTCGTCGGCAATCAGGAAAACCTGGCCTCGCGCGAGGCGGCATTCTTTGCGCTGCTGGCCAATCTGGTGATGGTGGCCGCGGCCGTTCTGTCCATCGTGATCACCGTGCCCAAGGGTAGATCCGTCCTACGCGACTGACCCGGACCCCATGCAGCCGTCGCGATGATCCCGTCGAGACGACGGGCCGCTCGCGGCTCCGGCAGTAAAGCACCGTGCTGTCGGGATTTTGCATCGGCATTTTGTCTGTCAGCTCAGGCACATAGCGCCTTAGTTTGGTGACATTTGTCGTCTCCGAGGACAGTGGCGCCCGCGCCATTTCCAAAGTCCGTAAGCCGCGCCCTCAATCGCTGATTTTGAGGGCCAGAGGAGGTCAATGATGTTTTCTCTCAGGTTCTGTTCATCCTGTGCAGGGCCACGTCCTCGAGCCGCAATTCGGTGCCCATGGTGCCGGCGCGACTACGATGTTGCGCGAAGCATGCCGGAGCATCTCTTCGAATCGCTACGCGGAGAGAAAAGGTCGACATCGATCGAGTGTGGCAACGTCGAATAGGCGCCTATGACACACACCATCCCCGGCTCGGTAAAGGGCCGGGGATTGCGGCTCCCATCCGTATTGGGCCGGCCAGCAATAAGCCGAAGGGCGTGTTTGGGGACCTTTTGAACACCTCCCCATAGCCAAGATGACAGCCCGCTCGCAAGGGGGCGCACGAGCAGAACAACCCAGTCCGACAGCTTATTTGACGACTTTTCCGCGGGACAGGCACGAATGTTTGAAAGGTCTGGCACGCCCAAGGGGAATCGAACCCCTGTTTGCGCCGTGAGAGGGCGCCGTCCTGACCGCTAGACGATGGGCGCGTGAGACTTGCGCCATATAGGCGAGCCTTTTGGAAAACGCAACCGGGATTGTTGCTTCCCGCCACGATGTTTTTCGCTGTGGCCGAAAAGCCTCGCTATCAGCGCCGCGGCTCGATCAGATCCCACAGATTTCCGTAAAGGTCTGCGAATACCGCAACCGAGCCATAGGCCTCGTGGCGCGGCGCCTCGCGGAACTCCACGCCGGCCGCCAGCATCGCCGCGTGGTCGCGCGCGAAATCGTCGGTTTCCAGGAACAGGAACACGCGGCCGCCGGTCTGGTCGCCGATTCGCGCCAGCTCGGCCTCGCCCTTGGCCTGGGCGAGCAGCAGGCGCGCGCCGTTGCCCCCGGCGGGCCCTATCGTCACCCAGCGCTTGCCGCCGCCGAGATCGACATTCTCCAGGAGCTCGAAGCCGAGCTTTTCGACATACCAGGCGACCGCCTCGTCGTAGTCGCGCACCACCAGCGCGACCGTTGCCACCTTGCGGGCGGTCGAGCTCACTGGGCCTTCACCGCAAAGCGGCCGATGATCCTGCGCTCGCCGATGTCGAAGAGGAAGATTTCGCGGCTACCGTCGGCAAGCTCGACATCGATGGAGATGCGGTTGCCCGACAGCGACTGCGAGACGATTTTCGCGCCCGCCGGCAGCGCGATATCGCCGGACAGGAAGGCGCCTTCGGCCGGCGACGGCACGCCGATGCTGGTCGAAACGGGGACGTCGGGCTTGTGGCTGCGTTTGTAGACAATCGCGGCCACTACAGCCATAAGGGCGATCAGCAGCACCCCGAGATTGATGGCCATGAAGCGTATGAGCTTACGGCGGACGCTTTCGACCGCGGGGTCGAGCGGCTTTTCGTCGTCGTCATCATTCAGGTGCGGCGATGCCATTTCCATACGGTTCCGGATTGTTGAAGCACAATGAACGACCCTGATAGCGAAGCCGACGGCCTAATGAAAGAGTTTCGCGCCGGCGCCGATGCCGCGGGCGTGCGGCTCGACCAGTGGCTGGCGGCTGAATTGGGGCCGGATTTCTCCCGCAACCGCGTCCAGGCGCTGATCCGCCAGGGTGCGGTAGCCGTCAACAGCGGCGCCGTAACCGAGACCAAGCGCAAGCTGGCCGAAGGGGATCTCGTCACGGTGGCGATGCCCGAGCCGGAACCCGCCGAGCCGCTTGGAGAAAACATCCCGCTCGACATACTCTATGAAGACGACCAGCTCATCGTCATCAACAAGCCCGCGGGCCTGGTCGTCCACCCCGGCGCTGGCAACTGGACGGGCACCCTGGTCAACGCGCTGATCCATCATTGCGGCGACAGCCTGTCGGGCATCGGCGGCGTGAAGCGGCCGGGCATCGTCCATCGGCTCGACAAGGACACGTCCGGCGTCATGGTCGTGGCCAAGACCGACCGCGCCCACAAGGCGCTTTCGGAGGCTTTCGCCGATCACGGCCGCGAAGGCGATCTCGAGCGTGCCTATGTCGCGCTGGTGTGGAACATCCCGCCCCGCATGACCGGAACGATCGACGCGCCTCTCGGCCGCGCCGCCGACCGCGTCCGACGTGCGGTGGTGCCCGAAACCCGCGACGACGCCCGCCATGCGATAACGCACTTCACGGTGCTCGAGCGTTACGGCCAGGGGCAGAAGCAGGCCGCCGAAGCGGCCCTGATGGAGTGCCGGCTGGAAACCGGCCGCACTCACCAGATCCGCGTCCATCTCGCCCATATCGGCCACCCCGTGATCGGCGATCCGGACTACGGCACGGCATTCCGCACCAAGTCCAACCGCCTGCCCGAGCCGCTCAGGGCAAAGGTGCAGGCCCTGCCCCGCCAGGCGCTGCACGCGCGGCTACTGGCATTCCGCCATCCCGATACCCATATGACAATGCGGTTCGAGGCACCTTTGCCCGCCGACATGGCGGAGATTGTCGAGGATTTTCGCAGGGTGTGAAAACTTGACCCCGTTTGTTCACTTTGGCGTGACAATCTGTTTCACGTTGAACAAATGGGTGCTTTTCTCGATTTGTTCCTATATAAAGGTATTTGACGCCGGAGAGCATGAGGCGCCGGCGCCGCATGCCTGCCTGATTGAGGGGGCAAATCCTGAGAAGAGGGAGGGCGCAGTTCATGGCCCAGACACTACCAAGCATTGTTTCCGGGGAAGGCGGCCTCAGCCGCTACCTAGAAGAGATCCGCCGTTTTCCGATGCTTCAGCCGCAGGAAGAGTACATGCTCGCCAAGCGGTACCAGGAGCACGATGACACCAACGCTGCCCACAAGCTGGTGACCAGCCATCTGCGGCTCGTGGCCAAGATCGCCATGGGCTACCGCGGCTATGGCCTGCCGATCGGCGAAGTCATCTCCGAGGGCAATGTCGGCCTGATGCAGGCAGTGAAGAAATTCGAGCCGGAGCGCGGCTTCCGCCTTGCCACCTACGCGATGTGGTGGATCAAGGCGTCGATCCAGGAATACATCCTGCGCTCGTGGAGCCTGGTCAAGATGGGCACCACCGCCAATCAGAAACGCCTGTTCTTCAACCTGCGCAAGGTGAAGGGCAAGATCCAGGCGCTCGACGACGGCGACTTGAGGCCGGAACAGATCGCCGAGATCGCGACGCGCCTGAACGTCAGCGAGGAAGAGGTGGTCTCGATGAACCGCCGCCTGTCCGGCGACGCCTCGCTCAATGCGCCCATCCGCGCTACCGAGGGCGAATCCGGCGAGTGGCAGGACTGGCTGGTCGACGACCGCGAGAGCCAGGAGGAGATGCTGGTCGAGCAGGACGAGTTGGAAAACCGTCGCCGCATGCTAGCCGGCGCCATGTCGGTGCTGAACGAGCGCGAGCGGCGCATCTTCGAGGCGCGTCGGCTCTCGGAGGATCCGATGACGCTGGAAGAACTGTCGACCGAGTTCGACATCAGCCGCGAGCGCGTTCGCCAGATCGAGGTCCGCGCTTTCGAGAAGGTGCAGGACGCCGTCAAGGCGGCCGCCAAGCGCCAGGCCCAGGCCCTGCGCACCATCGAGGCGCAGCCCGCCGCGTGATTTTTGGCCAGGCGGCGCCGGCCCGGAACCCAAACAGAGCAATCGCGTCGGCTTCGCCGGCGCGATTTTCATGTTTGCCTAGCGGGCTTTAATTGCGAGTGCACTTTTCTCTCCGTCGCCCTCGGGCCCGAAGCCCCGTAGGGGCGCAGGGTTCCGGGGACCCATGCCTCGCCGCTGGTGCAGCCAGAGCCGGTCCCAGGAGCGCAACCTCTATTGGCATGACATTGCACGGCATCTGCTGTGAAGCGTTGCGGGCCCGAATTGGACGGTGGTGGCGACGGCTCTGTCGAGGCATGGGTCCCCGGAACCTCCGCACTTCGCCGCGCTCATGCTCCGGCCCGAGGACGACGGATGGGTGGTCGTTTCCAGCCAATCCGAGGCGTTGCTGCCGTTGAGAAGTCGCCAGGGAGACTTAGGGCGGGAGACCAAAGCTCAAGCGTCGAGGATTTGCGCCGGCGACTTATCTACCCCTCGTCCTCGGGCCCGAAGCCCGCAGGGGCGTAGGGTTCCGGGGACCCATGCCTCGCCCTTCATGTAGCCAGAGCGGGGGCAGAAGCAGGTGCCGCCCCGTGCAAGCGGAAGCGCCCCTGCCCTTGCCTCGGCCAACGAGGTAGCTAAACTCCCCAAATGAGCCGGCGGGGATATGTCTACATTCTTGCGTCGCAGAAGAATGGCACGCTTTACATCGGCGTGACGTCGGATTTAGCCGGCCGCCTCCAGCAGCATCGAACCGGTACCGGCTCGAAATTTGCCGCGCGCTACGGCGTCATGCGGCTGGTCTGGTTCGACGAATATGAGCTGGTCACCGACGCCATCGCACGGGAGAAAATCCTGAAGAAGTGGCCGCGCCAGTGGAAGATCAATCTGATCGAGGAGCATAATCCACACTGGCATGACATTGCATGGCACTTGGTTTGAGGGATCGCGAGTTGCAGTTTCTGGACCGTGGTGTTGACGGCCATGTTGAGGCATGGGTCCCCGGAACCTTCGCACTTCGCTGCGCTCGTACTCCGGCCCGAGGACGACGGAGACAAAAATCGCCTGCGTAAATCTTCGAGGCCGGCGTTGGTATCTCCCCTTATATCTCACCCTGAAAGCCCCTATGGCCGCAAAGCTGCAGATTGGCCGGCAACGACACTACCTCCGTCGTCCTCGGGCCGGAGCACGAGCGATAGCGAAGTGCGGAGGTTCCGGGGACCCATGCCTCGTCCTTCATGCAGCCAGAGCGGGGGCAGAAATAGATGCCGGCCTGACTCGCTCAAGCCGGCACGCGCCAGCTTGCCTTGGATGACGAGGCATCTACCGCCTACGGCCACTGTCCGACGGACTTGGCTTCCCTGAAATTTCTGCACTTTTTGCGCGTCGCGCGGGCTCCGGCTCATAGGCGCCTGTGACCGCCCCTACCCCTTCCGCGCCAGCCTTTCGGCAAGGTCTTCCATGCGCTGGGCGAGCGTGCTCAGTGCGCCGGTAAGGGCTGCGTCGTTCTTGTCGGCCTTCATCAGTGCTTCGTCGCGGGTCTTGCGCAGGGTGCTGATTTCGCTTTCCATGCCCTGCACGCGCTTGCGCAGTTCGGACAGCTCGTCCATCACCATGATGCCGGCCATCACCGTCAGGCGCTGGTCACCGATCTCGCCGAAAGAGTCCTTCAGGTGCGAGACATAGAGGTCGAAACTCTGCGCGAGCTCGATCAGGTGTTCTTCCTGGCCCTCGTCGCAGGCCATCCGGTAGGCCTTGCCGTCGATCGTGACAGTCACTTGCGCCATGACACCCTACCTGTCCAGCACTGCGCGGATGGTCTCCATTGCGGTCACCAGCCGGCGCGACACCTCCTTGTTGGCCTCCTCCAGGCGCTCGGCGCGGGCCTCGGAGTTGTCGAGTTCCTGGGCTAGGCGGCTCCGGTCGGCGTTCATGCGCTGAACCTCGGCCTCGGCTTCCAAATAGTCCTGTTCATGTTCAAGGCGCGCGGCGACGCTCTGCTCCAGGGCATCCATTGCCCTGCCGAGCCGGCTTATTACCTCTTTGAGCGTGCTTTCCCCGGTCATGGCTCCGTCAAAACTCCCGCCCATCACCGAATCGTTCGCGTTCAGAACGACTTACACTCAAAACATTATGCTCCGTGCAAACGCGTCGTCAACAAAGCGATTCGGGCTTTCCCCTGCTATCGTGCCGCATCTCGTCGCAAGGGCCGCAAGTTCCCCGCGAAAAGCCGGTGCTTTGGTTGACTCATCCGGCGTGCCTGCTATGTGTCCACTGCTTTTTTACAGGGGCGAAGCCCCCAAAAATCAAGGCTTGGCGAGCAATCATGACCTCACGAGAAAAACACGACCGGATGGCCAACGCGATCCGCTTTCTGTCCATGGATGCCGTCGAGAAGGCGAATTCCGGCCATCCCGGCCTGCCCATGGGCGCGGCCGACATCGCCACCGTGCTCTACACGCGCTTCATGAAGCACGACCCGCAGAACCCGCACTGGCCCGACCGCGACCGTTTCGTGCTGTCGGCCGGCCATGGTTCGATGCTGCTTTATTCGCTGCTTTATCTGACCGGCTACGAGGACATCACCCTCGACCAGATCAAGAATTTCCGCCAGCTCGGCTACCGTACCGCCGGCCACCCGGAATACGGCCATGCCGCCGGCATCGAGACGACCACCGGCCCGCTCGGCCAGGGTATCGCCAACGCGGTCGGCATGGCGCTCGCCGAACGCATCCTGAACGCCAAGTTCGGCGACGAGCTGGTCGACCACTACACCTATGTCCTTTCGGGCGACGGCTGCCTGATGGAGGGCATCAGCCAGGAAGCCATCGCGCTTGCCGGCCACCTGAAGCTCAACAAGCTGATCGTGATGTGGGACGACAACAACATCACCATCGACGGCGACCTGTCGCTGACCGACTCCACCGACCAGCTTGCGCGCGTCGCCGCGTCCGGCTGGAACACGGCGCGGGTCGACGGCCACGATCCGGAAGCCATCGCCGGCGCGATCGAAGCGGCCCGCCGTTCCGACCGGCCGACGCTGATTGCCTGCAAGACCACCATCGGCTTCGGCGCACCCACCAAGTCCGGCACCAGCAAGGTCCACGGCTCGCCGCTTGGCGCCGAGGAAATCGCCGGCGCCCGCAAGGCCCTCGGCTGGGACTATCCGCCCTTCGAGGTGCCTTCCGACATTCTCGACGCCTGGCGCGTCTCGGGCCTCAACGCCTGCAAGAAGCGCAACGAATGGGAGGCGCGCCTTGCTGCCGCCGACGCCGAGATCCGCGCCGAGTTCGAGCGCCGCATGCGCGGTGAACTGCCGGGCGGCTTCGATGCCGTGATCGCCGAGTACAAGCAGAAGCTGGCTGCCGACAAGCCGAAGGTCGCCACCCGCAAGTCTTCGGAAATGGCGCTGGAAGTCATCAACGCCGTGGTGCCCGAGACGATCGGCGGCTCGGCCGACCTGACCGGCTCCAACAACACCAAGACCAGCCAGACCAAGCCGATCGCCCCCGGCGACTACAGCGGACGCTATGTCTACTATGGCATCCGCGAGCACGGCATGGCCGCTGCAATGAACGGCATGACCCTGCATGGCGGCGTCATCCCCTATGGCGGCACCTTCCTGACCTTCTCGGACTATGCCCGCCCGGCCATGCGCCTGGCCTCGCTGATGGGCATCCGCTCCATCTTCGTCATGACGCATGATTCCATCGGCCTCGGCGAGGACGGCCCGACCCACCAGCCGGTCGAGCATCTGGCCGCGCTGCGCGCCATCCCCAACCACAACGTGTTCCGCCCGGCCGACGCCACGGAAGCCACGGAGTGCTGGCAGCTGGCGCTGGAGACGACCAAGACCCCGTCGACGCTGGCGCTGACCCGTCAGAACCTGCCTGCGGTGCGCACCGAGTATGTCGAGGAAAACCTCTGCGCCTACGGTGCCTACGAGCTGGCCACGGCCGAGGGCGAGGCGGAGGTGACCATCTTCGCCAGCGGCTCCGAGGTCGAGATCGCGCTTGCCGCGCGTGACCAGCTGCAGGCACGCGGCCACCCGGCCCGCGTCGTCTCGGTGCCCTGCTTCGAGCTGTTCGAGCAGCAGAGCGACAGCTACAAGGCCGCCCTCATCGGGGACGCGCCGGTCAAGATCGCCATTGAGGCGGCGATCCGTATGGGCTGGGACCGCTTCATCGGCGTCGACGGCATCTTCATCGGCATGCATGGCTTCGGCGCCAGCGCGCCCATCGAGCAGCTCTACCAGCACTTCGGCATCACCGCCGAGGCTGCGGTTCAAGCCGCCGAAGCGCGCCTGTCCAAGAAGTCGAACTGAATTTTCGCTCCCAGGGAGAACCACATATGACCGTCAGAGTAGCCATCAACGGGTTCGGCCGCATCGGCCGCAACATCCTGCGCGCCATCTACGAATCCGGCCGCAAGGACATCGAGGTCGTCGCCATCAACGACCTCGGCCCGGTCGAGACCAACGCGCACCTGCTGCGCTACGATTCCGTTCATGGCCGCTTCCCGCACGAGGTGAGGGTCGACGGCGACACCATCAGCATCGGCAGCGGCGCCATCAAGGTCACCGCGATCAAGGATCCGTCGCAGCTGCCGCATGCGGAGCTGGGTGTCGACATCGCGCTCGAATGCACCGGCATCTTCACCTCGAAGGAGAAGGCTTCCGCCCATCTCACGGCCGGCGCCAAGCGCGTCATCGTCTCGGCCCCGGCCGACGGTGCCGACCTCACCGTCGTCTACGGCGTCAACCACGACAAGATCAGCAAGGATCACGTCGTCATCTCCAACGCGTCGTGCACCACGAACTGCCTGGCGCCGGTGGCCATGGTGCTCAACAATGCCTTCGGCATCGAGAAGGGCTTCATGACCACGGTGCACGCCTATACCGGCGACCAGCCGACGCTGGACACCATGCACAAGGACCTCTACCGCGCCCGCGCCGCGGCCATGTCGATGATCCCGACCTCGACCGGTGCTGCCAAGGCCGTCGGCCTCGTGCTGCCCGAGCTCAAGGGCAAGCTCGACGGCGTGTCGATCCGCGTGCCGACCCCGAACGTCTCGGTGATCGATTTCAAGTTCGTGTCGAAGAAGCCGGTCACGGTGGAGGAGGTCAACGCCGCGCTGGTGGCGGCGGCCGATGGCCCGCTCAAGGGCATTCTGGCCTACACCAACGAGCCGCTGGTCTCGATCGACCTCAACCACAACGCGGCCTCGTCCACCTTCGCGCTCGACCAGACCAAGGTCATCGACGGCAACCTGGTGCGCGTCATGTCCTGGTACGACAACGAGTGGGGCTTCTCCAACCGCATGGCCGACACCGCCGTCGCCTTCGGCAAGGTCATCGCCTGACGCGACCAGCGGCAGCAGCCAATATCCTGTGAAACGCCCGGCTTCGGCCGGGCGTTTTGTTTTCCGGACAGGAAAAATTCTCTCTCCCTGAAAAAAATGCATGCGCCATAGTGACTTTGCTTGCGCATCGCCTTGTCTTCGCCTCACTGTAGGAAAATTCAAAAAACAGCGAAGCTAGGGGAAATGCGCCGTCAATGGATCAGGCAATCTATCTCGCGACGCTGGTCGGTACGGCACTGGTGCTCGCTGCGGCATTCTCCAGCCTGATCGCCTTTCGCTTCGGCGCGCCGCTGCTGCTTCTGTTCCTGGGCATCGGGCTTCTGGCCGGCGCAAACGGTCTGGGCCTGCAGTTCGACAACGCCAATGTCGCCTATTTCGTCGGATCGCTGGCGCTGGCGGTCATTCTGTTCGACTCAGGATTCGGCACGCCTGTCAGCGTGCTGAGGCAAGCCGGCATGCCGGCCCTGACGCTGGCCACTGTCGGCGTGGCTCTGACCTCGATCATCTTCGGCGCGATGAGCCGCTACCTGACTGGGTTCAGCTGGATGGAATCCTTCCTGCTCGGCGCCACCGTCGCCTCCACCGACGCGGCGGCGGTGTTCTTCCTGCTGCGCGCGGGCAACATCAACCTGCGCGAACGTGTGCGCTCGACGCTCGAAATCGAATCCGGCACCAACGACCCGATCGCCATCTTCCTGACCCTGACGCTGGTCGAGCTCATCGCCATCGGCGTAAATCCAGAGGCTCAGGTACTTTTCACCGATCTGGTGCTGGGCTTCTTCGTCACCATGGGCCTTGGTGCCGCCGTCGGCATGCTGGGCGGCTTCGCCATCGTGCGCCTGGTTGAAAGGCTCAATCTCGACCGCGGCCTGATGCCGATCTTCGTGCTGACCCTGTCGCTGCTGGTGTTTGCCGCCGCCGGCGCCATCGGCGGCTCGGGCTTCCTGGCGGTCTATCTGGCGGGCATGGTTGCGGGCAATTCCGACATGCGGGCCCAGGCCGCCGTCAAGCGCTTCCAGAGCGGCATGTCGTGGCTGGCCCAGATCATCATGTTCCTGGTGCTGGGCCTGTTCGCCACGCCTTCGCAGTTTCCCGCCATTCTTCTCGGGGCGATCGCGCTCGGCCTGTTCCTGATCCTCGTCGCGCGCCCCATCGCGGTATGGCTGTGCCTGAAGCCATTTGCGCTGCCCCCGGCCGAGGTCGCCTTCATCTCCTGGGTCGGCCTGCGCGGGGCGGTCTCCATCCTGCTCGCGATAACCCCGCTGCTGGCCGGACTGGAGCATGGCCGCGCCATCTTCAACACCGCCTTCATCATCGTGCTGGTCTCGCTGGTCGTGCAGGGCTGGACGGTCGGTCCCCTCGCCCGCCGGCTCGGCCTGATCGTGCCGCACCGTGCAGGGCCAATCGAGAAGGTGGAGCTGGAACTGCCGGGCTCGGCCCACCACGAACTGCTGAGCTACCGTGTCGTACCGGGCAGCCCGGTTCTGCGCGGCGAGCGCCTGCCGCGCTGGGCCCGCCCCTCGCTGGTGGTGCGCGACGGCGTTTCGATGAAATTCCCCGACTTCGGCCGCCTGGTTGCCGGCGACCGGGTCTACATCTTCGTCTCCGACCGCTACCCGGCATTGCTCGACCGGCTGTTCACCAGCCGCGTCGACGTGGATCCGGAGGATGCCGAATTCTTCGGCGCCTTCGCGCTAGACCCGGACCGGCCGGCTTCCGAGCTCGAGGCCGCCTATGGAACCGGCCTGTCGGAAGACGAAATGAAGATGACCATCGGCGAGTTGCTGCTGGCGCGCTTCGGCGGGCATGTCGAATACACCGACCGCCTCACCCTCGGCCCCATAGAGCTCATCGTGCGGGACATCGACGAAAACGGCCGGATCACCGGCGTCGGCCTGTCATTCGAACCTACCCAGCCGCAGCACCTGGTGCCGGAAAAACTGCGCGAGTACGCTCGCTGGCTCCTTGGACGCCCAAGCGCCCGCCCCGCAGGAACCAAGGCCCAAGGCGAGGCGTAGCCGCGGCGACCGGCCCACGCGCCTCCAAGTTGCTGCGGCGCAGACCTGCAGCGCTCACCCAAGTTCCAGAGGTTTGCGGGTTGTTTTTTCGGGGTTTAATTCGGTCGCGGCGTGGAGAAATTGCTTCCCTTGGCCCGGCGGCAGGGTGCTGCCGCCGGAGTGTAGAACGCGCCCGCTAGCGCGTCGGATGAAAAAGCCTTCAGTGCGTCGTCGTTGTCGCCTTCAGTTTTTCAATCTCGTCCTTGATTGCCAGCTTGCGTCGCTTGAGAGACGCGATTTCAAGATCGTCAACCGACGGGTGGCTCATCGCCGTGTCGATTTCGCGATCGAGATCGCCGTGCTTCCGCTGCAACTCTTCAAGATGGGTGGCAAGAGACATGATTGGTACTCCCGTTCTGGTTTCCTCGATCATACCGCCACAGGGCGCTCCC
Organism: Pseudaminobacter sp. Soil_N_29; assembly: GCF_057656055.1. Classification (NCBI taxonomy): domain Bacteria; kingdom Pseudomonadati; phylum Pseudomonadota; class Alphaproteobacteria; order Hyphomicrobiales; family Phyllobacteriaceae; genus Pseudaminobacter; species Pseudaminobacter sp. Soil_N_29. The sequence continues at coordinate 16,753 of NZ_JBDGLC010000010.1, forward strand.
ACCGCCGGCATTGCTCTGTGACGGTATGATGACAGTGTGCCACCAGATCGCCTGCATGTCGAATGCGGCGTGGTAGCATTTCCTGAAAGCTTGAAATGTGGTATGAAGGCTGCATTGGTGGGTGGCTGCGTCCAGCCTGCCCGTCAGCGCTTTAGCGCCATATTTTGCAGACGGTAGGACATGTCAGACCAGGAACAGACCGAAATCCGTCTTGAATTTGCAAAGCTGAAGCAGGAGCACGCCGATTTCGACGCGGCGATCAACGCGATGATTGCGACTGCGTGCGATCCGCTGCAGATACAGCGCATGAAGAAGAAGAAGCTGCAGCTGAAGGACAAGATGTCCAAGCTGGAAGACAGGATCATTCCGGATATCATCGCCTGAGGGCACGGTGCTCTCCGGCGGGCGAGCTTCCGGGCCAATACCACGCCGCCAATCGCCCGAGGGGTCCAACAGGCACATGGCCTGAGCTGACCGCGGCAATTTCGTTTCCGGCCGTGAAGCGCTTGCGGGAGCGGCGGCATTTCGTTAATGCCCCGGTACGCTGACTTCCAGCAGGCCAGTTCGACAACCGGAGGCCAGACATTGGACAAGGGACGCGCCGACGTCGCTATCATCATGGGCAGCCAGTCCGACTGGGCAACCATGCGCCACGCCGCCGAGACGCTTGCAGCGCTAGGCATTTCCCATGACAGCCGCATCGTGTCTGCGCATCGCACGCCGGAGCGCCTCTACGACTTTGCCCGCGGCGCGAAAGCTGAAGGCTTCAAGGTGGTGATCGCAGGCGCGGGCGGGGCCGCCCATCTGCCCGGAATGACGGCGGCGCTGACCCCGCTGCCAGTGTTCGGCGTGCCGGTGGAATCCAAGGCGCTGTCAGGCCAGGACTCGCTGCTGTCGATCGTGCAGATGCCGGCCGGCATTCCGGTCGGCACGCTGGCCATCGGCAAGTCGGGCGCGGTCAATGCCGCCCTGCTCGCCGCCGCGGTGCTGGCGCTGGGCGACGAGGCGCTGGCCGCGCGGCTGGATGCCTGGCGCGCCGAACAGACCGCCAAGGTCTCGGACCGGCCGGTGGAGGAATCATGACCGCCCCGCTCCCCGCAGGCTCGACGATCGGCATCATCGGCGGTGGCCAGCTTGGCCGCATGCTGGCGATGGCCGCCGCCCGGCTGGGCTACCGCACCATCGTTCTGGAGCCGCAGGCGGACTGCCCGGCGGCCCAGGTCGCGAACCACCAGATCGTCGGGGCCTATGACGACGCGGTCGCCTTGCGCGAGCTTGCCCGCCGCTGCGACGTGGTGACCTACGAGTTCGAAAACGTGCCCGTGAACGCGGCGCAGGTGCTGGCCGAAACGGTGGCGGTGCTGCCGCCGCCGCGCGCGCTCGACGTGTCGCAGGACCGGCTGACCGAAAAGACCTTCCTCAACGGCATCGGCCTGCGCACGGCGGATTTTCGCGCCGTGGAAGCTGACGAAGACCTTGGCGCCGCCCTGCGCGACTTCAAGGGCCTTGGCATCCTCAAGACCCGGCGCATGGGCTATGACGGCAAGGGGCAGCGCGTGTTCTGCAATGCCAGCCCCGACGAAGCCAGCGGCGTCTTCAAGGCCATGGGCGGCGTGCCGCTGATTCTCGAGTCCTTCGTGAATTTCGAACGGGAGGTCTCGGTCATCGCCGCGCGCGGAAGCGACGGAGCCCTCTGCGCCTACGATCCGGCCGAGAATGTCCATCGCGACGGGATCCTGCACACTTCTACCGTGCCCGCCGGGGTCGGCCTTGGCGTAGCTGCCGCAGCCAAGCAGGCCGCCTTCGCCATTCTCCAGGCGCTGGATTATGTCGGGGTCATCGGCGTCGAATTCTTCGTGCTGGCCGACGGGTCGCTGCTCGTCAACGAGATCGCGCCGCGCGTGCACAATTCCGGACATTGGACGGAGGCCGCCTGCACGATCTCGCAATTCGAGCAGCACGTGCGCGCCGTTGCCGGCCTGCCTTTGGGCCTCGCCGCCCGGCATTCGGACTGCGTGATGGAAAACCTGATCGGCGATGAGGTGCAAAGGGCTGCGCAACTGGCTCACGAGCCGAACCTGATGCTGCATCTCTACGGCAAGGCCGAAGCGCGGCCGGGCCGCAAGATGGGGCATTTCACCCGCCTGGGCCCGCTGACGGAAGCCTGATCGCACCGCCAACGCGGCCGGTTGGGCAGCGGCGTTTTGCCAATTTCGGCAACCATATGCGATGCCGGATGATTCATCGCGGGGCGCGGTTGACAGGATGGCGGAACCTCGTCTATGAGCTTTTCACAAATTCGGACGCGCTCTCGGGCGCGTCTTTCAATTCGGCCGGTCAACGGCCCAGTTCGACGGATCAGACCATGAAGATCAAGAATTCGCTCAAGGCCCTCAAGGCCCGCCATCGCGACTGCCAGCTGGTTCGCCGCAAGGGCCGCGTCTACCTCATCAACAAGACCGCCCCGCGCTACAAGGCGCGCCAGGGCTAAGCCCGGGCCGGAAGGCTTCGCGCTTTCCGAGACGGCTTGCCCGTTTCACGCGAAATTCAATTTGACGTTCCCATGCCGAAGGTTAAATCCTTGGGCATGCGGAGCGTTTTTGCATTCTGTATCGGCTTGGCGTTGATCGGCGCGTCTGGCGCTGCTCAGGCGCAGTCGGCCGCACCTCACCGCGACACCCCTCCCCTGGCCAAGGCCGAAACCAGGCTCGACACGCTGTTTGGCGCCCTGAAGCGCGAGCGCAACGAAAAGGCGGCCGAGCGCATCGCCGCCCGCATCCAGGAACAGTGGAACAAGTCCGGCAGCGCGTCGATCGACCTGATGATGCAGTGGTCGCAGAAGGCCATCCAGGCTCAGAAATTCGACGTCGCGCTCGACTTCCTCGATGAAGTCGTGACCCTGGCGCCGAATTACGTCGAGGGCTGGAACCGCCGGGCGACGGTGCATTTCCTGATGCAGAACTATCGCAAGTCCATGGCCGACATAGACCGGGTGCTGCAGCTTGAGCCGCGCCATTTCGGCGCCCTGGCCGGTATGGCACAGATCCTGGAATCGACAGGCCGCAAGCAGCTGGCACTGCAGGCCTGGCAGAAGGTGCTCGACATCTATCCGATGCAGCGCAGCGCGCAGGAGAAAGTGTCCAAGCTGTCAGAAGAACTGGCCGGCGAGGCGATCTGACCGGCGAACCGGCCAAGACCACCCTTCCGAACTCCAGATACGGCGTCAGAGCGACGGCTCAGGCGCCGCCACGCCCCTCCGCCCCCACATAGGCTATGCGCAGCATGTTGGTGGCGCCCGGCGTGCGCAGCGGCACACCCGCGGTGATGATGATACGGTCGCCGGGGCGGCCGAAGCCTTCCTCATAGGCGATGCGGCAGGCGCGGTTGACCATGTCGTCGAGATCCTGGGCATCCTCGGTGACCACGCAATGCGTACCCCAGACCAGCGACAGCCGCCGTGCGGTTTCCACGACCGGCGACAAGGCGATGATGGGCACCTGCGGCCGCTCGCGCGCGGCACGCAACCCGGTCGTGCCGGAAGAGGTGTAGGTGACGATGGCCGACAGCTTCAGCGTTTCGGCGATCTGCCGCGAGGCCAGCGAAATGGCGTCGGCGCCGGTCGCTTCCGGCTCGGAGCGCTGCGCGTTGATGATGGTGGCGTAAGTGGGGTCCTGCTCGACGCGCTGCGCGATCCGGCTCATCGTCGCGACCGCCTCGACGGGATATTCCCCCGCCGCCGACTCGGCCGAGAGCATGATCGCATCCGCCCCTTCGAACACGGCCGTCGCCACGTCCGAAACCTCGGCGCGGGTCGGCACCGGGGCAGAAATCATCGATTCCAGCATCTGCGTGGCGATTACCACCGGCTTGCCGGCGCGCCGCGCGGCCCGAGTGATCTGCTTCTGGATGCCGGGCACGGCTTCCAGCGGCATTTCCACGCCGAGGTCGCCGCGCGCCACCATCAGCGCGTCGGACAATTCGATGATCTCCGCAAGGCGTAACACGGCCTGCGGCTTCTCGATCTTCGACAGGATCAGGGCACGGCCGCGCGCGATCTTGCGCGCCTCGGCAAGGTCCTCCGGGCGCTGGATGAAGGACAGGGCGATCCAGTCCACGCCCTCGGCCAGAACCGCATCCAGATCAGAACGGTCCTTTTCCGTCAGCGCGCCGACGGGCAGGTCCGTGTCGGGCAGGCTGACGCCCTTGCGGTCTGAAATCCTGCTGCCGGCGACAACCGTGCAGGTGATCGACCTGCCGTCGCAGGCGACCGCGCGAAGTTCCAGCCGGCCATCATCGATGAGCAGGCGATGCCCCGGCTGTACCGAGGCCAGGATCTCCGGGTGCGGCAGGCAAACTCGCGTCGCGTCGCCGGGCTTTGGGTCGTCGTCCAGCGTGAAGGTCTGGCCGATCTCGAGCATTTCCTTGCCATTGGCGAACTTGCCGACGCGCAGCTTCGGCCCCTGCAGGTCGGCCAGGATGCCGATTGGACGCCCAAGTTCAGTCTCGACCGCCCGAATGCGGCGGACGAGCTCGCGCATGAGGGTGTGGTCGGCATGGCTCATATTGATGCGGAAGACGTCGGCTCCCGCCTGGAAGAGGCTTTTGATCATGGCCTCGGAGGAGGAGGCCGGACCAAGCGTTGCGAGGATTTTTACCTTTCGGCTGCGTCTCATTGAGAATTGGTTCCCGTGACGGCGGCGGCGCCGTCCGTTGCGGGTTCGTCGGTCAGTTGGACCATCCAGCTTGCCTGCTCGCCCGTATCATATTCCTTGAAGCCTGCGCGCTGGAACCCGCGGGCGACGCAATCGGTCACGCCAGCGATCTTGAACTCTTTTTCGGCAACGCACATGGTTATCGGACCGTCCCAGCGCCCACCGCGCTCGGCATCCTCTGCATAAAGATAGTAAAACCGCGATGACAAGGGCCCCTCGATCAGTGTCTTGCAGGTGGAGCCTTCGATATGCCACCAGCCTTCCGTGACCCAGCCCGCCTTGGCGCGGTAGCCGATGCCGACGCCAACCAGGTTCTGCGTGGCATTGCACACCCGGAAATCGGCGTGCGCCGTGCTTGCAGTCGCGACGAAGAACAGCGGCACGAGGAGGGAGAACAGCAACGCAGCCCACGCAGAATGAATGCGCGGTGCCACGGCAAAACTCATCCTCGACCCCCTCTTGCTTCGTATCGGCATGTCCAGGTGCTCCTTTTCGGCAAAGTCCGGGCGCATGTCAACGCGCCGTCGGCCGGAATCCAATCGATTTAGATGTATGTGAGCGGCAGGTTTGGTCGCGCAGACAAGGTTTCGGCCACAACATTGACCAAACAACGACATTGCATGCAGCCTGACTTCGTGGAATGACCAGCCTATCCCATCAACACCGCCAGACGGGACAGTTGCAAGCCCATGACTCGATCCGCAGTTTTTGCCCCCTTCGAAATCGTCGAGGGCGACCGCAAGCGAGGCATCGTCCTGTTGGCCGACCATGCTAAGCGCGACCTGCCCGACGAGTATGGCGACCTTGGCCTGCCGCCTGCCGAGTTCCAGCGCCATATAGCCTATGACATCGGCGTGGAGCAGCTGACGAGAAGGCTCGCCGCGCTGCTCGGCGTGCCGGCGATAATGGCCAATTTCTCGCGGCTGCTGATCGATCCCAATCGCGGCGAGGACGACCCGACGCTGATTCGCCAGCTCTACGACGGCACGGTGGTGCCCGGAAACTATCCGATGGCGCCCGAAGAGCGCGAGAAGCGGCTCGAGAAATATTACCGCCCCTACCACGATGCGGTCGGAGCGATGGTGGCGTCGGTGGCACGGGAAACCGGCAAGGCGCCTTTCCTGCTCTCCGTCCATTCCTTCACGCCGGTCATGCAAGGGCACACCCGGCCGTGGCATGTCGGCCTGCTGTGGGACCGCGACGACCGCGCGGTGCGGCCGCTGATCGAACTTCTGGCGCAGGATAGAACCCTGATCATCGGCGACAACGAGCCCTATGACGGCGCGCTGCGCGGCGACACCATGTTCAGGCACGCCATTGTCAACGGCTACGCCCACGCGCTGATAGAGATCCGTCAGGACCTGATCGCCGACGAGGCCACTGCCGACGACTGGGCGGCGCGGCTGGCACCCATTGTTGACGCCATCAACGATCGCCCCGATATACATCAGGTAAAGCAATTCGGCTCGCGCACCGGGCCGCTGTGACGGAGGCCGCCATGGCAGAACTGAGCAACGACCAGCAACGCGACTTCGAGGCCGCCGCCTTTCGCAGGCTGGTCCGGCACCTGCGCGAGCGCACCGATGTGCAGAACATCGACCTGATGAACCTTGCCGGCTTCTGCCGCAACTGCCTCTCCAACTGGTATCGCGAAGCCGCCGAGGAGAGCGGCGTGGCGCTTACCAAGGAAGAGTCGCGAGAGATCGTCTACGGCATGCCCTATGCCGAATGGCAGGCGAAGTACCAGACCGAGGCCTCCGACGCGCAGAAGGCCCGGTTCGAGGCAAGCCGGCCGAAGGATCACTGACGGCCTCTCGCATTTTCCGGACGATTGTGTTGCCATTCCGCCCTTGACCCCTCAGGACGGGTAAGGCATCGAACGGCTACCCATACGCCGCGCCGAGTCGCGGCTTTTTCATCCGGAGCATAAGAATGGCCGACGAGATCACCGAAACCAGCCAGACCGTTGCCGCGGGCCAGCTGCGCGCGTTCATCGAGCGCATCGAGCGTCTTGAGGAAGAGAAGCAGACCATCGCCGACGACATCAAGGACGTCTTTGCCGAGGCAAAAGGCACCGGTTTCGACACCAAAGCGCTGCGCACCATCATCCGCCTGCGCAAGAAGGATGCAGCCGAGCGTCAGGAAGAGGAAGCAATCCTCGACCTCTACAAGGCCGCGCTGGGAATGGAGTGAGGCCGGGCGGCGCACATCCATTGAGCGCGTCCCGGAAGCTGGCTACTGGTGGACGGTGTATCGTCAATAGCGGTGGGCGACGCAGTGGCTGAAGGCCAACAGTCGCTGGGGTGAAGCGCAGAGCTGCCCCCGCCTTTGTGCGGCCCCGGCCCGCTGCACGCCTTTACGCAGCTAGCGAGAACGAAATCCGATAGATGCGCTGAACTCCGCGGCCTGCTCGATTAACGAGGTCGCCAGAGCCTTTTCCTTTCCGGGGTCGAAGCGGATTTCCGGAACTGTGATGCAAAAGCTTCCGATGACGGTGGCACTGCCGTTCCTGACTGGGGCCCCGATACCGACGGCACCACTCAATTTCTGGCTGCGCGTCAGTACGTAGCCGCGATCCCTGATTGCGTCGAGTTCCGCTTTCAGGATTTCCCACGCGGGTGGAGGAGCACCGGTTGCGGGTGAGCGGTCACCCTTGGCTGCGATGGCACGCTGCTCTTCTTCCGGGAGGAAGGCGAGGATCGACCTTCCCGTCGCGCCCCATAAAACGGTATGCGGAACGTACAGCTCCATCTCGTAGCGCAAGGGGTGCAGCGAGTTTACAGCTGCCATGACGCTGACCTGATGGGTTGCCGGAAGGTAGGCAACAAACATGCAGGCCTCTCCGCACTGGGCGACGATCCGTTCCAGGTAGGGAAGCGTAAGGTCCCGGAACCCCTTCTTGTAGCTGAGAAGCGAACCCAGCCGCTCGAGGTCGATGCCTGCACGATAGCGGGATGTCTTGGGGTCCTTGGCGACCATCCCTTCCTGCATAAGCACCCGCAGCAGGCGATGCGTGGTGCTTGCGGGCAGATCCAGATGGCTTGCCGCGTCCTTGATCGAGATGTCGCTCTCTATCTCCGCCAGCAGACGGATGAGTTTCACACAACGAACGATCGGTCCGTCAAGACGTGCAGCATCTTTCGTGGTCATACGGCAGCCTGCGTTCAACTCAGTAGAACTTGCCGACCTTTGTTCAGGGTCGGCAGATTGTTGTCAAGAAAATCAGCGGGGACCAAGCAGCAAGTCGGGCAGCCACAGGCTGATCTGCGGGAAGATGATGAGGACGATCAGCATCAAGCCCAACAGCAACGTGTAGGGCAAAGCACCCTTCACCACATCGATCATCGGCTCGCCCGAAATCGCCTTCACAACAAAGAGGTTCATGCCGACCGGCGGGGTGAGCAACCCGATCTCGGTGTTGACGACAAAGATGATGGCGAACCAGACCGGGTCGTAGCCATAGGAGGTGATCACCGGAAACAGCAGCGGAATGGTGATGACGGTCATCGCCGCGCCGTCGAGGAACATGCCCAGGAACAGCAGCAGCAGCATGATCCACATGATCACCATCCAGCCAGGCTGGCCGGTGCCCTGGATCAGATCGACTAGGTCCTGCGAGATGCCGAGCATGGTGACCGCGCGGCCGAGGATGAGGCCGCCGAGCAGGATCGTCCCGATCATGGTGATCGAGTAGATCGAACGGACGGCGGCCCGGTGCACGCCCTTCCAGCTCAGCCCCTTGAGCACGTAGACGCCGATCAGCATCGCGGAGAGGGCGCCGAGAGCGGCGGCTTCGGTCGGGGTGACCACGCCGAAGAAGATGCCGCCGAGAACCGCCGCCATCAGCACGATGGCCGACCAGATCTGGCGCAGCGACGCCCAGCGTTCCACCCAGGTCACGTCTGGCGTGTCGACCGGCGGCGCCTTGCGCTCTTCCGCATGCGACACGATCATCGTGTAGACGATGAACACCGCCAGGATCAGCACGCCTGGAACGACACCCGCCATGAACAGCCGGGCAACCGACGTTTCGGTGAGTTCGCCATAGATGATGAAAGCGGTGCTCGGCGGAATGAGGACGCCCAGCGTGCCGCCGGCGGCAACCGCGCCCATGCCTCGCTTGACGTTGAGGCCGCGGCGCTTGAACTCGGGAATGACGACGCCGCCGATGGCGCCGGCAGTCGCGACGCTCGATCCGGAAAGGGTCGAGAAGGCGCCGCAAGCCGCAAGGGCTGCATTGTAGAGCGCCCCAGGCATCTTCGAGAACCACTTGTCGGTGAAGTCGAGCAGCTTCGGCCCCATGCCGCTCTCGGTGATGTAGGCGCTCATCAGCATGAAGAGCGGGATGGCGAGCAGGCTGGAGCTGGACAGGTGGAGCGCTGCGCCGGAAGTCAGCGACAGCCAAGCGCTGGTCCCCCCGGTTGCCGAGAACAGGCCAAAAATGCCCGTCATGCCAAGGACATAGGCGATGGGAATGCCAAGCAGCAACAGCGCAATCAGACCGGCGGTCGCCAGACCGGCAGTGATACCGATATTCATTTTGTATCTCCGTGAGGCGATCAGTCTTGCGTGGTCAGATCACGGGTTTTCGCCCGGGAAATACGGCGCGCGAGATGAAGCAGAAGAATAAGAATCAGAAGGCCGCAGCCGATCGGAATCACCGAGGCGATCGGCCAGAGCGTGATGTATGGTTGGCTCGGCGTAGTCGTTCCCTGCGCGAACATCTGGGCCGTCGCCACCCAGCCCGACCACCCGAGAAGGCTGAGATAGAAGATGCTCGCGACAGGCACGAGATAGCCGGCGATCAGTTCCTTGGCGCGATCCGGCAGCGCCGACAGCAAGAGGTCGACGCGGACGTGCCCGCCGACGATATGGGTGCCGGCGAGACCGAGGAACACCACGATCAAGAGCGAGAAGCGGGTCGCTTCGGAGATGAGCGTGAACCCGCCTCCGACCGTGTAGCGATAGGCGGCATTGACGACGAGGGCCACCGCCGCGATCTGGAGGATGAGCGCAGCCACATGCACTGCCCCAGTTGCGATCTTCTCCAGTGGGTTCTGTCCAATCGGTTCGATCGTATCGTCCGAGTGACCTGAATTGTGAGACATTGGGAAGTCCTCGTCGTCCACCGATGCGTCAGCGCGCCGCTTCTACGATCTTCAGCACGTCGTCGAGAATTGGCAGCGTCACCCTGTAGTCGTCGTAGACCGATGCAACGGCCGCCTTCAGGGCAGCCTTCTGCTCAGGTGTGGTGACCTGGACGTTGACCTTGCGCTCTTCCCAATCTGCGAAGCAGTCCTTGGATTCGACGCGCTCCATCAGTTCCCACTCGAATGCTTCCATTTCGGATGCCGCGTCCAGCACGACCTTCTGCTGTTCCTCGGTCAATCCCTTCCAGACATCGAGATTGAGGCCGAGGCTCTCGATGTCGTTCTTGAGCGAGACGACGGAAGCATAGGGCGCCTGCTCGAACCAGGAGCGGCCGATATGGGCAACGCAATTGGTGACGATGCCGTCGACGACGCCGCGCTGCAGGCCCTGCGTCACTTCAGTGGTGGGCAGGCGCACGACGTTGGCTCCCAGAGCGGTCAGCACGGCGTCGGATACGCCGCCGACGCCGCGGATCTGGGCGCCGACGAAGTCCTCCGGATTGGTCAGGAATTTCGACTTGTGGAAGACCTGGTCGTTGCCCTTCGGGAAGAAGCTCAACAGCTTGATGTTCTTCGCCTCGTACCAGCCCGAAACCAGCTCGCGCAGGCCGCCGTCGACCGCACGCTTGTAGTGGCCGTAATCGTCGAAAAGGAACGGCATCGTGATCGCTCCCAGTTCCGGGATGTCACCTCCCTGGAAACCGCCGATCATGTTCGAGGCGCTGACGGAGCCGGTCGAAACCGCCGAGAAGGACTCGTCGCTGCCGATCAGCGTGCTGCCTGGAAAGACGCGGACCTTGATGTCGCCGTTGCTCAGTTCCTCAACGCGCTTGGCCCAGAGATTATAGCCGTCGCCGATCGGCTGCGTGCTCGGATATTGGTGTGCCAGTGTCAGCGTGACCGACTGGGCCAGAGCGGCACCCGATGCAATGAGCAGCGCGGCGGCACCGGCGGCAAGAGTGGCAAGCAGTTTACGTGTCATGGTTGGATTTCCTCCGCCTGTATTGGTGCGTCGGAGCGCCAGTGGCCCTGGCGCTCCGATAGTTTTGGGACTTAGTCGACGAGTATCTTGCCCTGGCTGGACACAACGACGCCGTCGACTGTGATTTCGGGTTTGCTGATGACGCCTTCTAGCCGCAGCTTCGCGTGGCAGGTGCCGCCGAGCGTGACGGTATCGCCAAGGCCGATATGGGCCGTGCCATACATCTTCTTGTCGGTACGCATGGAGCCGACAGGCTTCACCTTGGGGTTCAGGCCGAGGGCGATCTCTGCGGGCGCGTTGTAGCTTCCGGCATCGCCATGCGTCGCAAGGATGTTCTTCCAGACGTCAGCCTGTGCGCCGCCCTCGATCTTGGTGACGAAGCCCTTCTCGATCGTCAGGATGATCGGCTCCTTGAGCGCGCCGACCGAGTGCGCCGTCAGGTCGAACACCACCCGGCCCTCGCCGGTGCCCTCAACCGGGCAGATGTGGGTCTCGCCATCCGGGAACGCGCATCCGCCGCCGCCGTTCTCGCGCATCTGGAACACCTTGCCGGTGATCGCGCGGCCGGGACGGCCCTCGATGCTTGCGGTCAGGTCGGTGCCGTTCGGGCAGGTGACGCGGATAGTCTTTCCGTCGCTGAAGATCTTCTCGACCTTCTTGCCGAGCACATTCATCGCCGGGTAGTCGGCTCCCGCCGGACCGTCGGGGTTCAGCATCGCCGTCGTCAGTTCTTCCATCAGCAGGTGACGCTTGCCAATTTCCAGCAACTCGGCGTTGAGCGGCGAATGCGCCAGAGCCGTGCTGGTCAGGTAGATCACGAGGTCGGTGTCGGGGTCCTTGGCGGCCGAGCAGATCGCGCTGGTCGGGTTCAGCGCGTGGGTTGCGCGCGGCGACATCATCGCGATCGTATATTCGATGCCCATGGTGCCTGCGGCAGCGGCGAGCGACTGCCAGAGCACCGTTTCGATCGCCGTGTCGGTGACGATCAGGATCTTGTCGCCCGGCTTGGCGTTAAGCTCAAGCGGCGTGCGCAGGATTTTGACAAGATCGATCATTTGTACGCTCAAGACTTCACTCCGTATGTATCAGGTGCATGGTCATCCCCGGCATTGGCCGCATCTGGCAGCCAGCCTTCGATTCCGAGGCCCGGCGTCCGGCCGCGCAGCGGGAACGCATGGCCGCTCCACCGCTCGTAGACCGAGAGGCAGCCGGCAAGCTTTTCTCTCAGCGCATCCGGCGCGGGCGGGTCGAGCGGAGAGCCCGGAAGCGCCGCGCGAACGAAACGCCGCTGGCCGCCCGACGGCATTTCGATGGTCAGCGTCACCTGGCCGAACTCGATATCGCCGCCGCTCGGCTGCGTCTCGTCCTCGACGATCTCCAAGCGCTCCATCAGTTGCGTCACTTTTGCCTCGCCCACCCCGCTGTCAGTAAAGTCGGCAAGGGTCGGCGTGCCGCGCAGAAGCGCCACCGCAAAGGGATAGGTGGCTGAAAATTTCGCCTGCATCCCGTCACGAGGGCGGTTGTGCTTCAGGAGACTGATGCTGGAGGCGGGCACGCTGAGCGTGTAGCGTGCGCCAGGTTGCAGGGCTTCGTCGCCGAGCGCGGCGCGCGCGTCCAGCGCGATGCCGACAAGACGATGCGATGCATAGCAGCAGGGAAAGAGCTTGACCGAGATGAGGTCGGGCCGAAGCTCGAACGCGTCATCTCCGGGGGCTTCCTCGCCGTCGCCTGCCCCATAGAGACCGGGATAGCCACGCTCTGAAAACACCGTGCGAGAGCCGGTGACGCCGGCCTGCGCAAGCCGGGCCGCGCGATAGCCTGCGGCGGCGGCAAACCCCGCATGGGCCGGCTTGGTCTGGGTCGAGAAATTCGCCTGAAGCCCGCTCGACAGCGATGCCGCGATGGCGAGCGCGTTGGCCATCTGCGCCGGCGCGAGGCCGGCCAGGCGCCCGCAGGCAGCGGCAGCGGCAAAAGTGCCGATCGTGCCGGTGCCGTGAAAGCCCTTGTGGTAGTGGCCGGGACCGACACGGCGCGCAACTGCCTTGGCGGCAATAAGCCCGGCTGCAAACGCCGCGATGACTTCGTCCGGATCGTCATCGCCGTGGCGCAGCACTGCCGGCAACAGCACGGTGCTGATATGCGCCATGCTTTCAAGGTAGACGTCATCGAAATCGAGCGCATGCGAGGCGACGCCGTTGACGAGGATCGCCGCTTCTGCGCTCTCGCAAGGTTCTCCGGACCAGGTGCGCGGCCCGTTGCCGCCATAGGCCGCGAGGACGTTGCGGGTGACGGGCTCGGGAAAGCCGGCGGCCGCAACCGCAATCGTGTCGGCCATGGCGCGCGCGATCAGATGGCGCTGCTCCGGGGGCGTGACGATGGCGGGCTCGAGTACCGCGTTGCACAGGCGGTCGAGAAAGTCGTTCGACATCGTCTAGTTGTTCCTGTTGTTCAGCCTGGCGTTGTAGATTGCGTGTGCGAGTGCGATATCGAGCGCGGTGGTTCCCTGAACGATCGCCATGGCGATGCCGTCAGACGGCAGGTCCGGAACGCGCCCGGCGGCGAGTTCGCCGATCGTGCCGGAAAGGCTAGCCTCGAACCCGGCCGCATCGATAAGGCCGCCCGCTATCCAGGCATGGGCGTCTCCTTGAAGGAGCGCGTAGCTGAGGTCGTCGACGAAGCGAACGGCAGCCGAGGCCCAGATCCCAGGGTCGATCTCGAGGCCGCCGCCCATCGAAAGAACCGTCGCCCCATCCTTCAGATGCTCGCGCCGCACGAGCACTTCATTGGCGGTGGTGATCGTGACGACAAGGTCCGCCTCATGCACTGCCTCAGGGGCGGATTGCGCGGAAGAGGCCGGAAGCCCGGAGGCACGACAATCGGCGGCGAAACGCTCCGCGGACTCTGGACTGCGCGATGCGACGACGATCTGTGACGGCTTCAGCAGTTCATGGATTGCCAGGGCAATCTGGCTTGCTATCGGGCCGGCGCCGATGATGGCGGCGCGGCGAAGCGGACGCGCCCGCAGCAGGTATCCCGCGACGACCGCCGCTGAAACCCCGGTGCGGAACCTGTACATCGTACGCTCGTCAAAGAAGGCAACCGGCTCGCCTGTCTCGAGCGACCACAGCACCAGCCGCGGCGCGGCGCGAGAGGTGAGCCGGACGCCGGCAACGCCGAGATGGTCGAGCACGGCACCCTTGACCCCCAGGCGGTGCGGCGTGGTTCCGATCCGCATCATAGACGGCGCTGACGCATGGACGCGCCCTTCCCCGATGGAACGGTAGGTGTCGTCGATAATCTGCGCCGCAAGTGCGATCTCGATCGCGCCCCGGCTGTCTGCCTCGGCAAAATAGAGCATGGCCCCCTAGCCTCCGTTGGCGAGGAACCTTCCACGAAGGGTACAGAATGTCAACAGATGAAATTATATTCTACTGGATGGAATGATATGGCAGATGTCGTGGGCTGTAGTGCAAAGCTTTTAGTGGGTTTGGTTGGCGAAGAGCCGCTATATCCGGCAGCGGGTCCGTCGCACAAAGATCGCGCGTGCCAGGCAGTCGACTACCGGACATCCGATTGTCATGAGCGCTGTGACGACGCCGGACGAAGGGAAGAATGGCGCAGGGGCTACAACGGGTACGATCCCACAGCGCTCAGACGGCGCCGATTCGCCGTGGACGGCTCTTCGGCACCACTGCCGGACGATGTCTGGTCCCGGAAAGTCTTAACCCGGGCTGGCCGCACTAGATGACGCTTGGGTGCATCGCGGGTGCTGCGTCATACCCAAGCTCTATGACCTCCATCAAACGCCGACCAGCCTCGGAGGAGGCGATTCCTAGGTCTCTGACGCTATCCATATGATTGCGGCCGGCCAGAGTCATGGATGAGACCGGCAGGCCCTGCGACCGAAGGGAGTTCGCGAATTTCTCCGCCTGATCGTGGAAGGGCGCAGTTTCGTCCGCTCCGACCATGATCGTGACCTTCGTGTTCCGGTCATGCCGGTGGGTCAACGGCGTGAAGCTGTCGACTTCCTCGTCGGTGATGCCGATCTCGCCCTGCAGGAAGGATGATTGGAGCGGCTTGAGTTCATACAGGCCGCCGAGCAGCAGCGCAGCCTGTATCCCCGATGGCAATTCCGTTTCGTTGAACAGGAATGTCGCAAGATGCGCGCCGGCGGAATGGCCGCTCACCGTCAGCCGTGCCGGGTCGCCGCCGAACTCGGCGATGTGGTCGACAACCCAGCGTTTTGCCCGTCGCACCTGGTCGACGATTGTGGCCATCCTGACCGACGGCATCAGGGCATAGTCGACAATGACGGCGATTGCCCCGGCCTTGGTGACGGTTTCGGCGACATAGGAATAGTCGCGCTTGGAGAACATCCGCCAGTAGCCGCCGTGGATGAACATGTGCACGGGCATGCTTTCCTGGCGGACGACCGGAAAGAACAGATCGACGGTCTCGGTCGGGTCGGCGCCATAGGCGACATCGGCGACCATGGGCAGTTGCAGGCGCGTCTTCTCGCTTCTGCTGACGATTTCGCGAACGATATCGTCGAACTCGGCAACATGATCGCGGATGCGGAAAGGGTCGGTCGTCGATGCCATCTGCCCTCTCAAAAGCTGGCGGCGAAGTATTTCATCTCGAGGAACTCGGCGATGCCGTGGTGCTGGCCGCCTTCTCGCCCCAGGCCGCTTTGCTTCATCCCCCCGAATGGCGCAGCCGGATCGGACACCAGCCCCCGGTTGAGGGCGATCATGCCCGCTTCGATCTTTGAGCCCACCTGCATGCCGCGCGCAAGATCGCGCGTGAAAATGTAGGCGACAAGACCATATTCGGTGTCGTTTGCCTTTGCGATGACTTCATCCTCGCTATCGAAGCGCGAAAGCGGCGCGACAGGCCCGAATATCTCCTCATGCGCCATCTCGGCATCGGCGGGCACGTCCGACAGGACGGTCGGCGGGTAGAAGAAACCGCTTCCTTCAGGAACGACGCCGCCGCAAAGAACCCGCGCGCCGCGGGAGACGGCGTCGGTCACCAGGCGGTCGAGCTTTTCGACCGCCCTGCGCGTGATCATGGGCCCGCATTCGGTCGCGCTGTCGACGCCGGCTCCCACCCTCAAAGCTGCCATGCGGCTTCGCAGGCCTTCCGCAAAGGCCTGGTAGATGCCTGATTGGACATAGACGCGGTTTGCCGCCGTGCATGCTTCGCCTGCATTGCGCATCTTGGCGATCATGGCGGCGTCGAGCGCGGCCTCAAGATCGGCATCGTCGAAGACGATGAATGGCGCATTTCCGCCAAGCTCCATCGAGCAGGAGATAACGTTCTTTGCGGCCTCCGCGAGCAGCACCCGGCCAACGCCGGTCGATCCGGTAAAGGACAGCTTGCGCACGCGAGGATCGGCCAGCATTGCCGCGGTGACGGGGCCGGGCCGCGACGTCGTCAGAACGTTGACGACACCGCGCGGAACGCCGGCTTCCTCGTAGAGGGCCGCGAGCGCAAAGGCGGTCAGCGGCGTTTCACTGGCAGGCTTGAGGATTACCGTGCAGCCGGCCGCGAGAGCCGGTGCGATCTTGCGGGTCGCCATCGCGGCCGGGAAGTTCCACGGCGTGATGAGCACGCAGATGCCGATCGGCTGATGGTCGACCACTATGCGGTTCGTGCCGCTGGGCGCGATTGCGTATTCGCCGGTGATACGGACTGCTTCTTCCGCGTTCCAGCGAAAGAACTCCGCGGCATAGGCAACCTCGCCGCGCGCATCGCGCAGCGCCTTGCCGTTCTCCAGCGAAATCAGGGTCGCGAGCATTTCCGATCGCTCGACCATGAGCTCGAAACAGCGCCGGAGGATCTCGGAGCGCTTGCGCGGTGCCGTCTCGCGCCAGCCGGCGGCAGCCCTGGCGGCCGCCTCGACGGCTGAGGCGGCGTCTTCGAGGGTCGCGTCCGGAACCGCGGCGATCACGGCCTCAGTCGAAGGATCGACGACCTCGATCAGCTCTCCGCTTCCGGACTGACGCCATTCGCCGTCTATATAGAGGCCGCGCGAAAAGGCGCTGATGTCGTGTTGATGGGCAGACTGATGGGAAATGTTCATCGGAGGTCCTGATTGTCAGACGGCGGAAGCGGCAAGGTCGCCGTCATAGGCGGCCTGGAGGAGGCGCCTCATTGCAGCGAGATCGAAGGTGCGCGGGTTGTTCTTGATGAGCCGGTCGATGCCGAGGGCTTGCTCTGCCGTCCAGTCGAGCTTGTCGGCGGGAAGCCCCAAAGAAGCGAGAGTCGGCGTGATGCCTATTGCGGCGAAGAGCCTGCCGATTTCGGCAATCGTCGCATCGGCCATCTCCTCGGTGCTACGGCCGGTGTCGTCGAGCCCCAGGGCTGCGCCGATCTGCGCGATCTCGGCAGCGGCGACCGCCCGGTTATAGCTCATCACATAGGGCAACATGGTCGCGACCCCCAGGCCGTGCGCGGTGTGGGTGAGGGCGCCGGCAGGATACTGGACGGCATGGGCGGCGGCGGTTCCCGCCGTGCCGAAGGCGCAGCCGGCGGCGAGAGCGCCCATCATCACGTCGGCGCGGGCCGCCTCGTCGGAGCCGTCCAGGAACGCCTTTTCCAGGCTGCGCCCGAGCAGCCTGATCGCAAGCAGCGCAAAATGGTCGCTCATGGCATTCTTGCCGATGAAGACGTGCTGCTGTGCGAGCTCGTGGCCGTTGCCGCGCCTTGCGGCGGTGAAGGCCTCGATGGCGTGGGTCAGCGCGTCAGCGCCAGCTATCGCCGTCAAGCCTGCCGGACATGTCAATGTCAGGTCGGGATCGCAGATGGCGCAGGATGCGATGAGGTGAGGGCTGGAAATCCCCACCTTCAGCGTTCGGTCGGGATCGGAGATCACGGCCACCGGCGTCACTTCCGATCCGGTGCCAGAGGTCGTCGGCACGGCGATGACCGGCAAGATCGGGCCCGGAACCTTGAACTCCCCATAATAGTCCGGGAGCGCGCCCCCATGCGTGAGCAGCAATGCCGCGCACTTGGCCATGTCCAGGCAACTGCCGCCGCCGATGCCTATCACCATGTCTGGATTGAAGGATCGAACCTCCTCCACGCATGAGGCGACCGTGTCGCGGGGAACGTCAGGCAAGACACGATCGTAGACGACAGCATCGATCGCCGCCGCCTTCAGCCCTTGCAATATGTCGGCGAAGAGCTCGGTACCTGCAAAGCGTTTGTCGGTACAGATCAAGGCCCGCTTGCCGTGCTTCAGGGCGACGCTGGGCAATGCCCGGCGCTGCCCTTGTCCAAACAGAATCTCGCGCGGCAGCCTCATGGCGGCATAGAGCGTCATTATCGATTTCCTTCGAAGGCGGGGGAAAGAGCACGTGATTTCGGAAGGGCGGCAGCCCACGGCTTGAGATCGGCCGTGGCGCGCAGCCGATATGGTGCCGCAAGCATCAAGGCTGCGGCCTTGGTCGCGTAGGGGGCTATGCGGACCGTGGCATTCAGCAAGCGCAGCAAAGCTGCGGGAAATTGGCCCGGCGCTGAACCGCGGGCCAATGGAAACCAGGGAAAAGCTAGTTTTTTCAAGGCAGAACTCTCCTCCAAGAGAACCGCTGGCGAGCGCAGAGCGCGCCCGGAGCAGAAATAAAATCGTCTCCTATATAAAATCGTATAGGATATAGTATTGCATTGCGCGGAGCATCCATGCTAGCGATGTGACCTGTCAAGACGAAAAAAGACGGCAGGTCATGAATTCACCCAGGCTTTCGGATGCGCCCGATGGAACCCATCATATCCATCGCGCCAACAGTCTCTCGGACGACGTGTATGAGGCGATCTTTGCGCAGCTCATGTCGCTGAAGATCGCTCCGGGCGAGCGGATCACCGTCGACACGCTCGTCAAGCAGTTCAATGTTTCCCACACGCCCATTCGCGAGGCGCTGGGGCGCCTGGAAGGCGAAGGGCTGGTGGTCAAGACGCACCTGGTGGGCTATCGGGCCGCGCCGCAGATCACGCGGCGCCGCTTTGACGAGCTGTACGAGCTGCGCCTGCTTCTGGAGCCGGATGGGGCTGCAAAGGCAGCGGCCTCAATGGATGAGGAGAAGCTCAAGGTCCTGCAGGACGCTGCCGGAGTGATGGCCCGCCGCGACGACAAGGACGAGCGCCTCCACTATTCAACCTTTGCCCGTCAGGATGGGGTCTTTCACGACAAGATCATGGAGTTCGCCGGAAATCAGCTCATCCGGCAGACGCTGAGCTTCCAGCACACCCATTTCCACATTTTCCGCCTGATGTTCCATTGGCGCGTCACCGAAGAGGCGCTGGACGAGCACCAGGCCATCCTCGATGCGTTTGCGGCCCGCGATCCTGACGCCGCAGCAAAGGCCATGCGCCTTCACATCGAGCGTTCGCGAGACCGGCTGCTGCCGGCATTCGAGCGGGACTGAGTCGATGTCCGCTGCCGAGAGCGTCGATATGCTTGAGGACCACACGCCGTCTCATGACGTCAGCCGCAGCACTGGGCCGCATGCCTCGGCGTTGCTGCGGGCGGAGGGCCTTTGCAAGCGGTATGGCGCGGTAACGGTTCTCTCGGACATCTCCCTGGACATCGTTCCCGGTGAAATACACGCCATCATCGGAGAGAACGGCGCGGGCAAGTCGACCTTGATGCGCCTCTTGTCCGGCTATGCCGACCCGACGGACGGCGCCCTGTTCCTGGAGGGCAAGCCGGTCAGCTTCCCCAACCCGCATGCGGCGCAGGATGCTGGAATCGCTCTCGTCCACCAGGAGATCCTCCTTGCCGATGGATTGACCGTCGCCGAAAACGTCTTCCTCGGGCAGGAGTTGACCCGGAACGGCATGGTCGACGACCGCACGATGAGGCGCAGGACGGCGGAAAAGCTCGCGGAGCTCGGATGCCATATTTCTCCCAACGCGCTCGTGCGAAACGTCGCGCTGGCGGATCGGCAGCTCGTTCAGATCGCCCGCGCGCTGCTCGATCACCACAAGCTCGTGATTTTCGACGAACCCACGGCGGTGCTGACCGGCGAAGAAGTCGAGAGGCTTCTCGAGATCATCTTTCGCCTGAAGTCCGAAGGCATCGCCGTTCTCTACATCAGCCATAGGCTCGACGAAGTGCAGAGGCTGGCCGACCGGGTGACCGTTTTGCGCGACGGCAAGATGGTTGGCACCTATCCGGGCCGCACGTTGAGCCAGATGGAGATGGCGCAGCTCATGGTCGGTCGCGAGTTGGCGGCGCTCTATCCCCCGAAAGGAGCGTTCAAGACGGCCGAGGCGATCCTCAGCGTCAGGAATGCCCTTGTCGCGGGCTTTGGCGAAAGCGTCTCCTTCACCGTCCACAAGGGCGAGATCCTTGGCTTCGCCGGCATGATCGGTGCCGGCCGGACCGAGCTGTTCGAGGGCATCGTGGGATTGCGCCCTGCGGTCGCGGATGTCGAGCTGAACGGCAAACCCATCCATATCCGCTCCCAGCGCGAAGCGATCGAGGCAGGCATCGGCTATCTGACGGAGGATCGCAAGGGCAAGGGCCTCTTGCTGCAGGAGCGCCTTGCTCCGAACCTGACGCTCTCGGCGCTCGCCCGCTTCCATCCAGGGCTTTACTTGCGCCGTGCCCGGGAGGCCGAGGCGCTCGCGCAGGCGGTGGAGAATTACGACATCCGCCTGAAGAGCATGAGCGCCAGGGCCGGCCAGCTTTCGGGCGGCAACCAGCAAAAACTGCTGCTCGCCAAGGTGCTCCTGACCGATCCATCGGTCGTCATCATCGACGAGCCGACACGCGGCATCGACATCGCCAACAAGGCGCAAATCTACGCCTTCATCCAGCAGCTCGTCGCCCAGGGCAAGGCCTGCATCGTCATCTCGTCCGAGATGCAGGAGCTGATCGGCATCTGCGACCGCATTCTGGTCATGCGCCAAGGCCGGATCACGGGCGAAGTCTCCGGAGACGAGATGACCGAAAAGAACATTGCATTGTTGGCGACCAGCGATGCTGGCGCCGGAAGCGTCGCCCGAGGGGGGAGATCATGACCGCCATCAGCCAGACCGCCCGTCTCGCGCGCGACAAGGAATTTTTTGTCACCTGGGCCGATGCTGGGCCGTTCCTCGCCCTTGCCGCGCTCCTGGTCATCGGCTTTGCGATCAATCCCGATTTTCTCTCGGCCACCAATCTCGGCAATGTCATCACCCGTAGCGCCTTCATTGCGATCATCGCCGTGGGCGCGACATTCGTGATCTCGTCCGGCGGTCTCGATCTTTCCGTCGGCTCCATGGCTGCGTTCATCACCGGCATCACCATCATGTTCATGAACATGATGGCTCCCAGTTATGGCGCCTGGGCCATTCCCGCGGGCATGACTATCGCCCTT
The DNA here is from genome assembly GCF_057656055.1 of Pseudaminobacter sp. Soil_N_29. Taxonomy (NCBI): domain Bacteria; kingdom Pseudomonadati; phylum Pseudomonadota; class Alphaproteobacteria; order Hyphomicrobiales; family Phyllobacteriaceae; genus Pseudaminobacter; species Pseudaminobacter sp. Soil_N_29. Next base: position 37,961 of record NZ_JBDGLC010000010.1, read on the forward strand.
GTCGCCGGAGCGGCATGTGGATTGGCCAACGGCCTGATCGTCACGGTCGGCAGGATAGAGCCGTTCATCGCCACACTGGGAACGATGGGCATCTTCCGCGCGCTGATCACCTACATGTCCGATGGGGGAACGATCCCGATCGACCGCACCCTGCGCGAAGCCTATCGGCCGGTCTATTTCGGCACGGTGGTGGGTATTCCAGTGCCGATCCTCATCTCGCTTGCGGTGGCGGCGATTGGCTCTTTCATCCTCTACAAGATGAAGTATGGCCGCAAATGCGCTGCCGTTGGCGCCAACGAGGATGTGGCCCGCTATTCAGGGATCTCCATCATCAAGACCCGGACCCTGGCCTATGTGATCCAGGGCGCCTGCGTCGCCATCGCGGCCATCTGCTACGTGCCCCGCCTGGGCGCCGCAACGCCGACCACCGGTGTTCTGTGGGAGCTGCAGGTCATTACCGCCGTCGTCATCGGCGGCACGGCGTTGCGAGGCGGCAAGGGGCGGGTATGGGGGACCGTTGCCGGAGCGGTGATCCTCGAACTCATCGCCAACCTGATGGTGCTTTCGGACTTCGTTTCCGAGTACCTCGTGGCCGCGGTGCAGGGGGTCATCATCATCATCGCCATGCTCATCCAGAGGTTTTCCAAGTAGCCCGCGTTCGGACCAGGCGGGTGCCGTTTTCAATCGGTCCATTTCAAAGGGAGGTATCAATGTTGAGAGCAAGTTGGATTGCGACGGCCGCGCTGGGCGCCCTGCTTGTCGCCGGCCAGGCCTGGGCGGCCGAGAAGAAGGTCGTCGCCGTGTCGATCCCGGCAGCCGACCACGGCTGGACCGCGGGCGTTGTCTACCACGCACAGGCTGCGGCCAAGGAAATCAATGCCGCCTTTGCGGACACTGTCGAAGTGGTCGTGAAGACCTCGCCGTCGGCCAGCGCGCAGGTGAGTGCGCTGGAAGATCTCTCGGCGGGTCGGAAGCTGGATGCGCTGGTCATTCTCCCGCACACCTCCGAGGAACTGACGATGCCGGTGAAGGCCGTCAAGGACGCGGGCACCTTCATCACGGTCGTCGACCGCGGCCTCAACGACCCGACCATCCAGGACCTCTATGTCGCCGGCGACAATATCGCGGTGGGCAAGAACACGGCGAAGTACCTGGTCGACAAGCTGGGCGGCAAGGGCAATCTCGTGGTGCTTCGCGGCATCCCGACCGTCATCGACGACGAACGCATCAAGGGTTTTCAGGAAGGCATTGAAGGCTCCGAACTCAAGATCCTGGATATCCAGTATGCCAACTGGAACAGCGATGACGCCTTCAAGCTGATGCAGGATTATCTGGCCAAATATCCGCATATCGATGCGGTCTGGGCCAATGACGACGACATGCTGCTTGGCGTGCTCGAGGCGGTCAAGGAATCGGGACGCAGCGAGATCAAGTATGCGCTAGGCGGCAACGGCATGAAGGAAATCGTCAAGAAGGTCATCGACGGCGATCCGGTGACGCCGGTCGAGACGCCTTATCCGCCGTCGATGATCAAGACGGCCGTCTACATGACCGTCGCCAATCTCGTGGGGCATGCGCCGGTGCGCGGCGCCGTCAAGCTCGACGCGCCGCTGATCACCCAGCAGAACGCCGAGGAATTCTACTTCCCCGATTCACCCTTCTGAGCACCCAACCAAAAGCGGGACGGTGGCTTTGCCGTCCCGCGTTCCCGAACTGGAGGAGGACTTCATTTTGCCAGGCAAAAGAATACTGATGCTGACCGGTGAATTCACCGAGGAGTACGAGATCTACGTATTCCAGCAGGCCATGGAAGCGGTGGGACACACCGTGCATGTCGTCTGCCCCGACAAGAATGCCGGCGACCTGATCAAGACGTCGCTGCACGACTTCGAAGGCGACCAAACCTATACCGAGAAGCTGGGTCACTACGCCCTGATCAACAAGACGTTTTCGGAAGCGGAACGGCAGCTTGACCAGTATCACGCGGTCTACTGCGCCGGCGGTCGCGGCCCGGAATACATCCGCACGGACAAGCGGGTCCAGGCGATCGTCCGTCACTTCCATGAGGAGCAAAAGCCCATTTTCACCATCTGCCACGGCGTCCAGATCCTGATTGCAGTGGACGGCGTGGTGCGCGGCAAGAAGGTCGGGGCCCTCGGCGCCTGCGAGCCGGAGGTAACGCTTGCCGGCGGCACCTATATCGACCTGTCGCCGACGGAAGCCTATGTCGATGGAACGATGGTCTCGGCCAAGGGCTGGACCGCGCTCGCCGCATTCATCCGGGAATGCCTGAAAGTGCTGGGCACCGAGATCCGCCACAGCTGACCCCACCAACCCAGGCTGCCGCCACACACAACCCGTGTGCGCGGCAGCCTCGGCGGTGTTGCCAGTGACTGCTGGTGCCGATTGCATCAGACAGCGACATCAGTCATTGAGGTGGACCATGAAGTGGCACTAGGAGGCAACATGACAACCGATACCGTCAGCGTCCGCTACATCGTCGATGACGTCGAAGCCGCGGTCGCGTGGTACACCACGCATCTCGGGTTCACGCTCGCCTTCAAGCAAAGCCCGGCCTTCGCCGACGTTCGGCGCGGTTCGTTGCGGCTGCTGCTGAGCGGGCCGACCAGCTCCGCCGGCAGGCCCATGGCCGATGGCGAGCAACCCCGGCCCGGCGGCTGGAACCGCATCCATCTGATCGTCGAGGATATTGCCTCCGAGGTCTCTCGCCTCAAGGCTGCCGGCGTGCGCCTGCGCAACGACATCGTGTCGGGGCCGGGCGGGTCGCAGGTTCTTCTGGTTGATCCATCCGGGAACCTGGTGGAACTCTTCCAGCCGGCGCGTCGGGATTAGCGCCCAAGGTACCTGAGCCGCGTGCCAGTTCGTCCGGCCGGTCGCGGCCGGCGCTCATTCCAGCAGCACCTCGCGCAGCACGACTGCATCGTTGTGCTCCTCGTCATGGGCTGCATAGACCAGCGTCAGGGCACCCTTGTGGGCCAGATTGCGCAGACGATCCAGTTCGGCGCCGCGCGCAGTGAGTTCGGCGCGATAGCGACGGCGGAACTCTTCCCATTTTTCAGGATCGTGGCCGAACCATTGGCGCAGTTCGGTGCTCGGGGCGATTTCCTTCAGCCATTCGTCGATTGCGGCGTCTGCCTTGGCGACGCCGCGCGGCCAGAGCCGATCGACCAGGACACGAATGCCATCCCCGGAAGACGGCGGCTCATAGGCCCGCTTGAGCCTGACCCTTTCCGCTGGGATGGGCCCGGCCATGTCGTCACGCCGGCTGGAAGTTCAGCGCCACGCCATTGATGCAATAGCGCAGGCCCGTCGGCGGCGGGCCGTCCTCGAAGACGTGGCCGAGATGGCTGCCGCAGCGCGCGCAATGAACCTCGGTGCGGACCATGCCGTAGCTGCGGTCGACGGTGGTTTCCACCGAGCCTTCTACCGGGTCGTTGAAGCTTGGCCAGCCGGTGCCGCTCTCGAATTTCAGCTTCGATTCAAACAGCGGCTGGTCGCAGCCGGCGCAGGTGAAGGTGCCGGCGCGCTTCTCGTGAAGCAGCGCACAACTGCCCGGCCGCTCGGTGCCATGGCCGCGCATGACCGCATATTGCTCCGGCGTCAAAAGCGCGCGCCATTCCGCGTCGGTGCGGGTCACCGGAAAGCGATGTTCATCCATTTTCTCAAACTCCCTGAATCGCCGGCTCGATTTTCGACAGTCCGAGCCGAAATGTAGTGCCGCAGCCTGCCCGCTGCAAAGGCCGAGGGCATTTCGCTGGTGCTCAGTGCTTCCTTGACAGCTCCCTGGTCGCGCTTTCCAGCCCCGAAAGCGTCAGCGGATACATGCGGCCCGCAAAAATCTCGCGGATCATGCCGATGGAATGCGTATAGCTCCAGTGCTTTTCGGCCGTCGGATTGAGCCAGACCGCGTTCGGCCATTGCTGGAGCACGCGCTGCAGCCACAGCGCGCCGGGCTCGGGGTTCCAGTGCTCGACGGAGCCGCCGGCATAGGTGATCTCATAGGGGCTCATCGAGGCGTCGCCGACGAAGATCACCTTGTAGTCGTGTCCGTATTTGTGGAGCACGTCGAGCGTGGGCACGGTCTCGGAGTAGCGGCGGCGGTTGTCCTTCCACACGCCCTCATAGAGGCAGTTGTGGAAATAGAAATATTCGAGCTGCCGGAATTCCGCACGCGCCGCCGAAAACAGCTCCTCGACCACCTGGATATGGTCGTCCATCGAGCCGCCGACGTCGAAGAACATCAGCAGCTTCACCGCGTTGCGCCGCTCGGGCCGCGTGCGCACGTCGAGATAGCCGTGCTCGGCCGTGGCGTGGATGGTGCCTGGCAGGTCGAATTCTTCATCCGCCCCTTCCCGCACCCAGCGCCTCAAGCGCTTCAACGCCACCTTGATGTTGCGCGTGCCGATCTCAACGGCGTCGTCGAAGTTGCGGAACTCGCGCTTGTCCCACACTTTCACCGCGCGGCGATGGCGGCTTTCGTGTTGGCCGATGCGCACGCCCTCGGGATTGTAGCCATAGGCACCGAAGGGCGAAGTGCCGCCCGTGCCGATCCATTTCGAACCGCCCTGATGCCGCCCCTGCTGCTCCTGAAGCCGCTGCCTCAAGGTCTCCATCAGCTTCTCGAAGCCGCCCAGCGCCTCGACGAGCTTCTTTTCCTCTTCGGTCAGGTGCTTTTCGGCGAGCCGCCGCAGCCATTCCTCCGGAATGTTGGCGACGTCGACGGCCCCCTCGCCCGACACCGCCTCCACGCCCTTGAAGACATGGGCGAAGACCCGGTCGAAGCGGTCGATATGGCGCTCGTCCTTCACCAGCGCCGAGCGTGCCAGGTAATAAAAACCTTCGACATCATAGTCGACCAGCCCAGCCTCCATGCCCTCGAGCAGCGACAGGTATTCTCGCAGCGAAACCGGGACCTTGGCTGCCTTGAGCTCGAGGAAGAAGGGTATGAACATGCTTTCACTTTGCGTCGCATAAGCCGTCGAGGCAAGCCGCGGTTCCCGAATCGGTGCGGCGCCACATTGGTAAAAATTCGGATTCAGTCTTTCTTGGTAATTTCCCGTTAGCAATTCGGGCAGTGGGTTCCGATGGCGCCGATTTCGCCGTCGATTCTGTTTTGCGTGCGGGTTCCTATGCGTTTCTCAGGCGTGTCAGCAATTCTCTTGGCGTGCATGTCGCTTGCCGGCTGCTCATCCAGTTCCGGCCTGGCCGACCTGATGGCGCAGGTTCAGCCGCCATCTCGCGAGACGACGAATTCCGTTACCAGGCCAAGCAGCCCCGTTCCGTCGGCAGATGTGGGGCCGGCGGTCGCGGAACAGCAGGTGCCGACGATCTCGGTGGAAACGATGCCACCGGCGCAGATGGCAATGGCCGCGCCCATGCCCGTGCCGATGGCGCTGCTGCCTCCCAGGCCAGAGCCGGAATTGCCCATTCCCTCGGCGAAGCCGGCGGCGTTCGTGGTGCCGGCCAAGCCGTCCACCGGCGCGAGGCCGCATGGGCGGGGCAAGATCTACGGCCACCGCTTCCGCGACGCCAAGCCGATCAATTTCGGCAAGGCTTCGCCGCGGGCGCTGGCTGTCCACGGTGTCGATGTTTCCCGGTGGCAAGCCGACATCGACTGGCCGAAGCTGCGCACGCAGGGCGCGAACTTCGCCTTCATCAAGGCGACCGACGGCGGCGACCATCTCGATCCGATGTTCAGGAAGAACTGGCGCGCCGCCCACGAAGCCGGGCTGAAGCGCGGCGCCTATCATTTCTTCTACTGGTGCCGCACCGCCGGCGAGCAGGCCGACTGGTTCATCCGCAACGTTCCGAGGGAACCGGGCGCGCTGCCGCCGGTCATCGACGTTGAGTACAATGGCGAGTCGAGCTGCAAGCGGCGCCTGTCGCCCGAGAAAATCCGCGAGAAGATGCAGGTCTTCATGGACAAGCTGGAACGCCACTACGGCCAGCGTCCGATCATCTACACCGCGCCGGACTTCTATCGCGATAACCTTCAGGGCGCGTTCCTGGATTATCCGTTCTGGCTGCGCGCAGTGGCAGAGCATCCGTCAAAGGTCTATCCGGGCCGGAAGTGGGTGTTCTGGCAGTATTCGGGCTCGGGCCTCTCGCAGGGCGTGGACGGCAAGATCGACCTCAACGTCTTCCACGGCAGCGAGGACGACTGGCACCGCTGGGTCGCGGCGAAATCGAGCTAGGTCGCCGCGACCACAGAACCGGCAGCAGTCCGCAGGAACTAGAGCAGGTCGTATTCGACGAAGCCGGTCTGTCGCGCGACGCGATCGTAAAGCTTGCGCGCAGTGGCGTTGGTTTCGTGCGTCATCCAGTACACGTTGGTCACGCCGATCTTGGCAGCCTCTTGCTTGACCGCATCGATCAACGCCGCGCCCACGCCCTTGCCGCGCGTTTCCGGCGCGGTGAACAGGTCCTGCAGATAGCAGTTGTTCACGATCGACCAGCATGAGCGGTGGTAGAGGTAGTGCACCAGCCCGACCGGCTTGCCGTCGATCAGGGCGAGGAAGCCTTTGGGCTCGAACTCGCCATCGGTGAACAGGCGCTTCCAGGTGGTCTGGTAGACCTCTTCCGAAACAGTCGCCTTGTAGAATTCGAGATAGGCTGTCCAGAGGCGCCGCCAGTCGTCATGGTCGGCCTGCTGGAGAGGGCGGATGGTGACGTCGCTCATCGGCTGTCGCTTTCCCTGATTGTTACCTGATTGCGGCAGCCTGCCCGAGCATCGTTTCAACGCCAACGGGCCAGATAACGAAAACCGCTGGCCTGCCCCTCACCCGGCGGCTTCGCGGCCCCCTATCCCTGCCGTCTCGCCATGAACGCCAGGCGCTCGAACAGATTCACGTCCTGCTCGTTCTTGAGCAGCGCGCCATGCAGCTTCGGGAGCGCGTTCTTGGGGTCGGCGCGCAGGTCGGCCGGATCGACATCGTCGGCCACCAGCAGCCTGATCCAGTCGAGCGCCTCGGAGGTGGACGGCTTCTTCTTCAGCCCCGGCACCTCGCGCACCTCGTAGAACTGCGTCAACGCCGCGCGCACCAGGCTCTGCTTGATGCCCGGATAATGGACCTCGACGATCTTGGCGAGCGTCTCGGCGTCGGGAAAGCGGATGTAGTGGAAGAAGCAGCGGCGCAGGAAGGCGTCGGGCAGCTCCTTCTCGTTGTTGGAGGTGATGATGACGATGGGGCGGTGCTCCGCGCGGATCGTCTCGCCGGTCTCGTAGACGAAGAACTCCATCTTATCGAGTTCCTGCAAGAGATCGTTGGGAAACTCGATGTCGGCCTTGTCGATCTCGTCGATCAGCAGCACCACCTTGCGGCCCGCGGCAAAGGCCTCCCACAGCTTGCCGCGGCGGATGTAGTTGTTGATGTCGTTGAAGCGGTCGTCGCCGAGCTGGCTGTCGCGCAGGCGCGAGACGGCGTCATATTCATAAAGGCCCTGCTGCGCCTTGGTGGTGGACTTGATGTGCCATTCGAGGAGATCGAGGCCAAGGGCCGCGGCCACCTGCTTGGCGAGCTCGGTCTTGCCGGTGCCGGGTTCGCCCTTGACCAGCAGCGGCCGCTCCAGTGCGATCGCCGCATTTACGGCCACCATCAGATCCTTTTCGGCGACATAGGCCGAAGTGCCTTCGAAACGCATTCCAAACTCCGCTTTCATGCCGGCGGCGACACTAGGAGCCGCAGGCCATCGCGACAAGGCGCAGTTCGCAAACTTGCTGCACTTCAATATATAGAATGGGATCGCACCCTCGGACAAAGGACGCAAGCAATGAGCGCCAGGAAGACCGCCATCGTAACCGGCTCCACTTCGGGCATCGGCCTCGCAATCGCCCATGCGCTGGCGGCAGAAGGCTGCAACATCGTCGTCAATTCCTTTTCCGACACGGAAAGCGACCATGCGACAGCCAAGGGGATTGCCGACGACCACAATGTCAAGGCTGTCTACATACAGGCCGACATGTCGAAACCGGCCGAATGCCGCGCGCTGGTGGACAAGGCAGCCGAACGTTTCGGCTCGGTGGACATTCTCGTCAACAATGCCGGCATCCAGCATGTCGCGCCGGTGGAGGATTTTCCGATCGAGAAATGGGATGCGATCATCGCCATCAACCTTTCCTCGGCCTTCCACACCATCGCGGCTGCCATCCCGCTCATGAAGAAGCAGGGCAAGGGACGCATCGTCAACATCGCCTCCGCCCACGGCCTGATCGCCTCGCCGTTCAAGTCGGCCTATGTCTCGGCCAAGCACGGCATCATGGGTCTTACCAAGACAGTGGCGCTGGAAGTCGCGACCTTCGGCATCACCTGCAACGCCATCTGCCCGGGCTATGTGCTGACGCCTCTGGTCGAGGCGCAGATTCCCGACCAGATGAAGGCGCACAATATGGACCGCGAAACCGTGATCCGCGAGGTGATGCTGGACAAGCAGCCGACCAAGGAATTCGTGACCGTCGACCAGATTGGCGCCGCCACGGTCTTCCTCTGCTCGGACGCGGCGGCCCAGATCAACGGGACCCATCTCTCCGTCGACGGCGGATGGACGGCGGGCTGAGGGCCGTGCTCTTGCGCGAACTCCGCGCGATGGAATGCTCAATGATGGACTTTCGAAACTCATGACATGCTAGTTTCGAAAGTCGCAACTTCAGGAAGGAGCTGCCATGCACCTTGTGGTCGACGGAAAGCCGATCGATATCGACGCCGATCCGGACATGCCGCTCTTGTGGGCGCTACGCGACCTTGCCGGCAAGAGGGGCGTGAAATTCGGCTGCGGCATCGCCTTGTGCGGCGCCTGCACTGTGCTCGTGAACGGCGAGGCGGTGCGCTCCTGCACGCTGCCGGTCGGCCAGGTTGAGGGCGCCATCACCACCATCGAGGGCCTTTCGACGGATGGTAAACTGCATCCGGTGCAGCAGGCCTGGCTTGATGAGCAGGTCGCGCAATGCGGCTATTGCCAAACCGGCCAGATCATGAGCGCCGTGGCGCTGCTCGAGCATACGCCGGAGCCGACCGACGCCGATATCGACCAGGCGATGAGCGGCAATCTGTGCCGCTGCGGCACCTATCCACGCATCCGGGCGGCGATCAAGCGCGCGGCATCGCTGAAGGCGGGAGCCTGACATGGTCGGAAAGATTGCACGGCGCACCTTCCTTATCGGAGCCGCCGCAGTCGCCGGTGGCGTCGCCTTCGGTTACTACAGCTATCGCAAACCCTTCCCCAACCCTCTGGAGGGCGATCTTGCAGACGGCGAGGCGACCTTCAATCCCTATGTGAAGATCGCCCCCGACAACACGATAACCGTGATCGCGCCACGCGCCGAGATGGGCCAGGGCGTGGAAACGACGCTGGCGGCACTGGTGGCGGAGGAGCTCGACGTCGACCTGGCTGCCATCAAGGTCGAGCACGGCCCGGTGGCTTTAGCCTATGCCAACATCGCCCTTCTGACCGACGGCCTGCCCTTCCCGGTCTTCGACCAGTCCACGCTGGCCAAACTGGCTCGCGACGGCATGGCCATCGTGGGCAAGTTCCTGGCGGTGCAGGCGACCGGCGGGTCGACCACAACCATCGATGCCTTCGACAAGATGCGCCGTGCCGGTGCCGCCGCCCGCGAGATGCTGAAGGCGGCGGCGGCAAAGGAATTCGGCGTCGCCGCATCCACGCTGGCCACGGGGAACAGCAGGGTCACCGATCCCGCGTCCGGCAGGAGCATGACCTATGGGGCTCTTGCCGCGGCCGCCGCGAAGCTTGCGCCGCCGGCGGACATCGCGCTGCGAAAGCGCGGCGAGTGGCGCCTGCTCGGCAAGCCGCAGATGCGCACCGACATGCTTGCCAAGGTCACCGGCCAGCCGATCTTCGGCATCGATGTCGATCTGCCCGACATGGTCTTCGGCACCGTGCGCATGAACCCGCATCTGGGCGGCGCGCTCGTCTCGATCGATGCGTCCGAAGCCGAGAAGATGCCGGGCGTCATCAAGGTCGTGCCGATCCGCACGCATCTCGGCAACGGTTTCGGCGTGATCGCGAAGACGACATGGCACGCCTTCCGGGCGGCCGATGCGGTCAAGGTGGAATGGGGCCAGGCCCCCTACCCCGCCGACAGTGCCGCCATGTGGCAGGTGCTGGCCGACGCCGCAGCCGGAAACGGCTCGGTCATGCGCGACGACGGCAATGTCGAGAACGAATTCGCCGACGCGCCGCGCGAGAGGCTGATCGAGGCGGAGTACCAGGTGCCGTTCCTGGCCCATGCGGCAATGGAGCCGATGAACGCCACTGCGCGCCTCAAGGATGGGGTGCTCGACATCTGGGTGCCGAACCAGGCGCCGTCGCTGCTGCGCACTGTCTGCGCCCGCGAAGCCGGTATCGACGAGGCGAAGTGCAACGTCCACGTGACCTATCTCGGCGGCGGCTTCGGGCGGCGGCTGGAAGCGGACTACGCGCTCTATGCCACCAAGCTCGCGCAGGTCGCCGACGGGCGGCCGGTGAAGGTGACCTGGACGCGCGAGGAAGACATCACGCACGACACCTATCGCCCGGCAGCCCTCGGCCGCTTCCGCGCGAGGCTGGACGAGGCCGGCATGCCGGTGGCGGTGGACCTGAAGGTGGTCTCGCCCTCGATCATGGCCAGCGTGCTGCCGCGCTTCTATCCGATGCTTTCGGCGCTCGGCCCCGACAAGACGCTGACCGACGGTCTGTTCAACCAGCCCTACCAGATCCCGAACTATCGGGTTTCCGGCGTGAAGGCCGCGCTTGCCGTACCGGTCGGCTTCTGGCGTTCGGTAGGCAATTCCATCAACGGCTTCTTCCACGAAGCGTTCATGGACGAGATTGCGACGGCCGGAGGCATCGATCCGGTCGAACTTCGCAAGCGGCTGATGGCGGCCTATCCCACTGCCGTGAAAGTGGTTGAGAAGGTCGCAGCCATGTCGCACTGGGACGAGACGCTGCCGAGCGGCAAGGCGAAGGGCTTTGCCTTCACGCTGAGTTTCGGAAGCTGGGTGGCCCAGGTGGTGCAGATCGCCGAAACGCCGCAAGGCATCCGCATCGAAAGGGTCTGGATCGCCGCCGATGTCGGCACCGCGCTCAACCCCGGCATCATCGAGGCGCAGCTTACCTCGGGCGCCGTTTTCGGCCTGTCGGCTGCGATGGGGCAGGAGATAACTTTTGCAGAGGGCAAGGTCGAGCAGTCGAATTTCCATGATTTCGACTTAATGCGCATGTCTCAGTGCCCGCAATTCGAGGTCGCCATTCTGGAGAACGCGCCCGAGATGGGTGGTGTCGGTGAGGTCGGGACGCCGCCTTCGCTTCCCGCGCTCGCCAACGCAGTCTTCGCCCTTACCGGCAAGCGGATTCGTGAATTGCCCTTGAACAAGCAGGTCAGGTTCGCCTGAACCATCGATTTCCTGGAGAGGGGATCGCATGATGCAAGCTCTAGGTAACATTCTTATGCGACGGCCCGGTCGAGCTCTTGCAGCCGGAAATATTTCGCCGACATGTCGGCTATGTCGAAAGATAAGCGTCTTTCGGAGACTCTTGTGTGAAGCGAGGTTCCTGACAACCCATTGTCAGTAATTGTCGGTCGATGAATTTTTCTGACTGTTTTGCGTCTGGACTTTGATGTAGAAACCGCCGCCTGTCGGCTTAGGTGGATAAACCGATTGAATCGTCCGGGGAACGGACCCCTATAGAGCGGCACGCCTGCAAACGACCGTGGTCTCGCCGGGGACCCAGATTATTGGAATTGATCATGGCCAGGTTTAGGTTTCACAAGCTTGCCGCTATCGGCGTGCTCATCGGCTTTGCAGTCTGGATGGGCACGGGCGAATTTTCATCGGTCGGCAGCGCGGCAGCCGAAAATGACAAGAAGCCCGCAGAAGCGGAGCAGGTCAAGCCTCCGGTGAGGACGGTAGCGGTGATCACGCCGCCGCGCACCCTGCATGCCCGCGCCATCCGGATGTCTGGCCAGACCGCGGCCGACAAGCGCGCCGTTCTTGCGACGCGTGCAGGCGGCATCATCGCCAAGCTGCCGGTCAAGCAGGGACAGCACGTCAAGGCAGGTGACCTGGTGCTGATGCTGGACGCCGAGGAAAAGACCGCCGCGGTGGAAACCGCGCGCCAGCTGGTCGCTCAGCGGCAGGCCGAAGCGGAAGCCCAGGAGCGCCTGGTCAAGTCCGGCAACTCGCCCAAGCTTCAGGGCGATATCGTCCGCTCCGCGCTGGCCGCCGCCAAGTCGCAGCTCGAGGCCGCGCAGGCAGAACTTGCGCGCACCGAGGTCAAGGCGCCGTTCGATGGCGTCATCGACCGCCTGCCGGTCGAGCTCGGCAGCTCGATCATGACCGGCGGCGAAGTCGCAACCATTCTCAGCCTCGATCCCATCGTTGCCAAGGGCGAAATCAGCGAACGCGACCTGAGCTATGTGAAGCTCGGCGACGAGGCGCAGGTGAAGCTGGTCGATGGCCAGACCGTCAAGGGCACCGTTCGCTACATCAGCCGCGACGCCTCCGCGCCGACGCGCACATTCCGCCTCGAAGTCGACGTGCCCAATGCCGACGGTGCGATACCGGCGGGCATGACAGCCGAGATCACGCTGCGCGCGAAACCGGCCGACGCGGTCATCCTGCCGCGTTCGGTAGTGACGTTGAGCGACAATGGCGACCTCGGCATCCGCGCCGTCGACCAGGAGGGCAAGGTCACGTTCCACCCGATCGACCTGGTGGACGACACGCCCAACGGGCTGGTGCTCGGCGGAATTCCGACGGAAGCCCGCATCATCGTCGCCGGGCAGGACCTGGTCAGCGAGGGCGACGAGGTCGAGGCCGTGGAGGCGGACGCCGAAACGATCAAGAAGCTGGCCGGCGAAGTGACCGGAAGCGTTCAGTAGGGCCGGCAGAACACCTGCCCACACGATAAAGGTTTCAACAATGGGTATCGTCGGCTACGCAATCCGCAATGCGCGGCTCACGCTTTCCTTTATGGTGTTCTTCCTGATCGCCGGCGCGCTGGCCTATCAGTCGATCCCCAAGGAAGCCGAACCGGACGTCAAGATTCCGATCATCTATGTCAGCCTGGCCTATAACGGCATCTCGCCAGAGGATTCCGAGCGGCTGCTGCTGAGGCCGGTCGAGACCCGGATGAAGAGCCTCTCCAACGTCAAGGAGATGCGCTCGGCCGCCTACCAGGGCGGCGGCTACGTTCTGGTCGAGTTCAATGCCGGCGCGGACCTTTCCAACGCGCTGGAAAACGTCCGCGCCAAGGTTCAGGACGCCAAGCGCGACCTGCCGCAAGGCGCGGAAGAACCGACCGTAAACGAGGTCAACCTGTCGGAATTTCCGGTTCTGGTGGTCACGCTCGCCGGCAACGTGCCCGAGCGCACGCTGACCGGGGCGGCGCGCGAATTGCGTGATCGCATCGAGGAGGTTCCGGGCGTGCTGCAGGCGGACCTGCGGGGCGCTCGCGACGACTTGGTCGAGGTCATCATCGACCCGGTCAAGCTCACCTCCTACGGCCTGCGCCTCGACCAGCTCATTCAGGGCGTCAACGCCTCCAACAGCCTGGTCGCCGCCGGCAATATCGAGGGCGCGGAAGGTCGCTACGCGATCAAGGTGCCGTCGCTGATCGAAACGCCGGAAGACATCGCAAACCTGCCGATCGTGGCCGGCCCCAACGCCGTGGTGCGTGCCCAGGATGTCGCCACCGTTCGTTCGACCTACAAGGACGCCGAGACCATCACCCGCCTGGACGGCAAGCCGGCGATCGCCATCGAGGTCAAGAAGCGCGTCGGCGCCAATCTGGTCGAGACGGTCGACGCGGTGAAGGTGGTGGCCGACGAGTTCGCCAAGAAGCTGCCCGAGGGCAGCGTCGTGTCCTACAGCCAGGACAAGTCGACCTCGATCCGGCAGTTGCTCGGCGACCTCCAGAACCATGTGATGATCGCCGTCATCCTGGTGTTCATCATCATTCTCTACGCGCTCTCGGGCCGCGCCTCCATATTGATCGGCCTGGCGATCCCGACCTCGTTCCTGCTTGGAATATTGCTGCTCTCGCTGGCCGGCTACACGGTCAACATCGTGGTGCTGTTCAGCCTGATCCTTGCGGTCGGCATGCTGGTCGACGATGCCATCATCGTCACCGAATTTGCCGAGCGGCGCATGGCCGAGGGCATGGACAAGAAGGAGGCCTACGCACTGGCGGCCAACCGCATGGCCGGCCCCGTCATCGCCGCCACCATGACCCGCATCGCGGCCTTCTCGCCGCTGCTGTTCTGGCCGGGCATCGTCGGCGAGTTCATGAAATACATGCCGATCACGCTTATCGTGACGCTATCGGCCTCGATGCTCTATGCGCTGGTGTTCACGCCGACGCTGGGCGCGATCTTCGGCAAGGCGCATCACGAGCCGGAGCACAAGGACGGCCTCTACATGAACACGGTCAAGCTGGCCGTGCGCCATCCGATCAGCACGATGCTTCTGGCCGTCGCCCTTCTCGTCGCCGTGCCCTGGGTCTATGCCCACAAGGGCAAGGGCGTCGAGTTCTTCCCCAATGTCGAGCCGGAATACGGCCTGCTCTACGTCCATGCGCGCGGCAACCTTTCGCTGGCGGAGATGGACGCGGCTGTCAGCCAGGCGGAGAAGCGCATCCTGGGCTGGCCGGGCGTGAAGTCCGTCTATACGCGCGCCGGCAAGACCACCGGCGGCGGCAACAATGTCGACGAGGATGTCGTCGGCGTGATCCAGTACGAATTCGTCGACTGGCGCGAGCGCAAGCCGGCACATGAAGTTCTGGACGAACTGCGCGCCGCCATGGCCGGCATTCCGGGCGTGAGCGTGGAAGTGCAGGTGCCCGAGGCCGGCCCGCCCACCGGCAAGGCGATCCAGGTGCGACTTTCGGCTGTCGACCCGACCGGGCTCAACGACAAGGCGCGCGAAGTCGCGGCAATGCTGAAGACCATCCCCGGCGTGATCGACGTCTCGGACGGCCTGCCGCCGCCCGGCATCGACTGGGCGCTGAAGATAGACCGCAGCAAGGCCGCGCAATATGGCGTTAGCCCGTTTGCGGTCGGTTCGGTCGTGCAGCTCGTCACCACTGGCCTGAAGCTGTCGGATTACCGCCCCGCCGGCGCTGACGACGCCGTCGACATCCGCCTGCGGCTTCCGGAAGACCGCCGCACATTGTCGACGCTCGACCAGCTTCGGGTGGAGACCGCGCAGGGCTCGGTGCCGATCTCGAACTTCGTCACCCGCCAACCCGAGCCGAAGATCGGCATCCTCAACCGCATCGACGGCCAGCGCACCATCGTCGTGCAGGCCAACGTCGCCAGCGGCGTGCAGCCGGCAGCGGCGCAGGCGCAGGTGACCGAGGCGATGAAGAAGATGGACCTGCCCGGCATACGCTGGAAGCTCGCGGGCCAGGACGAGGAAAGCAAGGCGGCAAGCGCCTTCCTCGGCAAGGCCTTCGGCGCGGCGCTGTTCCTGATCTTCATCGTGCTGCTGGCGCAGTTCAACAAGTTCGGCAGCGTGATGATGGTTCTTTCCTGCGTGGTCATGTCGACCATCGGCGTGTTCCTGGGGCTGCTCATCACCGGCCAGCCCTTCGGCATCGTCATGTCCGGCATCGGCGTCATCGCGCTGGCCGGCGTGGTGGTGAACAACAACATCGTGCTGATCGACACCTATGACCGGCTGCGCCACGAAGGCTGGGACAAGATGGAAGCGGTGCTGCAGACCTGCCGCGAGCGTGCCCGCCCGGTGGTGCTGACGGCGCTGTCGGCCATCTTCGGCGTCTTGCCGATCGCCTTCGGCCTCGGGCTGGAAATCTTCCATCACGAGACCACGATCAATGCGCCGTCGACGCAGTGGTGGATCTCGCTGTCGAGCGCCATCGTCTTCGGCCTGTCCTTCGCGACGGTCCTGACGCTGATCGTCACGCCGGCGATGCTGATGGTGTTCACGCGCAGCAAGGACAGCCGCGTCAATCGCTTCCTCGGCCGGGTGTTCCGCCGCGGCGGCAAGGCCGAAACGGCCGGGGCAACCACAGAACCGGCCGACGGCTCCGGCGCCGTTGCCTATCCCAAGGCCGCGGAGTGATGCGCCCCGCGCCGTACGCCACCTGAACGGCGTGCGGCGCGTCTCGGCAGGCCGCTCGGCCCGGGGCCGCGAGTTCTGCTCTGGCCGACGCGCAGGGAACCACAATTCCCGTCAAGCATTGTCAACCCATTGAAACTTTTCAATGGAGGGAGACACTCATGACGCTATCCACACTGCTGATCATAATCCTGATCCTGATCCTGGTCGGCGCCTTTCCGGCGTGGCCCTATTCACGCGGCTGGGGTTATGGCCCCTCCGGCATCGTCGGTATTTTGTTGATCGTTCTGGTGATCCTGTTGCTGACGGGCCGCGTCTGACCGTCTCGTCTAAAGAACGCCCGCAGCAATTGTGCTCCGGGCGTCCTTGTCTTTTAGAAACGCCGCCTGCTGGCGCGCTGCGCCCGCCAGACCAAGATCGGCGAGCGCCTGCGCCACGGCCTCATCCAGCGGTGTGTGCGGGACAGTTCCGATAATGCCTTCCAGCCGCGTCGACGCCAGTCGGTGTTCCTCGAAGTGCAGATAGGACATCGACAGGATCGCCTTCCACATCGGCACGAACGGGCTGCCCGCCCGCAGCACCCACCAGGGCATCGAGGCAAGCTTCAGCGTGCACCCGACTGCCTTCTCGGCCGCCTCCTTCATCTCTAGGTCGGTCGCGGCATGGCCCGGGAAATTCAGGTTTTCATAGGCGCCCAGCAGGTCGCGCTTGTCGGCCAGTGCGACGAAGGCGGCGGCGAAATCCGGCAGATAGGTCCACTCGTGCACGAGATCGACCGGACCCGGCGCGGTGTAGACGCCCTTCGCGATCTTGGAGGCCACGACCAGGTCGAACCACGATCCCGCGCCCTTGCCGCCGAAGAAATCTCCGGCGCGGAGCAAAGTGGTGCGAACCCGGCCGGCGGCGGCCTCACGGCGGAACAGGCCTTCCATCGCGACCCGGATACGGCCCTTTTCGGTAGTAGGGTGCTGCGGAGTTTCCTCGGTGATGACCGCCGGCATCGGCGATCCGAAATTGTAGACTGAACCCGGGAACAGGTGCAGGGCAAGGTTGGCGTGGCAGGCGGCCATCACGTTTTCCGCCATTGGCAGGCAGTTGCTCCAGTCGGAATAGATCGGGCTCAGCCCGTTGAAGACGATGTCCACGCCTTGCGTGGCGCGGATCAGCGACTGCCTGTCCAGCGCGTCGGCGGCGACAGCTTCCGCGCCGGAGAGTTCCGGCGGCAGCTTGCCGTCGCGGGTCACCGCCCGCACCTCATAGCCGGCGTCGAGAAAGGCGTTGGCCACCATGCGGCCAAGCCGGCCGCGGGCGCCCAGAATTGCGATCTTGGTCATTTCGGTCACTCCTGTTTGTGTGAGTAACCTTCATATGATCCATGCATAGACGAATTGAAATTGACTGAAATCGGCACTTCGTTATTCATTATCGAATATGAACGAGATCGACTGGAACCTCATCCGAAGCTTCGTGGCCGTCGCCGAGACAGGCAGCCTTTCGGCTGCCGCACGGCAACTTGCCGCGAGCCAGCCGACGCTCGGCCGCCACATCGCGGAACTCGAGCAGGCGCTGGGCGTCACGCTTTTCCGGCGCGGTCGGCAGGGCTATGTTCTGACCGAGGCCGGCAGCCTGTTGTTCGAGCGCGGGCGGGCCGTGCATCAGGAAGCGACCGCCTTTTCGCGCCTGGCGCTTGGGTCGGTCGAGGCGATCGAAGGCACGGTGCGCATAGCGGCGAGCGAGATCGTTGCAGCCTACCTGCTGCCCGACATGCTTGCCAGGCTGGGCATCGAGGAGCCGGGCATAGAGGTCGAGATCGTTGCCTCGAACCAGATCGAGAACCTGCTGCGCCGCGATGCCGACATTGCTCTGCGCATGGTCAAACCAACTCAGAACGAACTTCTGGCGCGCAAGGTCGCCGATCTCCCCCTTCGCGCCTGCGCGGCGAAGAGTTACCTTGCGCGGCGCGGAACGCCCAGGAACGCCTACGAGCTCGTCGGACACGACCTGGTCGGCTACGACCGTGGTGACGACATCATCAAGGGGTTCGCCGCCTTGGGCGTCAAGCTCGACCGCCACGCCTTTCGCTTCCGCACCGACAACCAGATCGTACTTTGGGAGGCAATACGCATGGGCAACGGGATCGGCTTCGCCCAGGAGTCGCTGGTGCGGGCCGACCCGCTGGTCGAGGCGATCCTGCCGGATCTCCAGCTACCCGTGCTGCCCATGTGGTTGGCCATGCATCGCGACGTGCGGAGCAGCGTTCGCATCAGGCGGGTAGCGGACTTCCTTTTTTCGGCTTTGAAGCACTATTCCGCCGGTTGAGACGCGGGCATGAAATCGGCACCGCGCGCAAGGCCCGCCATGAGGCAAACCACCACCAGCAGGCAGGACATGGCAACGAAAATCGGCGCGAAACCGGTATGCTCGCCGACGAAGCCGATCGCCGATGGCGCCACCAGAATGCCCGAATAGCCCATCACGGTCACCACGCTCATGCCCGCGCCGGGCGACATGCCGCGCTGGTTGCCGGCGGCCGAGAAGGCGATCGGCACCATGTTGGCAACGCCAAGCCCGGCAAAGGTGAAGGCGCAGATCGCCATCCAGGGCGATGTCGCCAGGCCGGCCGTGAGCATGCCCGCGGCGGCGATAAGGCTGGAAATGCGAAGCGTGCGCACGGCGCCGAAACGGTTGCGCACGCCATCGCCGAGAAACCTCATGGAAGCCATCGTCGCCGAGAAACCGGCGAAGGCGAAGCCCGCGGTGGCGATATCCGCGCCGAGTTCCTCACGCAGGTAGAGCGCAGCCCAGTCGAGCACCGTGCCTTCCGGCACCATGGAGAACAGCGCGACGAGGCCGACCAGATAGATCAACGGATTGGACGGCAAGGATAGTTTGCGGTGCTCGCGCACCACCGGCTTGTCCTCGGCCATGATATGGCGCAGCGCCAGCGCGACGATGACAAGCGCCACCACCGTCACCAGGACGGCATGGGCAGCATGGCCGTAAATCTGGATCGCCAGACCGCCAAGGCCGCCGCCGGCAAAGCCGCCCAGGCTCCAGAACCCGTGCGAGGACGACATGATGGCGCGCGAGAGCTTGCGCTCGACCGCCACCGCATTGGCGTTCATGGTGACGTCCATGCCTCCGATGACCGCCCCGAAGACATACATGGCCAGCGCCGCGAACGGCACGTTCGGCGCCAGCGCGACCGGCAGCAGACCGACGGTCGCCACAACGGAGAAGATCCTGAGCACCTTGCGCGAACCGTGCCGACCGATGAGATAGCCGCACCATGGCATCGCCGTGAGCGCGCCCAGACCGAAGGCAAGGATCAGCAGACCAAGCGTGAATGGGCTGATGCCGAGCCGGGGCAGGAACAGCGGGATCTGCGGGGCCCAGCTGCCGGTCAGGAACCCATTGGCGAAAAACATCGCCGCCACAGCCCAGCGGCCGCGCCTGGCAGTTTCAAGGATCTGGGTGGAAGACATGAACGGATTCCGCAAGAGGCGTTGGCGCGCGCGAACTTAAATCGGTTTAACACTTAGTCAACACGATAAGAGCGGCGAAAGATTGGACCAGCCTGTACCTATGCCAAGGATTATTGCGGATCAAATGCCTGGGCGAAGTGTCGCCTGCGCCAAGCCGGAGAGAGCTGGCGATCAGCGCCAAAAGCGGTTGGGTATCAATCAGATGGAAATTGTATGGCGGAGAGGGAGCCCGCCATCGCAGTGCCCCACCGTGTTCCACGCCATAACGAAAAGGCTCTGAAGAGCAACTATTTAGCCCTTGGCGCCTATTCCAGCGCGTTGCGTTCCGCACCATGTTGTAACCTTTATGGCGGGTCCAATGGCGGATCCCAGGGTGAGAGGCGGAAGAATGCCACGCAAAGCGAGAGAGTTGGGGCCACTCGACGTGAAGCGTCTGACGAGGCCGGGCGTGCACGCGGTCGGAGGGGTCACCGGCCTGCACCTGCAGGTGAAAGAGACAGGCGCCCGCTCATGGCTGCTGCGGATCAAGATCGGCGACAAAAGGCGAGAGATCGGCCTCGGCGGCTATCCGGACGTGACGCTGGCCCAAGCGCGCGATAAGGCGCGGGAGGCCCGCGACCGCATCGCTTCCGGGGTGGATCCGATCGAGGAAAAGCGGGCGGCGAAAGCGGCGCTTCGGGCCGCCGCGGCGGCGCTCGTCACCTTTGACGAGGCGGCGCGCCGCTGGCATGACAGCAAACGGCATGAATACCGCAACGACAAGCACGCCGCCCAGGTGCTGACCACGATCACCACCTATGCAAGCCCGGTCATCGGCGGTCTGCCAGTCAGCGCGATCACGCTGGCGCATGTGATGCAGGTGCTGGAGCCGATCTGGAAAGAGTAGACTGAGACCGCCAGCCGCCTGCTTGGGCGGGTGGAGAGCGTGCTGTCATGGGCCACCGTGTCCGGCTTCCGCTCCGGCGACAATCCGGCCCGCTG
Organism: Pseudaminobacter sp. Soil_N_29; assembly: GCF_057656055.1. NCBI lineage: Bacteria > Pseudomonadati > Pseudomonadota > Alphaproteobacteria > Hyphomicrobiales > Phyllobacteriaceae > Pseudaminobacter > Pseudaminobacter sp. Soil_N_29. Next base: position 58,524 of record NZ_JBDGLC010000010.1, read on the forward strand.
GAAGGGCAATCTGGATGCTGTCCTACCAAAACCCGGCAAGGTGGCCAAGGTCGAGCATCATCGGGCGCTGCCGATCGATGCCGTGCCCGCCTTCATGGTCCGGCAGCGCCACGTCGATGGCATGGGCGCCCGGGCACTGGAATTTGCCATTCTGACTGCGACCCGATCAGGCGAGGTGCGGGGAGCCGTCTGGAGCGAGATCGATCTCGCGGCTGGCATCTGGACCGTGCCGGCTGCTCGGTTGAAGGCCGGCAAGGAGCACAAGGTGCCGCTGTCGCCGGAAGCCATTGCACTGCTGCAGAAGCTGCCGCGGTTCGAAGGGTCGGACTTCGTCTTCTGTGCGTCGCGCGGTGGGGCGCTGTCGGACATGACGCTGTCGGCCGTGTTGCGGCGCATGGAAGTCGATGCGGTGCCGCACGGCTTCCGGTCTACCTTCCGTGACTGGGCCTCCGAACGCACGGCTTACCCGAGCGATGTCGCCGAGATGGCGCTGGCACACGCAATTGGCAACAAGGTGGAGGCAGCCTACCGGCGCGGCGACTTGTTCGAGAAGCGCCGCCTGATGATGCACGACTGGGCCCACTTCTGCAGCACGGTCTCGAGTGTGGGCGATCCGCCGCTCGAGAAGCACAAGCTAGCCCAGTGGCATCACTGTGGGCAGGACCGGTGGAGGTCGCCACAATGTCCGAACCGGCGTGAAGCTGTGGCGAGCTTAGCGTCTGGTTGCAACAAGACCCGAATCATGTAATCTCGGGTCAGCTCAGAAAGTGAGCTTCCGCGCAAGAGGTGCGGGTCCAAACCAACCAAAGGTTGGCCGGATCCGTCATGCCCTAGCGCGAGGGGCCGGCCTCCGTCCAGGAGTCGGTCGTGCCATTCCCTTCTAGAAAAACCTCCCTTAACGGCGGCAATGCCGTCGATCATGCCGCCCAAGCGCCTTCTTCTTTGCTTCCGCCTGAAGAGCGCTACCTCGACGTCAGGCAGACCGCCAGCCGCTACAGTTCGTCTCCCACGACTCTATGGCGGTGGGTGAAGACGCGCCCCGATTTCCCCTCGCCCGTCAAGATCGGCCCCGGCTGCACCCGCTGGCGTCTGTCGGATTTGCTCGAGTTCGAGCGACGCATGGGAGCGGCGGAATGATCGAGCTCGACGTCCTCAATGCCATGCTGGCGGCCGGCTCTACAGCCAAGGAGATCGTTCGCTACATCGAGGCGACCGAGCGCGTGAAATCTGAAAAGGCCGCCGAACGGCGGGTGAAGGATCGCGCCCGCAAGCGCAAGGTGCGCGCGCAAGAAAAGTCAGCAAAATCAACGACCGTGTCCGACGGACAGGTGCGGACAGGCGCGGACATTGCGGACAAAAAAGAAGGGTTTCCCCAAACCCCTTCCCAAGAAAATAACTACCCTTCCCCCCCTAAAGGGGGACCTTCCCAGACGGCTCGCCGCAAACTCGAGACGGTGCTCGATGCCGAGCACGCCGAGGTCGTGATCGATCACCGCAAGAGCCTCCGCGCACCGCTGACGGCCTTTGCCGCAGCCCGGCTTGCGGAGAAGTTTTCCCGTTTCCCGGACCCAAATGCCGCGGCGGAGGCGATGGTCGCCAATGGCTGGAAGAACATCGAGCCCGAGTGGCTCGAGAACCGGAAGACCGCGATCGCCCGCGCCGCCGCACCGCCGCGCTCTGGCAGCCCCAGAAATCTGAGCGAGTTTGCGATCCAAAAATTGATGGAAATTGAACATGACGACTAAGCAACCGGCGATCAGGCCGGATATTTCGCGTATGCCGACGGACAAGGAATTTTCGCGGGCACTGGCTCTGCTCGGCGTGCTGAAAGAGAAGAATACCTCGAGCCCTGAAGTCGCGTTCGCCGCCTACAAGATCGGGCTTGAAGGCGTGTGTGCCTATGCTTTGAAACGAGGGGTCCGCGCGGCCTTGAAGGATGTGAAAAGCAAGGGAGGCTGGTGCCCCACCCCGCCCGAGCTCCACAAATATTGCATGGATTTTCAGGGGCCGATTGCCGCGGAGGAAAATCGCGCTCGCAAGCGCGCGGAGCAGTTGGCCGAGCAGAAGCGGGTCGACGACCTCCACAAGCAGAAAACACCCGAATCGAAGGCACGGGTGAACGCCCTGGCCGCTAATTTTCGGGCAGCAATGCCGCCTGGCGGGCACATAAAGAGCAGCTTGGATCAGGATCTGGTGGCGCAGATCCCGGACCGGCCGAAGCGCGAAGGCGCCACATGGTCTCAGCTCAAGGCGCCACCTATCGCCAAGCCGGCCCCCAGCTCCTCCTCGGCGACCGCGAGCGCCCCGGATGGCGCCCTGACGGCAGAGGCGAAGCCCGGGGGCGCCGGATGGGCCCGCCTCAAGACACCGTCGCCCACCAAGAAGGACGCCGGCGAACCTGATGAGGATGCTCGCGGATCTGATGAGGAAGACGCCTGATGTCCCGGAAGTCGAATAAGGTACAAGGGCGGCAGCAGATCGCCGAACGGGAGCCCACCCCGCAGGAACTCGCGGTAGCCGAGAAATTCGAGGCACGCAGGCAGAACCAACAACCCGGAGCGCGGCTGACCGCGAAGAGACTCTCCGAAACGAATGTCGGCGCCGATCTCGCGGGAGGCCCTCTTGAGCATTTGCAAGCGGCGCTGTTGATGGAAAATCTTGCCACCGCCGATCCTGATGCGGCGATGTTCCTGCTTCGTCAGGTCTCTCGGCTTGTTGAGCCAGGCGGCGGGGACTATGCCGAGACGCAAGTGAACGGGGTCATGGCACTGATCCGGGCGATCAATCCCGCAAATGAGCTCGAGACGATGCTGGCCGTCCAGATGGTCGCCACGCATCTGGCAACGATGGAGCATGCCTGGCGGCTGCGGGTTGCCGAAACGCTTGCGCAGATGGACTTTGCCGAGCGCGCCTTGAGCCGCCTGACCCGGACCTTCACCATGCAAATGGAGGCGCTGAAACGGCATCGCGGCAGCGGCGAGCAGAAGGTGACCGTTCGACACGTTCACGAACATGCCGGAGACGGCTCAGCCGCAAGTTTGCAGCAGGGGGAGAGGGTAATGAAAAAAGCGGAGATCAACCCCATGAACGGGTGCGTCTTTCCGAACGCAAGGCAGTGCAGCGCTCGCTCGAAGCGGACCGGGTGCCGTTGCAAAGCACCCGCCGTGACCGGCTGGAACGTGTGCCGTTTCCACGGCGCCCGAGGCGGGCAGCCGGCCGGGGTCGCCAATAGCCGGTTCAGGCACGGCTTCTACTCGCGTGAAGCCATGCAGGATCGGCAAGCGACGCAGAAGCTGATCCGAATGCTTCTGCAGCGGGCAAGGTTCTAATCAGGGGCGATTGGCCGGTGCCCCGGTGAGGAGCCGGCCAAGTCTATGGAAGGGCGAGCACGACATCGAGCTTAATCAGGCGGTCACCGGCTTCGTATGCCCCGCACCGGCACTGGAAAGCCGCAAGACGTGAGCAAAATCGTTCTGCTTCCTTAGGACAGCGCGAGCGGGAGCGGCTTGGGCCGGCCCCCCGTTCCCTGGAGAGGGGTTCCACAGTGAAGCACAGTAACAGGTCCTGCTAGCCGCACAGGCCCGCCAGCTCCGCCTTACGCCATCCATCTCCGCGTTCATGTTGCTGCAACATGCCGGCCTTGATCGCCTCAGATGCCGCAGTTCCCTTTCCCGGGGCGGGGCATTTGATCCTGTCGTAGCAGGCCCTGAAAGGCATGACGCTCGGCGTCTCGCTCTCCACCAGCCAGTTGCAGTTCGTCGAGGAGAACTTCGGCGATGTGGTCGAGGTGCGGACCTACAAATCCTCCGAGCAAGTGCAACTGGACCTGGAAGGCGGGCGCCTTGACGGCCAGTTCGACAACGTCGTGTTTGCCCGCGACCGCCCGGCCAGGAGCCAGGGGGCGCTGAAGACGACGGGGCCGCTGCTCGTTGGCGGCATCATGGCAACGAATGTCTGCCTCGGCATTCGCAAGGACGAGCCGGAGCTCAAGGCCAAGCGGCCATGAAACACGCACTGACATTGAGCGCGGCGGAGACCGGGCGTGAAGCCTCGGCAGTCCGCCTGCTCCACCTTGCGATGGAGGATCCCAACGCGGCGATGGCGGGTGCGCTCGAGCATCTTGAAGACTGGCCCTGCGACGCGCTCGTCTTTTCGCTCCTCATCGGTCCGTTCGGGTTGTTTTCCTCGTCGGGCCGCCGCGACTGGCGCGAGGCAAGCCTTGCCCTCATGGAGCGCCATCGACCGGCCTTGCCGGCCGATGACTGGTGGTTTCTCTCCAACCTTTCCTTTTCCCAGGCGGAAGCGGGGCAATCGGCACTGGCGCTGGAGATTGGCGAACATGCGCTCGGGCTCAGGTCGACCGGGCTGGCGGCGCATTCGGTCAGTCACGCCCAGCTCGAATTGGGGATGAAGGACGAAGGCCTTCGCTTCGCGCGCGACTGGCTGGCGGCGCCGGGCCGCGCTTCGGACATGCGCCATCATATCAGCTGGCATGCCGCGGTCTTCGAATACGATCTCAAGGTCGGCGATGCCGGCCATCTGCACCGGCATTTTGCCACCGAAATGAGCGCTGCGGTCTGCGATCCGATGCCGCTATCCACCTTTTCGGACAATGCATCCTTCCTGTGGCGCATGGCGCTGCGTCAGTTGCCTCCCGCCCGCGAACCCGTGGCCGAAACCCTTGCCTATATGGACCGGCATTTCGTGTTCTCCGGTTTCGCCTTTGCCGATCTGCACCGTATCGCGATCACCGCACTCGGCGGCGACGATGACCGCAAGGCGGCGCTTGCCCAAGACCTGCGCCGCCAATGCGAGCGGGAGGGTTCGGCGGCGAGCGGTCTTCTCGTCACGCTGTGCGATGGCTTTTTTGCCTTTGCGGAGGGGCGCTATCGAGCGGCGGCGGCGCTGCTTGCGCCGGTTCTCGATGATACCGTGCTGCTTGGCGGCTCGAACCCGCAGCGCCGCCTCGTTGCGGATACACATGAGGCCGCCTGCGCTCATATTGCGGGCGGTTGAAGGAGGGACAGATGGATCGCAGGATGGGACTGGAAGGCATTTTTGCCGAGAATGATCTGCCCCGGCTGATTCGCCGTTCCGGCATGGCGGACTGGCTCGACGACCGGGTGCGGATTCTCGACCGCCGCCAGTTGCCCGAGCGTATCGAATATGTCGATTGCAAGACCGCCGAAGACGTCGCCGCCGCGATTCGGGATATGGTAATTCAGGGGGCGTTTTCGATTGCGATCGCGGCAGGTTACGGCCTTGCGCTCGGAGCCCGGGGAACCTCCATGACCGAGATCGAAACCACCGCCGCGATGCTGCGGGCAACGCGGCCAACGGGGCAGGCGCTTGGCAGGATGCTCGATGCGGCGCTGGCAGTTGCCCGGTCAGTCGGAAGCGACCGAATGGCGGCGATCGTCGCCCTGACTGATCGTGCTGCCGCGGCCTTGGCGCGGCAGGGCTACGAGACGGGACGGAACGCGTGCGCCATAATCCCCGATCAGGCGACGATCCTCACCCACTGCTTTCCCGATCGGTCATTTGCCTACCTCCTGCTTGCGGCAAAAGCCCAAGGCAAAAGCTACAAGATCGTGTGTAGCGAAACGCGCCCTTACCTCCAGGGCGCTCGTCTGACGGCGCTGGTCGCGACTGAACTCGACTTTCACACGCATGTCATCACCGACGGGATGGGCGGCTATCTCATGCGCGAGGGTTTCGTTTCGCATTTTGTCACGGCAGCGGACCGCGTGTGCCTGGATGGCACCGTCTGCAACAAGATCGGTACCTATCAATACGCGCTCGCCTGCGCCGATAATGACAAGCCCTATATGGTGCTTCGCCAGAGCGGGCCGGACCCCGACAGCCGAACCGAGGCCGACATCCATGTCGAAATGCGCGAGGGGCGCGAAGTGGTTGAATTTCTCGGCCAGCGCACGGCGCCGATGGCAGCAACGGGGCTTTACCCCACATTCGATATCATCTCGCCCCGTTTCGTGCGGCGGATAGTGACCGACCGCGGCGATTTCGCTCCAGACGCCGTCGGAACCTATTTTGAGCGGCCCGCCATGGTGCCTGACGCCATCCTGTAGGGAGCGTCGGCAAAAGGCAGAAAGTTGACGGGCAAGCGCCCGGGAGGAGCTGAGGGGAAGCCATGGAAACGGAACGCGTCAGGCACTTGAAGGCGATCGAAAGGCAGATCCTCTGGCTGGCCTGCTGGACGATCCACAACGCCAACAACGTCCGCGAAAAGGGCGAGGTGAAGGTCGGCGGGCATCAGGCTTCGTCAGCTTCGATGGTTTCGATCATGACAGCTCTTTATTTCCAAGCACTTCGCTCGCGCGACCGCGTCGCGGTGAAGCCCCACGCCTCGCCCGTGTTCCACGCCATCCAGTACCTGATGGGCAACCAGTCGCGCGAGAAGCTAGAGAACTTCCGCGGCTACGGCGGCGCTCAGTCATATCCGAGCCGGACCAAGGACACCGATGATGTCGATTTCTCGACCGGCTCGGTCGGCCTCGGGGGCGCAATCACGGCATTCGCCTCGATCATGCAGGACTATCTGGCGGCCAAGCGTTGGGCCGGAAACATCGACCTCGGCCGCATGGTAGCGCTGGTCGGGGATGCCGAACTCGACGAAGGCAACATCTATGAATGCCTGCAGGAAGGCTGGAAGCACAATCTGCGCAACACCTGGTGGGTGATCGATTACAATCGACAGAGCCTCGACGGCATCGTCCGCGAAGGCCTGTGGCAGCGTATCGAAGCAGTCTTCCGTGCCTTCGGCTGGGATGTCGTCGTTTTGAAGCACGGCGCTCTGCAGCGCGCCGCCTTTGCCGAACCCGGCGGCGACAAGCTGAGCGAGTGGATAGACCGTTGCCCCAACCAACTCTATTCGGCACTGACGTTCCAAGGAGGCGCGGCTTGGCGCAGCCGGCTGATGGACGATATCGGTGACCAGGGCGAAGTTAGCGCGCTGTTGGCGCGACGCACCGACGAGGAACTGTCGGAACTGATGAACGATCTCGGCGGCCATTGCGTGGAAAGCCTGGCCGATGCTTTCGACGCGATCGATCACGATCGCCCGACCGTTTTCCTCGCCTACACGATCAAGGGATGGAGCACTCCCCTGGCCGGCCACAAGGATAACCATGCGGGCCTGATGACGAGCGCTCAGATGGCCGAATTCCAGAAGGCAATGGGTGTGCCGACCGGCAAGGAATGGGATCCCTTCGCGACGATCGGTGATCCGAGCATCCTGCGCGATTTCTTGACTGCGGTTCCATTCTTCGAGAATGGGCGACGCCGCTTCAGGGCCGAGAAGGTGCGGACGGACGGGCCAATCCTGATTGAGGATCGTGTCCTCTCCACCCAGGCGGGTTTCGGCAAGATCCTGGACGTGCTCGCCAAGCAAGGCGGCGCCGTCGCGGAGCGCATCGTCACCACGGCGCCGGACGTCACAGTGTCGACGAATCTCGGTCCCTGGGTCAACCGGCGCGGCCTGTTCGCGCGCGACACGCTGGCCGATACTTTCCGCGACGAACGTGTGCCTTCGGCACAGAAATGGATGTTCTCGCCCGACGGGCAGCACATCGAACTGGGCATCGCCGAGATGAACCTGTTCCTGCTGCTGGGTGCGGCCGGTCTTTCGCACTCGTTATTTGGCGCGCGGGTGCTGCCGATCGGCACCGTGTATGACCCGTTTGTGGCGCGCGGCCTCGATGCGTTGAACTATGCCTGCTATCAGGAGGCCCGTTTCATGATCGTCGGAACCCCTTCCGGCATCACCTTGGCGCCCGAGGGCGGAGCGCATCAGTCGATCGGTTCGCAACTGATCGGCATGAGCCAGGACGGGCTTGCCAGCTTCGAGCCGGCCTTCGTGGACGAACTCTCCATCATCATGGATTGGGCTTTCGACTACATGCAGCGAGACGGCGAGGGCGACCCGGACGAGCGCACATGGCTGCGCGATGAAACCGGCGGCTCAGTCTATCTGCGTCTGACCACCCGTCCGCTGGAGCAGCCGCTCCGGCGCGACGACAAGCCGTTCCGGCAGGGCGTCATCGATGGGGCATACTGGCTGCGGGAGCCCGGTCCGAACGCCGAGATCGTGCTCGCCTATCAGGGCGTCGTCGCGCCAGAGGTGATTGAAGCCGCGGGTCGCCTTGGCGACGGCCGGCGCGATATCGGTGTCCTGGCGCTGACGTCCGCCGATCGCCTGAATGCGGGCTGGACGGCTGCGCAGCGCGCCCGGCGGCGGGGCCATATGGGTGCAACAAGCCACATCGACAAGCTGCTCGGTGAGTTGCCGCGGCATTGCACGATCATTACCGTCACCGACGGACATCCGGCGACGCTGGGTTGGCTCGGCGGCGTCGCAGGCCACCGGACGGTGCCGCTGGGCGTCGAGCATTTCGGCCAGACCGGCACCATCGCCGACCTCTACCGCCACTACGGGCTGGATTCGGACAGCATCGTCAGGATCGCCTCAAGCCTGACATCCGGCCGACGAATCCGCGAGACATTTCTTTAGAGGACGAGTCCTTGAACGACACATCCCCTGCGCTGTGGCCGATGAGGACAGTGCGTTCGATACCCAACGCCTCGTCCATTACGGGCCGGGGTGAATGACAATGCCCCATAAGCGCCGCCCATGATTGAGGAGAGGGGAAAGCCTGGCGCCGCCAGTAAATGGGGAGCAGTCCACAAAGCATTCGTGATGGGATGCCCATGAAGCCGCGGTCTTTGTCCACGCGGGCAAGCCGGACCGGGTGACTGCAAGGCAGAGCAGCCTGCCGCGCTAATCCAGCCATCCCGCCTAGGTCCTGGCAACCGTCGAAGTCTCCACCCGTCCGTCCGCAAGAGGGACGGCTGCGTGCTGAATGAGAAAGCCCACGAGAAAGCTGATCGTTCAGGTCGGGGCTCGATAGACAGTAGGAGTTGTCCGGCGAGTTGTGTCTGGCTGGCGATGTGAACGGCAGCAATGCGCCCGATGTTGGACGTGGAGGCAAACGGTGCCTTCGCCTGAAAGCGGACATTCAACGAATTGTCGTGACTAAAAGTTTGCGCCATGAAGGCTGCAGGATCACCGCCCGCACACATCTTGAGCGCATGTTAGCCAAGGCCCCCTGCTTGAAGGGCGCCCAGCCGTTCTACCCGGCAGAACAGGCTGCGCGTAAACGGAGTCGCTGAGGGACTATTCAAAACCGCATGCGGGCGCCCAATGTCACCGTGTGCAACGACGCGCGTTTCTGGAATGCGCCATCATAGGCGGCAAACCAATTCATCCCGGTGGAGCTTGCGGAAGTCAGATTGACGTCTGCGGCCAGGCGTAGGACATCGCCGCCAAGGGCGCCAGTACGGGCGTCCAACGTGCGTCCGAGAAGTTCGACGGGAACATGGAGGTTCCTGTCGCCCGCCAGCCGGGTGTAGGAAATATCTCCCGCCAGTCGAAGCGTGTGATGCGTCAACGCAATCGGCGTGGACTCGATGCGAACGCCCGGACCGGCCTCGATCTGCGCGTATTCGGCCGACGGCACGGTCAAGGAAAATATTCCGGCGCCGGTTTCGTTTGCCGCATTTGCATGCTGCCATCGCGTCGTAATCGATGCATAGGGAGAAAGGGATCCTAGGTCGTCCAACTCGAAGCGGTGACCAGCACGCAAGCCGACCTCCGTTCCGAGACCGGTGACATTCGACCCGCCGGTCGGCGCCAGGCTGGTGCCCGTTGCTCCGGAAATCGAACGGCGGACGATCGACTGGTCGAAGTGTGCAAATTGCGCGGTTCCGTCAGCGAACCAGCCACCGGCGGCCCACCTGCCATAGGCGCCAAGGTGAACATTGGTGGCCGTTGCGGAGTTGTCCTTGCCAGTGGTGGTCAGCCGGGCGTGCGTGAAGCCACCGACGATGCCGAACTGCAGTTCCGTATCGGCGATGAGATCGATGCCCCCGACAAGGCCGGCAGTTTCGCTGCTATACGCCGAAGACGAGGCGCTTGCTGCCAGAGATGCAGTTCCATAGACGGGCGTCAGCCAGGCGCTCGGTCCCGCTGGCGTGCGTCCCGCGTCGGAGGACGCAATGGTCGATGTTGCGTTGATGGCGTAGGCAATCGGCGCCTGGAGCCGGCTTCTCATGACCTGAGTGACACGATCCATTGCTGTGAACCGCGACCAGGCCGCGCCGGCGAAGATGTCGCCGGTGGCCGGCTCGACGGTATCGACAATGTTGCGAAGATTGAGCAGGCCCCAACCATAAACGGGGTCTATGCCCTGCTCGCCAATGTCTGTGGCCGTCTGCAGCACCAGTTGAGCCAGCTGCGAATAGGCGGCATCTGGAAACATCTGCGCGGCGATGGCCATCGCGCCGGTGACATGCGGCGTTGCCATCGATGTTCCATTCATCGACACGTAATAGTCGTCGCTGTTCGGCCCCGCCGACCAAATCCCGTCGTCGCCCAAGCCGTCTCCCCCGGGGGCCGCGATGCACCAGGCCGCGGCGACACCGCACATGTTGGCGTAGCTGGCCAGAACGCCTGTCGGTCCGACAGCCGTCACGGCGATCCAGTGCGGCTGCAGTTCGGGGTAGTAGTATGGCAGGCTTGCCAAAATACCTGGCTGAATCATTGCATCGTTCCCGGTCGCGAAGACCTGGACACTTCCAGCGGCGGCTGAATCAACCAATGCGCTGAGCGTTTGCGGCACGCCGCTCTCGAGTTGTGTGCGTGAGATGTCGTTGACCGTGATACTTCTTTTAATCCCGGTATCAGGATCGATGATTTCTAACCCCCAAGAATTGCTGAAGAGGCGAATACCCTGCGCAAGGCCCCACCGGTAACCGTTGGCATAACCGGTATCGCCATTAAGGACGGACCAGTTGATGCCATATAGCAGACTGCCGGGTGCCACGCCGACATGCTCTCCCGCGATCGTTCCGGATACGTGGGTACCGTGCGGAGCAATCGGGCCATAGGGCGAGCCATCGACATTGAAGCCCCCCATCCATCGGTCGGCAAACTCCTGATGGGTATTGCGCGCCGCTTCGTCCATGACGCCGACCTTTACCCCCGCGCCGCTGTATCCCTTCTCAAGGGCATAGTTTCGCCCCACCATTTCGAGGCCCCACAGCGCCGGTCCGTCCGACGCCAGAGCGGCCTTGCTGGACACCAACGTGGTTACTGCGAGCAGCAGCAGGCGGCGCGCGGGAAAAGCATTTGCGTGCATCGGTCAGTGTTCTCGCGAGAATACAAGATGATGGTAAGTGTGCTGATACGAGCGAGCACAAGATGTAGAGACCACTGCCACCTGTCACGTCCCCCTAAACCCAAATAGCTCCAGCCCGCCCTTACCTCTTTGGCCAGATGGCAGCAATCCCGCAGGCTGATCGCATTTGAGAGAGCTCAAAAGAAGCGTCATGCCCGCGAAGTTGAGAGTGCGCCTCGGATGACGCTTGAATGCAGCGCACGATGAATACAGCGACTGTTGATGAAGCGCTTCAGTGCGGACATAGCTCGATGAACAGCGGGGCATCTGGGAGGCCCGCCTCGACCGGTTGGACGCGCGCAAACGCTTTGGTCAGGGTTTGCCTTGACGGGGCGGCGGCATCGGGTCTGGTAGTCCGGCGATACTGGTTGGCAAGAGGAATTCGATGAGATTGGGTCGCGGCTCGGACCGCTGAAAGCGGACCAGCAAATTTCGGCCCCTTCGGGCAAACTTTGCCTAGTCCGCAACGCGCACCATGTCGGCCGTCGGTGACGTTTTTGCCACTCCCCAGAAGCGGACATCACCGACAGCAAATCTGTTGGTCGGGGATCTCCGCCGCAGCGATGGGCAGGCGGCGCTGGCGATCGAGGATCCGGTCGCGCGGGAGCAGGCGCTGGACGACGCGGAAACCCGGCTGGCGGCTGATTTTGGAAGAGCCGCGCTGATGGGCGACGAAATCGGCAAGATAAACGCATTGCTCGGTGCTCGTCAGTAGCAGTGCCACATAGCTTGGTCGCCAGCACTCGCCACCACCGGGGCGGCTCGCCGCTCCGGTGGTCGGTTAACGATCAACGCAGCACGGCGGTGATAGATGCTTATTCGATACATCGCTGCTGTGTCAGGACCATGGAATGGCGCTGGAAGAAAAGGGTTTTGCGCGACCGCAAATGCGTTAGACCGCCAATTCAGCCCATAAGGTCAATCACCGCGAAAGCAGAAAAACTGCCCACCCCAGGGGTCCGGCCTTGTGATCAGATCTCCGATCTCGGGCGGACGAGAAAGACGGTGGCCACCCATAGTCATGAATACAGCTATTCGGCACCGTTGCTGGGATCGGTGAGTTCGGCGGTCTGCGTTTGGAGCGCCTCGCGGACCTGATCGATTTTGCCGTAGGCCTCTCCCACGCCCAGCACATCCTTTGCCCAGTCCACCATCTCTTGATCGACCACCCGGTTCGGATTCGCGCCCGCCTGCAGCGCCGCCGTGAGCGCCTCGTCCGTGATGGCCTCCATCTGCTCTGCTTGCTTGGCTTCGAGATCGGCGACTTGCTTTTCCGCCTCGCTGACCGCCGCAGCGTTATCAAGGGCGGAGTTAAGGGCATCGATTTCCGCCGCGAGGGCTGCAGCCGCGTCGGCATCCAGCGTGGAGGGATCGATCGCCTCGAGATCGCCAAGGCGCGCCTCCAGATCCGCGGTCGTCAGGTCGGCGGTATAGGAAAAGTCATCATACGGTTCGATCGCGCCGACCGACTCAGCGAATTTCGCATCCGCTGCAGCCAACGCCGCAGTGGCGCTCGCGAGTTCAGCCTGCGTCAGGTCATAATTGGCAGATGCCATCACATAGGATCGGATAGCCGCGAATTTCGGGTCATTCGCGTTGATGAAGGCGTTGACGTTCCGCTTCAGGGAATTGAGGCCACCGAGCTTGGCGTGCAGGTTCTTCTCCTTCGCCTTGGCAGCCGAAGCTTTGTTGGTTTTGCGACCGCTGTCCTTGGCCGACACTGCTGCCGGTTGCGACTTCACCGCGCCCTTGCCCTTGGCCGGCGAAGCACTGGCGCTGCCACCGAGTTGGCCCCCCGGGCCCTTCGCGTTGCCGCGCTCGCCAGCTTTCCCGGCACCGGCTCCTTGACCGCCACCTTTGCCGGCGCCGTTGCTTCCAGCGTTGCCGCCTCCCTTGCCGCCGCCGTTTCCACCACCGTTGCCGCCACCCTTTCCTCCGCCTTCGCCCTTGGCATGGGCCTGGTGTGACAAGACATCGTGGGACGACCCGATGCTTCCAGTCAGGACCGGCAGAAGCATGAGGGCTGTTGCGCATCCAAGAACGACGGATGCACGCGCAAATGGGGTTTTTGCAACGGCTGCTCGCATTGGAGAAGACATGGGGGCCTCCGATTCGTTGGACGCTGATGTTAGCGCGCAGAACCTCACCGATCCGATAAATTATTCTTTCAGGTTTGTTTTAATGTCGGTGCAGCGCAAGGTGACGTCTGGACGTGCTACCTGACACTGCTGGTTGCGGTTCCAAACCGTGGTTCCTCTCACCTCCACCTGGGAAGAGCCACTCCCAGTTTGTAGAAGCACACGTCGCGTACGCCGTGCATGTCCAGCACGATGGTGCTGCGCCAGGGAGCTTTACGAGGTTCTCCGACTGATGTGAGCTTTCACGAGGGCCTCGGGCCGGGGCCATCAGCGCCGATGCCGGACATAGATGCGGAGTGATAACCAGTGCCGATAATCTACAGCTACTGCCGCTGAAGTCGTTGTCGGCGCGGCTCTGGCGGGAGCGGTAAACGGGATGAGAGGTGACAAGGTGGGTCTATGGTTAGCGCGGCCACACCAGCCAGAGAATCCCCACGCCTATGAGCCAAAGCAGCGCTATCAATAGCGCCGCCGCAACAATGAAGCGGACGACCAAAGCCCGCGACCATAACGATTCATTGGGAAGTCGCCGCCAAGCCCAAGTCGCCCCCAAAAACGCAGTCACAAGCGCCACTACCTGCCAAATGATTGCTCCCCCGGGCAAAACCCCATCCAAGGCTGGCAAGACATAAACACTCACTGCAGCACATAGGGCGAAACCTGCCGACGCAAACGCGGACCTAAATGAGCGAAGTTGCGATTGCACGTTGGGCGACATGTCCGGGCTCCCGCTGTCGCTGCGATACTATTGAATCGGAAGGGGCAGAGCTAGAGCCTTTCAGGTTTTGACGGAAGCGTATCCAGCGTCCTCGAAGTAGTTGGCGGATTCGCTGGGCTGGATGGCCATTGAACCACGGCAGGTCTGGGTGATCCGCTTCTTCCTCGATCAGCATTCGACCACCGTGCTGGAATTCTGATGGCGCGTTAGGCTCCGAGGCCGATCTGGATCGTCCGACAACTGTCGATCTCCTGTGCATGCGATAGAGAAGGTTGGCGCAACTCCATGACGCCGGCGGTCGAAGAAATGCTCTCGCCCCAAACCTTTCTTTGATGATCTGCAGCTTTTCCCTCGACATCGCCGGTGGACACTTCGATGAGTCCATACTCATCGGACATAGGTCTACACTCAAGCTGCTCTAAGCATTTCTGCTTATGCCAACTGTCCCGTCGAATTGGGGGGCGCAGTTCATTGACCATTATTGGGTATGTAGCGCCACTATTTCACTCGCTATTCCAATACGACCGTAAGGAGGACGATCACGGTACGGCTGAGGGCACTGATCTGATGGAGGAAAGATATGGCAATCGACTTCACGTTGACCAGTGAACAAAGCGCTATCAGGAAGACGGCACGCGAGTTTGCCCAAGATATTCTCAAGCCCGTTGCCATAGAGGCAGATGCAGAACGTGACCCGCAAAAAGCCTTCTCCATGATGAAGCCTGTATATAGAGAGGCGCATAAACTTGGCCTCACTTTCGGGTTCATTCCGAAGGAATATGGCGGCGCGGGTATCAGCAATGTCGACCTCCAGATTGTTGCTGAGGAAATTTGCGCGGTGGACCCGGGCTTCGGGTGTATTCTGCTCGTCAACGGGCTCGCGCTGCTGCCATTGGTCTGGTACGGCTCGGAAGAACAAAGAAGGAAGTGGTTGTTCGAGGCCACAAGCGATCAGACGGGCGAATATATTGCCGGATACAATGTGAGCGAGTCGGCGGGTACGGCGAACTTTGATCACCCTGGCGCATATCCCTCAGGCATGCAGATGACTGCAGAGCATGACAAGGGGAGGGGCGAATATGTCCTCAGTGGGTCGAAGTACTGGCCGAGCAGTTCGGGAGGTTGGGATCTCAAGGGGGCGAACGTCAACATGTTCATCGTGCGGACGGATCGCCACAAGGGTGGCAAGGAGGGCTTGAGCGCCATACTGGTGCCGCGGGGCACACCAGGCATGACCTTCAAGGCACCAATTGACAAGTTTGGCCACAGAACCAATCAGAACAACTGGATCGAGTGCGATAACTGCCGGGTTCCTGAGGAAAACGTGTTTGCGGTCGGCGATGGCGACCTGATCATCTCAAAGGCATTCACATGGTCCGGCCCAGTTGCCGGCATTGCCGCAGTGGGGGTGGCGCGCGCGGCATATGAATGGACCATGGAGTGGTCAAAAACGTATACTGCTGCCGGCGACAAGCCCATCATGCACCATCAGAATGTCGGTTACGCGCTGGGCGATATAGCCATGCGGATCGAAGCCAGTCGCTATCTCTGTTGGAAGGCGGCGCATTATCTCGACATGTATCAGTCAGAGGGGCAGGCCTTCGGCGCCATGGCCAAGGTATTTTCCTGCGAACTGCTTTTCGATACTGTCTACAAATGCATGCAAATCGCTGGAGTGAACTCGCTGAACAAGGAGTACCCTCTGGAGAGATATTTGCGCGAAGCTGCCGTTTTCCCGATATACGACGCGGGAACGATGGGGATGCAGCGTCGAAAAATCTGGGGAGTCATGGCGGACCCGGATTTCCCCACCAATGCTTTCAGAGACTGCGAGCCCGTCAAGTTCAAGAAATCGATGGAAGGATGGTAAAACTCTACTCTCGCTGACACAGAATTGGCGACAGTTTATGTAGCCGGATTGATCTGCCACGTTCATCCGGCTGCGATGAGAGCCTCAACGGTTTTGAATACGCCCATGGGCGCGGTGTGAGCAACCGGCGCAACGCGAAGCTTTCATCTTGCGCAGCGTTGGAGCCGGTTGCGGCGATGGCCTCGGCGTGGTTTGCCGGATCTGGTATCCGAGTCGGAATGGTTGTAATCGCCTGCCAACTCGGCAATGGCGCTTCGGGCATGATTGAGGCCGAAGAACAGCCTTTCGTCGAACAGTGTAGTGCCGTTCGACCTGTGGTCTTCGACCAGGCAAGGATTGCATTCGAGGTGAACTCTGTTCCTTGGTCAGAGACGATCATGGAAGTGCGGCTGGGTCCAGCATCGGTTCGGCGAGCAGTTTCTTCAGCTTGTCAGTTTCTACCTTGAGTGCCTTCTCAGAGTCTTCCATGCCGTCATCTTTGGCTTTCCAGTTGTAAAAATTCGCATCTGAACTCGCCAACAAGACTGCCCGGATGGTCTGGGCATTGATGACCAGCGGCGAGCGCCGCAGGGAGCCGGTCATCGCATGGACAAGGCGAGGAAACGCCGACGAGGTTGGAAAGGGCGGACAGGAGCTGATGCACCAAGCCGGTTGATACCGCCGGATCAGGAGAACCCAGATCGGATACATGGCCGCACCAACCAGCAACGGCAGTGCTCAAAGAACCCCTTGCCAACGGAGCCGGTGCGGAAGACTTCTAGGTGCTTTCATGACGAATACGGAAACTTTCGCGGGGATCGCGCCGCGCCATCCGCCGACCCAATTTGCATATGAGACCGAATGCAAGCAGGTGCTGGAACCGGTGCTTCTGCAACTGCTCGACAAGGCAGAGGCCGCCGGATGGGACAGGCGCAAGGCGGCCTATGCGCTGATGTTCCTGGCAGTGAAGAACGTGTAGGCCGATTCAAAGGATCATGGGGCCATCGCCCCATCGTCTTTCCGGCGCGACGGGTGGCAGCCACCCTCGCGCCGGTTTTCTTGATCGGGATGGCCGCCTCACCGCTCCGCCTGTTTGGGCATGTGCCGAAGCCCGGTCAGATCACCGAATGTGCAGCGATCCGAATGCCCATCGGCTTGACAAGCGCAGTAAAGCTTTTAACTGATTTGGCATGGAAAAAGTTCTCATGCCCCAGAACGCAGACCGTTCCTCCAAGTCACCCGCGAGCATCGGCACGCGACTCAGACAAAAACGGCTTGATCAGAATATTACTCTCGTAGAACTTAGCAAGAAGTCTGGCGTATCATTTGCCACAATAAGCAAGATCGAGACAGGAAAAGTCTCAGGCGGCTTCCAGACTATCTACAAAATTGCCCGCGGCCTTGGAATACTTGTAACAGACATCATGCGCCACGACGAGCCACAGGAAGAAGAGCTCGTATTCCAGCGACGCTCCCAGATAGAACCGCACTGCACCGTTCTTTACGATTACTACCCGCAGGCTACCCGAACTCATGGCAGGCTCAACCCGAGCATCATGATCATCCACACAAAGAAAGTGCCCGACCGCCTCGACTGGAGCAACCACAAGGGCGAGGAAGTGGTGACCGTCCTTTCCGGCTCAATCGACCTCCACTACGAGGGCCGCGAGCCCTTGCGCTTGGAACAGGGCGACAGTGCCTGTTTCGATTCTGGCGTTGCTCACGCCTATGTCTGCACAAGCGACGAACCCGCCGAGATCATTTTCGTTTCGACGCGGGCGGACGATAGCATTCGAAGCTAAATTTCTCACAAGTGAAAATTTTCATTATTGACAATTTTGGGGTTGCTCCATAGCCTTTCTCCGAGGATTTCAATGCGTTGAAGCCTTTGCAGCCAGTTTGATTGAGGGAGGAAATGACGTGAGATTGAACGGGGGAGTATCGGCGCTTGCCTTTGCGCTCGCCATGGCAACGAGCCTGGTGGGCAAGGCTTCGGCCGACGAGATCATCATCGGCGGCGCACTGAGCCTGACGGGCGTGCAGGCGCCGCTCGACGAAGCGGGCCTCAAGGGCGCGGAAGTTGCCGTCAAGAAGCTGAATGAAGAGGGCGGGCTGCTCGGCAAGCAGATCAAGCTCATCAACATCGACGGCAAGAGCGACCCGGTCACGGTCGGCAACAACGCCATCAACGTCATCGACCAGGGCGCGCAGCTCATCATCGCCCCGTGCGACTTCGACTTCGGCGGCCCAGCCAGCCGCGAGGCGCAGAGCGCCAACATCGTCGGCATCTCCACTTGCGCTTCCGACCCGCTCTACAGCTCCTGGTCGCTCGGCGACAAGCAGTTCACGCTGTCGATGTGGAATACGGCGATGGGTGCCACGGCGGCCGAATACGCCTTCAAGGAACGCGGCTGGAAGAAGGCCTATGTCGTCACCGACCAGTTCATCGCCTACACCAAGAGCCTGAGCAAGTACTTCACCCAGCACTTCAAGGATCTGGGCGGCGAGGTCGTGCTCGAGGACGCCTACACGCAGGGCGCGCAGGACTTCTCCGCACAGCTCGCCCGCCTGCAGGCGCTGCCGGAAAAGCCGGACGTCATCTTCATTTCGTCTTACATGCCCGACCTCGGCACCATCATCCGCGCCATCCGCGAAGTGGGCATCACCACCCCGATCATGGGCGGCGATTCCTATGACGATCCGGGCCTGTTCGAGGCGCTCGGCGAACGCTTCGGCAACGAGATCTATTTCGTCGGCCACACCTGGATGGGCCCCGAGGCGCACCCGGACATGCCGAAGTTCATCGAGCTCTACAAGGCCCAGTACGGCGCCGAGCCGGACACCTCCTTCGTCGCCACCGGCTGGGACACGGTCATGCTGATGGCGCAGGCGGTCAAGATCGCCGGCTCGACCGACGGCGCGGCCGTTGCCAAGGCGCTCGAGGAAAACGAGTTCGACCTGCTGACCGGAAAGCTGTCCTACACCTCTGCCGAACTCGGCCACCAGCCTAACAAGTCGGCGGCGGTCATCGCCATCAATGGCGGCAAGCCTTCCTTCCTGGGATGGCGCCAGGCCGAGAGCCAGCCGGCTCCTTGATTGCAGCACCTGCCTCCGCAGAAAGAGGCAGGCGGATGCGGTGGCACGTGCCCCGCATCCGCATCACGGCAGCGTGCGTCGGCTTGCCGCCGCGGCGCGTCTGCCGTTTCTCGGCGAAGCAGGTTGCCCTATCCGGCACCCCTCATACCAGCTCCGCCACGGCCCCCGAGCCACGTGACTCCGGGGGCCTGTTTTCTCGAATTCGGTAAGACAGCATGGCGAAACCAAGCCTTCGGGCGAATTCAATAGTCGTGGAATTTTCCGGCCTGCGCGCCCTGGACAATGTCAGCCTGACATTGAACCGGGGTGAAATTCTTGGCCTGATCGGTCCCAACGGATCGGGAAAGACCACCTTGATCAACGCTTTGACGGGACAGGTGAAGCCTGTATCCGGATCGGTCTCTTGCGATGACGAGGACATCAGCCTGCTGCTGCCCCGCCAGAGGGCATTGCGCGGCATCATGCGCTCGTTCCAGACCGTTCGCCTGTTTTCAAATCTGACGGTAGGCGAGAACATCGAAGTTGCGGCCATCGCCAAGGGTCTCTCCCGTCGCGCGTCGCGCCCCGTGGTAGACCGGCTTCTGGAGGAATTCTCCCTCACCGCCTATCGCTCCGAGCTTGCCGGCTCGCTCAACTATGGCGACGAGCGCCGGGTGGAGATCGCCCGCGCGCTTGCCGCCGAGCCCAAATACCTGCTGCTCGACGAGCCGGCGGCCGGCATGAACGAGGAGGAATCCGAAACGCTGATGCAGATTCTCGCCCGGCTGCCGAAAGAGCGCGACCTGGGCATCGTCATCATCGACCACGACATGCCGCTCATCATGCGGCTGTGCCACCGCCTGCAGGCCATCGCCCAGGGCAAGACCATAGGCGAAGGCGGGGTTGACGAGGTGCGTCGCCTGCCGGCGGTCATCGAGGCCTATCTCGGAGCCGACGCATTGGAGGCGGAAAGCCATGCTTGAGATCGACGGAATCGAACTGCGCTACGGCGCGGTCAAGGCGGTGCGCGACGTCAGCCTCAAGGTCCAAAAGGGCGAGCTCGTCACGCTGCTGGGCGCGAACGGCGCGGGAAAATCATCGACGCTGAAGTCGATCGCCGGCGTGCTCAAGCCCGTGCGCGGCACGATCCGCCTCAATGGCGAGGACATCTCCAGCCTGTCGCCCGAACAACTCGTGCGGCGTGGCGTTGCCATGGTGCCCGAAACACGGGACGTCTTCCCCGACCTCACGGTCGATGAAAACCTGCAGCTCGGCGCCTTCAGCCGCCGCTGGAAGACCCGCGAGGTGGAGGCCACGCGCCAGCAGATGTTCGAGCTGTTTCCGCTGCTCGCCGAGCGCGTGAAGCAGCCGGCCGGAACCCTGTCGGGCGGACAGCAGCAGCAATTGGTGATCGCGCGGGCAATGATGTCCAACCCGAGCCTGCTGCTCCTTGACGAGCCGTCGCTCGGGCTCGCGCCGGTCATCGTCGACAAGATCTTCGAGATGATCGGGGCCCTGCGCCAGTCGGGCGTCACTATTCTGCTGGTCGAACAGAACGCGACGAAGGCAATGAAGATCAGCGACCGCAATTACGTGCTCTCGCTGGGGCGGGTTGCGGCCGAAGGCACCGCCGCCGAAATCGCCGAGCGGTCCGACCTCAAGTCGATTTATCTGGGGAGCTGAGGCCGATGGGCATCTACATACAATTCCTGATCGACGTGCTCAGCCTCGGCAGCCTCTATGCCCTGATGGCGCTGGGGCTGGTCATCGTCTACGGCATCCTCAAGCTGGTCAACTTCGCCTATGGCGAGCTGATCATGGTAGCCGGCTACACGCTTTTCCTGCTCGGCGGCTCGCCATTCCCGTGGCTGGCCATGGCGATGGTGGCCATTCTGATGGCGGTGCTGACCGGCATCGCCACCGAATACGTCGCCTTCCGGCCTGTGCGCTCGAAATCGGTGACGGCGGTGCTCATCACCTCCTTCGCCTTCTCCACCCTGCTGCAGAACGCAGCACTTCTGTTCATCTCGCCGCGCGCCCGCACCGTGCCGCTCCCTTCGGTGTTTTCCGACACCGTCATGATCGGCGGGGCGATCATTCCGCTGCGCAACATCTTGACCATCGCGGCAGCGGCGCTGTTGCTCACAGTGTTCTCCTTCGTCATGAAGAAGACGGTGCTGGGTCTGGCGATGCGCGCGGCGGCGACGAAATTCACTATGGCCCGCATGCTCGGCATTCCCGCAAATCTGGTCATAACCTCGGCCTTCGCCATCAGCGGCCTGCTGGCTGGCGTCGTGTCGCTGTTCTGGCTCGGCCGCATCGGCTCGGTTGTTCCGGGCATCGGCCTCGAGCCGCTGCTGGTCGCCTTCATCGCCACCGTCATCGGCGGCATGCGCAGCCTGCAGGGGGCTGTCGTGGGCGGGTTCTTGCTGTCGCTGATCGTGACCACGTTGAACTATTCGCTCCCGCCCGAGCTGTTGAAGTTCCGCGATGCATTCACCTTCTCCCTGGTCATCCTGATCCTGCTGTGGCGGCCCGATGGGCTGATCAAGGGACCGGCGACCGGACAGCGGACCTAACAGGCAAAATGACGATGAATAACAGCAAGCTCATCACCCTCGCCGCCGTCATCACGCCCGTCGTGCTGCTGGCGCTCGCCTCGGCTGCGCTCGGCTTTCCGGTGTTCGAACGCATCGCGACCCTGCTTCTGATCAATATGATCCTGGTTCTGGGTCTGCAGGCGTTCATGGGCAATTCCGGCATCCTGTCGTTTGCCCACATCGCCTTCATGGGGATTGGCGCATACACGTCGTCGCTGTTCACCATTCCCCTGCAGATGCGCGGAATGGTGCTGCCGGACCTCTACCTGGTGGTCAAGCCGATCCTGCTCAGCCCCTATATCTCGATCGCCATAGGCGCGCTTTTCGCCATGCTGGTTGCGGCATTGGTGGCCTATCCGCTGATGCGGCTGTCCGATGCCGCCGCCGTTATCACCTCCTTTGCCCTGCTGGTCGTCATGCACACCATCATGGTCAACTGGAGCGAGGTCACCAACGGGCCGCGCACCCTGTTCGGCGTGCCCAAGGCAACCACGGTCTATCTGGCCGCCTGCGGCGCCATCCTCGCCGCGATCGTGGCCCTGTGGTTCAAGGAATCGCGCACCGGCCTTCTGTTGCGTGCTGTGCGCGACGACGAGGTGGCGGCAGGCGCCATGGGCGCCAACCTGTCGCTGCTGCGTTGGCGCGGCTTCGTGCTCAGCGCGCTGATGGCCGGCTTTGCCGGCGGCCTGTGGGCGCATTTCATCACCTCCTTCCAGCCCTCGGCGTTCTATTTGAAGGAGACCTTCGTGATCCTGGGCATGCTGGTCATCGGCGGCTCGGCCACGGTGTCGGGCGCGGTGCTGGGAACGTTCCTGGTGACTTTCGCCTTCGAGACGCTGCGCGCCACGGAGAACGCCCTGAACAGCTCGTCAGTCTTTCCGTTGCAGCTGGTCGGTCTCACCGAGATCGTCCTGGCGCTGGCGATGATCATCGTGCTCGTGCTGCGCCCCAGCGGCATCATCGGCGCCGAGGAGTTCGGCGCCATCGTTCAGAAATGGCGGCGCCGCGGCTGAGACCAGCCCGAGCCCGCACCAATTTCATCCCTCGTTTATTTGGAGACTGCCATGAGCTGGAAGACGAATTATCGCTCGTTCTATTATCAGGGAGCCCCGGAACCCGACGATATCGTCTTTGACCCGTCCGAAACCGCGCTGCTCGTCGTCGACGTGCAGGGCATCTACCTGGTCCCGTCCGAAGACCCCGAACAGCGCGACCGCTGGGAACCCTTCCGCGAACGCATGAACGAGGTGGTCATCCCCAACATCGCCAGGCTGGTTGAAGACAGCCGCGCCCAGGGCGTGGAGGTCATGTATGCCCGCATCGCCTGCATGAAGAATGACGGTCGCGACCGTTCGCTCAGCCAGAAGAAGCCGGGCTGGAACTATCTGCTGCTGCCCAAGGATTCCGAAGAATCCCGGATCGTGCCCGAACTGGAGCCGAAGGACGACGAAATCGTCTTCTGCAAGACCACCGACAGCGCCCTCACCGGCACCAACATGCGGCTGATCCTGCAGAACATGGGCGTCAAGAACGTCATCGTCGTCGGCATCTTCACCGACCAGTGCATTTCCTCCACGGTGCGCAGCCTCGCGGACGAGAGCTTCAACGTGGTCGTCGTGGAAGACTGCTGCGCCGCGGCCACCAAGCAGCTGCACGACCATGAGCTGGAGATCATCAACATGATCTACTGCCATGTCGCCTCGCTGGAAGAGACGCTGGGCTTCCTGAAGCCGGCGAACTAAGTGGACCAACACGGGGCCGGTTAGCGCCCGGCCCTGTGCTCTCCTATGGAGGCAGTCTCCTGCCGCGACGCGGTCAATAGAGATTGCGATAGAGCTCGCTCACCGCCTGCTGGTCGAGACCCTTGAGCCTTGTCAGCTCCGTGCGCTTGACCGCCAGAAAGCAATCGACCAGCGATTTTGCAAACCAGCCGGTCACCGTCTCGTCGGCTTCCAGGGTTTGCAGGCTGTCCTCCAGACTCACCGGCAGTCGGGAAAGGCGGTGGAACTCGTGCTGCTCAGGCGACAGTTCCTCCGGATTGGTGGCGGTCAGCGGCGGAAGCTCGTATCCGTTCTTCAGCCCCTCGAGCCCGGCGTAGATCAGGGCGGCCAGCGCCAGATATGGATTGGCCGAGGCGTCTGCGGCGCGATATTCGACGTTGAGCTGGTCGGCCGGGGCCCGCTCGGACATTTTCAATATAGGGCAGACCCGCAAGGTCGCCTCGCGGTCCTGCCGGGCAAGCCAGGTGTAGGATGAGGCCCAGCTGTAAGGCTTCAGGCGATAATAGGACGGCGCGCTGGAGGCGGTGAACGCCAGAAATGCCGGCAGATGATGCAGAATGCCGGCGCAGAACGCTGCCGCCTGCGGCGAAAGATGCGCCGGGCCCTCGGCGTCGTAGGTCACGGCTCTTCCTGTCCCATCCATCAGGCTGAAGTGGATGTGCACGCCGTTGCCGACGTGATCGAGGAAGGGTTTTGGAGAAAAGCTCGCCTGCCGGCCACAGTTGCGCGCGAGTTCGCGGGTGATCTCGCGCACCGCAATCGCCCGGTCGGCCGCCGCAACCGGATCGGCCGGCGAGGTGCTGACCTCGATCTGCCCCGGACCAACCTCCGCCAGAATGACTTCGGGGTTGAGCCCGGCCTCCTGCAATGCCGCCATCAGGCGCGGCGCGAGGGGGTCGGCCTGCCGAAGCGCGGCAAAGGACAGGGAGTGCCCCAGTGTCCCCTCCTGCCCCAGGAGATAAAATTCCTGCTCGAACGACGCCTTGAGCGAAAGCCCCGTCGCGGCCTCAAGTGCCGCCTGCGCACTTTTCAGAATGGTGCGCGAGCAGGCAGCCCAGGGACTGCCGTCGATCTCCACCAGGTCGCCGATGATCATGTCGAAGGGAGTTTCGCTGCCCGTTCCATTGCAGCGAAAGCGGGCATTGAAATCGGGAATGAGGCGCAGGTCGCCGCCCGAACCCCAGATGTTGGGCTCCGCGCCAACGCTGAACGCCGTCAGCGACAGGTTGGTCTGTATCCAGCCGACCCCGGTGGCGGCAATCTTCTCGAGCTTGCTTTCGGCAACAAATCGCCCCCGGGTGATCGCGGCCAGATCGGTCGTCACCACACCTGTGAGCGGTTCGAGCAAGCCTGCCATGTAAAATTCTCCACCAAGCCGTGCAGTTCCGCACATACCGCATGTCGATCCGGAAACACCCATGGAAAATCGACGCAGGGGCAGTGCGGATACCTTACACCCCGCAGTCGTAAGGCCCCGGGGTCCCGCGTATCTTGCTACCGAGGGATGCGAAAGTCCGATCCCGACGAGGGAATGCAGGATTAGCTCGCGTCCGACTACTCGGGGCGCATGTCTCCCCCTTGCTCAGCACGCCGGCAGTTTCAGGCTTTGGTTATGACGGACTGTTCTTTGGCGCCGCCGTGGTCCTGTTCACTATGGCCACATTAGTCTTGGGTAGCACCGCGATGCGATGGCGTTAGGCACCTCGACTTACCTTAGTAAACTGCAGCAGTTGGGCATGGGAGGATATCCAATCGCGGATTCCCGGAGCGTTGGGCGAGGCCCAGATCAGCTTCAAACCTGGCCTGGGGCGCGATGGTTGGGGGCGCCTTATTAGACATTCCGACCAACTGGTCGTCTCTCGCAACCGCGATCGGCGGCAGAATGTCGGCCTTCCAGTCCCATCATCTGCAAACCGGACTTTCCGGAAACGGCCCGATGCTGCCGTCAGCAACGCGCCCGATGTCGGTCGTTGAGGCAAACTTTGCCTTCGCTCGGAAGCGGACATTACTGGATTGCGAAGTTCTTTGGCTCAGGACGCCAACGCCCCAAAGATCGGCGCAATAGACCCAACCAGTTCCCATCCTGTCTCGGGAGGGCGTGGTTGGATATTCGGTGCCACCCTCGGGTCGATATCCGGGACAATTGAGCCTGCAAGCCGAGCACCAGGACCACCAACCCTCGCTGAGGTTCTGGCCTACGAAGCCGGCGGCGGACGATTGTCACAGTTCATGCGGAAACCCGACACGGTCCAGCGGCCAGACCGGACGGCGGACGCGAACATAGGGTCGAAGGTGCGCCTGCGGAGTGGCGAGCGCTCCGGTGTCGCAGACGATCACCCGCCCTGCGACCGGCTCGAAGGCGGCGCGGAAATGCTGCATCGACTTCACCACCAGAAAGCGCAGTCGCGAGGGCTCGATGCCGAAGGTGCGCACCTGTTGGAGGTCAAGCATCTGCCCCGGCAAGGTGACGATGAGGATATCGATCCCCTTCACGCGAAACACGGCGGTCTGGCCGAAGCTGTGGGTGATACCGCCAAGGATCGGCCCGTCGCCGGTATAGGTGCCCTCCGACAGGTGAACGATCTCACCCGTTAAAGTAAGCGGGCCGCCGCCGAAGGCCGGGTCGCACTTGCCGCCGATCGCCAACGTCACGGTCTCGCCGACCGCGTGCCGATGAAGTTCCGCTGCGGCGGCCGGGTCGATCATCGGCGCAAAGGCCCCTCCCGCGGCACCAACCTTCAGAAGAGCGGCGAGAAGCGCGGTGGCATCCCCATAGGCGCCGGCGCCCGGGTTGTCGGCATAGTCGGCGATCACCAGAGGCCCCTGGGATGAATCGAAGTCGCGGGCGATGGCGGCAGCCTCGGTCGGGCTGAGAAAATCGTTCGAGGTCTGCCCACGGCCCTCCCAGATGGCGTGGGCGAGGTCCTCGGCGATTTCGCCGGCGCGCGGGCCGGCGCCTTCGTCATGCGTCACCAGAACGGTCGGACCCATCTCCTCGATATCGGCTTCCGAAAAGCCGGCGTTGATCGAGACGGCGAGGATCCCCAGTTCGGCCTCAAAGGCGCTGGCGCGGGTGTAGAGAGCCGCCGTCTGCGGCACATCGGTGCGGCCGGCATTGGCCTCGTCGAGCATCGGACGGTGGGCGCGCAGCGTGCGCGGCCGGACCGACCCGCGCATCGCCGCATCGAGAAGCCGGCCGGCATGGCGGCCGGTCTCGCGCATGTCGACATGCGGATAGGTCTTGTAGCTGACAAATATCTGCGCCTGCTCCACCATCGCGGGCGTCACCATGGCGTGCAAGTCCAGCGTGACGGCGATGGGAAGTGCGTCACCTAGGATCGCACGCAGGCGGGCAAGAAGCTCCCCCTCGCCGTCCTCGCAGAACGTGGGCACCATGGAGCCGTGCAGGCTGAGTGCCACGCCATCGAGCGTGGCGCGATGAGTGCGGGCAGCCTCGCAGATGATCCCAGCGATGTGGTCGAAGGCTTCGCGCGATACGCGCCCCCCCGGCGTGGCATGGGCTGAAACGGCGTGGGTCACGCGCCAGCCGGCCTCTCGGCCCGCGTCGAGGAACCCCGCCAGTTCGTCATTTACGTCCCCGAACCGGTCGATGGCCGCCTGGCCGATATCGAGGACACCGTCGCGGAAGTCCTGAAGTGTGGTCTCGCCCTTCTTGAAGGTATTGCTTTCGTGGACGAAGGCGGCGGTAAGGACGTGGAATGGCATCGGATGTGGCTTTCAAAGAGGATGGAAGCAGGCAACGGGATGGGCCGGGTCCTGTGACAGCACCGGCCGCTCGCTGCGGCAGCGGTCAGACGCAAAGGCGCAGCGCGTCGCAAAGGCGCATCCCGCAGGCAAGGCAAAGGGACTGGGAATCTCACCGCCAAGCGGCGCGATTTCGCGCCGGCGGGCCGGATCGGGAGCAAAGCCCGACCGCATCAGCGCATCGGTATAAGGGTGGCGCGGCGCGGCGTTGGTATCCGGCAGCACCTCGACCACCGAGCCGAGATACATCACCACGATGCGGTCGCAGAAATAGCGCACGAGGCCGAGGTCGTGGCTGATGAACAGGTAGGTCAGCCCCATTTTGTCGCGCAGATCGGCGAGAAGCGCGATGATCTGCGCCTGGATCGAGACGTCGAGCGAGGCGGTCGGCTCGTCCAGCACGACGAAATCGGGGCGCAGGGCCAGGGCGCGGGCGATGCCGACGCGCTGGCGCTGCCCGCCGGAAAGCTGGTGCGGGTAACTGGTCGCAAGCGTTTCCGGCAAGCCGACGGCGGCGAGCATGGCGGCCACGGCATCCGGCGGCATGACACGGCCCTGCACACGGAAGGGCTCGGCCAGCACCCTGGCCAAGGTGAACCTCGGATCAAGACTTGAATAGGGGTCCTGAAAGACCATCGCCATGCGCTTACGCATCGCGCGCAGGGCGGACGCCGACAGGGCGGTCAGTTCGGTGTCGTCAAAGACGACGCGACCGCTGGTCGCTTCGATCAGCCGCAGGATCAGGCGGGCCAGCGTGGACTTGCCGCAGCCGCTCTCGCCGACCACGCCCAGCACTTCGCCACGGGCGATTTCCAGCGAGACATCGCGTACCGCGATCATGGCGCGCTCGCGTGAGAACAGGCCACCGCCGGACCGGAAGCGTTTCGTCAGCCCTTCGATGCGGAGCAGGGGGGCGGTCACGGCGCGGTCCCTGCGTGGTGGCAGGCGACGCTGGCCGCGTCCCGGTGTAGAAGCGGCGGGGCGTTGTCCCGGCAGATTCCGGTCGCCCGCCGGCAGCGCGGATGAAAGCGGCAGCCGGTCGGGAAGGCGAGGGCCGAGGGCACTGCGCCGGGAATGCCGCGAAGGCTGCCCCTGGCGGTCCCTTCCTGCGGGATGCAGTCGATCAGGGCGGCGGTATAGGGATGGGCGGGGGCCGCGAAAATCGGGCCGACCGGCCCCTCTTCGGCCAGGCGGCCGCTATAGAGCACCGCGACCCGGTCGCAGATCTGCGCGATGACTCCCATGTCATGCGTGATAAGCAGCAGCGCCAGCCCGCGGTCGCGCACCAGAGCGCCGAGTATCTGGATGATCTGGGCCTGCACCGTGACATCGAGCGCCGTGGTCGGCTCGTCGGCGATGATCAACTCGGGTTCGCCGGCAAGCGCCATGGCGATCACGATGCGCTGCTTCATGCCGCCGGAAAGCTGGTGGGGATAGGCATCGACCACGGCTGCCGCGTCGGGAATGCGCAACTGGGTCAACAGGTCCAGCGTGCGGGCGCGCGCCGCGGCTTTCGTCAGGTGAAGGTGCAGGCGCGATACGATATCGACCTGCGCCCCAATCCGCTGCACCGGGTCGAGGGCGGTCATCGGGTTCTGGGTAACGAAACCGATGCGCCGGCCGCGCAGCGCGCGGCGTTCGGCCTCGCTCATCGCGGCCATGTCCCGTCCGGCAAAGCGCACCTCGCCTTCCGTGACGCGCCCGCCGATCAGCGGCAACAACCCCATCGCGGCCATGGTGGTCAGCGACTTGCCCGAGCCGCTTTCACCGACGAGGCCGAGGATTCGGCCGGCTTCGACGCTGAGGCTGATGCGGTCGAGGAGCGCCACATTGCCGATGGCGACGCTGACGCCCGAGAGTTCCAGAAGCGGACTCATCCGGCACCCCGCAGCTTCGAACGGATATCGAGTTCGGAGATCAGCGCATCGCCGTAAAGGTTGATCGCCAGCACCGTCGCCGCCACGGCAAGGCCCGGAAAGATGATGATCCAGGGCGCCTTGAACATCAGCGCCGAGCCGGCTGACATCATGCCGCCCCAGGAGGGCACCGGCGGCTGCGCGCCAAGGCCGAAAAAGCCGAGCGTCGCTTCGAGGATGATCGCATCGCCCGTGGCCAGCATCGCCGCGACGAGGACGGGGGCGAACGCGTTGGGCAACAGGTGGCGCAGCAGGATATGCGTGTTGCCGGCCCCGAGACTGCGCGCCGCCTCGACAAAGGTCTCCCCCTTCAGCGTCATGATCTGGGCCCGGGTCAGGCGGGTGAACTGCGCCAGATAGGCAACAGCGATGGCGATCATGGTGCCAGTGGTGCCGGGGCCGATGATGGCGACCAGGATCAGCGCGATCAGGATCTCCGGGAAGGACCAGGTCAGGTCGACGACCACCGTCACCGTGCGGTCGAACCGGCCGCCAAACCACGCCGCGGCCGCGCCGAGCACCATGCCGCATGCCACCGATAGCGATATGGCGGTGGCGCTGACCGAAAGCGATGTGCGGGCGCCGTACATAAGGCGGGTCAAAAGGTCCCGCCCGAACTCGTCCGTGCCCAGCCAATGGGCCGCCGAGGCCGAGCCATAGGCCTCCTTCAAGGCCTGCGCGTCATAGGCATAGGGCGAGATCACCGGGGCGAAAAGCGCCGCTGCGACGATAAGGATGAGCCACGCGCCGGCGATGCCGCCGACCGGCCAGCGCAGCGCACGCAACGGGGCAGGCCACGCGCTCATGCCATCGCCGCCCTGACGCGCGGATCCATCATCGCCTGCAGGACGTCGCCCAGGAGCGTGCCCAGCATCACCGCCATCGCCAGCATCAGCAGGCACGCCTGCACCACCGGGTAGTCATGCTGACCGAGCGACTTGATCAGCAGGGTCCCGAGACCCGGACGGGCAAACACCACCTCGACGGTGATCGCTCCGCCGAGGATCCAGCCGATCCTAAGCGCGAGGATCGTCACCACCGGGATCAGCGCGTGGCGAAGGACGTGAAGGAGTTCGATGCGCCACGGCGGCAGGCCCTTGGCATGCAGAAGCGTGACGAAGTCCTGCCTGACGGCCTCGATCATCGCCACGCGGGTGATGCGCGTGACCAGCGCGGTGCCGCCGAGGCCGATCGTCAGCACCGGAAGCACCAGCGAGTTCCAGCCGCGCGCGCCGGAAACCGGGAACCATCCCATCCAGACTGAAAAGATCAGCATCAGGATCAGCCCCAGCCAGAAGTTGGGCATGGTGGAGCCAACGAGCACGCCACCCATGATGGCGCGATCCGGCCAGCGGTCGCGCCAGAGCGCCGCGATGATCCCTAGCGTTATCCCTACGACACTCGAGAAAAGCAGCGCCAGGCCGCCCAGGCGCAAGGAATGCGGCATCGCCTGCGCGATCAGTTCGGCAACCGGCCGGCGCGCCACGATGGCCGTGCCGAGATCCCCCTGGAGCACCTTTCCAAGCCAGATGCCGTATTGCACCGGCAGCGCCCGATCGAGACCGTAGCGCGCCTCCATCTCGGCGCGGGCCGAAGCCGGCGACCCGACCTTCAACAGGTTGTCGATTGGGTCGCCGGGTATGAAGTGGAGAATGGAGAAGATCACCACCGACACGGCCAGGAAAACCGGCACGAGCATCAGCACACGGCGGATCAGCCACGGCAGCATGCCGGTCCTCCCTTGCCGCCGTCGCGCCTACTCCTTCACCTCCATGTCCATTATCGCCACCGTGCTGATGCCCGGTGCATTGATCTCTTCAGGCATGACCAGGCGGTCCTTGTTGTAGGCGACCGCCTGGACTGGCTGATAGATCGGCGCCATCGGGAACTGGGTCAGCACATAGTCATGATAGGTGGTGAAATTCGCCACGCGCTCCTCCATGTTTTTCGAGCCGGTCATGGCTCTTGCGCGCAGTTCTTCCGCCTTGGGGTCGTTGAACATGGAAACGTTGGGATAACCCAGCCGGTCGGCACCGAAGAACCAGTCGACGATGTCGGCATTGTCCCAGTTATAGGAACGCACGGCCAGTTGCTGGTTGCCGGTCTTGTACTGGTCGCGGATCATCGAACTGTCGAAGGTGGTGATGTCGGCTTCGATACCAACCGCCTTCAACTGCGCCTGGATCACTTCGGAGAGGCGGCGGAAGATTGAATCCGACTGCGTCCACAGGCTGACCTTCAGGGGGGCTCCGTCCTTGGCCCTCACGCCGTTTTCACCCATCTGCCAGCCGGCCTCGTCCAGCAGCGCCTTCGCGCGGTCAGGATCGTAGTGGATCCTGGCGCTGTCGGAGACATGGCTTTCCGGCAAGGCCGAAATCAGGAACGTGTCGGCCACGGATCCGACTCCCCCGAAAACCGAGGCCAGGATTTCTTCCTGGTTGATCGCCTTGGAGGCCGCCTCGCGCACGCGGATGTCGTCGAAGGGGGCCTTCGTGACATTGATCGGCATGTAGTAGACGTCCTCGCCGGGCATGGTCAGGACGGCGAGGTTCGCGCTCTTCTCCACCTCGGTAGTGAGGTCGGCGGGAACGCTCAGCAGTAGGTCGACGCCGCCGGTCTTGAGTTCCAGCAGCGCCGTCGAATCCTCGGCGATTTCGCGCAGCGTCAGCTTGGCGATCTTCGCCGGCCCGGCGTTCTTGGCCAGAGACGGACCCCAATTGTAATCGTCGTTGCGAACAAGCACCGTCTCCTGGCCGATCGTAAAGCTTTCCAGCTTGAACGGACCGGTGCCATACACCTCGGTCACGCCGAAATTCTCGCCGAGCGCGGCCCTGGACTCCGGTTCGACGACCGACATGTAGCTCGAAGACAGATTGTAGAGCAGGTTGGGCTCCGGCCGCGCCATCACGAACTTCACCGTGTCGCCGTCGATCACCTGAACCTCGGCGATCGCCTCGCTCATATAGGCGTTCTCGCTGGCCTTGAACTGTTCCAGCCAGGCCTTGACCGCACCGGAGTCGAACGGCTTGCCGTTGTGGAATGTCACGCCCTTCTTGAGATGAAACGTCCAGGCCATGCCGTCCGGCGCTTCTTCCCAGCTTTCCGCAAGCCAGGGGTGATAGGACAGGTCCGCTGCCTGGCTCACCAGGCGGTCGAAGATCAGGACCGTCCCGCGGCCCAGATTGTTAGCCCGGATCGGATCCAGCGTCGGTATCCCCACTTCGCTGTTGGGAGCGACGAAAACCGCCTCCTGGGCCTGGGCGGCGAAGATCGCGGCAAGGCTGACGGAGGCTGAGATCAAGGTCTTGCGGAAGGGAAAGGTCATGGCGTTTCCTCTGTGTTGGAACCTGTGGTTCACTTTTTGCCCGGACTGCGCCCGGGAACGATATGGCCGACGAACTCGTCGTAGAGGGCTGAAACGCGGGCAATCCTGGTTTCGACGTCGGCCCCCAGCTCGCGAAAGACGCCATTCACCATCAGCCCTATCAGGGAGGACATGGCCGAGGTGGCGTCCCAGAATTGATTGAGATCGGTCGGCACGGCGAACAGTTCGGTAACGACGCCGGGCGCCCAGTCGCAATAGGGATCGGTGATCAGCGTCACCGGAATCCCCTCGTCGCGCGCGGCCAATGCCAGATCGTGCGTCAGGCGCGAATAGCGCAACCCATCGATCAGGACGAGCGTGGTCTCGGCCGCTTCTCCCAGCAGAATTTCCGCGAAATGGCCGCCCGCGACATCTGCCAGATGCACGCCTGGCCGTAGATACTGCAGGTTGTGGGCCAACTCGACAGCGTGGCCGCGCTCCGTTTGGAACCCCGCGATGAAGACCGAGCGCCGCCGCGCCAGCCGCTCGATCGCCGCCTCGAAGGCCGGCGTCGCCGCAAGCTCGTATACGGTGACAAGCGCGGCAATCTCGCGTTCCAGCGCCCGCGCGAGTTCCGCCCCGCCTTCGCGACTGCGGCGGTGGAAATCCTTCAGCCGATCGCCGATGAGCCAGGGCTTGTCGCCCAGATCCGCCTGGAGGCCGGATTTCATGTCCTTGAGATGGCGGTAGCCGATGGAACGGCAGAACCGACCGACAGAGGCCTCGGACACCCCCACCTTGCGGGCAAGCGTCGCCGCGGTCTCGAATGGCAGCGACGACTGGTTGGCCAGCAGATAATGCGCCAGCGCGCGCTCCGAAGGCGTGCCGCCTTCCACGGCTGCGGTCAGACGGTCATGTAGATTGCCGTCAAAGGCCGTCCGATCGGCCGTACCGTTAGATTGCGCCTCCTGCGAGCGGCCCACCGGCTCTCCCCTCCCGTGTTAGTTGACTGAGCGTGACAGGAATCTTTCACCTCGTCAACAATGCAAGTAAACTGTAAGGATGCTTCGGAAGCGCACTGCTGAGGATGCCCGCCATGCCCGATTTCACGTCCACCCGCCTGCCCCTTCGCATCGACGGCGCCGAATTGCGCCTGGTGCGGCTGCCGCTGGTGAACCCGTTCACCATCGCCACCGGTACGATGACCGAGAAGATTTTCCCGCTGCTGATCCTTCGCTCGGGCGGGCTGGAAGGTTACGCCGAGGGGGTGATGGACACGCTGCCCGATTATCTGGAAGAGACGGTAACCGGGGCGATGGACCTTCTGGCGACCGTGCTTTTGCCGCAGGTTCTGGGTAAGGCGTTCGCCCATCCGTCATCGCTGGCGCGGGCTCTCGCGCCATGGCGCGGCAACTTAATGGCCCGGGCGACGCTGGAGATGGCCTTCTGGGACCTGTGGGCCAAGGCGCTGGACATGCCGCTCCAGACCGTCCTCGGCGGCGAGGGCGAGGCGGTGGACGTCGGCGTCTCGCTTGGCATCGCGCCGATAGCCGCGACGCTGGACAGCGTCGCCTCCCATGTGCGGCAGGGCTACAGGCGGATCAAACTCAAGGTGATGCGCGGCCACGACATCGCGCTCCTCAAGGCCGTTCGGCAGGAATTCCCGGACGCCCATCTGACCGCGGATGCGAATTGCAGCTACACGCTGGCCGATAGCGACCTGATCCGGCGAATGGATGAATTCGACCTCGACTACATCGAGCAGCCGCTGGCCTGGGACGACATCCACGATCACGCCACGCTGCAATCGCGCGTCCGCACGCCGATCTGCCTCGACGAATGCATCCGCACGGTGGAGCACGCGCGCAAGGCGCTGCAAACGGATGCGGCACGGGTGATCAACATCAAGGTCGGGCGGGCCGGCGGCCATGCGGCGGCGCGCGCCATCCACGATCTGTGCGAAGCCTTCTGCGTGCCGGTCTGGTGCGGAGGAATGCTTGAATCGGGCATTGGCCGGGCGCATAACATCCACCTCTCGACGCTGCCGAATTTTACAAAGCCCGGCGACACCTCCTCGGCCAGCCGCTATTTTACCCGCGACATCATCGAGCAGAAACTCGAAGCCCGGGATGGACGGATGCCGGTGCCTGAAGGTCCCGGGATCGGCGTTACGCTGGACCAGCATTATCTCGCCACCGCCACCCTGTCGCGGCAGGAATTTCGGCCATGAGCGGCGTTGTCCTGCGCGAACTGTCCGGCATGGCGGAATTCCGCGCTGCCGAGGCCCTTCAGCGCGAAGTCTGGGGTCAGGGCGACCTGCCCGATCCGGCCGATTTGATGATGGTGATCCAGGCCGAAGGCGGCCTCGCCGGCGGCGCCTTTGCGGAGGGGCAGCTTCTCGGCTACGTCTTCGGCTTTCCGACGCGCGACCCTTCGATCCAGCATTCGCATCGGCTCGCCGTACGGCCGATGGCGCGCGGCGCCGGCCTCGGCGTCAGCCTCAAGCGCTATCAACGCAGCTGGTGCCTGGCGCGGGGCATCACCCTGATTCGCTGGACATTCGATCCTTTGCGCGCAGTGAACGCCGTCTTGAATATCCATCAGTTGGCGGCGACCTCGAACACCTATCTCGAGGATTATTATGGCGAGATGGAAGGGATCAACCGCGGCCTCGCTTCCGACCGGCTTCTGGTGGACTGGCACCTCGAAGCCCCGGTGGTCGCCGCCTTGGCGCGGGGTGGGCAGCGCCCTTTGCAGCCAGCCACACCGCTACCGCTTTCCCTTCCGAAAGACCTCGAGCAACTGACGAAAACGGCGCCCGGTCACGCCCGCGACCTGCGCAACCGGCTACGCGATCTGTTGCAGACGGCATTCGCAAAGGGGCGCTCGATCGTTGATTTCGACAGGAACAAACGGTGCTATCTTCTGGCCGATGAGCAATCGAGCACGGCTGACGATTCTGGCCGGAAGCGATGCGGCTGTAAGGGATGACGGCAGGTTAACCTGATGATGTCACGCCTTGAAAAGGTAGGAAAGCTCGGGCCACCCCGGGCACCGCCGCGCCGCGG
This sequence comes from Pseudaminobacter sp. Soil_N_29, assembly GCF_057656055.1. NCBI lineage: Bacteria > Pseudomonadati > Pseudomonadota > Alphaproteobacteria > Hyphomicrobiales > Phyllobacteriaceae > Pseudaminobacter > Pseudaminobacter sp. Soil_N_29. Next base: position 93,993 of record NZ_JBDGLC010000010.1, read on the forward strand.
GTTGCCCGGCGGGGCTTCGGCTCACGCTCTATTCGCAGGAGATGCGCGCTAACCTTCTCGTCGAGGCGTTGCGCACTCAGCCGTTACTGCTGACGGCGTTCGCGCTGCAGATCGACGACTTCGCTGCCTCTCCCCGCACCCGCGGATGATATTGAGGCGCTGCTGCGTTGGATCAGCGTCCAACGCGCGGCGGCCACCAACTCGGCCCCTACGGCATGCGCAACATGAGGATGGTCCCGTCGTGATTACCACCCTTGCCGATTTGCTCGGCGAACTCGCCCGAGCAGAAGCGGAGAAGCTCGGCAAGAGCGATATCAAGCATCCGACCTTGATCGGCGGCATGTATGAGGGGTTGACCCGCGAATTGCTCCTCCACACGGTCCCGGACGGCCTGGACCTTCACGTTGTCGATGGACTCGTGGTAGATGGGCGCGGCGGCACTAGCGGTCCCAATCTCGTCGTGGCGAAGGGCGGATCGCTCGTGAAGCTGAGCGGGTACCCTTATCGCGCTCCGCGGCAGACGAACGGACGCTGGCCGATCATGGCCCGCTCTCTCACCTGAACCCGCTGCTGCTCGTCCTCGAGCTGCTGTGGACTCGGCTGTCCTACGATCACTCCGTTGAGCCGTTGTTTGGTGAGGACCTCGACGTCGAAGCTTTGGCGCCGCTGCTGGACGCGGAGCCAGCTCAGTCTGCCGCCTCTCCTTCGGGCTGGGGATGGCGATACCACAGCTATGATCTGACGAACAAACAGCTTGCCGATGGCCCCAACCGGGAAGCTTGGTCGCCCGTTGAATTGGACGCGACTCAATTCGTGATTATGTGTCGCGAGGACATCGACGCAGACGATCCTGATTTTCTCAGCTTCATAGCAAGTGAAGGGCTCGACGCTGAAGCGTTCATCGACAGGCTGATCGCGACCACGCTGGTTGCTCGGAACGGGCGGTTGTTGACTCTCACAACCGAAGAGTGCTCCTGCCGGACGGGCGCCGGATCGCAGGGGAGAACAACACTGGTCGCTTGACCCGGTGGATGAGCCGCTTCATGGAACAACGCCGGTCGGCACCGACACCTAGCTACGGGTCAGGTCCGATGTCCTAGAAGGGTCCGCGGGCCGGCGGTAGGCAACGTCTGCTCCATCGCGGCGCTGACCCGGAAGCTGCCGGTCGGCTTTCGGCCCAGCCCCGACATCTCGGCGTTTAGAATTTGGCTGCAATAAAGCCTAATTACAGAATCTCCGTAGGCGTCCGTGGTATTATCGACTAGGCTGGCAAACCCAATTCCAACCAATACGCGAACGGGTTTTTCGAAAGGCTGCGAAAGCATCGGGACCCGCCCGCGCGGTCTGCCGATCAAGGGTGTGGGCCTCTCGGGCCAGCGGGCTTGAGCCGCCGGGCCATGCCGTCGTCGGGCATCGATAAACGTTGAGAGTGGTCCCGGAACTGCAAAGGGACAACGTTAGGCGGTTTGTCACTTCGCTGCGACTTAGAATGCGTAGGCCCCTCTAGAATGCGTCTACGGTGAAAACAGCCGGAATATTTTTCTTTCGTGCCATTGTCGGCGTCGGCAGCGGCATGGCGGCGCTCCGTCAAAACGGCGATGATGGAAATGCCGCCTCGGCCGATGCGCAGCGTGTGCAGAAGCGCGGCCCCATCAGGGGCAGTTCCCCTCGGTCACGCTGTCGTTCAATCGGGCGCCGGGGATGTCGCTCGGCCAGGCGGTGGGCGCCATGTTCTTCCTGAATGTCTTCGACTTCGACCTCACCATGATGGCGATCCTAGGAAGGCGGGCACTATGGCGGGTCTCCCGCCAGCATGAATTCATCTGATTGGAATATATAACTTTTCTGACATGATTGGCGGAGAGGGAGGGATTATCCCCCAGATAGCCCTGCGATACCCGCGTTTCCAAGGCCTCTGGTAAAAGCCCATCTGCATTGCGGAAATTGCGATACCCGGCGATGTACCCGAAGCGATACCCGCATGGCAAGGGTCATTCTCCGGAGCGCACTAGCAGCCTTGATCCTGGCCCGTATCTGAAGCGGCTAGGCGGAAGAAGATCCGGCAGGGCACCCACCTCAGATGCTTCCTCGACGATGGCGGCGCCATGCCTTCGACCATCCGGGGCGGTTATGCACCGCAAGCGGCGGATAGCCTGAAATCGGGGACGCGCCCGCCATTTCCCTATTCGGACGTGCGGCTGCTTCCTTGAGCATACGCTCCCGATGCGTCCGTTCGGTATCCCTATTGCCGACAAGGGCACCCGCCGAATTTTTCAGTCGGATCAGTTCGCCCGATGCACGGCGGAGTTTAGGGGCGCTGGTGCCAGCTAGACAGGGCGGGGGGCGGTAACTCGATTGAATCCCGGTCGCCCGCCCTCCGGGCTGTAGATCGTGATCGACAAGGATTCCGGCGGCAAGGAGGGCATCCACGGCGGACACGACCGCACCATATGTGAACTCCCGGCCGCGGTAACGGCTGCTTTCCGTCCACCATCCGTTGCGGCGGGAATAGGAGATGCGGCGAAGCGGTTCGCGGCGCGCCGACATGACGGCATCGGCAGCAATGACGGCCTGCGCATGGGCGGTCTTCGCCGATCTTACGGCAGGCAGATGAACATGCTTGGCGGATTTCATCGGCATCCTCACGCCAGTCGAGACAGAGCCACCAGAACCTACACCAGAGCCGCCGCCGACTCCGGAGACGGAGGGTTCCAACGATCCGGACTCGAATGTGCCGAAGCCATGACCGCCACCATCACACTCACTAGCCCCAGCCTTGTCGATTTCCTCGCTCGTCTCGGGCTGCCTACGTCTGCTCGTGATCGGGTGGTCGCCGTCGATCGGGAGCTTGCCCGCGAGCTTGAGACCGATAAGCCAGACATGGGCGGCTGCGCGTCCCTTGTCTTCGAAGCTGCCGACCTCACCGCATGCGGCGGGCCGCTGGGCTTCGACTGGAGCGGATGGGGCGATGTCGGCGGTTCGACTTCGACGGCATGGATTGGGGCAAAGAATGATCCGCGCTGCCGCGCTGCCGCTGGTATTCATCGTGGCTGTGCCGGTCCATGCAGGAGAGGTGGTGTGGCGGGCACCGTCTTCTGGGGTGCTGCCGTGGCCTGCTGCGACTTCAATGCCGACACTGCCGCGGGAAGCTCCGGCAGGGTTCTCATTGTGCATGGCCGACGAGGCCTCGGTGTCGGTGGGCGGGGAGCTCGATCTGCGGCCGGTCGTTGCCGGGCCGACCCGGAGGTGTCGTTGCTGCTGCTCGGAGCCCTTCTGGAAGGGGCGACCTTCAACGCGGCGACTGGCCGGATAGCTGGTCGAACAGATCGCGGGCGCGTACTCGGTGTCAGTGCTTGCGTCGGATGTAGCCGACGCAGCGGCGACGGCATCCATTGTTATCGTCGTGACCTAAGAACCGGGAACGGGGCCGATTGGCCCCGTCGTCAACATTCCGGTGCGTTTAAACGACTCGTGGAGCGCGATTCTCAAGTCGGGTGATGTCTTTACCCATCCGACTCCACACGCTAATTCCACACGCTTCTCACTGCCGCATGATGGCGAGCCTACTCTGCTTTGTTCCGAAGTAGAAATATTGCCCTGGGCAGGCTTCATCGGACGTTAACTTTACATTCTTCCGTACCCTCATGACGCTTCCACGACGGTATTTCTACCCTCTGAGATTTCCATAAATCCAAGTTTTAGCCTGGAATTTGTCTTTCGAGAGCGAGGCGCTTTCTCTCTAAATTCTGACTATGGGGCTGATTATGACAACTTCTCAGGAAAATTCTCTTCCTTTGGTGGAGAAGAACGGAAATATTCAAGCGGCGGTGCTTGCCGCGTTTTCGGTCGCGTCTGTGGCGCTCCCGATTGTAAACGTCAAGGTTATGTTCGGAGGCGCCGGTGTGTCGCTTGCCTCGCCCTTTCTTCTGGGCGGCATCGCTTTTCTTCTTCCTCTAGCCTTTCTGGCCGGACTTGCGGCGCGGTTTGCGCCTCAGGCGCAGCCACACATTCGTACCCTTGAGATTGTCGGGCTGGTCATCGCGATCGGGATCGCCGTCTATGCCGCTTTGATGCTCTTCAACGGCATGAACGAAATGGGCAGGGCAAACCAGCAAATGACGCAGATGCTGGGGGCGGTGAACGCCCAACGGTTGTCAGCGATCGGCGGCGTATCCCTGGCTCCGGGCGGCTGCATCGCGCTCTTTCTGCTTCTGGCTGGCAGCGGCTGGCAGGTCTGGTCTGGCCGTCGCCGCGCTGATTTCGGACGGATTCCGACGCTTGCGGTACAGGATCGAAATTCGGAAGGCCATTGAGTCCCCAGGGAAGATCTCTCGGTATTTGGTTCTTCGTACATGACGAGGAGGGGGGCGGCGACCTCCCCTTTTTCGTTGCCCTCTTGACCACATAGTAGGGCTTTTCAAGCCACCTCCGCCGCGCCGCTGCCTTGACGTTCCGGGCGGAAGCCTTGGATCGTCCGCGCTTCACCAGCCAGTGCAGGAATCCTCCCAAAATCTCAGGGGCGGAGTTGCCTGCTTCGCGGTCAAGGATCACGCGACCGAGTGCCGTCGCGACAGGAGCGGGAACGGCAGACGCGATCATCTGCAAAATGTCGCGCTGATTGCTTGCTTTCGTTGCATGACGAAAGTCTGAGGCGTACTTCTGGGCGGGATCAACTGACGATTTACAGAATGTTTTTTGGGTATCGCTGCTACCGTTTGCTAACGACTATGCGTATACACGGTTGAAACAAAAAGATATTTTTTCGGGCGGCGCATACAGACATGGGTTCATTCAATTCGCTTTCTCAAAGTCTCATCGACGCATGGTTGCAGTCCGACCAAACGACGATTCCAGACAGTCTCTATTCTGGGGTAGCGAACAGGCTGAGCGTCAAAATGGCGCTTTCCGTGGTCACGACGGTGGCCGATGATCCGTACGACTGGGGTTTTCGTCGGGTCAGGGATTTCGGCTTCAAAAGCCGCCAATTGGATTTGATGAAGCGTGAATTTCCCGATGCCGTCCTACGTGACCTCAATAGAAGCTTCATAGACGACGCGATTATTCCCGCGTATTCGCGAGCCTTGGAGGTTGGGCGCCCGACGCTTGAGCTTGTCAGGACGAGGCTTCTCGGTGTCCGGATTGGCTACGAGCGCCTGATCCTGCCACAGAAATGCAGTGAGAAGCCCGCCTGGTGCATCAGTCTGGTCGAGGGGCGTTTCTTTGTGTCTCCGATGCAGGCTGCGAAGACCGACATCACCGATGAAAATATCATTCAGCTACTGATCGAAGGCCAGACCACGAAGGAGATCGCCGGGCTCCTGAATCTGTCGCCGAGAACGATCGAGCATCGGATTGACAAGCTGAAGGATCGGTTTGATGCCAAGAACCTGGTCCATCTGGTGGCGAAGCTCGTCGCCACTCAGGTTGGTCACAAGGGGGGCGGCCAGGCGCTATTTCGCCCCGCTACTACTTCTTCGCCGTCGGGTCGTTGAAACCATCCATCCAGTTCGGATCGGACTCATCCTCGTAGACTGCTTTGGCGTAGCCGTCCTGTTCCCGCTTTTCCTTCTCTACGATGTCCACGAAGACCAGCCGGGCATTCGGTGACTTCATCGTGTAGCCGACGATGCCGCATCCCTTCTTCGCGCGAATGGGAGCGGCACCCGTCAGGACGTAGCCCGGAACGGCGTGGTCATAGCGGCCAGAGACCTTGTAGAAAATGAAGTTGCAGCCCTTTTTGTAGACGTAAGCGGTACCTTCGATTTTTCCACGACGCTCGATGTGCCCCGTAAAAGCCGGATCACCGGGGCTGACCAGCGATCCCATTCGATCGCCTGGCGTGTCGTAACGGATGTCGCTCCAGTCGTAGTTCACGATCATCAGCGAACCGTTGTGGTCGAACATTTCGGCTGACGCGGCTGAGGGTGCCAGCATCATCGCCGCCAGTAGAATTCTCCGCATGAAAACCGCGATTTTCTGCACGCCCCCACCGAAGCGGTCGCCGTACTGAAGTTTCGATGCTGGATTCATTGTTCCCGCTCCTTGTCCGCGGCCCAGAAAGTATCGCTGAATCACTAACGCGATGAGCTAGGCGGATCCGTAGATTCCCCCTCTAGCAACCCCTGGTGCTCGATTTGCGCCGGTCGCGGCCTGACGGCATTCATGGCGCCGGCAGGAGCAGCGCATGATGAAGGTCGCCTCCGTCTCGGATGCTTCGTTGCCGTCCACGGCAGAATGACGGTGGTCGCCATTTTGGTGTCTCCCTGTGAATGGCGGCGGTCATCGAGCTCGCATTTGCGGGGAGGCGTCAACAGACTCATCTATCTGATTGTATTGCGTACTAGACGGCGCGCGAGGCCGTTAATCGTGTCGGAAGCCGTTGGTGTCAACAATGCGTCTTCATACCGTCGCGGCGCCAAGAGCGCGGAGTCCGTGACGCTGTATAGCTGCTGCCAGAACGTCGGCAGTTTCAGGCAGCCTCGTCTTTCGGATGAAGCGCGGCCGCACCGAGCCGCGCTCGCGGACGTAGATGGCTGCGACATACCAACTCAACCTCCCGTCACCATCGATGGATTTCGACTCTTCGACGATCAAGTCAGCAACCTTGCCACGAATGGTTCTGGAGGTGCGTAGCATTTAGTCAACTCCTTGAAATATAAGGTCTCTATAGAGGATTTCGATGGTCGAGCCCAAGCTGACGGAAATCATTTCCGCGACACCCAGAAAGTATGACTGAATCATTACCGCGATGAGCTAGGCGGGTCCGTAGATTCCCCCTCTAAAAATCTTCTGCTGCGCGATTTGCGCCGGTCTTGGCCTGACAGCATCCTTTTTGGAGTGCAAGGCAACGGAGGATCGGACATGTCAGAGGTCAACGAGCGTACGCCCCGCCCATTCGGCGAGTCGCGATGAGAGCCTATGCCGCCCGATCGGATGCCACCCCTCCCTTCCGTCTGAGCTAGAATCTCGGCCTTGGAGCGGGTGGCGGCGCGGCGGCGCCTGCATCGTCAGTCGGGTCCGAAGAAGTCATTGCAGTCGTCTGGCGCTCGATTTCCCACCGCATTGCTGCCAGAGCTGCCCGGTCCCGGATTTCCTCGTTGGTGCAGTCATGCCCGATGATGCGCAGCGCGATCCAGTCCTCGGTCTTTATCATCTCTCGCAACCACTCCAGGGCCTCCGGCGGAACACACTCTTCGATCATGGCCCGCGCGCGGTCCCTGCCGGATCGGCGTTTCAGGTCTTTGACCAGACGATTCCAGGAAGGGCGAGGCTTTGGTCGGTCGACGGGATACCAGATCGGCTCAATGCCGCGTTCTCGGGCCCATGCATCAGGGCCAAGCTCGTAATCCGCGGGCGGTGTTCGGCGATCCGGGCGGAAATTATTTCCGCGTCCCGGAAGTGTGGCGACGGCACTTTCCGGAAGCAGCGCCAGCGCAGCCGACAATAGGCCGAGCAATTGGAGCATGGTTTTCGCCGCCGGATCGCGTCGCTGCCGTCTGGCAACATTCCGACGCATCCAATCCACGCATGTTCGCCGTCGCTTTCTGCGCTTGAGTCCCCCGACCATGCGTGACCTCCTCAATCCTTCCAGAAAGGATGAGGCAGCAGAAGGACCGGCGCAAATCCGGGGGTGATTACACGACGTCGCCGCCGTTCAGATACTCCGGCAACTTCGATTTCCATTCGCTCATGAGGATGAGCGTGCATTCTACCGTTGCGCCGTCATTCTGCACGAGCTGGAGCTGTCCGGCGGGAACCGTCGCATCCCAGGCGAAGCTTTCCGAGAGAAGTTTCAGAAGCTCGCGCTTGTAGGCGGTGTCGAGGTTGTCCAACTGATCGCCCTTGGTCTCCAAGACAGTGATGCGCGCACCGCCATTGTCCCGATTGGCAGCGAAGACGAAATCTGGATAGACCTTCGCCCGCTTCCAGCCCTGCAAGCCGTATTGCGTCCTGGCGACGTTGCGATGCCACCACTTCAGGGCCTTGTCTTCATCCAGATAGACGGCAACCTGCTGTTCGTCGCCATTGAGTTCATTGGCGAAGACTGGAGAGAACAGGCTTTTCTCCAGGGGGCTGCCATCACTCCGGGGAAGATGCTGCAAGCTCGCAGGCTCGGGCATCTCGTATTCAAAAGGCATCCGCCAGTTGCTGCTGTCGAGACGCAGCCGGAACTGAATCTTTCCGGCCTTGACCCTCTCCCGGAACAGGTTCTCTGCCAGTCCTGTTCGGGCGGCGTCCAACTTGCGGCGCATTTCCCCGACAATCAGCCCGGCAAGCTCTCCGATCTTCTCGATGGTGAAGCCGCGCGCAACAAGGGCGTCGACCAATTTCCCAACGATTGCTCGGGCCACGAATGGATTCGGCACGAGGTCCGAAATCATCCGCACCGCGTAGGAAGGATCGAAGACAAGGCTTTCCGCAGCCGCTGCTATCCGCTCCGCTTTGAACCGCTCGTCAGCGTCCGTCAGGCTGATGCGCTGAATCTGCCCCTCCGGCCGATGTGCGTTGTCCGGTATCCCGTCGGCGATGTTCCTGGGATCGAAGCCACGCCAGTCCACATTGGCGAGAATGTCCGTCTCGTAATCGAGCGGACGGACATGCTCGCCATGCACATGCAGAACTAGGGGCAGGTAGATGTCGGTCGATGCGAAGTCCTTGCGGCGCTGGATGGTGCGACTGCTTCTGACGTTTCCGGGAGCCTCGGTCGGCGCCACTTTCAGAACAAGATCACCCAAGCCATCGCTCTCAAGGGCATCCTTGATAGCGGCTACAACATCACCAGTTCCAACGTGATGAGTCACGACGTAGCATTCGTCCAGTTCAGCAACCCCGGTTTTCAGGGCAGCCGGCTGGCGCAGAATGCGGCCCACAAGCTGGGTCATGGCCTTGAGGTTGGAACTGGCGGCCAATGAGCACAACACATAAGCGAAGGGGCAGTCCCAGCCTTCCTGAAGCGCGGACTTGGTAATGATGGCCCGCACCGGGTTGGTAGGGGACAGCAGGTCGAGATTTTCCGGCTGGCTCAGGTCGTTCGTTTCCGCCGTCTTGATGGCAATCTCGGCTTCATCGAATCCTGCCGTCAGCAGCCACTCTTTCACGTCGTCGGAATGGATGAATTCGGCGTTTCGCTGATCCTTTCCCGTTCGTTCCACCTGCACAAGCATGATGGGGCGGATATAGCGCCCGGAATCCGCACGGAGTTCGGCTGCCTTGGCATCCAGAAAGTCGAGTTGCTTCAGGGATTCATTCAGCGTGCTCTTCCAATCGGTTCCCTGCTTGGGAATGAGATTGAGCGGCATCTTGATCATGCCTTCGCGATCAAGCTCCAGGCCCGTCACCTCCACGAGCACGTTAGAATAACGGCCCTCTCTGGGGTCATTGCCGCCACGTGGCTGGACATCGTGCGGCGTCGCCGTCAGTTCCAGAACGAAGCGTGGATTGAATCCGTAGAGCGTCTTGAAGGCGAGGTCGGAAACCGCCTTGTGTCCTTCATCCAGGACAACGACGGGTCGGATGATGCGCAGCGCGTTGCCCAGCGAATCCTTCACCATTGGGAACAGATCATCATAGCAATCGAGATTGCCTACGGCCTTGATCAGTTCGGTATGCGCCTTCTGGTCGCCCTCCGGGGGCGTGAAACCCGCGACGTCGCCGCGGTCCCGGAACATCTTCAATGTGTCCTTGGTCTCGCGGTTCGCCGACTGGAGCATCAACAACATGATGCAGAGCTGGCCTTCCACGTCGCGGGCGTCGAGCCGATCGGATTTCTCCATGATCTTCACGCGCCCCGCAGCGGCGCGATCCAGAACCTGCCGATAGGGGTCCTGCCGATCCTTCAGCCGCTTCAGTGTCTGGCTGTAGATGGCCTCGTTCGGCACGATCCAGAGCACGAATCCCGTATTCCGGTTCAGGAAGCGTCCGAAAATCCGGGAGAGCGCATTGGCCGCCAGAAAGGTCTTGCCGCCACCTGTGGGAATCTTGAAGACCACATTCGGCACGGTCCGGCCAACGCCGTCGGCTCTGGGCGAAAAGGGAATGGCGGCGCGCGACGTTGGCAACGTGCCTGTTGCTCCCATTCGCTCCCATGCCTTCTTGGCGTAGTCCGGGAGCTCAATGCCGAGATCGGGCTGTTCGGCGACGAGCGCCGCCACCTTGTCGGCCTTGCCTTTCTCATCGCCCAGAACGTCGAGATAGGCGTCCAGCGTTTCCAGGACGCGCTTCTGATAGTCGAGTTCGCGAAGCATCGCCCTCAGCTCCGTTCAATGCGATAGAGCGCGAAGGGCAGCGGTACGAACTCCACGGCAATGTTTTCCTCAACAAGCAGTTTCTGGGAAACATAGCGAGCCGGAGCGAAAACGAGGTGTTTGTCTTCCGGGTGCGCGGCAGCGAATTCCCTTGCCTTCGACAGGGTAAGTGCGGCCTCCGGGGATTTCAGCCATTCGAGGTCGGGCTTGTAGATGAGCCAGATATGCTGCCCGCCGCTGGAGCCAAGATAGCCTTTATCGAGGTCCGCCGTTGCCGGATCGAAGGCGCGGTTGGTTGCTGTGTGAAACAACACCGATCCAAGGGCCGCGACGTCCGGCAAGGTTTCGCCAGTAAGGATCTTATCCAGTTCCACCGCTGGACCCAGGGTGCAGTAGGTGAACTCACCGCCCAGACCTTCCGCCCGCTCGGCAACCGTCTTTTCCCCGGTCACGATCAGCTCGGAATCCTTGATTTCCTTCTTGATCCGGTCGAACTCGTGACCACGCAGGTTCTCGATTCCCTGCGCCTTGTCCGTCAGGGCATTGGGCTTTTCCAGCGTCCGCCAGCTTATCCGTTCCCGGAGAAGTTCGGTCTTCTGGGTACCCTTGAACTCATATCCCTTGATGACGCGGCGCACGCGCTCTGCGGTCAGCCGATCCGCATAATCTTCCATCTCGACGAGGATGAAGCGGCGATTGCCGCCGTCGCGCTTGTTCGCCTCCAGCACGGCGTGGCCAGTGGTTCCAGAGCCTGCGAAAGAGTCAAGCACAATGGAATCATTCATAGTCGCCAATTCGACGATACGTTTAATGAGCTCGATAGGCTTTGGAGTGGCGAACGGGTTTTCTCCGGAAAAAATTGCCTGAAGTTGAGTTCTGGCAGTTCGTGTCTGCTCCACTTCAGCCGCCCGCCAAAGAGTCCTCGGAACCAGACCAGACGGTGCATCCGATCGAAATCGCTTGAGCTTGGGAAATGTGTAATTGCCAGTTTTCCCCCACCAAAGGCGGTTTTCACGGATGTTTTTTTCCGTTTCCTCTGGGCTGTACGCCCATACCCGCTCTCGCCGAGGCCAAACATCGTCGCCCGTGAACGGATTCGTTATGGCGTAGTATAGGTTCGGCCTCTCTTCCGCTGATTTGGCACACTTGTAGTCCCCCTCTCTCCAGGGGCCACGAGGGTCCTCGTCAGGATTTGAATATGCTGCATCGGCACTCACCGTGCGATCTATTCTGTTCAAGGTTATGGAATCGGGTGCCTTGCAATAAACCAGAATGTGATCGTGATCCGACGAAAAACGTTGCGCGTCATTCCTGGCGCTTGTTGTTTTTTCCCAGATTAGATTCGCGATGAATTGATCTTCGCCGAATATTTCATCTAGCATCAATTTGGCACGATGGACTTCATTGTCATCAAGCGTGATCCAGATGCTACCCTCTTCCGAAAGAAGTTCTTCGAGGAGCCGAAGCCTCGGCCACATCATGGCGCACCACTTATCATGGCGAAGGCCGTCTTCGATCCCGATAGGATTGGATGAAAGCCATTCCTTGATCACCGGCGAATTGACGTTGTCATTATAGGTCCAGCCTTCATTGCCCGTGTTGTAGGGCGGGTCGATGAAGATGCAGTCCACCTTGCCCGCATAGATTGGTAGCAAAGCCTTCAGGGCATGGAGATTGTCGCCCTAGATGATCAGGTTGCCGTCAAGCCGTGGCTCGCCGATGCCCTTTTCCGGGTGAATTTCCAGGGGGCGGAATGGAACGGAAAGATGATGATTGTAGACGAATTCCTTCCCCTTGAAATTCAGTTCAGTCATCTCTGGTCCCCATATCTTCCGGCATCAAATCAGTGCCTCACTTAGAATCCTTGCGGCCATAAAACGCAAGGTCGAAGGGGACGCAGTCCATGACCTGGCGGGACTGGGTACGGAATCCGGCGTCGGGGGCAGTCTGTCCCGCGTCCAGCCTGTGCGGCGCTTCGCTGACGCTCCTGTGGCTACCATCGGGCACCGATCGCCGGATGTGCGAATTCCTGCGTTCCCGCCGATGGCGGCGCTATGCTGAACGCTCCGATATGCTCATCATGATTGGGTCCCGGATCACTCCGGGTTCTCTTCGGCGGTCTCGGTCAAGAGTGACGGCACGACAGCATGAATCCTGCGCGCGAGAATGTGCCGGCTGCCTGCACTTCAAGTTCCGGCCGGGCGCCAGGAACAAGGATTCATGACCGTTTCGGGGTGGGTTCGTATACGGCAGCACCCGCCCGATGCACTGTACGGGCCTGAATCTGGCCTTCAATTTGTGGACACAGGCCATATTCGGCCGGAATCATGGTCTTGGGCGCGGCCGCCCGGAAAGAGATGGGTCCGTCTCCGGAGGCCTGAGCTTCGACAATTCCCGCCAAGCGGCATCGCGCTGGATACCGACTTCGGCAAGGCTGTGCTCCATGTTCCGGCGCTTCTCTTCTGCCGCTCTTCGTGCCGCATCGGCAGCACTGGCACGTTCGGCTGCCACTGCTGCCTGTTCCCGGAGCAGGGACATCTCCGCATCGACCGACTGGCGGATACGAGCCCTGATCTTCGATTGCCGGAACCCGTCCCACAGCGAGCGCAACAGGCCGGGCAGCCGTTGAATCCTTGCCGCTGCCTTCTGGACCCGTTCGGTCTCTGCCCGGACACGCGTCATCATCGTTCTTGCGCGCCGCTGTTCGGCAACTGCCCGATCCTGCGCGTCCAATGCGGCGGCGGTCGCTTTCTTCGCCGCCTCCATCTGGCGCAAGGATTCGGCCTTTGCGGCGCCCGCTTCGGCCCGGAGTTTGGTGGCTTCCGCTTCCGCGCTCGCCACCAGAATTGCTGTTTCAGTCTTGGCGCTGGCAACGAAGGATTCGACCTTCCGCCGAACTTCATCCGCCCGATTAAGGGTGTCGCGCAAGGCCTTCGCCTGTGTTCTCTCGGCCCGCCACTCCTCGCGTGTAAGACGACGTCGCGCCGGACCGAGGCGCGTCAACCCACACTTGACCCCCACAGCCTCGAAATACGAATCCTGCCAGGCTCGCATCGCCGCGCGGTAGGCTCTGTCGCCACGTTGGTTCAGGGTCTTTGAATCTTCATCCGCGCCGGGACCGGCAGCCATGACTTCGGCCTTTGCCATCTGCCCAGGATGGAGGGCCGCTGCCTTCATGTTCTGCGATGGCGGCAAGATGTAGGCGTGAAGATGCCAGTGGCTTTCATCCTCATGCCGGACGACGGAAACGAGAGCATCGCCATACAACTCACGGAGCCAGTCCACCGTCAGTTCCTCCCAGCGATCGACTTCGGTCCGCTTCTGAGGATCGGCATGGACTTCATCGACGGTATGGGGATGGCTGGCGACGACGGTCAGGAGGGTATGTTGATCGATGCGAATCTTACGCGGTTTCCCATTCTTCGGCGTCGTCCGGGCCACATCGGCAGCCGCATCATGCAAGGATTCGACCTGATCCGGGCTCGCCCCATAGACAACCATCGGAGTTCCCCGAGACGGGACGTGAAGAGACGCCGCCGGATCGCGGCGCGCTTCGGCCAGAACGAATCCTGTCGAACGCCCCTTGGCGTCCGGCTTCCTGGCGTAGGATTCGAGATGGACGAATTGAAAGGCCATGCGCCATCACCTGTTCAGATAGGCGACGGCCTGAGCGTTGCTTTCCTCATCAGGATCGAAGCCGATGTCCTCACGATGTCGAGCAACCCACTGCTCTGCGTCAGATTCGCTCCATCCGCCAAAATGATATGCGGCGCAGTCGAGACAGAGCCAACGGTTGTCATGCGTTCGAACATCCGGCACGGCGTCGCATACCGGAAGGATGGTCAAGACGGTCCCATCGCCGCACCTGTTGACTGCTTGCCCTTCACATTTCTTCGAACGCTTCTTTTCGTTCGGAGGACTATCAGCCGAGCTCTCGCCCGGAGTGAGGGGATCTACATATCTGAAATCGATCCCTTGAGTGGCGCGAGCGACAAGCTGCACACGTTCCAAGAAATCACGGTCGTTCAGATGAACGAAGCGCCCATTCAATTCCGTCATCTTTAATTCTTCGACGTCGGTGAAGGAGAAGCATTGTTCCGAGTTCGTCCACGGCGTGATTGAAGCGAGCCATACCGATCGCAGGCGGCTTACTTTGAGTATTGGCAAAGATGGTGCGCTATAGCCGCTGACAACGATCTGCCGTTCATATTCCTGCATGATGATCCTCCTGAACACTGCTGGTTACAGAATTGTGTTGGCCGGCGGAGCCAGGAGCAAGAAGATTTAGTGACCGACTAATGCGTTTCCTTCACAACCCCTGCGCGGTTTCCAGTCAAAGCGTCGGCTCTTCGAGGAGGCCTTCAACCGGACCACGCCGTGGGGATCAGCAAGAAGCCTTCGGTCACGTCAACGACAAGCACGGGCCACATTGGCTAGGCACGTACAGGCAGGCCCATGCCCACATGCGGAGCGGGCTTGCGTTTGTAGTCCATTTCCGTACCAACCACTTGAATTAACTCATCTATCTCCGACAGCCGCTGTTGCCCGTTCGAACGCCGTCTTCATCGCAGTGGCCAGTTCATCCTTTGCCGTTTCCGGCACGATGAAACTGTCATGAACTGGCAGCACGACGATCCCCTTCTTTACGGACATGTCCGCCAAGACGAAGCGGCACATCTCCGAATCCACGTACTGCAATCGCAACCCGATGCCGCTGTGGAAATACCGGGACACCTTCGGATGCTGATCCTTGATGACACGGATCAGATCGCGGGCGGAGACTTCGCAGCCATCGAGGTAGGGAAGCAGCGCGCCATGTGCCTGATGATAGCCCGACGCATTCAGGAGCACATTGAAGGCAATCTTGCACAGCTTCCGGTCCCAGCCATGAAGTGTATAGGCGTCGCCATCCAGGCGCTCTCTGGCGAGCGCATACAGCAGTCTTGGGTGAAGTTGCTCGTAATCGACTTCCGCCGTGCGCTGGCCGTCGAGAATGAAGTGCTGCCGATCCTTCGATTTCACCGACTGCCACCAGCCGCCATAGAAGCGCCCGCCGAGCGTCCAGCCACCATTGAACACGCGATAAAGTGCGATCATGTCGGGATAGACCGCATGATCCCCGAACCGGATCACGTCGCCATCGAAGACAGCATCGGGCGCGTCCAGGGCGATTTCCGTCTCGCCGATGAGGCGGTTCACCTTCATCACCAGCTTGCGCTCCCGATGCGTACGTTCGGTATCCCTATAGCCGACAAGAGAACCCGCCGAATCCTTCAGCCGGATCAGTTCGCCCGATGCCCGGGGGAGTTTTGGCGCGTTGGTGCCGGCGAGCCAAGGCGCGGGGCGATAACTCGATTGAATCCCGGTCGCCCGCCCTCCGGGCTGGAGATCATGATCGACAAGAATTCCCGCGGCAACGAGGGCATCCACGGCAGGCACGACCATATCATATGTGAATTCGCGGCCCCGGTAGCGGCTGCTCTCTGTCCACCATCCCTTGCGGCGGGAATAGGAGATGCGACGAAGCGGTTCGCGGCGCGCCGACATGACGGCATCGGCAGCAATGACGGCCTGTACATGCGCGGCCTTCGCCGATCTTGCGGGCGGCATGGGAACATGCTGGCGAATCTCATCTGCATCGATCGACCAGTCGAGACAGAGCAACCGGTCCCGATCTCCCGGCCAAATTTGTTGACGCTGTAAGGTGTGAAGTTCTGATGTTCGGGCTGGCTGATTTGCCAGCCCCCGGCTCACCGAGCCGTTTCAGGAGTCTTTACAATTTCAACGCCGATGTTCATCATTATTGAACAATCTCCAAGAAAGACCGCCGGAGGGTTCCAGCCCGTCGATGGCGGTCTTTTTTATGGTCGTTGTCGGCGGAACGCGGGTCAAGCGCACCTGTTACTTTTTCCCGCGCCGCGCTCCAGGTGCTCTTTCGTTGCGGGCAATCCTGTCGAAATCCAGCCCCCGGAAGACGGAAAAATCGATGTCCGGATCGAGGGGGAGCCGGGCAATCTGCCGCGCCTGCCGCTCGCCCAGATTCATGAAGCCGTAATTGTCGTGCTCGTCATTTCCTACCTGATGACCAGACTGCATTCGTCTGTCGCGACCCTCGATGTTCGCATCGCGCATGTCGTCGATATTGCCGCCGCGCAATGAATGGAACACCTCCTTGCCGCTGCCTTCGTCCTTCTTCTTTTGCTTGATCCCCGCGCGGTGGAACAGGCGACCCATGTATGATGACGCACTTTTGCTCGGATCGGCGAGCCGCATCAAATTGGGGAAGAGAAAGCGGCCTTTCTGTCGGACGGCCCATTCGACGAAGCCGATCTCGCTCAGGAACTCGTGCAGAACGAAATAGCTCGTGCTTGCGTCGGTCTTGTGCGGGGTGGACACCCAAACGCCGTCGATCCTCTTGACGCTCGCAAGCTGCGCCACCCATACACCTTCGAACTTCTCGCGAAGATCGTTGCCCGTCAGATGAATGAGAAGACCGATGCGGCGGCCCGTCAGATGGCCGAGCAACGGCAGCATGACGTCCTCCATGAGCCCGGAGGCCTGTGCGGAATACCTGACTGATCTTGCTTGTCGCCAGCGGCTCCGACTTGACCGCCGCCGCAGCGGTCGACGGAAAGACGAGCCTCGGTCCCGAAAAGGGATCAGGGTATTCCCCAGTGGTCATCAGAGAACGGACGGCAGCCTTGACGACGGCCAGATAGCCTTCTTCCAGCGACTTGCGGGCAAGCGGCTGCAGGCGAAGGTCACGATTACTGTCGATGATCTGCATCGCCGACATGGAGGAATCACGCACGTTGTTATCTCCGGGCCAATACTGCATGAGGTCGATGAAGGCCTGTAGATCGGTGAGATTATACGTATCGACGGGGTGGTCGCCGATCAATTCGATGAAGACCTCGAGGCGAGCGCGGGCCGTCTTGATGTCCTTGGCCCCTTTCGGTCCACTCCTGAGTCTCCGCTTTTCAAGGTACTCCTCCATCATTTCGCTGAGACGCGGCAGATTTGACGGCTTGCGCGCCACCGTCCTGCGATCCAGCTTGAAAGCGGGGATCAGCTTGCCGTTCTCGTCCAGCGCCAACTGAGGCGGCTTCTCGATGGCGGGCAAAACCGGAACAGGAACGGCGGCAGGTTCAGGGGCGATAGCGGCGGCCGAAGCGGACTCGGAAGAGAGGGGGCCGAACTTGGCGAGAGCCGCCTGCTTCAGCAACTCGGCATTGCTGACGATAAGGTCGTTGTACGGCTCGCCGTCCTCTTGTTTCCGAAGTTCCTGATGCAGGCCGACAAGATCGCGCAGCCCGGCTGTCTTCTGCAATTCTTCGGAGGTGGCGGGAGTATCAGGGCGATCGATCATCCGGAGATAGGCTTTCAGTTCGCCGCGCACTTCCACGAGCGTTTCGGCGGTAGCTTCGCGAGCCATCTCCTGATCAGTATCCTTGCCGCTCTCTGCGGGCTCCATCATCCGTCGCATCCTTATTCTGTCGAACAGCAGCCTCGCCCGCGCGGCAAGCAGATCGGCAAGCAACCGCGCACGTCTCTGGGGGCATGCACCAAGACTCAGCCGGACGGGAGGGCCTGAGCGCCCGCCGCCAAGGTTCTTCGGCAGCTTAATCTGGAAAATGTAAACGGTACCTGATCTGGCAAGATAAGGCCCCGGCCCACGTCCTACCAACTTGTCTCGATTCGTGGCCTCAGTGCCGCCATTCACAGGCTCCAGCGATACCCCAAGGTGTACCCGGCGCGATACCCGCATGTATTTCCATCCCCGGAAAGCCGCAGGCGAACGGGAACTTTAGGAAGAAAACCAAGGATTTACGGGTAATTGGCGGAGAGTGGCTCAACCAATGGCGGAGAGGGAGGGATTCGAACCCCCGATGCCCTTGCGAGCATGCCGCATTTCGAGTGCGGTGCATTCAACCACTCTGCCACCTCTCCGCGTCGTGGTTGGCCAGCTTGCTGGCGCGGCGCACTAGATAACGAGTCGCGATCGATCGCACAAGGCCTCTCGCGCACTTATTTGTGGCTTACCTTGACTTGCCCCGGTCGTTCGGTTACACGCGCACAGTTCCGCCATGGGCCTTGCCCGACGTGGGACGTGTATGAACCCCGCAGACTGACAAAAAGACGGCTCGAACGCGTCGAGCGTTCCTTGAAGCCGGACCGAACAGCGAAAGGCAAAAAATGTTCGCAGTCATCAAAACGGGTGGCAAGCAGTATCGCGTTGCCGCCAATGACGTCATCACGGTCGGCAAGATCGCCGGCAATGCTGGCGACATCATCGAAATCACCGAAGTCCTCGCCGTGGGCGAGGGCGAGAACGCCTCGATCGGCGCGCCCTTCGTTGAAGGCGCCACCGTGGCCGTGGAAGTGGTCGAGCAGGGCCGCGCCGCCACCGTCATCGCGTTCAAGAAGCGTCGCCGCCAGAATTCGCGTCGCAAGCGCGGCCACCGTCAGCACGAGACCGTCATCCGGATTTCGGAAATCCTGACGGGTGGCGCGAAGCCGACGAAGAAGGCTGCCGCCGAAACGGAAGCCGCCGAAAAGCCCGCCAAGAAGGCCGCGCCGAAGAAGGCTGCAGCCGCGGCGGAAAACGAGTAAGTTCGAGGACTGAAGGAGTAGACCAATGGCACATAAGAAAGCTGGCGGTTCGTCGCGCAACGGTCGCGATTCGGAATCCAAGCGCCTCGGCGTGAAGAAGTTCGGCGGCGAAGCCGTCATTCCGGGCAACATCATCATCCGCCAACGCGGCACCAAGTGGCATCCGGGCGCCAATGTCGGCATGGGCACCGACCACACCCTCTTTGCGCTCGAAGCCGGTGCAGTTGCTTTCCGCAAGAAAGCCAACGGCCGAACCTACGTATCGGTGAATCCGTTTACCGAAGCCGCGGAATAGCCGGATCCGCACCACAACACCGGCGCCCCATCTCGGGACCGGTGTCTGGTAGAATCCAGAAAAAGGATCAGGGGAGATGGGTCGCCAGCTCCCCTTTTTCTTTTGTCTGGAGGAATATTGGACATGGTTGCCGAAGCGGATGACTTCGAAGACGAAAGTCTGAGCATAGATTGCCCGGTGCTTGTCACCGAACGGCTGGTGCTGCGCCCGCCGCATGAAGACGACACCTCCGAGCTGATCGCGCTGGCGAACAATCCGCGCGTGGCCGAGATGCTGTCGCGGATGCCCTATCCCTACGGCGACGCCGAGGCGCGCTCCTTTCTCAACAGTGCCGCGCAGCCGCGCAGCACCGGGGCAGTCTATGCGGTCGCACTCGCGGAAACGGGCGCCTTCGTCGGGTGCGCGGGGCTGAACGCCACGGATCGCGGCCTGGAGCTGGGCTACTGGATCGGCGAACCCTACTGGCGGCGTGGTTATGCGACCGAGGCCGCGCATGCGCTGGTCGACCTCGCCTTCCGGGCCACGACCATCAATGTGCTGCACGTTTCCTGCCGGGTCATCAATCCGGCCTCGCGGCGCGTCATCCACAAGTGCGGCTTCCAGTATGCCGGCCAGGGCATGCTGAACTCCATCGTCGCAGGCAGGGTGCCTGTGGAGCGCTATCGCCTCGACCGCAAGGCTTGGGTGAGCCTCAGGACATGGGCGCGACTTTGAGCAAAGACGTACGCCAAGTATCAACGCCGGCCACGGCGGTCATGCATATGAAGGAAGACGAGCGGCCGGTCCGCCGGCCGCTCACTCCAGCTCGAACCAGACCGGCAGATGATCCGAGCCGGTTGCGGATGCGTCGATCCAGCTTCGCCTGACGCTGGCTGAAAGGCTTGCGTGGACGAAGGCGAAATCGATCAGCCTATTCTGTTCCGGCTTGTCGTCGTCGATCCAGCTTATCGCGCCTTCTTGCGCGCCGTCGGCGAGCGAAAAGACGTCGACGGGATGATGAGCCACGATCTGGCGGCCCTCGACGGTGTCGATCTCGCCGGTCATCAGGGTGTACTCGGGCGATCCCTGCACCATGTTGAAATCGCCCATCAGAACAAATTCTTCCGGGCACGGCAGCTCGGGAAACCCGTATTCGGCCGAGCCGGTAATGGCGCCGCCCTCAATCGGATAGGCAAAGACACGCTCCTTCAGATGGCGAATCTGGGCCGAGCGCTCCTCGTGATTGAGGTGATCGAGATGAACCGAATAGACGCGCAGCGGCCCGGACGGGGCCATGACCAGCGCCTCCAGCGCCGCGCGCTGGAGATTGCCGCGGTTGAAGCGGCGCGTGCGAGGCAGAAGCAGGTTGCGCGAGGCCGCAATCGGCCAGCGCGACAGCACCATGTTGCCGAACTGGAGGCGCTTGTTGAGCGGCCGGCCGTCTTCGCCACGCAGACCGAAATCGACATCCATGGCCGGGCCGTAGACATGAAACAGATCGGGCAGAAGTTCGGCGAGACCGGCCACGAGATCGGCGCCGCCATTGCGCGGAAAATTGCGTGTCACCTCCTGCAGCGCGATGATGTCGGCGCCTTGCAGGCTCGCCGCAATGCGCCCGAGATCGTAGTTGCCGTCGCGGCCGATGCCATACTGGATGTTGTATGTGACCAGTTTCATGCCCATCTCTCACCCTCTCCGATTGCGCGAAGCCTCAAACCTGCACTCGCCCTCGTGCGTTCTTTGCGCTAGAGCAGTCCCACACATTAGATAGCAGCGAAAATCTTGTTCCGATGAAATTCCTCGACCAGGCCAAAGTCTATATCCGCTCCGGCGACGGGGGCGCCGGCTCCGTCTCGTTCCGCCGGGAAAAATTCATCGAGTTCGGCGGCCCGGACGGCGGCGATGGCGGTCGCGGCGGCGATGTCTGGATCGAGGCGGTCGACGGCCTGAACACTCTGATCGACTATCGCTACCAGCAGCATTTCCGCGCCAAGACCGGCGTGCACGGCATGGGCCGCAACCGCACCGGCGCCAAGGGCGCCGACGTGGTGATGAAGGTGCCGGTCGGCACCCAGGCCTATGAAGAAGACAATGAGACGCTGATCTGCGACCTCACCGAAGTGGGCCAGCGCTTTCGCCTGGCGGCGGGCGGCAATGGCGGCTTCGGCAACCAGCATTTCAAGACCTCGACCAACCAGGCACCGCGCCGCGCCAACCCCGGCCTGCCGGGCGAGGAACGCACCATCTGGCTCCGGCTGAAGCTGATCGCCGATGCCGGGCTCGTCGGCCTGCCCAATGCCGGCAAGTCGACCTTCCTGGCGGCCGTCACCGCGGCCAAGCCCAAGATTGCCGACTATCCATTCACCACGCTGTATCCGGGCCTCGGGGTGGCGCGGGTCGACGCGCGCGAATTCGTCATCGCCGACATTCCCGGCCTGATCGAGGGCGCACATCAGGGCGTCGGCATCGGCGACCGCTTCCTCGGCCATGTCGAGCGCACGCGCGTGCTGCTGCATCTGGTGTCGGCGCAGGAGGAAAGTCCGGGCAAGGCCTACAAGACCGTGCGCAAGGAACTGGAAGCCTATGGCCACGGCCTTGCCGACAAGCCGGAAATCGTGGCGCTGAGCCAGGTCGACACGCTTGATGCGGATGCCCGCAAGAAGAAGCTCGCCTCGCTGAAGCGTGCGACGGGGACGGCGCCTTTCATTCTCTCGGCAGTGAGCGGCGAAGGCGTCGAGGCGGTGCTGCGCGCATTGATGGCGGAGATTCATGCGGCACGGGTGGAAGAAGCGCCGAGCGAGCCTGACGAGCGGTGGGTCAGGTAGAAGCCATGAGCCTGCAATCCCTGAAGAACTACCGCCGCATCACCGTCAAGATCGGCTCGGCCCTGCTGGTCGACCGTTCGGCCGGCCTGAAACGTGACTGGCTGGCTTCGATCAGCGACGACATCGCCGCCCTTGCGGCAGGCGGCGCCGAGGTACTGGTCGTTTCCTCGGGCGCCATCGCGCTTGGCCGCACCATTCTGGGCCTGGGCAAGCGCGCGCTGAAGCTGGAGGAAAGCCAGGCCGCGGCCGCCGCCGGCCAGATCGCTCTTGCGGGCGCATGGTCGGACGAGCTCGGCCGCAACGGCCTGAAGTCGGGCCAGGTGCTGGTGACGCTCGGCGACACCGAGGAGCGCCGCCGCTATCTCAATGCGCGCGCCACCATCTCGACCCTGCTCAAGATGAAGGCCGTGCCGGTCATCAACGAGAACGACACGGTGGCCACCAGCGAAATCCGCTATGGCGACAATGATCGCCTGGCCGCGCGCGTCGCAACCATGATGGGCGCCGACCTGCTCGTGCTGCTTTCCGACATCGACGGCCTCTACACCGCCCCCCCTGCCCGCGACCCGAATGCGAAATTCATTCCGCTGGTCGAACGGATCACGCCCGACATCGAGGCGATGGCTGGGGCTGCGGCCTCCGAACTGTCGCGCGGCGGCATGCGGACGAAGCTCGATGCCGGCAAGATCGCCACGGCCGCGGGAACGGCGATGATCATCACCTCCGGCACGCGGCTCAACCCGCTCAGCGCCATCGACCGCGGCGAGCGGGCCACGTTCTTCCAGCCCAGCGCCAATCCGGTGAAGGGCTACAAGACCTGGATCGCAGGGCAGCTCGAGCCTGCCGGCAGGCTGGTCGTGGATGCTGGCGCGGTTCGCGCCCTACTGTCGGGAAAATCGCTGCTGCCTGCCGGTGTGACGGTGGTGGACGGCAATTTCTCGCGCGGCGACACGGTGGCGATCGTCAGTCCGGCGGGACGCGAGATCGCGCGCGGCCTTGTTGCCTACGATGCCGCCGATGCCGTAAGGATCGCGGGACTGAAAACCGACGAAATCGCCGGCGTGCTTGGCTATGAGGCGCGTTCGGCTATGATTCATCGCGACGATCTAGTGGTAAGCCACAGCGAGCCGGCGGAAACGACGCAGTCGGGAGGTTGAGCCATGCAGGTGGCACATGAGAAATCCCGGGAGGACACCGCCTCCCTGATGGCCGAACTTGGCCGCAAGGCGCGTGCGGCCGCGCGGCCGCTTGCCATTGCAAGCGCCGAGCGCAAGCATGCGGCGCTGGTCGCCATGGCCGATGCTCTCGTTCGCGGCGAGGAAAAGATCCTCGCAGCCAACGCAATCGACATGAAGAACGGCGCGGAAGCGGGGCTCAGCGCCTCCTTGATGGATCGGCTCAAGCTTGATCCCAAGCGCGTCCGCGACATCGCAAACGGCGTCCGCGCGATTGCCGAACTCAAGGACCCGGTGGGCGAGGTGACGGCCGAGTGGGATCGTCCCAACGGTCTCCACATCGAGCGCGTGCGCACGCCGCTCGGCGTCATCGGCGTCATCTACGAGAGCCGCCCCAATGTGACGGCCGACGCCGGCGCGCTCTGCCTCAAGGCCGGCAACCCGGTCATTCTGCGCGGCGGCTCGGACTCGCTGAATTCGTCAGCGGCCATTCACGCCTGCCTGGTCGAGGGCCTGCGCGCCGCCGGCCTGCCGGAAGACGCGATCCAGCTGGTGCCGACCACCGACCGCGCCGCCGTCGGCGAGATGCTCAAAGGTCTGTCGGGCAATCTCGACGTGATCGTGCCGCGCGGCGGCAGAAGCCTGGTGGAGCGCGTGCAGAACGAGGCACGCGTGCCGGTCTTCGCCCATCTCGAGGGCATCTGCCATCTCTATATCGACAAGTCGGCCGACCTCGACATGGCGAAAAAGATCGCCGTCAACGCCAAGATGCGCCGCACCGGCATATGCGGTGCCACCGAGACGCTGCTGGTCGACCGGGCCGTTGCGGGCACGCATCTGGTGCCGGTGCTTGAGGCGCTGCGTCAGGCCGGCTGCGAAATCCATGCCGACGAAGACGTGCTGAAGGCCTTCTCCGACGCCAAGCCGGCGACCGACGCCGACTGGGTGACGGAATATCTCGATGCCATCATCTCGGTGAAGCTGGTGGACGGCGTTGCCGGCGCCATCGACCACATCGAAACCTATTCTTCGCATCATACCGAGGCAATTGTTGCCGAGGATGCCGCGGCAGTTGAGCGATTCTTCAACGAAATCGACTCGGCAATCCTGCTGCACAACGCCTCGACCCAGTTCGCCGACGGCGGCGAGTTCGGCATGGGCGCGGAGATCGGCATCGCCACCGGCAAGATGCATGCGCGCGGTCCGGTCGGCGTCGAGCAGCTCACCTCCTTCAAGTACCGCGTGCGCGGATCGGGGCAGGTGCGGCCGTGATCGCGGGGCCGTTTTACCCTCCCCCTTGCGGAGAGGGTCGGCAGACGAATGTCGCGAAGCGTCATTCGGAAGCAGGGGTGGGGGTGGAAACCAGTTGCCCACCTCCGACCTGACCCAGCCGGCACCCCCACCACGCTCCGCTTCGCGGATCGACCCTCCCCGCAAGGGGGAGGATGACAGCGTTGCGCCGAAATATCTGCGCATGCCGCATGTCGAAAAGGGCATGCAGGTCGGCCTGTTCGGCGGCTCGTTCAACCCGCCCCATCGCGGCCATGCGCTGGTGGCCGAGATCGCGATGCGCCGGCTGCGTCTCGACCAGCTCTGGTGGATCATCACTCCGGGGAACCCGTTGAAAGACACGCGCGAGCTGGCGCCGCTCGCCGAACGTATTCGCCTTTCGGAAGCGATGGCGCGCGATCCGCGCATGAAGGTGACGGCTTTCGAGGCGACATATCACATGCGCTACACCGCCGACACGCTGGCGCTGATCAAGGCGCGCAACCCCGGCGTCGATTTCGTGTGGATCATGGGCGCCGACAATCTGCGGAGCTTCCATCGCTGGCAGCGCTGGCGCCAGATCGTCATGACGTTCCCCATCGCGGTCATCGATCGGCCGGGCTCGACCCTGTCCTTCCTGTCATCGGTGGTGGCAAAGACCTTCGGCTATGCCCGGGTGGACGAGGCGGATGCACCACGCCTGGCCAGGATGCGGGCGCCCGCGTGGACCTTCATCCACGGGCGTCGTTCGCTCCTGTCTTCCACCGCCATTCGCAACGGCTCCAAGCGCTGAACGCCAGCTTGTTTCCCATCTTGATTCAATGAGCGTCCGAGCCTTGAAACCACAATACGACTCTGCATATCTATTGATTGTCCTGCGATGCCCGCGGGACTTTTTGGTTGTTCCTGTTCGGAAGGAAAGACACTGAGAACAGCACTCAGCAAGAAGGCAAATGTCATGCCTTCACTGGCCGGGATGGACGGAAGCGATGCCGTGTCCCGTGCCCTCAAAGCAGTCCTTGCCAGTCTGGAAGACTCCAAGGCCGAAAACATCGTCTCCATCGACCTTCACGGTAAATCGAGCCTCGCCGACCACATGGTTGTGGCATCGGGTCGTTCGCACCGTCATGTCGCGGCGGTGGCCGATCATCTCCTCAAGGCGCTCAAGGATGCCGGACTGGGCACCCCGCGCATCGAGGGCCTGGCGGCAGCCGATTGGGTATTGATCGACTCGGGCGATATCATCGTCCACGTCTTCCGTCCCGAAGTCCGCGACTTCTACAATCTGGAAAAGATGTGGCAGGCGCCGGGCCTCGAGGAAGAAACGGTCCACTAGAGAAGGAAGGAAAGGTGTAAGAACCTTCCAACATCTCGCTCTGGAGCATTTGGCAGCCAAGCGGAATCGCTTGGCCTCCCAGAATGCGGCCAAACAAGAAGAGAGAGCGGAGCAGGACATCCGTCAGGATGCCGCCGCTCTCGCGAGAACATGTCGCGGCTGGATAGGCTATCCGGCCGTCGCGCGTCACGCGCCATTCCGATGGTCGGAGCAGGATGAAGATCGCCATACAAGCCGTGGGCCGGATGAAGGCCGGTCCCGACAAGGAACTGGCCGACCGCTATCTCGACCGCTTCGCCAAGAGCGGGCCCGCGATCGGGCTAGAGTTTGCGGGCGTCACCGAAACGCCGGAAAGCCGGGCGCAGGCCGTCAACGAGCGCAAGCGCGAGGAGGCCCAGAAGCTGCAGGCGCAGCTCGCCTCCGGCGCTGCCCTGGTGCTTCTGGACGAGCGCGGCAAGAACATCTCCTCGGAGGATCTTGCCGAGCGGATCGGCCGCCTGCGCGATGGCGGCCAGAAGAACCTCGTCATCGCCATCGGCGGGCCGGACGGCCATGATGCCGCACTTCGCGAGCGCGCAGAGCTGACGCTTTCCTTCGGCGCGCTGACCTGGCCGCATCAGCTCGTGCGCATCATGCTGGCCGAACAGCTCTATCGCGTCTCGACCATCCTTTCGGGCCATCCCTACCATCGGGCTTGACCCGCCGCGATTTCCAGTCCGGCGACGGGCGGCGCAACATGGTTGATTGTTCGTTAACGAACGAGCCGCTAAGGTCGAGTTGAAATTTGCGGCGTGGCGGAATGCATCGAATGGTCAAAGGAGCGGGCGTTGGGCGGACATGCCTGGGCATGTCTGTCGCGTTCGCGCTTGCCGTATCGGCAACCTGCGCGCGGGCCGAAGACACTTCCGCCATCCTGGCCAGCCACGCCGAGCGGCAGGCCGAATACGAGCAGGTCTCGCGCGACATGAGCCTCTCGGCCGAGCGTCTGGATACGCTGGTTGCAGAGATCGCCAAGGTCAAGAAGGACTACGCCAGCATCACCGCAGCGCTCATCCAGTCGGCCAAGACGGAGAAGAAGCTCAGCCAGGACATCGACGACATCACCGGGCGGCTGGAAGGGCTGAAGGAACAGAAGGAAGCAATTCGGCTTTCGCTGGCGGCGCGGCGCGGCGTGCTCGCCGAAGTTCTGGGCGCGCTGCAGCGCATGGGCCTCAACCCTCCCCCTGCCATCCTGGTCAAGCCCGAGGACGCGCTGTCTTCCGTTCGCAGCGCCATCCTGCTCGGGGCCGTGGTGCCGGAGTTGCGCGCCGAAACTGAGATCCTGATGACCGACATGAAGGAGATGCAGCGGGTTACGGCTTCCATCGAGGCGGAAAGGCAACGCCTGCTGGCTTCGGTCGCCGAGCAGCTGACGGAGAAAAAGCGGCTCGGTCTGCTGCTGGAGGAGAAGCAGCGCCTGCATGGCGAGACCGAAACCGCGCTGGCCGAGGAACAGACCAGATCGCAGGAGCTTGCCGCCCGCGCCAAAAGCCTGAAGGACCTGATCGCCTCGCTTGAAACCCAGGCGGAAAACAGCCGCCGCAACCATGCGGCCGCCAGGCAGGCGGCAGAGCGCAGGCTGGCACAGGAAGCCGAACTGGCGGCATTGCCAGACGCCAACCGGCTCCTGGCCTCGGCGCCGTTCTCGGCCTTGCGCGGCCGGATCGCCTTGCCGGTGATCGGCCGGATCACCCGGCATTTCGGGGCGCACGACGATAACGGCGGCGTGATGCTCGGCGACACGGTTGCGACACAATCGGGAGCCATCGTCACGGCGCCAGCCGATGGAACCGTCTTGTACGCGGGACCCTTTCGCTCATATGGACAACTCTTGATCCTGAATGCAGGCGACGGTTATCATGTCGTTCTTGCGGGCATGAGCAGAATCAGCGTCTCACAGGGACAGTCCGTCCTCGCAGGCGAACCGATCGGAGCGATGGGGGAAACCAGGGTGGCGAGCACCTCTGAGCCTCCCAATGGAAACACTGTTTCGGAGCTCTATGTAGAGTTCCGTAAGGATGGAAAACCCGTCGATCCGACCCCATGGTGGTCGGAGCGGCTTTCGGGAAGGACAGGAAATGATACGTAAATTGTCGCTTCTGTTAGCCGGAGCGCTGATGGGCGCATCCGCCATGACCCTAGTCTATGGCGTGCCCAGCTCGACGGCAAATGCGGCGGGGTCTGACACCTATCGCCAGCTTGCGATTTTCGGCGACATCTTCGAGCGCGTGCGCGCCCAATATGTGACCCCGCCGGATGAGAAATCCCTCGTGGAGAGCGCCATCAACGGCATGCTCACCTCGCTCGACCCGCATTCGTCCTACATGAACGCGGAAGCGGCCAAGGACATGCGCGTCCAGACCAAGGGTGAATTCGGTGGCCTCGGCATCGAAGTCACCATGGAGAACGATCTGGTCAAGGTGATCACGCCGATCGACGACACGCCTGCGGCCAAGGCCGGCGTGCTGGCTGGCGACTTCATTGCCAAGATCGACGGCGAGGAAGTGCGCGGCATGACGCTGAACGACGCCGTGGAGAAG
The DNA here is from genome assembly GCF_057656055.1 of Pseudaminobacter sp. Soil_N_29. Taxonomy (NCBI): domain Bacteria; kingdom Pseudomonadati; phylum Pseudomonadota; class Alphaproteobacteria; order Hyphomicrobiales; family Phyllobacteriaceae; genus Pseudaminobacter; species Pseudaminobacter sp. Soil_N_29. The sequence continues at coordinate 122,308 of NZ_JBDGLC010000010.1, forward strand.
ATGCGCGGCCTCGTCAACACGCCCATCAAGCTGACGATCCTGCGGCAGGGCGCCGACAAGCCGATCGACCTGACGATCATGCGCGACATCATCAAGGTCAAGGCGGTGAAGTTCCGCGTCGAGAACGACGTCGGCTACATGAAGATCACCTCCTTCACCGAAAAGACCTTCGACGACCTGCAGAACGCGATCGAGCAGATCAAGAAGCAGGTGCCGAACGAGAAGCTCAAGGGCTACATCCTCGACCTGAGGCTCAACCCGGGCGGCCTGCTCGACCAGGCGGTGAGCGTTTCCGACACCTTCCTCGATCGCGGCGAGATCGTTTCGACCCGCGGCCGCGACCCGAAGGACATCACCCGCTACGATGCCCGCTCGGGCGACATGACCGACGGCAAGCCGCTCATCGTGCTCATCAATGGCGGTTCGGCGAGCGCTTCGGAAATCGTCGCCGGCGCGCTGCAGGATCACCGCCGCGCGACCGTGCTCGGCACGCAGTCCTTCGGCAAGGGATCGGTGCAGACGATCATCCCGCTGGCTGAAAGCGGTGCACTGCGGCTGACGACGGCGCTCTATTACACGCCTTCGGGCAAGTCGATCCAGGGCAAGGGCATCACGCCCGACGTCAAGGTCGACCAGCCGCTGCCGGACGAGCTCAAGGGACGTGACGTGACGCGCGGCGAGTCCGAACTCAAGGGGCACATCAAGGGTGTCGAAGAGAACGACGAAGGCTCGGGCTCGGCTGCCTATGTGCCGCCGGAAGCAAAGGACGACATCCAGCTCAACTACGCGCTGGACCTGATGCGCGGCACCAAGACCGATCCGGCCTTCCCGCCGAACCCCGACAAGGCGGTACTGAACCAGCAGTAAGGGCTGAGCCCCGATCTAAGCGGGGCAACCGCCACAGGGCAAAGCCTTCTAACTCCGCCGGAATTCCACCGGCGGAGTTTTCCAGCAACACACCTTCCCTCCGGCCTCGAGGATGCGGCTTGTCGCCAGTGCAGAAGGACATCGATCGCCCACTTGGACAGAATGCCCCCGGCCCCCGGAGGGGAACTCGCGGATATTCCGTCCGTGCCGGGACGGTACTGACGGGGTTGGCGGCATTGGCGATCGTCGCCGCATCGAGCGCGATCGCCTTTCGCGAAAAACCCTTCCGCAATCCGGCGCCGATCACCGTTTCGAAGCCTGAGATGGCCATGCCGGTTGAACAGGCGGCGCTGGAAGAACGGCCCAAGGTCGAAAGCCCCTCGATCATCCATGTCAGCCCACCGAGCGGTTCGGCTGGCAATGTCGTCGTCATCCACGACCCGTCCGGCATCGGCCAGGATCCGCGCGTCGCCCATCTGCCGGACCGTGACCTGATTGAGCAAAGCGAAGCCGGCCCGCTGCCGGCGCGGGCCGCCGACGGCAGGCGGCCGTTCGACGTCTATGCGCGGCCTTGGTCGGGCGCGCGCGGCGCGCGGGTGGCAATCGTCATCGGCGGGCTGGGCCTGTCGCAGACGGGCACCCAGCAGGCGATAGCCAAGCTGCCGCCGGAGGTCACCCTTGCCTTCGCGCCGCACGGCAACAGCATCGGCCGCTGGATGCAGGAGGGGCGCCGGCAGGGCCACGAGATCGTGATGCAGGTGCCGCTGGAGCCGTTCGACTACCCGAACGTCAATCCCGGCCGCAACACGCTGACGGTTTCCGCGTCCGCAGCCGAGAACCTGAAGAACCTGCACTGGGTTCTGTCGCGCACCACCAACTATACGGGTGTGATGAACTATATGGGCGCACGCTTCGCCGCCGATCCGGCCGCCATGGGGCCGTTCATGGCCGAACTCGGCAAACGCGGCCTGCTTTACCTGGACGACGGTTCCTCTGCACGCAGCCTCGCGCCGGAACTGGCCCTGAAGGACGGCGTTCCCTTCGCCTCGGGCGACGCGATCATCGATCAGGCGGGCGACCGCGACACGATCCTGAAGAAGCTCGACCAGCTGGAAAGCATCGCGCGCGCCAAGGGTTTTGCCATCGGCACCGGCTCCGCCTTCGACGTCACGGTGGACGCCATTGCGCAATGGGTCGCAGAGGCCAGGCAGCGCGGCATAGAGATCGTGCCCGTGTCGGCACTCGCCAACGATCCCGAAAAGGGCTGAAGGACATAGATGTCAAAGAAACTCGACCCGCAGTCGCTTCCCTACCGGCCTTGCGTCGGCGTCATGGTGCTGAACCGGGCCGGGCTGGTCTGGGCCGGCCATCGCATTGCCGAGCCCGACAGCGAAATGGCCGGAGCGGACAAGCTGTGGCAGATGCCGCAAGGTGGAATCGACAAGGGAGAGGATCCGCTGCCGGCGGCGTTGCGGGAACTCTACGAGGAGACCGGCATCCGCAGCGTCTCGCTTCTGGCGGAAGCACCCGGGTGGATCCACTACGACCTTCCGGCCGACAAGGTCGGCATCGCCCTCAAGGGCAAGTATCGCGGGCAGAAGCAGAAATGGTTCGCCTTCCGCTTCGATGGCGACGAAAGCGAGATCGCCATCAATCCGCCGCCGGGTGGACATGACCCCGAGTTCGACCGCTGGGCCTGGAAGAGGATGATCGACCTTCCGGAGCTGATCGTGCCCTTCAAGCGCAAGGTCTATGACGAGGTCGTGGCCGCCTTCCGGCACCTCGCGCCCTAATCCCCGGCACGCCCCTCCGATGGACGCCGAACAACCGGCCGGTTAGGCCGGTCGAATCCGACGTGGCGCGATCGCTCGCCGCCGCAGGCGTCCTATTCAACAATGGCTGGTCAGTTTCGGCGCGGCAGCGCAATCCAGTTCGCATGGCGCGGCGGGATGCGACGTTTCGCCGCTTCTGCGCCAACGCACAAAGGCGCACTGCCCCAGCCGGCCATATTGCGATGCAATGTTTCCCGAACTATTGGTGGCACCGAGGCACGATCCCCGAATATCCGGGAGATTTCGAGGAGGATCGTGCATCAAACCAAGGCTTGAAGCAATTTTCCCTCTTTTCAGAGGGGTTTTGCGCCAGCGTGAGGGAAATTTCGGCGGAATGGACCAGTCTTACGCAAATAATCGCGATTTCACGCAGGCAAGCCTCGCGGAAGCCGGCGCGATCCTGACGATCGATCTTTCTGCGGTTCGGGAAAACTACCGCCTGCTCAAGAGCCGCCTGGGTAACGCTCGCTGTGCCGGCGTCGTGAAGGCGGACTCCTACGGGCTGGGTGCCGCCCAGGTCGCCAAGGCGCTGGTCGAGGAAGGTTGCGACACGTTTTTCGTGGCGCATGTCGGCGAAGGACTGGCGCTGAGGGCAGTTCTTGGCCGCGGTGCCGCGATCTACATACTCAACGGCACGACGCCCGGCGCCGAGGTCGAAGCGGCGGCCGCCGGCCTCACCACCGTTGCCAACAGCCTCGAACAGTTGGCCGCCTGGCGCGAAACGGCCCGTGCCGTCGGCCGCCGCCTCCCCGTCGCCCTTCAGGTCGACAGCGGAATGTCGCGGCTTGGCATGATGCCCTCGGAAGTCGAGACGCTCGCCGGCGACGCGAGCCTGCTGGACGGCCTCGAGGTCAAGCTGGTGATGAGCCATCTGGCTTGCGCCGATGAGCCGGAACACCCGGCCAATGCCGCGCAGAAGGAAGCGTTCGACCGCCTGCGCGCAATGCTGCCGGCAGCCCCCGCCTCGCTCGCCAATTCTTCGGGCATCTTCCTGGGCGCCGACTACCACTACGATCTCGCCCGGCCGGGTGCCGCGCTCTATGGCATCAATCCCACCCCCGGCCATGCCAACCCGATGCGCGCGGTGGTGCGGCTGGATGCGAAGGTCATCCAGACCCGCACGCTCGATAAGAACACCGGCATCGGCTACGGCCACACCTTCCGCACCGCCGGCCCGCTGCGCGCCGCCACGATTTCGCTCGGCTATGCCGACGGCTGGCACCGCCGTGCTGCCGCCGGCGCCTATTTCAACGGCGTCCGGCTGCCATTCATCGGCCGCGTCTCGATGGACAGCATCATCATCGACATTTCCGCGCTGCCGGAAGGCGCGCTGAAGGCGGGCGATCTGGTCGAGCTGATCGGCAGCCACCAGGCCGTGGACGACGTTGCCGGCCATGCCGGCACCATCGGCTACGAGGTGCTGACCGGCCTGGGCCATCGTTTCCACCGTATCTACCAAGGCGGCTGAGCGGCCCGCCGCCCAAAAGCATCATCGCAGGGGAGAGTTGTACGAATGAAAGTTCTTGTCTTGGGGAGCGGGGTGGTTGGCGTCACCTCGGCCCACTATCTGGCCGAAGCCGGCCACGAGGTCGAGGTGGTCGATCGCCAGAGCGGCCCGGCCCTGGAAACCAGCTTCGCCAATGCCGGCGAGGTTTCGCCCGGTTATGCTTCGCCCTGGGCCGGCCCCGGCATTCCGACCAAGGCCATCAAGTGGCTGCTGATGAAGCACGGCCCGCTCGTGGTGCGGCCGAAGCTCGATCGCCACATGTGGTCGTGGCTGTTCAAGATGCTCGGCAATTGCACCTCATCGCGCTACGCCGTCAACAAGGCGCGAATGGTGCCGGTGGCCGAGTATAGCCGCGATCTCCTGAAGGAGATGCGCAAGACCATCGGCATCACCTATGACGACCGCGCCCAGGGCACGCTGCAGCTTTTCCGCGAGCAGAAGCATCTCGACGGCGTCGGCGGCGACATCGAGGTTCTGAAGCAGTTCGGCGTTCCCTTCGAGGTTCTGGACAGGGCTGGCTGCATTGGCGCCGAGCCCGGCCTGGCAACGGCCGAAGGCTCGTTTGCCGGCGGCCTCAGGCTGCCCAATGACGAAACCGGCGACTGCAAGATATTCACCGACAAGCTGGCCGAGCATGTCGGCGAACGCGGCGTAAAATTCCGCTTCAACACCAGCATCGACAAGATCTTGGTCGAGGGCGGGCGCATTTCGGGCGTTGCGACCAGCGCCGGCGTGCTGAAGGCGGACGCCTATGTGGTGGCGCTGGGCAGCTATTCGCCCTTCCTGCTCAGGCCGCTCGGCATGTCGGTGCCGGTATATCCGGTCAAGGGCTATTCGATCACCGTTCCGATCACCAATCCAGACGCCGCGCCCGTCTCGACAGTCATGGACGACAGCTACAAGATCGCCATCACCCGCCTCGGCGATCGCATCCGCGTCGGCGGCACCGCCGAGATTTCCGGCTTCGACCTGCGCCTGCACAAGAGCCGTCGCGACACTCTGGAATATTCGGTCTCCAACCTGTTCCCGAAGGGCGGGTCGGTGAAGGATGCCACATTCTGGAGCGGCCTGCGCCCGATGACGCCGGATGGTCCGCCCATTGTCGGCAAGACCCGCTACGACAATCTCTACCTCAACACCGGCCACGGCACGCTGGGGTGGACCATGTCCTGCGGCTCGGGCCGCGTGCTGGCCGACATCGTCACCGGCCGCAAGCCGGAGATCGACGCCACACCGCTCAACCTCAGCCGGTACAACTGAGCCTTCGCCAAGATCCCAGAGGCCGCATTCGCAAGGATGCGGCCTTTGGCTTTTCTGGGATTCTCAGATGAAAAGCGCCTTCTCGCTTTCCACGATGCGAGTGATGTAGCCGGCGACGGTCTGGATATGGCGCAGCGGGCGCATCGATTCGTGATAGACCAGCCAATAGGCGCGGCGGATCGGCTTTGCCGCCGGCACCGGCACCAGTTCGGGCATCGAGCGGGCGATGAAGCTGTGCAGCATGCCGATGCCAGCGCCTGCCCGCACCGCCTCGGTCTGGCCAAGGCTGGAGGAAATGGAGAAGCCGGCATCCCAGTCGGGGCTGAATTCGGCGGCGTAATCGAGTGATGGACTGGCGACGAGGTCGGACACGTAGCCGACGAGGCGGTGGCCGGAAAGCTCGGCCACCGTCTTGGGAAGGCCATTCTGCTCCACATAGGCGCGTGAGGCAAACAGGCCGAGCGTGTAGTCGACCAGCTTGCCGGCGACCAGACGCCCTTCGGTGGGGCGCTCGACGGTGATGGCAATGTCGGCCTCGCGCCGCGACAGCGAAAACGACCGCGGCACCGGCACCAGCTGGATCTTCAGGTCGCGATGCATCGCCGTCAGCGCGCCGAGCCGCGGCGCCAGGAAGGCGACCCCGATGCCATCCGGCGCGCCGATGCGCACCGTGCCGGAAACGTCGTCCCCCTCGCCTGCCACTTCGGCGCGCGCGGTGATCATGTCGGCTTCCATGCGCTCGGCAAAATCCAGGAAGCGTTCGCCCGCGGCGGTCAATTCGCTCCCCGTTGTCAGCCTGCGGAACAGTTTTGTGTTCAGCGCCTCTTCCAGCGCAGCCAGGCGGCGCGACACGGTAGCGTGGTTGAGCTCCAGCCGCCGCGCCGCGCCCAGGATCTGCCCGGCACGGGCCACGGCAAGGAATATGCGGACGTCATCCCAGTTCATCGGGGCGGCCCACTGGAGGTGTGGTGGGGAACGAAACCATGAGCGCAGTTTACTATGCGAAAAACAGCACGCAATCTGCACGGGTACATTATTTTGCGCACAACGGTTGCTGCTCCGATCGCGTTGCAATGCGCAGCGCAAAGCAAGACAATGGGCCACCATCTTAAGGAGAGCCATCATGGTCGAATACGGTCATTTCATCGGCGGCAAGCGCGTCGCCGGAACAAGCGGGCGCAAGCAGGACGTCATGCAGCCGATGGACGGCTCCGTGCGCGGCACGGTGGCGCTGGCCTCGCCCGAGGAACTGCGCCTGGCGGTGGAAAACGCCAAGGCTGCACAGCCGGCCTGGGCTGCCACCAACCCGCAGCGCCGCGTGCGCGTGCTGATGAAGTTCCTCGAACTCGTCCACAAGGAATATGACGAACTGGCCGAGCTCCTTGCCCGCGAGCACGGCAAGACCATCGCCGACGCCAAGGGCGACATCCAGCGCGGCCTTGAAGTGGTCGAGGTCTGCATCGGCGCCCCGCACATGATGAAGGGCGAGTTCACTGACAATGCCGGCCCCGGCATCGACACCTATTCGATGCGCCAGCCGCTCGGCGTCGTCGCCGGCATCACCCCGTTCAACTTCCCGGCCATGATCCCGCTGTGGAAGATCGCTCCCGCCCTCGCCGCCGGCAACGCCTTCATCCTGAAGCCGTCGGAGCGCGACCCGGGCGTGCCGCTGCGCATTGCCGAACTGTTCGTCGAAGCCGGCCTGCCGGCGGGCGTCCTCAACGTCGTCAACGGCGACAAGACCGTGGTCGACGCGATCCTCGACGACCACGACATCAAGGCCGTGGGCTTCGTCGGCTCGACGCCGATCGCGCAGTACATCTATGCGCGGGGCTGTGCGGCCGGCAAGCGCGTGCAGTGCTTCGGTGGCGCCAAGAACCACATGATCATCATGCCCGACGCCGACATGGACCAGACCGTCGACGCCCTCATCGGCGCCGGCTACGGCTCGGCCGGTGAGCGCTGCATGGCGATCTCGGTTGCGATTCCGGTGGGTCACGAGACCGCCGACCGCCTGATGGAAAAGCTGATCCCGCGCGTCGAAAGCCTGAAGGTCGGCCCCTCGACCGATTCCTCGGCCGACTTCGGCCCGGTCGTCACCCGCGAGGCGCTGGAGCGCATCAAGGGCTATGTCGACAGCGGCGTGCAGGAAGGCGCCAAGCTGGTCGTCGACGGCCGCGGCTTCAAGATGCAGGGCTACGAGAACGGCTTCTACATGGGCGGCTGCCTGTTCGACCACGTGACGCCGGAGATGCGCATCTACAAGGAAGAGATCTTTGGCCCGGTGCTTTCGGTCGTCCGTGCGCCGACCTATGAGAACGCGCTGAAGCTGGTCAACGACCACGAGATGGGCAACGGAACGGCCATCTTCACCCGCGACGGCGACGCCGCCCGTGACTTTGCCTCCCGCGTGCAGGCCGGCATGGTGGGCGTGAACGTGCCGATCCCGGTGCCGATCGCCTACTACACCTTCGGCGGCTGGAAGGCCTCGTCCTTCGGCGATCTCAACCAGCATGGTCCGGATGCGTTCCGCTTCTACACCAAGACCAAGACGGTCACCTCGCGCTGGCCGTCGGGCATCAAGGATGGCGCGGAGTTCATCATCCCGACGATGAACTAAGCCCGACGATTTCCTGTTTGCGCGTCCTCGCCGCGGTGCGGCTGCGGGCGCGCGGCAGGGCATCAAGGACGGCGCGGAGTTCATCATCCCGACGATGAACTAAGCCCGACGATTTCCTGTTTGCGCGTCCTCGCCGCGGTGCGGCTGCGGGCGCGCGGCAGGGCATCAAGGACGGCGCGGAGTTCATCATCCCGACGATGAACTAAGCCCGACGATTTCCTGTTTGCGCGTCCTCGCCGCGATGCGGCTGCGGGCGCGCGGCGGGGCATCAAGGACGGTGCCGAGTTCATCATCCCGACGAGGAACTGAGGCCGGTCCGGTTCTCGATTAATGCAGAAAGGCCGCGGTCAACCGCGGCCTTTCTCTTTTCGAGACGTCTATCTCCAGTGCCTGCCGTAGGGCAGCGCCAGCTTCTCGCCTGGTCCATAAACTGCCGCAAAGAGCAGGCCGGCCATGAACGAGAAGTGGTCGACGAAGAACCCGAACTCGGCCTGGTTGCCTTGCCAATGGGACGGGCCGTGGAAGGCGAAGCCGAGGAAGATTACGTATGCTGCGGCCAGCAGGGATGCTTCGCGGAAGAATGCGCCGCTGAGGAAGCAGGCGACCAGCGCCACTTCGAACAGCGCAGCAACCCAAGCCAGGAAAAGCGGGAACGGAAAACCGGAGGCAGCGATGTAGTCGGCCGTGGTCTGCATGCCCGCAAACTTGAATGCGGCTGCAATGAGAAAGATGGCCGCAAATATGAGCCTCGCGATGATGACGGCGATGCTTTTGCCCATGAGTCCTCCTTTATCTACCTTGCCTGCAGCGGCCGAAGCTCTCGTGCCGCGCGGATCGGATGAAAGACGCGCGAGCCGGCGCGTTTCCGACATGAGACGACATTTGGCTTACCGCATCGCAGCCGCCTGCGCGTGCAGCCGCAAGAGCGCCATCAGCCTGTCGGCCTCGGTGGCGGCCGCATCTTCGTCGCGATCCAGGATCGCGCGGATGAGCGCCACATGGTTGCCGGCGGCTTCGGCAAGCCCCGTGCCGCTCTGAAAGCGATACCAGAAGCGGCGGCTGTGCGTCTGCAGCGGGGCCGCCAGGCGGGCGGCGAACTGATTGTCCGCCGCAAGCGCCATCGCCTCGTCGAGAGACTTGTCCGCCTCGAGATAGCCGATCACGTCGTTGGCGAGCACGGCGCGGTGCATGGCAAGCGCCGTCGCCTGTAGCCGGGCCGCGATCTCCGGAGTGGCGAAGCGCGCCGCAGAGCGTGCCAGGATGATCTCCGCCCCCCGCCGCACGTCGAGAACGCGCAGCCAATCGGCCGCGTGCAGCGGCGCGATTTCCAGACCCGCGCGCGGGCGCACCGAGATAAGCCCCTCCCAGGCCAGCCGCTGAATGGCTTCGCGGACCGGCGTACGGCCCAGCGACAGCTTTTCGATGAGGACGCGTTCGGTGATGACGCTGCCGGGCGCAAGCTCCAGCGTGACAATCATTTTTTCCAGCGCGTGATAGGCCCTCAGGCTGACCGGCTCGGCCACATCCGCGCGTTCGGCGATGGTGTCGTTGGTGTTCAAACTGTGCAGTTCCGATTGGGATTTTTTGATATATCAGAGCGGAAAGCCAATTGACAGTCGGATTTCTGGAGAGATATATCTGTGATATATCAGATGGAGAGCCCGCTATGTGGACCGGAGTATTCCCAGCCGTCACAACCAAGTTCACCGAGGACGACGCCCTCGACCACGCCGAGATGGAGCGCTGCTTTGCGATTCAGATGGAGGCGGGGTGCGACGGCATCATCGTCGCGGGGTCGCTCGGCGAAGGGCCAATGCTCTCGACCGAGGAGAAGCTGGCCGTACTGAAGACCGCCCAGGGCGTGGCCAACGGCAAGCCGGTGCTGCTCACCATCAACGAGGCCGGCACCCGTGAAGGCGCCGAGGTCGCCAGGAAGGCCGCTGCGGCCGGCGCCGACGGCCTGATGATCGTGCCGAGCCCGATCTACCACACCAACCCGCAAGAGACCGTGGCAACGCTCAAGGCGGTGGCTACCGCGGGCGGCCTGCCGGTGATGATCTATTCCAACCGCGTTGCCTATCGCGTCGACGTCACGGTCGACATCATGGAGGAGTTGGCCGCTGATACGCTGTTCGTCGCAGTCAAGGAATCCTCCGACGACATCCGCCGCTCGACCGAGATCATCAATCGCTTTGGCGACCGCTTCGACCTCTTCACCGGCGTCGATAACCTTGCTTTCGAGGCGCTGAGCGTGGGCGCGGTCGGCTGGGTTGCTGGCCTGGTCACCGCCTTCCCGCGCGAGACGGTCGCCATCTACCAGTTGATGAAGCACGGCCGCCGCGAAGAGGCACTGGCGATCTACCGCTGGTTCCGTCCGCTACTCGATCTCGACGTGTCGACCTATCTGGTCCAGAACATCAAGCTTGCAGAGGTCCATGCCATCGGCACCAATGACCGCGTTCGCATGCCGCGCCAGCCGCTGACGGGCGAGCGCCGCAAGGCTGCCGAAAAGGTCATCAAGGATGCGCTGGCGGTGCGCCCCGCATTGCCGCAGTTCTGAGGTTCTGCTTCAAAGGCCAATCATGTTCCCTCACCCGGCCACTGCATCGCCCGCTCCGTTCCCTGACGGGAAGGATAGGAGCTGTGCGACAAGCCGGGTGAAGGAAGGCCGGAGGCGCGGCCGATGAGCGCTGAGGCAGCCCCCGACATTGCCATTGTCGGCGCGGGCATCGTCGGCATCGCCACTGCCGCCCATCTGGCGGAAGCCGGCCTTGCGGTTACGGTGTTCGACCGCAGCGGCATGTGCGAGGAGACCAGTTCCGGCAACGCCGCCGCCTTCGCCTTCTCCGACGTGCTGCCGCTGGCGCATAAGGGCATGATCGCCCAAGTGCCGAAATGGCTGGCAGATCCGCTCGGGCCGCTCGCGATACCGCCGGCTTATTTTCCGCAGCTCCTGCCCTGGCTTTATCGTTTCTGGCGCGCGGGCGCGGGTGCCAATTACGAAAGCGCGCTTGCCGCGCAGGCCGGATTGATGAAATTCGCCGAAACAGCCTGGGCCGGCCTGATGGCGCGTTCCGGCACAAGCGACATGCTGCGTGAGGACGGCTCGCTGGAACTCTATGAAAGCGAAGCCGAGTTTAAGGCATCGCTTCCGGGCTGGGCCGCGCGGGACCGCGTCGGCATCGAATATAAGCATATGGCCAAGAGCGAGTTGCCCGGCCTTCAGCCGGGCCTGTCGCCGCGGTTCGTGCGCGGCACATTCGTTCCCGGATGGAAGACGGTGGCCGACCCGAAACTGCTCGGCAAGGCGATCTGGCGTTACGCCGAACAATGCGGCGCGAAATTCGTCCAGGGCGATGTGGCGCTTGCCCGACCGGCAAACGATCGCATTGCGATACAGCTGAAGCAGGGCCGCACCTTCCTGGCACGCAAGGTCGTTATTGCCGCTGGCGCCTGGTCGCATCTCCTGGCGCAGACCTTCGGCGACCGCATCCCGCTCGAGACCGAGCGCGGCTACAACACCACACTGCCGGTCGGCGCATTCGACGTGAAACGCCAGCTCATTTTCTCTCGCCATGGCTTCGTCATCACGCCGCTTTCGACAGGCCTGCGGATCGGCGGCGCTGTCGAACTGGGTGGGCTGAAGCGGCCGCCCAACTTCGCGCGTTCGCAGGCGATGCTGCAAAAAGCGCAAGACTTCCTTCCTGGCCTCGACCCCGCGAACGGACGCGAATGGATGGGCTATCGCCCCTCGCTGCCCGATTCGCTTCCGGTGATCGGCCGCGCCCGCGGCCGCGACAACGTCTTTTATGCCTTCGGCCACGGCCATCTCGGGCTGACACAATCGGCAGCCACCGGCGCCCTGATCCGCGACCTCGTGCTCGGTCATGCGCCTGCAATAGATCTCTCGCCTTTTTCCGCACAACGCTTCTGAGGGCTTCACAATGGCGCGGCATACCTTCACCTGCATCGACGGCCACACCTGCGGCAATCCGGTTCGTCTCGTGGCCGGCGGGGGGCCGCTGCTCCAAGGCTCGACCATGATGGAGCGCCGGGCGCATTTCCTGGCCGAATATGACTGGATCCGCACCGGGCTGATGTTCGAGCCGCGCGGGCATGACGTCATGTCCGGCTCGATCCTCTATCCACCGACGCGCGAGGATTGCGACGTCGCCATCCTGTTCATCGAAACCTCGGGCTGCCTGCCCATGTGCGGCCACGGCACCATCGGCACGGTGACGATGGCGATCGAGAACGGGCTGGTGAAGCCACGGACGCCTGGCGTGCTGCGGCTCGACACCCCGGCCGGGCTGGTGGTGGCGGAGTACAGACAGGTCGGCGAATATGTGGAGGAGGTTCGCATAACCAACGTGCCCTCCTTCCTCTACGCCGAAGGGCTGACGGTGGAGTGCCCGACGCTTGGCGAAATCCGGGTCGACGTCGCCTATGGCGGCAACTTTTATGCCATCGTCGAACCGCAGGAGAATTATAGCGACGTGGCCGACTACACCGCCGGCGACCTGATCGCCTGGAGCCCGGTGGTGCGCCAGCGGCTCAACGAGAAGTATTCCTTCGTGCATCCGGAGAATCCCGGCATCAACCGCCTTTCGCACATGCTGTGGACCGGCGCCCCCAGGCACGAGGAGGCCGACGCCCGCAACGCCGTCTTCTACGGCGACAAGGCGATCGACCGCAGCCCCTGCGGCACCGGCACCTCTGCACGCATGGCGCAACTTCACGCCAAGGGCAGGCTGAAGGCCGGCGACAGTTTCGTTCACGAGTCCATTATCGGCTCGTTGTTCAAGGGGCGGGTGGAACGCGAAACGGAGGTCAAGGGCAGGCCGGCCATCATTCCGTCCATCGGGGGCTGGGCCCGCATGACCGGGCTGAACACGATCTTCATCGACGATCGCGATCCCTTTGCGCACGGTTTTACCGTGAGCTGACACGGGAGTTTTCGGCGGCGCGCGGCGGAAAAGACAGGGGAAGCTCATTTACGCAAGAATTTGCTTGTATGCAGCTATCCCTCGCACGAAACTGCGATAAAATGGCAGCGGTATTCGTCAATTAAGCAAGGACATTGCGTTAGGCCAATGCTAGCTTCCGCGATAGTCCAGAAAACTGGGGCAGAAAACAAACAACCAGAACACAAAGCCAAGCCTCCCGACCGATCATAATAAGCAAGATCCAAATCGGTGATCGGCGGCATAACGGCTAGGGGAATTTCGATAGGGGATGCGCCTGTCAGGCGACATCCCAGGGGAGCCGCATCTACATGGAATATTTCATCCAGCAGCTTATCAACGGGCTGACGCTGGGATCGATCTATGGGCTGATCGCGATCGGCTACACGATGGTCTACGGCATCATCGGCATGATTAACTTCGCCCATGGCGACATCTTCATGGTTGGCGCCTTCACGGCCCTGATCGTCTTTCTCATATTGGTGGCCTTCTTCTACTCGGTGCCGGTAGTCGTCGCGCTGCTGATCATGATGATCGTGGCGATGCTGCTAACCAGCCTCTACAACTGGACGATCGAGAAGGTGGCCTACCGCCCGTTGCGCGGGTCTTTCCGGCTGGCGCCGCTCATCACCGCCATCGGCATGTCGATCGCGCTGTCCAACTTCGTGCAGGTTACGCAAGGCCCCCGCAACAAGCCCATTCCGCCCATGGTGTCGACTGTCTACACCATCGAGGGGATCAGCGTTTCGCTGAAGCAGATCATCATCGTGCTGGTGACCACCTCCCTGCTGGCGATCTTCTGGTATCTGGTCAACAAGACCTCGCTTGGCCGCGCCCAGCGCGCCTGCGAGCAGGACCGCAAGATGGCCGCGCTGCTGGGCATCGACGTCGACCGCACCATTTCCATCACCTTCATCATGGGCGCCTGCCTGGCCGCCGTCGCCGGCACGCTGTTCCTCATGTATTACGGCGTCGTGGTCTTCTCCGACGGCTTCGTGCCGGGCGTGAAAGCGTTCACCGCAGCCGTTCTGGGCGGCATCGGCTCGATCCCGGGCGCCGTGATCGGCGGGCTCATGATCGGCTTCATCGAGTCCATGTGGTCTGCCTATTTCTCCATCGACTACAAGGACGTGGCGGCCTTCTCCATCCTGGCCATCGTGTTGATCTTCCTGCCCTCCGGAATTCTGGGCCGGCCGGAAGTGGAAAAGGTCTGAGATCATGGCTGAAGCAATTTCCGTGAGCCGGGAAGAAATCGGCAGGCCGTTTGCGCGTGCGTTTCGCGAGGCGATCTATGCGGGCCTGGTCTCGCTCGGGCTGTTCGTCCTGCTGATCGGCCTCAAGACCGACCAGAACATCCACAACGAGCTCGTCCTGGTGCAGCGTTGGGGCGTCCTGGCCATCATCGTCGCGCTTACGATGGCGGGCCGCTTCCTCTTCGTGGCCTTCGTGCAGCCGGCCATCGAGCGCCGCAGCGCGGAGAAAAGCCGCGCCGCGACCAAGGTCGAGAAGGGCTTCGTGCGCCGCAACTTCTCCACCCTCGCCATCGTCGCACTGTTCTTCTACCCCGTGCTGATGGTGCTGCTGTTCGGCTTCCAGGGTTCGCTCAAATGGGTGGACAATTTCGGCATCCAGATCCTGATCTATGTGATGCTGGCCTGGGGCCTGAACATCGTCGTCGGCCTCGCCGGCCTCCTGGACCTGGGCTATGTCGCCTTCTACGCCGTCGGCGCCTATTCCTATGCGCTGCTTGGCAGTCAGTTCGGCTGGTCGTTCTGGGTGCTGCTGCCGATGGCCGGCATCATGGCCGCCTTCTGGGGCGTCATACTCGGCTTCCCGGTGCTGCGGCTGCGCGGAGACTACCTGGCCATCGTCACGCTCGCCTTCGGTGAGATCATCCGCCTTGTGCTCATCAACTGGCGCGACGTGACCAATGGTTCGGCGGGCATTTCCGGCATCCCGAAGGTCAGCTTCTTCGGCCTGATGTCGTTCAATGTCAGCGATGAGAACTACATCGCCAAAGTGCTGAACATTGCCCAGTCGGGCGCCTACTATAAGATTTTCCTCTTCTATCTGATCCTGCTGCTGGCGCTGCTCACCGCTTTCGTCACCATCCGGCTGCGGCGCATGCCCGTCGGCCGGGCGTGGGAAGCGTTGCGCGAGGACGAGATCGCCTGCCGGTCGCTCGGCATCAACACCACCACCACCAAGCTGTCGGCATTTGCCACGGGCGCCATGTTCGGCGGCTTCGCCGGTTCGTTCTTCGCTGCCCGGCAAGGCTTCGTCAGCCCCGAATCCTTCGTCTTCCTGGAATCGGCAATGATCCTGGCCATCGTGGTGCTTGGCGGCATGGGCTCGCTCACGGGCATCGCCGTTGCCGCCGTGGTCATGATCGGCGGCACGGAAATCCTGCGCGAGATGCAGTTCCTGAAGGCGGTTTTCGGCGAAGGCTTCACACCGGAACTCTACCGCATGCTGCTGTTCGGCTGCGCCATGGTCATCGTCATGCTGTGGAAGCCGCGCGGCTTCGTCGGCAGCCGTGAACCGAGCGCCTTCCTGCACGAACGAAAAGCCGTCTCGGCCTCCTTTACCAAGGAAGGGCACGGCTGATGGCTACGGGAACGAACATGAACAAGCCGATTCTTTCGGTCGAGCATCTTTCGATGAAATTCGGCGGGCTGGTTGCCATCGGCGACCTGTCCTTCGAGGCCCGCCGCGGCGAGATCACAGCGCTGATCGGACCGAACGGTGCGGGAAAGACGACCGTCTTCAACTGCATCACCGGCTTCTACAAGCCGACCGAAGGCCTGATCCGCATGACCGGCCGCGACGGCAACGAGTTCCTGCTGGAACGCATGCCGGACTTCCGCATCACCGCCCATGCCAAGGTGGCGCGCACGTTCCAGAACATCCGCCTGTTCTCGGGCATGACGGTGCTGGAAAACCTGCTGGTTGCGCAGCACAACAAGCTCATGCGGGCTTCGGGCTTCACGGTGCTTGGCCTGCTCGGCATCGGCGGCTACCACAAGGCCTCCGCCGACGCCATCGACATGGCCAGATACTGGCTGGACAAGGCCGAACTGCTCGACCGTGCCGATGACCCGGCCGGCGATCTTCCCTATGGCGCGCAGCGCCGGCTGGAAATCGCGCGCGCCATGTGCACCGAACCGGAACTCCTGTGCCTCGATGAACCCGCGGCCGGCCTGAACCCCAGGGAATCGTTGGCGCTGAACACGCTGCTCAACGACATCAAGGAAAACAGCGGCACTTCGATCCTGCTGATCGAGCACGACATGTCGGTGGTGATGCAGATCTCCGACCACGTCGTGGTGCTGGAATATGGCCGCAAGATTTCCGACGGAAATCCGGACAAGGTGAAGAACGACCCGCGCGTCATCGCCGCCTATCTCGGCGTCGACGACGAGGAGGTCGAGGAAGTCCTGACAGTCGTTGGAGACGAGCACGTCATCCACGAACTGGATGGCGAACCGGACCCGGCGCATGGGCCGTCAGCGTCCTCGTCGATGATGGCCGGGCCGGTCAGCGACACGATCGGCCACAGCAATGGAGATGGTGAACTCGTCCGGGTGTCTGGCGAGGCATCCAAGGCGCTGCAGATAGACAAGCGCAGCACGGACAGATCCGGCTCAGGCAAGGGCAAGAGGCGCACATGATTACGGCAAAACCCTTGCTCCAGGTCGAGGGCGTTCAGACCTATTACGGCAATATCCGCGCCCTGGCGGGCGTCAACGTCACGGTCAATGAAGGCGAGATCGTCGCCCTGATCGGCTCCAACGGCGCCGGCAAGTCGACGCTGATGATGACGATCTTCGGCAATCCGCGGGCTCGCGCCGGCAAGATCACCTTTGCCGGCACCGACATCACCGAACTGCCCACGCATGAAATCGCCCGTCTGCGCATCGCCCAGTCCCCCGAAGGACGGCGCATCTTTCCGCGCATGACGGTGATGGAAAACCTGCAGATGGGCGCCAGCCTCGACAAGCTGAAATATTTCGACGAGGACGTCGAAAAGGTCTTCGAGCTGTTTCCGCGCCTGAAGGAGCGCGTGTCGCAACGCGGCGGCACGCTTTCGGGCGGCGAACAGCAGATGCTGTCGATAGCACGCGCGCTGATGGCACGCCCTCGCCTGCTGCTGCTCGACGAACCGTCGCTGGGACTGGCGCCGCTGATCGTGAAGCAGATCTTCGATGCCATACGCGTTCTCAACAAGACGCAGGGCCTGACGGTATTCCTGGTCGAGCAGAACGCCTTCGGCGCCTTGCGGCTTGCGGATCGCGGCTATGTGATGGTGAACGGCGTCGTCACCATGAGCGGCTCCGGCATGGAACTTCTGGCAGATCCGGAAGTGCGCGCGGCCTATCTCGAAGGCGGCCGGCACTAGCAGGGGCGATGCACGCGGCGGTCAGGTCGCGTACGGGCTAATACGCAGAACAGGGTCCAAAGGCCCGCGCGGAGGAGTTGAAATGCAAGGCATTCTCTATGAAGAAGCCTCGATCTGGCAGTTTTTTTTCGTAACCTGCCTGCTTGGCGGCTGGGCAGCCTGGATGACCGGCCGCGCCTGCGCGCAGACCTGGCGCAGCTTCGCTGCACTGGTGTTCTATCTGCTGCTGCTTGGCGTAGCGGTGCGTTTCATCCATCACGCGCTGTTCGAGGGAACGATGTTTTCGCTGCAATACTATGCCGCGGACACGCTGGTCCTCATTATTCTCGGAGCCCTCGGCTTCCAGTACACGCGCACCAACCAGATGGTGACACAATATCACTGGCTTTACGAAAGAGCCTCCTTGCTGAGCTGGAGAAACAAGGCCTGAGCTGCAAATAATAGCGCCGGTTCATCTTTGAATCGGCGTGACAATAGCCGGAAAATCGGCAAACTAATCTTTCTGCGATAGGGGTGGGCATCGCATGAAAGCATCATCCACGTCCGCCCGTCTAATGGGAGTGTTTCAATGAAAAAATCACTGTTGTCTGCAGTTGCACTGACTGCGCTGATGGCGTTCAGCGGAAGCGCCTGGGCAGACATTCTGCTCGGCGTCGGCGGTCCGATCACTGGCCCGAACGCAGCCTTCGGCGCGCAGCTTCAAAAGGGCGCCGAGCAGGCGGCCGCAGATATCAATGCCGCGGGCGGCATCAATGGCGAACAGATCAAGGTTTCGGTCGGCGACGACGTTTCCGACCCCAAGCAGGGCATCTCGGTTGCCAACAAGTTCGTTGCCGATGGCGTGAAGTTCGTCGTCGGTCACTTCAACTCCGGCGTCTCGATCCCGGCCTCGGAAGTCTATGCCGAAAACGGCATCCTGGAAGTCACGCCGGCCGCGACCAACCCGGTCTTCACCGAGCGCGGCCTGTGGAATACCATTCGCGTCTGCGGCCGCGACGACCAGCAGGGCGAGATTGCCGGCGCCTACATCGCCAAGAAGTTCCCCGACGCCAAGGTGGCTGTCATTCATGACAAGACCCCCTACGGCCAGGGCCTTGCCGACGAAACCAGGAAGGCGCTCGTTGCCGCCGGCCATAAGGACGTCATGTACGAAGGCGTCAACACCGGCGACAAGGACTTCTCGGCGCTGATCGCCAAGATGAAGGAAGCCGGCGTCACCATGATCTACTGGGGCGGCCTGCACACCGAAGCCGGCCTGATCATCCGCCAGGCGGCCGACCAGGGCCTGAAGGCTCCGCTGTTCTCGGGCGACGGCATCGTGTCGAACGAGCTCGCCTCGATCGCCGGCGATGCGGTGGCGGGCACCTACAACACCTTCGGTCCGGACCCGCGCAACAACCCGGCCGCCAAGGAAGTGGTCGAGAAGTTCCGCGCTGCCGGCTTCGAGCCCGAGGCCTACACGCTCTACTCCTATGCCGCCACGCAGGTCATCGCGCAGGCTGCGACCGCTGCCGGTTCGAACGACCCGCAGGAAGTTGCCAAGGCCATCAAGTCCAAGGGCCCCTTCAAGACGGTGCTGGGCGATCTCTCCTTCAACGAGAAGGGCGACCGCACCGACGCCGACTACGTGGTCTACCAGTGGAAGAAGGGCGACGACGGCAAGTACAACTACTTCCAGATCGACTAAGCTTCAAATCTAGAGCAAATGCCCGGCGCCTGCGCCGGGCATTTTTGTTTGCACCGCATCAATTGTGAGGCTAAGCAGACCGGCGCCCCTCTCCCAACGTCAATCGGAGAAAGTCCTTTGCCGATCAGCAAGATCCTCGTCGCCAACCGTTCAGAGATTGCCATTCGCGTGTTTCGCGCGGCCAATGAGCTCGGGCTCAAAACCGTCGCGATCTGGGCCGAGGAAGACAAATATTCGCTGCATCGGTTCAAGGCCGATGAATCCTACCAGGTCGGGCGCGGCCCCCATCTGGCCCGGGAATTGGGGCCGATCGAGAGCTACCTGTCGATCGACGAAGTGATCCGGGTTGCCAAGCTTTCCGGCGCCGATGCGATCCATCCCGGCTACGGGCTGCTTTCGGAAAGCCCTGAATTTGCAGAGGCTTGCGCCGAAAATGGCATCGTCTTCATCGGTCCCAGGCCCGAAACCATGCGCCGTCTGGGCAACAAGGTCGCTGCCCGCCACCTCGCCATGGAAGTGGGCGTGCCGGTCGTCCCGGCAACCGATCCGCTGCCCGACGACATGGAGGCGGTCAAGAAGCTGGCTGCCGAGATCGGCTATCCGGTCATGCTCAAGGCCTCATGGGGCGGTGGCGGGCGCGGCATGCGCGCGATCCGCTCCGAGGCCGATCTCGCCCGTGAAGTCACGGAAGGCAAGCGGGAGGCGAAGGCGGCCTTCGGCAAGGACGAGGTCTATCTCGAGAAGTTGATCGAGCGGGCGCGCCATGTCGAGGTGCAGGTGCTGGGCGATACCCATGGCAATGTCGTGCATCTTTTCGAGCGCGACTGCTCCATCCAGCGCCGCAACCAGAAGGTGGTCGAGCGCGCCCCGGCGCCTTATCTCAGCGACGAGCTGCGCCAGGAACTGTGCGGCCACGCGCTGAAGCTCGCCAAGGAAACCAACTATATCGGCGCCGGCACGGTCGAGTTCCTGCAGGATGCGGATACGGGGAAATTCTACTTCATCGAAGTCAATCCGCGCATCCAGGTCGAGCACACCGTCACCGAAGAGGTGACCGGCATCGACATCGTCAAGGCGCAGATCCACATCCTCGACGGCTTCGCGATCGGCAAGCCGGAATCCGGGGTGCCCAGCCAGTCGAAAATCCGGCTGAACGGCCATGCCCTGCAATGCCGCATCACCACGGAAGATCCGGAGCACAATTTCATCCCGGACTATGGCCGCATCACCGCCTATCGCGGCGCGACCGGCTTCGGCATCCGCCTCGACGGCGGCACCGCCTATTCGGGCGCGGTTATCACCCGCTTCTACGACCCGCTTCTGGAAAAGGTGACTGCCTGGGCGCCGACGCCGGACGAGGCGATCGCGCGCATGCACCGTGCGCTTCGGGAGTTCCGCATCCGCGGCGTAGCGACCAATCTGACGTTCCTGGAAGCGATCATCACGCATCCCGACTTCCGCGCGAACAGCTACACGACGCGGTTCATCGACTCCACGCCGGAACTGTTCGCGCAGGTCAAGCGCCAGGACCGCGCGACGAAGCTCCTGAACTATCTGGCCGACGTGACGGTCAACGGCCATCCGGAGACGCGCGACCGCGCCAAGCCCAACCCGCACGCCGCTGCCCCCGTCATTCCCTGGTTCACCGGCCCCGTGCCGGACGGCACCAAGCAGCGTCTCGACGCACTCGGACCTAAGAAATTCGCCGAGTGGATGCGCGGCGAAAAGCGGGTGCTCGTTACCGACACGACGATGCGCGACGCCCACCAGTCGCTGCTGGCGACGCGCGTGCGCACCTATGACATCGCTCGCATTGCCGGAACCTATGCCCGCGCCCTGCCCGAGTTGCTTTCGCTCGAATGCTGGGGCGGCGCGACCTTCGACGTTGCGATGCGCTTCCTGACCGAGGACCCTTGGGAGAGGCTGTCGCAGGTTCGCGAGGCTGCGCCCAACCTGCTGCTGCAGATGCTGCTGCGCGGCGCCAACGGCGTCGGCTATACCAACTACCCCGACAATGTCGTGCAGCATTTCGTCGCCCAAGCGGCCGCCGGCGGCATCGACCTGTTCCGCGTGTTCGACTGCCTGAACTGGGTCGAGAACATGCGCGTCGCCATGGACGCCGTGCTGGCCGAAGGCAAGCTGTGCGAGGCGGCGATCTGCTACACCGGCGACATACTCGATCCGGCGCGGGCGAAGTATGACCTGAAATACTATGTCGGTCTCACCAAGGAGCTGGAGGCCGCGGGCGCCCACATCATCGCGGTCAAGGACATGGCCGGGCTGCTCAAGCCGGCGGCGGCGCGCGTTCTGTTCAAGGCGCTGCGTGAGGCAACCGACCTGCCGATTCATTTCCACACGCACGACACGTCGGGCCTGTCGGCCGCCACGGTGCTTGCCGCGGTCGAAAGCGGCGTCGATGCCGTCGATGCCGCGATGGATGCCTTCTCCGGCAACACCTCGCAGCCCTGCCTGGGCTCCATCGTGCAGGCGCTGCGCGGCGACGAGCGCGATCCTGGCCTCGATCCCAACTGGATACGCCGCATCTCCTTCTATTGGGAGGCCGTGCGCAACCAGTATGCAGCCTTCGAGAGCGATCTGAAGGGGCCGGCTTCGGAGGTCTACCTGCACGAGATGCCGGGCGGCCAGTTCACCAACCTCAAGGAACAGGCGCGTTCGCTGGGGCTGGAGACGCGCTGGCACGAGGTGGCGCAGGCCTACCACGACGTCAACCTGATGTTCGGCGACATCGTCAAGGTTACCCCCTCCTCCAAGGTCGTGGGCGACATGGCGCTGATGATGGTGAGCCAGGACCTCACCGTCGCCGACGTCGAGAACCCGGAGAAGGACATCGCCTTCCCGGATTCGGTGGTGTCGATGCTGCGCGGCGATCTCGGCCAGTCGCCGGGCGGTTGGCCGGCCGCGCTGCAGAAGAAGGCGCTGAAGGGCGAAAAGCCCATCACCGTGCGCCCGGGCTCGCTGCTCAAGCCGGCCGATCTTGCAGCCAACCGCAAGGAGATCGAAGGAAAGCTCGGCCGTTCGATGAGCGAGTTCGAGTTTGCATCCTGGCTGATGTACCCCAAGGTGTACTCGGACTTCGCGGCAGCTCAGGAAAGCTATGGCCCGGTCAGCGTGCTGCCCACGCCGGCCTATTTCTACGGCATGGAGCCCGAGGACGAGATCTTCGTAGACATCGAAAAGGGCAAGACACTGGTGGTCCGCTGCCTGGCCATCGGCGACGTCGACGACAAGGGCATGGTGACGGTGTTCTTCGAACTCAACGGCCAGCCGCGTCGCGTGAAGGTGCCGGACCGGGCGCATGGTACTTCCGCCGCCAGGGCGCGGCGCAAGGCCGAACCGGGTAACGACGCGCATGTCGGAGCGCCGATGCCGGGGGTTGTCTCGACGCTGGCGGTGGCCGCCGGACAACCCGTCAAGGCAGGCGACGTGCTGCTTTCCATCGAGGCGATGAAGATGGAGACCGCCCTTCACGCCGAACGCGACGGCACCGTTTCGGAAGTACTGGTCAGGTCCGGCGACCAAATCGACGCCAAGGACCTTCTGGTGGTCTTCGGCTAACCTCCGTAACCTCACGGCGCCCAGGCCTGCTGCCGGGGCGCCGTGAAGAGCGTGTGTTACCCGGAGGTTTCCCGGCGGTCCGAAATGACCGAGGTGAAGGCAGAGACCTGCGCGAAATGCGCCGGCCTGACCTTGCCGAACTTGCTTGCGTCGACCACGAGATGCGCCTCCAGCGCGCGTTCGATCGCCATCTGCTTGATGGGCACCTCATGGAAATGCGAGCAGGTGACGCCGCGCGTCTCGTGCACGCCGCCGGCCGAGATGAACGCCTTGTTGAGGTTGATGCGCTTCAACGTCTCAAGCCCTTCCTCGCCCGAGAAAGAAGCCGCTTCGGGGTGGTAGAGGCCGCCAAGCATGATCAGCCGGGTGTTCCTGCGGTGGCAGAGAATTTCGGCCACGTTCATCGAATAGCAGATCGCCGTCAGGCGCATGTCCTCCGGGATACGTGCGGCCAAGTGCGGCGTGGTCGTGCCGCAATCGATGAAGATGGTGTCGTCTTCCTCGATGAGCTTCACCGCCTCGGCGCAAGCCGCCGCTTTGGCGGCCGCATGGCTGTCGCTTTCCCGGGCCAGCGAGTAGTCGCCGCCCGCCGGGCCATCGAGCGCACCGACGATATAGCCGCCGAGGCAGGTGAAACGATCCCTGGCCTCGGTGATATCGCGACGGATCGTCATCTCGGAGACCCCGAGTTGACCGGCAGCATCGCGCAGCCGCAGCACGCCCTCTTTCTCCAACACCGCGCCCAGCGCATCCAGGCGTTCGCTTCTGCGTCCCGTTCTGCTCACGTGGCCTCCATCCGGATCACGAATTGCGGGCATCCCGGCCAGTCGTCGCACCCGCATACGGATAGATGCGCTCTTGACAGTTCTCACGTCAACATGAAACGATCGAAACATAATGATGGAATTCTAACAAAATGAGCCGGCGCCCCTCCAGGCAGGCCCGGGTCGGCTCCAGAGGACGGGCACCATCCGTGACAAATCCGGATCATTCGACGCCGCAACGACTTGAAAACTTCCGGCGCAACGAGGGAACACCGTTGCGCACCGAGGCCTTCGAGGCGGTTCAGGTCAATCTCAGCGCCGTAGAGCGGCGCGCCGCGACGCTCCCCACCCGCCGCTCGGTGAAGAAGGAATATCAGGCGGCCTGGCTGGTGAAGGCGCTGACCTGCATCGACCTGACCACCCTTGCCGGAGACGACACGCCCGGGCGTGTCCACCGGCTTTGCGCCAAGGCGATGCGCCCCTTGAGCGACGAGCTGGTCGAGGGGCTGGGGCTGACGGATGCGCCGCCCACCGTGGGCGCGGTCTGCGTCTATCCGGCCATGGTTCCGGCCGCAGTCAAGGCGCTTGCCGGCTCCGGCATCCCGGTGGCCTCGGTCGCAACGGGCTTCCCGGCGGGTCTTACTCCTCTGCCGCAGCGCCTCGCCGAAATCCGCTATGCGGTGGAGCAGGGCGCGCAGGAGATCGACATCGTCATCAACCGCGCGCTCGTGTTCAACCAAGACTGGCAGGCGCTTTATGACGAGGTGGCGGCGATGCGCGAAGCCTGCGGCGAGGCGCATCTGAAGGCCATCCTGGCCACCGGGGACCTCAAGACGCTGCGCAACGTCTACAAGGCCTCGATGGTGGCCATGCAGGCCGGCGCCGATTTCATCAAGACCTCGACCGGCAAGGAAGACGTCAACGCCACGCTGCCTGTCAGCCTGGTGATGCTGAGGGCCTTGCGCGACTATGGAGAAGAGACCGGCTTCAAGATCGGCTTCAAGCCCGCCGGGGGCCTGAAAACTGCCAAGGACGCCATGAACTGGCTGTTCCTGATGAAGGAGGAGCTTGGCCGGCGCTGGCTGGAGCCCGACCTCTTCCGCATCGGCGCAAGCTCGCTGCTGGGCGACATCGAGCGCCAGCTCGAGCATTTCGTCACCGGCCGCTACTCCGCCGCCTACCGGCACGCACTCGCCTGAAAGAGACACCCATGGCCCTCATCAAGGATATCCTGCAAACCATGGAATATGGCCCCTCGCCCGAAAGCAACGAACACGTCGTCGCCTGGCTCGGGCAGCATGAGGCGGGCTTCGGCCACTTCATCGACGGCAAGTTCACCGACCCGGCGGCGAGCGAAAGCTTTGAGGTGACCAGCCCGGCCAATGGCAAGGTGCTTGCCCGGGTGGCCCGGGGCACGGCCGAGGACGTCGACCGCGCCGTGGCAGCCGCCACACGCGCCTTCAAGAGCTGGTCGAAGCTGTCCGGACACGAGCGGGCGCGGCATCTCTATGCGCTCGCCCGCCATATCCAGAAGCGCGACCGCTTCCTGGCCGTGCTGGAAACCATGGACAACGGTAAGCCGATCCGCGAAAGCCGCGACATCGACATCCCGCTGGTCGCCCGCCACTTCTACCACCATGCCGGCTGGGCCGAGCTGATCGAAAGCGAGTTTCCCGGCTACCAGCCGGTCGGTGTTTGCGGCCAGGTCATCCCGTGGAACTTCCCGCTGCTGATGCTGGCCTGGAAGATCGCGCCGGCGCTGGCCGCCGGCAACACCGTGGTGCTCAAACCCGCCGAGCAGACGCCGCTGACGGCTCTGGCCTTCGCCGAGATCTGCCGCGAGGCCGGCCTGCCGGACGGCGTGGTCAACATCGTCACCGGCGAGGGCGACACGGGTGCGGCGCTGGTCGGGCATCCGGGCGTGGCCAAGGTCGCCTTCACCGGCTCGACCGAGGTCGGCCGCATCATCCGCCGCGCCACGGCCGGCTCGGGCAAGAAGCTGTCGCTGGAGCTCGGCGGCAAGTCGCCCTTCATCGTCTTCGAAGACGCCGATCTCGATAGCGCCGTCGAGGGTCTGGTCGATGCGATCTGGTTCAACCAGGGCGAGGTCTGCTGCGCCGGCTCGCGCCTGCTGGTGCAGGAAGGCATTGCCGAAAAATTCTACGCCAAGCTGCGCGCCCGCATGGCCACGCTGCGGGTCGGCGACCCCCTCGAGAAATCGACCGACATCGGCGCGGTCGTGTCCACCGAGCAGCTGGAGCGCATCGGCGCACTGGTGGCCAAGGGCAGACAGGAAGGCGCCGAAGTGTTCCAGCCGTCGATCCCGCTGCCGGCCAAAGGCTGCTTCTTCCCGCCGACGCTGATGACCGGCGTCGAACCGGCCTCGACGGTTGCGATGGTAGAAATCTTCGGGCCGGTGCTGGTGGCGATGACCTTCCGTACGCCGGACGAGGCGGTGGCGCTCGCCAATAACACGCGCTACGGCCTGGCCGCCTCGATCTGGTCGGAAAACATCAACCGCAGCCTCGATCTCGCCGCCCGCGTGAAGGCCGGCGTGGTGTGGATCAACGCCACCAACCTGTTCGATGCCGCCGCCGGCTTCGGCGGCTACCGCGAAAGCGGGTTCGGGCGCGAGGGTGGCCGGGAAGGGCTCTACGAATACCTGGTGCCCGCCAACGGCAAGCCGGCCAAGGGCGCGGAGGCGTCAAAGGCTGCGCTCAACCCCACGCCATCGGCCGCGACGGCCTTGGCGCCCGTCTCCGACGATGCGATCGACCGCACAGCCAAGCTCTATATCGGCGGCAAGCAGGCGCGGCCGGATTCCGGCTACAGCTATGTGGTGGTCAATCCCGCCGGCAAGACGGTGGGCCATGCCGGCCTCGGCAACCGCAAGGACATCCGCAACGCGGTGGAAGCGGCCGCCAAGGCGGGAAGCTGGGGGGATGCGACGGCGCACAACCGGGCGCAGATCCTCTACTACATCGCCGAAAACCTGTCGGCCCGAGCGGCCGAGTTCGAGGCAAGGCTGCGCGCGATGACCGGGGCCTCGGCCAAGGATGCGGCGGAGGAAGTGGCGGCGTCGATCCGCCGGACCTTCTTCTATGCCGGCTTTGCCGACAAGCATGACGGCGCCGTCCACTCGACCAAGTCGCGCCACGTGACGCTGGCGATGAACGAGCCCTTCGGCATCATGGGCATCGTCTGCCCCGACAAGGCGCCGCTGCTCGGCTTCGTCTCGCTCGTTATGCCGACGCTTGCCGCAGGCAACCGCGTCATCGCCGTGCCGTCGGCCCGCCATCCGCTGGCGGCGACCGATTTCTACCAGTTGCTCGACACCAGCGACGTGCCGGCCGGCGTGGTCAGCATCGTCACCGGCGAGACGGCGGGCCTTGCCAAGACGCTGGCCGAGCACGACGAGGTTGCAGCGCTTTGGGATTTCGGCACGGCAGGCGACGCAGCCACGATCGAGACGGCTTCCGCCGGCAACCTCAAGCCGGTGTGGAGCGGCGGCGCGCGTGACTGGACCTCGAGCGACGGCCAGGGACGGGAATTCCTGCGCCGGGCAACGCAGGTGAAGAACATCTGGGTGCCCTACGGCGAGTAGGGCCGAGGCCTTCATGGATTGCGGCGGTGCGGGCCGGATGTGGCCCGCATCGTCTTGGCAGCAGGCAAACTTGCCCGGCAAATGACACTCTTCCGGAGCTTCTCCCGTCGCTCGCCGCGAGGGCCGATTTGCCGCCGATCGAAAAATTCCACCATTGCAGCTCCCGCCGGGAACCAATTGCGGTTTGCGGCGTCAAACAGCCATGTCCGCGTCACTTCAGGCGCGGGCCAAGCTGTGAGGGAGAGGCAACATGGCTTCGCAAGGTGATCACGACGCGGGTCCCGATCTCGGTGCCGGCGTGCCGATTTCGGCATTCGACGAAAAGTCGCTGATCCAGGGGCATGTCGACGGGGAGCCGGTGGTGCTTGCGCGCGTTGGCGACGAAGTGCTTGCCGTGAGCGCGACATGCACGCACTACGGGGCATCGCTGGGCGACGGCATTCTTGTGGGCGATACGGTTCGCTGCCCATGGCACCATGCGTGCTTCAGCTTGCGCACTGGCGAAGCGCTGGCGGCCCCGGCTTTCGACCCTGTTGGGTGCTGGAAGGTAGAACGCCACGGCGACCGGATCGTGGTGGGCGACAAGATCTCGCCGGAACCTTCAGGTGCCCGGGATACGGCCGGAGACCCGCAGCGGATCGTCATCGTGGGCGGTGGCGCGGCAGGGTTCGCAGCGGCGGAAATGTTGCGTCGTCGCGGCTATGCGGGGCAATTGACGATGCTCAGCGCAGACGCCGACGCGCCCTATGATCGCCCCAACCTGTCGAAGGACTATCTCGCCGGAACGGCCGAGGAGGGATGGATTCCACTGCGCTCGCCGAAATATTACGCAAGGAAGCAGATCGACCTGCAGCTGGGCACAAGCGTGGAGCGCATCGACCCGGAGGCGCGGACCGTGATTGCGGCCGACGGGCGCAGCTTTCCCTTCGACCGGCTTCTCCTTGCGACCGGTGCCGAGCCGGTGCGGTTGCCGATCCCCGGTGCGGACCGCGAAAACGTCTTCGTGTTGCGCTCGCTCGCCGACAGCCGCGCGATCATCGCAGCTGCACAGAACGCCGCGAAGGTGGCGATAGTCGGCGCGAGCTTCATCGGGCTGGAAGTGGCTGCCGCCTTGCGGGAGCGCGGGCTGGAGGTTCACGTGGCCGCGCCGGAGGCTGCGCCTCTGGAAAAGGTGCTCGGTCCGCAGCTCGGCGCCTTCATCAGGTCGCTGCATGAAGAGCATGGGGTGCATTTCCACCTCGGAGCCACCGCCGCAAGCATCGACGACCGATCGCTGAAGCTGAGCGACGGAAGCGAGATCGAGGCCGATTTCGTGGTGATGGGCGTCGGCGTGAAGCCGCGCATCGCCCTGGCCGCGAAGGCCGGCATTGCCGTAAACAGCGGTGTGCTGGTGGACGAGTTCCTGCAGACGAGCGTGCTCGGAATCTACGCGGCCGGAGACATTGCCGAATGGCAGTCCGACGGCGAAAGGCGGCGTGTCGAGCACTGGGTCCTGGCCGAGCGGCACGGCCAGGCCGCGGCGGAGAACATGCTGGGCCGGCGCATACCCTTTTCGGCGCCGCCGTTTTTCTGGAGCGCGCATTACGACGTGACGATCCGCTATGTCGGCTACGCCCGGTCCTGGGACTCGATCGAAATTGACGGCAGCATCGAGCGCCGGGATTGCCTTGTCGAATACCGGAAGGCCGGGAAGACGGTCGCCATCGCCTCCATCGGCCGCGATATCCAGGCGCTGGAGTTCGAGGCCAGGATGGCCGAAGCATCGAGCTGACGCTGACGGGTGGCTCGCCGCTCCTTCACGGCACCAGAACCGCCGCGCCGCTGAAGCGGCCGGCGCGAAGATCGGCAAGTGCAGTGTTGGCTTGCTCCAGCGCATAGGGGATGGTCCGGGTGCGCACGCCGGCCTGCCTCGCAACCGGGAAGAAGGTGTGGGCGTCCTCCCGCGTCAGGTTTGCCACCGAAACAAGCTCCCGCTCCTGCCACAAAAGTGCATAGGGCATTGAGGGAATATCGCTCATGTGAATGCCGCCGCAGGCGACGCGGCCGCCTTTCCTGACTGCCCGGAGAGCGGCCGGCACCAGATCGCCCACAGGAGCAAAGATGATTGCCGCATCCAACGGAGTCTCCGGCCGCGTGTCAGAGCCGTCGGCCCACACCGCGCCCAGGCTCAACGCGAACTTCTGAGCCTCTAGGTCGCCGGGTCTCGTGAAGGCATATACTTCCCGCCCCTGCCAGAGGCAGATCTGGGCAATGATATGCGCCGCCGCGCCAAAGCCGAAGAGCCCTATGCGCCGCCCCTCCCCGGCCTTCCTTAGAGATCGCCAGCCGATCAGGCCGGCGCAGAGCAGCGGCGCCAGCGACACGGGATCGGCCTCCATGTCGAGATCGAAGGAAAATGCAGCGTCTGCCACGACATGAGTGGCAAAGCCGCCATCGCGGGTATAGCCGGTGAACAGCGGTCGATCGCACAGGTTTTCTGAACCGGCGAGGCAATAGGGGCAGGTTCCGCAGCTGTGCCCGAGCCAGGGCACGCCGACCCGGCGACCGACGCGGGCTGGATCGACCCCATCTCCAACCGCATCGACAATTCCCACGATCTCGTGGCCGGGAACCAGCGGCAGCTTCGGGTCGGGCAGTTCGCCGTCGACGACGTGGAGGTCGGTGCGGCAGACGGCGCAGGCTTCGACCACCAGCCTGATCTCGCCTGCTCCCGGATCAGGATCTGGCCATTCTTCGAGAACCAGGGGCTTGCCGATTGCTTCCAGCACCATTGCTCGCATGGTCGTCTCCAGCGCAGAGACTTCGGCCGCATCCCGCCGAGCCGTGGCCGCAGCGCGGACTTGCGCCCTACGAGGTCATTTGACCACGCTCCGCACCTGTCTGGCAATCTTGCCGATCATGGCCGTCGGCGTGACACGGCTTCAGGCAGCGGGCGGCAGGTCAGTCTGGTTGGCGGTTCCGTCGCGCCCGGAACAGCTATCGCCCGGCGCGGTCGTCAAGCTGGCGTCTTCGGCGCGGTCGCGATAGAGCGCCGCCCTGGCCAGCATCATCAGCGTCACCGGCGTCGTCGCGGTCACGAAGACGGCTATGAGCACTTCGTGCAGTACCAGACGCCTTTCCAGGATGGAGAAGAAGACCATCGAGGCGATCAATATGCTGCCTGCGCCCCAGGTGGTGCCGAGCGTCGGGGCGTGAACACGCTGGTAGAAACTGCGCAACCGCACCAGCCCCACTATGCCGAGCAGCGTCAACGCGGAACCGGCAAGCACAAGGAATGCGACGAGAAGCGCGGCCCAGGCCGGCAGGTCTGCAATTTCGGTCATTCGATGACCTCGCCTCGCATGAGGAACTTTGCCAGAGCCACCGTGGACACAAAACCCAGAAGCGCGATGATAAGCGCCGCTTCGAAATAAAGCGTGCTTCCGGTGCGCATGCCCAGCACGACCAGCAGAAGCATGCCGGCAATGTAGAAGGCGTCGAAGGCGAGGATCCTGTCCTGCGCGCGCGGACCGCGAACGATGCGCGAGGCGGCGATTGCCATGGCGATGCCAAGCAGGATCTGTGCGACCAGCAGCGACCAGACGAGAATTATGGCGCTCATTCGAATATCTCCAGCAAAGGCCGCTCATAGCGGTTCTTGATCAGCCCCACCCAGTCCTCGTCGCCGAGATCCAGGATATGCAGAAGGAGCGTATTGCGGGTGGAATCGTATTCGACCCATGCCGTACCCGGCGTGCTGGTGACAATGCAGGCAAGCACGGCCAGCCCGGTGGGATCGCGAAGCGCCAGCGGTATCGACACGAAGCCTGATATCTCGCGTCCGCCGGTGCCGCGCAGGATCAAGGTCGCAACCGCGATGTTGGAGCGCAGAATGTCGATGAACACCACCCAGACCAGGCCGGGGATCGCGCTCCATCGGCGCAGCCGCGGCTTTTTCGGTTCCAGGGCTGCCATGGCACCGGACGCTGCAACGGCAATGACGCCGCCTAGCAGAAGTTGGCCGGTGGAAAAGCCGTTCAGCAAAAGCCACATCGCCAGCAGCGACACGGTCAGAAGCGGGTATGGGAGCAACTGCCTCATCATTCCGCCGCTCCCGGCCCGGCTCGGGGCGCCCGCAGAACCTCGCCGATATATTGCTGCGGAGCATGCAGGGAGCGGGCCGTGGCCTCAAGGTAACGCATGACAGGCCCGCCCTGTATCGTCATCATCAATGCGAGCAGAAGGAGGAACGCTACCGGGACCACCTCGATGACGAGGACGCGCGGAACAACCGCCTCGATCGGCGCCCAGAACATGCGTATGCCAAAACGCGACATCGCCAGAAGCGCCGCGAGACCGGACAGCACCACAAGGGTCGTCAATATCCAGGCGGCGGCGGAGATTCCCGCCGCCCCTCCGGCATCGAGGATGGCCGACAGCAATGCCAGCTTGGCGATGAAGCCCGACAGCGGGGGCAGGCCGGCCAGCAGCAGG
Organism: Pseudaminobacter sp. Soil_N_29; assembly: GCF_057656055.1. NCBI lineage: Bacteria > Pseudomonadati > Pseudomonadota > Alphaproteobacteria > Hyphomicrobiales > Phyllobacteriaceae > Pseudaminobacter > Pseudaminobacter sp. Soil_N_29. The sequence goes on from NZ_JBDGLC010000010.1 coordinate 153,861, forward strand.
CCGCAGATCGCAAAGCACACGCCAAGGATGGCCAACGCGCCGGGGAACGCCACGCCCACCCGGTCCTCAACGGCCTCCTCGTCCTCGTCTCCGAAGGCCTCGGCGGTGACCGCCAGAATGTCTGCGGCTGGGTTCTGTTCCCTTTCGATCAGTTCGATGAGGAGGAAAAGCGCGCCGACGGTGACGGTGGAGCTGACCAGATAGAACAGGGCGCCGGCGGTGACGTCCACCGCAGACATGCCCACGGCCGCCAGCAGCGTTCCCGACGAAATCAGCACGCTGAAGCTGGCAAGCCGCGCCATCGCCTGGGAGGCCAGCACGCCGACCGTGCCGAAGACGATCGTCGCCATGCCTCCCACGATCAGCAGATTGCTGCCGAAGCCGGCGGAATCTCCGGCCTGGACACCGAACAGGAGGAGCGACAGCCGCAGGAGCACATATATGCCGACCTTGCTGAGCAGCGTAAAAATGGCCGCTACCGGTGCAGCCGCGACAGAATATGCATTCGGCAGCCAGTAGCTCAGCGGCCACATGCCCGCTTTCACAAGGAAAGCAACGCCAAGTATCGCCGCGCCAGCCTCGAGCAGGGTGCGGTCACGGCCGGATAGTTCGCCGATCCTCGCAGCAAGATCGGCCATGTTCAGCGTACCCGTGACGCCATAAATGAGGCTCACGCCTATCAGGAACAGGAAGGAGGCAGCGAGATTGACGGCGACATAGTGCATGCCGGCCTTTACGCGCGCGGGCCCGGAGCCGTGCAGCACGAGGCCATAGGAAGCCGCCAGCATCACTTCGAAGAAGACGAACAGGTTGAACAGGTCGCCTGTCAGGAAGGCCCCGTTCACCCCCATCAGCAGGAACTGGAACAGCGTATGGAAATGGGCTCCGGCCTTGTGCCAGCGCGCCAGCGCGAAAACCAGCGATGCCAAGGCCAGAAGGCTGGTCACCATCAGCATCAGCGCGGACAAACGGTCCAGCACGAGAACGATACCGAAGGGTGCCGGCCAGTTGCCCAGCAGATAAACGGAAGCCTCGGAGGTGTCGGCAAGGCGCACCAGCTTGACTGCCACGACGACCAGCAGGAGCGTCGAAGCCAGATTGATGATCGACTTCAGGAAATGACGCCGCTCGTCGTAGAGCATGAGCAGCGCGCCGGCCACCAGCGGCAGCAGCACGGGCATGATGACCAGATGGTCGGACCAGCCGGTCATTCCGGTTCCCTCCCGTCGACATGGTCGGTGCCGGTAAAGCCGCGCGCCGCCAGCAGGATCACCAGAAACAAGGCCGTCGTGGCAAAGCCGATGACGATTGCCGTCAGAACCAGCGCCTGCGGCACCGGGTCCGCATAGTCGGCCAGGCTGCCGCTCTGTCCGTTCAGAACGGGAGCGGCGCCGCCCCGCAGTCGGCCCATTCCGAAGATGAACAGGTTCACTGCATAGGAGATGAGCGACAGGCCCACGATGACCTGGTAGGTGCGCGGCCGCAGAAGCAGCCAGACGCCCGAACCTGCCAGGGCGGCGATGCTGAGCGAGAGGACGAGTTCCATCAGGCGTCCTCCCCTTCCGCTTCGACGGCGGCGCGGGCCGAACGCAGGCTTCTGATCGACTGGTGCGCGAGCGCGATCAGCATGAGCACCGTGGCGCCGACCACGATGCCGAAAACTCCCAGGTCGAAAAGCATGGCAGTGGCGAATGGCACCGCGCCAGCCAGGGGCAGTTCGACATACTGGGAATGCGAGGTCAGGAAAGGATAGTCGAACAACCAGGAACCCATGCCGGTGAGTGCCGCCAAAAGCAGCCCAAGGCCGATCCAGCTCACGGGCAGGATGCGAAGCCTTTCCTCAAGCCATCTTGCTCCGGCGGCCATGTATTGCAGGATGAAGGCCGCCGCCATCGCTATTCCCGCCACAAAGCCGCCGCCGGGAAGGTCATGCCCGCGCATGAACAGGTAGACGGCCAGCACGATGACGACCGGGAATGCCCATTGCATGAGCACGGCCGGCACCAGGAGATAGTCGCCAACCGTGTCGCCGAGCTCGCGGTCGGGCGCGGCCTCGTCGAAGGCATTCTGCATGCGCTGCTGCTCTGGCGCGGCCACGCTATCGGCAGCCGGCCGGAAACGGCGCAGCAGTGCAAACACCGTCAGGGCGACAACCGCCAGCACGGTGATTTCCCCCAGCGTGTCGAAGCCGCGGAAGTCCACGAGGATGACGTTGACCACGTTCTTGCCGCCGCCTTCCAGGTAGGCCTTCTCCAGGAAATAGCTCGCCACGGTCTCGGCCGCGAAAGGGCTAGTCATGGCGGCAAAGGCCAGAAGTCCGACCCCACCGCCCGCCAAAACGGCGATGACGAAGTCGCGGTATCTGCGCAGGCGTATGCCGATCGCAACGGCCCCGCGCTCCTTTTCCTCAAGACGCTTCGGAAGCCAGCGCAATCCGAGCAACAGCAGCACGGTCGTGACGATTTCGACCAGCAACTGTGTCAGGGCCAGGTCCGGGGCCGAGAACCAGGCGAAGGTGATGCAGGTGGAAAGCCCCGCCCCGCCCAGAAGGATGAGAGCTGCCAGCCTGTGGTACTTGGCCTTGTAGGCAGCGCCGATGGCGCAGAAGATGCCACTGGCCCAGATCAGCACGAACACGGGATCGATGGCGTCCAGAACGGGCAGACCCGGCCTGAAGCCGTTGAGATAGAGCGGAACCAGCGCTGCCAGGAAGGCCACGACCACAAGCACGCGGAGCTGCGGCTGCAGACGCCGCGTCCCCAATACCGTTTCGAGCGACCGGGCCCACTTCCAGGAAAGGGTGACCAGCACGCGTTCAAAGACACGTCGTCCTTCGAGACGGCGAAGAAATGGCGGCCCCTCCTCGCTCTCGTTCAGATACGAGTTCAGCAACAAATAGAGCACCACGCCGCCCACGAGCGCGATCGCGCTCATCAGAAGCGGCAGGTTGAAACCATGCCAGACCGACAGGCTGTAAGCCGGAGTGTCCGGCCCCAGAACTGAAGTCACCGCAACGTGAAGAAAGGGACCGACCGTCATGGCAGGAATGATGCCGACGACGAGGCAGGCCAGGACAAGGAACTGGATGGGAAAGCGCATCCAGAAAGGCGGCTCATGCGGCGTACGCTCGAGATCCTTGGGAGGCGGCCCGAAAAACACCGTATGGATGAAGCGCAGGGAATAGGTAACGGCGAAAGCCCCGGCCAGAACGGCCACATAGGGAGCGGCCGTGTCCAGCACCGACTTCGCGTGCGTTTCGATGGCTTCGGCGAAGAACATTTCCTTCGAGAGAAAGCCGTTGAGCAGCGGCACGCCGGCCATGGCCGCGCTTGCCACCATGGCGAGCGTCGCGGTGATGGGCATGAAGCGGAAGAGCCCACTCAGCCGGCGCATGTCGCGCGTGCCTGTCTCGTGGTCGATGATGCCGGCAGCCATGAACAGCGAAGCCTTGAAGGTCGCGTGGTTCATCATGTGGAAGATGGCGGCGACCGCCCCCAGCGGACTGCCGAGGCTGAGAAGCATGGTGATCAGGCCGAGATGGCTGATCGTGGAATAGGCGAGCAGCCCCTTGAGATCGTGCTGGAAGATGGCAAAGAACGCCCCCACCAGCAGCGATGCCATTCCGGCGAAACCGACGATCCAGAACCATTCCGGCGTGCCCGACAGAACCGGCCACAGCCTCGCCATCAGGAAAACGCCCGCCTTCACCATCGTGGCCGAGTGAAGATAGGCCGAGACCGGCGTCGGCGCCGCCATCGCGTTGGGCAGCCAGAAATGAAACGGGAACTGGGCGCTTTTCGTCAGCGCGCCCAGCAGGATGAGCAACAGCGCGGGAAGATAAAGCTCGTGCGAGCGGATCAGGTCGCCCGAAGAGAGAACGCGGTCGAGATCATAGCTTCCCACGATGTGGCCGATCAGCAGAACACCTACAAGAAGCGCCATGCCGCCGATTGCCGTGACCGTGAGCGCCATGCGCGCGCCGTCGCGCGCGCTGGAATTGTGATGCCAGTAGCCGATGAGCAGGAAGGAAAAGATGCTGGTCAGTTCCCAGAAGACGACCAGCAGGACCAGATTGCCGGAGATCACCAGTCCGAGCATTGCGCCCATGAAGGCAAGCAGGAACGCAAAGAACCGCGGCACGGGATCCTGCGGCGACATGTAGTAGCGCGCATAAAGCACCACCAGGAAGCCGAAGCCGCTTACCAGCACGCTGAACAGCCAGGCGAAACCGTCCATGCGCAGCACGAAGTTGAGCCCGAGGGTAGGCAGCCACTCCGTTTCGCTACGGATGACACCTCGCTCGACGATGGCGGGATAGGCTATCGAGGCCAGAAGCAGGCATGCCAACGCCACCCCGCCAGCCAGCCAGGCCTCGGAATTTCGTGCGTTGGGGCGAAAGGTGGCCGCGAGAATGCTTCCGGCGAAAGGAAGAACGACAATGAGAATCAGCAATATGTCGTCGTTCATCGTCCTCAGGCGGTTTCCCAATCAAATCAAATGCGTCGGATGGAAACCACCCCTCTATATTATTGGGGACCCGGGACAGCCCGCGCAAGGGAATTGGCCGGAAAAGTTGAAATCTTTTCCCGGCCGGCACTTTCCTCACGCGAAAAGCGATCTCCGAACCCCGAAATTTGCTGTCGTGCGCAGTCTCGAAGCGGCAGAGCCCGGCGGTTTCCCGCCGGGCCCTTTCGTTGGATCGGTCGAACGAATCAGAACGAGCGCTGGAAGCGGACCATGCCGCCGAAGCCGTCGCGGATCTTCGTGCCGTCGTCGGTGTGGACGGAGTTCCACGCCACTTCCGGGGTGATCTTGAAGCCCGGAACGATGGTGTAGGCGACGTTGGCAACGACCGCGAGGTCCTTGTTCTCGGCATAGGAGACCTGCGCGTTGAGCGCAGCCTGCTTGCTCATCTTCACGCTGCCGCCGCCCCAGACGGCCCAGTTGCCGCCCCAGGACTTGTAGAAGCTGCGGGAGATGTTCTTGTCGGTGCCATAGCCGCCCATGACGAAGAGCGAGACGCTGTCGGACGCCTTCACGTCGAGGCGAACCTTGCCGGCCCACTCGTTCCAGACCGAATCATAGCCGACGACGCCGGAGAAACCGCCCCAGCCCTGCGTATAGGCAGCGCCGGCAACCACGTGCGGGACGTAGGAATCGAGCGTGTAGAGAACGCCATTGCCTTCCTCGAGGGCGACGGAAGCCGAGAAGCCGTTGTCACCAGTGTAGGTATAGGCAATCTGATGCGTGTCGTAGGGGCCGAAGGGCACCAGATCGTCTTCCATGACGCCGCCCGCATAGCCGGTCAGCGTCGAGAACATCGAGTCGGTCTTGCCGATGCGGAAGCCGCCGAGTTCGATGAACGCATGGTTGATGGCGAAGCCGGTGTTGGCGGTGGTAATGCCGCCGGGCGCAGCCGTGTCGTAGTTGAAGTTGATGTGCATGTAGCCACGCAGCGTGCCGAGTTCGGTTTCCGAACGGGCATCGAGTTGCATGGCAGCGCGGGCGCGCTTGTAGTAGGTGTCGTTGGTCGAATCGATGCCCTTGGCAGCGTCGAGCTTGTCGACGACGTCAATCAGGCCGCGGTTGCCACCGTTGCCTGCGCGAATGTCGTAGCGGATGTAGCCGCCGACCTTCAGGCAGGTTTCCGTGCCGGGAATGTAGTAGAAGCCGGCGCCGTAGACGTCGCAGATGCGGACGTATTCCATCGGCTCGGGCTCAGCAACGACAACAGCGTCGGCGGCGTAGGCAGCAGGAACCGCGATCATCATCGCGGCTGAGCCGAGGAGAAGGCTCTTGATGTTCATGTATTGACTCCAGTCAAAAGTTAATCAACGGGTCTGGGCACTTTTGCTGGAGACCAGCCTTCCCTGCCCCCATCCCCACCGCCGCTCTAGCGACGCCGCGTGACGCTTGCGTATCGGGAACATGACAGAGAGATGACAAACCGGGAGATCGGGAATCTGGGCCTGCACTGTGGCACATCGGCATCAGTGGCGGTGAACTGCACGCAGGCGGGGCGCCAGGCAGCGGCCCACCGGCTTCACGGACATGCCTTTCTCCACGTGGGGCGCCTCGGTGCCGCTACCGGTAGTCGTGAAGGTGTTCGAGGGATTGCGGCCGTCAATGCCCGGCAGCAGTAACGGGCATTGGCTCCAGCCTGATCTGCCTGCCGGCAACCCACGGAAATTTAATAGCATTTTATTTACCATCCCAACTCATCGCCGCCGCTGTTGCTGCTTTGCTACAGACTCTCTTCAACCGAGCCGTGTAGGTGGAGGTCATCTTGAGTTTGAGTGTGAATGCAAAGGTATTGGAAAAATGAACTTCAAGCACATCGCCGGCGCCACCGCAGCTGCCATGCTTCTTTCGAGCAGCGCCTTTGCTGCTGACGCGTTCTCCTACGAGCCGTCGGCACCGGAAGCCGTGACGCCGATCTTCAGCTGGACCGGCGCCTATCTCGGTCTGAACGCGGGCTATGCTGGCGGAAAGGCCAAGCACCACTTCTCCGGCACCGACTTCGATGATTCGATCAACCTCAATGCCAATGGTTTCGTCGGCGGCGCCCAGATCGGCTACAACTACCAGATCGACCAGGTCGTTCTCGGCGTCGAGGCTGATTTCCAGGGCTCCAATGCGAAGGCCGAGTTCGCTGCGACCGCCCTCGACGAGGACGAACTGATGGCTGTCCGCATGGGCACCAAGCTCAACTGGTACGGCACCGTGCGCGCGCGCCTGGGCGTTGCTGCCACCGACCGTTTCATGGCCTATGCCACCGGCGGCCTCGCCTATGGCCGTACCACCAGCTACATCAACGGAGATGCTTTCGACGAAGCCATCCGCGAAAGCGTGAAGAAGACCAAGGCTGGCTGGACGATCGGCGCCGGTGCGGAATACGCAATCACCGACAATGTCACCTTCAAGACCGAGTATCTCTACACCGATCTCGGCAAGAGCAATCTCTTCAACGGCGAAATCGACGGCGATCCCGTCAACATCAACCGGAAGTTTAACTTCCACACGGTCCGCGCCGGCATCAACTACAAGTTCTGACAAGAACTTTCATTTGCTTCGAAGGGGCCCCGGCATCGCCGGGGCCTTTTGTTTTGCCGCACAAAAAACCGCCGCCCCTTGCGAGGCGGCGGCTCATGTCCGTGCGTCCGGGAGCGTAGCTCCCGGCGGTCAGGCTGCGTCAGATCTTACCGTCGAGTCCCATCTGGTGGTACTTGTGCATGATCTTGTCCTGGTTCTCCAGGAGCCAGTCGATCGAAGGCTCGTTGGACATCGCCTTGCGGATGGCCTCGGTCGTGCCCTTCCGGTGCAGGTCGAACAGGATCTTGTGGTCGAGGTTCTGGTCGTCGACCACGCTCGGCGCCAGCCACACCGAACAGATGATGCCGAGATCGTTGGCCTTCTCCTTCGGGATGAAGCCTGCGCGCACAGCGTCGAGAACGCCGTTGGCGATGGCGAACTGCACCGTACCCATGAGGATATTGGTGTAGCGCGAGCTCTTCACCGTAACCTTGGACACGCAAAGCGTGACCGGGCGCACCATGATGTCGGTGTTGAGCAGCGCGAAGACGCGCGTATGGCCCGCAACCTGATCGCCGGTCAGGGTTGCAAGTGCGGTACCGACGGGCCCGTCGAGTTCGCCGATCACCACTTCGGGTTCGGACGCAGTGCCCGGAGGGCCTCCAGCGACCAGCGCTTCGCCGGTCCGCATAACGATACGATTGCTCATTCCAACTCCTCATACAGTCAAAGCAGGGGGATCATCGCGGTTCACTTCGACCGCCGACGGCCGCATCATGGTCATGCATGGTCAACAAGGCGTTAATCCGGGCGTCTGGTGGTGCCGCCAGAACAGGGCAGGAAGTTTCCCGCCAGCGAGAGGAAAATTCTGCGTCTATTGCAAAGCGACCGGAATTGGTGATTCATTGAATTCGTGCAGTAACAGGCCAAGGATTACTCGATCATGGCAGCTGTAGAATCTGAACGCTTTGCAGCAACGCTGACGGCACTGCGCGGCCTTATAATGATCGCGGCGGCAATTGTTGCCTTCATGTTTCCGGAACAGACCGTGACATTCTTGGTCCTTGCAGGGGGCGGCCTTCTGCTCGTCGACGGAGCCCTGGGCATCGCCACGCTTTCCTACTCCGGCCCCAGGGACACTGCCTTCTGGTTTACGCTCATTCGGAATGCCCTCTCCATCATCGCGGGCCTGCTGGTGCTCTCGGGCTCTTTCCTGCTCACGATCTTCACCCTGAGTTTCCTGGCTGGGCTCGTGGGAACAGTGGCAGTTCTCGTCGGCATCATGGAAATTCTGTCCACAATGGTCGTCGGTCGCGCCCGCCGTGCGCGGCTTTGGCCGGTCCTGTTGGGCGGCGGTCTCTACATCGTGTTCGGGCTGGCGCTGGCTTTCATCCCGCTCTCCAGCGCAGTCACCCTTGTCCGCGTCATCATGGTCTTGCTGGTGCTATACGGCCTCAGCCTTTTCGTCCGGGCGTGGCGTCTGCGCGCCCACGAGTATTAAAGCCTGCAATTCCGAGCTGCACGCTTCGGCTTTCCGCCCAGGCAGCCCGGCGGCTTGCAAACGTCAAATTCTGTGTGTTCAGGCATTGCCCAAGGATCAGCGATCCGGCACATTCGCCCGGCAAGGAGAGGATGATCCATGGATTCTGTCGAGAAATTCGCCCTGTCGATAATGCTGCTTTTCGGCGCCCTTATCATCGGCGGGCTGATGGCCATCGGCATCGCGTGGAACGACAAGCCGGCATTCCTTTATGCCCTGGGCTCCGCGGTCGTCGTATGGGGTTCGTCATTTGCGGTGCTTTTTGGCAAACCCACGATCTACGGCGCCCTGCTGGTCGTCGCCATTCTTCTGATAGGGGCTTCGATAGGCGCCATCGTCACCTGAGGCCGATCCGGTTGGCTGACTGGGCTCAATCGGCCTCGCTGAGGCGATAGCCGACGCCGGTTTCAGTGCGAATGTAGCATGGCTGGCTCGGATCGGGCTCGATCTTCTGACGCAGCTGACGCACATAGACCCTGAGATACTGCACGTCCTGCACCTCGCCCCACACCTGCTTCATCAGGAAATTGTGGGTCAGAACCTTTCCGGCATGCTGCACAAGCACCCTCAATATGTCGTATTCCTTCGGCGACAGCTTCACTTCCCGCCCGTCGACCTTGACGATCCGCCGCACGAGGTCGACGCAGAGCCCGCCGGTCTGGAACACCGGCTTCTCGCCCTGTTGCTGCAGCCTGTGCCGGAGCGCCAGACGAATGCGGGCGATGAGCTCGTTCACCCCGAACGGCTTGGTTATGTAGTCGTCGGCACCGAGATCCAGCGCTTCCACGATGCCGGCTTCGTCGGTGCGGCTGGAGAGGATGATGATCGGCACTGCGCAGCCGGCGCCCCGCCATTGCTTGAGAAGCTCCTGCCCCGACACATCGGGCAGACCAAGGTCGAGCACCACCAGGTCGGGGGCTTCATTCGCCATCTCTGCAAGGGCGGCCCGGGCGTTCGGCGCCTCGGCGACGGCATAGCCCTGCGTGGAAAGGCCGGAACGCAGCAGTCTGCGGATGGGCTGCTCGTCGTCCACGACAAGCACCCTGATGTGAGAGGCGGGCGTCAAGCGACTTCTCCGGGCAATTTCATGCGGATGGTGAAGACCGCGCCCTTGCGATCGGTGCGGTTGCCTGCTGCGATGGTTCCGCCCATGGCTTCGACAAAGCCACGGCAGATGGCAAGGCCAAGGCCGGTCCCGGCCGGCACGCTGTCGCGTTTGCGCGCCCGCGTGAACTTGCCGAATATGTCTTCCAGTTCATCGGGGGGAATGCCGCTCCCCTCGTCCAGAACCTGCAGGGTCAGGGTGTTCGAAGCGAGGAAGGCCTGGACGCGGATGCGCGACCCCGCTTCCGAATATTTCGCGGCATTGTCGAACAGGTTGAACAGGACCTGTTCGAACAGAACCGGGTCCACGCGCAGCATCGGCAGGTCCGCCGGCAGGTCGACCTCAATCTCATGCCCGGAAAGTATCTTCCCGGCGCGTCGAAGCGCGCTGCCCACGATCTCGCTGATGTCGTGGAGCCCAAAATTGGGCGTCACTGCACCGGACTCCAGCCGCGTCATGTCCAGCAGGTTGGCAATGAACCGGTTCAGCCGCTCTGCCTCGTCCAGCACGGTGCCCAGCAGCTCTTCCTTGGCCGGCGCCTCCAGCGCGGAGGAAAACTCCTTCAGCATCCCGGCCGCCCCCATGATTGCCGCAAGAGGCGTCTTCAGGTCGTGCGAAATGGAGGTCAACAGCGCCGAACGCAACCGGTCTGCCTCGACGGCCAGACGCGCATTGTCCAGGTCCTCGACCAGATGGACGCGCTCTATGGCAAGCGCTGACTGATCCGTCAGCGCGTCCATCAGCCTGCGCCTCTCGGGCGTCAACAGGGGGCCGCGGCGATCGTCATCGATGCCGACGACGCCGATGACACCGCGCACCGTGCGCATGGGCAGGAAGAGCCGCTTGGCACCCGGCAGGGTATCGGCGCCCCGACCGGCGGGCCGGTCATTTTCCCAGGTCCATTTGGCTGCCGCCAGATCGGCTTCGTCGAGCGTATCCTCCGGCGGATATCCTGCTTTCACCACGATTTGCCCGTGCTCCGGCAGGAGCAGAACCACGCGCACCTTCAGCATGGACGCAATCTGAAAGGCTGTCGCCCAAAGCACATCGTCCAATGTCGCGGTTCCAGCCAGCTTCTTGCTGAAGAGGTAGAGGTTTTCCGTCATGCGGGCGCGCTGGCGGGCCGCCATCGCCTGGGTCCGCACGCGCGAGGTCAGGTTGCTGGCGATCACCGAGACGATCAGGAAGAAGATGAATGTGACGATGCTTTCCGGATCGCCGATGGTGAAGGTGTAGAGCGGCGGCAGGAAAAAGAAATTGAAAGCCAGCGCACTGGCAATGCTGGTGAAGATGCCCGGCGCCAGGCCGTAACGCAGCGCGCTGACCAGCACCCCCATGAGAAACACGACCGCGATATTGGCGACGTCGAGCGACTGGTGCAGCGCCTCGCCCAGCAGCAAAGCGACGCCCACGATTGCCGCACTTGCGATGTAGGGCTGCAGCGACAATCCTCCGGCGGAGCCGAGCTCCACCGTGCCCCGTGGCGGCTTCGGCTCAGGCGTGCGGCCTGAGATCACATGCACGCTTACGTCGCCGGCGATGCGGATGAGGTCGTGGGTGACGGAGCCCTGAAGCCATTCTCGCCAGCGCGCCTTGTGGGAGCTCCCCACCACGATATGGGTGACATTGCGCTCGCGCGCATAGCGCATGACATCCTCTGCGACAGCGCGGCCGGGCAGCGTGACGGCCTCTGCCCCGAGAGTTTCGGCCAGCCGCATCGAGGCCGCCAATTGGTCGCGTGCGCTTTCCGACAGGCGCGCCGAGCGCAGCGTCTCGATGTTGATGACCGACCATGGCGCACGCAGGCGTTCGGCCAACCGCCGGCCATAGCGCACGATTGCCAGGGAGCGCGGTGCCTCGTCGACGCAGACCAGAACCCGGTCGCCTGCGGCCCAGGGGCCCTCGATGGCGTTTTCGCGCATATGGCTGACGAGTTGTTCATCCACCCGCTGTGCGGTGCACCTCAGCGCAAGTTCGCGCAGCGCCGTCAGATTGCCTGGCCTGAAATAGTTCTCGATGGCGTTTCGCGCCGTCTCCGGCACATAGACCTTGCCCTGCTTCAGCCTCTCGATCAGATCGCCCGGCGTGAGGTCCACCACCTCGATCTCGTCGGCACGGTCGATGATGGAGTCGGGAACCGTCTCGCGCACCCGCACGCGGGTGATCTGCGCGACGATGTCGTTCAGGCTTTCGACGTGCTGGATGTTGACGGTGGTGTAGACGTCTATGCCTGCGGCCAGCAGTTCCTCTATGTCGAGGTAACGCTTCGGGTGGCGGCTGCCCGGCGCATTGGTGTGAGCCAGTTCGTCGACCAGGACCAATGCCGGCCGCCGCTCCAGAATCGCATCGAGGTCCATCTCCTCGAGCATCCTGCCGAGATAGGACACCTCCGCGCGCGGGATGATCTCTAAGCCCTGGAGAAGCGCCTGGGTTTCCTTGCGGCCGTGTGTCTCCACCACACCGATCACGACATCCACGCCTTCCGCCAGGCGGGCTCGCGCCGAAAGCAACATCTCGAACGTCTTGCCCACGCCCGGAGCAGCACCGAGGAAAATGCGCAGCTTGCCGCGCATCTCGCGCTCGGCGGCTTCCAGAAGCGCCTCCGGAGACGGACGCTTGTCGGTATCGTCGACCATCCAGATCACTCTGTTTCGGGCGTAAAGCCGGTTTCTCGCCCCCTGCCGCAAGGGAAAGCCCGGGGAATGAAAATGCTACTTCTTCGGCAATGCGTCGAGTGCCCGGTTGAGCGCCAGCACGTTGACATGCGGCTCGCCTATGATCCCGAAGAACGGCTTTTCAACGTGATTGGCAACGAGTTCACGCAGCACATCTTCCGAAACCTGCCTTGCCTTGGCGACGCGCGGCACCTGGAACAACGCGGCCTCGGGCGAGATATCGGGGTCAAGCCCGCTGCCACTCGTGGTCACGAGATCCATCGGCACCTGCTGGCCGGGATTTTCGGCCTTCAGTCGTTCGACATCGTTGCGTACCCGCCCGATCAAGGCCGAATTGGACGGACCGAGGTTGGACCCGCCCGAGTTCGCCGCATTGTAGGGCGCAGGCACCGTTTTCGAGGGGTCGGCCGGATCAGGCGCGACAGTGGCCGAAGGGCGGCCATGGAAATAGCGCTCGCTGGTGAAGTTCTGCCCGATCAGCGCGGAGCCCACCACCCTTCCATTTTCCGTTACCAAGCTGCCAGCGGCCTGGCCGGGAAACAGCATGCCCGCAAGTCCGGTCATTGCGAGCGGATAGAGAAGGCCGGTAATTGCCGTGAATGCGACGATCATGACGAGCGCGGGTCGAAATTGCCGGAGCATCGCAGCGTTCCTTACGCGAGGCCGAGTGCCGATACGATCATGTCGATCAGCTTGATGCCGATGAAGGGCACGACAATGCCCCCAAGGCCGTAGACGAGCAGGTTGCGGCGCAGCAGCGCGGCGGCTCCGACCGCGCGATATCTGACGCCGCGCAAGGCAAGCGGTATCAACCCGACGATGATCAGCGCATTGAATATGATCGCCGAGAGTATGGCCGATTGCGGCGTCGCCAGGTTCATGACGTTGAGAACCTGCAGTTGCGGATAGAACGCCACGAACATGGCAGGGATGATGGCGAAATACTTGGCGATGTCGTTGGCGATTGAGAAGGTCGTCAGCGCGCCGCGCGTCATCAGCAACTGCTTGCCAATCTCCACGATCTCGATGAGCTTGGTCGGATCGGAATCGAGATCGACCATGTTGCCGGCCTCGCGCGCCGCAACCGTTCCGGTGTTCATGGCCACCCCGACGTCTGCCTGCGCAAGGGCTGGCGCGTCGTTGGTTCCATCGCCGCACATGGCCACCAGCTTGCCCTTGGCCTGCTCGTCGCGAATGAGCTGCAGCTTGTTTTCAGGCGTGGCCTGGGCAAGAAAATCGTCCACGCCGGCTTCCGCCGCGATCGCCGCAGCAGTCATCGGGTTATCGCCGGTGATCATCACGGTGCGGATGCCCATTCGCCGCAGCTCGGCGAAGCGCTCGCGAATGCCGCCCTTGACGATGTCCTTGAGATAGATGACGCCCAGCAACCGGCCATCTCGCGCCACCGCCAGCGGCGTGCCGCCCACCTTGGCGATGTCCTCGGCGATAGCGCGCATCTCTCCGATGCTTGCGCCGGAAGCTCGCGTCAGCACCTCGGAGGGGCGGCTGACCAGCAGCGCATCGGGGCCGGACTTTGCGATGTAGGCAAGGATCGCATCGACTGCTCCCTTGCGAATGGAGCCGTTGTCGAGATTGACGCCGCTCATCCGCGTCTGGGCGGAAAAGGGCACGAAATGCGCATGCAGGCTTCGCATGTCGCGTTCGCGGATGCCGTATTTCTCCTTTGCCAGAACGACGATCGAGCGTCCCTCCGGCGTCTCGTCGGCCAGCGAAGCAAGCTGTGCGGCATCGGCAAGCTCGCGTTCGTCAATGCCGGCCAGCGCGCGAAATTCCGTCGCCTGCCGGTTGCCGAGCGTGATCGTGCCGGTCTTGTCGAGCAGGAGCGTATCGACGTCGCCCGCGGCCTCCACGGCGCGCCCCGACATGGCAAGCACGTTGAAACGCACGAGGCGATCCATTCCGGCAATGCCGATGGCCGAGAGCAACGCGCCGATGGTCGTCGGTATCAGCGTCACGAACAAGGCCACCAGCACCACCACCGGTATCGTGCCGCCGGCATAAGCTGCAAAGCTCGGTATCGTCACGGTGGCCATGACGAAGATCAGGGTCATGCCGGCCAGCAAAATGTTAAGCGCGATCTCGTTTGGCGTCTTCTGACGCTGGGCGCCTTCCACCAGTGCAATCATGCGGTCGAGGAAGGTCGACCCGGCCGCTGCGGTGATGCGCACCCTGATCCAATCGGAAAGCACCTGCGTGCCTCCCGTCACGGCGGAACGATCACCGCCGGACTCGCGGATCACCGGTGCCGATTCGCCTGTGATTGCGGCTTCGTTGACCGAGGCCACGCCCTCGACCACCTCGCCATCGGAAGGGATGATATCGCCGGCCTCAACCAGCACGACGTCGCCCACTTTGAGGCTGGCGCCCGGCACCAGCGTGAAAGCAAGGCGATCCTGGCCGGTGAGCAGCTTGGCTCGTGTTTCCGTGCGTGTGCGACGCAAGGAGTCGGCCTGTGCCTTGCCCCGGCCCTCCGCGACCGCTTCGGCGAAATTGGCGAAAAGCACCGTGAACCACAGCCAAAGGATGATCTGGAATGAAAAGGCCAGATGGCTGGCGCCACCGGCGATGTCGCGAAGGAAAAGCACCGTCGTAAGCAACGAAACCACCGCCACGACGAACATCACCGGGTTGCGCACCAGCGAGCGGGGATCGAACTTCTTGAACGCAGCGACAGAAGCAGGCGCCAGAATGGCAGCGTCCAGGAGGCTGACCGGCTTGATGTGACTCATCGTCATTTTCCCCGGTTAAAACACCTTGCCGGCCACGATCTCCAGATGCTCGGCGATGGGCCCAAGCGCCAGAGCCGGCAGGAATGTCAGGCCCCCGACGATCAGGATCACGCCTACCAGCAGGCCGACGAACAGCGTGCTGTCGGTCGGGAACGTGCCGGCGGAGGCTGGGACGATCTTCTTGGCTGCCAGCGACCCGGCGATGGCCATGGCCGGAACAATCACGAGGAAGCGTCCCATGAGCACGGCAATGCCGATGGTGAGATTGTACCAGAGCGTATTGCCGTTCAGGCCGGCAAAGGCCGAGCCGTTGTTGGCGGTTGCCGAAGTGTAGGCATAGAGCACTTCGGAAAAACCGTGGGGCCCGGGATTGGCGATCGAAGCCAGGGCCGATGGCAACACGATGCCTATGGCCGTGAAACCGAGCATCGCCATCGGCAGGCAGAGCATGGCCAGCATCGCCATCTTCACCTCCTTCGCCTCGATCTTCTTGCCCAGATATTCCGGGGTGCGACCAACCATCAGCCCGGCGACGAAGATGGCGATGATGACGAAGACGAGGATGCCGTAGAGGCCAGCGCCGACGCCACCCACGATCACCTCTCCGAGCTGCATGTTGACCAGCGGGATCATGCCGCCCAGGGCGGTGAAGCTGTCATGCATTGCGTTGACCGCGCCGCAGGAGGCCGCGGTGGTAACCACTGCGAACAGCGACGACAGGGCGATGCCGAACCGCACCTCCTTGCCTTCCATGTTGCCCCCTTCAAGCCCCAGCGAAGCGAGCAAGGGGTTTCCCCTGGCTTCTGCCCAATAGGCTGCGATCACGCCGGCAATGAAAAGAACCGCCATGGCGGCCAAAATCGCCCAGCCCTGCCGTTGATCGCCGACCATGCGGCCGAAGACGTTGGTCAGGGCGGCGCCGATCGCAAAGATAGTCACCATCTGGACAAAATTGCTCAGCGCATCAGGGTTTTCGAATGGATGCGCGGAATTGGCATTGAAGAAGCCGCCGCCATTGGTGCCAAGCATCTTGATCGCCAGTTGCGACGCCACAGGGCCGACGGCAATGGTCTGGCGTGCCCCTTCCAGCGTCGTCGCCTGAACATAGGCGCCTAGCGTCTGCGGCACCCCGCGAAAAACGTAAAAGAGGGTCAACAGTATGCAAAGCGGCAGCAGCACGTAAAGAGTGGACCGGACAAGATCGACCCAGAAGTTGCCGACCGTCTTGACCGACGCCCGCGAGAAGCCGCGTATCAACGCCAAGGCAAGCGCCATGCCCGTGGCCGCCGAGGCAAAGTTCTGGACCGTCAGCCCCGCCATCTGGACCAGATAGGACATGGTGGTTTCGCCGCTATAGTTCTGCCAGTTGGTGTTGGTGACGAAGCTGGCCGCCGTATTGAAGGCCAATGCCGGATCGACCGCGTCCATTCCCACTGGATTGAACGGCAGGTGGGCCTGCAGGCGTTGAAGCACGTAAAGCAGCAGAACGCCCAGCAGGTTGAACATCAGCATGCCGGCAACATAGGCCGTCCAGTGCTGTTCCTCGTTCTCATCGGTGCCGGCGAGCCGGTAGAGGGCTCGTTCGATCGGCCGCAGCAGGAAGGAGAGAAACGTTTTCTCGCCTTGATAGACCCTCGTCATATAGCCGCCGAGCGGCGTTACCAGCAGACCGACTGCGCCGCAAAAGATCAGGATCTGGATCCAGCCATTGAAAGTCATGGTTTCAACCTTCGCGGCCCTCACTGCAGGTCATCAGAAGCGCTCGGGACGAAGCAAAGCGAGAACGAGGTAGACCACGAGCATCAGGGTCACGATGCCGCCAAGGATGTAATCCGCGCCCATGTCAGCATTACCTCGCAGTTTCATTCGTCCTTCCTGGATCGCATACGCGGCAAACCTCACAGGCGATCGCAAGCCAGTGTGTATGCGTAGAGCAAGGCAAAAGAGATGATGCTTATTGCCAAAACAATCAGGTCCCACATCTTCGGTGCGTCCCGCAGCATCGTGAGCCGGTCCTAGCTTTGACATAGGCCGCATAAAGGTTCGAGACAGGTCCAACGGCCTCGAAATAGGATTTTCATAAGGGTCGAGACCGAAAACGCGCCGGAAACGCCAGCACGATGAGGTTGGACATCGGCTTTGGCCGGGGCGGGCCGCCAAGGTCGCAAAGAAAAAGCCCCCGGCTCTTTCGAACCGAGGGCTTTGTTTTCAACCGTCTGTCTGTTTGTCAGAGCGCGGCTTCGAGCGTGGTCAGCTGGCTCAGCAACGCCTCGGCGCGGGTACGTGCCTCGTCGGTCTTGGCATCGGCGGCGTCCTCGCGCGCATCCTTGATGCGCTGGGAAAGATCCGCGCGGTCGATGCTGGCAACCGGAACCGCCGATTCCGCCAGCAGCGTGCAGGCGCTCGGCATCACGTCGGCAAAACCGCCAAACACGACATAGCGCTCGTCGGCGCCTGCCCGCGTCTTGACGGTCACGACGCCCGGCTTGATCGTGGTCATCACCGGCGCATGATTAGCCATGATCGTCATCTCGCCTTCCGTGGCGGGGATGACGACCGACTGAACCTCTTCCGAGACAAGCAGGCGCTCGGGCGAGACCAGTTCGAATTTGAAAGCTTCAGCCATGATGTCTCACAAAGATCGGGAACTGGTTGAGCGCGGCCTCGAAAACGCTGTCGGTCTGCGAGGCCAGCTCGATGGTGCGGGCTGAAGCCCGCACCTGTTGCCTGTTAGCCTTATGCCGCTTCCGCAGCCAGGCGCTGGGCCTTCTCGATGGCCATCTCGATCGAGCCGACCATGTAGAACGCCGCTTCCGGCAGGTGGTCGTATTCGCCTTCGACCAGACCCTTGAAGCTGCGGATCGTGTCTTCCAGCGGGACCAGCTGGCCCGGAGTGCCGGTGAACACTTCAGCCACGAAGAAGGGCTGCGACAGGAAGCGCTCGACCTTGCGGGCGCGGGCCACCGTCAGCTTGTCCTCTTCCGACAGCTCGTCCATGCCCAGGATGGCGATGATGTCCTGCAGCGACTTGTAGCGCTGAAGGATCTCCTGCACGCGACGGGCAACCTGGTAGTGCTCTTCGCCGACGATCATCGGGTCGAGCATGCGCGAGGTGGAGTCGAGCGGGTCGACGGCCGGGTAGATGCCCTTTTCCGAGATCGCGCGGTTAAGCACGGTCGTCGCGTCAAGGTGAGCGAACGAGGTCGCCGGCGCCGGGTCGGTTAAGTCGTCGGCCGGCACGTAGATGGCCTGCACCGAGGTGATCGAGCCCTTGGTCGTGGTCGTGATGCGCTCCTGCATCTGGCCCATGTCGGTGGCCAGCGTCGGCTGGTAGCCCACGGCCGAAGGAATACGACCGAGAAGCGCCGACACTTCCGAACCCGCCTGGGTGAAGCGGAAGATGTTGTCCACGAAGAACAGAACGTCCTGGCCCTGATCGCGGAAGTGCTCAGCGATGGTCAGGCCGGAGAGCGCAACGCGGGCACGCGCGCCGGGCGGCTCGTTCATCTGGCCGAACACCAGGGCGCACTTGGAACCTTCGGTCGAGCCGTTGTTCTCGTGCGGGTCCTTGTTCACGCCCGATTCGATCATTTCGTGGTAGAGGTCGTTGCCCTCGCGGGTACGCTCGCCCACGCCGGCGAACACGGAGTAACCGCCGTGCGCCTTCGCGACGTTGTTGATCAGTTCCTGGATCAGAACGGTCTTGCCGACGCCGGCGCCGCCGAACAGGCCGATCTTACCGCCGCGGGCATAAGGGGCGAGAAGGTCGACGACCTTGATGCCGGTGACGAGGATCTGCGCTTCCGTCGACTGCTCGACGTAAGCAGGCGCCTCCTGGTGAATGGCGCGGCGGGACTTGGTCTTCACCGGGCCGGCTTCGTCGACCGGCTCGCCGATGACGTTCATGATGCGGCCGAGAGTCTCGTCGCCGACCGGAACCGTGATCGGGCCGCCGGTGTCGGAAACCGCCTGGCCGCGAACGAGGCCTTCGGTGGTGTCCATGGCGATGCAGCGGACGGTGTTCTCGCCCAGGTGCTGCGCCACTTCGAGGATGAGGCGATGACCGCCGTTGTCGGTTTCGAGCGCGTTCAGGATGGGCGGCAGCTCACCGTCGAACTGGACGTCGACGACGGCGCCGATGACCTGAGCGACGCGGCCTGCAGCCGCACCCTTGTTCGCCGCTGCCGACGACGCCTTTGCAGCAGCCGTCTTGGCAGTTGCTGCCTTCTTTGCCGCCGGGGCCTTTTCGGCCGCCGGAGCCGTTTTAGGTGTAGCTGCTTTAGCCATGCTGTAACCTCTTGGTCCGTTTCCGTTTCCACATGAGCCGCCGGAGGCTAGCCCCCGGGCTCACGTGCTAGAGCGCTTCCGCGCCCGAAATGATTTCGATGAGTTCCTTGGTGATCTGCGCCTGGCGCTGACGGTTGTAGGTGATCGTCAGCCTGTTGATCATGTCACCGGCGTTGCGCGTCGCATTGTCCATGGCGCTCATCTTGGCGCCCATTTCACCGGCCGCATTTTCGAGCAGAGCGCGGAAGATCTGCACGGAAATATTGCGCGGGATCAGATCGCCCAGGATTTCGCCCGGCTCCGGCTCGTATTCGTAGATCGCCGAGGCCGAAGCATCCGTCTCCGCTGCCGGAGCAGCGGCCGGGATGATCTGCAGAGCGGTTGGAACCTGGCTGATAACCGACTTGAACTCGGAATAGATCAGCGTGCAGACGTCGAACTCGCCCTGGTTGAACTGCCCGATCACCTTCTTGGCGATGGCGTCGGCATTTGCGAAGCCGATCGTCTTGACCTCGCGCAGCTCGATGCGATCGACGATCAGCTCGCTGAAGTCGCGCCGAAGAATGTCGTAGCCCTTCTTGCCGACGGTGATGATCTTCACCGTCTTGCCGTTCGCGCGGAGCCGGCGGATATGCTCGCGAGCCAGACGGGAAATCTGGCTATTGAAGCCACCGCACAGACCACGCTCGGCCGTGCAGACGACGAGCAGGTGCACGTCGTCCTTGCCGGTGCCGGTCATCAATGCCGGTGCATCGCCATCGTTGCCGATCGCCTGCGTAATGTTGGCCAGAACAGCACTCATGCGCTGCGAATAGGGTCTGGCCGCTTCCGCAGCCTCCTGCGCGCGGCGAAGCTTCGCCGCGGCAACCATCTGCATCGCCTTGGTGATCTTCTGCGTCGCCTTGACCGAGGCGATACGGTTACGGAGGTCTTTTAACGAGGCCATGCCTTATCCGTCAGCGTTAGGCGAAGTTTTTCGCGTAAGCGTCGATGTGAGCCTTGAGCTTGGCCTTGAGGTCGTCGCTCAGCGCCTTCTCCTTGCGGATGCCTTCGAGGACGTCCTTGCCCTCGGCGTGCATGTACGCAAGCAAGCCCTGCTCGAACTTGCCAACCTGGTTGACCGCAAGCCTGTCGAGGTAACCGTTGACGCCGGCGAAGATCACCGTGACCTGCTCTTCCGTCTTCAACGGAGAGAACTGCGGCTGCTTCAGCAGCTCGGTCAGGCGGGCACCGCGGTTGAGCAGGCGCTGTGTGGAGGCGTCGAGGTCCGAACCGAACTGCGCAAACGCCGCCATTTCGCGGTACTGCGCGAGTTCGCCCTTGATCGAGCCCGCAACCTGCTTCATCGCCTTGACCTGGGCAGCCGAGCCGACGCGCGACACCGACAGACCGACGTTAACGGCCGGACGGATACCCTGGAAGAACAGGTTCGTTTCCAGGAAGATCTGGCCGTCGGTGATCGAGATCACGTTGGTCGGAATATAGGCCGAGACGTCGTTGGCCTGGGTTTCGATGACCGGCAGCGCCGTCAGAGAACCATTGCCATTCTCGTCGTTGAGCTTGGCAGCGCGCTCGAGCAGACGCGAGTGCAGGTAGAACACGTCGCCCGGGTAGGCTTCGCGGCCGGGCGGACGACGGAGCAGCAGCGACATCTGGCGATAGGCCACGGCCTGCTTGGACAGGTCGTCATAGCCGATCAGCGCGTGCTGGCCGTTGTCGCGGAAATACTCGCCCATGGCGCAGCCGGCGAACGGAGCCAGGAACTGCATCGGGGCCGGATCGGAAGCGGTGGCGGCGATGACGATCGAGTATTCGAGCGCGCCGCGCTCTTCGAGCACCTTCACGAACTGCGCGACGGTCGAACGCTTCTGGCCGACAGCCACGTAGACGCAGAACAGCTTTTCGGAATCCGGGCCGCTGTCGTGGATGGCCTTCTGGTTCAGGATGGTGTCGAGGATGATCGCGGTCTTGCCGGTCTGACGGTCACCGATGACCAGCTCGCGCTGGCCGCGGCCGATCGGGATCAGCGCGTCGATGGCCTTGAGGCCGGTCGACATCGGCTCGTGCACCGACTTGCGGGGGATGATGCCGGGGGCCTTGACGTCGACGCGGCGACGCTCGGCTGCCTTGATCGGGCCCTTGCCATCGATCGGGTTGCCGAGAGCGTCGACGACGCGGCCAAGCAGGCCCGGACCAACCGGAACGTCAACGATAGCGCCAGTCCGCTTGACGGTGTCGCCTTCCTTGATGTCGCGGTCGTTACCGAAAATGACGACGCCGACGTTGTCGCTTTCTAGATTCAGCGCCATGCCGCGGATGCCGCCCGGGAACTCGACCATCTCGCCCGCCTGGACGTTGTCGAGACCGTAGACGCGAGCAATGCCGTCACCGACGGACAGAACCTGTCCGACCTCGGAGACTTCGGCCTCACTGCCGAAATTCTTGATCTGGTCTTTTAGAATTGCGGAGATTTCCGCGGCGCGGATGTCCATCAGCCGACCTCTTTCAGTGCAAGCTTGAGCGAATTGAGTTTGGTTTTGAGCGACGTATCGATCTGACGCGAGCCCAGCTTCACGACGAGTCCGCCGAGAAGCGAGGGATCGACGGTGACTTCGACCGACACATCCTTGCCAGCGACGCCCTTGAGCGCGGCCTTAAGTTCGGTCTGCTGGGCTGCCGTCAACGCATGCGCCGACGCGATCTCGGCGGTGACCTCGCCCCGCTGCTCGGCAGCGATTTGACGGAATGCCTTGATCATTGCGGGAATGGAAAACAGCCGGCGATTTCTCGCCACGACACGCAGGAAGTTGCCAACGAGACCGGTGATCTTGGCCTTGTCGGCGATCGCCTCGATGGCCTTGTACTGCTCGTCGGCGGAAAAGACCGGGCTGTTGGTCATGCGCCGCAGGTCATCGCTGCCTGCAAGCAAGGCCTCGAAGCGAGCGAGGTCCGCATCGACCTTGTCGACCTGCTTTGCGTCGGCCGCCAGTTCATACAGCGAGGCCGCGTAACGTTCTGCAACTGCGGAGATCGGCGAGCTAGACTGTGCCACGGTCCGTCTTTTCTCTTCTCTGACAGGCCGGAAGATTCCTGGCGCGAGTCAATAACTCTGGCTAAATCTTTGACCTTACTGCGGTTTAATGACCAAAAGAGCGCCGCTGGTGCACCCTCCGATCAAAAGTCGAATGCCGTCTAGCACACGCCTTCCAGAGTCGCAACACGTGGAAGATGCGGGTATCGGGCAGATTTGTCGCATCCCCGCACCACCGAACGACCGGAAAGATCATTTAGCCGGAAAAACCGAAGGCGAAAGCCAGCGGCAATCCCGCCAAAACCAGCGCCAGGAACAACCAAACCCAATTATAAAGCTTGTTTCCCTGGTCCGAAAGCATGGAGATGATGCGCCCGAATGCCGTGAACAGCCAGGAGAAGCCGAGCGCCAGATAAAGGAGCGGCTGCGCCAGCAGGATGCAGCACATGCCAAGGCCGAGATAGAATCCGGCCATGGTCGCTCGCGCCTCTGCCACCGCCTCCGGCCGGGTTTCCACCGGCTGCAAGCGCAAGATTCGCAACGAAACCCTCGGCGCAAACAGCAGCACAAGGCCGAAAAGCACCGTCACGGCGGCGGACGTCCATGCCCACCATTCGCCCGGCGTCATCGGCCAGGGAAACGCGAATTCCATAAACCCCTCCAGAATCGCAGTGTTTTGAGTGGGCATTTTACCCGGCCACTGCCGGCCCGCCAGATGGAAAGCACGCCAACGAAGTGAACCTCACTCCCTCTCGCGCGTTCTATCTCCCTTTTTGGCCAAGCCCTCCCCCGCACGCAGCGACTGCGCGATTCTTTTCTTTGGCTCCATCTCCTCGGCCAGAACGCGCAGGACAACGACGGTCTCTCCGTCGGAAGGGTCGAGGCTATAATACAGAACATGCGCGGCGCCCTTGTGGCGCCCGGCAGCGAGTTGGAGATGAAAGGACCTGACGCCGGCCCGTAGATCGTCCCGGCGCTGCGACGAGGCGCGAAACGGTTCTTCCGCGATCATCGCAATGCCGCGCTGGACGATCTCCGTGTAGCGCTTGAGCTGGTTTTCCCCGAAAAGCCGGTAGGTTTCCCGAAATAGTGCGGCGATGTCTCCGTCTGCGGCTTTTGTGAGCCGAAACTTCAAGCTTTCCTCTCGCGACGGACGGCCCGGGCGATGTCATCGACCGAACGGTCGGAAAACTCGCCTTGCTCCATTTCGCGGTATCCTCGCTCGATCTCGGCACGTAGCAGGCCGAGTTTTATCTCATGCTGTTCCTTTTCGTGGCGCATGATGCGGAGGGCGTCCCTGACCACCTCACTAGCGGAGACATAATCTCCGCTCGAAACCTCGGCCTCCACGAAGTCCGCCATTTCCGCGGTCAAGCTCACATTCATCGTCGGCATGGCGCTGGCCTCCTGACCTTGGAATCTATGACCGCCAACGAGCTTTGTCAAAATTTGCCAATCACAGGAAACTCTGCGGATCGATGTCGACCTGCACCCTGATCGAGCCGCGCATCTTGGGTCCCGCTGCGAGCATGGCACGGATAAAACCCTGCATGTCGCAGCGCCGTTCCCCATGCACCAGAAGACGGAAGCGATGGCGGCCGGCTACCAGCGCCAGCGGTGCCTCGGCCGGGCCGAGAACGCTGATGTCCTTGGCCTCCGGCGCCGCGCGCCGCAGCAACCTTGCATGGGCTTCGGCTTCCGCGCGCGTGTCGGCGCTGACGATGATGCCGGCAAGGCGGCCGAATGGAGGCAGCGCGGCACGCTCGCGCTCGGCGATCTCGCGATCGTAAAACGCTTCCGAATCGCCCGAGACGATCGCCTGCATGACCGGATGGCCGGGCTGGTAGGTCTGCAGAAGGCCCAGGCTCTTCTTGCCGGTTCGGCCGGCGCGGCCCGTCACCTGGCTCAAGAGCTGGAAAGTCCGCTCCGCCGCGCGGGGGTCGCCATTGGCGAGGCCGAGATCGGCGTCGACCACACCCACCAGCGTCATATTGGGGAAATTGTGCCCCTTGGCCACCAATTGCGTGCCGATGACGATGTCGGCCTCGCCATTGGCGATGGCTTCCAGCTCCAGCCTGAGGCGCTTCACTCCGCCCAGCATGTCGGAGGACAGGACGATGGTGCGCGCGTCGGGAAAATGCCCGACGACCTCCTCGGCGATTCGCTCCACACCCGGGCCGCAGGCGACGAGGTGGTCAAGCGTGCCGCATTCCGGGCAGGCTTCCGGCCGCTTTTCATTGTGGCCGCAGTGATGGCAGACGATCTGGCCGCGGAAACGGTGCTCCACCAGCCATGCGGAGCAGGACGGGCACTGGAAACGATGGCCGCAGACCCGGCAGAGCGTCAGGGGCGCATAGCCGCGCCGGTTGAGGAACAGAAGCGACTGCTCGCCCCTCTCCAGCGTCTTCTGCATCTGCTCCAGCAACACGGGCGACAAGAACCCGCCTCGCGCCGGCGGGGCGCGGCGCATGTCCACGGCCTTGATGTCGGGAAGGGCAGCCTCGGCGAATCGGGCTGCCAGCACGGAGCGCTCATATCGCCCCTGCTCGGCATTGACCCGGCTTTCGACGGAAGGCGTGGCCGAGGCCAGCACCACCGGGAACCGGCCGAGATGGCCGCGCACCACCGCCATGTCGCGGGCATTGTAGAAAACGCGGTCCTCCTGCTTGTAGGCAGGGTCGTGCTCTTCGTCGACGACGATCAGCCCAAGCTCCTTGAAGGGCAGGAACAGCGCCGAACGCGCGCCCGCCACCACCCGCACGCTGCCTTCCGCAACCTGGCGCCAAACGCGCTCGCGCTTGCGGGGGGCAAGGTCGGAGTGCCATTCGCCGGGCTTTGCGCCGAATCGGTTCTGGAAGCGCTCGAGAAAGGCCTGCGTCAGCGCGATTTCCGGTAGCAGAATCAGTACCTGCTTGCCCTTTTCGAGAGCTGCGGCAACCGCCTCGAAATAGACCTCTGTCTTGCCCGACCCGGTGACGCCGTCGAGCAGCGTCACATTGAACGCGTCGGCCGCAACCTTGTCCCGCAACGTCGCGGCGGCTGCCTCCTGGTCGTTTGTCAGATCTGCCTTGGCGTAGTCGGGGTCCGGGGGAGCCACCACCGGGCGCGGCGGGATCATTACCGTTTCGAACACGCCCTGCGCCTTCAGCCCATCGATGACGGTGGACGACACACCGGCAGCATGCGCCAGGCCCGAGCGCGTCCAGGCCAGGCCGTCGGACGCCATTTCCAGCACACGCCGGCGCGCATCGGTCACGCGGTCGGGCTCCATGCCGGTAAGCTGCAGCCCATCCACCCAGGGCTCCGGATCGAAGGCTTCGGGAGCGCGCAGGATCATGCGCGCCACCATGCCGGGCGGCGACAGCGTATAGGCCGCGATCCAGTCGACGAAGCGGCGCATGGATTCGTCGACCGGGGGACAGTCGAAGACGTGCGAGATCGTCCTGAGCTTGCGCGCGTCCACCGCCTCGCCCGGCCCGTCCCAGACGATGCCCGCCACCTCCCGCGGGCCGAGCGGCACGCGCACGATGGACCCCGGCACCACGGTCGTTCCGGCCGGCACTGCATAGCTGTAGGGTCGTTCGGCCGGCATCGGCACCAGCACCGGCACGATCGCAGCCGGCCTATGCGATGCCACGGTTTCGGGCGAATCTTGTTTCATGACGGGTGACCTTGCCTCGACTTTACGTTAGAGCAAAGGCCGAACAGAAATGCGCTTCCCAAGACGCAAAATTTGCCAAGGAGACATACCCCCATGAAGTTCTTCGTCGATACGGCCGACGTCAAGGAAATCCGAGAGCTCAATGAACTCGGCCTGCTCGACGGCGTCACCACCAATCCGTCGCTGATCCTCAAGTCCGGCCGCAACATCGCCGAAGTGACCAAGGAAATCTGCGACATCGTCGAGGGCCCGGTTTCGGCCGAAGTGGCTGCGACCGAATATGCCGAGATGATGAAGGAGGCGGAGGTTCTCTCCAAGATCGCCGACAACATCTGCATCAAGGTGCCGCTGACGCTCGACGGGCTCAAGGCCTGCAAGTCGCTGACCTCCGACGGCCGCCTGGTGAACGTCACGCTTTGCTTCTCCGCCAACCAGGCGCTGCTGGCCGCCAAGGCCGGCGCCACCTTCATCTCGCCCTTCATCGGCCGCCTCGACGACATGGGCTTCGACGGCATGGAAGTGATCGCCGAAATCCGTCAGGTCTATGACAATTACGGTTTCGACACCGAAATCCTGGCCGCCTCGATCCGCACCGTCGAACACGTCAAGCGCGCCGCGCTCATCGGCGCCGACGTCGCAACCATCCCGCCGGCAACGCTGAAGGCGCTGGTCAAGCACCCGCTGACCGACAAGGGCCTGGAAATGTTCCTGGCCGACTGGGCCAAGACCGGCCAGAAGATCGCCTGATAACCCGGGCGCCGGCTGGCCACGGCCGGTCGGCGCTTGGCCTACATGCATCCGCTGGCGGATGCATTGAAAACTCGAGAGCCCTTTGCATGTCCGGATCGGACGCGCAAAGGGCTCTCTTTTATTGGTTATTCGGCCCTGGGCCATCGCAAATGCCGGCACCACCGCGGCACCGGCATTCGCCCTCTGTCAGAGCCTGGTGAGATCCTGGGCAATCGCCAGCCGCAAAACCTCCGCCAATTCGCGCGCCGCCCGGTCCTCGGCGTCACGCTCGGCGCGCAGGGCCGCAAAGGACTGGCGCGGAATGTCGAAAGACGACGTGATGCTGCGCTTGCCCAGCCCGACGACCCTGCCCGTGGCTATTTCCCTCAGGACGTAGTTCGAGGTCAACGTCATCGTGCCGGCAGTCGGCTCGTCCTCGGTCGGACGCTGGACGACGGCAGCCGCAGCCTTACGCTGGGTCACGTCGAGATCAAGCGAGTAAAGCGGGGTCGCCGGCTGGCCAGCGCCTCCATTGAGACCGAAGATAAGCTTGTTGCGCACCTGCTGCGCATAGCGGGTCTGCACCGGCTTGACGGCGACCGTGCTCAAGCCGGCAGAAGTCGCCCCGATTGCTGCGCCTTCCGGCGTCGGCGCCACCGAGTAGAGCGGCCGGACGGTGCAGGCCGAAGCGGTTGCAACGGCAAGCAACACACCGATGGCTGCGAGACTGCGTGACAGGGGGCTCCTGGAGCTGCGCGTCTGG
Source organism: Pseudaminobacter sp. Soil_N_29 (assembly GCF_057656055.1). Taxonomy (NCBI): domain Bacteria; kingdom Pseudomonadati; phylum Pseudomonadota; class Alphaproteobacteria; order Hyphomicrobiales; family Phyllobacteriaceae; genus Pseudaminobacter; species Pseudaminobacter sp. Soil_N_29. Next base: position 181,434 of record NZ_JBDGLC010000010.1, read on the forward strand.
TCAGGCAACGACATTGACGATCCTTTGCGGCACGACGATCACCTTGCGCGGCGTCTTTCCTTCCAGCGCCTTCTGGACTGACTCCAGCTCCAGCACTGCCTTTTCGACCGCAGCTTGGTCTGCGTCGCGGGCAATTGTCAAATCCGCACGCTTCTTTCCGTTGACCTGCACCGGGTAGGTGAAGTCGTTGTCCACCACCAATGCCGGTTCGAACTGCGGCCAGGGGCGTTCCGCGACCAGATCCTTGCCGCCGAGCGCTGCCCAGCATTCCTCGGCCAGGTGCGGCATGAAGGGCGCGATGAGATGCACGAGGATTTCAGATGCCTCGCGCGCTGCGGCCTTCAGCGCCTCGTCGCCCTTGCCTTCAGCGATCTCGCCCACCGGGCCCGCAAGGGCATTGGTGAGTTCGTAGATGCGCGCGATGGCGCGGTTGAAGGCAAGCTTCTCGACATCCTCGCCGACCGCCTTGAGCGCCTTGTGAGCGGCCTTCGAAACCGCACTGGCGCCGCCGTCGCGCGCCGGAGCCGGCTGGACGCCGGAAAGCGCCTCGGCTGCCATGGAAATCACGCGCCAGACGCGCTGCACGAAGCGATGCGCGCCGGCCGCGCCGTCGTCGGTCCACTCCACGTCGCGCTCCGGCGGCGAGTCCGACAGCATGAACCAGCGCGCGGTGTCGGCGCCGTAACCGTCGGTGATCTCTTCCGGGCTCACCGTATTCTTCTTCGACTTCGACATCTTCTCGAGCGTGCCGATGGTAGCGGGCTTGCCCGTGGCGATCTCGACGGCGTGGCGTATCGTCCCGTCGGTCTCCAGCCGCACCTCGGTCGGCGACAGCCAGCGGCCGTCCTCGGCCTTGTAGGTCTCGTGCACCACCATGCCCTGCGTGAACAGGCCCTTGAACGGTTCGGCGAGGTCCAGATGGCCCGTGTCGCGCATGGCACGGGTGAAGAAGCGCGAATAGAGCAGGTGCAGGATCGCGTGCTCGATGCCACCGATATACTGGTCGACCGGCAGCCATTCATTGGCGGCCTTGGGGTCGGTCGGCTCGTTTTCCCACGGCGCGGTGAAGCGGGCGAAATACCAGGACGAGTCGACGAAAGTGTCCATCGTGTCGGTTTCGCGGCGCGCGTCCTTGCCGCAATTCGGGCACTTCACATGGCGCCAGGTCGCATGGCGGTCGAGCGGATTGCCCGGCTTTTCGAAGTCGATGTCGTCCGGCAGCTTCACCGGCAGGTCGGCGCGCGGCACCGGCACCGTGCCGCAATCCTCGCAGTGAATCATCGGGATCGGGCAGCCCCAGTAGCGCTGGCGCGAGATGCCCCAGTCGCGCAGGCGGAAATTCACCTTGCGCTCGCCCACGACGTGGTTGCCGATGGTCTTCTCGCCCAGCCGCTTCGCAACCTCGTCAAAAGCCTGCTTGGGCTTCATGCCGTCGAGGAAGCGCGAATTGATCATCACGCCGTCGTCGGTATAGGCCTCTTCGGTGATCTGGAAGGTGGCAGCGTCCCCGTCTTCCGGCATCACCACCGGGATCACCGGCAGGCCGTATTTGTTAGCGAAGTCGAGGTCGCGCTGGTCGCCCGAGGGGCAGCCGAAGATCGCGCCCGTGCCGTAGTCCATCAGCACGAAATTCGCCACATAGACCGGCAGCGTCCAGCTGTCGTCGAAGGGGTGGGCGACACGGATGCCGGTGTCAAAACCCTTCTTCTCGGCGGTTTCGAGAACTGCCACCGAGGTGCCCATGTGATGCACGTCCTCGATGAAGGCGGCAAGCTCGGGGTTTTTCTCGGCGGCCTTCTTGGCCAGCGGGTGGTCGGCGGCAACCGCCATGAAGGAGGCGCCGAAGATCGTATCGGGGCGGGTGGTGTAGACTTCCAGCTCGGTTTCGCCATTCGGCGCGGTGCCTTCGGCGATCGCCCAGCGGATCAGCATGCCTTCCGAGCGGCCGATCCAGTTCGACTGCATGGTGCGAACCTTCTCGGGCCAGTCGTCGAGGCCATCCAGGGAATCCAGCAGGTCCTGCGCATAATCGGTGATCTTGAAGAACCACTGCGTCAGCTCGCGCTGCTCGACCAGTGCGCCCGAGCGCCAGCCGCGCCCGTCGATGACCTGCTCATTGGCGAGCACCGTCATGTCGACCGGGTCCCAGTTGACCTTTGACGACTTGCGCGTGACCAGCCCCTTCTCGACCATGTCGAGGAACAGCATCTGCTGGCGGTGGTAGTAGTCGACATCGCAGGTGGCGAACTCACGCGACCAGTCGATCGACAGGCCCATCACCTTCAGCTGCGCGCGCATGGTGGCGATGTTGTCGTAGGTCCAGTCCTTGGGATGGACCTTGTTCTGCATGGCGGCGTTCTCGGCCGGCATGCCGAAGGCGTCCCAGCCCATCGGGTGCAGCACGTTGAAGCCCTTGGCGCGCTTGTAGCGGGCCACCACGTCGCCCATCGTGTAGTTGCGGGTGTGACCGATATGGATGCGCCCCGACGGATAGGGGAACATCTCCAGCACGTAGTATTTCGGGCGCGGGTCGTCGTTCTTCGCTTCGAAGAGCTTCTTGGCGTCCCAGGCCTTCTGCCATTTGGGCTCGGTCGCGCGCGGATTGTATCGTTCGGTTGCCATCGGATGTTTTTCACTTAAAAGCGTGCATGGAACCGGGGCGAAAACCCGCGGTTCAGGAAATCGTTGTCGGGTGTTCATCATGGATTCCCGGACCCGTCAACTCCGGCAGGGCCGGAGCCGGTCAAAAAGCAGCAGGGCCAGGGCATGGAAAAGTCGGTGGAACAGCTTCTCGAGGTCAAGCGAAAGATTGCCGCCGCCGAGCGCGAGGCAGAGCGCCCCGAGGGCGCCGCAACGCTTGTGGCCGTCTCCAAGACCTTCGACGCCGACGCCATCCGCCCTGTGCTCGAAGCGGGCCAGCGTGTGTTCGGCGAGAACCGCGTGCAGGAAGCGCAAGGCAAGTGGCCGGCGCTGAAGCAGGAATTCCCGGATATCGAACTGCACCTCATCGGCCCGCTTCAATCCAACAAGGCCAAGGAAGCGGTGGCGCTGTTCGACGTCATCGAGACGGTGGACCGCGAAAAGATCGCCGCCGAGCTTGCCAAGGAAATCGCCAGGCAGGGGCGCTCGCCTCGCCTCTACGTCCAGGTCAACACCGGCTCCGAGCCGCAGAAGGCCGGCATCGAGCCGCGCCAAGCGGTGGAATTCGTCAAGCGCTGCCGTGACGTTCACAATCTCGCGATCGAAGGCCTGATGTGCATCCCGCCGGCGGAGGAAAACCCCGGCCCGCACTTCGCGCTGCTTGAAAAGCTGGCGCGGGAGGCCGGGGTCGAGAAGCTGTCCATGGGTATGTCTGGCGACTACGACATCGCCGTCGCATTCGGCGCCACCAGCGTGCGCGTCGGCTCGGCGATTTTCGGCGCCAGGTAACTCCCGTGGCGGCGGGCCGCGCCAGCCTTGCCATACTGGACGAACAAACAAAAAGGCCGGAGTAACCTCCGGCCTCTTTCATTTGCGCCCGTTGAAGCTCAGTCGACGGAGACGATCTTGCCGTCTTCCCACTTGAACAGCGAGAAGCTCGGCGAGCTGAGGTCGCCGTTTTCGCCATAGGTCAGCTTGCCGATGGCAGTGGCAATCGGCTCGCCCGACTTGATCGCAGCGGCGACCGCTGCCGTATCGTCGGCCTTGCCAGCCTTCTCGATGCCCGCCTTGAGAACCTCGACCGCCGCATAGGCGTTGAGCGTGAAGGCTTCCGGCGGAATGCCCTTGTCCTTCAGCACCTGCACGGCTTCGGCCGAATCCGGGTTCTTCAGCGCATCGGTGGCGTTGGTGAACAGCGTGCCGGCAGCCGCCTGGTTGCCGATCGCCCAGTATTCGGTGTTGGAGAGGCCTTCGCCGCCGATGATCTGCGCCGTCACGCCGGCGTCGGCGAGCTGGCGGGCAAGCAGGCCGCCTTCGGGGTGGTAACCGCCGAAATAGATGACCTCGGCGCCGTCCTTCTTCAGACGACCGACAATGGCCGAGAAGTCCTTCTCGCCTGCGGTAAGCCCTTCATAAAGCACTTCGTTGACGCCGCCAGCATTGAGACCGGACTTGAAGGAGTCGGCAAGCCCCTTGCCGTAGGTTCCCTTGTCGTGGATGACCGCAACCTTCTTGTCCTTCATGTGGTCGAGGACGTATTTGGCAGCGACTTCCGCCTGCTGATCGTCGCGGCCGCAGGTGCGCAGCACATTGGCCAGGCCACGATTGGTCAGATCCGGCGCGGTGGCGGTCGGCGTCACCATCAGCACGCCGTTTTCGGCGAAGACGTCCGAAGCGGGCATCGCAACGCCCGACGTCACCGGGCCGACGACATAGTGCACGCCGTCGCCCACCAGATTGTTCGCGGCCGACACTCCCTGCTTGGGATCGCCGGCATCGTCGGCCAGCTTGAGCACGACCTTTTCGCCGAGAATGCCGCCATTCTTGTTGATCGTGTCGACGGCCGCCTCAGCGCCGTTCTTCACCTGGTCGCCATAGGCGGCGACGGGACCGGTCAAAGGCGCCACCAGGCCGATCACGATATCCGCACGCGCGGACGACGCCGCAACGACCAGGGACGCGGCGAATGCAACGCCAGCAAGCAGTTTCTTTGTATTCACGTCAATCCTCCTCCGAATAACCTCAGAAAACCCTCAGGAATACTGGGCTCGACCAAGTCTGTATTCGCGCATAGCCATTCGCCGTCGCATTGGCAATCAGCCACGCCCGACAGTGTCACAGGCTCATAGCCTAGCCCAGCATGGCCGCACCAACAATGGCGCTACCGGCGCCAGCGTGTTTCCTCGGCGTCAATGCATCACCCGGGCTTCACGCCATGCGCTCGGGAGAGACCCTTTTTGCCTTGTGGGTGTAGTAATGCGACACGCGGGGATGATTTCCGAGCGCCGTCGGCCGATAGCCATTGCCCTCAAAGCGCTTTTCGATTTCATGGCACAATGCTGCCCGGTCGACCGCCTCGGCCATGATGGACCGGGTGCCGGGGGTCCAGAACCTGCCGAAACCCGTCCGCTCGTCATGGGTCCGGCCAAGTACCTTGCCATCGACTGTCACGGGGATGGGAATCTGAAGCCCGACGAGGCTGCGCAGGCGGCCCAGCATCCATGCCAGCGCCAGATCCGCCAGCCGATTGTCATCGCCATAGCCGCCGCCGACATCGGAATGCACGCCGGGGAACCAGCATTGTTCGATGATCTGGCCGGACCCGCCGTCGACGTCGTCCCACAAGACGGGAGCGAAGACCTTGCGGTTCTCGTCGATCGACAAGGCCTGGAGCCCGACAGGAACGCGGGTGGACAATTCCGTGTCGTGGAACTCGTGCCGATAGGGGTTCACCACGTTCATGATGCCGGGCAACCCCAGCGCCTTGACGGTGTCGAAGACGCCGATCACATCAGGCGCCACCGGGACAGCACCATATTTGTCGGCAAAAGCTTTCCCGGCCGCTTTCCGCTGCGCCGCGTCCCTGATCTTGTAGGCCGCGACCGCCTCCTCGGCGATCCGCCGGCGGCGGGCGGCGTCTTGGCTGTCCCTGTCTTGCGAAAGCCGGACACCGCCCTCCAGGGTCGCAATGCCGCATGTCGAAAGCACGCCGCCAAGGCACCGCACGGTATAGGCGCCGCGGCTGAAGCCGAAGAAGCCGATCCTCATGCCGGGCTCCCAGCGCATCATCAACGCTTCGTAGCACTCGACGATGTTGGCCGTGATGCCCCAGCCGGTTGCCTTGCTCCACAGATTTCGCAGCTTGCGGATCAGGGAGTCGGCTCCGGCAGCCAGCGCCTCGTCGTCGTCCGCAAGCTCCGGAGGGGCGCCAAGACCCGCGTCATAAAACACTTCGAAGCCCGGCAGTCCTTCCGCGGCGAGAAACATGCGAAACACGTTTGTGTTCAGGGCCGAGGCATCGTCCCTCACGCCACGCTGGCCTGTGCCATCGGAGAAGATCAGGCACCATCTTTCATCAGACATGAGCATCCCCCGAAAAAGAACCCAATGGAAGCTTACTAACAACACCTCCATTCAGCAATGGAATCTGCTGCCAAGCAGCAATATTGCTCGCGGCTCAAGTGTGCCATTTATGAAAAACGCGATCTATTCATCGCAAAACCGGGACCAATTCTTACATCAATCAATGCGGCAGCAGGAATTCGCCGTCGACGTTGCGCCATTCGTTCGGGGCAATGAGCCGCCTGTGCACGTAACGGACCGAATGCAGGGGCCCCTCGAGCCTCTCCTCCCAGAAGCGGATGAACCGGAACAATCCAGGGAACTCGGGCGCCAGGTCGTAATCCTGCCAGACGAATGTCTGCAGCAGATGCGGATGATCGGGCATGTGGTAGAGAAACTGCGCCGTGGTCAGCCCATAGCCGTTGAGCATGAGTTCCAGTTCGGAAATGTCCTGCATGGCCTTTCACCCGCCTCCTTCCGATTTATCCCACTATAGCGGATCATACGGCTGGACGCTTCAACGTCAACGTGAACGCGCATCGCGCCAAAGAGTTTCGGGCATTAAATCAATAACTTGGCAGCACTCGTGAAGAAGAGTGCCAGTGCGGGGCGGACGAGTGCCGGAGCTTGCGTTTTCCTCGACGCCGGGCATTCTCCGGGTCTAATATTGTTACTATTGGCGGAATGATATTAATTGAGCCCGAACATGGAGCGCGCCACCGCGCGGTCGGTGCGCGAGAATCGTGGGGAGTGAAAATGTCCGATACCAATGTCTACCGCGTTCAGCCCGGGTGGAAGAAGAACGCGCTGCTCGACGACGAAACCTACCTCAAATGGTATGCCGAGAGCGTGAAGAACCCAGACAAGTTCTGGGGCAAGCACGGCAAGCGGATTGACTGGTTCAAGCCCTACACCAAGGTGATGAACGCCTCGTTCTCCGGCAAGGTCTCGATCAAGTGGTACGAGGACGGCGTCACCAACGTCTCCTACAACTGCATCGACCGCCACCTGAAGAAGCGCGGCAACCAGACCGCCATCATCTGGGAGGGCGACAACCCCTACGACGACAAGAAGATCACCTATAACGAGCTTTACGACCACGTTTGCCGGCTGGCCAATGTGCTGAAAAAGCACGGCGTGAAGAAGGGCGACCGCGTCACCATCTACATGCCGATGATTCCGGAAGCCGCCTATGCGATGCTGGCCTGCGCCCGCATCGGCGCCATCCATTCGGTGGTGTTCGGCGGCTTTTCGCCCGACGCGCTGGCCGGCCGCATCGTCGACTGCGAATCCACCTTCGTCATCACCGCCGACGAGGGCCTGCGCGGCGGCAAGACCGTTCCCCTGAAGGACAACACCGACAAGGCCATCGACATCGCCGGGCGCCAGGGCGTGGTGGTCAAGAATGTGCTGGTGGTGCGCCGCACCGCCGGCAAGATCGCCTGGTTCTCCAATCGCGACCTCTGGTACCACGACGAGACCGCGGCGGCGAAGCCGGACTGCAAGCCCGAGAACATGAAGGCGGAAGACCCGCTGTTCATCCTCTACACCTCCGGCTCGACCGGCAAGCCCAAGGGCGTGCTGCACACCACCGGCGGCTATCTCGTCTATGCCGCGATGACCCACCAATATGTGTTCGACTACCATGACGGGGACATCTACTGGTGCACCGCCGATGTCGGCTGGGTGACGGGCCACAGCTACATCCTCTACGGCCCGCTCGCCAACGGCGCCACGACGCTGATGTTCGAGGGCGTGCCCAACTACCCGACGCCGGGCCGGTTCTGGGAGGTGGTCGACAAGCACAAGGTCAACATCTTCTACACCGCCCCCACCGCAATCCGCGCGCTGATGGGCGCCGGCGACGATTGGGTGCAGAAGAGCTCGCGCAAGAGCCTGCGTGTGCTGGGCTCGGTTGGCGAGCCGATCAACCCGGAAGCCTGGCAATGGTATTTCAATGTGGTCGGCGAGAAGAAGGTGCCGATCGTCGACACCTGGTGGCAGACCGAGACCGGCGGCATCCTGATCACGCCGCTGCCCGGCGCCACCGACCTCAAGCCCGGCTCTGCCACCCGGCCCTTCTTCGGCATCGTGCCGGAACTGGTCGACAATGAGGGCAATGTGCTGGAGGGCGTGGCCGACGGCAACCTGTGCATCGCCCGCTCCTGGCCGGGGCAGATGCGCACCGTGTATGGCGACCACGAGCGCTTCATCCAGACCTATTTCGCCACCTACAAGGACAAGTATTTCACCGGCGACGGCTGCCGCCGCGACGCCGACGGCTACTATTGGATCACCGGCCGGGTCGACGACGTCATCAACGTATCGGGCCACCGCATGGGCACGGCCGAAGTGGAATCGGCGCTGGTCAGCCACGACAAGGTGTCGGAAGCGGCCGTCGTCGGCTACCCGCACGACATCAAGGGCCAGGGCATCTACAGCTATGTCACGCTGATGGACGGGGTGGAGGCGAGCGAGGACCTGCGCAAGGAACTCGTCGCACATGTGCGCAAGGAGATCGGCCCGATCGCTTCGCCCGACAAGATCCAGTTCGCGCCGGGCCTGCCCAAGACGCGCTCGGGCAAGATCATGCGCCGCATCCTGCGCAAGATCGCCGAGGACGATTTCGCAGCCCTGGGCGATACCTCGACGCTGGCCGACCCGGCCGTTGTCGACGACCTGATCCAGCACCGGCAGAACAAGAAGGCATAACTCGCCACTTGCACAGCGGATCACCGGCCCCCACATTGGGCGACATGTTCAACCAATCGAAAGGAGGTGATCCGATGTCGAGTGATTTCGTTTTCCTGCGTGAGGTCTCGGCGGATTGCCTTCGCGGGGAGCAGCCTCTCCGTTGAAGTGCATGACGTGCGGCAGGCGAGCTCTTGAGAGCCCTTGCTGACGACCGCACGCCGGACGAAAGAACGGGCCGCCGCTTCACAGGAAGCGGCGGCCTTTTTTGTCTCCTGTCGACAGCGGCCAGATATCAGAAGTCGCTGGCGATGCCTTTTATTTCCCAGTCGCCATAGCGCACCGGTTCCTTGCCGCCCCGCCCGCCCAGCTCGCGCGGGACTGCCGCCTCCTGCTCGAGATAGGCCATTCGGCGCGCCTCGGCTTCCTGCAACGCCCGCTCGGCGGCCGGCGTCAGTTTCTTCGGTTCGGGCGTGGCTTCGGCGGCCTCCATTTCGGCGCCTTTTGCGAGTTGCTCAGCCATGGAAACTCCTGGCGATGTGATTGAAACCTGACGAGTTGCTACCCATCATATAGCCAAAGATGGACCGGGGATCGACTCGTTCCGGCGGCCCCAACTGGAGACCACGAATGAATCTCATTCGCACCGCAATGCTGTTGGCCTTCATGACCGCGCTGTTCATGGCCGTTGGCTATCTGATCGGCGGCGCCAACGGCATGATGATCGCCTTCCTGATCGCTGCGGCAACCAACCTGTTCAGCTACTGGAACGCCGACAAGATGGTTCTGAGCATGAACCATGCCGTCGAGGTCGACGAGCGCAGCGCCCCGGAATACTACGCCATCGTGCGCGAGCTGGCGAAAAGGGCGGGCCTGCCCATGCCCAAGGTCTATCTCATCGACAATCCGCAGCCAAATGCCTTCGCCACCGGGCGCAACCCGCAGAACGCGGCGGTCGCAGCCACCACCGGCCTTTTGGAACGGCTCTCGCACGAGGAAGTGGCCGGCGTGATGGCGCACGAGCTTGCCCATGTGCAGAACCGCGACACGCTGACCATGACGATCACCGCCACGCTGGCCGGCGCCATCTCCATGCTGGCCAACTTCGCCTTCTTCCTCGGCGGCGGCAGCAACCGCGAAAACAACAATCCGCTAGGCATGGTGGGCATGCTGGTGGCGGTCATCGTCGCGCCCTTTGCCGCCATGCTGGTGCAGATGGCGATCAGCCGCACCCGCGAATATTCGGCAGACCGGCGCGGCGCGGAAATCTGTGGCCAACCGCTGTGGCTGGCTTCAGCCCTTGACAAGATCGCCCGCAGCGTCGAACGCATCCACAACCCCGAAGCAGAGCGCAATCCCGCCATGGCGCCTCTATTCATCATCAATCCGCTTTCCGGCGAGCGCATGGACAATCTGTTTTCAACCCACCCCGACACCGAAAATCGCATAGCTGCGCTGCAGGAAATGGCCCGTGAAGGCATGGGCGGCGGCGGCATGAGCAGCCGCGACGTGAACATTCGTCCGAGCGCGGCGCGCGACACCGCTCCGCGCGGCGAAGGCGGACCGTGGGGCTCGCCTAAGCCTTCGGAGCCCGATTCCGGGCCTTGGGGACGCAATCCGACCGGGCCGAAGGGTCCGTGGTCGTGAAGGTGGACGAGCGGCGGCGCGCGAAACCCAAATCGTCAAGACCGGCAGCCCCCGATCGCGAGGGCGGCAATGGCGCGCCCGGCCTTGCCGCGCGCAAGGCCGCGGCCAAGCTGCTGGCGGCAGTCATCGACGCCCATACCTCGCTCGACGGGCTCACCGACCACGATCATGGCCATCCGCAGTTTCGCGCACTCGACATGCGCGACCGCGCGCTGGTTCGCGCCATACTGGTCACCGCGCTGCGCTATCGGCGCACAATCGCCAACCTGATCGCCGCGAGGCTGGAGCGGCCCCTGCCGGCCAATGCCACCGCATTGTCCCATATATTGCATGTGGCGGCCGCGCAGATCCTGTTCCTCGACATTCCCGACAGCGCCGCGGTCGACCTTGCCGTCACCCACGCCAAGAGCGATCCGCGCACCGCGCGCTTCTCGGGCCTGGTCAACGGGGTGCTGCGTTCAATCGCGCGCGGCAAGGAGGCCGAGCTTCCGGCCACGCTGGCCGCCACGCAGGACGCGCCGGACTGGTTTCGCGACCGCCTTGTGGCGGCTTACGGCGCTGAAACCGCCACGCACATCCTCGACATGCACCGCATCGAGGCGCCGGTCGACTTCACGGTGAAATCCGATCCCGAGGGATGGGCCGAAAAACTCGGCGGCATCGTGCTGCCCACCGGCTCCGTCCGCGTCGGGCGGCTTGCGGCGGACGTGCCGGACCTGCCCGGCTTTGCCGAAGGCGAATGGTGGGTGCAGGATGCCGCTGCCGCCCTGCCGGCCCGCCTGTTCGGCAACGTCGCTGGCCAGCACATTGCTGATCTCTGCGCCGCACCTGGCGGCAAGACGGCCCAGCTTCTCGCTGCAGGCGCCCGCGTCACGGCCATCGACAGTTCGAAAAACCGGCTGGCGCGGCTGGAGCAGAACCTCGCGCGGCTCGGCTACACAGCCAGGACCGTGCATGCGGACATTCTGAAATTCGAGCCCGAAGAGCTTTTCGATGCGGTTCTTCTGGATGCTCCCTGCTCGTCCACCGGCACGGTGCGCCGCCACCCCGACGTGCCCTGGGCCAAGACGCCCGAGGACATCGCCAAGCTTGCCGACCTGCAAAGCCGTCTTCTGGCGCGTGCCGTCTTGATGGTGAAGCCCGGCGGCCGCATCGTTTTTTCCAACTGCTCGCTCGATCCGCTGGAAGGTGAGGCGATGCTCACAGCATTGCTCTCAGGATCGACGTCGATTGCCAACGACCCTGTCCAGCTCGGCGAGGTCCCGGGAATTGACGCTTTCCTGACCCCACAAGGCGCGCTTCGCACCACGCCGGCCGACCTGGACACGGGAAAGCTTGAACTTTCCGGGCTCGATGGTTTCTTCGCGGCACGCCTGCGCCGGCTGACGTGAGACGGGCACGTCTACACGTTATGGTTGCGATGCAAGGCGAGCACTTATCCACAGCTGTAGATTGTGGTTAAATTCGCCTTCGCATCAGGCGTTGAATCAGATAAAATTTTCTCTTTTCGATTGCATTCCTTGGAGGGACGGTTTTTGTCGATTGCGGCAGGCAACACGGCAGAGCTTGGGACGCTCTTGGCCAAGGAGCTTTGGCGCAAGACCCGCCTCCGCCTGCGCGTGGGCCCGATCTATCGCTGGCGCTTTTCCGGGCGCACGCCTGAGCGCGTGCTGATCGCGCCGCCAGACCTGCGCCTTGCCGACCAGCAGATTGCACTGGAAATCTACTACGGCCGTTTCCCCTTCGCCGGCCATATGGTCGAGACGGGCGGCCAATCGCCCTTCCACGTTGAAGTGCCCCATCGCGGCTGGAACAGATCGCTGCACGGCTTCCGCTGGCTGCGCCACATGCGCGCCGCAGGCACTGAGCTGGCCGCAGCCAATGCGCGGGCACTGGTGGGCGACTGGATCTCCACGCATGGCGGCCATATTGCCGGCACCGCATGGGACCCGGCCATCACCGCCAGGCGCATCATTGCCTGGCTGCAGCATTCCTCGGTCGTGCTGCAGGGGGCGGAGTTCCCTTTTTACCGCAGCTATCTGAAGTCGCTGGCGCTGCAAATTCGCTATCTCCGCTCCATGGCGCGCGAGATGCCAGACGGCGAGGAAAGGCTGCGGGCCCGGATAGCGCTCGCCTTTTCCGCACTGTCGCTGCCTGCGCCGGCGTCGGCGCTGCGCAGCGCCACGCGCAATCTTTCCGAGGAGCTTGAGCGGCAAATCCTGCCGGACGGCGGCCATATCTCGCGCAACCCGATGGCAGTGCTCGAGTTGCTGGCCGACCTTCTGCCGCTGCGCCAGACCTATGCCAACCAGGCCGAAGCGCCGCCGGAAGCGCTGATCGGGGCGGTTGAACGCATGCTGCCGGCGCTGCGCTTCTTCCGCCACCAGGACGGCAGCCTCGCGCGCTTCAACGGCATGGGCGTGACAATTCACGACCGCATCGCCGCTATCATGCGCCACGACGAAACGGCCGGCGCGCCGCTGCTGCACGCACCGCACTCCGGCTACGAGCGGCTTTCGATGGGCCGCACGACGGTGATCGCCGATACGGGCCTGCCGCCACCGAGCGAGGTTTCGAACAAGGCCCATGCCGGCTTCCTGTCCTTCGAGATGTCGGCCGGCCGCCAGCACTATGTCGTCAATGCGGGGATCGACGCCTATGGCGCGGAAGAACTTCGCCCGCTTTCGCGCGCAACCGCCGCCCATTCGACTGCCGCCCTGAACGACAGCTCGTCGGCGCGCTTCAACCATTCGCCGCGCGTCCACGACCTGCTCGGCGCGCTGCTGATCGGCGGCCCGCGACAGGTTTCCTGCGAGCGCACAGACGCTTATGGAACCCAGGGTTTCGTGGCCCGCCACGACGGCTATCTGATTCGCTTCGGCATATTTCACGAGCGCGAAATGCAGTTGTCTGCAGAAGGCGCGCTTGTCTCCGGCGCGGATCGTTTCCTGCGCGAGGACGGCGCGCGCCCGCTCAATGATGGCCGCGACCACGTCACCATCCGCTTTCACCTTCATCCGGACGTCGAACTGCTGCGCGGCGACAATGGGCAGCTTGTGCTCTCCGCGGCCAACGCCGCGCCTTGGATTTTCACCTGCCACGAGGTCGTGCCGCAGGTGGAGGAATCGATCTTCTTCGCCGGCGTGGGCGGTCCGCGGCGCAGCCGCCAGATCGTGCTGTCGTTCAAGGCCTCGCAGCGGCCCGAGGTCCACTGGCAGCTTGCGCAGGCCCATGGCGCTGCCGCCCAGCACGGCTAGAGCATCCGGCGGCTCGACTCGCAGCGATTTTACCTTTGCGGCGTTTGAATTCGGGGGTGGCTGTGCTAGGCCGCCCGCATCCAGCAAAACCAGCCCGAAAGGCCCGCTCCCATGGCCGTCGCCTCCAAGAAAATCCCCGCTCCAGACCTGGTTCCCGTTCGCCGCGCGCTGCTGTCCGTCTCCGACAAGACCGGTCTGATCGACTTCGCTGCCGCTCTTGCCAAGGCCGGCGTCGAGCTGGTGTCGACCGGCGGCACCGCCAAGGCCATCGCCGCCGCCGGTATCGCCGTGCGCGACGTTTCCGAGCTCACCGGTTTTCCCGAGATCATGGACGGTCGCGTGAAGACGCTGCACCCTTCGGTCCATGGCGCGCTGCTCGGCGTGCGCGACGACCCCGAGCATGCCGAAGCCATGCACGCCCACAACATCCAGCCCATCGACCTGGTGGTGGTGAACCTCTACCCCTTCGAGGAAGTGCGCCAGTCCGGCGGCGACTATGCGTCGATCGTGGAGAACATAGACATCGGCGGGCCAGCCATGGTGCGCGCTTCGGCCAAGAACCATGCCTATGTCGCCATCGTCACCGATCCGGAAGACTACGCTCCGGTCCTGAATGCGCTCGAGCTGAATACCGGCAGTCTCTCCTACGAATTCCGCCAGAAGCTGGCAGCCAAGGCCTTTGCCCGCACCGCGGCCTATGATTCGGCGATCTCGGGCTGGTTCGCCGACGCACTCGCCATCGAGCATCCCATCTGGCGCGTCTTCGGCGGCAAGCTCGAAAACGTCATGCGCTATGGCGAGAACCCGCACCAGCAGGCGGGCTTCTATGTCACCGGCGAAAAGCGCCCCGGCGTGGCCACCGCAAGGCAGCTGCAGGGCAAGCAGCTCTCCTACAACAACATCAACGACACTGACGCCGCCTTCGAGCTGGTCGGCGAGTTCGACCCGGCCCGTTCGGCGGCAGTCGCCATCATCAAGCACGCCAATCCCTGCGGCGTCGGCGAGGGTGCTAGCCTGAAGGACGCTTATCTCAAGGCGCTGGCCTGCGACCCGGTCTCGGCCTTCGGCGGCATCGTCGCGGTGAACCGCCTGCTCGACGCGGAAGCCGCCGAGGAGATCGTGAAGACCTTCACCGAAGTGATCATCGCCCCCGAGGCCAGCGAGGAGGCGCAAGCCATCATCGCCGCCAAGAAAAACCTGCGGCTGCTGGTGACCGGCGGCCTGCCCGACCCGCGCGCGCCCGGCATGGGGGTGAAGTCGGTGGCCGGCGGCTTGCTGGTGCAATCGCGCGACAATGCGGTGGTCGACGATTTCGAGCTGAAGGTGGTGACCAAACGCGCGCCGACCGAGCGCGAGATGGCCGATTTGCGCTTCGCCTTCCGCGTCGCCAAGCACGTGAAATCCAACGCCATCGTCTATGTGAAGGACGGCGCCACCGTCGGCATCGGCGCTGGCCAGATGAGCCGCGTCGACTCCTCGCGCATTGCCGCGCGCAAGGCGCTGGACGCGGCGGAAGCCGCCGGCATCGCCGAGCCGCTGACCAAGGGCTCCGTGGTCGCCTCGGACGCCTTCTTCCCCTTCGCCGATGGCCTGCTGTCAGCCATCGAGGCGGGCGCCACGGCGGTCATCCAGCCGGGCGGCTCGATGCGCGACGACGAGGTGATCGCCGCCGCCGACGAGCATGGCATCGCCATGGTGTTTACGGGCGTGCGGCATTTCCGGCACTGAGGCCGCTCCCGAGCAAGTAAGTACCCCCACCCCTTACCCCTCCCCACAAGGGGGAGGGGACGATTTCGTCGCCGTAGCTATCAAGAAGGGCGGATGGTGGCGCTGAGAGATCGGGCGTCACAGTCCCCCTCCCCCTTGTGGGGAGGGGTCAGGGGTGGGGGTATTCAAGATTCCCCCACCCAAAAAGCACTCACTTCGCCCTGTCCGCCGGATAGGGCGTCGGCCACAGCACCGCCATGCCCACCACCAGGAACACGACGATGACCGTCATGCCGAGCCTCGGCGTGCCGGTCACTGCCGTAATCGTGGCATAGAGGAACGGCGCCAGGAAACTCGTGGCGCGGCCGGCAAGCGCGTAGATGCCGAAATAGCGCCCCGCCTCGGCGGGCGTGACGCTGCGCGCCAGATAGGAACGCGAGGAAGCCTGCACCGGGCCGAAGGCAAGGCCGATCAGCAGCCCATAGAGAATGTAGGCCTTTTCCGCGGGCGTCGCGAAGAAACCGCCGGTGTCCGCTCCGTCGAGCTGCAGCGCGCCGAACAGCGTGTAACCCGGCCCAGTGGAAAGGATGCCAAGCGTCGCCACGATCAGCATGGTCAGCGCGATCATCACCACCTTCTTCGAGCCGAGCGCCGTATCGAGTCGGCTGGCTGCCAGGCAGCCGAAGATCGCCACCACGTTGAGGATGATGCCGAACAGGCCGATCTCGGTGATGGACCAGCCGAACATGGCGGCCGCGAACACGCCGCCCAGCGCGAGCAGTGCGTTGACGCCATCCTGGTAGATCATGCGGGCGACGAGGAAGCGGAGGATGCCGCTGCGCCGACGCACTTCGCCGAGCGTCGATTTGAGCTCGGCGAGGCCGGCGCGCACCGCCGGCCGCAGCGCCTTGCCCTTGGCGCTATCCGGCGTGAGGAGGAACATCGGCAGGATGAAGACGAGATACCACAGCGCCGAAAGCGGGCCGGTGGCGCGCGCATCCTCGCCGAGCTTCGGATCGAGGCCGAACAGCGGCTCGGCGCCGATCAGCGTGAGGCCTGTTTCCGGCGAGCCGGCCAGCAGCAGGATCACGAAGACCAGCGCTATCATGCCGCCGACATAACCTAGCCCCCAGGCGATGTTGGACACACTGCCGATCTCGGCCTTGGGCACCAGCCGCGGCATCATGGAATCGTTGAAGACGATGGAGAACTCCGCCGCCACCGAGGCGAGCGAGAAGAACAGGATCACCGGCAGCAGCGGCGAGCCGGGCGCCGCATACCAGAGCATGCACAGGCTGAAGATCTTGATCACCGCGAAGAAGGCAATCCAGGGCTTGCGCTGGCCGGTGTGGTCGGCAATCGAGCCGAGCACCGGCGAAAGAATTGCTATGGCGAAGCCGGCCGCCGCGATGCCATAGCCCCAGGCCGCCTGGCCCATGGCCGGATCGGCTGCCATGCGCGACACCACATAGGGACCAAAGATGAAGGTGGTGACCACCGTGAAGAACGGCTGCGCCGCCCAGTCGAAGAACATCCAGCCCCAGATGCCGGCGCGCGACGCCCTGCTGCTCTCCATGCTGACCTCGGCCATGTCCCCTCCCATGCAGGACGCGGCGCATCCTGCATGGATGCGCGCGGGCGGTTCTGCTCCGAACCGCTTCGTGTGCCTGTTGTCGACGGCCAGCGGGCGGCCGTCAACCGGTCAGATCACTCATCAGCCCGGAAGCCACGGTCAGACGGGAGACGCTGATGTCGCCGCCCTCGGTCAGCCCCTGCAGGCGCTCGCGGACCCGCAGGACGCGGCCGCCGCCGGCCTCCAGCCACGCCGCCACCGGATCGGGCGCCGTGCCGAAGCCGGCCAGCGCCGCGACCGCCATGCCGCGCCGGGCGGCATCGATTGTGTCGATGGCGCGCGACAGCGCCAACTCGTCATAGTAGTCCGAAGGCGTGATCGCCCGCGCGGCATCTTCCATGCGCGCGATGCGGAAGGCATCGCTGACCGCGAAGAAGGCTCTTGCCGCCGTCGCGAGGTCGGACCTGGCGGCCTGCGCCACCAGCGATATGTCCGGGATCAGCTCGGCAATGTCGCCAAGCGCCAGCCGCTCGGCCAGCCCTTGCGGAGCCCCGGCGGCCACCAGATCGTCGCGGCGAGCGGCCAGGCGTGCCTTGCTGAAAGCTGGCAGCAGCTCGGCCAGTCTCGGCTCCAACGCCTGGCGCGCCTCGGCAAGCGCTGCGATCTCCCGGTCGATTGGACCTTCGCCCGCCGCATTGCGCAGATACCAGCTGGTGGTAACGAAGATCAGCCGGCCAACGGACTGGTAGAGGTTGAGCTGGACCTGCCCGTCGATGCAATTGTCGAGCGCGTCGATCTCGCCATAGAGGGCAGGCAGGTCAAAACCTTCCCGCACCACCACGAAGGCGCGCACCACGTCGGCCGCACTGCAGCCGGTGGTTTCCTGCAGCCGGTTGACGAAGGAAGGACCGCCGCGATTGACCACGTCATTGGCCAGCACGCGCGCGATGATCTCGCGGCGCAGCCGGTGGCCCTTGATCTCGCCGGCATATTTCTTCGCCATCCGTTCGGGGAAGTACCCCATCAGGTCGCGCTCGAAATGCGGATCGTCCAGAAGGTCGCTGCTGACGATGTCGGAAAACAGCACGATCTTGGCATAGGCGAGCAGCACGCCGAGCTCGGCCCGGGTGAGCGGCTCGCCGCGCGCTTCGCGTTCGGCAAGTGCTGCCGCCGAAGGCAGGAACTCGACCGCGCGGTCGAGCAGGCCGCGCGCCTCCAGCGCGTTCATGAAGCGGCCCTGATGGGCGATATCCGCCAGACCGCGCTGGCGTTGCAGCGATAGCGCCAGCGTCTGCTGGTAGTTGTTGGCGAGCACCAGTTCGGCGACCTCGTCGGTCATCTCGGCGAGCAGCTTGTTGCGGGCGGGCCGGGTCAGCGCGCCTTTCCGCATGGCCGAGGCCAGCGCGATCTTGATGTTGACCTCGACGTCCGACGAATTCACGCCGGCCGAATTGTCGATGGCGTCGGAGTTGCAGCGGCCGCCGCGCAGGCCGAACTCGATGCGCGCGCGCTGGGTGACGCCGAGATTGGCGCCCTCGCCGATCACCTTGGCGCGCAAGTCTGCGGCCGTGACGCGGATGGCATCATTGGCGCGGTCGCCCACCTCCAGGTTGCTCTCGCCGGTGGCGCGCACATAGGTGCCGATGCCGCCGAACCAAAGCAGGTCGACCTCCGCCTTGAGGATCGCGTTGATGATCTCGGTGGGCGAGGCAGTCGTCCTGGCAAGACCGATGGCCTTGGCCGCAGGCGCCGGCAAGGTCACCGACTTCTGGCTGCGCGAAACCACGATGCCACCCACCGACAGTCTGGTCTTGTCATAGTCCTGCCAGCTCGAGCGCGGCAGCGCGAACAGCCGCTTGCGCTCCGCAAAGGCGGCGGCCGGGTCCGGATCAGGATCGATGAAGATGTCGCGATGGTCGAAGGCAGCGATGAGACGCGTCTGCTGCGATAGCAGCATGCCGTTGCCGAACACGTCGCCCGACATGTCGCCCACGCCCACCACCGTGAATGGCGAGGTCTGGATATCGCGGTTCATCTCGCGGAAGTGCCGCTTCACCGCTTCCCAGGCGCCGCGCGCGGTGATGCCCATCTTCTTGTGGTCGTAGCCGGCCGATCCGCCAGAAGCGAAGGCATCGTCCAGCCAGAAGCCATGCGCCTCGCTGATGGCGTTGGCCGTGTCGGAGAAGGTGGCTGTGCCCTTGTCGGCGGCGACGACGAAATAAGGGTCGTCGCCGTCGCGGCGCGTTACGCCCTCGGGCGGCACGACCTGATCGCCTTCGATGTTATCGGTCACCGAAAGCATGCTGGAGATGAAGTTTACGTAAGCGGCCTTGCCAGCCTCGAACACCGCGTCGCGGCTGCCGCCCACGGGCAGACGCTTGGGATAGAAGCCGCCCTTGGCGCCCACCGGCACGATGACCGCGTTCTTCACCTGCTGCGCCTTGACCAGCCCCAGTACCTCGGTGCGGTAGTCCTGCGCCCGGTCGGACCAGCGCAAGCCGCCGCGCGCAACAGGACCGAAGCGCAGATGCACGCCCTCGACCTCCGGTCCATAGACGAAGATCTCGCGCCAGGGCCTTGGCTCGGGCAGGCCGTCTATCGCGCGCGAGTCCAGCTTGATCGCCAGCGACTGGCCCTTCTGCTTCGTATCACCCACGAAATAGTTGGTGCGAACAGATGCTTCGATGAGGTTGAGGTAGCGCCGGATGATGGTGTCGTCGTCGATGTTCGGCACCTGCTCCAGCGCATCCTTGATCGAGGACTTGAGGTGCATCGCCGTCACGTCCCCGTCTTTCGCTGTCGGGTCGAAGCGCGCAACGAAAAGCTCGAACAGGGCGCGTGCGATCTGCGGGTAACGGTTCAGCGCCGCGGCGATGAAATCCTGGCTCTGCGAAATGCCCGCCTGCTGCAGGTAGCGCCCATAGGCACGCAGGATGCCTATTGCCGGCGGTGGCAGCGCGGCCGTTTGCGCCAGCGCATTATAGCCGTCATTGTCGGCATCGCCGCGCCACACCGACAGGAATACTTGCTCGAACAGCGCTCCATCATCGGACAGGTCGACCGGTCCCTTGAAAGCATTCTCCAGTTCCATGTCGTGGATGAAAACAGGGCCGCTTGCGTCGTTCCCCACTTCGAAGGTGCGCTCGCTGATCACGCGGAAGCCGGCATTTTCCAGGATCGGTACGCGCCGCGACAGCGCCACCGGCGTGCCATGATGATAGATCTTCAGCGACGCCTGCTCCGGCGTCTGGCCATGGTCGCGGTAGAAGTCGACGGCGATCGGCGTGCCGGCGTCGATAGAGACGATCTGGCGCGCATCTGCCAGGGCTTGTCCGGGCGTGAAGCTGTTGCGGTAGCTTTCGGGGAACTGGCCCGCGATCCTCGCCAGCCCCGTATCGGTGCCGGACGCCGCCTCGGCCTCGACCAGCGCATCCTGCCAGGTGCGCACGATGCAGCGGATCGCCGCTTCGATCCTGGCCTGCTCGACCTCGGGCGTCTTGCCGCCTGAACGGCCGATGATGAAGTGAATGCGTGTCAGCCGGCCGTCCGGGAACGCCGGGTAAAAGGCTGAGACCCGACCTTCGAACACGGTCTTCAGATATGTGCCAATTTTTTCGCGAACGTCCGAATCGTAGCGGTCGCGCGGCACGAAAACGAGCACCGAAACGAAGCGGTCGAACTGATCTGCGCGCACCAGGGCGCGCACGCGCGGCCGCTCGGTCAGGCCCAGGATTGCCTCGGCGTTCCTGCTCAGGGTCGGGATCGAGGTCTGGAACAGCTCGTCGCGCGGATAGCTCTCCAGCACGTTCATCAGCGCCTTGCCGGAATGGTCGGCGGGGTCGAAGCCGGAAGCGTCGAGAACAGTCCGCGCCTTTGAGCGCAGATAGGGGATATTCATCACCGAGCGCGTATAGGCGGTCGAGGTGAACAGGCCGACGATGCGAAGCTCGCCGGCCAGCCTGCCCTTCTCGTCATAGGTCTTCACCCCGATGTAGTCGAGATAGGCGCGCCGGTGCACCACCGACTTTCCGTTGGCCTTGGTGACGATCAGCGGGTCCGGTCCGTGCAGGAAAGCCCGGATTTCCGGCGTGGTGATGCTGTCGCCGCCGGCGTCGCGCCGCAGCACCAGCACCTCGGGACTGGCGAGGATGCCGAGCCCGGGCTTGCCGGCCCGATCCAGAGTGCCGGTCCTCTCGCCACCCGTGTAGCGGAACTCACGCATTCCGAGGAAGGTGAAATTGTCATCGCGCAGCCATTCGAGGAAGGCGATGGCCTCCGCCACCGCGTCCTTCTCCAGCGGCGTCTCGCCGCGGCGGAACTGCGAGATCGTATGATCTAGCAGCGCCAGCATCGGCTTCCAGTCGGTAACCGCCTTGCGCACCTGCGCCAGCACGTTGCGCAGCCGCTCCGCCAGCGCCGCCGCCTGCTCCTCGCCCAGCGCCTTCACATGGACATGCACGACGCTCAGCCGGTCGGCGCCACGGTCATCCTCATTATGCAGGCTGCTTTCGCCCAGCACCTCCTCGACACCGTCCGTGCCGTGCCGCACCAGCACGATCGGGTGAGTGACGAGCGTCGGCTCGCCGACGCTGTCGTTGATCTCGCCGAGGATCGAATCGAACAGGAAGGGCATGTTGTCGTTGACGACCGTGATCACTGTCAGGGGGCGACCGTCGAGCTGAACAACAGGATCGCGATCGATGGCGATCACCGTGTCGCCCTTGTGGTGCCCGGTGACGGCGCGTTCGGCCAGTCCCGCCGCCCGCGCAAGTACGGATGCATCATAGGCGGCGACGTCCTCGACCGGCGCGCGAAGCAACAGATAGTCGGCAAGCCTGCCCGTTCCCGGCGAACTTTTCGATGGAGAGGTCTTTGGGGCGGTCGACTTCGGATTGGCGCTGCCTGTCATGATGATGAAACTCCCCCATCATTCCTCACGCTGTCGCGGTCGAGGTTAGCAGAAGAAGTGCATGCGACGCCACGAAATGAGATCAAAAAGCGCATCTTCGGGAGGGCGCGGGGCGGCGGCCTTCTGAACGCAAAAAGCCCCGGCTTGGGGCCGGGGCTTTCTGGATCTGGTTGCGGGGGTTGGATTTG
>NZ_JBDGLC010000011.1:0-3157 GCF_057656055.1 Pseudaminobacter sp. Soil_N_29
CAAATCCAACCCCCGCAACCAGATCCAGAAAGCCCCGGCCCCAAGCCGGGGCTTTTTGCGTTCAGAAGGCCGCCGCCGCGCAGCTTAAACCGGCATGGGAAGGCCTTGACCTAGATGGGGGAGGGACTGTTCAGTCAGAAGATCGCCTCGCCCAAATCGTAGTCCTCAGCCGCCGTATAGTTTCGTACATTTCATTCCTGCATCGGCGGGCAAAACCTTCCGGGAAATCAGAACGTCCAGGCAACGCAAGACGAGGTCCTTGCTGTCGAAAACGAAATGGGCGAGTGCGGCCAAGCTCTTGATCTCGTTGGTCGGCCATTCAGCGATCCCTCGAACATCCCTGATATAGACCGCGTCACCGTCGATAAGCTGGCTTCTGTTGCGGGTGATCAACTCGCTGTCGGAGTGAGTGCTATGGATATGCACCGACTTCGGGTTCATGAACTTATGGAGCAGGAAACCCTGATGCATGAGCTCACGATGCTGGTCTCCGAGGCTGGGGGCGTCTTTGTAGAGCGGGAAAAAGCTTACCTCCGTTATCACGCAGACAGCTTTGGAAAGCTTCGTTTTTCCGGTTTCGAAGACACTTAGCTCGCCGCCCTGGATATCGATCTTCAGCATGTCGAAATCCGGCAGGTCCGGCATGTCATCCAAGGGAATGCATTGTATCTGCTCGACCCGCTTCAGCGTGGCCAGCTGCTTCCAGCGTTCATTGCCGATGAAGGCAAGCGTTGCGTCGTCGATCTCGAAAGTCGAAGTGAAGCCGCTCGCCTGATATATGTTGAGGTGGTGGGTGCCGGCTTTTCCGACGGCCCGCGGGAAGTAGAGCTCGTTCTCCGGGTTTCGAATTCGAAGGTTTTCGTAGGCTTCCGGCTGCGGCTCGAAGCCGACGACCTTGCAAAGCCTCAAGGCCAGCATGTTTGCGTAGGGCGGATCGTCGACGGGGTTGGCGCCCACGTCGCAGATGACGGGCTGATGCTCGAGCTGGAGGACCGAACTGAACTGCCGGTCGATGGTGAGATGCGTGAGCGCAGCCAGTTCATGCAAGGCACGGCGGCAGTCCGAAATAATGCGATTGAGGAGCTCTTCACCATGCTCGGCGTCGCTGTGTTTGCTCAGCCGGACCCTATTGTGGGCGATCTTCTCTCGGTCGAGGGAAGCAAGAACAAAAGGTTCGTTGCCCCGGCAAAGCATTTCGACGGAAATGGATGCTTCGGGCTGTGCGTAGATGATGTCGAAAGCCAGGCGGATGTTGTCGACCAGGTAATCGATCACGGTGGTATTTGGGTCGAATGCCCATATGCGCAGGAATTTCACGCCGGGCGGAAGCCCCTGTGTCAGGCCGCTCATTTCACGAGTGAGCTTTTCCAGAAGCGCCTTTGAACACATTCGGCAAATTCCGCGGAAAAGAAAAGCCGGTATCGCAGCTATTCACATGCACGGCTCACTGTAGCGCGGCCATCAGCGGCCAAAGTTCAGTGAGTAGTTTCCGAACCTGCAAGATCAGTGTTTTCCGAACTATAGTCAATCCTCGCGTGCGTAGAGTGCTGTATTCGCAGGCAACTGCATGCGACGGAACCCGATCCATCGGGCAGGGCGAAGAAGCTCTGGCTCTCGTTGAAAATGCTAACCGTAACAGGGAAGTCAGCGATATGAGCGGTGTCTTTTTTAACGTTGCGGGCGTTGATCCCAACGAGGGCGCAAGTGTCGTGTTCGTTTGGTGCCGCGGCAAAGCCGCGGAGGACTACGCCCTGCTGGGCTCAAGTCACGTGGTGGGTGCCGTCGGCTCCACCCTCCCGCCCGGTATAGTGTCGGGCCAATTCAGCGTTACATTTCTGCTCCCGCCCGGATGCTCGGCCGAGGACATCTTCGTAACCGACGACAAGAATGGCAGCGAACACCTTCCCGGGGTGAGCATAACGCCCTGCCTGGGCGCATGGCGAAATGAGCGGGGGAACGGCTTGGCTTCGGATTCGCCGCCCTAAGCATTGCTACCAGCCCACCTCCCGCCAGCCGCATCGTGTTTGCCCGTTAGCAGCGGAGTTGTGTCATGCTTTACAGCGTTCAAGGTATAGATATCGCCGGTACGACCGAGTACATTTATTATTTCGATGGCGTGACCTATACTCTCCTTGGAAGTACGAGCAATACAAACCCGCTGACGGCGATACCGACAGGGGTGCCCCTGGGCTCTTATTCGGCGCTCGTATATATTCCAGAGGGCGCTGATCCGGCAAATATTGTTGTCTATAATCAAGCCGGAATACTTCAGACAAATGGAACTGATTTCACTGTAACAGGAATTACGGGCGCCGCGGGCCCCACCGGTGACACCGGCGCCACTGGAGATACCGGTGCGACGGGCGACACGGGCGCGACCGGAGATACCGGCGCCACGGGTGACACCGGCGCCACTGGAGATACCGGTGCGACGGGCGACACGGGCGCGACCGGAGATACCGGCGCCACGGGCGACACCGGCGCGACGGGAGACACTGGTGCGACTGGCGATACCGGCGCCACGGGCGATACCGGCGCGACCGGCGATACCGGTGCGACTGGCGACACCGGTGCCACGGGCGATACCGGCGCCACGGGCGATACCGGCGCCACGGGAGACACTGGCGCGACGGGCGACACCGGTGCGACTGGCGATACCGGCGCGACGGGAGATACTGGCGCGACAGGCGACACCGGTGCCACGGGCGATACCGGCGCGACTGGCGACACCGGTGCGACGGGAGACACTGGCGCCACGGGTGACACCGGCGCCACGGGTGACACCGGCGCGACGGGCGATACCGGCGCCATGGGCGACACCGGCGCGACCGGCGATACCGGAGCCACTGGAGATACCGGCGCGACCGGAGATACCGGTGCCACGGGCGACACCGGCGCGACGGGAGACACTGGTGCGACTGGCGATACCGGCGCCACGGGCGATACCGGCGCGACTGGCGACACCGGCGCGACTGGCGATACCGGCGCAACCGGCGACACCGGCGACACCGGCGCGACCGGCGATACAGGCGCCACGGGTGACACCGGTGCGACCGGCGATACCGGAGCCACTGGAGATACCGGTGCGACTGGCGACACGGGCGCGACGGGTGACACTGGCGCCACGGGAGACACCGGCGCGACCGGCGATACCGGC
>NZ_JBDGLC010000011.1:3256-172360 GCF_057656055.1 Pseudaminobacter sp. Soil_N_29
CGCCACTGGAGACACCGGCGCGACCGGCGATACCGGAGCGACTGGAGATACCGGCGCGACCGGAGATACCGGCGCGACCGGCGATACCGGCGCCACGGGTGACACCGGCGCGACGGGTGACACCGGCGCGACGGGTGACACTGGCGCCACGGGAGACACCGGCGCGACCGGCGATACCGGCGCCACTGGAGACACCGGCGCGACCGGCGATACCGGAGCGACTGGAGATACCGGCGCGACCGGAGATACCGGCGCGACTGGCGATACCGGAGCGACTGGAGATACCGGCGCGACGGGCGACACTGGCGCGACGGGTGACACCGGCGCAACCGGCGATACCGGCGCGACTGGCGATACCGGCGCGACTGGTGACACGGGCGCGACGGGTGACACCGGTGCCACGGGAGACACTGGCGCCACGGGTGACACCGGCGCGACGGGAGATACCGGCGCCACGGGCGATACCGGCGCGACTGGCGACACCGGCGCCACGGGCGACACCGGCGCCACGGGCGACACCGGCGCGACTGGCGACACCGGCGCCACGGGTGGCACCGGCGCCACCGGCGCGACTGGAGACACCGGTGCCACTGGCGATACCGGCGCGACTGGAGACACCGGCGCCACTGGCGATACTGGCGCGACGGGAGACACTGGTGCCACCGGCGATACCGGAGCCACCGGCGATACCGGCGCGACGGGCGACACTGGCGCGACCGGAGACACTGGCGCAACCGGCGACACCGGCGCGACCGGAGATACCGGCGCCACGGGTGACACCGGTGCGACGGGCGACACCGGCGCGACGGGAGATACTGGCGCCGCCGGCGATACCGGCGCGACGGGAGATACTGGCGCGACTGGCGACACCGGCGCCACGGGTGGCACCGGTGCGACGGGCGACACCGGCGCGACGGGAGATACCGGCGCGACGGGAGACACCGGCGCCACGGGTGGCACCGGCGCCACGGGCGACACTGGCGCGACTGGTGATACCGGCGCGGCGGGAGATACTGGCGCGACCGGAGACACTGGCGCAACCGGCGACACTGGCGCAACCGGCGACACCGGCGCGACCGGCGATACCGGAGCCACTGGCGACACGGGCGCGACCGGAGATACCGGTGCCACCGGCGACACCGGCGCGACTGGCGACACCGGCGCGACCGGAGATACCGGTGCGACCGGCGACACCGGCGCCACTGGAGATACCGGTGCGACTGGCGACACGGGCGCGACCGGAGATACCGGTGCGACTGGCGATACCGGCGCCACGGGTGACACCGGCGCGACCGGCGATACCGGAGCCACTGGCGATACCGGTGCGACTGGCGACACCGGTGCGGCGGGTGATACTGGCGCGACGGGTGACACCGGCGCGACGGGAGACACTGGCGCGACGGGTGACACCGGCGCGACTGGCGATACCGGCGCCACGGGAGACACTGGTGCGACCGGCTCGACAGGCGCGACCGGCGCCACCGGCAAGACAGGCGCGACCGGCGCCACTGGCAAGACCGGCCCGACAGGTCCGACCGGTGCCACGGGCAAGACCGGCCCGACAGGCGCGACCGGTGCCACCGGCAAGACCGGCCCGACCGGCGCGACCGGCGCTACCGGAAAGACCGGCTCGACAGGCGCCACCGGCAAGACCGGCCCGACAGGCCCGACAGGCCCGACCGGCGCGACCGGCAAGACCGGCCCGACGGGCGCGACCGGCGCCACTGGCAAGACCGGCCCGACGGGCGCGACCGGCGCCACTGGCAAGACCGGCCCAACAGGCGCGACCGGCGCCACCGGCAAGACTGGTCCGACGGGTCCAGCCGGTCCGACGGGCCCGACAGGCCCGAGAGGCCCGGCAGATCCGCCCGGCGGACATACCGGTGGGCATGGATGGCCTGGCTGGCCGAAATGGCTTCCCGGCTGGAGCAATCTGGGGCAGTTGAAAGACCACATGTCCTTCATGCCCGCTCAAAATGCCTATCGAGGCGTAGGGTCGACGGCAGACGGTGTCACGTTCGGCAGTGAAGTGTCTCTCCGGAGCATTGCGCAGGGGCTGAACGGAAACCTGACGCCAACCGATATCGTGCCGCATTGGGGATCGTCGTTGCCTGCAAGCAGCGGAAACACTGCGCTCGCGTCGATCGGAACGACCGTCCAGCAGACCGGTCACTCGGGCACGATGACCTCGCTCAACCTGGAGGACTACGCACGTAAACTGACGATGCCAAAGGACTAAGCCCGAATTGGTGAAAGGAGACCGGCCATCGTGGCCGGTCTCTTCACTTCGACAGAAACCTGCCAGCTTCTATCGAGTGATCCAAGATGAGCAAGAATATTGCGCCAACTGCCGATATGAATTTCTGCCCGGCTGGGCCGATGCCGCAAGAGGCTGCGGCTGACGGACCTGCAAATGCGGCCGCTGCAAGCCGCGGAGCGCGCCGGACGGGTGCACGCCTGGCTGCCGCCATGAAAGTTGCCCGCTATTACGGAGCCGATCCTGACCCGCTGAAGCTCGGTGCTGCGGGAGCCGTGCCTTCCCCGGCAGTTCTGACGGACTGGTTTCGCCAGTCGGGGCTGTGGGCACGCTGCGTGCGTCTTACCTTTCGTCAACTGCTGAAGATCGACAGCCCGGCACCTATCCTGTTGCTGCTCGCCGATGGCGATGCTGCCCTGGTCGTCGGCCGTGATCATGAGCATCGGATGCTTCTGGTGCGCGACCCATGCGCGCCGAACTCGCAAGCGCCGGTAGAAGTCGACGAACTCCGTCTCAGGCATGTCTGGGATGGCGCAACCTTGCTGGTTCGCACCTCACGCCAGGACAATGAAGACGAGGCACCGTTTAACCTCGGGTTGCTTACCCGCCTTGTGTGGGGAGAAAAGACGATCCTGCGCGACGTGGCGATCGGCTCGATCACCATCACCATCCTCAGCGTGATGCCCATCCTGATGATCATGACGACCCTGAACACGGTGGTGATGCATCAAAGCTCCAACACGCTCGCCCTGCTCGTCGTCATCCTGGTGATCGCACTTGCTTTCGAGATGCTCATCGCCTTGTCGCGGCGGATGCTGCTCGTCATTCTCGCCAGCCGCCTGGACACCAGGATGAACCTGGCCATCTTCGACCGGCTGGTGGCGCTCCCGATGGATTTCTTCGAGCGGAACCAGGCGGGCGAACTGTCTTACAAGGTCAGCCAGCTCTACCGCGTGCGCGAGTTCCTGACAGGGCGGATGATAACGACGTTCCTCGATCTCTCGATGGTTCTGCTGCTGTTGCCTGTGCTGTTCTACATGGAGGCAACGCTTGCATGGACCGTGCTGGCCGCCGCCTGCTGCGTCACGCTGGTCATAGCGGTCTTCCTGAAACCCCTGGCTCGCATGACGGCCAAGCAGGTCCAGGCAGAGTCTGACAGAGGCTCGACGCTTGTCGAAAGTATTTACGGCATCCGCACCGTCAAGTCGCTCTGCCTGGAAGACAGCCGCGCGGCGGAATGGGACCAACGGACGGCGAGGGTAGGCGAACTCAACCTGCAGATGGGCAGGCTGAGCAACTGGCCGATGGTGCTGGTGATGCCGTTCGAGAAATACACCCAGGCCGGCGTGTTGGCGCTCGGCGCCTATATTGCGCTTACATCCAGCAACCCGCTGTCGCTCGGCGGTTTGATCGGCTTCATGATGCTTGGCGGCCGCGTCGCCGGCCCATTGGTGAATCTCGCGCGCCTGCTGCAGGACGTGCAAGAGGCGCGCGAGGCGCTTTCGCAGGTCGGCTCGGTTCTCAACCGGCCAACCGAGAAGCGGGCGCTGACCCATGGGCTGCGGCCGAAATTCGAAGGCGCGATCAATTTCGAGGACGTCACCTTCAAGTACGAAGGCACCAAGACCCCCGCGCTCGACAAAGTCAGTTTCTCCATCGCGCCGGGCACCATGCTCGGGCTGGTAGGTCGCTCGGGCTCGGGCAAATCCACCGTCACGCGGCTGCTGATGGGTATCAACCGCGAGTATTCGGGGGCGGTCAAGATCGACGGGACAGATCTGCGCGAAATCAATCTGCGCCACCTGCGCCAGAGCTTCGGCGTCGTGCTGCAGGAGAATTTCCTGTTCCGCGGCACGGTCAAGGACAATATCCTCGCCGGGCGACCAGGCCTTAGCTTCGAGGACGCGGTGCGCGCGGCCAGGCTCGCCGGCGCGGAGGAGTTCATCGAGCGCCTGCCGCAGGGCTATGAAACCTGGATCCAGGAAGGCTCGCCCAACCTTTCCGGCGGCCAGCGCCAGCGCCTTGCCATAGCGCGCGCACTGATCGTCGATCCGAAGCTCATGATCCTCGATGAAGCCACCTCCGCGCTCGACCCGGAAAGCGAGGCGCTGATCAACGCCAACCTCCAGCGCATAGCGCGCGGACGCACGATGGTGATCGTCTCGCACCGGCTGTCTTCGCTGGTCTATTGCGACCAGATCCTTGTGCTCGACCGCGGCCAGGTCATCGATCTCGGGCCCCATGACGAACTGGTCGAGCGCTGCGCCGTCTATCGCCATCTCTGGCTGCAACAGAACCGCCATATCGATCCTCGAGGAAAGGCACATGCGAACCCGGCTCCGGTTCTCGCCCGCCAATGACAGCGCGTCGGCGGGCGCCGGCCCGCTGCCACTCGCCGCCCTGGAATTCGGCAGTCCTTCAGCCGCGATCATCGCCACTCCGGTGCCGAAGCTCGCGCGCGCGATGACCTTCCTGGTCTTTCTTCTGGTCGTTTCGATGCTGGCGGCGAGCGGGCTGATCCGCATCGACAAGATTGTTTCGGCCAGCGGCAAACTTGTTGCCGAGGCGCCCAACATTGTCATTCAGCCTTTCGATCAAACCATCATCGAGAGCATCGATGTGAGGAAGGGTGACATCGTCCGGAAGGGCCAGGTGCTTGCCCGTCTCAACCCGACTTTCAGCACCGCCGATCTTACCGCGCTGAAGGATCAGGTCGATTTGTTCAGTGCCGCGGCGGCGCGATTGCAGGCAATAGGCGACGGCGATGAATACGTGCCCGACCGGACCAACCCGCACGCCAGCCTGCAGATGGCGATCTTCGTCCAGCAGAACAACGAACGCAAATTTTCCCTGGAGAATTTCGACCAGAAGATCGACCAGCTGAAGACGCAGATCGCGGGCGATGAAGCGCAGGCCACCTATTATCGCCAGCGCATCGGCCTCGCCACCGGCATAGAAGAGATGCGCCTGAAACTTCAGGATCTGCAGGTCGGCAGCCTGCTCAACACGATGCTTGCAAAGGATGTTCGGCTCACGATGCAGGCTTCGCTTTCCCAGGCTGAATCGGATGCCGCCCAAGCGCGCCGCAAGGTGGCCGCCTTGCAGGCTGAGCGTGAAACCTTCGTCCAGCATTGGAGCAGCCAGAACTCGCAAGATCTCGCGGAGACGCGTCGCAAGCTGGTGCAGGCCCAGCAGGACTATTCCAAAGCCACACTGCACAGCGAGCTTGTAGTGCTCACCGCACCGCGCGATGCGGTCGTGCTTTCGGTGGCCAAGATTTCGGCAGGCTCGGTCGTCACCACGGCCGAGCCGCTCATCCAGCTGGTGCCGCTCGACGCGCCGCTTTCGGTCGAGGCCGATATTTCGGGCATCGAAAGCGGCTATGTCCGATCGGGCGACGAGGTAACGATCAAATTCGATACCTTGCCGTTTCTTCAATATGGCAGTGCACATGGCGTGGTGCGCTCGATCAGCGCCGATAGCTTCAGCCCCGAAACTACGGCGCAGGAAGGCGGCACGGCGCTGCCGAACCGGCCAAGCACGCTCTATTACAAAGCCGACATCGCAATTGGAAAGCTGTTGCTGCACGGCACGCCGCCTGGCTTCCGCCTCATGCCGGGCATGCCGTTGACCGCCGATGTGAAGGTCGGGACGCGTTCCATCCTGGCCTACTTCGTCAACAAGATCCTCCCCGTTGCCTATGACAGCATGCGCGAGCCGTGACTCGTATGACTGGATTGAACCTACTGGCCACGCCATTTGATCGTCTCGCATCCCGCTCGGCGAGGTGGGCACGCTCGCGTGCGCAACGCCTCGCGGAGAAGGAGCCGGAGCGATCTCTGGCCCTGTTCGTTGCGGCGGCCGAACGAGGCGATGCGGAAGCGGCGTTTATCGTCGGCGAGCGTTACCTTGGAGGCAACGGCACGGTGCAACATCAGGCCTCCGCGGCTCGCTGGTACTACCGCGCTGCCGAGGCCGGCCATGTGCGTGCGCAGTGCCGTCTGGCCCAACTCCATCTGTTCGGTTTGCCGCGGACTGCGGTGGAGCAGGGCGGCGGATTGTTTGAACCGGTTGCGGCGCAGAATGCGGAGCCCGATTACCACGCGGCCGCGCTCTGGGCCCGTCGCGCGGCCGAGGCGGGTGCACCGGATGCCCAGGCAATGCTCGGCTTCATCCTTTCGTCCGGACCCGATGATTTGCGCGATCCGGACGCA
The DNA here is from genome assembly GCF_057656055.1 of Pseudaminobacter sp. Soil_N_29. Classification (NCBI taxonomy): domain Bacteria; kingdom Pseudomonadati; phylum Pseudomonadota; class Alphaproteobacteria; order Hyphomicrobiales; family Phyllobacteriaceae; genus Pseudaminobacter; species Pseudaminobacter sp. Soil_N_29. Next base: position 9,728 of record NZ_JBDGLC010000011.1, read on the forward strand.
GCGTTCAGCTGGTACCGCAAATCGGCCGGGCAGGGTTGCCCGCAGGGCAGGCTTGGCTACGCCATTGCATTGATAGTACGCGCAAACAGAGCGACCATGACGATGGCCGCCCATGCCGAGCTCGCCCGCGCCGCGGAAGCAGGCTTGCCAACCGCGCATTACCTGCTTGGCGTTAGTGCCGAATGCGATGCTGGCGTGCCGGACGATGCAAAGGCGCGGCATCACTTCACAATCGCAGCAGAGGCCGGGCACTGCAAGGCCCAGGCGAGACTTGGCATGATGCTGCTCGAGGGCCGCGGGGGGCCGGCCGATCCGCTCAACGGTGAAAGCTGGCTGCGCCGCGCCGCTGTCGGCGGCGACCGCGACGCGGCAGCCATGCTCGGCGATATCTATGCCCGTGGCGGTTCCATGCCGCCCAACTACGCCGAGGCCGCGCACTGGCTCCACACCGCGGCCGAGCGCGGGCACAGGGCGGCGGCGCGTGCGCTTGGGATGCTTTATCTTACCGGTGCCGGCGTAGTGCGGGACGCGGACGAGGCAGCCATTTGGTTCAATCGGGCGGCTGAGGCCGGCGATCAGGAAGCCCAAACCGACCTCGCGGTACTGCTGCAGACGGGAGAGGCAGCCTCGCTCGCGGGCGAGCCACCGCCCGTGCATGAATGGTTCAAGCGCGCGGCCGAGCAAGGCGACCTGATTGGCGCGTTCAACTACGCCGTCTGTCTGGCTGAAGGCGTGGGCGAACCCCGCAACGACGAGCTTGCCGCTTTCTGGCTGAAGCGCGCCGCGGCGGGAGTTCCGAACGCGCAATACTGGTATGGCCGAATGCTTGTCGAAGGCCGCGGCGTGGCAAGGGACGATGCCGAGGCCGCGGCCTGGCTTGCCCGTGCCGCAGACGCCGGCGTAGAGGACGCCCAGCTTGCGCTTGCGGAGCTGCACGTGGTCGGCCGCGGCGTGCCGCGCGATCATCAACTGGCAAGATCCTGGCTCCTGCGCGCAGCGTGCGAAGGGCACTCGGGCGCAATGTTCGCTCTGGGCGTCCTTCACGGCGGCGATCATGATCTTGAAGCCGATCATCAGGAGGCCCGGCGCTGGTTCGCCAAGGCCGCCGACCAGGGCCACCCGACGGCTGCCCTGATGCTCGCCCGTTACGCCGCGAAAGGACTGGGCGGGCCGGAGGATCTCGAAACGGCAAGACGTTGGTACGCGCATGCGGCTTCCCTCGGAGCAGCCGAGGCGAGCGACGAGCTCGCCGCACTCGAGCGCGTGCCGCCTCGCCAGTCGGAAGCCATGCCTGGAACGGCTTCGCTGCCGGATATGGAAAGGGGGTAGGGGAATGGCTTACTCGGCCGTGGCAAAAGCAGGGGCCCATCCGAAACGGCGTCCGCTCAGGGGCCGGCGAAAAGCTCGCCCAGTCGCGCCGGCAAGAGGCCAGGCGCGTTCAGATCCGTGCAGCTCTTTTCCCAGAAGTTGAGGTAGTCGTGCAAGGGAACGCCGCTCCGCTCCGGCCATCGGTTCAGTGCTCCCAAGTCGGCGACCATGGCGGGATCGCCTTCCAGAAGATCGAGCATCGTCAGCACCGCGCCGCGCGCGGAATCAAGGCCCCCGTGCTCGTCAAGGAAAGGCTTCTGCCTCTTGTACCAGGCGCCGAACCCCGCCGGAACGCGTTGCTCCTGCGCGGTCTTGCGATAACCGGTCACAAGGGCTTCCCGGTATTTCCGAATGGAGCTGGCGTATTTCGCGTCGTTCGGGAAGGGAGGGGCGTGCATCCAGTCGTCGGCCAGGAGCCGCAGGCCGCGCAGCGAGAAGGCTTCGGCCAGCGCTTCCTCGATCCACTGGCAGGGGTTGCGCGGGTTGGCGTCCCGCTGCCAGCTGTTGCAGAACACGTGGCCGAATTCATGCCCGAACTGATAGGCGAGATTGCACCAGTCGCGAGTGCCGACGATGACTTTGATCCAGGCGGTCGTCGGCTTGTCGGTGTGAAGCCAGATGGAGGGATTGCTCCCCGACTTGTCGTCGACGCGAAGTCTTTGGGGCTGGCGGTCGGAGAGCAGGGCAACATCCGCCAGACAGGCCTTGCGCATACGCTCGATCACTGCGGCTGCATCTGCAGGCGCGGATCCGCCCCACTCACCCCCAAGCTCCAGTTCGGCGTTGAGCAGCGTCACGCCCGAAGAAGTGGGGCGCGCCATGGCATTCTTCAACGGAAGCGCTACGCCAATCCCGAGCAAAGACAGAAAATGCCGTCTCTTCATGGGATGGCCGCAGGCGGGCATGAGTGCACCTCATCATCCAGCTCTTCTCGACGGAGTATACGATGACCACCCCAAGCCGGAAAGTTTGCCTGAACATGATCGTCAAGAACGAGGCGGCGGTGATCCGCCGGTGTCTCGACAGTGTGCGGCCGATCATCGACTACTGGGTGATCGTCGATACCGGGTCCACCGATGGCACCCAGGACATTATCCGCGAGCACATGCGCGACCTGCCCGGCGAGTTGCACGAGAGGCCCTGGCGCGACTTTGCCCACAACCGCTCCGAAGCCCTCGATCTGGCCCGCGGGAAGAGCGAGTACACGCTGATCATCGACGCGGACGACGCCCTGGAGATCGGGCCCGGTGGTGGTCTTCCTCCACTGGCGGCAGATTCCTACTCGATAGACATTGCCGATACCTCGATCTCGTATCGACGCACGCAGCTGGTGCGCAGCGCCCTGCCGTGGCGCTACGAAGGCGTGCTGCACGAATATATCACCTGCGATGATGCCGGCCCGTCAGGGCACCTCTCCGGGATCCGCATGCGACGAAACCACGACGGTGCGCGCCGGAAGGACCCGCAGACCTATCGGCGCGACGCAGCGGTGCTTGAAGCCGCGGTGGAGACGGAGACCAACGCATTCCTGCTTTCGCGCTACCGGTTTTATCTGGCGCAGAGCTACCGCGATTTCGGCGAGCGCGAAAGGGCGTTGGAAAATTACCTTATCAGGGCCGAGATGGGGTTTTGGCCGCAGGAAGTATTCGTCAGCCTCTACTATGCAGCCCAGCTCAAGGAGTGGCTCGGCTACGCCGAGCAGGAGGTGATCGATGCATATGTTCGCGCGTCGGATGCCTTGGCCACCCGGTCCGAGGCGCTGCACGCAGCAAGCCGGTTCTGCCGTCACAGGAAGCGCTACGAGGAAGGGTACCAGCTTGCGAAGCGGGGACTGGCCATAGCCATGCCGGCCGACGGGCTGTTCGTCGAGCGCTGGATCTACGAGACCGGCCTTCTGGATGAGTTTTCTGTCAACGCGTACTGGTCAGGGCACTATGCGGAGAGCCTCGACGCCTGCCTGAAAATCCTCGCGACGGGAAAATTCGCGGGCGCCGACCTGTCTCGTTTGGTGTCGAACGCCCGGTTTGCCAGCGGACGATTGATGAAGGAGCCGGACCTGGGATCGGCGGCAACGAAGAGCTTCGCGGAACAACATGCCCTGATGCCGCCGAGATGGCTCCATTCGCGCGTCGCCGGATCGCCAAGGGTGCTTCTTGCCATCTTGGCCAAGCAGAAAGAGGAGTTTCTGCCGCTATATCTCCGGTGCATCGAAGCGCTGGAATACCCGAAATCTTCCATCTTCCTGTACATCCGCACCAACAACAACACGGATGGAACAGAACGTATCCTGCGCGATTGGGTGAGCTGTGTGGGGCATCTCTACGCCGGTGTTGAATTCGACGCAGAGGACGTTCAGACCCGCGTCCAGCAGTATGCAGTGCACGAATGGAACCCCGCGCGGTTCCGGGTTCTCGGCGAAATCCGCGACATCAGCCTGAGGCGCGCCGTCGAGAATGACTGCGATTTCTACTTCGTGGCCGATGTGGACAATTTCCTGATGCCCTCCACACTGCGCGAGTTGCTGTCGCTAGACATGCCGATTGTCTCGCCGTTGTTGCGGTCAATGAATCCTCATTTGATCTATTCCAACTTCCACGCGGAGATCGATGAGAACGGTTACTACAAGGACTGCGACCAGTATTACTGGATTTTGAACAGATGGATCCGCGGTGTCCATGAGGTGCCGGTCGTCCACTGCACCTATCTCGTACGCTCGGACGTCGCAAAGAGCCTGCGATACACCGATGATACGGGCCGTCACGAATACGTAGTGTTTTCAGAAAGTGCGAGAACGGGCGGGATTTCCCAATATATCGACAACCGGCAGGTGTATGGATACCTGGCATTCGCCAATGGCCATGAATACCATATGCCGGAAGGTACTGACGCGATAGGAAAATATATCGACGAATATCTAAGTTCCGGCCATGATTCAGGTAAGATTTAGCGGTTTGTTGAATGCGCCTGCGGCAGCGTGGCTCGACTGCCACGAACCCAGCGGCTGACCACCTGAGCGACGGAGCTTATTCGTCAGGGGCTGAGGTGTCCGTCGCGTTCCAGGACCTGGCAAGCGCCAGCCTGGTCAAGGCCGGCAGGGATTTCACACCTGTCTTTTTCATGATGGCGGAGCGATGGTTCTCGACCGTGCGTCGACTGATGCCGAGATCCGCAGCGATGTTCTTGCTTGGGTGGCCGGCGAGTACCAGTTCCATGATCTGTACCTGCCGGGGTGTCAGCCTCGAGATATGGCTGCCGGAAAACTCTTCCGGGTCGGGTGGCCTGAACCCTCGCCTCGACCACTCAAGCGCACGCTTGATACCAAGCAGCAGTTCGTCGCGTTTGACCGGTTTCGAAATGAAGTTCGACGCGCTTATCTTTACGACCTGAATGGCCATCGACATGTCGCTCTCGCTCGCAATGATGATGGCGGGCGACCAGCGGCAGGGTTCATCCGGTGAATGCAGACGGCAGGCTTCGAGATAATCGTCGGGCGTCTCACGGTCCTCGACGGTCCAGCCAGACTGCACAAGGATCGTGCGAATCCTGTCGCGAAGTTCATGGTCGTGGTCCGCAATGAATATGAGCGGGCGTTCCGGACGATGGTCCGGCTGTGACACGCGCGCATGGTCTGTGGTCGCCGGATCATATCCGGCGAGAAGGAGCCTCGGCTTTGTCTCGTCTCGAGTGGACCCGGGCGCCGTCGCGCGCAATTTCTTCGGTTGAGGTCGTTGCTTTGGCATACTTCCTCTCCCTCCAGATTGGGGTACACCGCCAAGTAGGTTTCTACCTCTGGCTGTCAAGTGCAAAAAATGCCAGCAAAGGTAGCGATGGCGAACCCACGCCCCAGCCGGGCAAGCTATGGTACTGCTCGGGCCCGCATTGCGCGGTCCCGCGAGGCCTTCAGGTCGACGATGGGGCGTGGGTAGGTTCCGCCGAGTGTCACGCCGGCGGCCGTTAGCTCGGTTTCGGGGGCTTCGAACGGGCGGTGCACCCAGATGGCGGGCAGGGCGGCCAGTTCAGGCACCCAGCGTTTGACATAGCTGCCGTCCGGGTCGAACCGCTGGCCTTGCAGGACGGGATTGAAGATGCGGAAATAGGGCGCGGCGTCCATGCCGCAGCCGGCCACCCACTGCCAGTTCCCGGGGTTGCTGGCCATGTCCGCGTCGACCAGCGTGTCCCAGAACCATCTTTCGCCCAGCCGCCAGTCGATGAGCAGGTTCTTTGTCAGCAGTGACGCCGCCAGCATGCGCACGCGGTTGTGCATCCATCCGGTTTCCCAAAGCTGACGCATGCCAGCATCCACGATCGGGAACCCGGTGAGGCCCCGCTCCCAGGCACGCAGCGCAGCTTCGTCGTTGCGCCATTCCAGGCCGGCCAGGCTGTCGCGCATATCGAGACTGGCGATGTCAGGGCGATGATAGAGCTGGTGATAGTTGAAGTCGCGCCAGATCAGCTCGGAAAGGAATTTTTCCACCTGCGCTGCCTTTGCCGGGTCTTGCGCCGAGACGGCGCCGGCGGCGTGCCACACCTGCCTGGCGCTGATCTCGCCGAAGCGCAGGTATGGCGATAGCGACGAGGTTCCGTCGATGGCTGGGCGGTCGCGGTTCTCGGCGTAGCCTGCGAGGCAATTGTCCAGGAAGCGCAGCAGAGCCGCGCGGGCGGCCTCTTCGCCCACGGCCCAGTGTTTCGCGAGCTTTTGCGACCAGGCCGGCTCGCCGGTGAGGGGGCCTTCAGGGTCCGGTGAAGACAGGGTTGTTCGGGAGCCTGCCTCAGGGTGAGAGAGTGGAGGCGCCACGTGATGCTGCCGCACCGCCTTGGCAAACGGAGTGAAGACCTGGTAGGGGCCGCCGCCGCCGGTGCGAACTCCCCAGGGCTCGACGAGCACATTGCCGGGAAAGGAAGCGGCGGCGGCTCCGTTTGCGCGCAGGGTTGTCTTTATGGCGGCGTCGATGTCACGCTCGGCGGCCGCATATCTGCGGTTCCAGCATACGAAAGCCGCCTTCAGGCGCGCGGCCCCCTTAGGCACGATTTCCCTGGCATCGCCGGTCTCGACCAGAAGCTCGATGCCCGCTTCAGCGAGACTGTCCCGAAGCGAAGCGAGGCTTCTTTCCAGCCACCAGCGTGCCGCGCCCCCGGGAGGCCTGAGACCGGGAGCGGTCTCGTGAACATAGAGCGCGACCACGCCTGCGCCGCGGGCGATTGCCGACGCGAGCGCGGGATTGTCGGCCAGGCGCAGGTCGTTGCGCAGCCAGACGAGCGAACAGCCACTCATGCCCGTTTCCATCTCTCCGCGAGGGTCCTGGTCGATCACGTCATCTGGTGGTCGGCGGCAAAACCCGCCGCAACGATGTTCACGTTATGGAACCGGAAAACCCTGCTGCAAGGATAATTTGGATGAAAGGCGCATATCCGCATTGGGTATTGTCCGTAAAAGACCTGTCAATGGTCGGGCATTGTCTCGAATAGACGCCACCGTCGGTGGTGTGCAACATTGCCATGTCGGCACCATTGCTGCCGATTGCCGGGGGGCTGCAGACAATCCGATTGGGAGAACGGGATGACTTCCCACAGTCACCGGCAATATCTTTCGTCCTCTGACATGGCGCTCATCGAGCAGGTCCTGGCCGACGCCGGCTTCGTTAAGGGTGTGCCTTCGGAAAAGGGACGAGATGCAGCAAAATTCCTCACGCGGAAGTTTCAGGACGGCGTGGTCGATGGGGCGGGGCTTGCCAAGGCCCTGAGGGGGCATCTGGTAGCGCTTGAGTTTCAGCATCGCCGCAGGACCGCCAGGTGGTGAACTGGCCTTGCCGGCCCGGGGCACGGAGCTCCTATGTTTTGCTGAACGGCGCCAGAACAAGCCTCTCCATGCGCTCCGCGAGAGACAGCAGCTGCGCGCCGTGGCGATCCATGATCCAGAGCGAGGCCATCGCCGCCAATGCGGCGAGCACGACGGAGCCGAGCATGTCGAGAGGGTAGTGGACGCCGATATAAATTCTCGACCAGGCGACGATGATGCCCGCCGCCGTCGCGATCCAGGCGGCTCCCTTGCGCCTGACCATGAAAAGCACTGCTGCACAGGTGGCAAAGGCGAGCGCGTGATTGCTGGGGAATGAAGAGTTCGGGCGGTGGTCGACCAATGCGTGGCCGAGACCGACCATGAAGGGGCGAGGCCTGAAGAAGACCAGCCCGACAATGGCGCTCATGACGATGGCGATTGCGAGCGCGGCGCAGAGAGCTATCGCGGTGAGGCGGCTGCGGCGCCCGCCGGAAATCCAAAGGCCAGCCAGACCGAGCGGAATCAAAAGAACGAGAAACCTGGTTATGAAAATAGCCAGCCACGCCACCGTGGCGTTGGGCGCCGAGCCGGCATTCAGAAGCAGGAACAGGTCGTTATCGAATTGGAACATGCGCAGTCTCGGGGGCGCCACGATGGTCATCGTAGGCGCTCAACAAATTATTAATCGACCAATCAGCTTTGGTGTTCGGCCAGTGAAACGACTCCGCCTTGCCAGCGGATTTGGATGGCATTGCGGCGAAATTTCCGCGCACCGGCGGACGGTGGTTCGGTGCGGAGATGGGGGAGGACGAGCCATCGGGAACCGGTGCTCTGACCGGGAAGGCGGCCACGCCGCCCGTGGGTGGCGACTCCGGGTGGGGTGTTGGGGGAACCGGAGCCGCCTGCATGAACTTCAGGGAGAATTTCATGCGTCGTGACCCTGCCTGACGCAGGGTTAACGACACTTAAACCGAACCCTTAAAATGATAAGGCTATCGAAGTTTTTCCACAGCCGCTTTTCTTCCGACGATCCTGAAGGGGTGGCGGCGGGCTCGGACCGGCACCGCTCGTCGCGAATTTTTGTGGGATCCGCCGGCTTGCCGCGACAATTGCGGAAAGATCCGACGGGCGCCTGAGGCGCTTTTTCCTGGACGGTCCATTGCGGATGCGCGGTTTCGGAAAGCCTCTTGTCATTTCGACAGAATACAATATATGAAAACGTATATTGAGTTCTGGAAAGGGAAAGTACCCATGCAGACGATCAAGATCGACGAGCGGCTCTCTGTCGCCGGGCAACCGCAACTCGCCGATTTCGCGCGGCTGGCGGAAGAAGGGGTTTCGAAGCTTGTCAACGTGCGCCCCGATGCCGAAGAAGCCGGACAGCCCGGAACGGCCGCCGAAAGGCGCGCGGCCGAGGGCGCGGGTATCGACTATGACTTCATCCCCGTCACCGGACAGACCATCACCGAGGCCGACATCCGCGCCTTTCGGGCGACAGTTGCACAGGCCAAGGGCCCTGTGGTGGCGCATTGCAAGAGCGGCGCGAGAGCGCTGGCGCTATATGCCTTGGGCGAAGTTCTTGACGGCCGCATGAAGGCGGATGAGGTGCTGCCCTTCGGCAAGGCGCACGGCCTCGACCTTTCCATGGCCGCCAACTGGCTGGCGCGCGACCGCAAGCATCCGGACGTGGAGGCGTTCTTCGACCCGCGCACCTGGAGCGTGCAATATGTCGTGACCGATCCCGAGACGAAGAAATGCGCCATCGTCGATCCCGTGCTCGACTTCGACGAGAAATCCGGCTCGACCTCGACGGACAGCGCCGACGCGATTCTCGCCTATGTCGAGAGAGAGGGGCTGACGGTCGAATGGATTCTCGACACCCATCCCCATGCCGACCATTTTTCGGCCGCCCACTACCTGAAGCAGAAGACCGGCGCGCCAACGGCAATCGGCGAGCATGTGGTCGACGTCCAGAAGCTCTGGAAGGAGATCTACAACTGGCCCGAACTGAAGGCTGACGGCTCGCAGTGGGACCGGCTGTTCGCCCATGGCGACAAGTTCAAGGTCGGCAATATCGAAGCGCATGTGCTGTTCTCGCCCGGCCACACGCTGGCCTCGATCACCTATGTGATCGGCGATGCGGCCTTCGTGCACGACACGATGTTCGTGCCCGACAGCGGTACGGCGCGCGCGGACTTTCCGGGCGGCAGCGCGCAGGTTTTGTGGCGCTCGATCCAGGACATCCTGGCGCTGCCCGACGAGACCCGCATCTACACCGGGCATGACTACCAGCCCAACGGCCGTGCGCCGCGCTGGGAAAGCACGGTGGCGGAGCAGAAGCGCGCCAACCCGCATATCGCCGGCATGGACGAGGCCTCCTTCGTGAAGATCAGGGAAGCGCGCGACAAGACGCTGCCGATGCCGAAGCTGATCCTGCACGCGCTGCAGGTCAATGTGCGGGGTGGCAGGCTGCCGGAGCCCGAAAGCAACGGCCGGCGATATCTGAAATTCCCGCTCGATGCGCTGGAAGGAGCAAAATGGTGAACGTGATGGAAAACATCCGGCCGGCGGGCAAGCCTCTGGCCGACATGGCGGCGAGCGCCGGAGAGGTGGCTGTGCTGCTCAAGACGCTGGCTCACCCTGTGCGCCTGATGCTCGCCTGCACCTTGGTGGAAGGCGAGTATTCGGTGGGCGAGCTGGAAGAGAAACTCGACGTCCACCAGCCGACCTTGTCGCAGCAGCTTACCGTGCTGCGGCAGGCCGGCATCGTGGAGACGCGCCGCGAGGGCAAGCAGATCTTTTACCGGCTGACGGAGGAGAGGGCGGCCCGGCTCATCGAGGCGCTCTATGGCATCTATTGTAATGAAGGAGAGCGGGCATGACCGCTTACTGGCCCTCGCTCGCGGGCGGAATGCTGATCGGGCTTTCCGCCGCAATCCTGCTTGTGCTCAACGGACGTATTGCCGGCATCAGCGGCATCGTCGGCCGGCTGGCCTGCGGGATCAACATTTCCACCAACCTAGCCTTCGTCGTCGGCCTTCTGCTCGGGCCGGTGCTGTTCCTGTCGCTGTTTGGGCAGTGGCCGGCGGTCACCGTCACGGTTGCCTGGCCGATCATCATCGTCGCGGGCCTGCTGGTGGGCTTCGGCACGCGCATGGGCTCCGGCTGCACCAGCGGCCACGGCGTGCTCGGCCTGGCGCGGTTTTCGCTGCGATCTCTAATGGCACGTTCGGCACAGATTTTCGTAGCACTTGCGGCTGGTTTGATCTTCGGCTTCGGCCTGGCGCTTTCGGGCATGCTCAACCCGGCGCGGGTGCAGGGCTTCCTCGACATATTCGGCAATTGGGACCCGAGCCTGGCCTTCGTGCTGGGCGGCGCCGTCGTGGTGGCGTTCGGCGGTGTGACGCTTGCCCGGCGCATGAACCGTCCCGCCTTCGAGCCGGCCTTCCACTTGCCTGAGATGAACCGGATCGATGGCCGGCTGATCCTGGGTTCGGCGATCTTCGGCCTTGGCTGGGGGCTTGGCGGCTTCTGCCCGGGCCCGGCGGTCGCGTCGCTATCGCTGGGCATTTGGCAGACCGCGCTTTTCGTTGCCGCAATGGTGACGGGCATGGTGGTGCATGACAGGCGCTATCGGAGGCTCCGGTCATGACCGGGACAATGCTGAGCGCGGTCGGCTCGGGCAGCCTGGTCGGCTTCATGCTCGGGCTGGTCGGCGGTGGCGGCTCGATCCTCGCCACGCCGCTCCTGCTCTATGTCGTCGGGGTGGCAAGCCCCCATGTGGCGATCGGCACCGGCGCGCTGGCGGTGTCGGTCAATGCCTTCGCCAACTTCACCGGCCATGCACTGAAAGGCAATGTGTGGTGGCGCTGCGCCATCGTCTTTGCCGTGATCGGCACGCTCGGGGCGCTGGCCGGCTCGAGCATCGGCAAGGCGATGGACGGACAGCACCTGCTCGCCCTCTTCGCGCTGCTGATGATGGTCGTGGGCGGTCTGATGCTGAAGCCTCGGCGGGACCGCGGCTCGGCCCAGCGGCCGGTGGACCTGCGCATGTGCCTGCTGACGGCGCTGGTCGCGCTGATGGCCGGCATGGCCTCCGGCTTCTTCGGCATCGGCGGCGGCTTTCTTATCGTGCCGGGGCTGATGTTCGCCACCGGCATGCCGATGTTCAGCGCCGTGGGGTCCTCGCTGCTGGCCGTCGGTGCGCTCGGCCTTGCCACGGCGGTGAGCTATGCCGCGTCGGGCCTCGTGGACTGGCCGCTGGCGGCGGAGTTCATCGGCGGCGGCGTTCTAGGCGGTGCCGTCGGCACGGCGCTTGCGTCACGGCTTGCAGGCAAGAAGGGCCTGCTCAACAAGATCTTCGCAGCGATCATCTTCGCGGTGGCGATCTACATGCTGTGGAACAGCCTCGCGGCGCATTGAGCTGACCGGGCTGGCGCGCCGGTGGGAAGGTGAGCGAGAAGAAAAAGGCTTCCGCCGACACCTGCGGAAGCCTTTTCCATATCAATACCAGGCGTCGTCCATCGATGCCTTGCGGCGTGCGATAAAATCCTTCAGGGCCTCGTCGATGCCTTCGTCGAGCGGCGGCGCCTCATACTCGGCCAGCGCCTTCTTCCAGCGCTTGTTGGCGCGGGTGGCGGCATCCTCCGAACCGGCGACCTCCCATTTCTCGAAGGCCTCGTTGTCGGCGATCTCCGAATCCCAGAAAGCGGTCTCGTAGTTCGCCATGGTGTGGGCGCAGCCGAAGAAGTGATTGCCTGGGCCGACCTCCTGGAAGGCGTCGAGCGCGAGCTGGTTGTCATCCACCTTCACGCCGTCGAGATAGCTGTGCAGAGCGCCGCAGAAGTCGGAGTCCATGACGAATTTCTCGTAGGACATGGACAGAAGGCCGTCGAGGAAGCCGGCAGAATGCAGGATGAAGTTGGCGCCGCAATGCACGGCTGCCAGCATCGACACGGTGCCCTCGTTCATGGCCTGGGCGTCGGGCAGCTTCGACGTGGTGAAATTGCCGGAGCACCTGAGCGGCAGGCCAAGCCTGCGCGCAAGCTGGCCGATGACCATCGAACCGACGGCCGGTTCCGGCGTGCCGAAGGTGGGCGAGCCGGACCGCAGCGACATCGAGGACAAAAAGTTGCCGAAGATCACCGGCGCGCCCGGGCGTTCCAATTGGGTCAGCGCGCAGCCAGCCATGGTCTCGGCCAGCGACTGGGCAATCGCGCCGGCATTGGTGACGGGCCCCATGGCGCCGCCCAGGATGAAGGGCACCACGACAGCGGCCTGGTTGGCGCGGGCATAGGCGCGCAGCGCCGTGGTCATGGTGGCGTCCCACACCAGCGGCGAGTTGACGTTGACGTTTCCAAGGATGACGCAGTTCTCGTCGGTGAATTGCTCGCCGAAGACGAGGCGGGCCATGTCGATGGAATCCTCGGCCCGGCTCTCGGCCGTGACCGAACCCATGAAGCCGCGATCCGAATAGCGGATGTGGGCATAGACCATGTCGAGATGGCGCTTGTTGACCGGCACGTCGACCGGCTCGCACACCGTGCCGCCGGAGTGGTGCAGCCAGGGCGAGGACTGCGCGAGCTTCACGAAGTTCTCGAAATCCTCGATCGTGCCGTAACGGCGGCCCTTGTCGAGATCCATGACGAAGGGCGAGCCATAGGCCGGCGAGAAGACGACATTCTTGCCGCCGATCTGCACCGAATTGGCAGGGTTGCGCGCATGCTGGGTGAACTCGACCGGCGCGGTCTTTAGGATCTCGCGCAGCATGCCGGGCTCGAACTTCACCAGCACGCCCTCGACCTTGGCACCGGCCCGCTTCCAGTGGTCCAGCGCGACCGGGTCGTCACGGAACTCGATGCCGATCTCGGCAAGGATGCGGTCGGCGGTCGCCTCGATGCGCAGCAGGTTCTCTTCCGACATCACGTCGTAGGTGGGGATGCCGCGCACGATATAGGGCCGGTGCAATCCGCTCGGCGAACGGGTCATGCGGGCGCGCCGGCGCGCTTCGCGTCCGCCCGATCTCTGTTCCTGGGTGGGCGTGGCAGGGGTGGTCATGGTCTCGAGTTCCGTTTCTCAGCTGCTGCGCCAGCATGATGGCAAGCGGCCCCATGCTTTGATTGCGATCTCCTCCCGCAAGAAACGCCGCTGTGAGGCAGGCCCGCGGAATCGACGATGCATAAACTCTCATCATGCGATAAAGCGTCAACGGCATTTTTTGGAACGCCTTGCATGAGGTTTTGTAATGTCAGGCTTTCGGCGGCAATTGCCTTCGATGACGGCTCTGGTGGTGTTCGAGGCGGCGGCGCGACAGGCAAGTTTTACCCGCGCGGCGGCCGAGCTTGGCATCACCCAGGCGGCGGTGAGCCGGCAGGTACAGGCGCTGGAAAGCAGCCTCGGCTTTCCGCTGTTTCGCCGCATGCATCGCGCGATCGAGCTTACCGAGCCGGGCAGGGCGCTGGCCGCCTCGATGTCGGAGGCGCTCGGCATCGTGGCGCAGACGGTGCGCACCATCACCAGCGGCAGGGATGCCGGCGAACTGACCATCTCGGCCACGGTGGCGTTCTCGCATTTCTGGCTGCTGCCGAAGGTTTCGAGCTTCCGGCGCACCGATCCCGATATCAAGCTCAAGATCGTGACCCAGGACCCCAGCGTCGACCTGCTGCGCGACGAGATCGACGTGGCGATCCGCTACGGCGACGGCAACTGGCCGGATGGCAAGGCGGTCCTGCTGTTCGGCGACGACGTGTTTCCGGTGTGCAGCCCTGACTATCTCGCCCAGCGCAGCGCGCCCGATTGCGTCGCCGACCTTGCCCGCCACAATCTTATCGCCAGCGACGCGCATGAGCCGACCTGGGTCGACTGGGACCATTGGCTGGGCGCGTTCGGGCACGGCGGCGAGCGCAAGAACATCACGCTTAGCTGCAATTTCTACACCGACGCGCTCTACGCGGCGATGCGCGGCGAAGGCATTGCGCTGGGCTGGCATCGGCTGGTGGATGATCTGCTGCAGCGCGGCCAGCTCGTGCGCGTGTCGGTGGAAACGTTGCGGCCGCGCTCGGCCTACTATGTGGTCATCAAGCACGGGGCGCCGAAGGCGTCGGTGGTGTCCTTCCTGAACTGGATACGGGCAGAGGCCGACGCGACACCGCCCAGGCCGCTTGGGAACAGCCTCTTCGCAAACGAAAACGTCCCCTCCGGTGGGTAGGGCTATCGCTATACGGATGCTTCGAGGCGGTTTGTAACCCCACCCCTAGCCCCTCCCCACAAGGGGGAGGGGGATGATTTCGCCGCCGTGATCACCAAAACGGTGAAGGTTGGTACCAGACGGCCAAGCCGCGAGATTCTCCTCCCCCTTGTGGGGAGGGGGTAGGGGTTGCTTCAAACGAAAACGCCCCCTCCGGCGAGGGAGGAGGCGTAGAAGCTGCCGCAGCGCGGCAATGCCGGGTTGCCTTATTCGGCGGCCATGCGGAATTCGGGGAACTCCAGCGCGCGGTCGCCGTCGGCATCCTTGATGCGCGTCGGCAGGCCGATCTCGTTGAGCACGCCCAGGAACGGCCGGGGCGGCAGGTCCTCGACATTGGCCATCTTCTTCACGTCCCAGTCGCCCTTCGCGACCAGGAGCGCGGCGGCCACAGCCGGCACGCCGGCCGTGTAGGAAATGCCCTGGCTGCCGACTTCCTGATAGGCTTCGGCATGGTCGGCGACGTTATAGATGAAGACTTCGCGTTCCTTGCCGTCCTTCACGCCCTTCACGAAGTCGCCGATGCAGGTCTTGCCGGTGTAGTTCGGCGCCAGCGAGGACGGATCGGGCAGGACTGCCTTGACCACCTTGAGCGGCACGACTTCCACGCCTTCGGCGGTCTTGACCGGCTTCTCGGACAGAAGACCGAGGTTCTTCAGCACGGTGAAGACGTTGATGTAGTGGTCGCCGAAGCCCATCCAGAAGCGGACCGTCGGAATGCCGAGGATCTGCGACAGCGAATGCACCTCGTCATGGCCGGTCATGTAGGCCTTCTGCTTGCCGACCACCGGCAGGTCCCACTCCTTGCCGACCTCGAACATCTTGTTCGAGACCCACTGGTTGTCCTGCCACGACCAGACCTGGCCGGTGAATTCGCGGAAGTTGATCTCCGGGTCGAAGTTCGTCGCGAAATACTTGCCATGGCTGCCGGCGTTGATGTCGACGATATCGACGGAGTCGATCTTGTCGAAATACTCGTCGAAAGCCAGCTTGGCATAGGCATTCACCACGCCGGGGTCGAAACCGGCGCCCAGAATGGCGGTGACGCCGGCCTTCTCGCACTCTTCACGGCGCTTCCACTCATAGTTGGCATACCATGGCGGCGTTTCGCAGATCTTGGTCGGATCTTCGTGGATGGCCGTGTCGATATAGGCCGCGCCCGTGGCGATGCATGCAGACAGCACCGACATGTTGAGGAAGGCCGAGCCGACATTGATGACGATTCGACTTTTGGTCTTCTCGATCAGCGCCTTGGTCGCCTCGATGTCCATCGCGTCGAGCGCGTGTGCTTCCAACACGCCGTCAGCCTTTTTCAGGCTGTTCTTCTGCCGGATAGACTCGATGATGGCAGTGCATTTGCCGAGTGTGCGCGAAGCGACGTGGATGTCGCCGAACACGTCGTTATGCCGTGCGCATTTGTGAGCGACGACCTGGGCCACGCCGCCCGCGCCGATGATCAGAACGTTCTTCTTCATTCGGGCGTTTGTCTCCTTCTGTCCCGTTGGCAAAACCCGGCAAGCCTCACGAGAGGCTTGCGACGTAATCCTCAAAACCGAACTCGCGCACCACGCGCACGGTGCCGTCCAGCTCGCGCACCGCGATGGACGGCATGCGCACGCCGTTGAACCAGTTCTTTTTGACCATTGTGTAACCGGCCGCGTCCTGGATCGAGATCCGGTCGCCGACCTTGAGCTTTTCCTCGAAGCGGAACTCGCCGAAGATGTCGCCGGCCAGGCACGACTTGCCGCAGACCATGTAGCTGTGCGGCCCCGCATCGGGCGAGACCTTGGCGTCCTGGCGGTAGATCAGCAGATCGAGCATGTGAGCCTCGATCGAGCTGTCGACAATGGCGAGGTCCTTGCCGTTGTTCAGCATGTCGAGCACGGTCACTTCCAGCGTCGTGCTCTTGGTGATGGCGGCTTCGCCCGGCTCCAGATAGACCTGCACGCCGTAGCGCTCGGAAAATGCCTTCAGGCGCGCGCAGAACTTGTCGAGCGGGTAGTTCTCGCCGGTGAAGTGGATGCCGCCGCCAAGGCTCACCCATTCGGCGCGGCCGAGCAGGGCGCCAAACTTTTCCTCGATCTGCGTGAGCATGCGGTCGAAGAGGCCAAAGTCCTCGTTCTCGCAGTTGTTGTGGATCATGAAGCCGCTGATGCGGTCCATTACGGCTTCGACCTTGGTCACATCCCACTCGCCCAGACGGCTGAAGGGGCGCGCCGGATCGGCGAGATCGAAACTGGACGAACTGACCTGCGGGTTGAGGCGCAGGCCGCGCGCCAGACCGTTTGCCCGATCGGCGAAGCGCTCCAGCTGGCCGATCGAATTGAAGATGATCTTGTCGGCATTGGCCACGACCTCATCGATCTCGTGATCGGCATAGGCGACCGAATAGGCGTGGGTCTCGCCGCCGAACTTTTCGCGGCCGAGCCTGACCTCGTTGAGCGACGACGAAGTGGTGCCGTCCATATATTCGCGCATCAGGTCGAAGACCGACCATGTGGCGAAGCACTTCAGCGCCAGAAGCAGCTTGGCGCCGGAATGCTCGCGCACATAGGCGATCTTTTCCATGTTGGGGAGCAGCCGGGACTTGTCGACAAGGTAGTAGGGGGTCTGGATCATCAATTCAGTGCTGGCTCAAGAGGCTTTCGGTTCAATGCACGCCGCATGCCGGGGCCGGCGATACGGTGCGCGTTGCGGGAGATTTTTGGCCTTTTAGGAAGTGACGGTCGCAATCTCAAGCAATTTGGGCTCGAAAGGCGATAAAGCCGTGTTCCCGGCGGTCCTGCCGTTGGGACCCGCCGAAGCGCGGCCCCGCATCATCAGGCTTCCATTTGTGGTTATCGCCCTTCGGCGAAATGGGTGCGGCTGGGTTGTAGTTGAGCAACCTGGCTGCCCCGGACGCGAAGCCAGGCTTCGATCGCGCCCGGGCTAAATTCCCGCTTTTATGCGCTGAGGCTCTCGCTGAAAGATGAGGCGGAATTCGACCATGCGCGCATGGTAACCATAGGTGGGGCGATGTCAAGCAAGCGCCCTGGGACATATTGCCGTTGCGCTGGCAGGCGGCACCTCTCGGCGGGAGGGCGTCAGGCCGGCTTGTCGCCGTCGTCGATCAGGATGCGGGAGGCGGCGCCGTCAAGATCGTCGTACTGGCCGCTTTTCAGCGACCAGAGGAAGGCGGCCAGGCCAAGGCCGCCCAGGAGCAACGCGATCGGGATCAGATAGACGAGGACCGTCATTTGGCCGGTTCCATCGTGCCCATTGCGCGGTGCGTGCCGTTTTCCTTGGACGCCTTGGCGGTGGATTTTTTCGCGCCCTTGAGACGAAGCGCGTTGGACACCACCAGCACCGAGGAGAACGACATGGAAAGCGCCGCTACCAGAGGGGTAACATAGCCCAAAATGGCGATCGGCACAGCAATGACGTTGTAGATGCCGGCAATGGCGAGGTTCTGCCGGATCAGCCGGCCGGAATCCCTGGAGATGCGCAGCGTCAGCGGCACGGCGGCCAGGCTTTCGCGCAGGAAGACGAAATCGGCGGCGTTGCGGCCGACATCGGCGGCGGTGGCAGGCGCCATCGAGACGTGAGCAGCCACCAGTGCAGGCGCGTCGTTGAGGCCGTCGCCGACCATCAGCACCTTGCGCCCGTCGGCTGCAAGCGCGGCCACGCGGCCTGCCTTGTCGCCCGGCAGCACGCCGGCGCGGAAGTCCCTGATGCCGAGCGCCTGGCTCAACCTGGCCACCGCCGCTGGCCGGTCGCCGGAGAGCACCTCGAGGCGCAGGTTCTTGCCGGAAAGCTGCTTGACGGCATCGGTTGCGCCGTCGCGCAGACGGTCCTCGAAGGCGAACTGCGCCAGCAGCTTGCCGTTTTTGGTCAGCACGGTGCCAGCCTCCGCTTGCGCCTGCCCTTCGGTCAGCGCCCAGTCCGCCCGGCCGAGGCGATAGAGGTCGCCGCGTGCGGTCGCCTCCATGCCGTAGCCGGGCAGTTCCTGGATGTCGCCAAGCGCGAAGCCGGGACCTTCGGCGCCGGTCTGGGCGAGCGCCTTCGACAGCGGGTGGCGTGAATGCGCGCCCATGGCGGCGGCGATGCCGAGCGCCTTGGGATCGATGGCTTCGACGTTGACCAGCCTCGGCGTGCCGACGGTCAGCGTGCCGGTCTTGTCGAAGACGATCGTGTCGATGGTGGCCAGGCGTTCCATCGCAGAGCCGTCCTTGACCATGATGCCGCTCTCGAACAGGCGGCGTGCGGCAACGACCTGCACGATCGGCACCGCCAGCGCCAGCGCACAGGGGCAGGTGATGATCAGCACCGAAATGGCGATGGTGATGGAGCGGTGCAGGTCGCCGGTCATCGCTGCCCAGCCGATAAAGGTGAGCAAGGCTGTGAGGTGGACGACCGGCGAATAGAGCGCGGAGGCGCGATCTGCGATGCGGCGATAGACGTTGCGACCGCCTTCGGCCGCTTCCATCATCCGCACCATTTCGGCAAGGAAGGAATCCTTCGCCGCCGCCAGCGCGCGGATGGTCAGCGGGCCGGTGAGGTTGAGCGTGCCGGCGCGGATTTCCGCACCCGGGGCCACATGCTGCGGCTCGCTTTCGCCAGACACCAGCGAGCAGTCGAGATCGGAGGCGCCTTCCTCGATGCGCGCATCCACCGGTACGCGCTCGCCTGCAGCGAGCAGGATGCGCATATCGGGCTCGATTTCGTCGACCGGCAGATAGTCGCGCGAGCCGTCGGGGCGCAGCACCATTGCACCGCGGGCGGCAAGCCGCGCCAGCCCCTTCACCGCCTCGCGGGCGCGTTCGCGCATGACATGGTCGAAGGTGCGGCCAATCAGCAGGAAGAACAGCAGCGTGGCCGAAGCGTCGAAATAGGCGTGCTGACCGTGATGCATGGTTTCATAGATGCTCATGCCATAGGCGAGCAGGATGCCGAGCGAGATCGGCACGTCCATGTTCATGCGGCCGCGCCTGAGGCCGTTCCAGGCCGAGCGGAAGAAGATGCGACCCGCAAAGACAAGTGCTGGAATGGCGATCAGCGCCGAAACCCAGTGAAACAGGTCGCGGGTCGAGCCTTCGGCGCCCGACCACACTGAAACCGAAAGCAGCATGATGTTGGCCGAGGCGAAGCCCGATATTCCCAACGCCCGGATCAGTTCGGCAAGCGTCTTGTCCTTCTGGCCGACCTCCGGGTCGAACAGGTGCGTTTCGTAGCCGAGGCCCTCGATGGTAGGCACGATCGGCGGCACCCGGCCTTCGTGCCAGCGCACGCTGACGCGCCGCGTCGACAGGTTGACGCGGGCGTTTTCCACGCCTTCGAGGCGGGAAAGGGCGCTCTCGATCTTCTGGATGCAGGCCCCGCAATGGATGCCGGGCACCGCAAGGTCGCTCTGGCGAAGTCCTTCGCCGACGGCCCGGCTGGCCAGCAGCATTTCCTCCGGCGAGGGGCCGGCGCGCTCGGCGCGCTCGAGGTCGGAGACGATTTCGGTGGGGGCGCAGCAACTCATTTGAAAGCTCCCTCCTTCACGACGACGCGCCGGACATCGCGGTAGGGCAAGGTTTCCCCGATGTCGGCCTCGACTTCCACGATCCAGATGCCGTCGCGGATCGTCCGTTCGGCGCCATAGGCGCCGTCAGGCAACGGCTTCAGCGTGATGGTCTCGTCTTCCGCTTCATAGGCGGGGCGGCGGAACTTGGCGGTCACGCCCTTGGGGTGCACCGCCGCGCCGCTGGCGTCGGCAAGGACGAAGCGCACCAGGCCCGGCTGCAGTTCCAGCGTGGTCTGCCAGCCGCGCGCGGCCTGGGCGCGGCCTTCGGCAGCCTTGCGGTTGAACTCCTGGCTGGCGACATAGGTGTTCTGGACCACGAGCCCGGTCCAGCTCGTATTGGCGTAGACCGCCATGACGATGTTCACGGTGATGATGGTGCCGAAGAAGAGCACCATCACGACCAGCATGTGCCAGCCGGTGAATTGCCTGGGGCGGAACGCGCGCGCAATCATCATCTCTTCTCCGGTGCCTTGAAGGTCGCGACATAGGCGTCATGCTCGCCGCTCGCCTGGTCCTCGACCATGAACTTGAAGGAAGTCGCGGTGCCCGGCACGCGATACCTCGGCAGTCGCACAAAGACCTTGAGCGTCTTCAGCCGGTCCGGCTCGAGCGCGACCTCGACCGACCGGTCTTCCGAGTGCTCCATGCCTACCACCGACATTGTGGCGCCGGGCAGGCCGTCGAGCGACAGCACGACGGTGCGCGGCTCGGGGATCATGTTGAGCAGCTTGACGGTGTAGCCGTTGCGGAACGAGCCGTCGGAAAGGGTGACGAACTGCGGGTTGCGATCGTGCAGAACGCTGAGCTCCAGCCGATCGCGGCTGAGCAGCGCGTAGAACAGCGCGAGCCCGACCAGCGACCATGCCGCAAAATAGATGATGGTACGCGGCCGCACCAGCTTGCGCAGGCGGAACTGCGCCACCTTCTCGGAAAGCGTGCCCGCGGGCGTGCGGACCTTGGCCGGGTCGATCGCATGGGCGCCGTTGCCGGTGGCGAGCGCCATGTTGGCCTGGTAGTCGTTCAGCGTGGCGTAGGAAATGAGCCCGCGTTCCTTGCCGATCTTGTCCATGACGCTGTCGCAGGCGTCGATGCAGAGCGCGCAGGTGATGCATTCGAGCTGCTGGCCGTCGCGGATGTCGATGCCCATCGGGCAGACGGCCACGCAGGCATTGCAGTCCACGCAATCGCCGATCGTCTCGCCGGCGGCGGCGGCCTTCTTGGCGTGGCGCGAGCGGGGCTCGCCGCGCCAGTCGTTGTAGGTGACCGTCAGCGAGTTCTCGTCGAGCATCGCAGCCTGGATGCGCGGCCACGGGCACATGTAGGTGCAGACCTGCTCGCGCATCAGCCCGCCGAAAGTGTAGGTGGTGGCTGTGAGGATGGCGACGGTAATGTAGGCGATCGGCGCGGCCTGGAGCGTGAAGAGTTCCTTCAACAGCGTGGGGGCGTCGGCGAAGTAGAAGATCCAGGCGCCGCCGGTGGCCACCGCAATCAGCAGCCAGATCAGGTGCTTTGTCACCCGCCTCCAGAGCTTGTCGAACGACCAGGGCGCGGAATCGAGCTTGATGCGGGCGTTCCGGTCGCCTTCGATGGCGCGCTCGATGACTAGGAACAGGTCGACCCAGACCGTCTGCGGACAGGTGTAGCCGCACCAGGCGCGGCCGACCGTCGAAGTGATGAGGAACAGGCCGATGCCGGCCATGACCAGCAGGCCGGCGACGAAGAAGAACTCCTGCGGCCAGATCTCGATGGGGAAGAAGTAGAAGCGGCGGTTGGCCATGTCGAGCAACACGGCCTGGTCGGGAGCGTATGGCCCCCGATCCCAGCGCAGCCACGGCGTCAGGTAGTAGATGCCCAGCGTGACCGCCATGATCAACCACTTGAAACGCCGAAAACTTCCCGAAGCACGCTTCGGGAAGATTTTCTTGCGCGGCGCATAGAGCGGCTGACGGCTCTTGGCCGAGTTGACCGGTGTGGCCTCAAGCCGTTCGATGTCGGCCCGCTCCATGGTGCGCTTGTCCAATGTTATTCTCCCCCGCCCAGCGAGTGAACATAAACGGTGAGTTCCTTCACCGTGCTGTCGCCCAGCCTGCCCAGCCAGGCAGGCATCACGCCATGCCTTGGTGCGCGAACCTGCCTGGCGACCTCGGCTTCGGTCGATCCGTAGAGCGAGATCGCGTCGGTGAGGTTCGGAGCGCCGAAGTCGCGGTTGCCCTTGGCGTCTTCGCCGTGGCAGCTGGCGCAGTTGTCGGCAAACACCTCCTTGCCGGCGGCGGCCGCCGTTGCGTCGGCGGCGTTGCCCGTCAGGCTGGCGACATAGGAGGAAACCTGCCGGATCTGTTCCTTGTCGAGAATGTCGCCGAACGCCGGCATCTCGGAGGAATGGCTGTCCGGGTCGCCGGCATAACGAATGCCGTGCGCGATCGTCTGGTAGATGTTGTCAGCGCTTCCGCCCCACAGCCAGTCGTCGTCATTGAGGTTGGGGAAGCCGGGCGAGCCTTCCGCGCCCGAGCCGTGGCACTGGATGCAGTTGACCTTGAAGGCGGCCGCACCCGCCGCGGTGGCGAAGTCACGCAGCTGGTCGTCGGCCATGATCTCGCTGACCGACTTGGCCGCAATGGCGTCGGCGAAGCTCTGCTTGGCGGCGTCGGCAACGGCCATTTCGTTCTTGAGGTCGCCGCGGCTCGAATAGCCGAGTATGCCGGAGGTGGCGGACGTCAGCATCGGCCAGGCCGGATAGGCGACGGTGTAGCCGACCGCCCAGACGATGGTGGCGTAGAAGCACAACACCCACCAGCGCGGCATGGGGTTGTTGAGTTCGCGGATGCCGTCCCACTCATGACCGGTGGTTTCGACGCCGGAAACTTCGTCGATATGCTTTTTCGTCATAGTCATTCATCCTTGAGCGGGATTTGCGCGGCCGCTTCGGCATGCTTGCGACTGCCGGGGCGGAAGGCGAACAGAACGACCCCGACGAAGAACAACACCATGGCCAACAGCCCCCAGCTGTCGGCGAAGTGGCGCATTGCTGTGTAGGTTTCCATCGCGACCTCCTCAGCGGTAACCGGCGGCGGCGTCATAGGTCGAGAAGTCGACCAGCGTGCCGAGCATCTGCAGGTAGGCGACCAGCGCGTCCATCTCGGTGAGGACTGCGGGGTTGCCGTCGAAGTCGCCTATTTTCGCCTTTGGGTAGCGCGCCAGCAGGGCCGACGTGTCCGCATTCGGATCGGCCTGGGCCTTCAGGTCGGCATCCGCGCTGTCGATCATCTCCTCGGTATAGGGAACGCCCACCGCCTTGTTGGCCTTGAGGTGATACTTGATGTCCTTCACCTCCAGCCGGCTGGTCGCGAGGAAGGCGTACGAAGGCATGACCGATTCCGGCACCACCGAACGCGGTTCGATCAGGTGCTGGACGTGCCATTCGTTCGAGTAGCGGTCGCCCACGCGGGCGAGGTCCGGCCCGGTACGCTTGGAGCCCCACTGGAAGGGATGGTCGTACATGGACTCGGCCGCCAGGCTGTAGTGGCCGTAGCGTTCCACCTCGTCACGGAAGGGCCGGATCATCTGGCTATGGCAGGTGTAGCAACCCTCGCGGATGTAGATGTTGCGTCCCGCCAGCTCCAGCGGCGAGTAGGGGCGCATGCCCTCCACCTTCTCGATGGTGTTGTCGAGATAGAACAGCGGCGCGATCTCGACAATGCCGCCGATGGTGACGACCAGGAACGAGCCCACGAAGAGCAGCGTCGCGTTCTTCTCGATGATGGAATGTTTGTCGAGCAATGACATTTAAAGCTCCTATTCGGCCGGCTGCAGCGCGGGTGTCGTGCCGGGGATCGGCTTTTCCTGGCGCTGATGGCCACGAATGGTCATGAACACGTTCCAGGCCATGATCAGTCCGCCAGCCAGGTAGAGGACACCGCCCATCATGCGCAGCACGTAGTAGGGCAGCATGGCGGCCACGGATTCGGCGAAGGAGTAGACCAGGAAGCCCTTCTCGTCGTATTCGCGCCACATCAGGCCCTGCTGGATGCCGGCGACCCACATGGCGGCCGCATAGATGACGATGCCGAGGGTTGCGAGCCAGAAGTGCCAGCTGACCATGCGGATCGAGTAGAGCCGCTCGCGGTTCCACAATCTCGGCACAAGGAAATAGACCGCGCCAAAGGTGATCATGCCGTTCCAGCCGAGTGCGCCGGAGTGCACGTGGCCGATGGTCCAGTCGGTGTAGTGCGACAGCGAGTTGACCGTCTTGATCGACATCATCGGGCCTTCGAAGGTCGCCATGCCGTAGAAGGCCACGGCCATGACCATCATGCGGATGATGGGGTCGGTGCGGATCTTGTCCCAGGCGCCAGAGAGCGTCATCAGGCCGTTGATCATGCCGCCCCAGGAAGGCATCCACAGCATGATCGAGAAGACCATGCCCAGCGTCTGCGCCCAATCGGGCAGGGCGGTGTAGTGCAGGTGGTGCGGGCCGGCCCAGATGTAGAGGAA
Source organism: Pseudaminobacter sp. Soil_N_29 (assembly GCF_057656055.1). Taxonomy (NCBI): domain Bacteria; kingdom Pseudomonadati; phylum Pseudomonadota; class Alphaproteobacteria; order Hyphomicrobiales; family Phyllobacteriaceae; genus Pseudaminobacter; species Pseudaminobacter sp. Soil_N_29. The sequence continues at coordinate 34,151 of NZ_JBDGLC010000011.1, forward strand.
GATCAGCGCCCAGAAGTGGATGATCGACAACCGGTAGGAATAGACCGGGCGCTCGGCCTGCTTGGGGATGAAGTAGTACATCATGCCCAGGAAGCCGGCGGTGAGGAAGAAACCGACCGCGTTATGGCCATACCACCACTGCGTCAATGCGTCCTGCACGCCGGCGAAGGCCGAATAGCTCTTGGAGCTGAGGAAGGAGACCGGAACCGCCAGGTTGTTGACGATGTGCAGCATCGCAATCGTCACGATGAAGGACAGGTAGAACCAGTTCGCGACGTAGATATGCGGTTCCTTGCGCTTCAGGATGGTGCCGAGGAACACGGCCAGATAGGCGACCCAGACGACCGTCAGCCAGAGGTCGACATACCATTCAGGCTCCGCATATTCGCGGCTCTGGGTGATGCCCAGCAGGTAGCCCGTGGCGGCCATGATGATGAAGAGCTGATAGCCCCAGAAGACGAACCAGGCGAGATTGCCGCCGAACAGCCGCGCGCGGGAAGTGCGCTGGACAACGTAGAACGACGTCGCGATCAGCGCGTTGCCGCCGAAAGCGAAGATCACCGCCGAGGTGTGCAGCGGGCGAACGCGCCCGAAATTGAACCAGGGCTCCAGGTTGAGGTCCGGAAAGGCGAGCTGTGCGGCGACGAGGACGCCGACCAGAAAGCCCACTGCGCCCCAGAACACGGTCGCGATGACGCCGTAGCGGATCGGACCGTCCAGATACTCGGACGTATCGGCTGCGGTGGCGGCCGCGCCGAAGCGGGTATTGCGCATCAGCAATATCGCGCCGGACGTCAGCGCGAAGAACAGCACCCACATATGTGCGCGGAACAGGTCGTCCCCCGCGAAGGCGGCGCCCAGTAGTGCCAGAAAGGCAGCGACTGTGACGCCGATGATTTCGACACCAAATTTCATGAACGGTCCCCTATGAGGCAATTCGACAGCGAATCCCCCGGAAGGACGGTCGATCCGCGGCCGGACATTGGCCGCCCCGCGGTGCCCTCTCCTTGATCTGGATCAAAGAGCAGGGGCATGCAGACGTGCATCTTGGTCGCACCCTGGGGGCCGTAAATCGGCGCTGTTGTGGGAGGGAGGGGGAATGTTCATGGCGGCGACGGAGGAAAGCAGCGTGCTTTCAGCAAGGCCCGAGAAAGACGACTTCGAAGACAAGGTTTGCCGGCTTGGCGATGGCCCACCTGCTGACGTCATGGCGCGTCTGCACGCCCAGAAGCTGGCGCTGTGCGACCTGCTGGAAGAAGTTGCCGATTCACTTCCGCAGGACCTCGACCGCGCCCGATGCGCCGAGATTGCCGCCACCCTGGAGCCGCTGATGCGGGCCGTTCACGCATACGAGGAAGAGGTGCTGTTTCCCGCCTATGTCGCCAGCCAGGGCGCGACGCCGCAGGCAGACGAACTGATTGCCCGCCTGAAGGCCGAGCACATCGAGGACGTGGATTTCGCAACCGAGCTGGCGGAGGGGCTGTCGCTAGTCGCCACCGGCTCGGACATGCCCAACGCCGACGCGCTGGGCTATATGCTGCGCGGCTTCTTCTCGGCGGTGCGTCGCCATGTCGCCGGCGAACGCGAGGCGATGGCGCCGCTGCTTTCGGAAAAGGCGTGAGCGACCTAGACGTTCGCTCGCTTTGCCAGGCGCGCAATATCGGGGATCGTGATCTGACGATTGTTCTCGATCTCGATCACGCCGTCCTTGCGCAGCTTGGTCATCTGGCGGCTGACCGTCTCGATCGTCAGGCCGAGGAAATCGGCGATGTCGGCGCGGGTAAGCGGCAGGTCGTAGGTGATCGGCCCGTCGCCGGCCGAAGCTTCCGGATCGATGCGGATTGCCACCATGTGCAGGAAGCTCGCGACCTTTTCCGCGGCCGTCTTTCGGCCGAGGGTCAGCATCCAGTCGCGGGCTTCGTCCAGTTCGTCCAGCGTCTGCTTCAGGAGCCTGTGCTCGAGCTCCGGGGCTTCCTTGATCATCCGATCGATGACCGATCTGGGGAAGGAACAAAGCGAAACCGGCGTGGCCGCAACCGCGTTGAGCGTGCTTTCCGACTTGAAGGGCCGCCCCAGGAAGTCGGGTGCGAACTGCAATCCGACGATCTGCTGGCGCCCGTCCGACAGAACCTTGCTGAGCTTGACCACGCCCGACAGCATGTTCGAGAAGGTGGTGATGGGTTCGCTGTCGCCGATGAGCTCGGTGCCAGCCGCGATCTCGTGTTTGGACGAGTGCTTGCTGAGCGCCAGCAGTTGCTCGGGCGCAAGCGCTCCGCAGACTCCACGGTGCCTCGACTCGCACGCCCGGCAAAGCACCGGAATGTCCGAATTGTGGATGTCTTGCCTGACATTCATCTTGATTGCCGATCTGACCATTGAAGTTCTTGTCATACAGCGTCCCGTTGCGGAAATCTCGCGTCAGTTTGTCTCCCGCCGCGCCGGACAGCACCTTGGCGCTGCGGCAATATGCTGTGCGCTGGCTTTCCCGGCGGCGACGAAAACCACTTGACAGCGGTTCAAGAGGCCGGAAGACTGTAGCCGACAATCAGATTTTGCTTGGCACTTGGGCCTTGTTCCGGAATTCATGTTCCGTGAGCGAGGCCGTTTGCGTTTTTGGAGTGGGCCGCAAGGCATGGGGAGATCGATACCGATCGGGTTGCTGTTTTCGCGGTCCGGGCCCTATTGGGCTCCCGGACAGCAGGGCTATTATGGCGCCCTGGCCGCGATCGAGGCGGTCAACGCCAGCGCCGATCATCCGTTCGAATTCGTCGCCCATGCGGCCGATCCAGAAGGCAACACGGACCGCTATGCCGGGCTGTGCCGCGACATGATCAAGCGCACGGGGCTGCGGCACGTGGTCGGCTGCACCACCTCCTGGAGCCGCAAGGAAGTCATTCCGGTCGTGGAAAAGGCGGACGCGCTGCTTTGGTATCCTTGCGTCTACGAGGGCTTCGAGGCGAGCGAGAATGTCGTCTACATCGCCGCCAGCCCCAACCAGCACCTTTTGCCGCTGCTCGACTACATCGTGCCGCGCTTCGGGCGTAACGCCTTCCTGACCGGATCGAACTACATCTGGGGCTGGGAGATGAACCGCATCGCCCGCGAGGTGCTGCACCATTCGGGCGGCAGCGTGTTGGGCGAGCGCTTCGTGCCGATCGGCGACGTCGACATCCATCACATCATGGGCGAGATTCGGGCGAAGAAGCCGGATTTTATCCTGAACAATCTGATCGGCCCTTCATCCTACGCCTTCCTGAAGGCCTATTACGAGCTCGGGCTCGCCGATCCGAGCTTCGCGCCGGGCGCGCGGCCGGTGCTGAGCTGCAATTTCTACGAAGGCGAGGGGGCGCTGCTCGGCGAAGCCGTGGCCGGCCACTACACGGTGAGCTGCTATTTCCAGTCCTTGCAGACGCCGGCCAACCAGGCGTTCCTGAAGGCCGTCGAAGGCCGGCCCGGCACCGAGCAGGTGACCAGCTTCTTCGCCCAGAGCTATACCAGCGTGCTGATGATCGCCAACGCGATCCGGCAGGCAGGCACGGACGCCATCACCGAGGTTCTGGCAGCCGCCAAGGCGCATCGCTTCTCGGCGCCCTTCGGCGAAAGCGTCGTGGATGCGCGCACCAATCACGTGCTGATGCCGGCCCATATCGGCAAGGCGCGGGCCGACGGCGACTTCGACGTCGTCCATGAGGCTGCCCAGGCAATCGAGCCCGACCCATTCTTGACGCGCACGCGCCTTGGCGTTCCGACGGCCGGGGGCGAGGCCAAGTCCGCTCATTTGAGGGTTGTCCAATGAGCATGTCGCGACCGACACCATCCTTCATCGGCTGGCGGGCTTTGGTTGTGCACAAGCCGCATCCAAACGTCGACGCGCTGCTTTTGCAGTTCGAGCGCATCGGCATGGCGGCTTCGCACTGCTGGCCGGAAATCACCGACCTGCCGGACCTCGACCAGTTCAACGTGGTGCTGATCGACGCCGACATGGGCTATGACGGGCAATTTCCCTGGAAGCCCGGCGAGGCGCCGGTGCCCACCATTGCGCTCATCGGCAGCGAGGCGCCGGGGCGCGTTTCCTGGGCCATGAACCAGGGCGCCGACGCCCAGATGCTGAAGCCGATCGGCAGCGCCGGTCTCTACAGCGCGCTGGTGGCGGCATCCCATGCATTTGCGCAGCGCAAGGCGCTGCTGGCGGAAGTCGCGGCGCTGCGCGCGCGCCTCGACAGCCGCGAACTCCTGGCCGAGGCGACGGCCGTGCTGATGCTGCGCGACAACATCAGCGCAAAGGCGGCTTTCCAGAAGCTGCGTCTCATGGCGATGGCCGACCGCGAAACGCTGGAAGCGGCTGCCGAGCGCCTCATCGACACATTCAGCGAGGCAAGACTGGCCCGATGACCACCATTGAAGCAACCCAACCCGCCGCGACCGCGCCATCCAGGGGCGTGTGGAGCCGGCTTGTCCGGCGCCCCCTGGCAGTGTTCGGACTGATCATCATCGCCGTCGCGGTGTTCGCCGCAGTCTTCGGGCCATGGATCGTGCCCTATGATCCCTATGAGCAGTTCTTCGACGGGCTGACCCTTGAAGGCGCGCCGCTGCCGCCGGATGCGAAATTCTGGTTCGGCACCGACCTCGTCGGCCGCGACCTGCTCAGCCGGCTTATCTATGGCGCGCGCACCTCGCTCATCATCGGCGTCGTGGCCAATGGCACCGCCGTGTTCACCGGCGCGGTGGTCGGCATCTGCGCCGGCTATTTCCGCGGCTGGGTCGAGACGATCCTGATGCGCTTCACCGACCTGATGATGGCCTTCCCGGCGCTGCTGCTGGCCATCGTGCTGGCCGCCATCTTCACGCCCAGCCTGTGGATCGTCGCTATGGTGATCGCCATGGTCAACTGGGTGCAGATCGCCCGCGTCATCTACACCGAGACGCGCTCGCTTTCGGAGCGCGACTTCATCGACGCCGAGCGCGCGATGGGTGCGGGGCACATGCGCATCATGCTGCGGCACATCCTGCCGCATCAGCTCTCCACCATCATCGTTTGGGCGACGCTCGGCATCGCCACTACCGTGCTGCTGGAGGCGACGCTGTCGTTCCTCGGCATCGGCGTTCAGCCGCCGATCCCGTCGTGGGGCAACATCATCTTCGAAAACCAGACCTATTTCACCAGCGCGCCCTGGCTGGTGTTCATTCCGGGTGCGGCGATCCTGCTGCTCGCGCTTGCCTTCAACCTCGTCGGTGACGCCCTGCGCGACATCCTCGACCCGACGCAGCAGGGACACCACTGATGCTCGCCTATATCTCCCGCCGCCTGCTGCAAACGGTGCTGATCCTGCTGGGGATCAGCCTGGTCACCTTCGTCCTGCTCTATCTCGTGCCGGCCGATCCGGCGCGCCAGATCGCCGGCCGCAGCGCCACCGCGCAGACGGTCGCCAACATCCGCGAGCAGCTCGGCCTGAACCTGCCGTTCTACCAGCAGTATCTGCGCTATCTGGGCGGGCTGCTGCAGGGCGACCTCGGCCGCTCCTACCTGCAGAAGACGGAAGTGGCCGAACTGATCTGGTCGCGCCTGCCGGCGAGCCTGCTGCTCATGTGCGGCGCGATTTTCTGCGAGCTCTTGTTGGGCTTGACCATGGGCGTCATCGCAGCGCTGCGCCGCGGCACCAAGGTCGACAACGGCCTGATGATCGTTTCCTTCCTCGGCGTCTCGGCGCCGCAGTTCGTGATCGGCATCCTGCTGCTCTACGTCTTCGCGGTGCAGCTCGGCTGGTTCCCGATCGGCGGCTACGGTACCTTCGCGCATCTCGTGCTGCCGTCGATCACGCTCGGCTTCCTCGGCGCCGGCTGGTATTCGCGCATGATGCGCTCGTCGCTGCTCGACGTGCTTCGGCAGGATTACATCCGCACCGCGCGCGCCAAGGGCCTGACGCGCGCCAAGATCCTGTTCGGGCACGCCATTCCCAACGCCATCCTGCCCATCATCGCCATGATCGGCATCGACATCGGCCTGTTCATGTCGGGCATCGTGGTGGTGGAAAGCGTGTTCGGCTGGCCCGGCATCGGCCAGCTTGCCTGGCAGGCGATCCAGCGCATCGACATCCCGATCATCATGGGCGTGACCATGGTGTCGGCCTTCGCAATCGTGCTGGGCAACCTGCTGGCCGACCTGATCGCGCCGTGGGTCGACCCTCGCATCAAGCTTCGTTGAAGTGCAATCCATGACAACAAGAACCCTGGAGTAAAGGAACAGAATATGAAGACAAAGCTTCTCAAGAGCGTTGCGTCGCTCGCTCTGGCCGTCGCCATCGCCGGCCCGGCCTTCGCCGACGATATCAAGAAGGGCGGCTCGATGATCGTCACCTACAAGGACGACGTCTCCACGCTCGACCCGGCGATCGGCTACGACTGGCAGAACTGGTCGATGATCAAGTCGCTGTTCGACGGCCTGATGGACTACGAGCCGGGCACGACGAACCTGAAGAAGGACATCGCCGAGGACTACACGATCTCGGAAGACGGCAAGACCTTCACCTTCACCCTGCGCAAGGGCGTCAAGTTCCACAACGGCCGCGAGCTGACCGCCGAGGACGTCAAGTACTCGATCGACCGCGTCGTCGACCCGAAGACGCAGAGCCCCGGCGCCGGCTTCTTCGGCTCCATCGTCGGCTTCGAGGAAGCCTCCGAGGGCAAGGCAGATGGCCTCTCCGGCATCACCGTCGTCGACCCCTACACGATCAAGTTCGAGCTCTCGCGCCCGGACGCCACCTTCCTGCACGTCATGGCGATCAACTTCTCGCACGTCGTGCCCAAGGAAGAGGTCGAGAAGTACGGCGCCGACTTCGGCAAGCATCCGGTCGGCTCGGGCGCGTTCAAGCTGGCCGAATGGTCGCTCGGCCAGAAGCTGGTATTCGAGCGCTTCGCCGACTACTGGAACCCGGACCTGCCCAAGCTCGACCAGATCACCTTCGAGGTCGGCCAGGAGCCGATCGTGGCGCTGCTGCGCCTGCAGAAGGGCGAGGTCGACATTCCGGGCGACGGCATCCCGCCGGCCAAGTTCATCGAGGTCAAGGACGACCCGGCGTTCAAGGACCTGATCATCCAGGGCGGCCAGCTGCACACCGGCTACGTCACCATGAACGTCAAGATCGCTCCCTTCGACAATGTGAAGGTGCGTCAGGCGGTCAACATGGCGATCAACAAGGATCGCATCGTGCGCATCATCAACGGCCGCGCGATTCCCGCCAACCAGCCGCTGCCGCCGTCCATGCCGGGCTATGCCAAGGACTATGCCGGCTATGCCTATGACGTCGAGAAGGCCAAGGCTCTGCTGGCCGAGGCCGGCCTGGCCGACGGCTTCGAGACCGAGCTGTTCGTCGCCAACACCGATCCGCAGCCGCGCATCGCCCAGGCGATCCAGCAGGACCTGGCGGCCATCGGCATCAAGGCTTCGATCAAGGCGCTGGCGCAGGCCAACGTGATCGCGGCCGGCGGCGAGCCGGACGGCGCGCCGATGGTCTGGTCGGGCGGCATGGGCTGGATCGCCGACTTCCCGGATCCGTCCAACTTCTACGGCCCGATCCTTGGCTGCGGCGGCGCGGTCCAGGGCGGCTGGAACTGGTCGTGGTACTGCAACGAGGATCTCGAGAAGAAGGCCACCGAGGCCGACTCCATCGTCGATCCCGCCAAGCAGGGCGAGCGCGAGGCCATGTGGCGCGACATCTACGTGAAGATCATGGAAGACGCGCCGTGGGCGCCGGTGTTCAACGAGGAGCGCTTCTCCGTGCGTTCGGCCCGCATCGGCGGCGCGGACAATCTCTTCGTCGATCCGGTCCACATCCCCGTCCACTACGATCAGGTCTACGCCAAAGATGTGCAGTAACTGCGACTACACAATCCACAGCCTTCACCATCACTATGGGTGGGATCGTTCGATCCCGCCCGTGGCGACGGTAGCGCCCGGGTCGAGCCTGAAGTTCGAGTGCGTCGACAGCGGCTCCGGCCACTTCAAGCCGGACAGCACGGTTGCCGACGTCTCGACGCTGGACTTCTCCAAGGTCAATCCGGTCACCGGTCCCATCTATGTCGATGGGGCCAAGCCGGGCGACGCGCTGAAGGTCACGATCCATCAGTTCGAGCCGTCGGGCTTCGGCTGGACGGCGAACATTCCGGGCTTCGGCCTGCTCGCCGACCAGTTCAAGGAACCGGCGCTGGCGCTGTGGAAGTATGATCCCGACACGATGCAGCCGGCGCTGTTCGGCAAGCATGCGCGCGTGCCGTTGAAGCCTTTCGCCGGCACCATCGGCGTGGCGCTCGCCGAGGAGGGACTGCACTCCGTGGTTCCGCCGCGGCGTGTGGGTGGCAATCTCGACATCCGCGATCTGGCCGCCGGAACGACGCTCTACCTGCCCGTCGAGGTGGAGGGCGCGCTGTTCTCCATCGGCGACACGCACGCGGCCCAGGGTGACGGCGAGGTTTGCGGCACGGCGATCGAAAGCGCCATGAACGTGGCGGTGACGCTCGACGTGGTAAAGGACGCAAACCTTTCCATGCCGCGCTTCACCACGCCGGGACCGGTCACGCGCCATCTCGACGAGAAGGGCTACGAGGTCACCACCGGCATCGGCCCCGACCTGATGAGCGGCGCAAAGGCTGCGGTGTCCAACATGGTCGACCTGCTTTGCAAGCAGCACAACCTGTCGGCGGAAGACGCCTACATGCTGTGCTCGGTGTGCGGCGATCTGAGGATCAGCGAAATCGTCGACATGCCCAACTGGGTCGTGTCGTTCTATTTCCCGCGCGTCGTTTTCGAATGAAATCGTGGGACGCGGGCATTCGTCCGCGTCCCACTCCCCCTCTCGGAGCTATCCAGGCATAATGAACAAGCCAACGCAGGACACGCTTCTCAGCGTCAAAGATCTCGTAACCCAGGTGGCGACGCCCGAGGGCGCAAAGATCGTGGTGAACCGGCTATCGTTCGACCTGGCTCGCGGCGAGACGCTGTGCATCGCCGGAGAAAGCGGCTCGGGCAAGTCGATGACGGCGCTGTCGCTGATGCAATTGCTGCCCAAGCCGATGGCGCGGGTTGCCTCCGGCACGGCCATGCTCAACGGCCAGAACATTCTGGCACTTTCCGAAAGCCAGATGCGCCATGTGCGCGGCAGGCACATCGGCATGATCTTCCAGGAGCCGATGACTTCGCTCAACCCGGTGCTGACCATCGGGCGGCAGCTTGCCGAGGCGATCGTCGCCCACAAGCCCGTCTCCGCGGCCGAAGCAAGGAAGGCGGCGAAGGACCTTCTCGACCAGGTCCAGATTTCCGACGCGGCACGCCGGCTCGACCAGTATCCGCATGAACTTTCGGGCGGCATGCGCCAGCGCGTGATGATCGCCATCGCACTCGCGCAAAAGCCCGAGATCCTCATTGCCGACGAGCCGACGACCGCGCTCGACGTGACCGTCCAGGCGCAGATCCTGGCGCTGATCCGCGAACTCCAGGCCCAGAACGGCATTTCCGTGATGCTCATCACCCACGACATGGGCGTGGTGGCCGAGATGGCCGACCGCGTTCTGGTGATGAACCGGGGCATGGAGGTCGAAAGCGGACCGCTGAAGCAGATCTTCACCCAGCCTGCTGACGAATATACCCGCACGCTGCTCGCTGCCGTGCCGCGCCTCGGCGAGATGACGGGCACCACGCAGCCCAAGCGCGCCCCCGCGCAGCCCAAGGCCGAGGAAGCCGCGCCCGCGCAGGCCGCCGCCGAGGCGCCGGTCGTGGAAGTCGACAACCTGGTGGTGCGCTTCGACATCAAGGGCGGCATTTTGCAGCGCCCGGTCAAGCGCGTGCATGCCGTCGAAGGCGTGTCGTTCCAGATCAAGCCGGGCGAGACGCTGTCGCTGGTGGGCGAATCCGGCTGCGGCAAGTCGACCACCGGCAAGGCACTGCTCAACCTCATTCCCTGGAGCGGCAGCATCCGCGTCGGCGGCAAGGAAACCGCCAATCTCACGCGACCCGAGCGCAAGCAGGTGCTGCGCGATATCCAGATGATCTTCCAGGACCCCTATGCCTCGCTCGATCCGCGCATGCGGGTGGGCGATCTGGTGGCCGAGCCGCTGGTGATCCACGGGCTGGCTTCTGGGTCGGAACTCAACGACCGCGTGGAATATCTGTTCCGGCGCACCGGCCTCTCGGCCGACCAGATGAAGCGCTATCCGCACGAGTTCTCGGGTGGGCAGCGGCAGCGCATCTGCATCGCGCGCGCGCTTTCGCTGTCGCCCAAGGTCATCGTAGCCGACGAAAGCGTGGCAGCACTCGACGTGTCGATCCAGGCGCAGGTGCTGGACCTGCTTCAGGACATCCAGAACGAGACCGGCATATCCTACCTGTTCATCAGCCATGACATGGCGGTGGTGGAGCAGATCAGCCACCGCGTGGCGGTGATGTATATGGGCCGTTTCGTCGAAACCGGCACGCGCGCGCAGGTGTTCGAAAACCCGCAGCACGCCTACACCAAGAAGCTGATGGAAGCCGTTCCTGTGGCCGATCCGGATCGCCTGCGCAAGCCTTTCGTGCGCACCGACGGCGACCTGCCAAGCCCGGTCCACGGGCTGGACTACGTGCCGCCGAAGCTGGTGATGCAGGACATGGGCGCCGGCCACATGGTCTGGAACTGACTATTTTACGGCGGGCGGCGCGACGACATAGCGCCGCCGCCGCTTAGGTGCCGCCGGCCGCGTCAGCGTTCGGATGCGGCAATCATCATGCCGAGCGCGTCGGCCGTCATATCCAGCGCATCATCCGAAAGCACCGAGACCAGCTTGCGCTCCACCTCGGCGTGCTCGGCCATGGCCGCATCGGCGATTTTCAGACCTTCCTCCGTCAGTTCCACGATAACGCCGCGGCCGTCGCGCTCGTCGGCCATGCGGCGCACCAGCCCGTCTTTCTCCATGCGGCGCAGCAGGTTCGACAGGCCCCCCGACGAAAGCAGCAGCGTGTCCAGCAGTTCGCCCGGCGACATGCGGTAGGGGCTGCCGGCCACGCGCAAGGTGGCCAGAACCGCATAGGTCGGATATTTCAGCCCGTGGCGGGCAAGCACGCGATCCACCGCGCGCAGGATGACGTCGTGGAGATGCAGGATGCGCCCGACCACGGCCTTGCCCGAACAATCGATGTCGGGGCGCTCGCGACGCCATTGCGCCATGCCGCGCGCGACCCTGTCATTGGCCCAGATCTCGGCGTTCTCAGCTTTCATCGCGTTCCCGGCAATCTGCTTCGGCATTCATCATATCCAATTTCGTACCGCAAGCCATGCAACGGACACATCGTTGCGGCAGGCTCCCGTTCAGGTAATTTATCTTCCGGTTTTCTTTCTTGAAAGACATATTCTTCCATGTTAGGCGTCCGGCCCGGCGCAGGCGCATCAGGCGCGGCGCCAGGAAAGATAAAAAGCCTGGAATTGGCCCCACGCACCGAAATGGGAGCGCACATGAAAATCACTGCCCGAATTGCCAAAGCCGCCGCTCTTGCCGGCGCCATCCTGTTCCCGGCTGCCGCCGGTGCCGAGGAACTGGTCGTGGGAGCCTTCGGCGGCTCCTTCGCCGACAATGCCAAGGCCTGCTATGTCGAGCCCTTCGAGAAGGCGACCGGCGCGACCGTCACGCTGAAGCTGGCGAACTCCTCGCAGCACGCCGCTTCCGTGCGCGCCACCGCGGGCGAGTCCGACATGGACGTCGTGTTCATGGACGATGCCTTCGCCGCCCAGCTCAAGAACGAAGGCCTGACCGAGAAGCTCGACCGCTCCAAGCTGACCCACGCCGACGAGATCGTCCCCGACGCCTGGGGCGCGGACGACGCCTATGTCGTGGCGATGCTGAGCGCGACCACTCTCGTCTACAACCCGCAGACGGTGACCACGCCGCCGACCTCCTGGAAGGACCTGTTCGACCCGAAATATGCCGGCCGCGTCACCATCGGCGACATTTCCGGCACCACCGGCTGGCAGTTCCTGATGGCCGTCAACAAGATGGAAGGCGGCTCGCTCGAAGATATCACCCCCGGCCTGAAGGCGATCAAGCCGCTGGCTCAGAATTCGGTGGTGCTCTACACGCAGGCCGACCAGGTCGTGTCGTTGTTCGAGCGCGGCGAAGTGGACATCGCCGTCTGGTATCCGGACCGCGCCGGCGTCGCCGCGCAGAAGGGCCTGCCGGTGGCGGTCGCCTATCCGCAGGAAGGCGCTGTCGCCATCAAGCCCAGCGTCGTCATGCCCAAGGGCACGCAGAAGAGCGATCTCGCGCTGAAGTTCATCGATCAGGTGCTGTCGGCCGAGAGCCAGAAGTGCTTCTCCGAAGCTGCCTTCATCGGCTCGGTCAACAAGAACGTGAAGCTCTCGGACGAGGCCTCCAAGATCGTGCCGACCGGCGAGGTCGTCGAAAAGCTCCTGTTCCTGGACCCCAACACCATGTCGCAGAAGCTGCCCGAGTGGACACGCCAGTGGCAGCGCGAAGTCGCGCGCTGACAAGCTTCATCGGCGGCGGGCATTGAAGCGCCCGCCGCGGAACCTCCGAGGTAGATCGTGAGCAGCCTGAAACTCGACCATCTTTCGAAGCACTACGGCGAGGCCGTTATCGTGCGCGACCTCTCGCTGGAGATCGCCAATGGCGAGTTCGTGTCGCTGCTCGGCCCTTCCGGCTGCGGCAAGACGACGGTGCTGCGCATGGTCGCCGGCCTGATTGCGCCGACCGGAGGCAAGATCACCATCGGCGAGCGCGAGATTACCGTGCTGCCGCCGAACAAGCGGCGCATCGGGCTGGTGTTCCAGTCCTATGCGCTGTTCCCGCATCTCACCGTGTTCGAGAACGTCGCCTTCGGCCTGCGCCGGCAGGGCGTGAAGGGTAGCGAGCTCGAAAAGCGGGTCAAGGACGCGCTGGCGCTGGTGCGGCTGGACACCTTCGGCGATCGCTATCCGCGCCAGATGTCGGGCGGCCAGCAGCAGCGCGTCGCCATGGCGCGCGCGATCGCGCCGCGCCCCGACGTGCTTTTGTTCGACGAGCCACTGTCGAACCTCGACGCCAAGCTGCGCGACGAGATGCAGATCGAGCTGAAGCGCCTTCAGCGCGAGCTCGGCATCACCACGCTTTTCGTCACCCACGACCAGGCCGAGGCGCTGTCGCTTTCGGATCGTGTGTGCGTCATGGCCCATGGCAATATCGAGCAGTTCGCTTCGCCAGAGGACATCTATCACCGCCCCGCGACCGCCTTCGTGGCGAGCTTCATCGGCAAGCCCAACCGGCTGCCCGGCAAGGTTGCGAGCCGCAACGGGGCAGGGGGCACGGTCGAGATCGGCGGCGGGCTGACGCTGAACGCCGACCGGCTGGAAGCGGCCGTCGGCGACGAGGTCGAGCTGTTCCTTCGGCAGGAAGCCATTGAGCTGCGCACGACGCCTGCCGAGGCTCCGGCAAACTCTATTCCCGGCACGGTGCAGCTGCGCTCCTTCTCGGGCGCGCATGTGCAATATGTGGTGCGCATCGGCGCGAACACCGAAATCGTGGTCGAGGCGCCGTCGAGCGGCGCTGCGAGCAACCTCGAGAAGGACGCTTCTGTCTACCTCGCCGTCGCGCCGGCCAATGTCTTCGCTCTCGCGGCCAAGGGAGCGCGCTCGTGAGCAACTGGAAGGCGGGCGCGCTGCTTTTCGGGCCGCTGGCGCTGCTGCTTGTCGGCGCCTTTATTGTCCCGGTGCTGCTGCTGGCTCCGACCAGCTTTCACGAATATTCGCCCGGCGTGGGCATCGTCACCGATTCCTGGACGCTGCAAAACTACATCCGCATCATCGCCGACGACTATTATCGCGAGGTGGTTTGGCGCACGCTCTATCTCGGGCTCGGCGTCACCGTTTCGTGCCTGCTGCTCGGCTATCCCGTGGCCTATCTCATCGTGCGCGGGCCGGCGCGGCTGCGCCTGCCGCTGACGCTGCTGGTCATCTTCCCGCTGATGCTCAACCTCGTCGTGCGCTCCTTCGGCTGGATCGCGCTTCTGTCCAATCGCGGGCTGGTCAACAATTTCCTGATGCAGACCGGGCTGATCGGCGCGCCGCTGAAGCTGATGTTCAACCTCACCGGCCTCATGATCGGCATGACCCATATCTACCTGCCATTCATGGTGCTGATGCTGGTGGCCGCACTCCAGAACGTGCCGCGCGATGTCGAGGCGGCCGCTGCTACGCTTGGCTCTAGCCGCAGCCATGTCTTCACTTCCGTGACGCTGCCGCTGACGGCGCCGGGCATCATCTCCGGCTCGATCCTGGTCTTCGTGCTCACCATCAGCGCGCTGGTCACGCCGCGCATGCTGGGCGGGCCGACCTACAAGGTCATGGCGACGCTGATTTATGACGAATACATGCAGCTTCTCGACTGGCCGAGCGGCTCGGCACTGTCTTTCTCGCTGACTGTCATCGCCATTGCCATCATCTGGGCTTCCAGCCGCATCACCAAACGCTGGGCGGGCATGGCATGAACGAGAGCAAACCCGGTCTCACCATCACCTCGATTGCGCTGCTGGTCATATTGTTCCTGCAGCTGCCGGTCATCGTCGTGGTGCTCGCGGCCTTCAGCACGACTTCCTATCTGACGATCCCGCCGCAGGGGCTGACCCTGAAATGGTTCGCCAAGGTGCTGAGCGATCCCGTCTATCTCGACGCGATCCGCATCAGCCTGACGCTGGCGGTCGGCTCCACGGCGATCTCGCTGGTGCTGGGCGTGGCGGCGGCCTATGCGCTGTTCAAGCGCATGCTGCCGGGTACGGAGGCGCTGACCTCGTTCCTGATGGCGCCGCTGATCCTGCCGTCGGTCGTGATCGGCGTGGCGCTGCTGCAATATTACAGCCTGATCGGCTGGCGCGGCAGCTTCGCCGCGCTGCTTCTGGCGCATGTCATCATCACAGTGCCCTATATCGTGCGCTCGGCGCTTGCCAGCCTTGCCGGCGTCGACATGTCGGTGGAGGAGGCCGCGCGCGTGCTGGGGGCCAATGGTTTTACCGCCTTCCGGCTGGTGACCCTGCCGCTCATCAAGCCGGGCCTCGTCGCCGGCGCGCTGTTCGCCTTCGTAACCTCGATGGAGAACGTGCCGGTCACCATCTTCGTCGCCAGCGCCAAGCAGACGACGCTGCCGATCCTCATCTTCTCCTCGGTGGAAATGGGCGTCGACCCAAGCATTGCCGCGGTCTCGACGCTGCTGATCGTCGCCACGGTCGTCGTTCTGTGGCTGGCCGAGCGCTGGACCGGCTTCCACCGCTTCATCTGAAAATACGGGTACCGACATGAGCTTGACCAGCAAGGGCTTTCCGCTGTTCCTCACCTTTGATCTCGACGCCGAGACCATGTGGACGGCGCGCGACCCCTCCTATGCCTCGCGGCCGATCCTGATGTCGCAGGGCGCGTATGGCTGGAAGGTCGGCACTGGCCGCGTGCTGGAACTGCTGGCGCGCTACGGCGTCACCTCCACCTTCTTCGTGCCGGGCCTCGTCATCGACCAGCGGCCTGAGTTGATGGAGCAGATCCTGAAGGCCGGCCACGAGATCGCCCACCACAGCTACAGCCACGCCTGGATCCTCAGCCTCACGCCCGAGCAGGAGCGCGAGGAGATGGAGAAGGGCATCGAGGCCATCCAGCGCGTCACCGGCCGCAAGCCGCGCGGCTGGCGTTCGCCGGCGGCCGAGATCAGCGCCGTCACCATGCCGATGCTGGTGGAATACGGCTTCGACTATTCCTCCAACTTCTTCGACGACGACTCGCCCTATCTGCACACGGTGGAGGGCAAGAAGACCGACATCGTCGAGCTGCCCTTCCGCTGGGTGCTCGATGACGCGCCGTTCTTCCAGTATTCGATTGTGCTGCCCGGCCGCACCATGCAGGCGCCCTCGGCGGTGGCCGAGGTGTGGAAGTCGGAGTTCGACACGCTCTATGCCGAAGGCCGCATGATGATGGTGGGCATGCACCCGCAGCTCATCGGCCAGCCGTCGCGGCTCAAGGCGCTGGAAGCGCTGATCGAGCACGCGCTGAGCCACCCCAATGTCTGGATCGGCCGCTGCGACGAGATCGTCGACGACATGCGCCCGAAGCTGAAGGCAGCCGGACTGTGAGCCAGGGTTTTGCGGGCCGCCGCATCGTGGTGACGGGCGCGGCCCAGGGCATCGGCCTTGCGACCGTGGAGCGTTTTTTGGCGGTGGGCGCGAAAGTCGGCTGCCTTGATCGCGATGCGAAGGCCCTGGCGGCGCTAAGCGAACGTTTCGAAGCCGAAACCATCCACATTGTGGTCTGTGACGTAGCCGTTTCGACCGAGGTGACGAGAGCCATCGACGCCTGCGCCGAAGCTCTTGGCGGCTTGGATGGCGTGGTCAATTCGGCCGGCGTCGATCTGGTGAGCCCGATCGAGGAGATGAGCGACGAGGCCTGGGCTCGCATCATGGCCGTCAATCTCAGCGGCCCTATGCATGTGTGCCGCGCGGCATTCCCGCATCTGCGCGCGGCCGGCGGCGGCACCATCGTCAACGTTTCGTCCGGCGCGGGGCTGCAGCCGCTGCGCCATCGCAGCGCCTATTCGGCTTCCAAGGCCGCGCTGCAGATGTTCTCGAAATCACTCTCCATGGAAGCGGCCGAGTTCGGCATCCGAGTCAACACGGTCTGCCCGGGTGCTGTGGAAACGGCACTCCTGCATTCCAGCATCGCCGAGGACGCCGAGGCAGCCCTGGCCGCCATCCGCAACCGCTACGCGCTCGGCCGCATTGCCTCGCCGGACGAGATCGCGGCGGCGATCTTCTGGCTGTCGGGGCCGGAGTCATCCTACGTCACCGGCACGGCCATGGCCGTCGACGGCGGCCGTACGTTCCATTGATTTGGAGAACGGAGCCATGAGCGCAGCGACAGGTCGTTTCGAGGGCAAGCTGGCCATGGTCACCGGCGCCGGCAACGGCATCGGCGCGGCGACGGCCCGGCGTTTTGTCGCCGGGGGCGCGCATGTCGCCGCGATCGACCTCGATGTTGCCGGCTTGGCTGAGGGCCTTGGCGACCTGCCGCAGGACCGCGTGCTGACCATGGCCGGCGACTGCACCGACGCCGCCGTGCTGGAAGCCTTCCATGCGGCCGCGACGGAAAAGTTTGGGCCGGTCGACATCCTCTTCAACAATGTCGGCCAGAGCGGCCGCGAGCGCTCCGCGCCCTTCCACGCCTCGCAGGAGGATGTCTGGCGTTTTGTCTTTGAAGTTTCGCTGTTCAGCACCATGCGGCTGTCACGCCTCGTTGCGCCGGCAATGCGCGAGCGCGGCGGCCGCATCGTCAACATGTCGAGCGACGCCGCTTTCGTCGGCGATGCCGGGCTGGTCGACTATGCGACCGCCAAGATGGGCATTGTCGGCTTCACCCGCTCGCTGGCGCGGGAACTGGCACCGCATGGCGTGACCGTCAACGCAGTCGCCCCCGGCGCCATCCGCACCCGCGCGCATGACAAGATGCCGGCAGACGTGCTGGACCGCATCAAGGTGGCGACGCCGGCCGGTTTCGTCGGCGAACCGGAGGACGTGGCAGGCGTGGTCTGCTTCCTCGCCAGCCAGGACGCGCGCTTCATCACCGGCCAGACGCTGCTGATCGACGGCGGCCGCTGGATGATCTGACCGAACTTTTCTGCCGGAGGCTGCCATGACCGAGATTGCCGAACTGTCCGCCGTAGCCTTGGCCACCGCAATCCGTGCGAAGGAGATTTCGCCGGTGGAGGCAGTGGAGGCCGCGTTCGCGCGCATCGCGGACCGCTCCGACCTCAACGCCTTCATGGCGCTGGCGCATGAGCGCGCCCGCGAACAAGCCAAGGTTGCCGAAGTCGCCGTTATGCGCGGCGACGAACTTGGCGCGCTGCACGGCTTGCCGTTTTCGGTGAAGGACCTGACCACCACCGAAGGCATTGCCACCACCCAGGGCTCGGCGCTTTATGCAAACCAGATGCCGGCAGCCGATGCGGTCGGCGTGGCCCGTGCGCGGGCTGCGGGGGCAATCGTCATCGGCAAGACGACGACGCCGGAATTCGGTCACAAGCCATTTACGGAAGGCCCGTTCTTTGGACGCACCCTCAATCCGTGGAATGCGGACTATACCTGCGGCGGCTCCAGCGGCGGCGCGGCCGTGGCGGTCGCGGCCGGCATGGGGCCGCTGGCGCTCGGCACCGATGGCGGCGGCTCGATCCGCATTCCAGCCGCCTGTTGCGGCGTGGTGGGCCTGAAGGCAACACTCGGCGTCATCCCAAACCTGCAAGCACCCGATCTCTTCGGCGCGAACTCTTATGTCGGGCCGATGGCCCGCAACGTCGCCGACACGGCGATGATGTTCGACGTGTTGGCAGGACCCGACCGCCGCGATCCGTTCGGGCAGGCGGCACCCGCGCCGGCCGACCGCGATGCCGGCAAGCCGGTGCGTGTGGGCTTTTTGTTGAAATGCGGCAATATCCTCGATCCGGAGGTCGAGGCCGCGACCGTGGCGGCGATGCGCAAGGCAGAGGCGCTGGGCATGAAGGTTGAACCCATCGAACTTGATTTCGTCTCGATGGAAGAGCCGTTCCTGGTCGTGTTGCGCTCGCTGCTTTGGGCACGCGTCGGCAAGGCGATGGAAAAGCTCGACCTGACGCTGATTGAGACCATCAAGGCCGGCATGAATTACTCGGCGGCCGACCTCTGCGAGGCGCAGTTCGCGCGCACGGCATGCTTCGCCAAGGTGCAGGAAGTGCTGGAGCGCTGCGACGTGATCGCTTCGCCGACACTTTCGGCCCCGGCGCTGCCTGTCGGGCTCGATCCGCTGGGCCGTGTCGAGATCGCGGGTCGCGATGCTGGCACGATCCGGGGTGCCTGGTATCCGTACACGTTCCCGTTCAACCTGACGGGCCATCCCGCGCTGTCCATTCCGAGCGGCTTGTCGTCCGCCGGCCTGCCGATCGGCCTGCAGCTTGTCGGGCGCTGGCACGAGGACCGCTTCCTGCTCGACTGCGCGGCGAAGCTGGAAGAGGCGGTCGGCTTTTCGTCGGCTCACCTCTTGCCGCGGTGAGCCTTCTGCGAGGCCTTTAGGCCGAAGGAATTTCCCCGCGCAGCACCTGCATATAATCTTCGGCGTCGATATTGCCGCCGGAGACGATGCAGACGACATTGCCGGTCGTGTGCGGGTTGGTCATCGCCGCTGCAAGTGCGGCAGCGCCTGCACCTTCGGCAACGATCTTCGCCCTGGCAAACAGCAGGCGCATGGCCTCCACCACCTGCGCGAGCGTGACCACGGCGGAGCCGTCTATCAGTTCGCGCACCAGGGGCCACATCTGTGGCAGTAGCGAAGGGCCGCCGATGCTCTTGATGAAGGCCGGCGTGGTTTCGATATCCACGATGCGCCCGGCGGCGAGGGCTGCCGTGACTGGCGCGGCGTGCTCGCCTTCGACGGCGAAGACTTTTGCCTCCGGCCGCAGCGCCTTCACCGCGCTGGCGACACCGCTGGTCAGGGAGCCGCCGCCATAAGGCGTCAGCACGCAGTCGACCTCGGGCAGGTCCTCGATAATTTCCAGGCCGATGGTGCCGTTGCCGGCCAGCACTGCCTGGTCTGTCACCGGGTTGATGAGAAGTTCGGTCAGCTCCGGGCGCTCGGCATCGGTGATGTATTGCCACCACGCCTCGTGCGAGATGAAGCGCACCTCGCCGCCGAGTTTCTGCACGCCTTCTATCTTGGCCTTCGGCGCGTCGGCATACATGTAGGCCGCCATCGGGATGCCTACGTGGCGCGCGGCCCAGGCCATGCCATAGGCCATGTTGCCGGAGGAAACGGTGGCGACGCCGTTGCGCAACTCGGCGGCATCGCGCGTCAGCACGGCATTGAGCGCGGGCCTGATCTTGAATGCGCCGATGGGCGACAGGGTTTCGAGCTTGAGGAAAATCTGGCGGTCGGGCAGGCCGAGGTCGAGAGGGACCAGGGGCGTGCGGGCAAGATGCGGCGCGAGACGGTCCCGCGCGGCGTGAACCTCGTCCAGCGTCGGGCGACGGGGAGCAGTCTTCTCTATCATGATCAGCTGGTCGCTTCGGCCTTTGCGGGAGCTGCGGAGTTCGTCCGCTCTTCCTCGGCGTGAATGTAGACATGCAGCGTGTAGCCGATGTGCTCGGTCATCAACGCCTTGGCGCGTTCCACATCGCGGTCGAGTGCGGCCTCCATCAGCGCGGTATGGTGCTCCAGCGCCATGGCTTCGCGCAGGGCGGCCACGGCTTCCTCATAGCCGCTCTTGAGGCCGGCGGCGGCGCGCAGCGTCGGCGCAAGGCCGAGGAAGCGATGGTGCCGCCGCAACTGGTCGGCAAGCGTCTTGCGGAAGTGGAGCAGCCAGCGTGATTGGGCGGCGCTCAGCAGCGCGGCATGGAAAGCCTGGTGCTTCTCGTCCCATTCATTGACGGCATCGTCTGATGGATCGTCCACGGCCAGCTTGCAGCGCGACAGGCGAAAATGTGCCGTCACGACAGCCTCTTCCCAGTCGCTGCCTCCGTTTTCGATAGACTCGATGAAGAGCGGAACTTCCACCACCTGCCGTGCCCGGGTGAGGTCTTCCAGCTCAGCGCGCGACACGGGCGCGACGGCAAAGCCGCGATTGCTCTCCGCCGTCACCAGGCCTTCCGCCTCCAGCCGCGACAGGGCTTCTCGAAGTGGTGTCCAGCCGATGCCATAGGCGGTGCGCAGAGCGCCCAGCTTCAAATGCTGGCCGGGGCTCAGGCGCGTCTCCAGAATGTCCCGCCGAAGCGTCTGGTAGGCGGCTTCGGTCTTGGTGGTGTGTTCGCCGTTCTGCATCTCGGTAACTAGGGTTATATATCATGAGGGTGCTTCGCAAGAATTATATATAATGTTTGACAGGTGATTTGCGCCGGCTATGATCCTTCTCCAATCGCAGCCACCAGCTGCGGTCCGCGATCGTCGCGGCACGTTTCGATATGGGAGGAATGACATGAACAAGGCAAAGACCGGCTGGCTGCGCGGCATCGTGGCGGCTGGCGTTTTCGCGGCGGGCATCGGCTCCGCGCTGGCTGATCCGATCAAGATCGGCATCGCCAATTTCGGCGAGCATCCGCAGCTCAACGCTTCGATCGAAGGCTTCAAGAAGGCGCTGGCCGACGCCGGCTATGTCGAGGGCACGGACGTCGTCTACACCGAAAGCCATACCAATTTCGACGCCTCGCTGGTGCCGCAGATGATCGCCAAGCTGCAAGCGGAAAACCCGAAGCTGATCTACACCGTGACCACGCCGGTTTCGCAGATCGCCAAGAAGGCGCTGGCCGGCTCCGGCATCCCGGTCGTCTTCACCGCTGTCACCGATCCGGTCGCGGCCAATCTGGTTCCGTCGTGGGATGCCGGCGACGAAGGCATCACCGGCGCAACCGACCTGCAGGACATCGCCGCGGTGATGGAATTCACGCGCAAGCTGCTGCCCAATGCCAAGCGCTTCGGCCAGCCCTACAATCCGGGCGAGGCCAATGACGTGGCGCTGCTCGACAAAGTGAAGGAAGCGGCTCCGGCAGCCGGTTTTGAGGTCGTTCCGGTGGGCGTCGACAATGTCAACGACATCCAGCAGCGCATCGCCTCCCTCGCCGGCAAGGCCGACGTGATCTACACGCCTGCCTCCAATTTGCTGCAGCCGGCGATCGCCGCCGTTGCCGCCGCTGCCCGCCAGGCCGGCATCCCGATCGTCAACTCCGACGACGACGCCGTGCGCAAGGGCATCGTGCCGGCGAGCTTCGCCGTCAACTACACGCAGGTCGGCATGAATGGCGGCAAGATCGCGGCCGAGATCCTGAAGGGCGCCGACCCGAAGACCATCGCTCCGAGCCGCCCGGCCTATGAGGACCATGCGCCCCTGATCAACAAGGCGACCCTCAAGGAATTCGGCGCCGAGCTGCCGGCTGAGCTGGAAAACTGCAACTGCTTCGTCGACTGATCTGTCGTCATCTAACAGATGCGGCGGCGCGGTTCGCGCCGCCGCATCCGTAAAAGGGAGGTGCCCGTGCTGGAAATCCGGTCGGCGCAAAAAACATTCTACCGCGGACAGGCAGACGAAAAGGTCGCCCTAGACGGGCTGAACCTGAAGCTTGCCACCGGCGAATTCGGGGTCGTCATCGGCTCCAACGGCGCCGGCAAGAGCAGCATGCTCAATGCCATTTCGGGCGCCCTGGGCCTCGATTCAGGACAGATACTGGTCAACGGCAACGACGTTTCCGGCATGCCTGTGCACAAGCGCGCGGTGCGGCTGGCCCGCGTGTTCCAGGACCCCATGAAGGGCACTGCCGCTTCGATGACGGTGGCCGAAAACATGCTGCTTGCCGAATTGCGCAGTTCGAAACGCACGCTGCGGCGCGGCCTGACCGCTGCCCGGCTCGCTTCCTATCGCGAGCGCCTTTCCATCCTGGGCCTTGGCCTTGAAAATCGCCTCGACACGCGCGTGGAGCTGCTTTCGGGCGGCCAGCGCCAGTCGCTCTCATTGATCATGGCGGTGGGCGGCTCGCCCGACCTGCTGCTGCTCGACGAACATACGGCGGCGCTGGACCCGCGCACGGCCGACATTGTCATGGACGCCACGGTTCGCGCCGTGGAGGCGCTGAAGCTGACGACGCTGATGGTCACCCACAACATGCAGCACGCGGTCGATTTCGGCCATCGCGTGATCATGCTCGATGCCGGCCGCGTTCGGCTCGAAATTGGTGGCGACGAGAAGGCGAAGGTTACTGTCGCCGACCTGATCGGCCACTTTGCCGTCAAGACCGACCGCATGCTGCTGGCGAGCTGACCGATGCTGGATTTCGTTCAAACCACCGTGGCGAGCTTCATCTCGCTCATTCCCGTCACGCTCGCGCAGAGCCTGATCCTCAGCTTCGTGGTGCTGGGCATCATGATCCCGTTCCGCATGCTGAGCTTCCCCGACCTCACCAGCGAGGGCGCGTTCCCGCTCGGCGGCTGCGTATGCGGCGTCATGCTGGCCGCCGGGGCCTCGCCGCTGACGGCGATTGCCTGCGCGCTGCTGGCCGGCTTCGCCGCCGGCTGCTGCACGGCCTTCATCCATCTGCGCTTCCGCATCCACACGCTGCTGGCCGGCATTCTCATGATGACGATGCTCTACAGCATCAATCTGCGCATCATGGGCAAGTCCAACCTGTCGGTGTTCGGTGCGCCCACCGTGTTCGACTGGGTGCCGTTCGTGCAGCCGGGCTTCCCGGTCAGCAAGATCATTGCGGCCGGCCTGATCGCGCTCGTCGTGTTCATCCTGCTCAACATGTTCTTCAAGACCGAGCAGGGCACGGCCGTTCGCGCCGTCGGCGCCAACCCAGACATGGCCGAGGCGCAGGGCATTAACGTCTGGGCCGCGACCATCGGCGGTGTCGGCCTGGCCGGCGCCTTCTCCGCGCTCAGCGGGGCGGTGATGGTGCAGTCGCAGGGCTTTGCCGACGTCAACATGGGCCTCGGCATCCTCATCAACGGCCTGGCCGCGCTGATGATCGGCGAGGCCATCGTCGGCAAGCAGACGGTCTTGCGCCAGCTGACGGCGCCTTTCGTCGGCGCCATTGTCTACTACCAGCTCGTGTCGCTCTGCCTTGCAGCCGGCATGCCGCCTCCGGACCTGAAGCTCGCCACCGGCCTGTTCGTGCTCGCCATGCTGGCGTTGCCGAGCCTGCGCCGCGGCCGCAGCCGCGGCCCGGCCCCCGCCCGCGAAGCCTTCCGCGAATGATACGAGGATAGTCGAAGTCATGACTGCAATTCCCGACCTGGCGTCGATCGAAGCCCGCGACGCCGCCGATCCACTGCGCCATATGCGCGACCGCTTCGTGCTACCGGATGGCGTGATCTATCTCGACGGAAACTCGCTTGGTGCAGCTTCCAGGAACGTCTTCGTCGAGCTGGACAAGGCGGCCAAGGAAGAATGGGCCGAGGGCCTGATCCGCAGCTGGAACAAGGCGGGCTGGTTCGACCTCACCGTCGAACTGGGCGACAAGGTGGGCCGGCTGATCGGCGCGGAAGCCGGCGAAACCGTGGTCTGCGACACCACCTCGACCAACATCTACAAGGCGCTGCATGCGGCGTTGTCGATGCGGCCCGGCCGTTCGGTGATCGTGGCCGAGGGTGACAGTTTTCCGACCGACCTCTACATGGCCGAGGGCGTGGCGGCGACCCGGCCGGGCGTGACCATCCGTCTCGAAGGCGTCGACGCCGAAAACATCGAGGACCTGATCGACGAGAGCGTGGCCGTGGTTCTGGTCAACCACGTCAACTACAAGTCGGGCGAGCTGCGCGACATGGCGGCATTGACCGCCAGGGCGCATGCCGTCGGCGCGCTGGTGGTGTGGGACCTCTGCCATACGGCGGGTGCGCTGCCGGTCGATCTCAACGGCGCCAATGCCGACATGGCCGTGGGCTGCACCTACAAATATCTCAATGGCGGCCCGGGCGCCCCGGCCTTCATCTTTGCGGCCAGGCGTCATCATGACCAGATCCAGCAGCCGCTGTCGGGCTGGTGGGGCCACGCCCGGCCGTTCGCCTTCACGCAGGGCTATGAGGCAAGCCCCGGCATCCGTCGCTTCCTGTGCGGCACGCAGCCGATCCTGTCGCTGAGGGCGCTGAAGGGCGCGCTCGACGTGTGGGACGACGTCGACATGACGCTGCTGCGCAAGAAGAGCATCGAGCTGACCGAGCTGTTCATCCAGCTCGTCGAGGCCCGGTGCGGCGAATTCGGCGTCGAGCTGGAATGTCCGCGCGAGGGCGCGCGGCGCGGCAGTCAGGTCTCGTTCTCGCACGAGAATTCATACGAGATCATGCAGGCGCTGATCGAGCGGGACGTCATCGGCGACTTCCGCGCGCCGAACGTGATGCGCTTCGGCTTCACGCCGCTCTATGTCGGCTATCGCGACGTATGGAACGCCGTGGAGGTGCTGCGCGACATCCTCGCGACCGGCGCCTGGCAGGACAAGCGCTTCGCCGTGCGCACGGCCGTTACCTAGGCCAAGCCACGGCTTGGGCGTTGGCCTCGGGCCGACGCCCCGAAAGCATCTCATGCCACCGGGAATTTGCGGGAGAGGCCTTAGCTCGCCTTTTTCCCTTGCTCTTCGATGATCTTCTCGAAGTGCGCTATGTGCTGCTCAAGTGCCTTGTTGTCCATGAACGGGGTCAAGGTGGTTATGTCCTTGCCTCTGACCAGGTCGTGGCTCTGCACGGACTTCAGGCGAGCAAGCAGCTCGACGCGTTTCATCGCGGCTCCTTTCCCAGCGCACAATCCGCCAAAGCTGCGTGAGAAGATCGTGCGCTGCTTCAATGATTGAGCGGACCGGACGAAGGGCGGCGCTTGCCGCCTGCCGACCGCACTTCACGGGGTGATTTGGCACCCGATTCCTTGGAAGGGCTAAGTTGCCCTTCTTGTCAACTTCAGAAAAATTCGCCCACGCCCTTGACCTTCCAGTTACTGGAAGCCCTAGCTTCCGATCCTATATGAAGCCGGACATGGATTTGGAGCGATGAAACATCATCAACACGCAAGCTGCTGCCAGGCGCACGGAGGCGGCGATGCGCCCTCCGCGGGAGTCGTTCGCGACCCTGTCTGCGGGATGACCGTCGATCCGGCCGCCGGCAAGCCGACGGCCCAGTACATGGGACACGTCTACCATTTCTGCTGCGCGTCCTGCCGCGACAAGTTCACCAAGGCGCCGGAGAACTATCTGGAAGCGACCGACCCGGTCTGCGGCATGAAGGTGGACCGCGCGAGCGCAAAGCACTTTTCGCGTCATGAGGGGGAGGCCTTCTATTTCTGCTCGGTCGGCTGCAAGACCAAGTTCGAGGCCGCACCCGAAAAATATCTTGGCGACCGTCCGGCGCCGGAGCCGATGCCGGCCGGCACGCAATACACCTGCCCCATGCATCCCGAGATCATCCGCGACAAGCCCGGCTCCTGCCCGAAATGCGGCATGGCGCTGGAGCCGATGGGCGTGCCCACCGGCGAAGAGGGGCCGAACCCCGAGCTCATCGATTTCACCCGCCGCTTCTGGGTCAGCGCGGCGCTGTCGATCCCGCTTCTGGTCCTTGCCATGGGCCCGATGGTCGGCCTGCCGGTGCGCGACTGGTTCGGCGAGCGGCTTGCCGTCTGGATCGAGCTGGTGCTGGCCACGCCGGTGGTGCTGTGGGCAGCCTGGCCGTTCTTCCATCGTGGCTGGGAATCCATCGTCAACCGCAGCCCCAACATGTGGACGCTGATCGCGATCGGCGTCGGCGCGGCCTATCTCTACAGCGTCGTCGCCACGCTGTTTCCGGATGCCTTCCCGCATTCGTTCCGCGGCCATGGCGGTGCGGTGCCGGTCTATTTCGAGGCGGCGGCCGTTATCGTCGCGCTGGTGTTTCTCGGCCAGGTGCTGGAACTGAAGGCGCGCGAGCGCACCGGCTCGGCAATCCGCGCGCTGCTCGACCTTGCGCCGAAGACGGCGCGGCGGATCGGCACCGATGGCTCGGAGGTCGACGTGCCGCTGGACGAGGTCCAGGTGGGCGACCGGCTGCGCATCCGGCCGGGCGAAAGCGTGCCGGTCGATGGCGTCGTGGTCGAGGGCCGCTCGTCGGTGGACGAATCCATGATCACGGGCGAGTCCCTGCCGGTGGAGAAGACGCAGGGCGACCCGGTCACCGGCGGCACCATCAACAAGAACGGCTCGCTGGTCATGCACGCCGAGAAGGTCGGTGCCGACACCATGCTGTCGCAGATCGTGGCGCTGGTCGCCAAGGCGCAGCGCAGCCGCGCGCCGATCCAGGGGCTTGCCGATCGCGTCGCCTATTATTTCGTGCCGGCGGTGGTGCTGTCCGCCATCGCCTCCTTTGTCGCCTGGGCGATTTTCGGGCCGGAGCCGGCGATGATCTTCGCCATCGTCTCGGCCGTGTCGGTGCTCATCATCGCCTGCCCCTGCGCGTTGGGGCTTGCCACGCCGATGTCGATCATGACCGCGACCGGACGTGGCGCGCAGGCTGGCGTGCTGATCAAGGACGCCGAGGCGCTGGAGCGTTTCGCCCATGTCGACACGCTGATCGTCGACAAGACCGGCACGCTGACCGAGGGCCGGCCGGTGCTGACCGATGTCGTCACAGCCAACGGCTTTGACCAAGCCGAGCTTCTGATGCTTGCGGCGAGCCTCGAAAAGGCCTCGGAGCACCCGCTGGCAGAGGCGATCGTGGAGGGGGCAAAGGTGCGCGGTGCGGCGCTGGTCGATGTCGCGGACTTCCATGCCGTGACCGGCAAGGGCGTTGCCGGTGCCGTGGCGGGCAGGAAGGTAGCACTTGGCAACCGCGCCATGATGGACGAGGCGGGCGTTGACGGCGATGGGCTCGCCGCCAAGGCCGATGCGCTGCGCGCCGATGGCCGCACCGCGATGTTCGTCGGCGTCGACGGCAAGCTCGCGGGCATCGTCGCCGTCGCTGATCCCATCAAGTCGACCACCGCCGAAGCGATCCGCGCGCTGCACGAGAAGGGCCTGAAGATCATCATGGCGACAGGCGACAATGAGCGCACGGCAAAGGCCGTGGCGGCGCGGCTCGGCATCGACGAGGTGCGCGCCGACGTGCTGCCCGAAGGCAAGAAGGCACTGATCGACGAACTGCGCGCCAAGGGCTCGGTCGTCGCCATGGCCGGCGACGGCGTCAACGACGCGCTGGCGCTCGCCGCCGCCGATGTCGGCATCGCCATGGGCACCGGCGCGGACGTGGCCATGGAAAGCGCCGGCATCACGCTGGTGAAGGGAGACCTCACCGGTATCGTGCGGGCCCGCACGCTGGCGCAGGCCACCATCCGCAACATCAAGCAGAACCTGTTCTTCGCCTTTGTCTACAACACGCTCGGCGTGCCGATTGCGGCCGGCGTTCTCTACCCCGTCTTCGGCGTGCTGCTGTCGCCCATGCTGGCGGCGGCTGCCATGAGCCTGTCGTCGGTGTCGGTGATCGCCAATGCGCTGCGCCTGCGCACGCTGAAGCTCTGAAGGAGACGCAACCATGAATATCGGTGACGCATCGGAACGTTCCGGCCTGCCGGCCAAGACGATCCGCTACTACGAGGATATTGGCCTGCTGAAGCCCGGACGCGCCGAAAACGGCTATCGCGACTATTCGATGAGCGATGTCCATCGGTTGAAGTTCCTGCAGCGCTCGCGCAGCCTGGGGTTTTCGGTGGATGAGTGCCGCCAGCTCCTGTCGCTCTATGGCGACACCCATCGCGAAAGCGCTGACGTGAAGGCGCTCGCGGAGGTGAAGCTTGGCGAGATCGACCGCAAGATCGCCGAGCTGGAAAGCCTGCGCGAGACGCTGCGCCATCTCGTGCACAACTGCCACGGCGATGCGCGGCCGGAATGCCCGATCCTCGACGAACTCGCCGGCAGTCCGGAGGCCGCCTGCGGCGGCGCCGCCCGCGCAAATGACGAGGTTTCTCCCTCCAAGCATTGAAAAGGAAGATTTCATGAGTGTTCATCGCAAGCTTGCAGCCTTTTCGGCCGCGCTGTTCCTCGGTTTAGGCGTGGCCGGCGTTGCGCTGGCGCAGGAGACCCACGGTGGCCATGACATGAGCGGCATGGCCACGTCGGAGGGTGCGTCCGCGCCAGCGGCCGAGGGCTACACCGAGGCCATGGACAGGATGCACGAGACCATGGGCAAGATCGAATATACCGGCGATCCGGATGTCGACTTCGCACTCGGCATGATCCCGCATCACCAAGCCGCCATCGACATGGCCAGGGTTCAGCTCGAATACGGAAAGGACCCCGAAATCCGCAAGCTTTCTGAGGACATCATCAAGGCCCAGGAAGCCGAGATCAAGCAGCTCAACGAGTGGCTTGCCGCCCACAAGGCCAAGTAGCACGAAACTTCCCGCACGGGCGGCGGCGCCGCCGCTCGGGCCCCGCCGCTTTCGGACCGTTCCGGATCAGACGAAGGACTTGCCGATCTGGAATTTGGGCGGCACCAGGCGGTGCAGATATGCCATCCCAGCCTCGGAAATTTCGTTGGCGTCGGGCTTCAGGAAATCTTCCGGCATGTGGCGGGTCTTGCCGGCCACGGCGGTGAGCGGCACTCGGCTGATCACCGTCTTTTGGCCATCGAACTGAAGGGCCACGGAACCGCCGCCCTGCGCGGCCGTCTCCACCGCGAAAGCGCCTGCCTGAAATGCCTCGGCGGCGTCGGTGGCATTGATCGCGCCGATATAGCCGCGCGGCATGTAGCCGAGATTGTCCACGCGCGCCCGCTTGCCGGGCAGCGCCTCCTGCAGCCCACGCTCGATGGCCATGCTGAGATCGCTGCCGGAAAGCTTCACATTGCCGTGGTCATCGCGCTCCAGCCGCTCGGGCGGCACCAGGCTTTCCACCAGTGCCCTGCCATCCTCGGTCGTCACGCCCTCCGAGACGGCGACGACGCAGCGATTGTGGCGAGCAAGGGTCGCGCGCACGTCGTCGATGAAGCGCGGCATGGAAAAGGCGCGTTCCGGCACGTAGACCAGATGCGGCCCGCTGTGCTCGTCATAGCGCCATGCGGCGGCTGCTGCGGTCAGGAAGCCGGCATGCCGGCCCATGACGATGCCGACATAGACGCCGGGCAGGGCGCGGAAATCCAGGTCCACGCTCAGGAACGCGCCGGCGACGAATTCGGCCGCGGAGATGAAGCCCGGCGTGTGGTCGTTCTCGACCAGGTCGTTGTCGATGGTCTTGGGCGCATGCACGAAGGCGATCGATCCGCCCGAGGCGTCGGCGAGAATTTGTTGCGTGCCGGCGGTGTCGTTGCCGCCAATGTAGATGAAGGCGTCCGCCTTCTCCTTCTGCAGCCCCTTCAGGATAAGCTCGCAATAGGCTTCGTCCGGCTTGTCGCGCGTGCTGCCGAGTGCTGCGCTCGGCGTCGCGGCAATCTGAAGAAGCTGCTCTTCCGGCAGGGCGGAGAGCTCGACAAAGTCGCCGTCGCGGATGCCGCGCACGCCATGGCGCGCGCCGAGCACGCGTGCGCCTCGATGGCGCTTGCGGATTTCCAGAACCGCCCCGGCCATGGTCTGGTTGATCACGGCCGTTGGCCCGCCACCCTGCGCGATCACGAATGTCTCGGCCATATCGGAAGTTCCTCTGCCTGTTGCCCCCGGCATTGTCGCGTGGCGGCGGGCCTTGCGCAATATGGCGGCAGGTAAACTCTGCAATCGTGCCAACGCTTACATCGATTGAACGCCAGCCTGGCCAAGCTGGAGCGTGCGCGCCTTCGCAGACCGGGCAAGACGACCGCTCCGGCCGGCTCTCGACCGATGCTTTCCCGCGGGAGGAGAGTCTGACAGCTAAACGACGACGATGGGCGTTCCGGGCGGCACGCGGTTGTAGAGGTCGATGACGTCCTGGTTGATCATGCGCACGCATCCCGACGAGACCGCCGTGCCGATGGACCACCATTCCGGCGAGCCGTGGACGCGGAACAGCGTGTCGCGCCCATCCTTGAAGATATAGAGCGCGCGGGCGCCGAGCGGGTTTGTCAGGCCGCCGGGCTGGCCGCCGCGGAATTTTTCCAGCTCCGGCCTTCTGCCGATCATCTCGGCCGGCGGCGTCCAGGTCGGCCATTCCTTCTTGTACTGGATGTTGGCGCGGCCGGACCAGACGAAGCCTTCCTTGCCGATGCCCACGCCGTAGCGGATGGCATCGCCTCCGGGCTGGACGAGATAGAGAAGCCGTTCCTGCAGATGCACGACGATGGTGCCGGGGCGTTCGCCGGTCGGGTCGACCACGATCTGGCGGCGGAATTTCTGGTTGATCTTCTCGAAGGGAACTTCCGGCAGCGTGTTGCCGCCGTCGGTGAAGGAGGCATACATCAGCTCCGGGCTCGTCACCTGCTTGTCGACGCTGATGCGCGGCCGGACGGAGCCGGTGGAAAAATCATCCACCTGGATGGCTGTGAGATCGACGGTTCGGGAGCAACCGGCGCCGAGCAGGGCGGAACCGAGGCCGATCAGCGCCGCCCGGCGCGAAACCGTTGCGGGTTGTTGCGGCTGGCAGTCGAGACAATTGGTCGAGGCGGACATATGCGACACGGGCACGATTCCACGATTGAACATGAGATGCTCGGGCGATCGCGAAACCCGCGATCGCAGCCGTTCGCATTTTCAGCAATCATGGTTGACAAAGCGTGAACCCCCGCTAGCTCCTTGGCCGGCATGGCTTTGCCCGAGCCGGTTGCCGGGCAGTGGCCACGAAACGCGGATCCATCTGCTGTGGCGACGCAGCAAGACCTCGCTTGCGTCACAATCTCGGCCAGCCTGCTTCCTACCCGTGGCGCCTGAACGAGAGGGAATCATGAGCAGGTCATTCACTACTGAACCGACGCGTTTCTTTGCCGGGTGCATGACTCAGGCAGCCGACGCGCACGAGGGCGCAGGCCGCGATTGCGCCGCCAGTCTGGAGCTCTCCTCATGAGCGGCAAAGCAAAACACGCCATGTCGGCGCATGATACTTTGCCCTTTACTTCTCCGCGCTGGCAGGGATTTATCCTTTCCTTCGAGCAAAGGAGATACCCATGCCGTTTGAAACCTGGGCAGCCTTCGCGGCGGCATCGGCCGTCCTCCTGATCATTCCCGGACCCACCATTCTGCTGGTGGTGTCCTATGCGCTGGGGCAGGGCTGGCGCACGGCCCTGCCCATGGCGGTTGGCGTCGCGCTCGGCGACTTCACCGCGATGACACTGTCGATGCTGGGCATCGGCGCGCTGCTGGCCGCTTCGGCCACGGTGTTCACCATCTTCAAATGGATCGGCGCGGCCTATCTCGTCTATCTCGGCATAAAGCTGTTTCGCGCCGGCGGCGCGTTGAATGCCGAACCGCGCACGGACGCCGCCTCGGCCGCGAAGATGATGGCGCATGCCTGGCTGGTTACCGCGCTCAACCCCAAGAGCATCACCTTCTTCGTCGCCTTCCTTCCGCAGTTCCTCGACCGCCACGCCGACTTCCTGACCCAGATGGTGATCTTCGAGGCCACCTTCCTGGCGCTCGCCTTCGCCAATGCCTTCGGCTACGCGCTGGTGGCGGCGCGGGCGCGCGAGCTGGTGCGCAATCCGCGCGCCATCGGCATCTTCAACAAGACTGGCGGCACGCTGCTGGTGGGCGCCGGCGTCGCTACGGTCGCGGTCAGGTCGGGCGGTTGACTGCGGGGGATCGGCTGTCTGCCGAAGAGATTTTTTACGAGCCTCGAAAAAATACCTTTCCCGCGCCGCCATATTTGTTATGAAACTGGGGAGGAGGAAAATCCGGCGCCGTTTCGCTGCGGGCGCCGGTAATGCGGTTGCCTGAGGCGCGGAGTGCTGCGCCAGGCCGGCGGGAGGGGGAGCATGTATCTCGGAATCGATCTCGGCACCTCCGGCGTCAAGGCGCTGCTGATCGACCAGGCGCAGGCGATCATCGCCTCGGCCACCGGCGCGCTCGAAGTCACGCGCCCGCATCATGGCTGGTCCGAGCAGGCGCCGGCCGACTGGATCCGCGCTACGGAGGGAGCCGTCGGCGCGCTGAAAGCCACCCACCCGCGCGAACTGGCCGCCGTCAGGGGCATCGGCCTCTCCGGCCAGATGCACGGCGCGACGCTGCTGGACACGGGCGACAAGGTTCTTCGGCCGTGCATCCTGTGGAACGATACGCGAAGCCATGTCGAGGCGGCCGGGCTCGACGCCGATCCACGGTTCCGCGAGATCACCGGCAACATTGTGTTTCCCGGTTTCACGGCGCCAAAACTCGCCTGGGTCAAAAACAACGAACCGGAACTTTTCGGCAGGGTCGCGAAGGTCCTGTTGCCAAAGGATTTCCTGCGCCTGTGGCTCACCGGCGAGCATGTTTCGGAAATGTCGGATGCGGCCGGCACGTCGTGGCTCGACGTCGCGGCGCGGCGCTGGTCGCCGGAGCTGCTGGCTGCGACCCGGCTCGACGAGCGTCACATGCCGCGTCTGGTCGAAGGCACCCAGGTCTCGGGCATGCTGCGCCCGGAGCTTGCGGCCGACTGGGGCATGGGGGCGAGCGTGGTTGTCGCCGGCGGCGCGGGCGACAACGCGGCCTCGGCCTGCGGCATGGGCACGGTCCGGGCCGGTCACGCCTTCGTCTCGCTCGGCACGTCGGGCGTGCTGTTTGCCGCAAACGGCTCTTATCTCCCCAACCCGGAAAGTGCGGTGCACACCTTCTGCCACGCGCTGCCGTGCACCTGGCACCAGATGGGCGTGATCCTGTCGGCGACGGATTCGCTGAACTGGCTGGCGGATATAACCGGGCGGAGTGCCGCCGAGCTGACCGGCGAACTGGGCGAGCGGCTGAGGGCGCCGTCGGAAGTTTCGTTCCTGCCTTATCTCTCGGGCGAACGCACGCCTCATAACGATGCCGGCATTCGAGGGGTCTTTGCCGGCCTCGACCGTCAGTCGGGCCGCGCGGCCCTCACGCAGGCCGTGCTCGAAGGCGTGGCCTTTGCCTTCCGCGACAGCCTCGAGGCGCTACAGACGGCCGGCACCAGGCTCACGCGGGTCACCGCGATCGGGGGCGGCTCGCGCTCGCGCTACTGGCTGAAGGCAATCGCCACGGCGCTCGGGGTGCCGGTCGACCTGCCGGCCGACGGGGATTTCGGCGCGGCCTTCGGTGCGGCGCGGCTCGGGCTGATTGCAGCCGAGGGCGCCGACCCCGCAGAAATTTGCGCCGCGCCGGCGACGGCCGAAACCATCGAACCAGATGCGGCGCTGGGCGAGGCCTACGCCGCCGCCTATCGGCGCTATCGCGCACTCTATCCGGCAATCAGAGGAGTTTCATCGTGAGCACTGGCTTTTTCGGCGACATCAAGCCCGTCAGATATGAAGGTCCCGACAGCGCCAATCCGCTGGCCTATCGCTTCTACAATCCCGACGAGATCGTGCTGGGCAAGCGCATGGAGGACCATCTGCGCTTTGCTGTCGCCTACTGGCACTCCTTCACCTGGCCCGGCGGCGACCCGTTCGGCGGCCAGACTTTTGAGCGGCCGTGGTTCGGCGACACGATGGATTTCGCCAGGCAGAAAGCCGATGTGGCGTTCGAGATGTTCTCGCTGCTCGGCGTTCCCTATTTCTGCTTCCACGACGCCGATGTGCGCCCCGAGGCGGACAATTTTGCCGAAAGCGCGGCCCGTCTCGACGAGATCGGCGACTATTTTGCCGGCAAGATGAGCAAGACCGGCGTCAAGCTGCTGTGGGGCACAGCGAACCTGTTCTCCAACCGCCGCTACATGGCCGGCGCGGCCACCAATCCCGATCCGGACGTGTTCGCCTATGCCGCCGCGACGGTGAAGAGGTGCATCGACGTCACCAAGCGGCTGAACGGCGAGAACTATGTGCTGTGGGGCGGGCGCGAGGGCTATGAGACGCTGCTCAACACCGACATGGGCCGCGAGCTCGACCAGATGGGCCGCTTCCTGTCGCTGGTGGTCGACTACAAGCACAGGATCGGTTTCAAGGGCACGATCCTGATCGAGCCGAAGCCGCAGGAGCCGACCAAGCACCAGTACGACTTCGACGTCGGCACGGTATACGGCTTCCTCAAGCGCTACGGCCTTGAGAACGAGGTGAAGGTCAATATCGAGCAGGGCCACGCCATTCTCGCCGGCCATTCCTTCGAGCACGAACTGGCGCTCGCCAATGCGCTCGGCATCTTCGGCTCCATCGACATGAACCGCAATGACTACCAGTCGGGCTGGGACACCGACCAGTTCCCCAACAACGTGCCGGAGATGGCGCTGGCTTATTACCAGATCCTCCTGGGCGGCGGCTTCAAGACCGGCGGCACCAATTTCGACGCCAAGCTGCGCCGGCAGTCGCTCGATCCGGAAGACCTGCTGATTGCCCATATCGGCGGCATGGATTGCTGCGCACGCGGGCTGAAGGCAGCGGCCAGGATGATCGAGGACAGGGCTCTGTCGGACCCGCTGGAGGCGCGTTATGCCGGCTGGAAGTCGCCCGAGGCGAGCGCGATGCTCTCCGGTAAGCTGACGCTGGAGGACATCGCCGAGCGCGTGGTGAAGAACGAGATCGAGCCGCGGCCGAAATCTGGCCGCCAGGAATTTTTGGAGAATGTCGTCAACCGCTACGTCTGATGCCGGGCGGCGGTGGCCGCCCGCATTCGACTTGCGTCCGGTTTGACGCAAGGCCGCCCATTCGCCATGCTTCGGCGATGCTACGCGGCGTGCTGCTGGATCTTGCCGGGGTGCTCTATGACGGCGACAGCCCGATAGAAGGGGCTGCCGACGCCGTCCGTCGATTACGCGAGGCCGGGCTGCCTCTGCGCTTCGTCAGCAACACGACCCGCTCGACCAAGCAGATGGTGCTGGAGCGGCTGCACAGGCTCGGCATCGAGGTGGATGCCGCCGAACTGTTCACGCCCGCGCAAGCCGCGCGCGGCTGGCTCGCGGCGCATGGCTGCTCGGCGCATCTACTGATCCACCCCGATCTGGAGCCGGACTTTCGTGACATGCCGGCCGGCGAGCGGCTTGCTGTCGTTATCGGCGATGCGGCAAACGCCTTCGACTATGCGAGCCTCAATGCGGCCTTTCGCGCCCTCAACGACGGGGCCGAGTTTCTAGCTCTGGCCGACAACCGCGTCTTCAAGGACGACGACGGCAAGCTCAGCCTCGATGCCGGCCCCTTCGTCCGCGCGCTCGAATTCGCCTGCGGGCGGCCGGCGACCGTGCTCGGCAAGCCGTCGACGGGCTTTTTTCTCTCGGCGCTGGCGAGCATGGAATGCCTGCCGGAAGATGCGGTGATGGTGGGCGACGATGCGGAAGGCGATGTCGCCGGTGCCTTGCGCGCCGGGCTCGCCACGGCGCTGCTGGTGCGAACGGGCAAATACCGCGTCGGCGACGAAAGGCAGGTCGAGCCTGCGCCGACGGCGGTCGTGGCCGACATAACGGCGGCGGCCGAGTGGATACTGGCGCGTTGCAGCTAACATTGGCCAGGCAGTTCAGTTGCCCCGTCATCCTCGCGGCCTGACCGTCGAGCCCCGAGCGCAGCGAGAGGCGAGAAGGTCAGGATCGCGGGGATCCAGGCCTCGACGGTCATTTGATCCGAGACGTCTTTAAGCCAGGGCTTTGCCATTCCATGACCGGACTGCCGGATGAGAATCCGAGGCATGGGTCCCCGGAACCCGTCGCTACGCTGTCGCTGCGCTCGGGGCCCGAGGACGACGGAAGGGAGGTCAGCTAAGACTGGTAGCGGAACTCCTGTTGGCTACCGTCGCCGAAGCTGCGTCGGCGATATGTTGAACGCGTTCGAAAATGCCCGCGAAAAACCGGCGGCGCTGGAGAAGCCGGTGCGTGCGGCGATGTCGGCCATGGGCACGGCCGTGTCCACCACCAGCCGCCGTGCCGCGCTGAGCCGCAGGCGCAGATAATAGGCGCCGGGCGGCTCGCCGATCGACTTGCCGAAGATCTTCTCCAGCGCGCGGCTGGTCACGCCGGTGCGTCGGGCGATGGCCGAGATGGTGAGCGGCTGGTCGATATGCGCTTCCATCAGGCGGATCGCCTGCGCCAGCCGCGGGTCGTAGCCGTCGAGCCGGCCGAGCGAAACCAGCGGCTGCGCATCGGTCGCCGCGCGTGCCTGGTCGTAGATGAAGACGCTGGCGACATCGAGCGCCACCGCCATGCCGAGGCGGGAGCGGATGAGATGCAGCATCAGGTCGAAGGTGGGCGAGGCGCCTCCGCTCGTGAAGATCGGCCCGTCGATGATGTAGCGGTCGGGCCGCACGTCGACGCCCGGGAAGGCGGCGGTGAAATCCTCCATGTCTTCCCAGTGCGTGGTGGCGCTGCGGCCTTCCAGCAGTCCGGCGCGGCCGACGAGCCAGGTGCCGGCCTCGATGCCGCCCACCGCGCGCGCCGAGCGGGCTACGCGGCGCAGGCCGGCGAGCAGGGCAGGGGTGCCCTGGTTCTTGGTGCCGAAGCCGCCGATGATGCCCAGCATGTCGGTCTTTTCCGCCGGATCGAATTTTCCACTGACCGCCACCGGCAGGCCGGATGTGGTGACCGGCGGCTCGCCGTCGACCGAAAGCAGCTTCCAGTCGAACAGCGTCTCGCCAGAAACGCGGTTGGCCGCGCGCAGCGGATCGACGGCGGACGCTACGCACATGATGGAGCAGCCGGAGAAAACCAGCATCGTCACCTTGAGCGGCGAACGGTCGGGAAGAAAGATTGAGGGCTTTTCGCTTTTCATCAATGCGAGTTCGTAAAGTGCAAAGCAGTGCCGCGCAAGGGAGGCAATGATCGCGATGGAGGAACGGCGCGATATCCGGGGCTTGTGCAACCGGATGGCAGACGCGCCGATCGACTGGAGGAATTAATGCCGCTTTCCATGAATCGCGAGGTCTTCATCACCTGTGCCGTGACCGGCTCGGGCGGAACGCAGGACCGTAGCCCGCATGTGCCACGCTCGCCCAAGCAGATCGCCGAATCGGCCATCGAGGCGGCCAAGGCCGGTGCGGCCATCGTCCACTGCCACGTCCGCGACCCCGAGACGGGCAAGCCGCGCCGCGACGTGCACCTCTACCGCGAGGTGACCGAGCGTATTCGCGACGCCAATGTCGACGTGGTGCTGAACCTGACTGCCGGCATGGGCGGCGACATGGTGTTCGGTCCGGTCGAGTCCCCGCTGCCGCTCAAGGAGCAGGGCACCGACATGGGCGGCGCCTCGAACCGCATGGAGCATGTGCGCCAGTGCCTGCCCGAGATCTGCACGCTCGACTGCGGCACGATGAACTTCAACGAAGCCGACTATGTCATGACCAACACGCCCGGCATGCTGCGCGCCATGGGCGGCATGATGACCGAGCTGGGCGTCAAGCCCGAGATCGAAGCGTTTGACACGGGCCACCTGTGGTTCGCCAAGCAGCTGGTTTCGGAAGGCGTGTTGAAGCCCGACGCGCTGGTGCAGCTGTGCATGGGCGTGCCGTGGGGCGCCCCGGACGACCTCAACACCTTCATGGCCATGGTCAATAACGTGCCGTCGGACTGGAACTGGTCGGCCTTCTCGCTCGGCCGCAACCAGATGGCCTATGCAGCGGCCGCAGTGATTGCCGGCGGCAATGTCCGCGTCGGCCTCGAGGACAATCTGTGGCTCGACAAGGGCGTGCTGGCCACCAATGCGCAGCTGGTCGACCGCGCTGTCGGCATCATCGAGCGCATGGGCGCCCGTGTGATCGGGCCGGAGGAAGTGCGCCAGAAGCTGAACCTCACCAAGCGCGCGCCTTTGCCGGCATAAACCGGCAAAGGTTCCAGGCGGAGAAGGGAGGAGACGCCATGGAAACGGTCAAGTTCACGGCGATGAAGGATGGCGACCGCGAGGACTACGCCTTCCTCACCGAGCACGAGATCGAGTTCGCCGCCAAGACCGGCGGGCGCCTTCTCGACGCGCTGGTGAAGCTCGACGAGAGCCTGTCGGGCTACAAGGTGACGCGGCTTGGCCACTCGGTTCAGGCGGCCACCCGTGCCTGGCGCGATGGCGCCGACGACGACTGGGTCGTCTGCGCCCTCCTGCACGACATCGGCGACATCTATGCGCCTTACAACCACGACGAATATGCGGCCGCGATCCTGCGGCCGTTCGTTCGCGAGCAATGCCACTGGGTGGTCGAGAAGCACGGGGATTTCCAGCGCCTCTATTACGCGCATCACGTCGGCGGCAATCGCCATGCGCGCGACAGGTTTGCCGGGCATCCCTATTACGACGACTGCGACCGGTTCTGCGAGCGGTGGGACCAGTCGAGCTTCGACCCCGACTTTGACACCCTGCCGCTCGATTTCTTCCGGCCCATGGTGGAGAAGGTGTTCTCCCGCCAGGCCTACGATCCCGCGGTCATCCGCGTCGGCGAGCGCGTCGCGCTCGTCAATCCCGAAATAGCCAGCCAAAGAGCCGGAGCATCCGCATGAGCAGTATCAAGAAAGCAGCCGCCATCGGCGGCGGAGTCATTGGCGCGGGCTGGGTCGCGCGTCTGTTGCTGAACGGCATCGACGTTGCGATCTACGATCCCGATCCCGAGGCCTCGCGCAAGGTCGACGAGGTGATGAAGGGCGCGCGCCGCGCCTACAAGCAGATGCTGCCCGGCGGCCTGCCCAAGGAAGGCAAGCTGACCTTCGCCAAGACCATCGCCGAGGCGGTGACGGGTGCCGACTTCATCCAGGAAAGCGTGCCGGAACGGCTCGACATCAAGCACAAGGTGCTGGCCGAGATCGACGCGCATGCCCCGGCCGACGCGCTGATCGGCTCGTCCACCTCCGGCATCAAGCCCACCGACATGCAGCCGGCGCTGAAGCATCCGGAACGTCTGGTCGTCGGCCATCCGTTCAACCCGGTCTATCTGCTGCCGCTGGTGGAAATCGTCGGCGGCGAGAAGACCACGCCCGCCTTCATCGACAAGGCGCGCGAACTCTACGCCTCAATCGGGATGAAGCCGGTGGTGATCCGCAAGGAAATCGAGGCCTTCGTCGGCGACCGCCTGCTGGAAGCAGCATGGCGCGAGGCGCTGTGGCTGATCAAGGACGGCATCTGCTCGGTCGAGGAACTCGACGACATCATGCGCTACTCCTTCGGCTTGCGCTGGGCGCAGATGGGCATGTTCCAGGTCTATCGCATCGCCGGCGGCGAGGCGGGCATGCGCCACTTCATGGCCCAGTTCGGCCCGTGCCTGTCCTGGCCG
Organism: Pseudaminobacter sp. Soil_N_29; assembly: GCF_057656055.1. Taxonomy (NCBI): domain Bacteria; kingdom Pseudomonadati; phylum Pseudomonadota; class Alphaproteobacteria; order Hyphomicrobiales; family Phyllobacteriaceae; genus Pseudaminobacter; species Pseudaminobacter sp. Soil_N_29. The sequence continues at coordinate 73,868 of NZ_JBDGLC010000011.1, forward strand.
TGGACGAAGCTGATGGACGTGCCGGAGTTCAACGACGAGCTGGTCGATCTCATCGCCGGCCAGTCTGACGAGCAGTCCGACAAGTGGTCGATCCGCGAGCTGGAAAAGATCCGCGACGACAACCTCGTCGCCATCATGGAAGCGCTGGGCAAGCAGAACAAAGGCAAGGGGTGGGGCGCTGGCGAACTGCACAACGACTACACCAAGCGCCTCGCAAAACTGGCCGCCAAGAAGCCGGTTTCGAAGGCTGCCGCCAGGGCAAAGGCCGAGAAGCCGGTGAAGAAGGCGGCGGCGAAGAAGAGGGCCGCGGCGTAAGGTTCGTGTCGCTGAGGTTTTCGACCCCCACTCCGTCGCGCTGCGCGCGACACCTCTCCCCCGATCGACGGGGGAGAGGAAAGACCGGCGGCGCGCCTTCATCTCGCGATTGCTGTTCGGGGGTCGAGCTGCACAGCTTACACGGTTGAAACGCCCTTCCTCTCCCCCGTCGATCGGGGGAGAGGTGGTTTGCGAAGCAAACCGGAGTGGGGGTCGAATTCAAGGTGGCTGTACCGAGCCACTTGCATGGGAGGTTAATCATGGATTTCGGGCTTACCGAAGAACAGCGCCTGATCGTCGACACGACGCGGGCCTTTGTCGAAAACGAACTCTACCCGCATGAAGCGGAAGTCGAGCGCACCGGCCACCTGCGTCGTGAGCTGATCGACGAGATCAAGGCCAAGGCGATCGAGGCCGGTCTCTATGCCGCCAACATGCCAGCCGAAGTCGGTGGCGCGGGCCTCGATACGCTGACCTGGCTGCTCTACGAAAAGGAACTCGGCCGCGCCAACTATGCGCTGCACTGGACCTGCGTGGCGCGTCCGTCGAACATCCTGCTCGCCGGCACCGACGAGCAAAAGGAAAAATACCTCTACCCGTGCATCCGCGGCGAGAAGTGGGACTGCCTGGCCATGACCGAGCCGGGCGCGGGCTCCGACCTGCGCGGGATGAAAGCGAGTGCGGTGCAGGACGGCGACGATTTTGTCCTTAACGGCACCAAGCATTTTATCTCCCACGCCGACATTGCCGATTTCGCCATCGTCTTCATGGCTTCGGGCGAGGAGGATTCTCCGCGCGGCAAGCGCAAGAAGATCACCGCCTTCTTCGTCGACAAGGGCACGCCGGGCTTCACCGTGCGTGACGGCTATCGCAACGTCTCGCATCGCGGCTACACCAATTCTGTCCTCGAATTCGACAACTGCCGCCTGCCCAAGAGCCAGGTGCTGGGCGAGGTCCACAAGGGCTTTGAGGTCGCCAATAGCTGGCTGGGCGCAACCCGCCTGCAGGTCGCCTCGACCTGTCTCGGACGTGCCGAGCGCGCGCTCGGCCATGCCATCGAATATGCCGCCCAGCGCGAGCAGTTCGGCCAGCAGATCGGCAAGTTCCAGGGCGTTTCCTTCAAGCTCGCCGACATGGCGACGGAGCTGAAGGCGGCGGAGCTGCTCACCCGCGAAGCCGGCTGGAAATATGACCAGGGCACCGTGACCGACCAGGACATGGCCATGGCCAAGCTCAAGGCTACCGAGGTTCTGGCCTTCATCGCCGACGAGGCGATCCAGATCCATGGCGGCATGGGCCTGATGGACGACCTGCCGCTGGAGCGCATCTGGCGCGACGCCCGCGTCGAGCGCATCTGGGAAGGCACGTCGGAAATCCAGCGCCACATCATCAGCCGCGCCCTGCTGCGCGCCGTGGGAGGCTGAGCCATGCTGCGTCTTGAACGGCTCCTGCGCCCCAAATCGATTGCGGTCATCGGGGGCGGCTCGTTCGCGCCCAATGTCGTCAAGCAGTCGCTGAAGATGGGCTTTGCCGGCGACATCTGGCCGGTGCACCCCAAGCGCGACGAGGTGGAAGGCGTGAAGGCCTACGCCTCCGTCGCCGACCTGCCGGGCGCGCCCGACGCCGTCTTCATCGGCGTCAACCGCTTCGCCACCATCGACATCGTGCGGGAGCTTGCTGCGCTCGGCGCGGGCGGGGCAATCTGCTTTGCCTCCGGCTTCCTCGAAGCCGGCGCCGACGACGAGGATGGCGAGCGGCTGCAGGCCGAGCTGGTCGCGGCCGCGGGCTCTATGCCCGTGATCGGGCCGAACTGCTATGGCCTGATCAACTATGCCGACGGCGCCCTTCTGTGGCCCGACCAGCATGGCGGCCAGCGGCTGGAGCCGGGCACGCGCGGGGTGGCGATCATCACCCAGTCGTCCAACATCGCCTGCAACATCACCATGCAGCAGCGCGGCCTGCCCATCTCCTTCCTGATGACGGCCGGCAACCAGGCGCAGACGGGCCTTTCCGAAATGGCGCTCGGCCTGATCGAGGACGAGCGCGTTTCCTGTCTTGGCCTGCACATCGAGGGTTTCGACAAGGTCGACGGCTTCGAGCGGCTGGCAGCAAGGGCGCGCGAGCTGAAGAAACCGATCGTCGCAATGAAGGTCGGCCGCTCCGAACAGGCGCGTGCCGCCACCGTGTCGCACACCGCCTCGCTGGCGGGATCGGACGCAGCGTCCGACGCCTTCCTCAAGCGCCTCGGCATTGCGCGGGTCAACTCGATCCCGTCCTTCCTCGAGACGCTGAAGCTTCTGCACGCCTTCGGGCCGCTTCCCGGCTACACGCTGTCTTCGATGAGCTGCTCGGGCGGCGAGGCTTCGGTGATGGCCGACAGCGCGGAAGGCCGCAAGGTGCGCTTCCCCAAGCTCACCCAGGAGCACTGGTCGCGGGTGAAGTCGACGCTCGGTTCCTTCGTGGCGGTGGCCAATCCGCTCGACTACCACACCTTCATCTGGAACAACGAACCGGCCATGACCGACACGTTTACGGCGATGGTGTCGGGCGGGTTCGACCTCAACATGCTGGTGCTCGATTTCCCGCGCAATGACCGCTGCTCGGACGCGGACTGGTGGCCGACGGTGCGCGCCTTCGAGTCGGCTCTGAGCACCAACAAGGCGCGCGGCGCCATCGTCGCCTCGATGCTGGAAAACGTCACCGAAGCCCATGCAGCCGAACTGTTCAAGCGCGGCATCGTGCCCCTGCAGGGCATCGTCGAAGCAATGGATGCGGCGGAGGCTGCGGCGTTTATCGGTGAGGCGTGGAGCCGACCCTCTACCTCCCCCTTGTGGGGAGGTCGCGCCGAAGGCGCGGGTGGGGGTAAGGCCGGCGACACCACCCCCACCCCGGCGCTTCGCGCCGACCCTCCCCACAAGGGGGAGGGTAAGGTGGCTCCCGACGAGGCCGAAGCCAAGGCGCTTCTCCGTTCTGCCGGTCTGGCAGTGCCCCAGGGTGCGCGTCCAGCCAGCGTGGCGGAGGCTGTCGCGGCTGCCGAAATGCTCGGCTTCCCCGTCGCGCTCAAGGCTTTGGGCGTCGCCCACAAGAGCGAGCTTGGCGCAGTAAAACTCAACCTCAAGACTACCGAAGACGTGCAGGCGACCGCCGAGGCTCTGCTGCCGCTCGGCACTGGCCTTTATGTCGAGCGCATGGTGGAGGGCGGCGTTGCCGAGCTGATCGTCGGCGTCACGCGCGATGCGCTGTTCGGTCCGGTCATGACCGTGGGCACCGGCGGCGTTTGGGTCGAGCTGCTCAAGGACAGCGCCACGCTGCTTTTGCCGGCATCGCGCGAAGAGGTCGAGGCGGCGCTGAAGAGCCTGCGACTCTACCCGCTGCTCGACGGCTATCGCGGCCGCGCCAAGGCCGACGTGTCGGCTGCGGTGGACGCGATCCTCGCCATTTCGCGCTTCGTCCAGGAACGTGCGGGCACGATCGAGGAACTCGACGTGAACCCGCTGATCGTCTGCGGCGAGGGCAAGGGCGCCTGGATCGCCGACGCGCTTCTGGTGACGAACGAAGGCGAAGCGGCAGCGGCCGCTTCCCACGAGAAGAAGGTTGCGGTTGCGGCCGAAGGCTGAGCTGCCAGGGAGGTTTCCAAATAAATGTCCGATGTCGTAAAGACCCGGCGCGAAGGCGCCATTCTGGAAGTCACGCTCGACAGGCCCAAGGCCAATGCGATCGACCTCGCCACCTCGCGCCAGATGGGCCTGACCTTCCAGGCCTTCCGCGACGACCCGGAACTGCGGGTCTGCATCGTCAAGACGGCCGGCGAAAAGTTCTTCTCCGCCGGCTGGGACCTGAAGGCCGCCGCCAATGGCGATGCGGTCGACGGCGACTATGGCGTCGGCGGCTTTGGCGGCCTGCAGGAACTGCGCGACATGAACAAGCCGGTCATCGCCTGCGTCAACGGCATGGCGGTGGGCGGCGGCTTCGAGCTGGCGCTGTCCTGCGACCTCATCTACGCCTCCGAGCATTCCTCCTTCGCGCTGCCGGAAATCAAGGCCGGCACGCTGGCCGATGCGGCGACGATTAAGCTACCCAAGCGCATTCCCTACCATGTCGCCATGGACCTGTTGCTGACCGGCCGCTGGATGGATGCGGCCGAGGCGCATCGCTGGGGCCTCGTCAACGAGGTGCTGCCGGCCGACAAGCTGGAAGACCGCGTTTGGGAGATCGCCCGCCTGCTTGCCGGCGGCCCGCCGCTGGTCTTCGCCTCGATCAAGGAAGTGGCCCGCAAGGCCGAGGCGATGGAGTTCCAGGACGCCATGAACTGGATCACCAAGCGCAAGTTCCGTACCGTCGACGAGCTCTACGCCTCGGAAGACAACATGGAAGGCTTTCGAGCGTTTGCCGAAAAGCGCGACCCGGTGTGGAAGGGCAAATAGCATAGCAGTGCAGGAGGACGACCGATGACCGACTACAGCAAGCTGATCGATGCGGAGACATGGGCCTTCATCGACCGCACCAACAGCTTTTACCCGCCGGATGCGGTCGACCACAGCGTGGAGGAGCAGCGGCGCACCTATGACCGGATGTGCCGCGAGTTCCACGCCGGCTATCCGGAAAGCGTGACGGCGGCGGACTCTGCCGTCGAAACGCCGACCCACAAAATCCCGGTCCGCATCTATCGAAACGCCGAGCCGAACGACGCGGCGGTGGTGCTCTATTTCCACGGCGGCGGTTTTATCCTCGGCGGGCTCGACAGCCACGACGACGTCTGCGCCGAAATCTGCGAGCGTACCGGCTATGAGGTGGTGTCGGTCGACTACCGCCTGGTGCCGGAGCACATTCATCCGGCGGCCTATGACGATTGCCGCGCCGCCTTCGAATGGGCGGCGAAGACCTATACGCAGCCGATTGTTCTGTGCGGCGACAGTGCCGGCGGCAATCTGGCCGCAGGCGTTTCGCACACCACGCGTGGGCATGCCCGCGCGCCGATCGGGCAGGTGCTGATCTATCCCGGCTTCGGCGGCAAGCTTGGACAGGGCTCCTATGTGACCCATGCCGAGGCGCCGCTACTGACCGTGCGCGACATGGACTATTACAAGCAGATGCGCTCGGGCGGTAAGGACGTGTCGAAGGATGCCACTTTCGCAGCCTTCAACGACAGCGATTTTTCCGGCCTGCCGCCCACGGTCATCATCTCCGCCGAATGCGATCCGCTGTCGGACGACGGCCGCGACTATCGCGACCGGGTGCTTGCCAATGGCGGCAAGGCCTGGTGGTTCAACGAGCCGGGCCTGGTGCATGGCTATCTGCGCGCCCGCCACACGGTGGGCAGGGCGCGGGAGAGCTTTACGCGGATCGTGGATGCGGTGCGCGCGCTTGGAAAGGGTGACTGGCCGTATTGAGCGGGCGCAATACCTCCCCCTTGAGGGGAGGACGCATCCGAGCGCAGCGAAAGATGCGGGTGGGGTCATCGCGGCAGCGCGCGACCCCTTGAACCTTCGACTTCGAAAAAAGGTAATGCCGCGCACTGCGGCGATGACCCCTCCCATCCGCTTCGCTCGGCACTGCCGGCCCTCCGCTATGGCTCCGGGCGTTCGTCGTTCGAAAAGCCAAGTCGTTGGCTTTTCGTGGCCTCCGCCCACCACTCCTCACCCCCTCAAAGGGGAGGATAGTCGCGCCCTGCCGCATCGCCACGCCCGGTTTTCACCGTCTGACCCAGGATGACGCAACGGCCCGGCGCCCGCGGCGCGCCAACGCGCGCCGCTTCGTGAGCAAGGTCAGTTGCCGGCGCTTTCCATGCGTCGGCCGGCGATGGCCTTTTCCAGCCAGCCCACTTCCATCTCCGGCACGGAGGAGAGCAGCAGGTCGGTGTAGGCGTCGAAGGGCGGCTTCAGCACTTCGCTCTTGGGGCCATAGCGCACGATCTCGCCGCGATACATAACCGCGATGGAATCGGCGATGGCCTTCACGGTTGCGAGGTCGTGGGTGATGAAGAGATAGGCGACTTGTTCTTCCTTCTGCAGTTCGAGCAGAAGCTGAAGGATGCCGTGCGCCACCAGCGGGTCGAGCGCTGAGGTGACCTCGTCGCAGATGATGAGGCTCGGCTTTGCCGCCAGCGCCCGGGCGATGCAGACGCGCTGCTTCTGGCCGCCGGACAATTCGGCCGGGTAGCGGTCCACAAATCCCTTGCCCATCTCGATCTTGTCGAGCAGCTCGGCCACGCGCCTGTCGCGCTCGCGCCCGCGCAGGCCGAAATAGAACTCCAGCGGCCGGCCGATGATGGTGCCTACCGTCTGGCGCGGGTTCATCGCCACGTCGGCCATCTGGTAGATCATCTGCAGCTGGCGCAGGTCTTCCTTGCTGCGGTCGGCCAGCCGGTTGGGAAGGGAGCGTCCGCCGAAGGTGATGCTGCCTTCGAGCGGCGGCAACAGGCCGGTGATGGCGCGGCCGAGCGTCGACTTGCCCGAGCCGGATTCACCCACCACAGCCAGCGTCTGGCCAGCGGGAATGTCGACCGAGACGTTCTTCAAGACCTTGATGGCGCCGCCGCCATAGGCCGCGGTAACGTTCTTGACCGACAGGGCCGGGGCCTTGCCGGGCGCGTGCTCCTCGTGCTCGATCTGGTGAACCGAGACCAGCTGGCTGGTGTATTCCTGCGTGGGCCGGGTGATGATCTGGCGCGTATCGCCCCATTCCACCAGCTTGCCGTGGCGCAGCACCGCGATCTCGTCGGCCACCTGCGCCACCACGGCGAGGTCGTGGGTGATGTAGAGCGCGGCGACGCCGGTGTCGCGGATCGCCTCCTTGATCGCCGCCAGCACGTCGATCTGGGTGGTGACGTCGAGCGCGGTGGTTGGCTCGTCGAAGACGATCAGGTCGGGCTCGGAGCAGAGCGCCATGGCGGTCATGACGCGCTGCAGCTGGCCGCCGGAGACCTGGTGCGGGAAGCGATTGCCGATATTTTCCGGGTCCGGCAGGCTGAGCTTGCGGAACAGGTTCACCGCGCGCTTCTCGGCCTCGGCGCGGCTGCAGACGCCGTGCTTGAGCGAGGCCTCCACCACCTGCTTCATCAGCCGGTGGGCGGGGTTGAAGGCAGCCGCCGCCGACTGCGCGACATAGCAGACCTCGCGCCCGCGCAAGGCGCGCAGGCCGCGCTTGCCGCCCCTGAGGATGTCGCGGCCGTTGAGGACGACCTCGCCGCCGGTGATGCGCACGCCGCCGCGACCGTAGCCCATCGAGGACAGGCCGATTGTGGACTTGCCGGCACCCGATTCGCCGATGAGCCCGAGCACTTTGCCGCGCTCGAGCGACACCGACACACCATCGACGATGACGATGTTGCGCGGCGCTTCGCCCGGCGGATAGACGGTGGCCTCGATCTTGAGATTGCGGATGTCGAGCAGCTTGCCCGCTGCGCCGGCGGTTTGGGATACGAGCCTATCCATTGCCGCGGCCTCCCTTCAGGTCGGTGGTGCGGTTGAGGATCCAGTCGGCCACAAGGTTGACCGAGATGGCCAGCACCGCGATTGCGGCGGCAGGGATGAGGGCGGCCGGAATGCCGAACACGATGCCTTCCTTGTTTTCCTTGACCATGCCGCCCCAGTCGGCCTCCGGCGGTTGCACGCCGAGGCCGAGGAAGGACAGCGCCGACAGGAACAGCACGGCAAAGATGAAGCGCAGGCCAAGCTCCGCCACCAGCGGCGAAAGCGCGTTGGGCAGGATCTCGCGGAAAATGATCCAGCCGCGGCCTTCCCCGCGTAGCTTGGCCGCCTCCACATAGTCCATGACGTTGATGTCGACGGCGACCGCGCGGGCAAGGCGGTAGACGCGGGTGGAATCGAGCACGCCCATGACCAGGATCAGCGTCGCGATATTAGCCGGTAGCACCGAGAGCACCACCAGCGCGAAGATGAGCGTGGGGATAGACATCAGGAGATCGACGCCGCGCGACATGGTCTGGTCGAGCCAGCCGCCGATGACCGCGGCGGTGAAGCCGAGGATCGAGCCCATGGTGAAGGACAGGGCGGTGGCGAGGGCCGCAATCAGGATGGTTGTGCGCGCGCCAAAGATCATGCGCGAGAGCAGGTCGCGGCCGAGATTGTCGGTGCCCAGCCAGTGGGTGGACGACATCGGCTCCCACACGTCGCCGACGATGGCCGCGTTGGGGAAGGGCGCCACCCAGGGCGCGAAGACGGCGGCGAAGACGAACACGCCGGTGACGATGAGCCCCAGCCAGGCGCTCAGCGGAATGTTTTTCAAGGTCAGCATCTTCCCGTCCTCTTACTTCGGATGCCTGAGGCGCGGATTGGACACGATGGCGGTGATGTCGGCGATGATGTTGAGGCCGATATAGACGGCCGCGAAGATCAGGCCGCAGGCCTGCACCACCGGCACGTCGCGCTTGGCGACATGATCGACGAGGTACTGCCCCATGCCGGGGTAGACGAAGATGACCTCGACCACGACCACGCCGACGACGAGATAGGCGAGGTTGAGCATCACCACGTTGACGATCGGCGCGATGGCATTGGGGAAGGCGTGGCGGCGGATGATCTCGAAGGGCGAGAGCCCCTTGAGCTCGGCCGTCTCGATATAGGCCGACTGCATGACGTTGAGGATGGCCGCACGCGTCATGCGCATCATATGCGCCAGCACCACCAGCGTCAGGGTTGCGGCCGGCAGGGCTATCGCCTTCATGCGGTCGAGGAAGGACATGCCATCATAGACGGTCGAGACGCTGGGCAACCACTGCATCTGCACGGCCACGAAATAGATCAGCAGGTAGCCGATGAAGAATTCGGGCAGAGAGATCGAGGCCAGCGTGAAGCCGGAGATGAACTTGTCGACGAAGCCGTTCTTGTGGCGCACGGCGATGAGGCCGAGGATGATGGCCAGCGGCACCGAGACGACGGCCGCCCAGCAGGCCAGGAACAGCGTGTTCTTCAGCCGGCCGCCGAGCGAGGCGGCGATGTCCTGCCCGTTGGACAAGGCGGTGCCCATGTCGCCGTGCAGCATGCCGAGCAGCCAGCGGAAATAGCGCACGTAAGCGGGATCGTTCAGCCCTAGCTGCTCGCGCAGGTTGGCGAGCGCCTGCGGCGTCGCGGACTGACCGAGGATGGACTGCGCCACGTCTCCCGGCAGGATCTGCGTGCCGACGAAGATCAGCACCGAGACGGCGAGGAGCAGGAGCAAGCCCAGCGCAACGCGCTGGGCCACCAGTTTCAGGAGTGAGGACATCTGTGCAGGGCCGGGATCAAGCCTGGACCCAGCACTTGGACAGGGCGTAGCCGCCCATCATCTCTTGGTTGCCATCGGCGATCCAGCCGGCCACCTTCGGCCCGGTCGCGTCGATGAAGTCGTTGAACATCGGCGTGATCACGCCGCCCTCGTCGCGCACCATCTCGCCCATCGACTTGTAGAGCGCGACGCGCTTGTCCTTGTCGAGCTCGGAGCGGGCCTGGAACAGGAGCTTGTCGAAGTCCTCGCGGAAGAAGCGGGTGTCGTTCCAGTCGGCCTTCGAATAGTAGGCGGTGGCGTACATCTGGTCCTGCGTCGGGCGTCCGCCCCAGTAGGAGGCCGAGAAGGGCTGCTTGTTCCACACTTCCGACCAGTAGCCGTCGCCCGGCTCGCGCTTGACCTCGATGGCGATGCCGGCCTTGGCCGCGCTCTGCTGGTAGAGTTGGGCTGCATCGATGGCGCCGGGGAAGGCGACGTCGGAGGTGCGCAGCAGCACCGGGCCGTCGTGCCCCGACTTCTTGAAGTGGAAGGCCGCCTTTTCGGGATCGAACGTGCGCTGCTCGATCTCGGCGAAGAGCGGGTAGGACTTGTTGATCGGCGTGTCGTTGCCGACCGAGCCATAGCCGTGCAGGATCTTCTGCACCATCTCCTCGCGGTCGAGCGCGTATTTCAGCGCCAGGCGCAGATCGTTGTTGTCGAAGGGCGCGGTGTTGCAGTGGGCGATGAAGACGTAGTGGCCCTTGCCGGCGACGTTCTGGATGGTGACGCCCGACACGCGCTTGATGAGATCGACGATCTTGGGCTCGACGCGGTTGATCATGTCGACCTGGCCGCCCTGCAGCGCCGAGGAGCGCGCGGTGGCGTCGTTGATGACGATGATCTCGACCGTGTCGGCGAAGCCGCGATCGTCGCGCCAGTAATTGGCGAAGCGCTCGCCGACATGGCGCACGCCCGGCTCGTTGACGACGACTTTGTAGGGGCCGGTGCCGATGCCGGCGCCCGGATCGTCCTTGCCACCGTTGGGCTGGATCATCAGGTGGTAGTCGTCCAGCAGGTAGGGCAGGTCGGCATTGGCGTCCTTGAGGGTGAAGACGACGTTCTGGCCGTCGACCTTGATCGTCTCGATGCCGCCCATGAGGCCGAGCGCGCCCGACTTCGACTTCTCGTCGGAGTGGCGTTCCATCGTGGCCAGCACGTCATCGGGGGTCAGTTCCTTGCCGTTGTGGAACTGCACGCCCTTGCGGATCTTGAAGGTCCAGGTCTTGGCGTCGGCGGAAGCGCCCCACTCTTCGGCCAGGCAAGGCTTGACGTCGCCATCGGGCGAAAGCTGGACGAGCTGCTCGCCCCACTGGCGGCCGAACTTGTAGGGAACCTGGCTCTGCCAGGAAGCCGGGTCGAGGCTGTTGGTGGATTCGCCGCCCTGCATGCCGGCCTTCAGCGTGCCGCCCTTCTGCGGGCCTTCGGCGCGCGCGGCGCTGCCGAGCAGGGTGTTGGCGAAGGTGGCAGTCACGCCCAGGGCGGCCGCGCGACCCAGGAAATCGCGGCGGCTGAGCTTGCCCGTAACGACGCGACGGCTCAGAAACTTCAATTCTTCGGACATACTTGGTTCCTCACTCCGGTTAGGTGACTGTGGTCAGTCTTGTAATTGGTTATTGGGCAGATATTGCGCGGAAGACTTTGCCTTCGGCAAGGCGAATTGCGACATTACGTGGCGTAAATTAGGTGCAGGCTGTGGACCAAGGGGCGCCGTCGAGCTGGCGCCCCCCCAGGAGAGACCACGTCAGGCGGTCAGCCAGCACCTGGCCAGTGCCAGGCCGCTCATCAATTCGCCCGACGGGTAGGGTACGTAGCCGCCCACCTTGTCGGACACGGCGTCGATCCAGTCGTTATACATCGGGATGATCGCACCGCCCTCGTCACGCACCATGAGGGCGATGTCGCGGTACATGGCCTTGCGCTTGCTCTCGTCGAGCTCGGCGCGCGCGGCCGCGACCATCTTGTCGAAGTCCTCGCGCTGGAAGCGGGTCTCGTTCCAGTCGGCCGTCGACAGATAGGCGGTGGAGTACTGCTGGTCCTGCGTCGGGCGGCCGGTCCAGTAGGAGGCCGAGAACGGCTTCTTGTTCCACACCTCGGCCCAGTAGCCGTCGCCGGGCGCGCGCTGCACGTCGAGCTGGATGCCGGCCTTGGCGCAGCTCTGCTGGAACAGCTGGGCGGCATCGACGGCGCCGGGGAAGGCCACCTCGGAGGTGATGAGCTGGATGGGACCGCTGTGGCCGGATTTCTTGAAATGGAAGGCGGCCTTTTCCGGATCAAACACGCGCTGCTCGATGTCTTCCGGGAACAGCGGGTAGGACTGGTTGACGGGAATGTCGTTGCCGACCGAGCCGTAGCCGCCGACGATCTTGTCCACCATCTCCTGCCGGTCGATCGCGTATTTCAGCGCCAGTCGCAGGTCATTGTTGTCAAAGGGCGCGGTGTTGCACTGCATGGCGAACACATAGTGCGCGCCGCCGGCGATGTTCTGGATGGTGATGCCGGGGATGCGCTTGACCAGATCGACGATCTTGGCCTCGACCCGATTCATCATGTGGATCTGGCCACCGCGGAGTGCGGCCATGCGCGCGGTCGAATCGTTGATGACCACGATCTCGACCTGGTCGGCGAAGCCGGCATTGTCGGCATCCCAATAGCCTTCGTGGCGGGTGCCGACCTCACGCACGCCGGGCTCATGCGAGGCGATCTTGTAGGGCCCGGTGCCGATGCCGGCCTGCGGGTTGTCCTTGCCACCATTGGGCTGGATGACGAGGTGGTAGTCCGACATCAGGAAGGGCAGGTCGGCATTGGCCTCCTTCAGCGTGATGACGAAGTCGTTGCCGTCGACCTTCATGGTGTCGATGCCGCGCAGCACGCCGAGCGCGCCCGACTTGGTCTCGGGGCCGGCATGGCGCTCGATTGTCGCCAGAACGTCGCCGGCGTCGAGTTCCTTGCCGTTGTGGAAGGTCACGCCCTTGCGGATCTTGAAAGTCCAGGTCTTGGCGTCGGCCGAGGAGCCGCATTCCTCGGCCAGGCGATGAACGATCTTACCGGTCTCGTCGATGTCGATGAGCTTTTCGCCCCAGCAGCGGGTGAAGGCGCCGGTGACCTGGTTGTTGATGGCGGCGGGGTCGAGGCCGTCGGTTGATTCGCCGCCCTGCAGGCCGGCCTTGAGCACGCCGCCCCGGACGGGGCCTTCAGCGCGCACGGCGCTGCTCAGAAGTGTGTTGGCAAATGCGGCGCCGACGCCAAGGGCCGCGGCGCGGCCGAGAAAATCACGGCGGTTGAGCTTGCCGGCGGCAACGCGCCGGCCCAGAAATTCGAGTTCATCCGACAATGACTTCTCCTCCTTGCATGTCGTCTAGACGGGCGATGCTCCTCCACCGTCCTGTCAGGGATAGTGGAGGGCCTGCCGCCGCTGCGTAAGGCAGATTGCGACATGTCGCGACGCAATTGGTGTGTGCGTCGCTTTTAGGATATTGAAATTATCGGGTCAAATATGGTCGCGCGAAATTTCATTCTTGAAATCGCGCTCGAATATCAGTTTTGCTCCTTCGTAGGCTTCAATCCGGCCGGTGACGTAGAAATTTTTCGCGTCGGAACGCATGGTCGAAAAAGTTTCGGTGCGCAGCGACCATTCATTTCGCGACAAGGTCGAGCTCCAGTGCGTTTCGCCGCGCGCCGATAACGGATCGTCCGGATTGATGGTCCACCATTCGCGCGTGACGCCGCCCTCGACGAGGTCGTGCTCCAGGTCTCGGTACTGGCCGGAATCATCGACGATCGTTAGCGTCACCATGCCGGTCTTCTCGTCGCGGGTGACATGGCGCTCGGAATTGGCTTCGCGCAGCGTCTCGATGGCCCAGGGCGTGGCGGCCTCCGGCTCGGGGAAGCTGGCCTCGTCGCCCGTGGCGAGCGGGCGCACAGGCAGGTGAAGCGTGGCCTGTGAGAGCGTGAGCCGCACCGGCTCAGGCGAAGGCCAGATGGCCGGCCAGTAGGCGGTGGAGACGGCCACGCGCAGGCGGTGGCCGGCGGGCAGGCGGTAGGCGCACTGGTCGAGCACGACGCGGGCCTCCACCACCTCGCCCGGCTTCAGAGCTTCGGGGAATTCGTGGCTGTTGCGGTGGGTGAGGTTGAGCACGCCGTAGCAGATCAACTCGGACGCGCCGTCGGGATGCACGTCGCAGAGGCGCACGGCGATATTGGCCTGCGGCTTGTCGGAGGCGAGGCGCACGACGACCTCCGGTGCACCGACGATATCGATGGCTTCGGCTGCCGGCGGCTGGTCGAAGCAGACCGAGCGGGCGTCGTCCGGGCGCTGGTCGCCGGGCAACTCGGGGCCATAGGTGAAGGGGAAATATTCGCCGCCCGCAAGGCCGCAATCCTGCGGCGAGGCGACGAGGGCGGTCGCGGAAGTGCCGGACAGCAACTCGATCTCGCGGGTTTCGATGCGGGGCGAGGGCCACTGCGATTCGGCGATCCAGCGGCCGGGCCGCTCGTCATGCCAGCGGGAGGGGCGCACGCTATCCATGACCCAGGCGCGGTAGGCGGGGTCGTTCTCTGCGCCGTTCTCGATGCCCTTCAGCCAGCGGTCCCACCAGCGCAGCGCCACCTGCAGAAAGCCGATGGCCGGCTGGGGCGCGGCGAAATGCGGATATTTGTGGATCCACGGACCGACGATGCCCTTCACCGGCGCCGAAATGTTGGAGACGAGGTGGGAGACGGTGTTGCGGTAGCCGTCGTGCCAGCCGCCAATGGCGAGCACGGCGGCCTTGATGGCGGAATAATCCTCGCAGACCGAGCCGCGCTTCCAGTAAGCATCGCGGCGCTGGTGGCCGAACCATGTTTCAGCGAGGAAGGGCTGGTGCTGCAGCCGGTGCAGCCACATCTCGCGCCACTTGTCGCCCACCAGCGCCGGGTCGGGCGAGCGCGAGGAATAGGACAGCATGGTCGAGGCCCAGCCGAAATTCTCGTTGAGCAGGCAGCCGCCCTTGTAGTGGATGTCGTCGGCGTAGCGGTCGGTGGTGGAGCAGAGCGTGATGATGGCCTTCAGCGCCGGCGGCTGCAGGGCGGCCACCTGCAGCGAATTGAAGCCGCCCCAGGAAATGCCCATCATGCCGACATTGCCGTTGCTCCACGGCTGTGCCGCCGCCCAGGCGATCACGTCGCAGGCGTCCTGCCATTCCTGGTCGGTGTATTCGTCGTCCATCAGCCCGTCGGAATCGCCATTGCCGCGCATGTCGACGCGGATGCAGGCATAGCCATGGCCGGCGAGATAGGGATGAGTGAGGCCATCGCGCGCCGTGGTGCCGTCGCGCTTGCGGTAGGGCAGGTGCTCCAGAATCACCGGCACGGGATTCTGCTCGGCGTCCTCCGGCATCCACACCCGCGCCGAAAGCCGGCAGCCGTCGGGCATGATAAGGCCCATGTCGGGATGTTCGACGACCTTGCGCGGAAATTCGGTGACGGTTTTCATGAATGCCTCTCCTTGATCGCGCGCATAGAGGCACATCCGGTTGCCGCTAGGCAAGGCGAGGGAACGTCGCGCGCATTGCTGTTTGCGGCCTGAGCGGCTGCACTTGCGTGACTTGGGCGTCGATTGAAAAGACCTGTTAAAGGTATTATTTATGGTGTCAGTAAAGGATCATGCCATGCCCCACACCATCCTCGCGGAAGTGACCGCAAGCGTTTCTGAGCTGAAGAAGAACCCGATGGGTACCGTCGCGGCCGGCGAAGGCTTTCCGGTGGCGATCCTTAACCGCAACGAACCGGCCTTCTACTGCGTTCCAGCCAAGGCCTTCGAGGCAATGATGGATCGGCTGGAGGACATCGAGCTCAACGCGATCGCCGATGCACGCAAGGGTGAGAAGCGCATCCGCGTGAAGCTCGATGAGCTATGAGCTCGAATTCCTCGAATCGGCGCTGAAGGAGTGGAAGAGGCTCGACGCCAACACGCGTGAGCAGTTCCGCAAGAAGCTCGAGGAGCGATGCGAGAACCCGCATGTGCCTTCTGCCAAGTTGCGCGGCGCCAAGGACCGCTACAAGATCAAGCTGCGCAGTTCCGGCTACAGGCTCGTCTATGAGGTGATCGACGGCGAGCTTATCGTGCTGGTGATAGCGGTCGGCAGGCGCGACCGCTCCGCGATCTATGAGATCGCCAGCAAGCGCTGACGCTCAATTCAACGGAATGTCGTTGTCGGCCTTGCCGGACTGATAGGCGCCGGACAACTCGTCGTAGCGCTTCGCGATCCTGTCGATGCGCGCTTCCAGCTTCTCGCGCTCGGCCTCGGGCAACTCGCGCACCAGCCGACGTAGCGAGTAGCTTTTCCAGTAGGCGTTTTCGGCATTGTAGCCGCCCGGATCGAGCGCGAAGACTTCCTTCAGGATCTTCAGATCGTGCGGGATGGCGAAGCTGTCGCGCGAGTCCTCGTGGCTGAACAGGTAGTAGAAACTGTCGAAGCCGGCCCAGGTGATGGCTGACAGGCACAGCGAGCAGGGCTCGTGGGTGGAGAGGAAGATGCAGTCCTTGGTGTCCGGCCGGTCGGCCTTGGGCATCTCGTAGAACCGCTTCAGGCAATGGACCTCGCCGTGCCAGAGCGGGTTTTCCAGCTCGTTGTTGGTCTCGGCCAGGACGAGTGACAGGTCGGACTTGCGCAGGATCGCCGCGCCGAACAGCTTGTTGCCGTGGGCGACGCCTTCGGCGGTCTTGGGCACGATGTCGTTTTCGACCACGTCGAACAGGCGGTTGATCAGCGAAGCGGTGCTCATGGCTGAAATCCTTCCGGCAGGACGACTTCGTAAGGCTCGGGGAAGAAAAACTCCTCGACATTGACGCCGTCGCCGGCGCGGTCGACCACCAGGAAATCCTGCGGCTCGCCGATCGGCGTCAGCACGCAGTGCCAGAGGTTGCGCGGATAGTTCACGCCCTGGCCGGGCCGGGTGACGAAGGCGTGCGGCGTGCCGGGGCCTTCGGCCGTGTCGTGGCAGACGACGACCAGAAATGGGCGCGGCGAGAGCGGGACAAAAGCCTGGCTGCCGAAGGGATGGCGCTCGACCATCGAAAGCTTCAGCGGGAAGGCATAGGGCGTTCCCTTGAAGATGTTGAGGATGACGCGGCAGTTCGGCCCCGCCGCCTCGGCGGTGGCGAGCGCGTGGTAGCGCTCGCAGCGGCCATCATTGATCGGATAGTGGTGCGCGCCATCGGTCTCGATGACCTCGCCGAATTCGGCGAAGTTTTCGCGGGTGAGCGGCTGAGCGACGATGGTGCGGTTCACCTGCATCTCCGCCTCAGAACCCGCCCAGCTTGGCGTGCCGGTTGACGTCCTTGTAGAGCAGGTAGCGGAAGTCTCCGGGGCCGCCGGCATAGCAGGCCTGCGGGCAGAAGGCGCGCAGCCACATATAGTCGCCTGCCTGCACTTCCACCCAGTCCTGGTTGAGCCGGTACACCGCCTGGCCTTCCAGCACGTAGAGCCCATGCTCCATCACATGCGTTTCGGGGAAGGGGATGATGCCGCCCGGCTTGAAGGTGACGACGGTGACATGCATGTCGTGGCGCAGGTCGGCAGGGTCGACGAAGCGGGTGGTGGCCCATTTGCCGTCCGTGTCGGGCATCGGGGTCGGGGCGATGTCGTTTTCGTTGGCGAAGATCGGATCCGGAACGTCGATGCCCTCGACATATTCATAGGCCTTGCGGATCCAGTGGAAGCGGGCGGCGGCCGCGCTATCGTTGCGCAAGGTCCAGCCGCTGGCAGGCGGCAGGAAGGCATAGCCGCCCGGCGTCAGGCGGTGTGCTGCGCCATCCACGGTCACCGTGATCTCGCCTTCCACCACGAACAGCACGCCCTCGGCGTCCGCATCGGGCTCGGGCTGGTTGCTGCCGCCGCCCGGCTGCACTTCCATGACATATTGCGAAAAAGTCTCGGCAAAGCCCGAAAGCGGGCGCGCGATGACCCAGCACCGGGTCTTGTCCCAGAAGGGCAGGTAGCTGGCGACGATGTCGCTGAACTCGCGCCTTGGGATAACCGCATAGGCTTCCGTGAAGACGGCGCGGTCGGTGATGAGGTCCGTCTGCGGCGGCAGACCTCCGGTGGGGGCGTAATAGGTGCGGCCGGCCATTTCTGATTTCCTTTAGAGCGGCAGGATGTCCCTGAGCCTCAACAGCGCGATGCGCTCCACCTGGGCGCAGGCGGTGTTGAACTCGGTTTCGCGGTCGTTATTTATGCGCGTCTGGAACGCGGCAAGGATCTCGTCCTTGGTGCGGCCCTTGACGGCGATGATGAAGGGGAAGCCGAACTTTTCGACATAGGCGCTGTTCAGCTGCGTGAACTTCTCGCGCTCGGCGTCGGTCAGGGCGTCGAGTCCGGCGGAGGCCTGTTCCTTGGTGGATTCCGCCGTCAGGCGCTTGGCTTGCGCCAGCTTGCCGGCAAGGTCCGGGTGGGCGGTGAGCACGCCGAGGCGCTCGGCCTCGGTGGCCGAACGGAAGGCACGGCTGAGCGCATTGTGCAGGCCGCCGGCGCTGTCATGTGCGGCACCCAACTCCAGCCGGAAGGCGCGCTCGGCGATCCACGGCGAATGCTCGAAGATGCCGCCGAACTTTTCGACGAACTCCTGCTCGCTCATGCGGGAGGGACGAAGTGCTGCCGGCTTGTAGGGGTGGTGCTCGCGCCAGTGGTTGGCAATGTCGATGCGGCGCGGCAGCCACACCTTTTCGTGGCTCTTCACATAATCGATGAAGCGCTGCAGAGCGGCGGCTCGGCCCGGGCGGCCGATGAGGCGGCAGTGCAGGCCGATGCTCATCATGCCGCCGCGTCCGGCCTTGCCCTCGGCGTAGAGCGTATCGAAGGCGTCCTTCAGATAGGCGAAGAACTGGTCGCCCGAGTTGAAGCCCTGCGGCGTGGCAAAGCGCATGTCGTTGGCGTCGAGCGTGTAGGGGATGACGAGCTGCGGCGGGATGGGGTTGCCATGGCCGTCATGGTCGAGCCAGTAGGGCAGGTCGTCGTCATAGGTGTCGGAAATCCAGGCGAACCCGCCTTCGGCAGCGGCGATGCGCACCGAATAGGCCGAGGTGCGACCGAGATAGAGCCCGGCCGGCCGTTCGCCGACGACTTCCTTGTGCAGCCGGATCGCCTCCAGCAGGTCGGCGCGCTCGGCCTCTTCCTCATGGTCGCGATAGTCGATCCAGCGCAGGCCGTGCGAGGCGATTTCCCAGCCGGCTTCCTGCATTGCCGCGACCTGGTCGGGCGAGCGGGCAAGTGCTGTGGCGACGCCATAGACCGTGACCGGCACGTTGGCCTGCTTGAACATGCGGTGCAGCCGCCAGAAGCCGGCCCGGGCGCCGTATTCGTAGATGGATTCCATGTTCCAATGGCGCTTGCCAGGCCAGGGCGCTGCACCCACCACTTCGGACAGGAAGGCTTCGGAGGCGGCATCGCCGTGGAGAATGCAGTTTTCGCCGCCTTCCTCGTAGTTGACGACGAACTGCACGGCGACATGGGCACCGCCCGGCCATTTCGGGTCCGGCGGATTGGCGCCGTAACCGCGCATGTCTCTTACGTAGCGCATTTTCCTCTACCCTCCGGCCATTGCGGCCTTATCTTCGCACAATATCAAAGGGGTATTGCGATATTCCCCTCAAAAAAATTGAAAGTCTTTTTGTGGCGTTCCACTTCACGGCGTCTTATGCATGTCCTTAAATTGGCGCACAACAGACCATTCGCGTTCATAAAACCGGAGGAAGGGAGGCCGAATGTCGACAGCTCAAGGTGGTCGCCTCACGACCCATGTTCTCGATACGGCTTCGGGCCGGCCGGCCGACGGGCTGGCGTTGTCCCTCTTTCGCCTCGAAGGCGAGACCCGGATACTGCTCAAGACCGTGAACACCAACATAGACGGTCGCTGCGACGCGCCGTTGCTTGAGGGCGACGATTTCCGAATCGGCCAGTACGAGATCGTCTTCCATGCCGGCGATTATCTGCGTTCGCGCAGGGTGAGCCTGACGGAGCCGCCCTTCCTCGACCAGGTGCCCATCCGCTTCGGCATTGCCGAGCACAGGCACTACCATGTGCCGCTGCTGCTCTCGCCCTACGGCTATTCGACCTATCGGGGGAGCTGATGGCTACCGCAATCCGCAACGATATCCGCTTCCTGCTCAATGGCCGGGAGGTGACCGTCCGCGATGTGGCGCCGGACGCCACGCTGCTGGATTGGCTGCGGCTTGACCGCTCGCTGCGCGGCACCAAGGAAGGCTGCGCCGAAGGCGACTGTGGCGCCTGCACGGTGCTGGTGGGCAAGCTGACGGCGGGCGGGCTCGTCTATGAAGGCGTCAACGCCTGCATCCGTTTCGTCGGCTCGCTGGACGGCTGCCATGTCGTGACCATCGAGCATCTGCGCGGCACCGGCGGCGATCTCCACCCGGTGCAGAAGGCGATGATCGACTTCCATGGCTCGCAATGCGGCTTCTGTACGCCGGGCTTCGTGATGTCGCTTTATGCGCTGTGGATGCGGGACGCCAACCCGTCCGACGCGGCGATCGAGAAGGCGCTGCAGGGCAATCTGTGCCGCTGCACCGGCTACGAGGCGATCATGCGCGCCGCGCGCGCTATCTCGGACTACGGCAAGGCGGCGAGCGACCCGCTGGCGGCGGAGCGCGCGGCCGTGACCGCAAAGCTTGCCGCGCTGCGAGACGGCGCGCGCGTCGAGATCGGATCGGACAAGGCGCGGCTGATCGTGCCGGCCGATGTCGACGATTTCGCGGCCGTGCTGGAGGCGGAGCCGAAGGCGACCATCGTCGCCGGCTCGACCGACGTGGGCCTGTGGGTGACGAAATTCATGCGCGACATTTCGCCGGTGGTCTTCATCGGCCATCTGGAAGGTCTGCGCGGGATTTCGGAGACGGATGGCGTCATCACCATCGGCGCCGGCGTGACCTATAGCGAGGCGTTCGACGTGCTCAGCCAGCGTATCCCGGCGCTCGGCGCGCTGATCGACCGCATCGGCGGCGAGCAGGTGCGCAACATGGGCACCATCGGCGGCAACATCGCCAACGGCTCGCCGATCGGCGACACGCCGCCGCCCTTCATTGCGCTGGGCGCGACGTTGACCCTGCGCAAGGGTGCTGCCAGACGCACCATCCCGCTGGAGGAATTCTTCATCGCCTATGGCAAGCAGGACTGCCAGCCGGGCGAATTCGTCGAGGCCGTGCATGTTCCGGTGCCGGCAAAGGGCGACCATTTTGCCGCCTACAAGATCACCAAGCGGCGCGACGAAGACATCACCGCCGCACTCGGCGCCTTCCACCTGACGCTCGCCGCCGACGGCACGGTCGGCTCCATCCGCATCGCCTATGGCGGCATGGCGGCGACGCCGAAGCGCGCCAGGGCGGTCGAGGCAGCGCTGCTCGGCAAGCCGTGGACGGAAGCGACGGTGGAAGCAGCCCTCGAGGCCTATTCGGAGGACTTCACGCCGCTGACGGACATGCGCGCCAGCGCCGAATACCGTATGCTTGCGGCGCGCAATTTGCTGCGGCGCTTCTTTGCCGAGACCCAGGGCGGCAGCGAGCCGATCCAGGTTTCGCGGCATCAGGCTGCGTGAGGAGACGGCCATGAATAAGCATTCCGCAGTCGACCTCAAGGCCGAGAAGATCGTTGGCGGCGTCCACACGGACCAGCGCCACGATTCCGCGCACAAGCATGTCACCGGCACGGCCATCTACATCGACGACATGCCGGAGCCGGCCGGCACGCTGCATGGCTATCTCGGCCTGTCGAGCGTGACCCACGGCGCCATCCGCTCGATGGACCTTTCGGCGGTGCGCGAGGCGCCCGGCGTGGTCGACGTGCTGACGGCCGCCGACATTCCCGGCGTGAACGACATCAGCCCCAGCGGCCGCAACGACGAGCCGGTGCTGGCCGAAGGCAAGGTGCAGTTCCACGGCCAGCCGATCTTCCTTGTCGTGGCCGAAACGCGCGAGCAGGCGCGGCGCGCCTGCCGGCTGGCCAAGTTCGAATATGACGAACTGCCCTTCGTGATCGATGTCGGCGGGCTTGACCCGGCCAAGGACAAGCTGGTCACCCCGCCGCTGACGCTGAAGCGCGGCGACGCGGCAGAGGCGATCGCCAAGGCGCCGCGCCGCATCAAGGGCCAGATGCGCGTGGGCGGGCAGGACCATTTCTATCTTGAAGGCCACATCGCACTCGCCATCCCCGGCGAGGACCAGGACGTCACCGTCTATTCCTCCACCCAGCACCCCAGCGAGGTGCAGCACATGGTGGCGCATGCGTTGGGCACATCCTCGCATTCGGTGACCGTGGAAGTGCGCCGCATGGGCGGCGGCTTCGGCGGCAAGGAAACGCAGTCCAACCAGTTCGCCGCGCTGGCGGCGGTGGCGGCCAAGCGGCTGGGCCGCGCGGTCAAGCTCCGGCCCGACCGCGACGACGACATGACCGCGACGGGCAAGCGCCACGACTTCCTGATCGATTACGAAGTCGGCTTCGACGGCGATGGCAACATCCACGGCGTGGACTACACCTTCGCGGCGCGGTGCGGCTTTTCCTCCGACCTTTCGGGGCCGGTGACCGACCGCGCGCTGTTCCACTGCGACAACGCCTATTACTACCCGGCGGTGCATGCGCAGTCGGCGCCGCTCTATACCAACACCGTGTCGAACACCGCGTTTCGCGGCTTCGGCGGGCCGCAGGGCATGGTGGGCGCCGAGCGCGTGATCGACGAGGTGGCCTTTGCGGTGGGCAAGGACCCGCTGGAGATCCGCAAGATCAATTTCTACGGCGACAAGGCGAGCGACCGCAGCCTGACGCCCTACCACCAGCGGGTGGAAGACAACATCATCCACCGCATCGTCGCCGAGCTGGAGGAGAGCGCCGACTATGCAGGCCGCCGGCGCGAGATCGAAGCCTTCAACAAGACCAGCCGCTTCATCAAGCGGGGCATCGCGCTGACGCCGGTGAAGTTCGGCATTTCCTTCACCGCCACCCAATTCAACCAGGCCGGCGCGCTGGTGCATGTCTACACCGACGGCTCGGTGCACCTGAATCACGGCGGCACGGAGATGGGGCAGGGGCTCTATGTGAAGGTCGCGCAGGTGGTGGCCGAAGAGTTCCAGATCGACATCGACAAGGTGAAGATCACCGCCACCACCACGGCCAAGGTGCCCAACACCTCGGCGACCGCGGCTTCCTCGGGCGCGGACCTCAATGGCATGGCGGCCAGGAATGCGGCGCACCAGATCAAGGACCGGCTGATTGCCTTTGCCAGCCACGCGCATCAGGTGCCGGCCGACCAGATCGTGTTCCTGCCCAACCGAGTGCGCATCGGCAATGAGGAGATCTCCTTCGCCGAGCTGGTCAAGCAAGCCTACAATGCGCGCGTCCAGCTTTCGGCCGCCGGCTTCTACAAGACGCCGAAGATCCACTGGGACCGCGACAAGGGACAGGGGCATCCGTTCTACTATTTCGCCTATGGCGCTGCCGCCGCGGAAGTGTCGGTCGACACGCTGACCGGCGAATATGTGGTCGAGCGTGCCGACATCCTGCACGAGACCGGGCGCTCCCTGAACCGCGTGCTCGACCTCGGCCAAGTCGAGGGCGGCTTCATCCAGGGCATGGGCTGGCTGACGACGGAAGAGCTGGTCTGGGACGACAAGGGCCGCCTGCGCACGCATGCCCCCTCGACCTACAAGATCCCGCTTGCCTCCGACCGGCCCAAGATCTTCAATGTGACGCTTGCCGACTGGCCGGAAAACCATGAGCCGACTATCTACCGCTCCAAGGCGGTGGGCGAGCCGCCCTTCATGCTGGGCATGTCGGTGCTGCATGCGCTTTCGGATGCGGTGGCAAGCGTGGCCGACCACAGGGCCTGCCCGCGTCTCGATGCACCCGCCACGCCCGAGCGCGTGCTGATGGCAATCGAACGGCTGAGAGCTGAAACGGCAAGGCAGTGACACGCAACGCTGAACGTCTTCGTTCCTTCCTCGACACGGCGCAAACCGCCGCGCTGGTCGAGGTGACGGAGGCGAAGGGCTCGACGCCGCGCGAGACCGGCACGAGGATGCTGGTTTCGCCGCAGGCCATTTTTGGCACGATCGGCGGCGGGCAGCTCGAATTCATGGCCATCGACCGGGCGCGGCAGATGCTGGCGGGCCCGTTACCTTCCGCGCCGCGCGCCGACCTCTCCAGCGAGGGGGTTACCCTCGACATTCCGCTCGGGCCCGAGATCGGCCAGTGCTGCGGCGGCCGCGTGGGCCTGGCCGTCCGCCCCGTGGACGAGGCCCTTCGCGCCGAACTCATCGCGCAGGCACAGGCCGACGACGCGGCCAGCCCGCATGTCTATGTCTTTGGCGGCGGCCATGTCGGCCATGCCATGGCGGCGGCGTTTGCGCTGCTGCCGGTGCAGGCGGTGGTGGTGGAAACCCGCGCCGACGCGCTGGAGGGCATGCCGGACACGGTGGAGACGCGGCTGACGCCGGTGCCCGAGGAGATGGTGCGCGAGGCGCCCGCCGGCTCCGCCTTCGTGGTGCTGACCCATGACCATGCGCTCGATTTCCTGATCGTGGCCGAGGCGCTGAAGCGCGAGGACGCCGCCTATGTCGGGATGATCGGCTCCAGGACCAAGAAGGCCACGTTCAAGAGCTGGTTCATCAAGACGGCAGGCGGCGCCAAGGAAACCTTCGCCCGGCTCGTCACGCCCATCGGCGGCGACGCGGTGAAGGACAAGCGACCGGCGGTGATCGCCGCACTCGCGGCGGCGGAAATCATGACGGCGCTGGTAGCCCACGGCACGGACTCCAGCCAGGCCCATCAGGGCGTGTCGGCCGGCTGAACCCCGAACGAGCAAGTTCTGCGCCTCCTCCGTTCGCAGGATATGCGGTGGAAGCGTTTCTGCTAGCGTCGCGTGGCAAGCCAGATCATGCACATGCACGCGGCGGAGCCTTCTGAGGCCTGACCGCGCCCTGTCTTGCTGCGACCGATGGAGGGGAGGACAGCATGCGGGGCATTTTCCGACACACTCTTTCCGCTTTACTCTGCGCGGGGCTCGCGTCCACGCCGCTAATCTATGGGGCTCTTGGCGCCTCCGGCGACGAGGTGCTCGCAGCGCCGGTCGGCGATGACCGCAGCCAGGACAACATCCTTCTGGCGGCCAACAGCAGCCTCTCAAACCTCAAGATCGGCAAGGCCGGCCAGTTGAGGATCATCCAGAACAACACCTTCGGCGGGATCGAGGTGACCGGCCTGGAGATTGCCAAGAACAATGTGCCGATTGCCGGCAACGGCAATTTCCTCAGCGGTGGCAGCATCTGCCAGATGTGGACTTCCAATCTCGGCCAGCTCAACGACGCCTTCAAGAACCTGGTTCGATCGACGGTCAACCCAAGAATGGGCGGCTTCACCATCCGTTCCGACGCGCGGCCGCGGCTGACGGGAAACTGCGGCGCGCGCGCCGAAATCCTGACCGCCTGCGACAACACGGTGAAGATACGCGTGGCGCTGCCTGGAAACCGGTTCCTGTTTCATGTCACGACGCCGTCGCCGCTCGGCAGCTGGGCGGACCCTGAATTCTCGGTCGACTTCGATCTCGAAGCGCGCACGCAGATTTCCATTCCGAAGACCGTCTCGAGCCCCATGGGCGTCGGCGGCACGACAATCGTCGTCTCGAACATCAGGCTGGATTCGCAAAACGTCAGCGGCAGCCTGGCGCTGGCGGTGCAGAAGGTTCACCAGTATTTCACCGGCAAGGACCTGACCCAGCAGCTGACGCAGGATCGCCAGTTCAACTTCGCCGGGCTCCAGACCCAGGTGGCCAATCTCAACCCCTGGCTCAAGAAGATCCCGCCGGATTATCGCATCGAATCCTGCATCAACGGCAATGTGCTGAGGCTGAATGCCGTCAACGGGCCGGAAGCGCCGGGGCCGATCGTGAGGTGAGGCCGCTCTACCGGCCTGCCAGCGTCTCGCGGATCAGGCGCTGGCAACGCTCGGCCATGAAGTCGAGCAGCAGGCGCACCTTGGGGTCCTGCAGGTTCTTGTGCGGATAGACGGCGGCGAGCTGGATGGGCACCGGCGGCGTTTCCGGCAACAACACCTGCAGCCGGCCATCGCGGATGAAGGGCTCGACCTCGAATCGCGGCTTGTTGACGATGCCGCGACCGGCCAACGCCCAGCCGGTCAGCACGTCGCCATCGTCGGAATCGAAGGGGCCGCGTACCTCGAACTTGGCAGCGCCCCGCGGCATTGAGAGCGTCCAGTAGAACTCTCGCATGCCGGGATAGCGCAGCAGCAGGCAGTCGTGCTTCTTGTCGACCAGTTCCTGCGGCTGTTTCGGCTCGCCGCGTCTTTCCAGATAGGCGGGGGCGGCCACCAGTACGCGCTCGCACTCCATGATGCCGCGCATCCTGAGGCTCGAATCTTCCAGGAGTCCCAGCCGGAAGCCGACGTCGATGCCTTCCTTCATGATGTCCACGTTATGATCGGACAGCCGCAGCCGCACCTCGATGTCGGGATATTTGTCGTGGAATTCTGGTATGCCCGAGGCGATCAGCCGCCGCCCGAGGCCGAGCGGAGCGGTGACGCGTATGGTGCCGCGCGGCTGGCCGGAAAGGGCGCTGACGGCAGCTTCCGCTTCGGTGATGGCTTCCAGCACCTTCTTGGCGCCCTTGTAGAACACGCTGCCTTGCTCGGTGGGCATGAGTTGGCGCGTGGTGCGGTTGAACAGCCGCACGCCCAGGTGCTTTTCCAGTTCCTTGATGCGGTTCGAGGCGACGGCCGGCGAAATGCGCATGTCGCGCCCGGCGGCGGACAGGTTGCCGAGTTCGACGACACGGACAAAAACGGCGAGATTGTCGAGATAGGCCATTACGAAAGGGCGGTTCCATCTGCTGAAACAAATGCAGTCACGCTAATATTTTTTAGTTTTTTTTGAAAGTCATCGAATGGTTGGGCTCTTTCCGTTTGCCGGCGAGGCCGTAAAGTCGAAACCC
This sequence comes from Pseudaminobacter sp. Soil_N_29, assembly GCF_057656055.1. Taxonomy (NCBI): domain Bacteria; kingdom Pseudomonadati; phylum Pseudomonadota; class Alphaproteobacteria; order Hyphomicrobiales; family Phyllobacteriaceae; genus Pseudaminobacter; species Pseudaminobacter sp. Soil_N_29. The sequence continues at coordinate 100,428 of NZ_JBDGLC010000011.1, forward strand.
TGCAAGAGCATCGGACCAAAACTGGACCACGGTTTTCGGAATGTTCCGATCCTCATCCGAAATGCTAGATCGTCCCTTGTGCGTCCGAGCGGACGCAGGGCGATCTAAGAGGGGCGTCAATGAACGACTACGCAGTTTTGTGGGACTGGTTGAGCTTCGGCATGCGCTGGACGCATGTCATCACCGCGATCGCGTGGATCGGCTCATCCTTCTATTTCGTCGCGCTGGACCTGAGCCTGCGCCAGCGGCCGGGCCTGCCAAAGGGAGCCTTCGGCGAGGAGTGGCAGGTGCATGGCGGCGGCTTCTACCACATCCAGAAATATCTGGTGGCGCCGGAGCAGATGCCCGAGCACCTGACCTGGTTCAAATGGGAATCCTATTTCACCTGGATGACCGGCTTCGCGATGCTCGCCATCGTCTACTATGCGGGCGCGGACCTGTTCCTGATCGACCGCAACGTGCTGGACGTCTCCGTGCCCGTCGCCATCTTGATCTCGCTCGCCTGCCTGGCTGGAGGCTGGATCGTCTATGACCTTCTGTGCCGCTGGCTGATCGGCAAGGCCGACACCGGCCTGATGGTCCTGCTCTACGTCATCCTGGTGTTCATCTCGTGGGGGCTGACGCATTTGTTCACCGGCCGGGCCGCCTTCGTGCATCTGGGCGCGATTACCGCCACGATCATGTCGGCCAACGTCTTCATGGTCATCATCCCCAACCAGAAGATCGTGGTGGCCGACCTGATCGCGGGCCGCAAGCCCGACCCGAAATACGGCAAGATCGCCAAGCAGCGCTCGCTGCACAACAACTACCTGACGCTGCCGGTGCTGTTCCTGATGCTGTCGAACCACTATCCGCTGGCGTTCGGCACCGAGTTCAACTGGGTCATCGCCTCGCTGGTGTTCATGATGGGCGTGCTGATCCGCCACTATTTCAACACCCGCCACGCCGGCAAGGGCAACCCGACCTGGACCTGGCTTGCCACGGCGATCCTGTTCGTCATCGTCATGTGGCTGTCGACCGTGCCGAAGGTGCTGACGGGCGACGAGCAGAAGATGTCGGCGGGCGAGCAGGCGCTTGTCGCCTCGGCGCATTTCCCGGCCGTGCGCGACACAGTGCTCGGCCGCTGCTCCATGTGCCATATGGCCGAGCCGGTGTATGAGGGCGTCTACCAGGCGCCCAAGGGCGTGGCGCTCGATTCGGACGAGGCGATTGCCAGCCACGCCCGGGAGATCTATCTGCAGGCCGGCCGCAGCCATGCAATGCCCCCCGGCAACGTGACCGAGATCACGCCGCAGGAGCGGCAGCTGCTGGTCAGCTGGTTTGAAGAAGCAGGAAAGAAGACGCAGCAATGACCGAAACCCTCCTTCGCGGCCGCACGCTGAGCTTTCTGCGCTGGCCCGATGCGATCGACGACCACGGCGCCTATGCCTATGAGGAGGACGGCGGCGTGCTGATGCGCGACGGCAGGATCGTCGCCACCGGGGCCTATGCCGAGGTCGAGCGCAAGGCCGCCGCGGACGCGAAGAGGATAGACCACCGGCCGCATCTCATCCTGCCCGGCTTCCTCGATGCGCATGTGCATTTCCCGCAGCTGCAGGTGATTGCCTCCTATGGCGCCGAGCTGCTTGGTTGGCTGAACACCTACACCTTCCCCGAGGAGACGAAATTCCGCGACGCGCAGTATGGCCGCCGCGTGGCGCGGCTGTTCCTGGACGAGATGGTGCGCCACGGCACCACCACGGTGGCCGCCTATTGCTCGGTGCACAAGCAGTCGGCCGAGGCCTTCTTTGAGGAAAGCCATGCGCGCAACATGCTCAACATCGCCGGCAAGGTGATGATGGACCGCAACGCGCCGGAAGGCGTGCTGGACACGCCGCAATCCGGCTATGACGACACCAAGGCGCTGATCGGCCAGTGGCACGGCAAGGGCCGCCAGCACTATGCGATCACGCCGCGCTTCGCCATCACCTCCTCGCCCGAGCAGATGGAGATGGCGAAGGCGCTGGCAGTCGAGTTCCCCGACCTGCACATCCAGACGCATCTTTCGGAAAACCACGCCGAGATCGAATTCACGCAGCAGCTTTATCCCTGGGCGAAGGACTATACCGACATCTACGAGCATTACGGCCTGCTGGGGTCCAAGACGCTGCTTGGCCACTGCATCCACCTGTCGGAGCGCGAGGCGGATGCACTGTCGGACACCGGGTCGGTGGCGGTCTTTTGTCCTACCTCCAACCTGTTCCTCGGCTCGGGCCTGTTCGACTACCAGCGCTATCGCAGGCGGGAAAGGCCGATCCGGATCGCCATAGCCACCGATGTCGGCGGCGGCACCAGCTATTCGATGCTGCGCACCATGGACGAGGGCTACAAGGTGATCGCGCTGAACGGCGAGAAGCTGAACCCATTCGCCTCCTTCTGGCAAATGACGCTCGGAAATGCGCGGGCGCTGTCGGTGGAGGATCGCGTGGGCACGCTGGAAGCCGGCACCGACGCCGACATTGTGGTTCTGGACTCGCGCGCCACGCCGCTGATGCGGCTACGCATGGAGAGCATCGAAAGCCTCGCCGAAGAGCTTTTCCTGCTGCAGACCGTGGGCGACGACCGCGCTGTGCGTGAGGTTTATATCGCGGGCCGGCCCGCGAAGGGCGATATGGCCTAGCGGAAGTGGCGCAAGCGGAGAGGGGCCCGATCATGACCGGACAGTCGAGGCTCATCGGCATGGTGGGCGGCATGAGCTGGGAATCGAGCGCCATATACTATCGGCTGCTCAACCTTGGGGCGGGCGCACGGCTTGGCGGGCACCACAATGCCAGGTCGCTTCTGTATACTCTCGACTTCGACGAGATTAACCGCATGGCTGCCCTCGGCCGTTGGGACGTCGTCGCCGAACGCGTGAGCGACGCGGCGCGGTGGCTGGAAAAGGCCGGCGCCGAACTGGTGATGATTACCGCCGTGTCGGCGCACCGTGTCTTTGACGAAGTGCAGGCGACCGTCTCCGTGCCCCTTCTGCACGTCGCCGATCCAACCGCGCAAAGCCTCAAGGCCAGGGGCCTTTCGCGCGTCGGCCTGCTCGGAACACGCTATACGATGGAACAGGAATTCCTTTCCGACCGCCTGAGGGGCCACGGCCTTGAAGTGCTTACGCCGGATGCCGAACAGCGCGAGAGGCTGCATCGCATCATCATCGATGAACTGACGCTCGGCAAAGTCGAGGATGCGTCGCGGGCGGCGCTGCTCGAGATGACCGCGGATCTTGCGGCGCGCGGTGCGCAGTCCTTCATTCTGGGCTGCACGGAGCTGCCGCTGCTGGTGGGCACCGGGGATTATCCGCTTCCGGCTTTCGACGCGACCGAGCTGCATGTCGAGGCGGCGCTGGACATCGCATTGGCCGACATGCTGGGCTGATACATCTGGTGCCTTGACCGTGTCGCCGCGGTCGGACCAGGCCAGCCAGAACATCGGGAGGGGACGCAAATGGCAGGTGATATCGAACGCATCAAGAGGCAGGAGACGGAACTCGTCTTCGACCGCTTCGACGAGGCCGTGGCCTTCGAGATCGGCTCGGCCATTCGCCAGCGGGCGCTGCGCGAAAACCTGCCAATAATCGTCGACATCCGCACCTTCGACCGGCCGCTCTTCTATGCCGCCATGCCCGGCTCGAATGCGTCCAATCCGGACTGGGCGCGGCGCAAGATCAACGTGGTCAGGCGCTATCTCAAGAGCACTTACCTGATGGTGCTCGAGCAGAACCGCCCCGACCGCACCTTCAAGGTGGGCGAGGGGCTGGACATAGCCGACTACGTGCTGGCTGGCGGCGGATTTCCGATCAGGGTCAAGGGAGCTGGCGTCATCGGCGCAATCGCTGTGTCTGGCCTGCCCGAGCGCGAGGACCACAATGTCGTCGTCGCTGCGTTGAGCCAATATCTGGGGCTGGACGCGGAGGCGTTGGCTTTGGCTGCGGTTTAAATGGGCTGAGATCATGCTCTACGTTGCTTTCGAAGGAGTGCAGCATTCATGACCATCGAGCCCCGATCCTTCCTCACCTCGATATTCGCTGCGGCGGTGGCTGCGGCCGACCCGGAGAAAACCATCCGCGCGCATCTTCCCGAAAAGCCCAAGGGGCGCACGGTTGTGGTGGGCGCCGGCAAGGGCGCTGCGCAAATGGCGGCGGCGCTGGAAAAGGTCTGGGACGGATCGCTGGAAGGCGTGGTGGTGACGCGATACGGCTATGGCGCGCCCTGCGAGCGTCTGCGGGTTCTGGAGGCTTCCCACCCGGTGCCAGACGCTGCCGGACTGAAGGCGGCGAAAGCGCTGGTCGACCAGGTCTCGGGCCTGACAGCCGACGACCTCGTGATCGCACTGGTCTGCGGCGGGGGCTCGGCCCTCTTGCCCGCGCCGCCCGCTGGCCTGACGCTGGCCGACGAGGTCGCGGTCAACGAGGCGCTGCTGGCATCGGGTGCGCCGATCTCGGTGATGAACCTGATCCGCAAGCATGTTTCGACCATCAAGGGCGGGCGGCTGGCGGCCGCCGCCTATCCAGCCAAAGTGGTTTCGCTGATCGTCTCCGACATTCCCGGCGACAACCCGGCGCTCGTCGCTTCCGGCCCGACCGTTCCGAATGCCGGCGGTCGTGCGGAGGCGCTGGCGGCGATTGATGCCTACGGCTTGAAACTGCCCGAAGCAGTGATGGCGCATCTGAATTCGCCCGAGGCCGACGCGCCGCTTGCCGACGACGAACGCTTCGCCCGCAACGAGGTGCGACTGATCGCATCCGCGGCCGTGTCGCTGGAGGCAGCGGCCGCCGAAGCCAAGCGGCAGGGCGTCGAGGCCGTCATTCTCTCCGATTGCATCGAGGGCGAGGCGCGCGATGTCGGTTCGGTTCACGCCGCGCTGGCCCGCGAGGTGGCGACCCGCGACCGGCCGTTCAGCAAGCCGGTGCTGATCCTCTCGGGAGGCGAAACGACGGTGACGCTGCGCGCGAAGGGCAAAGGCGGCCGCAACAGCGAATTTTTGCTTGCGTTTGCGCTGGGAATCGACGGCGTGCCGGGCATCAATGCGCTGGCAGCGGACACGGATGGCATCGACGGTTCGGAAGACAATGCCGGCGCCTTTGCCGACGGCACCAGCGTGGCACGCATGCGGGCGGCAGGCGTCGACGCCAAGGCGCTGCTGGCCGGCAACAACGCCTGGACGGCGTTCCATTCCGTCGGCGACCTTTTTGTCCCCGGCCCGACTGGCACGAATGTGAACGATTTTAGGGCGATATTGGTGCGATAAAGTAAGGGTTTTGCCAAGCCTGACCGGTGTTATTCCCCCACCCCTAACCCCTCCCCACAAGGGGGAGGGGGATGATTTGACCGCCGAGGCCATTCAGAACGGCTAAGATTAGCGGTGGGCAAAGTCCCCCTCCCCCTTGTGGGGAGGGGCTAGGGGTGGGGGGCATTTCTAGGCCGGATGAGCGGGCAAATTCATCCCATCATCCGCGCCACCGCCCTCATGTCCTCCAGAAACCGCGCCCGTTCGGCGCGTTTGTCGACTTCCTCCGGCAGGCGCAGGATGAAGGAGGGGTGGACGGTTATGAAGACGCGCAGCCCGTCGTCCCGATCGACAATGCTGCCGCGCAGTTTCGTCACTGGAACGACCTCGCCGAGCAGTGCATGGGCGGCCGTGGCGCCGAGCGCGACCGCAAGCCTAGGCACGGTCAGCGCCAGTTCCTTCTCGAGCCACCAGCGGCACGCGCGGATTTCGCCGGCGTTGGGCTTGCTGTGGATGCGCCGCTTGCCGCGCGGCTCGAATTTGAAGTGCTTCACTGCATTGGTGACGTAGACCTTGCTGCGGTCGATCTCGGCTTCGTCGAGGATCTCGTCGAGCATCCGGCCTGCCGGGCCGACGAAGGGCCTGCCGGCAAGGTCCTCCTGGTCGCCCGGCTGTTCGCCGACGAATATGATTTCCGCATGTTCCGGCCCTTCGCCGAAGACGGTCTGGGTCGCATTTTGCCAGAGCGGGCACCGCCGGCACGAACGCGCGGCGGCGCGGGCAATGGTGAGGGTAGGGTAGTCGGCCGTGTCCGGACGGACCGGCCGCTTCAGACGGCTTCTGGCGCGGGTCCGCTCGCCATGCGGCACGGGGTGTGTGGGCATCATTGCCTCCTGCAAAAACCCCTCGCGCGAGAAATGAGCGAGGGGCGCGCAGGTTCCGGCAAATGTGCCGTCGCCTACACCTCGTGCAGATAGAGGTGGTAGTCGAGTTCGCTCACCGTGCGGGCAACGCGCAGATACTCGGCTTCCTTGATCGCGGTGAAGGTGCGGTGAAGGTCCTCGCCCAGCGCCTGCTTGAGGAAGGCGGAAGCCTTCGCCGCCTCGATGGCGCTGCGCCAATCGGACGGCATCTTGCCATGCGCCCCGGTCTCGGCCTCGTAGCCATTGCCGGTGACTTCCGGCCCAGGATCGAGATTCTCGTCCAGCCCCTTGGCGATGCCGGCAAGGACCGTCGCGGCGACCAGATAGGGATTGGCGTCGACGCCTGAGGGGCGATGCTCGATGCGGCGGTTTTTCTTGTCGCCGGCCGGCACGCGCAGCGCCACCGACCGGTTGTTGACGCCCCAGGTCGGCGCAACCGGCGCGTAGGACTGCGACACGAAGCGCCGCCAGGAATTGGCGTGCGGGGCAAACACCAGCATGGATTCGGCCATGGTGTCGGCAAGCCCGCCCAGCGCGTGAAGCAGCGTGGGCGACCATTGGCCTTCCGTCGCCTCGGTGAAGACGTTTGTGCCGGCGTCGTCCTGCAGCGAGACGTGGAGATGCATGCCCGAGCCGGCATATTTCTCGATGGGCTTGGCCATGAAGCAGGCGGTGACGCCGTGGCGGCGGGCCTGCGCGCGCACGAGGCGCTTCAGCATCACGAGATCGTCGGCCGCCCGCAGCACGTCCTTGCGGTAGTGAAGCGTCAGCTCGTACTGGCCGGGCGCATATTCGGAAATCACGGTCTCGGCCGGAATCCCTTGTGCCTTCGCAGCGGCGTAGATGTCGGAGAACAGCGGCTCCATGCCATGCAGATGGTCGACCGAATAGACCTCGGTCTTGCCGCTGCGGCGGCCGTCCAGCACGGCGTTGGCCGGCTGCACGCGGCCTTCGGCGTCGCGCTCGTTGGCAAGCAGGAAGAACTCCAGCTCGAAGGCGCCGGCCGGGTGCAAGCCCTTGGCGGCGAGCGCTTCGACCTGCCGCACCAGCGCCAGGCGCGGGTCGGAGGTCATCGGTGCGCCGTCGAGGTGGAACATCGACATCAGCACCTGGCCGCGCGCGGGACTGGTTCCGTAGAGCGGCACCAACGTGCCGGGAATGGGCCAGGCGCGCAGGTCGCCGTCGCCGGAATCCCAGATCAGGCCGGTTTCGTGCACGTCCTCGCCGGTGATGTCGAGGCCGAGGATGGAGATCGGCAGGTGGCGGCCGCCCTCGTAGAGGCCCATCAGTTCGTGGCGGCGGATGATCTTGCCGCGGCCGACGCCGTTGGGGTCGGTGAGCACGATGTCGAAGGCTTCGATTTCGGGATGCGCGTCGAGGAAGGCCTTGGCTTCTTCGACGGTCGAGCCGGAAGGGGAAATCATTGGGAGATACTCTGTTTTTGAGTCGCCATGGGCGATGATGCTGCAGTCAGTCATCCCCACGGCCGCCGGGCCCATGGGGATGCAGGAGAAATCACGCCACGAGATCTTTGGCGATGTCGTCGAAGGCGGCGATCAGCTTGTCGACCTGCTTCCTGGTCGTCACCGGCGAAACCAGCATCATGTTGTGGAATGGAGCGATCAGCACGCCGCGATTGACCAGCGCGACATGGATGGCCACCTCCAGCTTCGGCGCATGGGCTTCCTCCGCCTCGGCCCCGTTCTTCAGCGGGCCGGGCGCGCAGATGAACTCGACGCGGGCGCCTACACGCTGCACGTGCCAGGGCAGGTTGTGACGCGTGATCGAGGCTTCCAGCCCCGCGGCGAGCCGGCCGGCCAGCTTTTCCATATGCCCGTAGTTTTCTTCGGTCATCACCTCTTCAAGGTTCGCGCGCATGGCGGCGAACTGCAGCGGGTTGGCCGAGAGCGTGGTGCCCATGCCGGAAAAGCCGGCTTCGCGGGTGAGGTTGTAGGCATTGTAGCGGCTCGCCACCTCCTCGCTCATGCCCCAGACGCTGGCGGGCACGCCGCCGGCCACAGGCTTGCCGAGCACGAAAAGGTCGGGCTCGAGATTGTATCTGCGGGTGTAGCCGCCCGGGCCGGTGGAGATGGTGTGTGTCTCGTCGATGAGAAGCAGCGTGCCGTGGCGGCGGGTAATGGCACGCAGGCCTTCGTGGAAGCCTGGCTCGGGCAGCACCATGCAGCAATTGGTCAGCACCGGCTCGGTGATGACGCAGGCCACGTCGCCTTCGGCAAGGGCAGCCTCCAGCGCGGGAAGGTCGTTGAACTCGACGATTTTGGCGCTCTGGGTCAGATCGCGGAACTCGCCTGCGAGCCCCGGCCGGTTGATCGGCTTGCTGTCCTTCAAGCGCACCATCGTCTCGTCGACCGAGCCGTGATAGCAGCCGTTGAAGACGAGGATCTTGGGACGATTGGTGATGGCACGCGCCACCCGCAGCGCGAAGCGGTTGGCGTCGGTGGCGGTGGTGGCGATCTGCCAGTGCGGCAGGCCGAAGCGCGCGGCAAGCAGTTCGCCCAGCGGCAACACGTCCTCGCTGGGCAGCATGTAGGTCAGGCCGCGCTTGGCCTGGCGGCGGATGGCCTTGGCTACCGGCTCAGGCGAATGGCCGAACATCGAGCCGGTGTCACCCAGGCAAAAATCGGCCAGCTTGTTGCCGTCGATGTCAGTGATGGTGGCGCCCTTGGCCTTCTCCACCAGGATGGGGAACGGGGTCGGCCAGTCGTTCATCCAGTGCATCGGCACTCCATCGAGGAAGCCCTTGAGGCCATTGCCGACAGCCGCCTCGGATTTCGGCCGCGCCTCGCGGAATGCGGTTGCTTCGGTGGCGCGAATGGTTGCTATGCGCGCCAGACTGATGCCGCCCTGCGTGGTGGCCTTGTTCCCTGATGTCCGCAATTATTTCCTGCCCATTATTGTGGAGCAGAAGTTGTAGCGTCCCGCCTGCATCCAGGCAATGGCGGGAAGTTGGGGCAGGGAGTGGGCGGCGTTGCTTAGCCCGCGATGTCGATCACCCCGCAGTCGCCGGTCTCGGAGCCGAAGGCGATGCGGCGTTCGTCGTCGTCCCAGCTCATCGCGGTGATGGCGCCCTTGCCGGGGCGGCGCAGAAGCACCTCCTTCTGGTCGGCGAAGCGGGCGGCGAGGATCATGCCGTCATTGTAGCCGATGGCCACGATGTCCTCGCTGGGGTGACAGGCCACGCAGGTGACGGCGGCGTTGCCGCGCGTGCCGAGCTCCAGCGGCGCCTTGCCCATCGGGCCGTCCTTGCCCACGAAGGGCCAGACGATTGCCGCCGGCGCGCCGGAGCTGGCCAGCCATTTGCCCTTGGCGCTCCACGACAGGCTCTTCACCTTCATCGGATAGCCGCTCATGCGCATGTGCTTGGCGTCGGAAAGTCTCCAGCCATGCAGGGCGTTTTCCTGCATGGTGGTGACGACATAGTTGCCGTCGGGCGAGAACGTGATGCCGGTGTGGGCGCCGGCCCATTCCAGTTCGGTCGGCTTGCCTTCGGTGGCCGGGAAATGCAGCGTCGCGCCATTGTAGCGGGCAACGCCGATGCGCATGCCCTTTGGCGCGAAGGCCAGTCCCTCGACCGAACGGGGATGGACGAAATCCTTCACCTTGCCGTCGGCGAAGCGCACGCTGGCGACCTTGCCGGTGGCATAGGCGATGGCGCCCTGCGGGCCGGCCGCTACGCTGGTGATCCACTTCCTGCCGATTTCGGCCAGGGTCTCGACCGCGTCGCCCGCGCCGAGCGCGCGGACCTTGCCGTCTTCCCCGCCGGTGATCAGCCGCGAGCGGGCGGCGTCGTAGGCGGTGGACAAGAGACCGTCGTGCAGCTCGGTCCATTTGTGGCCGTGGTCGAGCCGGTGGACGACGCCGTCGGCCAGCGCGAAATGCGGGACGCCGCCGAGGAAGACGGCGGCGATGCAGTGGCCTTCGAGATCAAGCGGCGCGACGGTGGGCATGGGCTCTAGTGTCTTCCGTTGGATACTGCGGATCAGATCGATGCTGTCGAACGCGTCCGTCATCGGCGTGACGGGAGCCGATGACCGGGATTACTCGACCTTTCCGGCCTGGGCAAGAATGGGTAGGGGCAGGCGCTCCAGCGCCTGCCGAGTGGGCTCAAGCCGCCTGGCAGGCCTCGAAGCTGCGCTTCAGGCGCTCGGCGTCGAGCTGGCGGCCGATGAAGACGAGGCGGCTCTCGTGTGTCTCGCCGTCCTTCCAGGCGCGCTGATGGTCGCCCTCGATGATCATGTGCACGCCTTGGATGACGTAGCGCTCCGGGTCGTCCTTGATGGCGATGATGCCCTTGAGGCGCAGGATATTCGGCCCCTCGAGCTGGGTGATCTTCTCGATCCAGGGGAAGAATTTTTTCGGGTCCATCTCGCCGGCGCGCAGCGAAACCGACTGCACCGTCACGTCATGGATCGGCGAGGCATGACCGTGGTGGTCGTGATCATGGTCATGGTCGTGATGATGGTGATGGTCGTGGTCGCAATTCGGGCCGCATTCATGATCGTGGTCGTGATCATGCGCTTCGAGGAAGTTCGGCTCGTTCTCCAGAACGCGCTTGAGGTCGAAGGCGCCGCGGTCGAGCACCGTTTCCAGCGGCACGCCGGCGCGGGTCGTGCGGTGAATGGCGGCGGCGGGGTTGATGGCGCGGATGGTGGCTTCCACCGTCCGCAGTTCGTCCTCGTCCACCAGGTCGGTCTTGTTGACCACCACCACGTCGGCGAAGGCGATCTGGTCTTCCGCCTCGCGGCTGTCCTTCAGGCGCAGCGGCAGGTGCTTGGCATCCACCAGTGCCACAACGGCGTCGAGCTTGGTCTTGGAGCGGACGTCCTCGTCCATGAAGAAGGTCTGCGCTACGGGCACCGGGTCGGCCAGGCCGGTGGTTTCCACCACGATGGCGTCGAAACGGCCGGGGCGGCGCATCAGGCCTTCCACGACGCGGATCAAATCGCCGCGCACCGTGCAGCACACGCAGCCATTGTTCATCTCGTAGATTTCCTCGTCGGATTCCACGATCAGGTCGTTGTCGATGCCGATCTCGCCGAATTCGTTGACGATGACGGCATAGCGCTTGCCGTGGTTTTCGGAGAGGATGCGGTTAAGCAGCGTGGTCTTGCCCGAGCCGAGATAGCCGGTGAGCACGGTTACGGGGATCTGCGTCTGTGCTTCGCTCATGATGTCCTCGATAGGATGATTGGGCTCCATATAGGACGGCGGGGGCGGTTTTGCACGCACCAATCCGGGTAGGACTTTCGGCGAGGCGGGGCCATTGCGGCCGGGAATTTCGGACGCGCGCAAGCATGGCTGTTGGAGGATGCGGGCCGATCGACTACTTTCCTTTGTCATCCGACTGTTATTTGCGTCTGGCATGAGCGCGTCGGGCCCGGTTGCCGGCAAAGGGCTGGCGGCATGGCGTCGAGCGGAGAGGTGACGAATGGCCAAGGCAGACAGAAGCGCGACCATGAACCATCTGCATTCGGCGGCGCGGCTGTCGCGAACCGCATTGGCCGCGCGCTTGCTGGAGCACGGCTTCTATGCCGGGCAGGACCAGATCATGCTGGCGCTTAACCTCGAGGACGGGCAGACGCCCGGCCAGCTCGCGACGCGGCTCGGCGTTCGCCCGCCCACCATCACCAAGACCATCAACCGGCTGCAGGTGCAGGGTTTTCTGGAAAAGCGCGCCTCCGAATCCGACGCGCGCCAGGCGCATGTGTTCCTGACCCAGAATGGGCGAGATACGATTCGCGCCATCGAGAAATCGGTGCGGAAGACCGAGAAGCAGGCGTTTCGCGGCTTCGACAAGAAGGAGCAGAAGCTGCTGGGCAAGCTTCTGCAGCGGGTGGAAGCCAATCTTTCCGGCACTGCCCTCGTGGTGCATGACGAAGCCGAGGAAACGGAAGAAAGCGCCGGGGCCTAAAGGCATCGCGCCTTTCGCCACCTGGACCACAGCTTTCGGCTTGCGCACTACGGTAAGGTGGCCGACAAGCGGTCGAGACAAATCACCAGACCGGCTGCGAATCGTGAGCAAGTCCACTGCCGCCAGCGAACAGGCGACCCCCACATCCGCAATCCTCCTGGTGTTCTGCGCGGGCTTCCTGTTTTCCTGTCTCGATTCCAGCGCAAAGTATCTGGTGCTGTCGGGCCTGCCCGCTACGTTCATTTCGTGGGTGCGCTTCGCGGTGCATGTGGTTCTGGTGCTGCTGCTGTTCCGCAGCTGGGCCAATCCGGCCATGTTCCGGGTGAAAAGCCTGCCGATGCAGGTGCTGCGTGGCGTGTTCCTGTTCGGCTCGACCATCTTCAATTTCGCGGCGCTGAGAACCCTGCAGCTTGCCGAGACCACGTCGATCTATTTCTTCGCGCCGATGGTCATCACCGCGCTGGCCGGGCCGCTGCTGGGCGAATGGGCCGGCTGGCGGCGCTGGATGGCCATCCTGGCCGGCTTCGTCGGCGTGCTGGTCATCACGCGGCCTGGCGTCGCCGCCTTCGAGATCGGCCATGTCTATGCCATCTGCTCGACGATCAGCTATTGCCTCTATGTCATCATGACCCGGCACATGGGCGCGACCGAGACGGCCGAGAGCCTGATCTTCTATTCGGCGCTGGCGCCGGCGGTGCTGATGCTTCCCGTGGGGCTCTACACCGCGGCTCTGCCGACCGACGCGTTCCAGTGGATGATCCTGCTCTTGCTGGGCTTCTTCGGCGGCTTCGGCCACTGGCTGCTGATCAAGGCCTACAAGCAGGCCACCGCCACGGCGCTGGCGCCCTATCCCTATCTGCAGATGGTGTGGATGATCGGCTTCGGCTACCTCGTGTTCGACCAGCTGCCGGACGGCTGGACGCTGGGCGGCGCTGGCATAATCGTGGCCAGCGGCTTCTACATCGTCCACCGTGAGCGCCAGCTTCGCCTGGGGCGCCGCACAGTGCCCATGGCCGAGGACGAGGACCTGGCAAAAAGGCTTTGATTTGCCCGGCCTGAATGTCGTATAGGCTTTTAAACTGTTTAAAAGCCATGCGCCCTGTGGGCCGGGAGGACGTGCTGGCACAGAAAATCAAGCTTTCGACCATTGCGGATGCCCTGGGCGTTTCGACGGCAACGGTTTCGCTCGCTCTGCGCGACAGCCCGCTGGTGGCCGATGCGACGCGCGAGCGCATCAAGGAACATGCCCGCGCCATCGGCTACATCTACAACCGCCGCGCGGCTTCGCTGCGCACGTCGCGGTCAGGCATCGTCGGGGTGGTGGTGCACGACATCATGAACCCGTTCTTCGCCGAGATCCTGAAGTCGATCGAAAGCGAGCTCGACCGCAGCCGCCAGACCTTCATCCTTTCCAATCATTATGACGACCTGGAAAAGCAGCGCACCTTCGTCGACACGCTGCTGCAGCTGGGCGCCGACGGGGTGATCATGTCGCCGGCGATCGGCACGCCGGCCGAGGACATCAGGATGGCGGAGGAGAACGGCCTGCCGGCGGTGCTGATCGCGCGCCGGGTGGAGGGCGCCAATGTGCCGGTGTTCCGGGGCGACGATGCCTATGGCACTGGGCTGGCCACCAACCATCTCATTTCTCTCGGCCACAAGCGCATCGCCATGATCGGCGGCACGGACCAGACCTCGACCGGGCGCGACCGCTACCAGGGCTACCTGAAGGCGATGCAGGCCGCGGGGCTGGAGCCCTCGGCATCCTGGCGCTTCCCCGGCCCGCGCACCAAGCAGGCCGGCTTCGAGGCGGCTGGCCAGTTCCTGGCGTTGAAGGATCGGCCGACCGCCGCCGTGTGCTGGAACGACCTCGTGGCCATTGGCCTGATGAACGGCATTGCGCGTGCCGGGCTGGTGCCGGGGGTGGACATCTCCGTCACCGGCTATGACGACCTCGAGGAAGCGGCCATCGCCACGCCGGCGCTGACCACGGTGTGGAACGGCCAGCGCGAAGTCGGCCGCCGCGCGGCAAGCGCGCTGCTGGACAAGCTGAACGGCCAGCCGGTGCGGCCGTCGCAGGAACTGATAAGGCCGGAGCTGCATGTCAGGCAGTCCACCGCCAAGCCCGTGGAGAGAAAATGAATCAATTGCATCCGTCCGTGACGGTCCTGGTGCCGGGCCGTCTGCACGAGCGCGCCGTGGCGCGGGTCGACGGGGCCTTCAACATGGTGCGCATCGACAGGGTGGACGCGGCGCTGCTGACGCCGGAACTGAGGCTCGAAGTGCGCGGCGTGGCCGCCAGCGGCTTCCTGGAGCCGCTCGACGCCGCCTTCATCGATGCGCTGCCCAACCTTGAGATCATCGCTTCCTTCGGCGTGGGCTATGACGCGGTGGACGCCCGCCATGCCGGAAGCAAGGACGTGATGGTGACCAACACGCCCGACGTGCTGACCGAGGAAGTGGCCGATACGGCACTCGGCCTGCTCATCAACACGGTGCGCGAACTGCCCCGCGCGGAAGCCTATCTGCGCGCCGGGCGCTGGGCGCGCGAGGGCAACTATCCCTTCACGCCCGCGACATTGCGCGGCCGCCGCGCCGGCATCTTCGGCATGGGCCGCATCGGCATGGCGATCGCGCGGCGGCTGGAGGCGTTCGGCATCTCCATCGCCTACCACAACCGCCGCCCGGTCCAGGGCCTGGCCTATGAATACTACCCAAGCCTTGAGGAACTGGCAGGTGCGGTCGACACGCTGATCTCGGTGGTGCCGGGCGGCGCGGCGACGGAAAAGGTGGTGAATGCCAGCATCTTCAAGGCGCTCGGGCCCGACGGCGTGTTCATCAATATCGGGCGCGGCAGCACGGTGGACGAGGAGGCGCTGATCGCAGCGCTCAGCGACGGCACCATCCATGCCGCCGGGCTGGATGTGTTCGTCGACGAACCGCAAGTGCCGCAGGCGCTGATCGACCTGCCCAATGCGGTGCTTCTGCCGCATGTCGGCTCGGCCTCGGTGCACACGCGCAACGCCATGGCCGATCTGGTGGCCGACAATCTGATCTCGTGGTTTTCCGATCGCAAGCCGCTGACGCCGGTGTCCGAGACGGCGCATGTGAGCGCGAAGCCGTAGGCCGGATACAAGAATGCCCGCGAGGTTGAACCGCGCGGGCAAAGTGTCGAAGACGATCTGAAATTTCGATGGCTACTCTGCCGCCTGGCGCGTGCCGTCGCGGGCGGCCGCGTGCAGGCGTACGGCCTCGCCGAATGCCTTGAAGATATTTGCCGAGGCGCTGTCCGACTTGACCCAGTATTCCGGGTGCCACTGCACGCCGACGGCAAAGGCGCGCGAATCCTTCACCGACACGGCTTCCACCGTGCCGTCCTCTGCCACCGCCTCGACCTGAAGCCGGCCGCCGAGGCGGTCGATGGCCTGGCGGTGGACCGAATTGATCATGACCTCGCCAGCGCCAAATACGTCGGCCAGACAGCTGCCCGGCTTGATGGACAGCTTGTGGCGGATGGCGAAGCGCTCGTCCTGGTCGTCGCTGACCGGGGCGCGATGGTCGAGCGAGCCTTCGCGCTCCTGGATCTCGGCTGCCAGCGTGCCGCCCAGCGCCACGTTCATTTCCTGCAGGCCGCGGCAGATGGCCAGAAGCGGCACGCCGCGTTCGATCGCCTTGCGGATCAGGGGCAGGGTGGAGGCGTCGCGGTCGGTGTCATAGGGGCCGTTGGCCTCGGTTGCTTCCTCGCCATAGAGCGAGGGATGCACGTTCGACTTGGAGCCCGTGATCATGACGCCGTCGACCGAGGCGAGAAGCCGGTCGAGATCCATCCGGTCGCCGAAATTGGGCACGAGGACCGGGGTGACGTCTGAGCCGACAATTGCGGCTTCCAGATATTGCTGCGGAGCGGCATGCCAGGTGTAGTTTTCGAACTGGCGGACATCGGTCGAGACTGCGACAAGCGGCTTGTGCATTTGATTTGGTGCTTTCCAAACAGGGCGGGCCAAACAGGCGGAACGGCAATTGCTGCTTAAATAGGCGATTTTCAAGCAGCTTTCCAACAGAGTTTCCGGAAATTGGAGGCGAGGAATCTCTTTGGAGCCACAGTTTTTGGAACTGCGAAGTCGCACTTTTCCCGGCTTTTCGGAGATTGGGGCGCTGGACTCGAACCGGCCACCATGTTTTGTTTTCAACCGCGACTAAGCCGGAAATGATTAAAATTCAAGGGTATCCGGCTCGTCCTGGTCCAAATGGGAGGAACTAATGGATCGCCGTTCATTCATACGCAAGGCCGGCCTGACCGGCGCTGGAGCTGTCGCAGCTACTGCGCTGGCCGCTCCCGCCATTGCACAGTCGAACCCGAAAATCACCTGGCGCCTGGCCTCGTCGTTTCCCAAGAGCCTGTCGGACACGATCTTCGGCGGCGCCCTGACGCTGTCGAAATATGTGTCTGAAGTCACGGACGGCAATTTCCAGATCCAGGTCTTCGCTGCTGGCGAAATCGTTCCGGCGCTGCAGGTTGCGGATGCGGTGACCGCTGGCACCATCGAGGCCGCGCATACCGTCTGCTACTACTTCTGGGGCAAGGATCCGACCTGGGCGCTCGGCTCGGCCGTGCCGTTCTCGCTCAACGCGCGTGGCATCAACGCCTGGCACTATCAGGGGGGCGGCATCGACATCTTCAACGAATTTCTTGGAACGCAGGGGATCATCGGCTTCCCGAGCGGCAATACCGGTGTGCAGATGGGCGGCTGGTTCCGCAAGGAGATCAACACGGTTGCCGATCTTCAGGGCCTCAAGTTCCGCGTCGGCGGCTTCGCCGGCAAGGTTCTTGAGCGGCTTGGCGTGGTTCCCCAGCAGCTCGCCGGTGGCGACATCTACCCGGCGCTCGAGAAGGGCACCATCGACGCCGCGGAATTCGTCGGACCGTTCGACGATGAGAAGCTCGGCTTCGTGAAGGTCGCGCCCTATTACTACTACCCCGGCTGGTGGGAAGGCGGCCCGACGGTCCACAGCCTGTTCAACAAGGACAAGTTCAACGAGTTGCCGAAGCAGTACCAGTCGGTGCTGAAGGTGGCCGCCCAGGCGACCGACGCGAACATGCTCTCCGCCTATGACTACCTCAACACGGCGGCTCTGAAGCGTCTCGTCGCTGCCGGTGCGTTGCTTCGGCCGTTCAGCCAGGAAATTCTGGCGGCCTCCTTCGATGCGGCAAACCAGACCTATGCCGAGATCGAAGCCAACAACGCTCCGTTCAAGAAAATCTGGGATTCGATCAAGGATTTCCGGAAGGACTATTACCTCAACATGCAGGTTGCCGAATACAACTATGACACCTTCATGATGGTCCAGCAGCGCAACGGCAAGCTCTGAGCCATTGCCCAAAAGCAGATGAGGGGGAACCCGGAGCTTGCGCCCCGGGTTTTTTCTTGGCCACGGCTGTAGAGCCCGGCTCGACGGCCGGGCTTTGTCGTCTGGTCAGTTGAAGCTCGGCGGCTGCGACAGGTCGCTTACTGGCGCTTCCGGGGCAACCAGCGGCGCCGGACCAGGCGAAGCGCCTTCGCCGGGCGCGCCGAGTGGCGGCAGGCCGAGACCGCCTCCGTCCAAGCCGGGCATGGCTGGCATCTCGATCTTGACGTCGTCCGGGTTAATCGTCGGGCCCTTGTAGTGCATCACCATCTGCGGGAAGGCGATGACGAGGGCAACCATGAGAACCTGGATGCCCACGAAGGGAACCGCGCCCCAATAGATCTGGCCGGTGGTGACCGGCTCGATGCGCTTGCCGGTGATCTTGTCGAGATAGGGCACGCGCGCCGCCACCGAGCGCAGGTAGAACAGCGCAAAGCCGAAGGGCGGATGCATGAAGCTGGTCTGCATGTTGACGCCCAGCAGCACGCCGAACCAGATCAGGTCTATGCCGAGCTTGTCGGCCGCCGGGGCCAGCAGCGGCACGATGATGAAGGCCAGCTCGAAGAAATCGAGGAAGAAGGCCAACAGGAAGACCAGTATGTTGACGGCGACGAGGAAGCCCACCTCTCCGCCCGGCAGCGACGTCAGCAGATGCTCGACCCAGAGATGGCCGTTGACGCCATAGAAGGTGAGCGAAAAGACGCGCGCGCCGATGAGGATGAAGATGACGAAGGACGACAGCCGGGTGGTCGAGGCAAGCGCGTGGCGAACCACGTCGAGCGTGAGGCGCTTCTTGGCGGCCGCCAAGACGAGCGCGCCGACGGCGCCCATGGCGCCGCCTTCCGTCGGCGTGGCGATGCCGAGGAAGATGGTGCCCAGTACCAGGAAGATCAGCGCCAGCGGGGGAATCAGCACGATGATGACCTGTTGGGCGAGCCTGGACATCATGTTGAGCCCCATGGCCCGGTCTGCAATCGCCACGGTATAGATGAGGGTGATGCCGGCCACGGCGCCCCAGATGTCCGCGTCCACGCCGAGGCTGGGTGTCAGCGCGACGTGAGCCGCGTAGGCCACCGCGGTCGCGACCGCGAGTGCGACTGCAAGCGATGTGACGCCATGGCCGAGCGTGCGGGCTTCCAGAGGCAGCGCCGGCATCGACTTGGGCCGCATGATCGACATGACCACGACGTAGCAGATGTAGATGCCGGTCAGCACCAGGCCGGGGAGCAGCGCGCCCTTGTACATGTCGCCCACCGAACGGCCGAGCTGGTCGGCCAGCACGATCAGCACCAGCGACGGCGGGATGATCTGCGCCAGCGTGCCGGATGCTGCTATGACGCCGGAGGCGAGCCGCCGGTCATAGCCATAGCGCAGCATGATCGGCAGCGAGATCAGCCCCATGGCGATGACCGACGCCGCCACCACTCCGGTAGTGGCCGCCAGCAGCGCGCCGACGAAGATCACCGCATAGGCAAGGCCGCCACGGATCGGACCGAACAGCTGGCCGACGGTGTCGAGCAGATCCTCGGCCATGCCGGACCGCTCGAGGACTATGCCCATGAAAGTAAAGAACGGGATCGCCAGCAGCGTCTCGTTCGACAACACGCCCCAGAGCCGCTCCGGCATGGCGTAGAGCAGGGGCCAGGACAGGTTGATGCTGTTGTCCGAATAGGGGGCGAGCTCCACGCCGATGAAGAAGAACAAGAGCCCGTTGGCAGCCAGCGAAAAGGCGACCGGATAGCCAAGCAGCAGAAAAACGATGAGCGAGCAGAACATGATCGGCGCCATGTTCTCGGCGATGAGGTGCATCATGGGCGCACCTCCTCGGTGAGAGCCTTGCCTTCGAGCTCAGCCTGCTCGTGTGCGGAGATGAAGGGGTTCGGGTCGTCGATGTCGCCGCGCATCACGGCGATCTTCTTGATGATCTCGGAAACGCCCTGGAAACCAAGCTGCACGAAGCCGATCAGCAGCAGCGCCTTGGCCGGCCAGAGGATCAGGCCGCCGGCGCTGGAGGACATTTCTCCGGAGCGGACCGACAGGCTCACATAGGGCACGAAATAGCAGATCATCAGGATGGTGAACGGCATCAGGAAGAAGACGTGCCCGAGCAGATCGATCCAGTGCTGCACCCGGCGCGAGAACATGCCGTAGACCACGTCGATGCGAATGTGCTCGTTCTGCTTGAGCGTATAGGCGGCGGCGAGCAGGAAGGCTGCGCCGAAGAGGTACCATTGCAGCTCCAGCCAGGCATTGGACGAGATATTGAAGGTCTTGCGGATGATGGCGTTGGCGGCGCTGATCAGCACTGCCAAAAGGATGAGCCAGGCGACCCATCGACCTATGACTTCATTGACACGATCTATGGCTCTGGGGAGAGCAAGCAGCGCTGCCATGCGGTTCCTCCTCGGTGGTGCCGTTCGTTTCCCTCCCGACGGCTCCTTGTGCTCATCGGTAAGATGAGCGGCGGCTGCGCGTCAACAACGCGCGGCACAGTTTTCGGGTGGGGCCATGTCGGCTTTGCCGGGAAATCCGGCGTTTCAGGCTCCTACCGTTGAGGAAAACCCTGGAAATCTGGGCGGGAGGATTGCAGCGTGTCCCGGCCGGAAAAACGCAGCACCAGCATGGCCGACAGCAGCAGGAACATCCAGGCGTCGCGCCATTCAATGGGGAAATAGCCGCTCCACAGCGACTCGGCGATGCCGAAGCCGAGGGCGCCGAGCGCGGCGCGTACCGGAGAGCGATAGCCGCCGACAGCGGTGACGAACAGGACCTTCAGGCCGAAGACGAGGCCGCTGCCAAAGCCGATATTGCCGAAATGCAGCGCCGCCAGCATGCCGGCGAGCGCGGCAGTCAGCGCGCCGGCCAGCACCGCGCCGCGAAAGACGAGGCGGGTGTCGACGCCGCACATGGCAGCCGCGGCCGGATCGTCGGAGACGGCGCGCCAGTCGCGCCCGAAGCTCGAGCGACCGAGGACGAAGCCGGACGCTGCCAGCACGACGACGATGATGGCGCAGTCGAGCAGCTGGATGACAGTGAGCGTGGCCTTGTAGCCGCCACCTCCGGCGAAGACTACCGGCATGGAAAGCAGCGGCGGCAGCCAGAAATCATGCGTCTGGGCGGAAATGCGGGCAAGCTCGGTGAGGAACAGCAGCACGCCCAGCGTGGCCACCACGATGGCGTTGGGCGAGCTTTTCGCCAGCGGTTCGAATACGTTGCGCGACAGGACGAAGCCGATAAGCGCCGCATAGGCAAAGGTGGCGGTGATGGCGAAGGCGATCGTCATCGGCAGGGTCATCCACAGCACTTGCCAGCCGAAGACGGCGACGAGGATCATGGTCTGGCCGCCGAAGGCGAAGATCGCCCCGTGCGCAAGGTTGGTGCGGTGGAGCACGCCGTTGACCAGCACATAGCCGAAGGCCAGCAGCGCATAGAGCGCGCCCATGTGCAGGCCGTTCAGGAACTGCTGGAAGAAATAGAGCATGGGCAGCCCGTTCGCCGCACATCGGTGCGGCACGAGCGAAGGTTGCTTCGAAAAATCTAACTTGTCAAAGGTGATTTACCAGTTAGATTTTTGCCATGGCAGTTGCATGGACAAGGCATCGCTTTTCCGGCGGCGTACTGGCGCTCGACGCGGCCAATACGGTTGTGCTGCGTGGCGACCCCGAACGCTGTTTCGACCGCTTTGCGCAGGCTGCCGAGCTGCCCCGCTTCGCTGCGGCGGCAACCGGCTTCCGAGCCGACGAACTGGGTGCGCGGCAGCTCGTTGTCAGTGACGCCGAGGGAGTGCTGCACGAGGTGCTGGCCATCCGCGAGGCGACGGACCGGCTGTTCCGCCATGCGGCGTTGAGCGGCGGCGTGCAGACGGCCCACCTGCCTGAATTCCTGCGCGCCTGCGCCGACGGGCTGGCGGGGCACAAGGAGCATGTCGGAAAGCCGGAAAAGCCATTCGGCGAGCCGGGCAAGCCGCTGGCGCTTGAGGCAGCACTTGCCGTCTCGGCGCTGTCGCTGCTTTCGGCCGACAATCTGCGCCGGCTGCGGATCTGCCCCAACTGCAACTGGCTGTTTCTCGACCGCAGCCGCAATTCGAGCCGCCTGTGGTGCGACATGGCCGTGTGCGGCAACCGCCAGAAGGCCAGGCGCCATTACCGTCGCCGCAAGGAGGAGGTTTCCCATGTTTGAGCATGCGTGCATCCGCCCCGTTCTGGCCTCCATCCTGCTGGCGCCGTTGCTGCTGGGCGCATGCCGCGACACCGGCAAGCTGTTCGAGGTTTCGGGACGGCTGATGGTGTTCAACTACCGCGTCGCGACGGTGAACTATCTGGTGACGCTGAATCCGATCCAGCCCATCGGCGAGGGTCAGATTGCGGTGACGACCTTCGAAAACCCCGCCGGCGGCGCGCCGCTGTTGGTGCGCCAGAAGCTTTTTCCCGAGCACAAGAAGGTGACCATTGAGAGCCCGCCGCTGGAATGCGTGGTGAAGGACCGACCCTACAACGTGTCGA
Organism: Pseudaminobacter sp. Soil_N_29; assembly: GCF_057656055.1. Classification (NCBI taxonomy): domain Bacteria; kingdom Pseudomonadati; phylum Pseudomonadota; class Alphaproteobacteria; order Hyphomicrobiales; family Phyllobacteriaceae; genus Pseudaminobacter; species Pseudaminobacter sp. Soil_N_29. The sequence continues at coordinate 122,447 of NZ_JBDGLC010000011.1, forward strand.
TCCGCATCGAGGGGCAGGACGGCGCTTTGCTGCAGGAGATCGAGACCACCATGGTGTCCTCGCAGGACCAGAGCATGCTGCCCGACCGGCCGCTGGTTGTCGGGCCGGGCTACGAGCCCAACCCGGAACTGGCGGGCCATCTGGACGGCAGGCTGCCCGGCGGGCGCGGGGTGACCTGTCCGGGCGCGAGCTGATGGGAGGCTCTGAGAGTGAGCCTGTGATGGGACTTTTCCCTGTGCGTGTGCGCAAGCACGGTCGGGCGCGACCCTTGCGCTTTCACGCCGGAGGTGCTTCGCTTCAATGGACTTTCCGGGAGCGCAGCTCTGGTCCAGTCTGTCAAAACGCTGGCGCCCCGATTCGCCGGCCGCTTCCGCAAAGGAACGCCTGATGACGCTGCACGACGTCGCGCTCGATGACAAATTCGACCTTGGCAAGGAACGCGTCTTCCTTTCCGGGGCGCAGGCTGTGGTGCGGATGCTGCTGATGCAGCGCGAGCGCGACCGCCGTGCGGGGCTGAACACGGCAGGTTTCGTTTCGGGCTATCGCGGCTCGCCGCTGGGCGGGCTCGACATGCAGCTGTGGAAGGCGAGGTCGCAGCTCAAGCAGTCCGACATCGTCTTCGAACCCGGCCTCAACGAGGAACTCGCCGCCACCGCCTGCTGGGGCGCGCAGCAGGCCGAACTGCTGGGCGAGGGCACGCATGACGGGGTGTTTGCGCTCTGGTACGGCAAGGGGCCCGGGGTGGACCGCTCCGGGGACGTGTTCCGCCACGCGAATCTGGCCGGCTCGTCCAGACATGGCGGCGCGCTCGCCCTGATGGGCGACGACCACATGGCCGAATCCTCCACCAATGCGCACGCGACGGAATTCCTGTTCATCGACACCATGATGCCGATCCTCAACCCGGCCGGCGTGCAGGAACTGATCGACTACGGCCTCTACGGCTATGCCATGTCGCGCTTCTCGGGCACCTGGGCGGCCATCAAATGCGTCAAGGACAACATCGAATCGACGGCCTCGGTGGATGCCTCGCTCGACCGGCTGAACATCGTGCTGCCCGAGTTCGACATGCCTCCGGGCGGCCTCAACATCCGCAACGAGCTCGACCAGCTTGGCCAGGAGGCGCGCCTGCACGAATACAAGCGCGCGGCGGCCAGCGCCTTCATCCGCGCCAATAATCTCAATCGCATCGTCTATTCCGGCGGCTCCAAGGCCAGGCTCGGCATCATCACGGTGGGCAAGAGCTATCTCGATGTGCGCCAGGCGCTGGATGACATCGGCGTCGACGAGAAGCGCGCCAACGAGCTGGGTGTGCGGCTGTTCAAGGTAGGTTGCCCCTGGCCGCTCGATCTGGAGCACATCGCCGACTTCGTGCGCGGGCTGGAAACCGTGATCGTGGTGGAGGAAAAGCGCTCGCTGATCGAGGTGCAGGTGCGCGAAAACCTCTACAACACCGCCACCCAGCCCATCGTCATCGGCAAGAAGGACGAGCGCGGCGGCTGGCTGTTCCCGGCCAAGGGCGCGCTCGACCCCAACGACATCGCCATTGCACTGGGCGAGCGCATCCTGAAAGTGATCGGGCCTTCGGAGGAGATCGCCGCCCATGTCAGCCGGCTGCGCCAGTTCCAGGCGATGCTGGCTGACACGAAGGATGTGGGCGGGCGCACGCCGTTCTTCTGCTCGGGCTGCCCGCACAATTCCTCGACCAAGGTGCCGGAGGGCTCGCTCGCTGCCGCGGGCATCGGCTGTCATTTCATGGCGCTGTGGATGGACCGTTCGACGGTGGGCTTTACCGCCATGGGCGGCGAGGGCGCGCAGTGGATCGGCCAGGCGCCGTTTTCCAAGCGCCAGCACATCTTCCAGAATCTCGGCGACGGCACCTACAACCATTCCGGCACGCTGGCGATCCGCTTCGCGGTAGCGGCCGGCGCCAACATCACCTACAAGATCCTCTACAACGACGCCGTGGCCATGACCGGGGGCCAGCCGCATGAGGGCGGGCTGACGGTGGACATGATTGCCCGGCAGGTGCGCGCCGAGGGCATCGACCGCATCGCCGTGGTGACAGATGAGCCGGGCAAATATGCTGGCCGCGTCGAGTTCCCCGCCGGCGCGACCATCCACCACCGCGACGAGCTCGACCGGGTGCAGCGCGAGTTGCGCGAGGTCAAGGGCGTGTCGGTGCTGCTCTACGACCAGACTTGCGCGGCGGAAAAGCGCCGCCGCCGCAAGCGTGGCACCTTCCCCGATCCCGACAAGCGCGTCTTCATCAACGAACTGGTGTGCGAGGGCTGCGGCGACTGCGGCGTGCAGTCCAACTGCGTCTCCATCCAGCCGGTGGAGACCGAGTTCGGCCGCAAGCGCAAGATCGACCAGTCGAGCTGCAACAAAGATTTTTCCTGCGTCAACGGGTTCTGTCCGTCCTTCGTGACGGTGCATGGCGCGAAGATCCGCAAGGCCGAGGGCATCGCCGGAAAGTCCGACCCGCTGGCGGGCGTGCCGCAGCCGAAGCCGTTCCCGCTCGGAAACGGCTGGTCCTCGATCATCGACGGTGTCGGCGGCACCGGCGTGGTGACCGTTGGCGCGATCCTGGGCATGGCGGCGCATTTGGAGGGCAAGGGCTGCGGCATGATCGACATGGCCGGGCTCGCCCAGAAGGGCGGCTCGGTCTTCACCCATGTTCGCATTGCCGAAACGCCGGAAGCCATCAACGCCATCCGCGTTTCGGCCGGCAAGGCCGATTTGATCCTGGGCTGCGACCTGGTCGTCTCCGGCGCCAAGAAGGTGCTGGCGGCGGTGCGCGAGGGGCATACGATTTTCGTCGCCAACACGGCCGAGGTGATGCCGGGCGAATTCACCCGCTCGGCCGATTTTTCCTTGCCGACCGAGCGGCTGAAGAAGGCGATCCGGGACGCCGCGGGCGAGGCGCATGCGCATTTCTTCGACGCCACGCGCGCGGCCACCGCGCTGTTCGGCAATTCGCTCGGCGCCAACATGTTCCTGCTCGGCTTTGCCTATCAGAATGGCGGGCTGCCGCTTTCGGCAGACGCGATCGAAAAGGCAATCGAACTCAACGGACAGGCGGTGGCCATGAACGTCGCCGCCTTCCGCTGGGGCCGGCGTGCGGCGCACGAGCCGGAGTTTGTGCGCGGGCTGGTCGCCCAGCCGGTGAGCGCCGCGAGCGTGGAGCCGGCGCGGACGCTGGACGAGATCATCGCGCGGCGGGTGGATTTTCTCACCGCCTACCAGAACGCGGCTTACGCGAAGCGCTACCGCGACCGCATCGAGGCGTTGCGCGCGGCCGAAACCAAGGCTTCGCCTGGTTCCACCGTCGTCACCGAAGCGGCGGCAAAAAACCTGTTCAAGCTGATGGCGATCAAGGACGAATACGAGGTGGCGCGGCTCTACACCGACGGCTCCTTCGCGCGGCAGCTCTCGGCGCAATTCCAGGGCTACGACCGGTTGGAATTCCACCTTGCGCCGCCGATCCTCGGCCGCCGCGACGCCGACGGCAAGCCGCGCAAGTCGAGTTTTGGGCCGTGGATGATGACGGGCTTTCGGGTGCTCGCTGCCTTGAAACGGCTGCGCGGCACGGCGTTCGACGTTTTCGGCTACACCGCCGAGCGGCGCATGGAGCGCGAGCTGCTGGCGCAATATGAGGGCGACCTGGACCTGATCCGCGGCTCGCTGACGGCTGGCGGGATCGAGGCGGCGACAGCACTCGCCTCGGTGCCGGCGCTGATCCGCGGCTACGGCCATGTCAGGCAGGCGAGTACCGTGAAGGCGGCCGGCGAGAGGGCGCGGCTGCTCGAGCGCCTTGCCGGCGAGCCCGCCGAGCGCAGGCTGCAGGCGGCGGAGTGACAGGGGGAGACGAACCGGGTTTCGTAGAGTGATCGGTTTTTTTTCGCCCAGTTGTCTGGCGCGCGGGGAATAAGTCTTTCTTAAGGCGACTATGGCATTGCTAGGGTCCCGAGCATGGGTTGCAAGCGTGACCAGAAGACGAAAGAACGACATACCTGTTGACGTCTACATCCCATTTGTGGAGACCCTTTTTCGTGACGGTCTCACGCTTGGCATTGGCATTATTGCGCAGGCGCTTCTCGCCATCCTCGTTTATTTCAAGACGCAGGATGCCATTTATTTCGGGATAGCCATTGCCATCGTAACGATCGGCGTGCTGCGGCTAGCTTACGTTCAGAAATATCGTCGGGCGCCATCTCCGCAGGACGTGACAGAGGCGCGCAAACGCGAGAACGCCTATATTTTCTGGGGAGTCATGCACGCCTCAGCCCTGGGCTTCTTTTGTTTCGCCGGCATTTATCTCGCACATGACCAGTTCGCCGAGATTGCCTCGGTTTGCGTGACGCTTGGATCCGTCACCTCGATCGCAGGGCGCAACTACGGGTCGCCACGACTGGTCATGTTCCAGATCGTGGCTGCCACCTGGCCCATCTCGATGGGTTTTTTGCTTCGGGGTGACGCCTATCACATCACCTTGGGCTTGCTGTCGGCACCGTTCTTCTTCGCCATTCGGAAATTCGCGGAAATCGTCCGTGAGGTCCTGTTCGCCGCGCTGAATGAAAAGAAGAAGGCCAATCTGATCGCCCAACGCTTCAACCGCGCTCTCAACACCATGTCGCACGGCCTCGTCATGCTCGGGCCGAGCGGAAAAGTGGTGGTGGCCAACGCGGAAGCGGCGCATCTGATGTCGCTCCAGTCGCCTGACGCGCTGCTCGGGCGTTCCATCCATTCCCTGCTCATGCGCGGCGTGGCAGGCGGCATGTTGGATGCCAAGGAATGCCACTACATCGAAGGGCAGCTGACCAGAGCGCTGCGGGAAGGGCGGGACCGCAAGGTGCTGGTACCCTTCACCAACGGCCAGCACTACGAGTTTTCCGCCCGCGAGGGCAGTCAGGAACTCGGCGTCATCACATTTGAAGACGTCACGCAGCGCGTTGCGGCGGAGGAAAAGATCCGCACCATGGCGCGCTATGACAGCCTGACAGGCCTGCCGAACCGAGCCTATTTCAACGAGATCGTTGCCGAATGCATGGCCTCAGGCGACCGCCGGCGCCTGTGCGCGCTTGCCGTTCTCGACCTCGACGATTTCAAGAGCGTGAACGACACGCTGGGGCATCCGGTGGGCGATGGCCTGATCTATGCCGCGGCGGAACGCCTTGCAGCCATGGCAACGGACGAGATCAAGGTCAGCCGTTTCGGCGGCGACGAATTTATGATCTTCTTCAACCGGGTCGAGGACGAGACCCATTTGTCGGCAATGCTCGATCGCATGTTTGCCGGGATGCAGGGCGATGTGGACGTGGCTGGGCACGTGCTGCGCATCCAGGCCAGCGGTGGGGCAGTCCTCTCGAGCGTCGAGAGCGGCGACGTCGACGCCATGACCGTCAAGGCCGACCTTGCCCTCTACAAGGCCAAGGAACTGGGCAAGAACGGCTGGCGGCTGTTCGAGACGGCAATGGAAGCGGCGTTCCGCGACAAGCAGCTTCTGAAGGCCGATCTGCGCAGCGCCGTGGAGGCTGGCGCCCTGCGGGTCGTGTTCCAACCCATCGTGGCGATGCAGACGATGCGTATCGCGAGCTGCGAGGCGCTGTGCCGCTGGGATCATCCCACTCTCGGCCCGATCTCGCCGGCCGTTTTCATCACGCTGGCCGAAGAGATGGGTATCATCTCGGACATCAGCACCTTCGTGCTGCAGACGGCGTGCCAGGAATGCGCAAAGTGGCCGGAGCCGATCGGCGTTTCGGTCAATCTCTCGGCCAAGGACTTCCGCTCGGGCGACATTGTCGAGAAAGTGCGCGCGGCGCTGGTGCAGTCAGGTCTTTCCGCAAAGCGCCTCGAGGTCGAGGTGACGGAAACCGCGTTGTTGGACGACAAGTCGCTGACGCGCCAGTATATCGAAGGTATCAAGAAGCTCGGCGTGCGCATCGCGCTGGATGATTTCGGCACCGGCTATTCGAGCCTGAGCTACCTTCACAAACTGCCGCTGGACAAGGTCAAGATCGACCGCAGCTTCCTTGTCGACATGACGCGCAGCAAGCGCTCGCTGGAACTGATCAGGGGCATCGTCAACCTGTCGCGCTCCCTCGGCCTTACCGTCACCATAGAAGGGGTGGAAACCTTCGAGCAGCTGAAAATCCTTGCCGACACGATAAAGCCCGACCTCCTGCAAGGCTTCCTGTTCGGCTCGGCTTTGAGCGCCTCCGGCATTGAGACCATGTCCAACACGATCTGGCCATTCGCCAGCGACGTGGGTGTCAGCGGCCGTAGCGCACGCTGCTGAACGGGCCAGCCGAACTCCGATCCTTTGCCGGATTCGTTAACCTTAACAATTGGTAAACCGCTGGTTCTGCATTTTCAGCTTTACTTGACGGCGCCCCCGGCTACCTTGTCGCCAGCGGTGGGAAGACGGGGAAACAATCATGGTCACGCATCTTGCGAAGGCTGGCGGTGCCAGCTCCGGTGAAGCGGATTCGTCGCAGGTGTCGGCGTTCGCACGCAATGTTTCTGCGATGCTGGAGCGGACGGAATACCGCCGTTGCGACAAGGGCGAAGATCTGGAAGACATCTATCGTTTGCGCTATGCGGCTTACCGGCTGAACGATTTGGTGTCGGAGAACCCGGATCACATCGTCCACGACCCCTTCGACGAGCTTCCGAATTGCTACCGCTTCGGCGTGTATATCGATGGCCACCTCGTCAGCACGGTCCGTCTCCATCACGTTTCGGCGGAATGTTCGCAATCTCCGTCTACCTCGGTCTATCCGGACCTTCTGTTGCCGCGGATTGCGGCTGGCGACAGCTTCATCGACCCGAGCCGATTGGCGGCCGATAGGGAATGGTCGCGCATTTATCCGCAGATTCCTTATCTGACGCTGCGCCTTGCCGGGATGGCGTGCTTTCACTTCAACGCGCCATATTGTATTTCCATGATTAGGGAAGATCACACCGCCTTCTACAAGCGAATATATCAATCTCGCCCGATCGGCGAGGCGCGGCAGTATGGCGGCGTCATCAACTGCTTTGCGCTACTTTACCAGGCGGACGTCCTTGCAATTCAAGATGAGACGTTTGCGCGTTTCCCTTTCTTCCGGTCCACGCCGCTCGAGCAGCGCATGCTGTTCGGCAAGCCGGAAAGCGGCGAGCTGGCGCCGCTGACGGTGCTGCCGACCGCCAAATATTTCAGCGACGCAGCTTAGCGGAAGCTGGCGGGGCGTTTCGCGCGGAAACCTTTCCTACGCGCTTGTCGTTATGGCCCTGCAGCCTTGCAGGGCAATTTTCAGGCCCTCGGCTGTGCTTGGATCGAACCACGACTGCGAAAGGAACCGCCATGACGTTATCAACGCCGGCCGTCGCGCCGCTTGTCTCGCTGATCGCCGGCCTGCTCATTCTCATCATGCCGCGCCTGTTGAACTACATCGTCGCCATCTACCTCATCATTGTGGGCTTGCTCGGGCTGTTTCCGCATCTGGTCGGGTGAGGGCAAGCGTTGCGTCGAGGCGAGCAACGCACCCACCAACCGTTGCCCATCGAGAAATCCGAGACAAGGCCGAGGCGCGGCATCACGGCCATTGCCCAAGCCGTTGCTTTTCGCTATGTGCGCATGAAACGATTTCGGAGGGTTTTTTGATGGCAGACCACTTGACGACCGGTCCGGTCGAAACGGGTGCCCAGATGGACTATCGCGAGCACGAGCGTACCTACAGCGCTTTCCTCAGCATCGCAAAGTATGGCACGCTTGTCTGCATCGCCATTCTGATCGCGATGGCATTCGGCTTCTTCACCAGCGCCGGCTTCTTCTCTGCAACGGTTCTGTTCCTTATCGTCTGTGCCGTTGGCGGATATCTTCTCCGCTAATCCCTCCAGACCTTTGTCTTGAAGGTGTGGTCTTGCGCTCCGGCCGAGCTGCGCCTGGTGGTTTTCAGCCGAAAGGGCCATGCCGTGGCGCAAACGATCTTTGTTCCGAAGGAAGTTGATCCCAACGAGCCGCGGGTGGCGGCGTCGCCCGAAACGGTGAAACGCCTGACCGGGCTTGGCTTCGACGTGGTGGTCGAAGCCGGCGCCGGGCTTGGCTCCCGAATCGTCGACGCCGATTTCGAGGCGACCGGGGCGAAGATCGGCAAGGCCGCCGACGCGGCCAGGGCCGACGTGGTGCTGAAGGTGCGCCGTCCGACCGAGGCCGAGCTGAAGGGCTACAAGAAGGGCGCGGCGGTCATCGCCATCATGGACCCTTATGGCAACGACGCCGCGGTTGCGGCGCTGGCCAGGGCCGGGGTCACCGCTTTCGCCATGGAATTCATGCCGCGCATCACCCGCGCGCAGGTGATGGACGTGCTGTCCAGCCAGGCCAACCTCGCCGGCTACCAGGCGGTGATCGACGCAGCCGCCGAATACGACCGCGCGCTGCCGATGATGATGACGGCGGCGGGCACCGTGCCGGCGGCCAAGGTGTTCATCATGGGCGTGGGCGTGGCCGGCCTGCAGGCGATCGCCACGGCGCGCCGCCTCGGCGCCATCGTCACCGCCACCGACGTGCGCCCGGCTGCCAAGGAGCAGGTCGCCTCGCTCGGCGCCAAGTTCCTCGCGGTCGAGGACGAGGAGTTCAAGGCGGCCGAGACGGCCGGCGGCTACGCCAAGGAAATGTCCAAGGAATACCAGGCCAAGCAGGCGGCGCTGACCGCCGAGCACATCGCCAAGCAGGACATCGTCATCACCACGGCGCTCATTCCGGGCCGCCCGGCGCCGAAGCTGGTGTCGAAGGAGATGGTCGCCTCGATGAAGCCGGGCTCGGTGCTGGTCGACCTCGCCGTCGAGCGCGGCGGCAATGTCGAGGGCGCAGTGCCGGGCCAGGTCGTAACCACCGAAAACGGCGTCAAGATCGTCGGGCATCTCAACGTGCCGGGCCGCGTCGCGGCCTCGGCCTCGCTCCTCTACGCCAAGAACCTTTTTGCCTTCCTCGAAACGCTGGTCGACAAGGAGACAAAGCAGCTGGCAATCAACCGCGACGACGAGCTGGTCAAGGCCACCATGCTGACCGATGGCGGTGAGGTGGTGCACCCGGCCTTCGCGGCAGCCGCACAGGCAGCCGCAAGCGCGCCCGAGGCGGCTGAAAAACCGGCTGCCAAACCGGCGGCCAGGAAAACCGCCGCGAAAAAGCCTGCCGCCAAGACGTCGAAGGGGGATGCATGATGGACAAGACCGCGCTCGAACAGGCGCTCGACCAGCTCGACCAGGCGGTCGCGGCGGTGCGTCTCGGAGTTCAGGACCTGGTGAACGCGCAAGGTGCGGCGGAAGCCGCCGGCGCGGCGGCGCATGCCGCATCGGGCGGGGCCATCGACCCGTTCGTGTTCCGCTTTGCCATCTTCGTGCTGGCGATCTTCGTCGGCTACTACGTCGTCTGGTCGGTGACGCCGGCGCTGCACACGCCGCTGATGGCGGTGACCAACGCGATCTCCTCGGTGATCGTGGTGGGCGCGCTGCTGGCGGTCGGCATCGCCGCCTCGGGCCTGGCCACCGGCTTCGGCTTCGTCGCGCTGATGCTGGTGTCGGTCAACATCTTCGGCGGCTTCCTCGTCACCCAGCGCATGCTGGCCATGTACAAGAAGAAGGAAAAGTGACGTGAACGCCAACCTCGCTTCCTTCCTCTATCTGGTCTCCGGCATCCTGTTCATCCTGGCGCTGCGCGGCCTGTCGCACCCGACGACCAGCCGCCAGGGCAACATCTACGGCATGGTCGGCATGGCCATCGCCATTGCCACCACGCTGGCGCTGGCCACGCCCTCCGTCGGCGGCTTTGCGCTCATCGTCGTCGGTCTCGCCATCGGCGGCGGCATCGGCGCCGTGGTGGCGCGCCGCATCCCCATGACCTCGATGCCGCAGCTGGTGGCGGCCTTCCACAGCCTCGTCGGCATGGCCGCCGTGCTGGTGGCTGCCGCCGCCATGTATGCGCCCGAAAGCTTCGGCATCGGTTCGGTTGGCGCCATCCATGGTCAGGCCCTGGTCGAGATGAGCCTGGGCGTGGCCATCGGCGCCATCACCTTCACCGGCTCGGTCATCGCTTTCCTGAAGCTCGACGGGCGCATGTCGGGCAAGCCGATCATGCTGCCGGCACGCCATGTCATCAACATCGTGCTGGGCGCGACGCTTGCGGTGCTGATCGTGCTCCTGGTGGTCACGCAGAGCTATGCCGTGTTCTGGCTGATCGTGGCGCTGTCGCTGGCGCTGGGCGTGCTGCTGATCATCCCGATCGGCGGCGCCGACATGCCGGTGGTCGTGTCGATGCTCAACTCCTATTCCGGCTGGGCGGCTGCCGCGCTGGGCTTCACGCTGGGCAATCTGGCGCTGATCATCACCGGCGCGCTGGTCGGCTCGTCGGGTGCGATCCTGTCCTACATCATGTGCAAGGGCATGAACCGCTCCTTCATCTCGGTCATCCTCGGCGGCTTCGGCGGCGAGACGACGGCGGCGGCGGATGACGGCGTCGAGCGCACGGTCAAGCAGGGCTCGGCCGACGATGCCGCCTATCTGATGATGAACGCGCAGAAGGTCATCATCGTGCCGGGCTACGGCATGGCGGTGGCGCAGGCGCAGCACGCGCTGCGCGAGATGGCCGACAAGCTCAAGGCCAATGGCGTGGACGTGAAATACGCCATCCACCCGGTCGCCGGCCGCATGCCGGGCCACATGAACGTGCTGCTGGCCGAGGCCAACGTGCCCTATGACGAGGTGTTCGAGCTGGAGGACATCAACTCCGAGTTCGCCCAGGCCGACGTGGCCTATGTCATCGGCGCCAACGACGTGACCAACCCGTCGGCGCGCGACGACAAGAACTCGCCGATCTACGGCATGCCGATCCTCGACGTGGACAAGGCGCGCACCTGCCTGTTCGTGAAGCGCTCGCTCGGCTCCGGCTATGCCGGCATCGACAACACGCTGTTCTACAAGGACGGCACCATGATGCTGCTGGGCGATGCCAAGAAGATGACCGAGGAAATCGTCAAGGCGATGGAGCATTAGGTCGGAACTGGAATGGTTTCCGCTTAGATTCTGATTTAAGAAAGAGGGCCGTTTGTGACGGCCCTTTTTTTATTGGTGGTGCGAATCACGGCTTGCCCGATTTGTATATACATGATTGAAATTGGCTAAGCCGGCTCTCCAAGATCGGTAATCAGGCGGAACACGGGCCGTGAGCTCAAAGGATGGGAAATCGGACATGAAACGAATTGTTGCAGCGGCAGCCGCTTTCGGCTGCGTGATGGCGGGCGCGGTCTCGGCACAGGCCGGCGAGACGCTGGACCGCGTGATGAAGAACAAGCTGCTGGTGGAGGTGACGGACCAGGCCTACCAGCCGTTTTCGTTCATGAACGACAAGGGCGAGATGGACGGCTTCGACATCGACGTGTCGAAGGAATTCGCGAAGCGGCTGGGCGTCGACTACAAGGTCGAGACGCCGTCCTGGGCGATCATCACTGCCGGCAACTGGAAGGGCCGCTGGGACATCTGCATCTGCTCGATGACGCCGACTGCCGAGCGCGGCAAGGTGCTCGACTTCGTCAACGAGTATTACGCGGCACCTGCCGTGATCGTGGTCAACAGCGACAACACCGATATCAAGAGCGCAGCCGACCTGAGCGGCAAGAAGATTGGCTCCGAAGCCGGCTCCACCTTCGAGAAATACATCGACAAGCAGCTGGTGATCGAGACGCCGGACGGGCACAAGCAGGACATCGAATTCCCCTTCGATAACGTCACCGCGGTTCCGTACGATTCGGAAGACACCGCTTTCCAGGATCTGGCGCTGGGCAGCGGCAAGCGTCTCGACGCTGTCGTCTCCGGCTACCTGACCGCCAAGGAGCGTGTCGAGAATTCGGGCGGCAAGTTCAAGATCATTGACGGCGAGCTGTTCCACGAGCCGATCTGGGTTGCCGCCGAAAAGGGCGATCCGGAATGGAATGCCAAGATCAAGGAAATCTTCAAGGAAATGGAGGCCGACGGCACGCTGGCCAAGATTTCCGAGAAGTGGATCGGCAAAGACATCTCCAGCAAGCAGTAGCGGCGTGACAAACCAGACTACCGAGATTGCCGAGGGCGGGAAGTTGCTCCCGCCCGAGGTGGTCGACAAGCGGGGCCGCCTGTTCAAGGTTCAGGTGGCCGGTGTATGGACGGCGCTGTTTGCGCTGTTCGTGCTGTTCTTCCTGAGCTTCGGCCTCGACTTCCCCTTCATTGTCGATAAGTTCCCGATGCTGGCCGGTCTGCGGCTGACGAAGGACGGCTTCATCCAGGGAGCGGCGCTTACGCTCTTTGTTTGTTTCTTCGGCATCGCCGCGTCGATCGTGCTCGGGCTGCTCTCGGCGCTGGCCCGGCTTTCCAACAATGCCCTGTTCTATGGCCTGTCGACCTTCTACACCTCGTTCTTCCGCGGCACGCCGCTGCTGGTGCAGATCTTCCTGATCTATCTCGGGCTGCCGCAGATCGGCCCGGTGCCGGATGCCGTGCCGTCCGGCATCATCGCGCTGTCGCTGAACTACGGCGCCTATCTCAGCGAGATCTTCCGCTCCGGCATCCTGTCGGTGCCTGCCGGCCAACACGAGGCAGGCGCATCGCTCGGCCTGCACCGCAGGCAGATCATGTGGAAGATCGTGCTGCCGCAGGCTATGCGCATCGTGATCCCGCCGACGGGCTCGCAATTCATCGCCATGCTGAAGGACTCGTCCCTCATTTCGGTGATGGGCGTGTGGGAAATCATGTTCCTTGCCCAGTCCTTCGGCCGCGCCAGCTATCGCTACATCGAGATGCTGACCACGGCCGCGCTGATCTACTGGTTCCTCTCGTTCCTGTTCGAGATGGTGCAGGCCCGGTTGGAGGCCCATTATGGCAAGGGCTACAAGCGCTAGCTGCTTATGCGACGGCGGGCCTGCTTGCGCCCGCCGTCAGCCGCACGGCGGCAAGAACACCCACCAGCGCCAGCGGCACATAGGCCAGGAACAGCCACGTCGCGACATTTTGGGCTGTCTGCCCCGACAGGCCTTCGGAAAATCCGGCGGCATTGGCGATGATGCCGCAAGAGGCGGCACCCACGGCATAGCCGATGCGCTGCATGGTGGGCACCGCCGAGGAGGCGATGGTGCTGTCGCTGGGATCGGCCGCCGCCACGATGACGCGGGTGACGAATGGCCAGGCAATGCCGAAGCCGCCGCCCTGCAGCAGCGCGCACAGCAGGATAAGCGCGATCGAGCCAGCGGGCACCGCATGGGCGAAGCCGGCGATGCCGGCGGCGATCATGGCGGCGCCGCCGACGATGATCAGCCTCTCGTGGCGGGGCGGCGCATTGGCGACCAGGATGGACAGGACCGACCAGGCGATCGATTCCGCGGCGATGATGTAACCGGCCGTCAGAAGCGAAATGCCGTGCAGGCTGGTGAGCAGCAGCGGTCCGTAGACGGCAAAGGAGCAGGTGGCTACCGAAAACGTCGCCACCATGATCATGCCATTGCCGACCGGGGTGCGTCGGTCGAACGGCCGGCGGGGAAACAGCCGCGACAGGGGCTTGCGGGCATCGAGCACGAAGAATAGCGCAAGCCCGGCGAGGCCCGTTACCAGCAGGAGGGTCGAGCGCAGCATCTCTATGCGCACGCCGGCCAGCGCAATCATCACGACGCTGGCGGCCAGCGCGGCGAGCGCCACGAACGGGAAGGGCGGCAGCGCGCCGGAGATGGCCTGGCGCCGGGTGGCGGCGGGGCCGCGCAGAACGGCAAAGCACGCCAGCGCCATGCCGCCGCCGAGGAAGAAGAAGATGCCGAAGGCCCACCGCCAGGAGACCAACTGCGTGATCAGCGCGCCGACCAGCGGGCCGCTGAACGCCGCCACGCCCCAGATTGCCGACATGACGCCGAATAGCTGCGGCCAGATGCTGCGCGGGAAAAGCCGTTCCACCGAGACGAAGGCCAGCGCCACCAGCGCGCCGCCGCCCAGCCCCTCGACCAGGCGGCCGGCGAGGAACAGGGGCATGGTGTGGGCCATGGCGCACACGGCCGCGCCCGCGGCATAGAGCAGGGCGGCCACTGCCATGTTGCTGCGCAAAGGCACATAGGTGATAAGCCGCCCGGCGGCCGCGCCGGCCACGATGGCACCGACCTCGTAGATCGCCAGCGACCAGCCCACCAGCTCCACGCCGGAAAGTTCGCCGACCATGGCCGGCATGACGGTCGCCACCATGGTCTCGTTGGTGGCGTGCAGCATGATGCCCAGGCAGATGAACATGAAACGGGCGAGGTCGCCGCTCGCCCACAATGCCCGCCAGTCGGCCCGGTTGGTCCCTGCGTTCATGAATGCCCCTCCGAGGCTGGCTGGATGCGGTAGGCGCAGCGGCGCGCGCCCTCGAGTATGTAGTCGACGCGCTCCACGCTGACGTTCGGGCCCAGCACCTGCCGGAACAGGGCAAGCTCGGAGCGGCAGAAGTTGCGGCAGCTACTTGCTGCCGCGCAGATCGGGCAATGGTTTTCGGCAAGCAGCCACGCGCCGTCCGGCAGTTGCTCTGTCTCGGCCATGTAGCCTTCGCGGGCGCGGATGTGAGCGAGGGCGGCGACGCGGGCGCCGAGCCCTTCGCGGTCGGAGAGGGCGGCTTCATAGCGCTGCAGCATCTGGCGCTCGCGGTCGCCGATTAGCCGGTCGAGGCCCTCCTCGCCGAACAGCGCGCGGAGCGAATCGAGCATCTCGACGGTCAGCACTGCATGGCTGTCGGGGAAGCGCTTTTGGGCGAGCTCGGTCAAGCGCCAATAGCGCTCCGGGCGGCCGACACGCCCGGCGCGATCCTCAAAGGCGATCAGGCCGCCCTCCAGCAGCGAAGCGAGATGTTTTCGCGCGCCGGGCGGGGTGATTCCGAGTTCCTGCGCGATCGCGGCCGTGGCTTGCTCGCCGCGAAATTTCAGGAACCGCAGGATGCGGTCATCGCTTGGAGCACTGTCCGGCACGACGCCTCATACGATTAAGAAACCAAACGGTTCTTAAATCGAATGAGGCGCGATCGGCAATGCGGCCCGGCTACTGGATCAAGCGATCCGGCAGCTCTGGCGCAGACGTTCCCGGCGCCATTGTCGGCCACATGGGACCGACGTCGGCCTACTGAGCGCTGACCAACTGCAGCTTCGAGGCAGTGACGGCGGCGTTGACGCCGGTTTGCGCCTGCACGCTGAGCGGTTGCAGGGCAAAGCTGTTCCAAAGCCCGCCGACCAGCAGATTGGCGCCCCCGCCGATGCCGGTGCTGGCTTCGGCCGTTGCGCCGACATAATAGCCGGCTAGTTGTCCCGGCATATAGGCGTCCCAGGTGGGGGCGATGACCCACCAGACCAGCCCACCCCCAGCGGTCAGGCCCACGTCGACGCCAAGCTTGTCGATGCGGCCGCGGTAGGTTTCAACCGGAACGTTCCTGTCGATGCTTTGGAACGTGCAGATCATGTCCTTGCTCGAGCCTATGATGTAGGCCGCCCCACCGCCGATGGCGCAGCTGAGTGTGCCCACTCTGATACCGAGTGCCTGCGCGGGCGTGGTGAAGGTAGGAGCAGCTACGGTGGCGGCCAGCACGGCTGCCGCAATAAGGGAGGTATTCATCGAGTTGATCCCTTCGCTTTGTAAAAATCAATGATCGACAAAACCCGGCAGAATGCCGCCGATTGCGGGGATAACCGGCGACCGCGTGCAAGGTTCCGCGCCGGCGGCACCACGATGAAAAATCCGCGTAAATGCAAACGCCCGGCAGGGGGTCCGCCGGGCGCTCTGAATGGAATGGGCTTGCCGTGGGTGCCGGTCAGCCGCGTGTGCGGGCCAGGCCCTCGATGGCGGGCTTGTAGTTGGGGTCGAGCCGTGCCGCCTGCGAGTAGGAGCGGGCGGCCTTGGCCTTGTCGCCGCGACGCTCGTAGATCAGCGCCTGGTTGGCCCAGCTCTCGGCGATGTTGCCGTCGAGCTTGATGGCCATGTTGAAGTCGGCGAAGGCGTTCTCCTCGTCATTCGTGGCGAGGTAGGAAAGGCCGCGGCCGTTATAGGGCTCGGCCGCCTCGGGAGCCAGCGAGATCGCGGTCGAGAAATCCTCGATCGCGTAGGCGTGCTGCCTCTGCTGCTGATAGATCAGGCCGCGATTGTGGTAGGCGCGGGGGTCGGTGGTGTCGAGCTGGATCGCCTTCTGGAAGTCGTTGAAGGCTTCCTGGACGCGCCCCGCCTTGCGGTAGAGATTGCCGCGGCCGATATAGGCGGCGTCGTAATTGGGATTGAGCTGAACGGCGCGGTTGTAGTCGCTGAGAGCATTGGCCTGGTTGCCCATGAAGCGATGGATCAGGGCGCGGTTGGCATAGGCCTGGTAGAAATTCGGGCGCAGCTGGATGGCGGTGTCGAAGTCTTGCAGGGCTTCGCGATACTTGCCGCCGCGGCCATAGGCCGAGCCGCGCACATTGTAGGCTTCCGGATCCTGTGGGTTGCGCGCGATGACCGCCGAAAGCGAGGCGATGTTCTCGCTGGAGCTCTGCGCCGTGTCGATTTTCGTGAGTTCGCCGGCGGGGCCGCCGGTCTGGCAGGCGGCGAGTGCGAGGCCGGAAAGCACCACTGCGATCGTGGCTGGCCCGCGCCAGAACATCCTGCGGTCGCCGGTCACTGCTTGCATCGCGTCATCCCCCTTCCAGCCGCCGGAGGTGCGCTCCCCTGCGGCAAATCACTGTTCTCAGATTTCAACCAAAACAAAAAGGTGGCGGTGACAGCGTGTCACCCCACCTTCCGCTATCCTTGGAAAAGGACGAAAACTTGGCGAGATCAACGCGCCGGGCGGGCGGCCGGACGCGGCGCCATCGGCAGCAGGCCTTCGCGCTGGGCGCGCTTGCGGGCCAGCTTGCGGGCGCGGCGGACGGCTTCGGCCTTTTCACGGGCGCGCTTTTCGGAAGGCTTCTCGTAGTGGCCGCGCATCTTCATTTCGCGGAAGATGCCCTCACGCTGCATCTTTTTCTTGAGCGCGCGAAGCGCCTGATCAACGTTGTTGTCGCGGACGAGTACCTGCACGGGCGATCCTGTCTTTCGTTTGATTCAATAAAGCGGGGCACGCTACAACTGCTTTCGCAGCGGTCACCACCGCGAATTGGGGCGGCTGATAGCAGAATCAAGGGGGCATGTCGAGAGGGGTAGAGCAAAAGCCCCGAAAAGCCTGCCCAAAAAAGCGCATGCGGAGTGGACAAATCACTCGTCTGTCCACTATGGCCGAGCGGGCGGCAAGGTCAATCGGAATTCTCCGCGAGCCCCGCTGGCGGCTGCCGGCAACGCTGGGCCGCCGCATGGCCCAAAGCGGCATTCGCCGTCGCAAACAGCGCAAAGCTGGTACTGCCTTTTCGCTAGTGCTACACGTCGCCTCTGATTCAGAAACGCTCCCGTTCCGGCATTCACGAGATCAAGTCCATGCGGAAATATTCGGTATTTGCCATCGCGCGCGAAGCCATGCGCGGCCACAAGGGCTGGGAGGAGCAGTGGTCCTCGCCCGAGCCGAAGGCCGAATACGACGTCATCATCATCGGCGCCGGCGGCCACGGCCTGGCCACTGCCTACTACCTGGCCAAGGAGCACGGCATCACCAATGTGGCAGTGCTGGAGAAGGGTTGGCTCGGCGGCGGCAACACCGGCCGCAACACCACCATCATCCGTTCCAACTATCTCTATGATGAGTCGGCCGGCATCTATGACCACGCCGTGAAGCTGTGGGACGGGCTTTCCCAGGACCTCAACTACAACGTCATGTACTCGGCGCGTGGCGTCATGATGCTGGCGCACAATGTGCATGACGTGCAGACGCTCAAGCGCCATGTCCATGCCAACCGGCTGAACGGCGTCGACAACGAATATCTGACGCCCGAGCAGGCCAAGGAATTCTGCCCGCCGCTCAATATCTCCAAGGATGCGCGCTACCCGGTGATGGGCGCCACGCTGCAGCGGCGCGGCGGCACTGCCCGCCACGACGCGGTGGCCTGGGGCTATGCACGCGGCGCCTCGGCACGCGGCGTCCACATCATTCAAAATTGCGAGGTCACCGGCATCAAGCGCGCGGCCAACGGCGCGGTGACCGGCGTCGAGACCTCGCGCGGCTTCATCGGCGCCAAGAAGGTGGGCGTGGTGGCGGCCGGCCACACCTCCGTGCTGATGGACATGGCAGGCGTGCGCATGCCGCTGGAAAGCTATCCGCTGCAGGCGCTGGTGTCGGAACCGGTCAAGCCGGTGTTCCCCTGCGTGGTGATGTCGAACACGGTGCACGCCTATATCTCGCAGTCCGACAAGGGCGAGCTGGTGATCGGCGCCGGCACCGACCAGTACACTTCCTATTCTCAAACGGGTGGGCTCCACATCCTCAACCACACGCTCGACGCCATCTGCGAGATGTTCCCCATCTTCACGCGCATGAAGATGCTGCGCTCCTGGGGCGGCATCGTCGACGTGACGCCCGACCGCTCGCCGATCCTGGCCAAGACCCCGGTGCAGGGGCTCTACGTCAACTGCGGCTGGGGCACCGGCGGCTTCAAGGCGACGCCCGGCTCAGGCCATGTGTTTGCCCACACCATTGCGCGCGACGAGCCGCATCCGATCAATGCGCCGTTCACGCTGGAGCGCTTCCGCACCGGCCGTCTGATCGATGAGGCGGCAGCTGCCGCCGTGGCTCACTGAACACCAAGGGGGACAAAAATGCTTCTCATCCGCTGCCCCTATTGCGAGGAAGAGCGTCCGGAACTCGAGTTCCGCAACGCCGGCGAAGCGCATATCGCGCGCTCGTCCAACATGGCCGAGCTGAGCGACGAGGACTTCGAGAAGTTCTTCTTCATCCGCTCCAATCCGAAGGGCATCACCTTCGAGCGCTGGCGCCATGTGCATGGCTGCGCGCGCTTCTTCAACGCGGTGCGCGACACCGTGACCGACAAGTTCGTCATGACTTACAAGGCCGGAGAGCCCAAGCCGGACCTCGCCAAGATCATGCCGAGCGAGGCGCCGGCGGCCGAGGCCGCGCAGGACGACGCCCAGGAAGACAAAGTCAAGAAGCCGGCGGCGAAGAAAGCCACCGCAAAGAAGGGAGACGCGTGATGGCCGCCACGCACCGCATTGCAGGCCAGGGCCGGCTGACGCCGGCAAGGACCTTGCGTTTCATCTTCGATGGTCAGCATCTCTCGGGCGTTGCCGGCGACACGCTGGCCTCGGCCCTGCTTGCCAACGGCATTCATCTCGTCGGCCGCTCGTTCAAGTATCACCGCCCGCGCGGCATTCTCTCGGCCGGCGCCGAGGAGCCGAACGCGCTGGTCGGCATCGAGCGCGACGCCACCCGCAAGACGCCGAACGTGCGTGCCACGGTGCAAGAGCTTTATGACGGGCTCAACGCCACCTCGCAGAACCGCTGGCCGTCGCTGTCTTTCGACGTCGGCGCGGTGAACGACCTTGCCTCGCCGATGTTCTCGGCCGGCTTCTACTACAAGACCTTCATGTGGCCTAAAGCGGCCTGGAAGAGTTTTTATGAGCCCAAGATCCGCGCCGCGGCCGGTCTCGGCGTGGCGCCGGACCAGCCCGATTCCGACCACTACTCCTCGCGCTTCGAGCACTGTGAGGTGCTGGTGCTGGGCGGTGGTGCGGCCGGCATCGCGGCGGCCCTCGCAGCGGCCGAGACCGGCGTGCGCGTGATCCTGGCCGACGAGCAGGCCGAATTCGGCGGGAGCTTGCGCTTTGAAGCGGGTGCTGCGATCGACGGCACCGACGGCTGGAGCTGGGCGCAGGCTGCCGTGGCGAAGCTTGCAGCCATGGACAATGTGCGTCTGCTGTCGCGCACCACGGCCTTCGGCTACTACGCGCAGAACTTCGTCGGCCTCGTCGAGCGCGTGACCGACCATCTGGCAAATCCCGACCGCGACCTGCCGCGCGAGCGGCTGTGGCAGGTGCGCGCCAAGCGCGTGGTGCTGGCCACCGGCGCCATCGAGCGGCACATGGTGTTTGCCGACAACGACCGCCCGGGCGTGATGCTGGCTTCGGCCGCGCGCACCTATCTCAACCACTACGGCGTTGCGGTGGGCAAAAACGTCGGCGTCTACACTGCCAATGACAGCGCCTATGCGGCGGCCCTCGACCTGAAGAAGGCCGGCGTCAACATCGCCGCTATCGTCGACCTGCGCGACAACCCCTCCGGCCCGCTGGTGGAGGAGGCGCGCGCGCTGGGCATCGAGATCAACCATGGCCGCGCCGTCATCCGCACCGGCGGCCGCCTGCGCGTGTCGTCCATGACCATCCAGCCCAAGAACGGCGGTGGCGAGCGTACCATTCCCGTCGACGCGCTATTGATGTCGGCGGGCTGGACGCCCTCGGTGCACCTGTTCTCGCAGTCGCGCGGCAAGGTCGCTTTCGACGAGGAGACCAAGCGCTTCCTGCCCGGCGCCTACGCCCAGGACTGCGTGTCGGTCGGTGCCTGCAACGGCACCGATGGGCTCGCGGCCAGCGTCGACGAAGCCTATGCGGCTGGCGCGAAGGTGGCGAGGGAAGCCGGCGGCGCCGGCAGGGGCGCCAAGCCCAAGGTCGAGGCGAGCGAAAGTTGGTCGCGCGGCATGCTGGGCGCTGGCCCCGGTGCCGGCCCGGACACCACGGTGAAGGCCTTCGTCGACTTCCAGAACGACGTGACCGCCAAGGACATCCGCCTTGCGGTGCGCGAGGGCATGCACTCCATCGAGCACGTCAAGCGCTTCACCACCAACGGCATGGCGACCGACCAGGGCAAGACCTCCAACATGCACGGCCTGGCGATCGCCGCCGAGACGCTGGACAAGCCGATCCCGCAGGTGGGGCTCACCACCTTCCGCGCGCCCTATACGCCGGTGACCTTCGGCGCAATCGTCAACCACGGGCGCGGCGCGTTGTTCGACCCGACCCGCAAGACGCCGATGCATGGCTGGGCCGAGGCCCATGGCGCGGTGTTCGAGGATGTCGGCCAGTGGAAGCGCGCCTGGTATTTCCCGAAATCCGGCGAGGACATGCACGCGGCCGTCAACCGCGAATGCGTGACCGTGCGCAAGTCGGCCGGCCTGTTCGACGCCTCCACCCTCGGCAAGATCGAGGTGGTCGGCCCGGATGCGGCCAAGTTCATGGAACTGCTCTACACCAATCCGTGGGAGAAGCTCGAAGTCGGCCGCTGCCGCTACGGCATCATGCTGCGCGAGGACGGTTTCATCTATGACGACGGCGTGGTGGGCCGCCTGGCAACTGACCGCTTCCATGTGACCACCACGACCGGCGGCGCCGCCCGCGTGATGAACCACATGGAGGACTATCTCCAGACCGAGTTCCCGCATCTCGACGTGTGGCTGACCTCGATGTCCGAACAGTGGGCGGTGATCGCAGTGCAGGGCCCGAACTCGCGCAAGATCATCGAGCCGCTGGTCGAGGGCATCGACCTGTCGGACGAAGCGATGCCGCATATGTCGGTGCGCGAGGGCAAGATCTGCGGCGTGCCGACGAGGCTGTTCCGCATGTCGTTCACCGGCGAGCGCGGCTTCGAGGTCAATGTGCCGGCTGACTATGGCCAGGCGGTTTGGGAGGCGCTGTGGGCCGAAGGCCAGAAGCACGGCGCCTGCGCCTACGGCACCGAGGCAATGCACGTGCTGCGCGCCGAGAAGGGCTACATCATCGTCGGCCAGGATACCGACGGCACCGTGACGCCGAACGACGCCGGCCTCGACTGGGCGGTGGGCAAGAAGAAGACCGACTTTGTCGGCATTCGCGGCATGGCGCGGCCCGACCTCGTGGGCAAGGGCCGCAAGCAGCTTGTCGGGCTGAAGGCGAAGGACCCGAAGGAGGTGCTGGAGGAAGGCGCGCAAATCGTTGCCGACCCGAAGCAGCCGGTGCCGATGAAGATGATCGGCCATGTCACCTCCAGCTACTGGTCGGAAAACTGCGGCCGGGGCATCGCGCTGGCGCTGGTGACGGACGGACGCGACCGCATCGGCCAGACGCTCCACGTGCCGATGCCCGACCGCACCATCGAGGTGGAAGTGACCGGCACCGTGTTCTTCGACGAGAAGGGAGAGCGCCTCAATGGCTAATGCTGCGACCGCAACAACCGTGGCCATGGCCGCGCGCGCACCGGCACAGGCCGGCCGCGAGTTCTCCGCCAAGGGCGTCAAGCTGGCCGTTCTTGCGCCGGCCGAGCGCATTTCGCTGCGCGCGCCGGCAGCCTCCGTGGCCGCGCTTTCCAAGGCGCTCGGGCTGACGCTGCCCAAGGCGCCGAAGACGTCGGCTACCAAGGACGGCCGCACCGCGCTCTGGCTCGGCCCGGACGAATGGATGGTGATCGACGAGGCCGGCGGCGACCCGCTGGCGGATTGCGCCGGCGTCAAGCAGCTGCATTCGGCGGTCGGCATATCGCACCGCAACGTCGGCATCTCGGTGAGCGGGCCGGCGGCTGCTGCCTGCGTCAATGCCGGCTGCCCGCAGGACCTGTCGCTGGCGGCATTTCCGGTCGGGGCCTGCTCGCGCACCGTGCTCGGCAAGGTCGAGATCGTGCTGCTGCGCACGGCGGAAGATGCGTTCCGGGTGGAGTGCTGGCGTTCGTTCTCGGATTACGTCTTCGCCTTCCTGGCGCAGGCGGCGACCGACGCGGCCGCCTGAGGCGCGGAACCTTAGATACACGGCTGGCGTTTGTCCTCTGAAGCAAGGAGGGTAAGCGCCATGCCGAAACCAACCCAGCAACCGAGTCCCGAAGCCAAGAAATCTCCTGCCGTGCGCTCACTGGAAAAGGAGCAGCGCGCGCAAGAGGAGACGAAGGAAGAAAAGCTCGAGGAAGGCCTGGAAGACACGTTCCCGGCCAGCGATCCGGTTTCCGTCATTTCGACTTCTATTCCCGGCGGGCCGAAGCCTAAGAAATAGCCGGCCCATCTTCCCCGCGAAAAAAAGCATGAAAGCCCCGGCGCATCACTTGCGGCCGGGGCTTCTTGGTCCTCGCTGCGCCTAGTCGATGGCGTGGAGGTCGATGCCCTTTGTTTCCTTCACGAAGATCATGCCTATGATGAAGGTCATCGCCGCAACCACGATTGGATACCAGAGGCCGTAGTAGATATCGCCCTTGTAGGCGCTCATGGCGAAGACGGTCGCCGGCAGCAGGCCGCCGAACCAGCCATTGCCGATGTGGTAGGGCAGCGACATGCCGGTGTAGCGGATGCGGGTCGGGAACATCTCGACCAGGATCGCGGCGATGGGGCCGTAGACCATGGTGACATAGATCACGAGGATGAACAGGATGCCGATGATCATCGGCCAGTTCACCGCCGCAGGATTTGCAACCATCTTGAAGGCGCCGCTGGCGGGTATGGCGTAAACTGCCATTTCGGTCGCGCCGCCGGCTTCTTCGGGCGTCAGCGCCTTGCTGGCGATCAGATCGGCCACGGGCAC
The DNA here is from genome assembly GCF_057656055.1 of Pseudaminobacter sp. Soil_N_29. Classification (NCBI taxonomy): domain Bacteria; kingdom Pseudomonadati; phylum Pseudomonadota; class Alphaproteobacteria; order Hyphomicrobiales; family Phyllobacteriaceae; genus Pseudaminobacter; species Pseudaminobacter sp. Soil_N_29. The sequence continues at coordinate 145,892 of NZ_JBDGLC010000011.1, forward strand.
CATCGTCTTCTCGCCGGCACGGATGGCAGCCGCGTCGAGCTTCAGTTCCGGATTGGCGGCCACGAAGGCGTCGAGCTTTGCCTCGGGCACCTTCGACGTCTCGCGCATCAGCGGATAGCCGGCGTCATGCAGGGCGGTGTTCACCCCCTTGGCGAAGGCCGCCTGCTTGGCCTTGGCCTGATCGCCGGCGGCGATCGCATCGTAGGATTCGATCGTCTCGTTGCCGATCCTGACCACGGCCGGAGTACCGGGGGCCGCAGTTGCAACCACGTCGTAAGGCACAGAGTTGTTGGTGAGGAACGCCGTGGCAATGTCGCAGGACGTGGTGAACTTTGCCGTGCCGGTGGGGTTGAACTGGAACTTGCAGTCGCCGGGTGCTGCGGTCACGTGCGCCTTCACATTCTGCTGAGCAGTGGCCAGAGCCGGGTTCGCGGCCCAGGTCATTGCCTTGAACAGCGGGAAATAGGTGACGACGGCCAGCGCCAGCCCGGCCATGATGATCGGCTTGCGGCCGATCTTGTCGGACAGCCAGCCGAAGACCACGAAGAAGATGGAGCCGATGGCTAGTGCGATCGCGATCATGACGTTGACCGAGAAGGCGTCGACCTTGAGCACGTTCTGCAGGAAGAACAGCGCGTAGAACTGGCCGCAATACCAGACCACGGCCTGGCCGGCGGTGAGGCCGAACAGCGCCAGCAGCGCGATTTTGGCGTTCTTCCACTGGCCGAAGGCTTCTTTCAGCGGCGCCTTGGAACCTCTACCCTCCTGCTTCATGCGCTTGAAGGCAGGGGACTCGCTCAGCGACAGGCGAATCCACACCGAGATGCCGAGCAGCACCACTGAAACGATGAACGGAATGCGCCAGCCCCAGGCCTTGAAGACGTCCGGCCCGAGCCAGCTTTGCACCACCAGGATGACGATGAGCGACAGGAACAGGCCGAGCGTGGCGGTGGTCTGGATCCATGAGGTGTAATAGCCGCGCCGGTCGTTGGGCGCGTGTTCGGCCACATAGGTCGCCGCCCCGCCATATTCGCCCCCGAGCGCCAGCCCCTGCAGCATGCGCAGCGCGATCAGGATGACCGGCGCGGCGAAGCCGATGGACGCCGAGCCCGGCAAGAGGCCGACCAGGAAGGTGGACGACCCCATGATCAGAATGGTGATGAGGAAGGTGTATTTACGGCCGACAAGGTCGCCGATGCGGCCGAACACCAGCGCGCCGAAGGGGCGCACCAGGAAGCCGGCGGCAAACGCCAGCAGCGCGAAGATGTTGCGCGTGGCCTCCGGATACTCGCTGAAGAAGGCGGCGCCGATGAAGACCGCCAGCGAGCCGTAGAGATAGAAGTCATACCATTCGAAGACGGTGCCCAGAGAGGAAGCGAAGATGACCTTCTTCTCCTCGCGGGTCATGCCGCGCGGGGACGATCCCGCACTCGCGGTGACAGCCATTGTGTGTCCTCCCGGACGGTTCACCGTGGCTGCTCCCCGCACGCAAGGGAGAGCGGCCTCGGGTTAGCAAGACGATTTTACGCCTGCCATGGGAGGAGGGATAGCAATGCTTTGGTTTTACAACCTCGATCTAATGACGGGAGCGCGCTGCGGGCACGAATGGCGGCAGCGATCACCCCTGCGCCGGGGCTGCATCGTCTTGGGGCGCCACGAAAGTAAGCGTCAGCCAGCGGGCCGTCAGCGCTGGCTTCTTCGAGTTTTCGATCTCGATGGTCACGTCGTGGCTGATCTGGATCCAGCCGGACGGGCGCACCTTCACGTCGGCGAGGAAGAAGCGGGTGCGGATACGCGAACCGGTCTTCACCGGCGCGACGAATTTGAGGTTTTCGAATCCCGCATTGATGCCCATGTCGCCGCCCTCGACGCGGGGGATGGTGTCGTAGGTCATGGCGGAGAGCAGCGACAGCGTCAGGAAACCGTGCGCAATGGTGCCGCCGAAGGGCGTTTCTCGCGCCGCGCGCTCCGGGTCGCAATGAATGAACTGATGGTCGTCGGTCGCATCGGCGAACTGGTCGATCATCGTCTGGGTGACCGTGCGCCAGGGTGAAACGCCGACCTCGGTGCCGACGCCGGACAGGAGCTGGTCGATGGTAATCGTCTTCAAGAAACTCGCCTCTTCAAGTCGGGGGCAGGGCGTTTCGTGCCCAAAGCGCAGCACAGATACAGTTTTGCGCCGTCATTGTCATCCGGGCGTGGGGAGCAGCCGGGTGTGGGCACGCACCGGACTTCGAAGAGCGACATCGCGGCGGCCTCGCCTTCGCGCCCGTCGCCCCTATTCTTTCCGCCACCCGGCAAATTCGCCTCCAAGGGAGCTTCGCCATGGCCATTCCTTCCGAAATGAATGCGCTGCTCGTGACCAATGACGGCTACGCGGCCACGCCCTCGGGCACGTTGCTCGAAGCGATGGAGCCCTACGTCGAGGCCGGCCGCATCGCGGTGCCGCAGCCGAGGGCGACGCAAGTGCTGATCAAGGTGGGGCTCGCCGCGATCAATCCGTCTGACGTGATGTTCATCAAGGGGCAGTACGGCCAGCCGCGCGTGAAGGGCAGGCCGGCGGGCTTCGAGGGCGTCGGCACGGTGGTGGCCACGGGCGAAGACCCGGCGGCGCAGCAGATGGCGGGCAAGCGCGTGGCGTTTGCCGCCGGCACCGGCAGTTGGGGCTCGTGGGCCGACTACGCGATGACCGACGCCGCCGCCTGCATCCCGCTGATCGACGGCGTGCGCGACGAGGACGGCGCGGCGCTGATCGTCAACCCGCTCACCGCGCTTGCCATGTTCGACATCGTGCGCGAGGAGGGCCAGAAGGCCTTCGTGCTCACCGCCGGCGCCAGCCAACTGTCGAAGCTGATCATGGGCGTGGCCAAGGACGAAAGGTTTCGCCCCATTGCGATCGTGCGGCGCGACGAGCAGATCCCGCTTCTGAAGGAAGCCGGGGCGGCGCATGTGCTCAACGCCACGGCGGCGGATTTCGTCGCGACGCTGGCGGCGGTGATGAAGGAGGAGCAGCCGCGCATCTTCCTCGACGCCGTGACCGGGCCGCTCGCGGGCGCGATCTTCGACGCCATGCCGAAGCGGGCGCGCTGGATCGTCTATGGCAGGATGGACCCGTCGACCACGCCCATTCCGCAGCCCGGCCAACTCATCTTCATGCTCAAGCGCATCGAGGGTTTTTGGCTGACCGACTGGATGCGCCGCATGCCGTTCGAGCGCAAGGCGCAGGCGGTGATGGAAGCGCAGAAACGTTTCGCCGATGGGCGCTGGTCGACCGACGTGACGGCTGTGGTGCCGCTTGCCGAGGCGATAAAGCGGGTGCCGGAGGAACTCGCCAAGCCGAACGGCAAGGTGTTCATCCGGCCGTGAAGGGTTTTCCCTCCCCCTTGAGGCGAGGGTGGACAACCGCCGAAGGCGATTGGACGGGTGGGGTCGTAGCTGTAGCGCGCGGCCTGAACCTACCCCCTCCCGCCTCGCTTCGCTAAGCACACTCCCCTCAAGGGAGGGAGGACGCTTACTCAGCCGGCTCGGTATTGGCGTAGGCGGCTTCCTGGAGCTCGCGCTTCAGGCGTGCCTCTTCCTCGACCTTCGGGGTGACGAAGCGGCCGAGAAGCAGATAGGCGACCGGGGTGAGGAACAGGGTCGAGGCCGTGGCGAGGCCGAGGCCGCCGACGATGACCCAGCCCAGCGCAATGCGCGCTTCCGCGCCGGCACCGGAGGCCAGCACCAGCGGCAGGCCGCCGAGCACGGTGCAGATCATGGTCATCATCACCGGGCGCAGGCGGATGTTGGCGGCCTGTTCGATCGCCTCGCGCACGCCCATGCCGCGGTCGCGCAACTGGTTGGCGAACTCCACGATCAGGATGCCGTTCTTGGCCATGATGCCGACGAGCATGACGAGGCCAATCTGGCTGTAGGCGTTGAGGCTGGTGCCGGTCAGCAGCAGGGCGAACACCGCGCAGGCGAGGCCGAGCGGGACGGTGGCCATGATGATGACGGCGCTGACGAAACTTTCGAACTGCGCCGCCAGCACCAAGAGGATGATGACCAGCGCAAAGCCGAACACGATCGTCATGCCGCTTGTGCTTTCGCCGAGCGTAGCGGCTTCCGCCAGCGGCACGAGTCGGCTGCCGGGCGGCAGCAGCGGCGCGGCGATCTGCTGGGCGCGTTTCAGCGCATCGCCCAGCGCGAAGTCGGGCGCGAGACTTGTGGTGATCGCCACCGAACGCATCTGCTGCTCGCGCGACAAGGACGGCGGCACGGCGCGCTCGGTGAGCCTGGCGATGGTGGCCATAGGCACGTAGCGGCCGTCGCCTGTCCTGACAAAGATGTTTTCCAGGTCGGTCGGATCGTTGATCGGGTTGGTGGTGGAAACCAGCTTCACGTCGAAGCTGCGATCGTCGATGAACACCTTGCCGATCTGGCGGCCGTCGAGCACAGCCTGGATAGCTTCGGAGAGGCCGCTGATGTCGATGCCGAGGTCGGAGGCGCGCTCGCGGTCGAGCTCGACCGAAAGCTGCGGCTGGGTGGCGTCGGTCGTCAGGCGCGGCTGCTGGAAGCCGGGCTCCTTTTCCATCTCGGCGATGATCTTTCCCGCCGCCGCGCCGAGGTCGGCATAGCTGTTGCCGACGATTGCGAATTGCAGACCGCTGCCGGCACCGCGAATGCCCAGGCTGTTGGGCGCGATGGGGAAGGCGCGCACGCCGGGCACCTGGGTGAGCAGGCCGCCGATCTGCGTTGCGATCTGCTGCTGCGTGCGCTCCCGCTTCTCCCACGGGGCCAGCGAGATGACCATGAAGCCGCTGTTGAACGAGCCGCCCTGGCCGGCGCTTGCGAAGGTGCTCTCGATCTCGCCTGAATCGCGCAGCGGCTGTAGCAGTTGCTCGATGCGGCTGACCTGCCGCGTGGTGTATTCGAGGCTGACACCCTGCGGCGCGGAGATGCGCAGCATTATCATGGAGCGGTCTTCCGGCGGCGTCAGTTCCTGGCGGATCAAGCCGAAGGCGCCATAGGCCGCGCCGGCGAAGAGTATAGAAGCGATTACTACCAGCGCCGGCGCATTGAGGCAGGCGGCGAGGCAGCGACGGTAGAGGCCGGCAAGCATGGTGCCGACGCGACCGGCAACGCCGCTCTGGGCATGTTCGCCGGAGTGGCCGGCAAGCATGCGCGAGGCAAGCATCGGGCACAGCGACAGTGCGACCACGGCCGACAGCGATACCGAGATGGCGAGCACGAAACCGAACTCGCGGAACAGGCCGCCGGTCTGGCCGGGCAGGAACGAGAGCGGGATGAACACCGCCGCAAGCGTCGCCGTGGTGGCGACCACCGCGAAGAACACTTCCTGCGTGCCGAGCACGGCTGCGGCACGCGGTCCGATGCCTTCGTTGCGGCGGCGCACGATGTTTTCCAGCACCACGATGGCATCGTCGACGACGAGGCCGGTGGCCAGCACCAGCGCCAGCAGGGTGAGGATGTTGATTGAGAAGCCGGCAAGATAGATCGCCGCGATCGTGCCGATCAGCGCCACCGGCATGGCCAGGCCCGGAATGAGCGTGGCGCGCCAGTCGAGCAGGAACAGGTAGATGATGAGCAGGACGATCGAGACTGAAAGGATCAGCGCGATCTGCACCTCGTGCACCGCGCCCTTGACGAAGCTGGCGTCGTCGCTGGTGACGCGGATGGACATGCCCTGCGGCAAGGTCTGCTGGATCTTTTCTGCCGCCGCGCGCACGCCGTCGGAAATGTCGAGCGTGTTGGACTGCGCCTGACGGATGATGCCAAGCCCGATGCCGGTCTTGCCGTCGGAGCGCAGCGAGGAGACGCCGATATCGGGTCCGAGCGTGACGCTGGCGACATCGCCAAGGCGCGTGTTTTCGCCGAGCACCAGGTTCTCGAATGCTTCCGGTGTTGTCACCGAGGCGGTGGTGCGCACGATGATGCTCTGGGCATTGGTGCTCAGCGCGCCCGAGGGCGTGTCGAGCGCGATCGAGCCCAGCGCGTTGCGGATGTCGGCAACGGTTAGGCCAACGCTGGCGAGCCTGGTCTGGTCGACGTCGATGCGGAAGATCTTTTCGCGGTCGCCGTAGACCTGCACATCGGCCACGCCCGGCACCGCGGAGAGGGCATCGACGATCTGGTCTTCCACCAGGATCGTCATGTCCTCCACCGACATGGTGTCGGAGGTGACCGCCAGCCGCATCACCGCGTCGGCATTGGCGTCGGCCTTGACGATGCGCGGGGTGTCGGCGTCGTCCGGCAACTGGTTGGCGACCCGCCCGACGGCATCGCGCATGTCGGAGGCGGCGACGTCAAGGTTGACACCGTCGCCGAACTCGACGGTGACGCGGCTGCGGCCGTAGGAGGAACTTGACGAGATCGACTTGACGCCGCTGACGCGTGAGACCGCGCCTTCGAGCACGGCAGTTAGTTCGCGGTCGATGGTTTCGGCCGCCGCACCCGAATAGTTGGTGGTGATGGTGATGACCGGCCGGTCGACGTCCGGCAGTTCGCGCACTTCCACGCCGAAGAAGGCGGCGAGGCCGGCGACGATGATGAGTACGTTGAGAACGAAGGCGAGGACCGGGCGGCGCACGAAAAGCGCCGTCGAGCCTTTTTCCTCGCCCCCCTTGTGCAATTCCGTCATGCCCCCTCTCCGGTTCACGAGCCGCTGCCGGCGGCGGAGGTGTCGGCGGGTGCGGAAGCCGGCGCGCGGGCGATGAGCAGTTCGGCGCCCTCGCGCACCACATGGATGCCTTCGGTCACCACCTCGTCGCCCGGCTTCAGGTCGGCTTCGACCAGCACGGCCTCGGAATTGCGCTGCACGACACGCACCGGCGTGCGCCGGGCCTTGCCGTCGCGGATTGCCCAGACGAAGGCGCCGTCCGTGCCCCACTGGATCGCCAGCGGATCGACCGAGGGGTAAGTGTCGCCGGGAAAGCCCATGGCGACCTGGAACGACATGCCGGCGCGCAGGGCATCATCGGAATTGTCGATGCGGGCCTGAACGCGCAGCGTGCGGCTTTTCTCGTCAAGGCGGCTGTCGACGGCGCTGACCGTGCCGGCAAAGGACCGGCCGGGGTTCGATATCGGCGTGGCTTCAAGCTTCTGGCCGACGGAGACTGCGCCGGCAAATCGTTCCGGCACCCAGAAGTCGATGACGATGGCCGTGCGGTCGTCGATGGTGGCGACAGTGGTCTGCTGCGTCACGTAATTTCCGGCCTCGATCGGCAGGATGCCGATGAAGCCCGAAATCGGGGCGACAATGGAGCGGCGCTCGAGCTTGAGCTCGGCGTCACGCTGGGCGAGTTCGGCATTGTGCAGTGCGACTTCGGCATCGGTGACCTGCACCAGGCTCGCAGTATTGGAGTTGCGCAGCGCCCGCGTGCGCTCGAGCTTGGCCTTGGCGTCTGAAACCGCCAGCCTGGTGCGCTCCACCGCGATTTCCTCGGCCTGGGAATCGAGCCGCGCGATGACCGTGCCGGCTTCGACCAGCGCACCCGAGGCGACGGCCACCTCCGTCATGCGCCCGGCCTCGTCCGGCGTGACCGCCACCGAGGCGTTTGCGCGGCCGGTGCCGATAGCCTGAAGCCTGTCGTTGATGGTGGCCGAAGCCACGGTCGCGCTCACCACGGCCGTCTGCGGCCCGCCGCGGCCGGCTCCGCGCGCGCCGCCGCCGGCGACCGCGCCATCGGCGCGTGGCGTGGCGGCGTCCGCCCACTCAATGCCCCAGCGCGCCAGCATTTCGGGCGCGCCCGGAAAGAAACGCACCCAGGCCGCCGCGGCAACGAGAAGGAGAACAAGGGCAAAAGCGATTTGTTTCCAGGCAGCCATCGGCACTCCAGGGGTCCCACACAACAATGTCTTTGGCGCCGCTCGCGCCTTCTCGGAAGGCGTGACGGCGAGGATTTTAGACGCAAAGCAGCGCAAAGTCAGTAGCGCGCCTTTATGACGGGTCGCTTGCCCCGGCGCACCTTAAATATCGGTAATTATTGGCGGTGCCTGGCCACGATCACGCGCGTAAGCCCTGCTTCGAGCGGCTTACCGGGCTCAGCGCAGTTCTTCCATCTCGCGGATGCGCCGGGCGCTTTCCGCTTCCAGCGCGCGCGTCAGCTCTCCGATCAGCGCCTCCGCAAACACGAATAGCGCCGCCGACGAATCCCAGGAAGAGGGCACCGCGGTTCGCCCGGCGATGACATAACGGGCGAAGCGGGCAATCGGCGACAGCCACTGGTCGGTGACGAGAACGATCTCGACGCCGCGGGCATGCGCCTTCTCGGCCAGCCGGATCAGGCTGTCCTGGTAACGGCGGATGTCGAAGATCAGCAGCACGTCGCGCTTGCCCATGTCGATCAGGCGGTCGCGCCATGTGCTTTCCTGGCCGGTGAGGTGGAACACATTGGGGCGCACGATGGTGAGGTGGGCGGTCATGTATTGCGCCACCGGGTCGGTGAAGCGGCCGCCGATCAGGAAGATCTTGGCGCGTGGGTTGGCCAGCCGGGCGACGATTTCGCCCATTTGCCTTTCCGACACGTGGCGGAAGGTTTCGCGGATGTTGGTCAGCGTGGCTTCCAGCACCGGCGAGGTCTTGCCGCGATCGGGCGCCGGCTCCAGCACCGTGCGCGACAGCGGCGACTGAAGCTGCGCGGCCAGCTCGTCCTGCAGGGCCGCCTGGAATTCCGGATAGTTGTGAAAGCCAAGCCGCGCCACGAAGCGCAGGATGGTGGGGGAGCTGACGCCCGCATGCTGCGAGAAATCCGCGACCGTCTTCAGGCCGATCAACGGATAGTTGGCGACCAGCGTCTGTGCCGCACGGCGTTCGCCGGCCGGCATGGTGTCCATGCGCTCGGAAATCAGTTCAGCGATGCTCGATGCCATGTCGCCCCCTTCGGCCCGGTCGGAGGGGTTTTCGCCCGCTCGCGCTCCGTTGGTGCAGCCGCTGCACAAACCCATTTGACAAAGTCCGGGAATATGTATGAAATCATCCACAAAGACGCAAAGAAATAAAATCCGTAACATACGATACGGCGTCTTGGGGGACTAAAAGCAATGGGAACTGCGCCGTCCGCAGTGCATGAAGCATCCGCTTCCGTCCGGGTTAGCCGGCGGCAGGGCGCCAGCCCCTATCTGCTGGTCTGCGATCATGCCTCGAATTTCATTCCGGCCCGATTCGGCACGCTCGGCCTCGACGAAGCCGACCTGACGCGTCACATCGCCTGGGATCCCGGCGCGCTGCCCGTGATCCGCCGCATGGCCGACGCGCTGGACGCGACGCTGGTGGAATCCTGCGTTTCGCGCCTCGTCATCGACTGCAACCGGCCGCTCGACGCGCCGGACCTGATCTCGCCTGTTAGCGAGGCGACGGCGGTGCCCGGCAATGCCGATCTTTCCGAGGCCGACCGGCAGGAGCGCATCGCCCTGTCCTGGCGGCCGTTTCACGATGCGATTGCCGATGTAGTTGCCGAGAGGCTGGCCGAGGGGCGCGAGACGCGGCTTGTCTCGGTCCATTCCTTCACGCCGGTCTACAAGGGCGTGGACCGCCCCTGGCACATCGGCATCATCCATGACGATGACGACAGGCTGGCCGGCCCGATGATCGGCGCGCTGCGCGGCGTGGTCGGCCTGGAGGTGGGCGTAAACGAGCCCTATTCGCCGGCCGACCGTGTCTATTTCACGCTGGAGCGGCACGGCCGCGCGCGCGGGCTCGCCTGCGCCATGATCGAGATCCGCAACGACGAAATCGGCGACGAGAGCGGCCAACGCAGATGGGCCGAGCTTCTGTCGGCCATCCTGGCCGGCGTCAATCCGGGCCAGCCGAATTTCGCCAACACGACAAGGTCCGCATGATGAGCGTAGCGACAGAAAGAGAGCCGGTCAGGAAGAGCCGGCTGGTCCAGGCGGTGAGACTTTACGTGCGGTATGTCGATGCCGTGAGCCACGGGGTGGGGCGCTTCGCCATGTATCTCATCTTCCCGATGGGCGCGATCCTGCTCTATTCGACCATCATGCGCGTGATCTTCGGCTATCCGATCAACTGGATCATGGAGATGTCGCAGTTCATGCTCTCGGCCTACTACCTGCTGGGCGGAGCCTATTCCCTGCAGCTCGACGCGCATGTCCGCATGGATCTGTTTTACGGCATGATGTCGCCGCGCCGGCGCGCCATCATGGATGCCTTCACCGTTCTGGCCGTGATCTTCTACCTCGTGGTCCTGTTCCGGGCCGGGGTTTCCTCGACCGAATATTCCATCACCTACAGCCAGAAGAACTACACCGCCTGGGCGCCGCTGCTGTGGCCTATCAAGGCCCTGATGACGTTCGGCATCTTTCTGATGCTGCTGCAAACCATCGCCACCTTCTTCAAGGACGTGGCCGAAGCACGTGGGAAGTCGCTGGCATGAGTTCCGAATTCATCACCATCTTCATGTTCGCGTCGATGCTGATCCTGATGGCCACCGGCCAGCGTGTGTTCGGCGTCATCGGCGCGGTCGGCGCGGCGGCCGCACTCTGGATGTGGGGTGACGGCGCTGCCGAAATGCCGTTCAACGCGGCCTTCCAGGTGCTCAACTGGTATCCGCTGATCACCGTGCCGTTTTTCGTCTTCATGGGCTACATGCTGTCGGAGTCGGGCATCGCCAACAATCTCTACCGCATGTTCCACGTCTGGTTCGGCCAGGTGCGCGGCGGCCTCGCGCTCGGCACAATGGGCCTGATGATCGTCATCTCGATGGTCAATGGCCTGTCGGTTGCCGGCATGGCCATCGGAGCCACGGTAGCGCTGCCGGAACTGCTGCGGCGCGGCTACGACAAGGTGATGATCACCGGCGTCATCCAGGGCGGGTCGTCGCTCGGCATCATGGGGCCGCCCAGCGTCGTGCTGATCCTCTACGCGATGATCGCGCGCCAGCCGGTGCTGCAATTGTGGCTGGCAGGCATCGGCCCCTTCATCCTGATGGCGGTTATCTTCACGGCCTACATCTATCTTCGCTGCCGCTTCCAGCCCGAAATGGGCCCGGCCTTGCCCGCCGCGGAACGCGAACAGATCACGACGCGCGAAAAGCTCGTGCTGCTGCGCGCCGGCCTGCTGCCCTTCGGCCTTTTCGCAGCCATCATGGGCCTGTTCCTCACCGGCACCACCAGCCTGGTCGAAACCTCGATGGTCGGTGCATTGCTGGCGCTGCTGTCGGCATGGTTCACCGGCAGGCTCAATCGCCGCGTCATGGAAGAAACCACGCGCAACACGCTGGCCGTTTCCGCCATGTTCCTCTGGATCATCCTGGGCGCGCTCTGCTTCAGCGCCGTCTATGACGGCCTGGGCGCAATCAAGGCGATTGAAAACCTGCTGCTGCACACCTGGGACCTGAGCCCCTGGGGCGTGCTGGCGATGATGCTGTTTTCCTTCATCATCCTGGGGATGTTCCTCGACGACACCGCCATGCTGGTCATCGTCGCACCGCTCTATATCCCGCTCGTCAAGGCGCTCGGGTTCGACCTGATCTGGTTCGGCATCCTCTACACCATCACCTGCCAGATCGCCTACATCGTGCCGCCCTTCGGCTACAACCTGTTCCTGATGCGGGCGATGGCCCCGCCTGAAATCACCATCGTCGACATCTATCGCTCGATCATCCCCTTCTTCTTCATGATGGTGCTGACCATGATCATCATCATGATCTTTCCCGACATCGCGATGTGGCTGCCTGATGTCTACATGGGGAAGAGATGAGATGCGGGATGCTTCGAGGTTTCCAGAATAAGAACGGGGGCTGGCGAATACAAACGCGCCCAACCCCGCCTCGTGGATGAGATTTTACTGTATCTGTTAACGGGAGGAATGAAATGTCGGACAACAAGCCTATCAGCAAGCGCGATTTCCTGCGCAAATCGATCTTGACCGGCGCCGGTGCGGTGGGCGCAACCACGCTCGCAACGCCCTATGTCAAGGCCCAGGCCCCGATCAAGTGGCGTCTGCAGACCTATGCCGGCCCGGCCCTGGCCGAGCATGTGTGCAAGCCGGCCATCGACGCCTTCAACAAGGCGGCCAATGGCGAAATGGTGATCGAGCTCTATACCTCCGACCAGCTGGTGCCGCAGGGCGAGCTGTTCCGCGCCGTGCAGGCCGGCACGATCGACGCCGCCCAGAGCGACGACGATTCCATGGCTTCGCCGGTGGATGTCGCCGTGTTCGGCGCCTACTTCCCCTTCGCCTCGCGCTACAGCCTCGACGTGCCGGTGCTGTGGAACTGGTACGGGCTGAAGGAGATCTGGGAAGAGGCCTATGGCGAAATCCCGGGCGTGACCTGGCTCAGCGCCGGTGCGTGGGACCCTTGCAACTTCGCCACCACCAAGCCGATCCGCTCGGTGGCGGACCTGAAGGGCCTGCGCGTCTTCACCTTCCCGACGGGTGGCCAGTTCATCTCGCGTCTCGGCGTCGTGCCCGTCACGCTGCCGTGGGAAGACATCGAGGTGGCGCTGCAGACCGGCGAGCTCGACGGCATCGCCTGGTGCGGCGCGACCGAGACCTACACGGTCGGCTGGGCGAACGTCACCAAGTACTACCTCACCAACAACATCTCGGGTGCCTGGTCGGGTTCGTTCTTCGCCAACACCGAGAAGTGGAATGCGGTTCCTGACCACCTGAAGGAACTGTTCCGGCTGGCGATGGATTCCTCGCACTACTACCGCCAGCACTGGTACTGGTGGGGCGAAGCCCACTACCGCACCACGGGCGGCAAGCTTGAACTGACGACCATTCCCGAGAACGAGTGGAAGGAAGTCGAGGACATGGCGCAGGCATTCTGGGACGAGGTCGCCGCCAAGAGCCCGCGCAACGCCAAGGTGGTCGAGATCCTCAAGAAATACCAGGAGACCATGCGCGGCGCAGGCGCACCCTATCGCTACGGCTGAGCAGAGCCAGTCTTGTGAAGTCGAACAGCCCGGCCGTGCGGCGGCCGGGCTCACCTGTTGAAACAGCGATGCGCCGACTGCGGCGGAGTGGAAAATGGCCGGAAATCTTACATTCGATCAGTTGAAGAAAGCGGTTGCCGACGGGGAGATCGACACGGTGCTGGTATGCGCCGTCGACATGCAGGGAAGGCTGATCGGCAAGCGGTTTCTGGCCAGCTTCTTCGTGCAGTCGGGCTATGAAGAGACGCACGCCTGCAACTATCTGCTGGCCGACGACATCGACATGGAGCCGGTGCCCGGCTACAAGGCGGCAAGCTGGTCGAAGGGCTATGGCGATTTCGTCATGAAGCCCGACATGTCGACGCTGCGCCGCGTTCCCTGGCTGGAGAAGACGGCGCTGGTGATCAGCGACGTGCAGTCCCATCACGGCCATGAAGACCTGCCGCATTCGCCGCGCGGCATACTGCGCAAGCAGCTGCGCCGGCTGGAGCAGCGCGGCTTCCTGGCCTATTTCGCCTCCGAGCTGGAATTCTATCTCTTTGACGAGACCTACAAGACCGCACGCGAAAAGCACTGGCGCAGCCTCGACACCGCCTCTCCCTATATCGGTGATTACCTGATCGGCATCACGACAAAGGAAGAGGGCTACATGCGCCGGCTGCGCAACGAAATGGAGGCGGCCGGAATTCCGATCGAGAACTCCAAGGGCGAGTGGGGCCCCGGCCAGGAAGAAATCAACTTCCGCTATGGCGAGGCGCTGGAAACCGCAGACCGGCATGTGATCCTGAAGAATGGCGCCAAGGAGATCGCCGACCAGATGGGCAAGTCGGTGTGCTTCATGGCCAAGTACAACTACGACCTGGCCGGCAATTCCAGCCACATTCACAACTCGCTGTGGAGCGCCGACGGCAAGACTCCGCTGTTCCTCGACAAGAACGGGCCCCATGGCCTGTCGGAACTCGGCCGGCAATGGTCGGCTGGTCAGCTCAAATATGCCAAGGAATATACCTACTTCCTGGCTCCCTACATCAACTCATACAAGCGCTTCCAGGCCGGCACCTTCGCGCCGACCAAGATCATGTGGAGCGATGACAACCGAACCGCGGGCTTCCGGCTGTGCGGCCAGGGCACCAAGGCCGTGCGCATGGAGTGCCGCATCGGCGGCGCCGATCTCAACCCCTACCTCGCCTTCGCGGCGCTGATCGCGGCGGGACTGGCTGGTATCGACGAGAGACTGGAACTGGAGAAGCCCTTCGTGGGCGACGCCTACCAGGCGGCCGAGCTGCCCGAGATTCCGAAGACCCTGCGCGGCGCTGCCGAAACGCTGGAGAAATCGACCATGCTGCGCGAGGCCTGGGGCGAAGATGCGATCGACCACTATGTGCACACCGCGCGCTGGGAGCAGATGGAATATGACCGCCGCATCACCGACTGGGAACTGCACAGGGGCTTCGAGCGGTATTAATGTCGGCGCGATCGCGGGCGCGGCGTGTGGCCCGCGCCCTGCCGGAACGACCAATTGCATTTCGCATGAAGAAGGACTGAAACCATGACCGAGACGGTCAAGCTCAAATCCCCCATCGACGGCTCGATCTATGCCGAGCGACCCGTCGCCAGCGACCAGGCGATCAACGCCGCGGTCGAGCGGGCCCGCGCCGCGCAGGCCGCCTGGGCGCAGACCTCCATCGCCGAGCGCGGCAAGTACATGCTCGCCTTCCTCGAGGCGCTGGTGGCGATGAGCGACGAGATCGTGCCGGAAATCGCCTGGCAGATGGGTCGCCCCACCCGCTACGGCGGCGAGTTCGGCGGCGTCAAGGATCGCACCAACTACATGGTCGAGATCGCCGAGCGGGCGCTCAAGCCGGTCATGGCGTCGGACCCGAAGGAGGGCTTCCGCCGCTATGTGAAGCGCGAGCCGCTTGGCGTGGTGATGGTCATCGCACCCTGGAACTATCCTTATCTCACGGCGGTCAACACCATCGTGCCGGCGCTGATGGCGGGCTCGACCGTCATTCTCAAGCACGCCGCGCAGACGCTGCTGGTGGGCGAGCGCTTCCAGCAGGCCTTCGACAAGATTGGTCTGCCCAAGGGCGTGTTCCAGAACATCGTGCTCAACCACGCCCAGACCGAGAAGCTGCTCGGCTCGGGCAAGATCGACCATGTCAACTTCACCGGCTCGGTGGCCGGCGGCAGGGCGATCGAGAAGGCGGCGGCCGGCACCTTCATGACCATGGGCCTCGAGCTCGGCGGCAAGGACCCGGCCTATGTGCTGCCCGACGCCAAGCTCGACCACGCCATCGCCAATCTGGTCGACGGCGCCTTCTACAATTCCGGCCAGTGCTGCTGCGGCATCGAGCGCATCTATGTGCACGAGAAGGTCTATGACGACTTCGTCGACGGTTTCGTTGCGCTGACCAAGGACTATGTGGTGGGCAACCCGCTCGACCAGGCCACCACCATGGGGCCGATGGCGCAGTCGCGCTTTGCCGACTTCATCCGCGAGCAGAAGGCGGAAGCCCTGCGCAAGGGTGCCTCCGCGCACGTCAACATGAAGGTCGACCAGGACGTCGCCGGGTCGCCCTATCTGGCGCCGGAAGTGCTGACCAATGTTGACCACCAGATGAGCGTGATGCGCGAGGAGAGCTTTGGCCCCATCGTCGGCATCATGAAGGTGCGCGGCGACGAGGATGCCATCGCGCTGATGAACGACAGCCCATACGGCCTGACCGCCTCGGTCTGGACCAGCGACATCGAGCATGCCGTCTCGATCGGCGACCGCGTCGAGACCGGCACGGTGTTCATGAACCGCTGCGACTATCTCGACCCGGCGCTGGTGTGGACGGGCGTGAAGGACACCGGCAAGGGCGCGGCGCTGTCGGCCATCGGCTACGACAACTTGACCCGTCCGAAGTCCTATCACCTGCGCGAGAAGATCTAGTTCGCGGCACAGAACATGTTTTTGACCCCCACTCCGTCTCGCTGCGCTCGACACCTCTGTCCCGGGGTGGACCGGCGAAGCCGGGACGGAGTGGGGGTGCTTCTAACTTTCGGAAAGCAAAAATGACCAATCTCGTTTCCAAATGGAATTATCCCACCACCGTCCGTTTCGGCGCCGGCCGCATCTCGGAACTGCCCGACGCGCTGGCCGCGACCGGCATCAAGCGGCCTCTATTCGTGACCGACCCGGGGCTGGCCAAGCTGCCGGTGGTGGCGTCCACGCTGAAGATCCTCGACGACGCCAAGATTCCTTACGGCGTCTTCTCCGACGTGAAGCCCAACCCGGTGGAATCCAACCTCACCGCCGGCATCGTGGTGTTCAAGGAAGGCAAGCATGACGGCGTCATCGCCTTCGGCGGCGGCTCGGCGCTGGACCTCGGCAAGCTGATCGCCTTCCAGGCCGGCCAGACCCGGCCGGTGTGGGATTTTGAGGACATCGGCGACTGGTGGGCGCGTGCGGACGCCGACGCCATCGCCCCGATCATCGCCGTGCCGACGACGGCCGGCACCGGCTCGGAAGTCGGCCGCGCCGGCGTGGTCACGCATGAGGCGACGCACACCAAGAAGGTGATCTTCCATCCCAAGATGCTGCCGGCGATCGTGATCGCCGATCCGGAACTGACTACCGGCATGCCGCCCTTCATCACCGCGGGCACCGGCATGGACGCGCTGGCGCACTGCCTGGAAGCCTATTGCGCGCCGGGCTACCACCCGATGGCCGATGGCATCGCGGTCGAGGGCATCCGGCTGGTGTTCGAGAACCTGCCCAAGGCCTTCGCCGACGGCAAGGACCTGACCGCGCGTGCGCACATGATGAGCGCTGCCGCCATGGGCGCCACGGCCTTCCAGAAGGGGCTGGGCGCTATCCATTCCATGTCGCACCCGATCGGCGCGCTCTACGACACCCACCACGGCATGACCAACGCCGTCTTCATGCCCTATGTGCTGGCCTTCAACCGCGACGCGATCGAGGACCGCATCGTGCGGCTGACCGGCTACCTGGGCATGGAGGGCGGCTTCGACGGCTTCGCAAGCGCAGTGCTGAAGCTGCGCGAGGAACTGAAGGTGCCGCACACCCTTCCGGAACTGATCAAGGGCCTCGACATGGACAAGGCGCGCAAGGACCTGATCGCCGACATGGCGGTGGTGGACCCGACGGCCGGCGGCAACCCGGTGAAGCTCACCAAGGAGGCCGCGCTGATGCTGCTGGACAACGCCATCGAAGGAACTCTCCAGGGTTAGAGGGGGAGGGGGCTGGCAATCGAAAAATCATTAGCCGGAAAAACAAATGGCACGATTGCCAGCCCCGTGGAAAAGTAGTTAGATTTTGGCGCTCGGGGGAGGAGACCGGGTGCAGGTTTCACAAAACTGTCATTGAGCGCAGATAACCGCATCGCAGGCGTCGCAGGGCGTCAGTTCAACGGAGAGAGACATGTTCAAGTTCACGGGGAAAATTCTTTCCCTCACCGCCGCGGCCCTCATGGTGACCACGGCCGTCGGCTCGGCGCAGTCGATGGACGAGTTGGTCAAGGCCGCCAAGGAAGAGGGACAGCTCACCACCATCGCGCTGCCGCATGACTGGTGCGGCTACGGCGAAGTGATCGCCGGCTTCAAGGCGAAGTATCCTGAAATCACCGTCAACGAGCTCAACCCCGACGCCGGTTCGAGCGACGAGGTCGAGGCCATCAAGGCCAACAAGGACAACAAGGGCCCGCAGGCTCCGGACGTCATCGACGTCGGTCTCTCCTACGGTCCGCAGGCCAAGGCCGACGGCCTGATCCAGCCCTACAAGGTCTCGACCTGGGATTCGATCCCCGACAGCGCCAAGGACGCCGACGGCTACTGGTACGGCGACTATTACGGCGTGCTTTCCTTCATGGTGAACAAGGATCTGGTGCAGAACGTGCCGGAAGATTGGGCCGACCTGCTGAAGGACGAATACGCCAACTCGGTCGCTCTCGCGGGCGATCCGCGCGCCTCGAACCAGGCCATCCAGGGCGTTTACGCGGCGGGTCTCGGTGCCGGCGGCACTGACGCCGCTTCGGCTGCCGAGAAGGGTCTCGCCTTCTTCAAGGAACTGAACGCCAAGGGCAACTTCGTGCCGGTCATCGGCAAGCCCGCCACGCTGGCCCAGGGTCAGACGCCGATCCTGATCAACTGGGACTACAACGCGCTTTCCGGCCGCGACAACCTGAACAACAACCCTCCGGTCGAGGTCATCGTTCCGAAGTCGGGCGTTGTTGCCGGCGTCTACGTGCAGGCGATCAGCGCCTACGCGCCGCATCCGAACGCCGCCAAGCTGTGGATGGAATATCTCTATTCCGACGAAGGTCAGCTCGGCTGGCTGAAGGGCTACTGCCACCCGATCCGCTTCAACGACCTTGCCAAGAACGGCAAGATCCCGCAGGAACTGCTTGACAAGCTGCCGCCGGCCGCTGCCTACGAGGCCGCGGTGTTCCCGACGCTTGACGACCAGGCCAAGGCGAAGGAAGCAATCACCAAGAACTGGGATTCGGTGGTCGGCGCCAACGTCCAGTAAGAAACTCAATTCCGGGCGGTCGACAGGCCGCCCGGAACCATTCCGGATTTCGGCCGCATGAGCGAAACCACCTACCCCGATCCAGCTGCTGCCCGGCAGGCCGTGCCGCCGGCGCGTGCGGAAGGCATGCGGCTTCCGTTGCACTGGCTGGGCGTCGCACCCTTTTTCATTTTCGCACTGATGTTCCTGATCCTGCCGACCTTCTATCTGGTCGTCGGTGCCTTCCAGAACGATCAGGGCGAATTCACCCTTGCCAACATGGCTGCGCTGTTCCAGCCCTCGATCCTGGCCGCCTACTGGATTTCGATCCGCATCAGCCTGGCCTCGGCCGTGCTCGGCGCTCTCGCCGGTCTTGCCATTGCCGTGGCCATCGTCCGTGGCGGCCTGCCGAAGTGGGTGCGCTCGACCACGATGACGTTCTCGGGCGTCGCCTCCAATTTTGCCGGCGTGCCGCTGGCTTTCGCCTTTCTCGCCACGCTCGGCCGGCTCGGCCTCGTCACCGTGCTGTTGCGCACCTGGTTCGACATCAACATCTATGCGCTCGGCTTTAATATCCTGTCCTTCGCCGGCCTGACGCTGACCTATCTGTTCTTCCAGATTCCGTTGATGGTCGTCATCATCACGCCGGCCATCGACGGGCTGAAGAAGGAATGGGGCGAGGCCGCCGCGACGCTTGGTGCCACCCAGTTCCAGTACTGGCGTATGGTGGTCATCCCCGTGCTGTGGCCGAGCTTCCTGGGCACCGTCATCCTGCTGTTCGCCAACGCCTTCGGCGCTATCGCGACGGCCTACGCGCTGACCGGCTCCTCGCTCAACATCGTGCCGATCCTGCTCTATGCGCAGATCCGCGGCGACGTGCTGCACAATCCGCATCTGGGCTACGCGCTGGCCTTCGGCATGATCTTCGTCACCGGCCTCGCCAACATCTTCTACATCTGGTTCCGCGTCCGCAGCGAGAGGTGGCTCAAATGAAGGCCGGCCGTTTCTGGGCATGGCTCACCTTCGCTCTCGGGGCCGCCTATTTCTTCATCCCGCTGATCGCGACGCTGGAGTTTTCGCTGCGCATGCGCCGCGGCGAATATTCCTTCGACGCCTATCGGGTGGTGCTTGGCGACGTGCGTTTCCAGGAAACCTTCCTGTACTCGACGGTGATCGCCTGCCTGACGATCGTCATCGGCGTGCTCCTGGTGGTGCCGACGGCCTACTGGATTCGGCTGCGCATGCCGTGGATCAGGCCGGTTGTCGAGTTCATCACGCTTTTGCCGCTGATCATCCCGGCAATCGTTATCGTCTTCGGCTACATCCGCATGTATGGCTCGAACTCGCCCTTGCCGTTCCTGGCGACCACGCGGGGCACCGACTTCCTGCTGATGATCGGCTATGCCACGCTGGCGCTGCCCTACATGTACCGCGCCGTCGATACCGGCCTGCGCACCATCGACGTGCGAACCCTGACGGAAGCCGCGCAGGTGCATGGCGCAGGCTGGACCACGATCATCGCCCGCATCATCCTGCCCAACGTGCTGATCGCGGTGCTCTCAGGCGCCTTCCTGACCTTCGCGATCGTGATCGGCGAGTTCACCATGGCGAGCCTGCTCAACAGGCCGGCCTTCGGTCCCTACCTGCAGAATATCGGCGCCAACCGCGCCTATGAGCCTGCGGCGCTGGCGGTGATCGCCTTCGCCATCACCTGGGGCTGCATGTCGGTGATCCAGGTATTGTCCCGCTTCGCGCCGAAATCGGCCAACAACCCGAATTGAACGAAAGAAACGACGCGATGTCCGAAACATTTCTCAGCATCCAGGGAGTTCGCAAGTCGTTCGGCCAGACCACCGTGGTCAAGGATTTCAACCTCGACGTGGCGCGCGGCGAGTTCGTTTCCTTTCTCGGCCCCTCAGGCTGCGGCAAGACCACCATGCTGCGCACGGTGGCCGGCTTCGAGGAGCCGACCGCCGGCCGTATCATGATCGGCGGCAAGGACGTCACCAAGCTGAAGCCCAACCAGCGCAATATCGGCATGGTGTTCCAGGCTTACGCGCTGTTCCCCAACCTGACGGTGGCGCAGAACATCGCCTTCGGGCTCAAGGTGGCCGGTGCGCCCAAGGCAGAGATCGAGCAGCGGGTGGAGGAGATGCTCGGCATCATCAAGCTGCCCGACTACGGCAGCCGCTATCCCTACCAGCTCTCCGGCGGCCAGCAGCAGCGCGTGGCGCTCGCCCGCGCGCTGGCGCCCAAGCCGAAACTGCTGCTGCTTGACGAGCCTCTGTCGGCGCTCGACGCCAAGGTGCGCATCTCGCTGCGCGAGGAAATCCGCGCGATCCAGAAGAAGCTCGACATCACCACCATCTTCGTGACCCACGACCAGGAAGAGGCGCTGTCGATGTCGGACCGCATCGTGGTCATGCATGACGGCAAGGTGGAGCAGGTCGGCACGCCGTTCGAGATCTACAACCGGCCGGCGACGCGCTTCGTCGCCAACTTCGTCGGCACGCTGAACGTGCTCGACGGAACCGTCATCGACCCCGCCACGGCCACCGTCAGGATCAACGATCGCGATATCTCGCTCGACAAGGGTTCGATCAACGGCGCCAAGGCGGGCGACGTGCTGTCGCTGGCGCTTCGGCCCGAAGCGATCGTTCTGGGCAAGCAGGAAGGGCGCGACACCAGCCTGGGCGGGCACATCGCCGACGTCAGCTTCCTCGGGTCGGTCATCCGCGTGCGTGTGGGGCTGGGCAAAAATGCCGTGTCTCTCGACACGTTCAACAGCCCCGCCAGCCCGCCGCCGGTGGTAGGCGAAAAGGCCGAGATCAGCTTCTCGTCGAGCGACTTGCTGGTTCTTCACTAACCTGCTGGTTCTTTACTAAGCGCAATCACGCCGGCCGGCCCAAAGGCACGGCCGGACATGATCGTAAGTGTGGATCGGTGATCAGTGGCCGCCGCCTCCACCACCGTGGCCGCCACTTCCGCCGGAATGGCCGCCGTGGCCACCGCCACCATAGCCGCCGCCTCCGCCACCACCATAGCCGCCACCGGCGTGGCCACCCATGCCATGGCTGCCATGGCCACCCATCCCGCCGTGGCCGCCCATGCCGTGGCTGCCGTGATGGCCGTGATTGTTTTTACCGTGGTCATGATGGCCATGATTGTGGCGGTTGCGTTCATGGCGGAAGCCAACGACATTGTTGCGAGGATTGAGAAGGTTATTTCCACCGCCCACCAGCGGTCCGTAGTAGCCGGGAGCGGTTATGCCATAAACATTGGAGCCGGTTGTACATCCAGCTACTAGGGCTAGTACACTCAACGATATTGAAGCGAGCAAAGAACGCATAGTCGTAATCTCCGTTCAGAGTATTCCGTGTGCGCTAAGCCTCCGCCAACTTCGCCTAAAGATGTGCCTGGGTTCGCTACTCGACCAGTAAATTTGAAGTCACTTTCCAGAGAGCCAGAGTTGTCTGGAAATTCCCTTCGGGCTTTGCATGGCCCGGAAGATCTCATCACCGCACGCACCGCAGAGATACGGCTGCCCCGGGTGAAAAGATGGCTCGTGGACTGCGGGGAAGGCCCCAGCCAGAAGGGCAGGGGCCGATATTCGAAACTATTCGTTGATTGTGTAGGAGCCGAGTTCGCACAGGTCCTGCGTGTCGGTGGTGGTGTCGAGCTCGGAATCTTCCGAGAACTCGAACTTCATGTCGTATGTGCAGACGGTGCGGCCGTCGGCGATTGTCACCGTGGCGCTTTCACCCGGGTTCAGCACCTCCTGGCCGAGGACATCTTCCTCCCAATCGTTCACGCCCGTGGGCGAGGTGTGGAACTGGGTCAAAACAGAGTTGGTGCCGTTGGTAAGCGTGAAAACAAGATCTTCCGCCTGCGCCACGCACGCGGAAGCCAAGCAGGCCGCGAACGTTGCAGCAGAAATGGTATGCAATCTAAACTTCATGATGCTTTTTCCTGCCCGAAATTGAGCAAGGCTGTGTAACAAGGCAAGGCACGGTTTGAAATAGGCGCGCATCCGCATCAGTCAGCTATTCTTCGGATAGGGGCGACGCGATACCTCTGCACTGCTCCGGCGCGAGTAGTTCAAGCCGCACCGCAGTTGTCTTGTTCAAACAGGAAGCTTCAGCCTAGGTGAGGCGGCCATTCCGATCAGGAAGGGTGGCGCGAGGGTGGCCGCCACCCGTCGCGCCGGAAAGACGAATGGGCCTATGGCCCCATGATCCTGTGAATCGGCCTACACGTTCTTCGCCGCCAGGAACATCAGCGCATAGGCCGCCTTGCGCCTGTCCCATCCGGCTGCTTCTGCTTTGTCGAGCAGTTGCAGAAGCACCGGCTCCAGCACCTGCTTGCATTCGGTCTCATATGCAAATTGGGTCGGCGGGTGGCGCGGCGGCGCGATCCCCGCGAAAGTTTCCGTTTTCGTCATGAAAGCACCTGGAACTGTGCCGCACCGGATGACGGTGCAGCTTTGCAATTCTCGCGCGAGTAGTGCCCGCCCGGAGGCGGGCACAGGATCATGCGTCAGAAGTCCATGCCGCCTCCGGCGGGCATTGCGGGCGCGGCCTCCTTTTTCGGCTTCTCGGCGATCATGGCCTCGGTGGTGACCAGCAGGCCCGCAACGGAGGCGGCGTCCTGCAATGCGGTGCGTACGACCTTTACCGGGTCGATCACGCCCTGCCCGTAGAGGTCGCCGAATTCGTCGGTCTGGGCGTTCCAGCCATAGCCGAACTCGTTCTTCTCGCGCAGCTTGCCGACAATGATGGAGCCTTCGGCCCCGGCATTCTCCGCAATCTGGCGCACCGGCGCCTCGATAGCGCGACGCACGATATCGACACCGTGCTTCTGGTCCGGATTTTCTACGTTCACGCCCTCAAGCGCGCTTGCGGCCCGCAGCAGCGCCACGCCACCGCCCGGCAGCACGCCTTCCTCCACCGCCGCGCGCGTGGCGTGCAGCGCGTCGTCCACACGGTCCTTCTTTTCCTTGACCTCGATCTCGGTCGCGCCGCCCACGCGGATCACGGCGACGCCGCCGGCGAGCTTGGCCAGGCGCTCCTGCAGCTTTTCGCGGTCGTAGTCGGAGGTGGTTTCCTCGATCTGGGCCTTGATCTGCGTGACACGGGCCTGGATTTCGCTCTTGGAGCCGGCGCCATCGATGATGGTGGTGTTTTCCTTCTCGATCACGACCTTCTTGGCGCGGCCGAGCATGTTGAGCGTGACGTTCTCGAGCTTGATGCCCAGATCCTCGCTGATCGCCGTGCCGCCGGTAAGGATGGCGATGTCCTCCAGCATGGCCTTGCGGCGGTCGCCGAAGCCGGGCGCCTTCACCGCCGCGACCTTCAGGCCGCCGCGCAGCTTGTTGACCACCAGCGTGGCAAGCGCCTCGCCCTCGACATCCTCGGCGATGATGAGCAGCGGCTTGCCCGACTGCACCACCGCTTCGAGCACCGGAAGCATGGCCTGCAGGTTGGAAAGCTTCTTCTCATGGATCAGCACATAGGGCTCATCCAGCTCGACGCGCATCTTGTCCTGGTTGGTGATGAAGTAGGGCGAGAGATAGCCACGGTCGAACTGCATGCCCTCGACCACC
Source organism: Pseudaminobacter sp. Soil_N_29 (assembly GCF_057656055.1). Lineage (NCBI taxonomy): Bacteria > Pseudomonadati > Pseudomonadota > Alphaproteobacteria > Hyphomicrobiales > Phyllobacteriaceae > Pseudaminobacter > Pseudaminobacter sp. Soil_N_29. The sequence goes on from NZ_JBDGLC010000011.1 coordinate 169,909, forward strand.
TCGAGTTCGGTGTCGGCGGTCTTGGCTTCCTCGACGGTGATCACGCCCTCATTGCCGACCTTCTGCATCGCTTCGGCCAGGAAGCGGCCGATCTCGGCATCGCCATTAGCCGAAATGGTGCCGACCTGGGCGATCTCGTCGTTGTTGGTCACCTTGCGGGCATTGGCCTTCAGCTCGGCCACCACGGCCTCGACCGCCTTGTCGATGCCGCGCTTCAGGTCCATCGGGTTCATGCCCGAGGCCACGGCCTTGGCGCCTTCCTTGACGATGGCCTGGGCGAGGACGGTCGCCGTCGTGGTGCCGTCGCCGGCCAGGTCGCTGGTCTTGGAGGCGACCTCGCGCACCATCTGCGCGCCCATGTTCTCGAACTTGTCCTCGAGTTCGATTTCCTTGGCGACGCTCACGCCGTCCTTGGTGATGCGCGGCGCGCCGAAAGACTTGTCGATGACGACGTTGCGGCCCTTGGGGCCAAGCGTCACCTTCACCGCATTGGCCAGGATGTCGACGCCGCGCAGCATCTTCTCGCGGGCTTCGGAATGGAACTTCACTTCCTTGGCAGCCATTGGATCACTCCTTCGATAGGCAGTTTCGTTGACTGGTGGCGCAAGAAGCCGTCAGGCGGCCTTCTTGGCTGTTGAGGCGGATTCGATCACGCCCATCACGTCGCTTTCCTTCATGATGAGAAGGTCCTCGCCATCGAGCTTGATCTCGGTGCCGGACCATTTGCCGAAGAGAATCCGGTCGCCGGCCTTTACGTCGAGCGGCAGGACCTGGCCGCTCTCTGCACGCGCGCCGGAACCGACGGCGATGACCTCGCCCTCCTGCGGCTTTTCCTTGGCTGTGTCGGGAATGATGATGCCGCCGGCAGTCTTCTCTTCGGCCTCGATACGGCGGACCAGGATGCGGTCGTGCAATGGACGGAACTTCATGTCGTTCTCCTCAAGGACAAACAGTTTCGAAAGCTCCTCCGCTCCGATCCGTTAGGCGTCGGAGCGGGGCGCGCGACCCTCTCCGGCATCGCGCGATATCGAGCTAGTTCCGGGGTTTTGACGTTTCAAGAGGATGGCGCAAAAATTTTGGCACTCGCTGCCTTGGTGTGCTAGCGCCATGAAAATACGGGCCTATTGGGCGATACATCGGCGGCGATGCTGGCTTCGCAACTCGCGCCGCGCAACAGCCCTGTGCCCCACGGCTGGGGAAGTTCCCGGCCGCCCGATCGGCCTTAAACTCCAGTTAACCTGTGGATATGTACGCTGCCGTTCGTCCGGTATCGTACACAGGCGATGCGGGGCAGATGAACCGCGTGGCAAACGGCAGCGGTGTGGGGCAGCAAGAAACCTCTCGCGCACGGAACAATGCTGCACGGGCAGGTCGGCCAAAGGGGAGTTTGGCGGCCGCAAAGGGGGAATTCGCATGGCAGTCATCGTCGGATGCGTCCTGGCATCATTCAGAACCATGCGGGCTGATCCTGAAGCAGCGCAAAGCAATTCAATGCAAGGATTGGAAAACCATATTTGCCGAAATCTTCTGAAGAGCGTGCCGTTCCGCGAATCTTCCGGCGCATGTCGCAATTCGTCAACCACCTCGCGCCTAAGCGCTTCAGGGTCTCGGCCTCTGTGCTGAGCGGTCGGCTTCCAGACGGCGCCGGCAGGCAGGAAAGCAATTGAGTTTTGTCACGTCCACGGCAAGGAAATACCCAATGAGTTCCATCGCATTCGACACAGAACTTCCCCGCCGGGCCGGAAAGTCGCGGCGGCGATGGAGCTTCTCGCTGGCCGATCTCAACATCGTCCGCAAGCTGGCGCTGGGTTTTTCGGCGATCTTCATCGTCAGCATCGTCGTGGCGCTGCTCGTGATGCGGTCGCTCGGCACGATTGAAACCGCCAGCAGTGAATATGAATCGGCAAACCGCCTTCTGACCGAGCTCAGCAAGGCCGAGGCGCTTCATCTCGACAGGCTCAACCTCGCGCGTCTTTACGCGTTGTCGCCGAACAACGATGTGCGGACCCGCTACGGCGATGCCACCAAGCTGCTCGAGGAGCATGTCGCCAACGCCAAGGCCGAGGCGGAAGGCAATGAGAGCCTGCTGGCGGCGATAGGGAAATTCCATACGGCCACCCGGAAGTGGCGTCTCGATGTCGGCGATCCGATCGTGAAGCTGGCGGCCGATCCGAACATGCTGCCGCGCGCGCGTGACCTTGCGGCGTCGGAGCACACCATCGACACCGAGACGGCTGCGCGCACCGCGGTTGCGGATGTGCAGACCCAGATCTCCGACTGGCTGCAGGATGTGCGGCGGCTCAAGGATGAAGCCGTCATTTTCGCCGAACGGCTCCAGCTTGGCGGTGCCGGTCTGACGGTCGGGTTCCTGGTTGTGATTGCGTGGTGGCTGTCGCGGCAGATCGCGCGGCCGGTGAGCCAGATGACGGCGGCGATGCGGGCGCTGGCTTCG
>NZ_JBDGLC010000012.1:0-60470 GCF_057656055.1 Pseudaminobacter sp. Soil_N_29
CAAGGACCAGCAGCCGGCCACCTACTCGCCCAAGGACAAGCTCTTCTTCGTGCCGACCAACCATGTCTGCATGGACTATGAGCCCTACCGGGTGAGCTACACTGCCGGTCAGCCCTATGTCGGCGCAACCGTGTCGATGTATCCGGGTCCCGGCGAGCATGGCGGCATGGGCAACTTCATTGCCTGGGATGCTGCAAAGGGCGAGATCGTCTGGTCGAAGCCTGAGCAGTTCTCGGTCTGGTCGGGTGCGCTCTCCACTGCCGGCGATGTCATCTTCTACGGCACGCTGGAAGGCTACCTGAAGGCGGTCGATAAGAACGGCAAGGAACTTTACAAGTTCAAGACGCCGTCCGGCATCATCGGCAACGTCACCACCTACGAGCACAAGGGCAAGCAGTACATTGCCGTGTACTCGGGTGTCGGCGGCTGGGCCGGCATAGGTCTGGCGGGCGGTCTCCTGTCGCCCGAGAACGCCAAGGCCTGGCACGGCGCAGTCGACCAGGGCCGCGCACAAGGCACCGAGAAAGAGGCCGTCAACACGGCCGGCCTCGGCGCCGTCGGCGGCTATGCTGGACTGGCCGATTACACCGCACTGGGCGGCCAGCTGACCGTCTTCGGTCTTCCGGACTGATAGGCCCGGAAAGTGCTAGTGAGCATCTTGCCCAAGCAGGATGCGGAAATGAGAGCCCGGAACGTTTGGCTCCGGGCTCTCCATGTCTCTTCTCCATCATGCATTGAAATCGAAGCATCCTGCGTCGCAGCGCGCCACGACACGAGGTTCTGAATGTTTGCTCGCATCGCCCTTTCGATCCTGACATTGTCCGTTCTGCCTTTGGCCTGCCTCCGCCCGGCGCTGGCAGACGATGCAAAAAAGGCAGCAGCGGTGTCCGAGGAAGACGGAAAATATTTCGACGCGGATGGAAACCCGACCTTCAAGATTCAGCCCGACGGCACCGTCGATTGGTACACTTTCAGCGGCTATCGCCGCTATCATTCCGATTGCCACGTCTGTCATGGGCCTGATGGCGTCGGTTCGTCCTACGCGCCGGCGCTGGCCGATTCACTGAAGACGATGGACTACGGCACCTTCATCGCGACGGTCGCCGAGGGGCGCAGGAACGTCAGCGGCGGCCAGGAAAGCGTCATGCCGGCCTTTGGCGACAACAAGAACGTCTATTGCTACATAGACGACCTCTACATCTATCTTCGCGCGCGCGCAGTGGGCGACCTGCCGCGTGGCCGCCCCGAAAAGAAGGCCCCCAAGCCCAAGAGCGCAACGGAACACGAAGACTCGTGCATGGGTGGGTGAGCATGGTCATGGGCAGGATTTTGGGGCTCCGAAAGATCACCGCGGCTCTGATGCTCGCATGCAGCTTGCCCGCGGCAGCGCTTGCGCAGGGCGCAGGCCTCGGCGCGGCCGGCGAACTGGTCGATCCGGAGGTACTGCGCGTCTGCGCCGATCCTTCCAACATGCCCTTCTCGAACCAGTCCGGCGAAGGCTTCGAAAACAAGCTCGCCGAAATGATGGCGCCGAAACTGGGACGCAAGTCGGTCCGCTACACCTGGTATCCCATGGCCACCGGCTTCGTGCGCAACACGTTGCGGGCCAATCGCTGCGACGTCATCATCGGCTATGCCCAGGGCGACGTGCTGGTGCAGAACACCAACCCCTATTATCGCTCCACCTACTCGCTCGTGTTCAAGAAGGGCAGCGGGCTTGAGGGCGTCGAAACGATCGAGGACCCGAGGCTCGCCGGCAAGAAGATCGGCGTCGTCGGCGGCACGCCGCCTTCCACCAACATGGCCGCCGCCAAGCTGATGGATGCTGCCAAGGCCTACCCGCTGGTGGTGGACTCGCGCTCGACGCCGCCCGTGGGCGAAACCATGATCCAGGACCTCGTGGCCGGAACGATCGATGTCGCAATCCTCTGGGGGCCCATGGCCGGCTACTTCGCCCACAAGGCCAACGCCGATCTCGTCGTGGTTCCGCTGGTCAAGGAGAAAAACGGTTCGCGCATGACCTATCGCATCACCATGGGCGTGCGCCCGTCCGACCAGGAGTGGAAACGCTCGCTCAACCGCTTCATCCAGGAGAACCAGGGCGAGATCAACAAGCTCTTGCTCGAGTACCAGGTGCCCCTGCTTGATGAACGCGACAATTTGATCACGCAATGATTTTCAGGAAAGGCCAGGCCCCTCTCGGCTGGCAACAACAGGGAGGCGACGAAAGAAAATGATTGTTTCGGGCCGCGTCGGCATTCACGCATCAACCGTGTTTCCGTCGCGCGCAGAAGGCCACGGAGATGGCAAGCGCTCTGGAGAACGCCCCAGGAACCCCGCGCAGCGAATTATTTCCGCAATTATAAGGTTGCGAATGCTGAAAAACGCGGCGAGTGCACTATATTTAAGCGGATATGACGGTTTGCTTTTGTGCCTCGGCGTCGGGCGGCCTGTAACAGGCGCACGCCGCCATCGCATCGGCGCGATTGGCCGATAGACGCGTAAATCGTTGTTTTGATTATCATTTCATGACCACCTCGTTCATTTGTCCATTTCCACGATGGACATGGCCAATGCACTACGGTGCCACGGCATTGGCCAAGGGAAGGAGACGGCCCTCCTTGAAAGGGTCGATGAAAAGGAGAAGATCATGAAGAAGAGTTGGACAAAGCCGAGCATGTGCCAGGTAGCGGCAGGCATGGAAATCTCTCGCTATCTGCCGGCTGAGATCACTCCGAAGAAGTAAGCAGCGAGGGCGCGTGCCCGCCAGCCGGTGGGCACGCGCCAAGTTCAGTCCGGCCCGGCCCTCAGCTGCAACACCTCCGGTATCGTCTGGCCACAGCCCCTCAAAAACGGGATTTTTGCGATGCGCGTGAAGATCGTCGGATCGGCAGCGGGCGGAGGATTTCCGCAGTGGAATTGCAACCACTATCTCAGCCGCGCCGCGCGGGCGGGCGTCGTGGGCGTCAGGCCTCGCACCCAGTCCAGCCTGGCGGCCTCGGCCGACGGCAAGCGTTGGGTTCTGTTCAACGCATCGCCCGACATTCGCCAGCAGATCGCCGACACGCCTGAACTCCAGCCCCAGGCAGGCAACGGCCCGCGCTCGACCCCGATCAGCGCCGTCGTGCTCACGAATGGCGATGTCGATCACATAGCCGGGCTCCTCAGCCTGCGCGAGCGCCAGCCCTTCGCCATATACGCCACCGGGCGGGTATTGGCCGCCCTTCGCGACAATCCGGTCTTCAACGTGCTCGATCCCGCTCTCGTCCCTCGCCGCGAACTTCAGGAAGGTGAGGAATTCGAAATCAGGGACGCCGAAGGGCGGGAGACCGGCCTCTATGTCCAGGCCTTTTCAGTGCCGGGCAAGGTCGCGCTTTACCTGGAGGATCCGAGCCGCCCCGAAGATAACTACGGTTCTGAAGCAGGCGACACCGTCGCCGTGCGCCTCGCCGCAAGCAACAATTCCGGCTCGCTGTTCTACATTCCAGGCTGCGCGCGGATCGATCCCGAGCTGCGCACGAGGCTTGCCGGGGCAACATGCCTGCTTTTCGACGGCACGCTCTACACGGATGACGAGATGCTGGTCGCCGGCGTCGGCCCGAAGACCGGCGGCCGCATGGGGCATCTCGCCATGTCCGGCGAGGACGGCTCCATCAGCCAGCTCGCCGGCGTCCCGATCGGGCGACGCATATTTGTCCATATCAACAACACCAACCCGGTGCTGGACGAAAGCTCGGTCGAGTACGAGCTGGTTCGCGCCGCCGGGTGGGAAATCGGCTGCGACGGCATGGAGATCCGCCTGTGAACGATTTCAGCAATGTGGCCAGGGGCGGCCTAAGCGCCCGCGAGCTTGAGACAGTGCTGCGCCAGGTCGGCGCGGAGCGCTATCACAACCTGCATCCCTTCCATCACCTCATGACCGCCGGCCTGCTGACCAAGGCCCAGATGCAGGCATGGGCGCTCAACCGCTACTGCTACCAGGCGGTGATCCCGCGCAAGGACGCCGCGATCCTTGCGCGCGCCGAGGACCCGGCCTTCCGCGCCGAGTGGCGCAAGCGCATCGAGGATCACGACGGCGAGGACGGCTGGAGCGGCGGCATCGCCCGCTGGCTCAAGCTGGCCACCGGGCTCGGCCTCCCCGCCGAGGCGGTCAAGAGCGAAAGGCTGGCGCTGGCCGCCACGCGCTTTGCCGTGGGCGCCTATCTGACCTTCTGCGCCAACCGCACCTTGCTGGAGGCGGTCGCCTCTTCGCTCACCGAGCTGTTTTCGCCCGTCATCATCGGCGAGCGCGTGCCGGCAATGCTGGCGCGCTATGACTACGTAACGAAGGACATCCTGTCCTATTTCGACAAGAGGCCGGAGCAGGCGTCGCGCGATTCCGACTTCGCGCTAGCCTATGTGCTGAAGCATGCCGACACGCCCGAGCGGCAGCAGGCGGCGATAGACGCCCTTGTATTCAAATGCGACGTCCTGTGGGCGATGCTCGACGCGCTCATGCACGCCTATGTCGAGCCGGGCCATATCCCGCCCGGCGCCTTCAGGCCGGAGACAGTCTGATGCTGGCCATGCACCAACGAAACACTATATCGGTCCAGTCGATGCCATCACTGCCGCACCACGTGCATTTGCGGTTTGACCCTGTGCGGCAAGCCTGGGCCCTGCTCTCGCCGGAGCGGATATACTGGCCCAACGATGCCAGCCTCGACATTTTGCGGCGATGCGATGGGAAGACCACTGTCGGCGCCATCATCGAGGCACTGGCCCTCGAATATGACGCTGAAGAGGAAGAACTGGCCGCCGATGTCATCGCCTTCCTGCAGGAGTGGACCGACAACCTTCTGGTGACGCCATGAATGCCACGTATTTCCCCCCCGTCAGCATGCTCGCCGAATTGACGCATCGCTGTCCGCTGCAATGTCCCTATTGCTCGAACCCGCTCGAGCTCCTCAAGGCCAACCGGGAACTCGACACGCAGACCTGGCTGCGCCTGTTCGACGAAGCCGCCGATCTGGGCGTGCTGCAGGTTCACCTCTCCGGCGGCGAGCCGACTTTGCGCCCTGACCTCGAAGAGATGGTCGCGCGGCTTGCTTCGCGCGGCGTCTACACCAATCTCATCACCGCCGGCGTCCTCATTGCCGAAGGCCGCATCCGCGCGCTGGCTGAGGCGGGGCTGGACCACGTGCAGCTCAGCATCCAGGGGGCCCGGCCCGAAACCACCCAGCGCATCAGCAACTATCGCGGCGCGCATGAGAAGAAGCTGGAGACGGCCAGGCTCGTGCGCGCCGCCGGCCTGCCGCTGACCATCAATGCGCCCATCCACCGGCACAACATCGATCAGGTCGGCGAGTTCATCGAGCTCGCCCTGTCGCTCGACGCCGAGCGCTTGGAAATCGCCAATGTGCAATATTCCGGCTGGGCGCTTCTCAACCGAAACGCGCTGATGCCCAGCCGCGAGGCCGTGGACCGGCAGACCGAGATCGTCGAGGCGGCGCGCGAGCGACTGCGCGGCATCATGAACATCGACTATGTCACGCCCGACTACTTCGCCATTTATCCCAAGCCCTGCATGGGCGGCTGGGCGCGCGACGCCTTCATGGTGGCGCCGGACGGCACGGTGCTGCCCTGCCACGCGGCGCAGACCATTCCCTGGCTGAGCTTCGAGCGCTTCGGCGACCGCACCTTGCGCGAGATCTGGAACGATTCAGCGGCTTTCAACGCGTTTCGCGGCACCGACTGGATGCAGCAGCCCTGCCGCAGCTGCGAGCGGCGCGAGATAGACTGGGGCGGTTGCCGCTGCCAGGCCATGGCGATCGCCGGCGATGCCGCCGCAACCGACCCGGCCTGCGTGAAGTCGCCGCTTCATGCCAGAATGGCGCAGCTGGTCGAGGAAGCGCTGGCGACCGCGGGGTCGGACAGCACCAACACTACCTTCGTGTATCGGCGCATCGCCCCTGTCCGCGAACCGGTGTGAGGCAGGCCGCGCGAGAAGAAATTGCAGTTCAGACCAGGAACGGATTGCCGCGGCGCTCCTCGCCGAAGCGGCCGCCGGGCCCATGCCCGCAGATGAAGCCGATGTCGTCGCCCAGCGGTAGCAGCTTTTCCTTGATCGAGCGGATCAGCGCGTCATGGTCGCCGCCCGGAAGGTCGGTGCGGCCGATGGAGCCGTGGAACAGGACGTCGCCGACATGCGCGAACTTCGCCGCGCGATTGTAGTAGACGACGTGGCCGGGCGCATGGCCGGGGCAATGCAGCACCTCGAACTGATGTTCCCCGAAGGAAACCGTCTCGCCTTCGGTCAGGAACCGGTCCGGAACGCAGTTGCGCACGGCACCCGTCAGCCCGAAACGCACCGCCTGCGTCTCCAGATTGTCCAGCAGCATGCGGTCTGCCTCGTGCGGCCCGACAATTTCGACGCCCAGAGCGTCCTTCAGGTCCATTGCCCCGCCGGCATGGTCGATATGGCCATGCGTCAGCCAGATCGCGGTGACATTGATGCCGTTGTCCTTGATCGCGGCGAGAATCCTGTCGACGTCGCCGCCCGGGTCCACCACCACGCCGGACTTGTCGTCGGCGTCGAACAGTATCGTGCAGTTCTGCTGGAAGGGCGTGACAGGCACGATCCCGGCGTTGAGCTGGCCCATGGCATTCCTTTCGTCTGTGCGGTGCTCATTTAGGCACGAACAGCCGCAGCGTCCACCGCCGGGGCTTCAATCAGCCGCCGCCAACGAAAAATGGACGGCACCAGGGCCGTCCATCGAAGAGCTCCAAAGCGGGAGCGCGTTTCGCCTGCTTGAAACGAGTGTTGTTCCGGCTGCTCAGGCCCGCTTGTTCATCGTGGACATCACCATGCCTACGATCGCCGTCAGCACGCCGCCGCCGACAAGCCCGCCGACCGCATCGCCAAGCGCGCCCGACATCGCGCCTGCAATATTCGGATCGGAAAGCACCTTGGTGACGAGCTGGCCGCCGACCACGCCGCCCACGGCACCGGAGATGACCTTTACTGCCGCACTCATCGCTACCTGTTTCAGCCCAGCACCAACGCCAAGCCCGCCAATGGCGCCGGTTACCAACTGTATGATGATCGGAAGAAGTGCTTCCATAGACATTCCCTCCCACAGTAAGGCCGACTCGCTCGACCCGACCTGCTCATCAGACGCTCAATCGGGGGAAATTCAAATAGGCTGCGCCAAAATAAAACGGGCGACCTTGAGGCCGCCCGTCTTCACTTCTCGCGATTTGGCGCGAATATACTCTTATTCCGCCGCCATGGCCTGCTTCGGCTGGACTGCTGCCGAGTAGTCTTCCATCAAGGTCTTGCAGATTTCGCCGACCTGGAAATTGTAAGGCCCGATTTCCGAAACGGGCGTAACTTCTGCGGCGGTGCCGGTCAGGAAGCACTGCTCGAAGCCCTCCAGCTCTTCCGGCATGATGGCGCGTTCGATCACCTCGAAGCCGCGGGCGCGGGCCAGGCCGATCACCGTCCGGCGGGTAATGCCATTGAGGAAGCAGTCGGCTTCCGGCGTGTGGATCTTGCCGTCCTTGACGAAGAAGATGTTGGCGCCGGTGGCTTCGGCCACACGGCCGCGCCAGTCGAGCATCATCGCGTCGGCATAGCCCTTGGCCTCGGCGGCATGCTTGGAAAGCGTGCAGATCATGTAGAGGCCCGAGGCCTTGGCATGCGAGGGCGCGGTGCGCGGGTCGGGGCGGCGATATTCGGCCATGTCGAGGCGGATGCCCTTCAGCTTCTGCGCCGGGTCGAAATAGCTCGGCCACTGCCAGATGGCGATCGCGCAATGGATGCGGTTGTGCTGGGCCGAGACGCCGAGCGAGTCGCTGCCGCGCCAGGCGATCGGGCGCACATAGGCGTCCTTGAAGCCCTGCTTCTTCAACAGCTGGCGGCAGGCTTCGTCGATCTCGGCCACGGAATAAGGTATGGTGAAGCCCAGTACACGGGCCGATTCATGCAGGCGCTCGGTGTGCTCGGTCAGCTTGAAGATCTCGCCGCCATAAGCGCGCTCGCCTTCGAACACGGCGCTGGCATAGTGCAGACCGTGCGTAAGTACGTGAATCTTGGCGTCGGCCCATTTGACGAACTCACCATCCATCCAGATGAAGCCGTCAAGCTGATCAAAGGGAACTGATGCCATAATAAACCTCCGGCGGGCCTCGCCCGCACCCGTTTCACTGTTCGAAATTCGTCAGCCGCCAGGGGTCCTGCCCCATGGGCCGCTAGTAGTTTGAAGCGTAGGCCGATAAGACCGGATAGGCAAATGCACGAAATTCCGCCTGAAGCGGCTGCGGCTTGCCTTTTCGTTCGCAATCGGCCGTAAAGCTTGGCAAAAATTACCATCGGCCCTAAAATATGTCAACAAGGCTGACATAAATTTGAGAGTGTCTTGCAGGAATTGCCATGACGGATCGTAAAGGCTCGAATGCCATCCCCATCAGAACCGCCCTCACCAACGAGGACGGCGTAGATTTGGCCATCATCGAGCTGCTCTTCTTCGCCTATCGCGATTTCACCTCCGATCCCGACCAGATGCTGGCGGAATACGGCTTCGGCCGCGCCCATCACCGCGTTCTGCACTTCGTCAACCGCATGCCCGGCCTGACCGTGGCCGAGCTGCTGGACGTGCTGAAGATCACCAAGCAAAGCCTTGCCCGCGTGCTGAAGCAGCTGATCGACACCGGGCATATCGTGCAGGTTCCGGGCCCGCGCGACCGGCGCCAGCGCGAACTTTATCCCACCGAGAAGGGCCGCGCCCTGATGCTGGATCTGGCGCGGCCACAGTCACGCCGCATCCTTGCGGCATTGGGCGAGTCTTCAGCGACCGAGCGCGAGGGGATCGAGCGGTTTCTTAAAGCGATGGTCAACCCCGAATTGAGAGCGCAGATTGACAATCTGCCTGGAAATACGTCAGGAAAAGGCCATGGAGACGAATGAGATTTCCGAAACGCCGACGGTGCCGGACGATGACGCCCCGCACCTTCTGGTTGTCGATGACGATACTCGCATTCGCAACCTGCTGAAGCAGTATCTCACCGAAAACGGTTTCCGCATCACCGTTGCCGGAAATGCGGCAGAAGCGCGGCGCAAGCTCGCCGGGCTCGATTTCGACCTGATTGTCCTCGATGTCATGATGCCGGGCGAAACCGGTGTCGAGCTCACCAAGGCGCTGCGTGAGGAAAAGGAAGTTCCTATCCTCATGCTGACGGCGCTTTCCGAGACCGACAGCCGCATAACCGGGCTGGAGGCCGGCGCCGACGACTACCTGCCCAAGCCATTCGACCCGCGCGAACTCATCCTGCGCATCAACAACATCTTGCGCCGGGGCGGGCCGCAGACCACGCCGAAGCTCGAGCAGATCGTCTTCGGGCCCTACACCTTCCAGATCGCGCGGCGCGAATTGAAGAAGGGCGGCGAGCTTCTGAAGCTCACCGACCGCGAGCAGGAGATTTTGGCGATTTTCGCCGAGCGCGCCGGCGAGACCATTCCGCGCCACGAACTGGTGGGCGAGGAGTCCGAAGTGGGCGAGCGCACCATCGACGTGCAGATCAACCGCCTGCGGCGCAAGATCGAGCGCGACCCCTCCAACCCGGTCTGGCTCCAGACGGTGCGCGGCATCGGCTATCGCCTGAGCGTCGAATAGCAGCCGTCGGCCTGGCGAGGCGGGGCCTCGCCCCGGCCACCGCCGACAAAATGCTCCATTTGCCGCTTGGAGCAACAGGCTTGCGGACTATATAGAACCCTTCGCGGGCGCAGCATGAAGCGTGTCGCGCGGCGGCGCGATCGAAAAGAAGGGCAACGACCCTCCTCGGCTCCCCAAGGCGACTGTTTTGCTTGTAGGTCGTCCGTTCAGCGTATACCGCATGGAGCATTCCACCGAAACGCGCCCGCGCCAGGGCAGGCGACGGAAGAGCAGATGGCGACATCGGAATTGAACGATCCGGAAAACGACAGCTACCGCGCCCGCACCCACCGCGCGGCGGTTTCCATGCGCAGGCACTGGCACAGGTTCTGGCGCCTGGTGTCGCTCTATCTGCCCAAGCGCCTGTACCCTCGCTCCCTCATCATCATCATCACGCCGATGATCCTGCTGCAGTCGGTGGTGGCCTTCGTCTTCATGGAGCGCCACTGGCAGACGGTGACGCTGCGCCTGTCGCAGGCGGTCACCCGCGACATCGCGGCCATCATCGACATGATCGAGACTTTTCCGCATGACGACGACTACGCCAACGTCATCCGCATCGCCCAGGACCGGCTGGCGCTGAAGATCGACCTCTTGCCGCCCGACCCGCTGCCGCCGCCCGGCCCAAAGCCGTTCTTCTCCATCCTCGACCAGATCCTGTCGTCGGAGATCACCAAGCAGATCAACCGTCCCTTCTGGATCGACACGGTGGGCAACTCCAACATCGTGGAGGTGCGCGTACAGCTCAAGGACAAGGTGCTGAGGGTCTTCGTGCGCCGCAGCCAGGCCTATGCGTCCAACACCCATATCTTCCTGATCTGGATGGTGGGCACGTCGCTGGTGCTGCTGATGATCGCCATCCCCTTCCTCAGGAACCAGATCAAGCCGATCCTGCAGCTTGCCGAGGCGGCCGAAAGCTTCGGCAAGGGCCGGCCGATGCCGCGCGACTTCCGCCCGCGCGGCGCCGACGAGGTGCGGCGCGCCGGTTTCGCCTTCATCCAGATGCGAGAACGCATCGAACGCCAGATCGAGCAGCGCACGGCGATGCTGACGGGGGTCAGCCACGATCTGCGCACCATCCTCACTCGCTTCAAGCTGCAGCTGGCGCTTTCCGGCAAGAAGCCCGACCTGAAGGCGCTGAACCAGGACATCGACGACATGCAGTCGATGCTGGAGGGCTATCTGGAATTCGCCCGCGGCGAGGCTTCCGAGGCCCCGGGTCGTTTCGACCTCGAAGTCTATTTCGCCAAGCTCGGCGAGGAAGCCAAGCTGCGCGAGCGAGAGCTTTCGACTTCGCTGACCGGCGAGAGCGTCGTGCTCGTGCGAGCCAACGCCTTCACGCGCCTGCTTTCCAATGTGGTCGGCAACGCCTTCCGCTATGCCAGCCAGGTGCGCGTCAACGCCACCCACACGCGCGGCTCGCTGACCATAGTTGTCGACGACAACGGCCCCGGCATCCCGCCCGAGCAGCGCGAAGAGGTCTTCAAGCCATTCGTTCGACTGGACGAAGCCCGCAACCTCGACGCCACCGGCACCGGGCTCGGCCTTTCGATCGCCCGCGACATAGCCCGTAGCCATGGCGGCGACATACTGCTGGATGGCAGTCCGCTGGGCGGCCTGCGCGTCATCATCCGGGTGCCGGCGTAAGTCCGGCACCCTGCCCTTCCTACGCGACGCCCGGCGCGGCCGCCGGTTTCTTGCGAGCCTTGAAGAAGCGCACGAGAGCAACCGTTATCGCAGCGACCACGACCAGGACGCCCAGCGCGAGCAACGGACGATAGTAGAACCACGCAATGGCGATCGTCGCGGTGCCGACGATTATGGTGAACAGGAAGGCCGCAAGCCCCGTTCCCAGCCGCACCACGTCGCCAAGCAGCGGAATGACATCGGCAATCACACCGAGCGGCTGCATCATCATCGCGAAGCCGATCATCAGCACGACCAGCCCGACCGCGCGGATGATCCAGCTCAGCAGCTTGTTCTCGCTGGCGGCATTGGCGAACATGGTGTCCGCCGCAACGGATCCGCTCTCCACCAGCAGCAGCCTGTCTCCCGCTTTGGTCTGGTAAGCTTGGAATGCATTGCCGGTTTGCTTGCCGACCACGCTGACAGGACCGAGCGGAACCAGTTCGAAGCGGACGCGGTAGTCGCCCACGGCCGGCTTCTTCGGGTTGTCGCCCAGATAGATGCCGCCATCGGCAAACGTCACCTTTTCATAACCCGACCAGGCCGCCTCAATCGCGCGCTGCTGGTCCGAAGACAGCTTCAGCGCCTGGCCGCCGCCGATCTCGTCCAGAACCGTGTCATCCAGGGCAAAGGCGTCGATCCGAGCCTCGGAGACCTGGAACACGTCGGACTCGAGTTCCATCGAAGGGTTGTCGTGCCCCGCCGGCTGTTCGAACCGCGATGAATCGATCGGCTCGTCCGACCATGCCTTCGAATAGCTGTAGGTCGTGACGGTTTCCTCGCCGCCCCCCAGCGTCTTCTTGGTCTCCTCGCTGGTGCTCTCGTGCCACTGATACATCTCCACCGTCCGCACCAGCCGGATACCCTCGACCTCTATGCCGAACTCCTCGTCGGCCAATATTTCGTCGGTCGTCACCGTGCCGGAGATATGGACAAGCTTGCCCTCATTGGCGGCGTTTATCTCCGCGCTCGGAACCGTCACCACGGCGCTGGCGCCTTCGGCCAGCGAGCGTGCGGTGGTGACTGTGCGCCCCTCGTTCCAGAACAGCAGCACCACCGCACCCAGAACCAGAATGAAACCTATCAACGCACCCAGCACCGACTGCTTGATGCGCTCGAACCACGAAACCGAGGTCGTCTTTACAATGCTGTCGCTCACCTGCTTCCCCCAAACAGCAAGAGGCAGGCAAATGGCCGCCTCGATTACTTGCCACTGCCGCCTGTACTTCGACCCGGCGGCAATTCGGTAGCCTCAAGGCTTTTTAGGAAGTGTGAATGCAGCAATGGCGGCGTATCGAAGCCGCCTCATTCTGCTCAGAAAAGGCGGCTGCCGTTCGCCACGGGCCGCTCGATGGCGCCGAGGACGACGTCGCCCTGCTCATCCGGAAAACCGAGCGTGAGAACCTCGGACATGAACTTGCCGATCTGGCGCGGCGGGAAATTCACAACCGCGAATACCTGGCGTCCCACCAGCGTCTCGAGCGAATAGTGCTCGGTGATCTGGGCGGAGGACTTCTTAACGCCAATTTCAGGGCCGAAATCGATTTTCAGCTTGAACGCCGGCTTGCGGGCCTCCGGAAACGGCTCGGCCTCGACGATGGTGCCGGCGCGGATGTCCACCCGGTCGAAATCCGCAAAGGTGATCTCGGGCTTTCTTTCGCCGTGCGCAGTCATCGCAATCCGCTCAGGCGTTGCCGCGGGTCTCGAACAGAACGCCCGCCAGCGCGTCCCGCGCGGATGTGCCCGACCAGACCACGAACTGGAACGCCTGGAAATAGCATTCGCAGGCCTCGAGCGCCGAGGAAAGCAGCACCTCGACCTGCTGGCTGGTGGGCTCGACGCCGCCCGCAAGCAGCAGCGACTGGCGGAACATGATCGCGCCTTCCTGCTCCCACAGGTCGAAATGGCCGAACAACAACTGCTCGTTGATAAGCGACAAGAGCCGCATGATCTCGACGGCCCGGGTTTCGGGCACCTTGATGTCGAAGGCGCAGGCCAGATGCAGCGCCTCGAAATCCTCCATCCACGAGAAGGAGACGTGGTAGTCGGTCCACGTGCCGGTCACCGAGATGGCGATCTCGTCGTCACCGGTGCGCTCGAACGACCATTCGTTGTTGTTCGCGACCTGCTCGATCACATCCACCGGGTGGATATCGCGTGCGAATTCCAGTTCGACAAGTTCCATAAAATGCTTCCTGACGTTTTCGGAGCACAACTGATGGCTCCGCGGGACGGGCACACGCGAACACATGCTATTTTCTAGAAATCAGTCGGCAGGATAGATCAACACAGGAACACTTGAACCGGACCCCCACCGCCCGGCGCATGAGACGGCTTCGAATCATGCAACAAATTCAGTGTATTGATGCAGAGTCGCGTTACCAGCCCCTTTTTGCCGGACGCGCCACAAGGGTGTGGAAAGCGGCTGAATCAAAAACTTATGGAAGCCGGATAAATGATTCAGCCGAAAGCGCTTTTTCCGAACAGCGCGTTGTGGATAAGGTTAACGAATTATTTCTTGGATGAAGTCTTTCCGGCGCGTTTTGCTACGCTTTCGGAAGAAGTTTCCGACGTCTCTTCGGCAGTGGCGGAGAATCTCGCCTCCAGTTCCGCAACGCGGGCGGCAAGCCTTTCGTTCTCGGCGCGCACCTTCAGGGTCATCTCGCGCAGGGCTTCGAACTCCTCGCGCTGCACCACGTCCATGCTGTTCAGCACGCGTTCGGCCTGGCTCTTGAAGGCAGTCTCCATCTCTCGGCGCACCCCTTGCGCCGCGCCAGCAGCGTCGGTCACAAGCTTTGCAAATTCATCCAGAATGCGGTTCGGACCGTTTGACATGGCAGCACCTCGTTGTTGCAATTTCGACGTAGTGCCGCAGCGTAGCGAATGCAAGACCGCTGGCCGGCAAGCACAGATGACACCGGCTTCCATCGCTTGCCGCAAACGATAACAGTTATTAAATTTGCATTACCAACAAAGGGAGCCAGCCATGGCCATCAGTGCCGATCTTGGCGCACCGCTTGAGGAATTCGTCAACCAGCTGGTGAAAAGCGGCCGCTACAACTCCAAGAGCGAGGTGCTGCGCGAAGGCGTGCGCCTCATCCAGGAACGCGAGACGAAGCTCGCCGCGCTAGACGCGGCCATTGCGCGAGGCATTGCCGACGCCGAAGCGGGGCGGGTCATCCCCATAGACGAAGCTTTTGAGCGCCTGCGTGCCCGGCTCAATCTTCCGAAAGGCGACGCTTCCGAATGAGGGTCGTCCTTACGGAAACCGCATGGGCTGACATGCTCAACATCGGCCTCGCCATCAAGGAGCACAATGCATCGCGCGCAGAGTCGTTCGTTGACGAACTCTATGATCGCTGCAAGCAACTCGGCGACATGCCGTTTGCCTACCCCCTCTTGCCCGATCACGAAGCAACAGGCATCCGCCGCCGGGTTCACGGCAACTATCTGATCTTCTACCGTGTAGAGGACGACGCGGTGCAAATCATTCACATCCTTCACGGCGCAATGGACTACGAACGGCTTCTCTTCCCCGAATAGTGAACCATTTGCCCTTGAGTCGGCCTGGCTCACCTCACGCTTGCCTTGACCCTGCCAAAAGCCTGCCGCATGGTCCGCGCCTGAACCGCCCTTCCCGAACGGGAGTTTCACTTGAGCACCTATCTCGCCCTGCCGCTGGCCGCCCTGCCGTTTCCGAACATCGATCCGGTCATCGTCCAGATCGGGCCGCTGGCTATCCATTGGTATGGCGTCGCCTATATTGTCGGCATCCTCTTTGCCTGGTGGTATGGCAAGCGGCTGGTCACCAACCCGAGGCTTTGGCCCGACGGCAGGTTGCCGATGAAGCCCGAGGATCTCGACGACTTCATCGTCTGGGCGGCGGCCGGCGTGGTGCTCGGCGGTCGCATCGGCTACGTGCTGTTCTACGATCTGGCTCGCTACCTGGAGCACCCGCTCGACATCTTCGCCGTCTGGCAGGGCGGCATGTCGTTCCACGGCGGCTTTCTCGGCACGGTGCTGGCGATCATCCTGTTCGCGCGCTCGCGCGGCATCTCCGTCTGGACGATGTTCGACGTCATCGCCGCCGGCGTGCCGGTTGCGCTTGGCCTCGTGCGCCTCACCAATTTCATCAATTCCGAACTCTGGGGTCGGCCAACGGACGTGCCATGGGCCATCGAGTTTCCCACCGGCGGTCCCTTCACCCGCCATCCCAGCCAGCTCTACGAGGCGGCGCTGGAGGGGCTGGTGCTGTTCCTGGTGCTGCGCATCCTTACGCACAGCTTCCTCAAGCTGAAATCGCCTGGCTTCGTCTCCGGCGCCTTCGTGGCCGGCTACGGCGCCTCGCGCATCTTCGTGGAGTTCTTCCGCGAGCCTGACCAGCAGATCGGCTATCTGTTCGGCGGCTGGCTCACCATGGGCATGGTGCTCTCGGTCCCCATGGTTCTCATCGGCATCTGGGCAATGCTCAGGGCCAAGCCCGTCAACACGGCGCCCAGCACGGCATGAGCAAGCTCAAGCAACGCATAGCAGCCCAGATCGCCACCGGCGGACCGGTCACGGTCGCCGAGTATATGGCGCTTTGCCTGTTCGACCCGCAGGAAGGCTACTACACCACCCGCGAGCCTTTCGGCATCGCGGGGGATTTCACCACCGCCCCCGAGATCAGCCAGATGTTCGGCGAACTTGTCGCCGTCTGGCTGCGCACGGCGTGGGAAGCGGTCGGCCACCCCTCCCCCTTCATCCTGGCCGAAATCGGCCCCGGCCGCGGCACGCTGATGAAGGACATGCTGCGCACGCTGGCGAAGCTCGATCCTGGATTTCTGGCGCAGGCTTCCGTTGTCATGGTGGAGACCAGCCCCCGGCTCACCGAAGTGCAGCGGACTACGCTGGCTGGCGCGCCTGCGCGGGTTGAATGGGTCCGAAACATCGAGGCGCTTGCGCCGCTGCCCCTGCTCATCGTCGGCAACGAGCTGTTCGACGCCATCCCGGTGCGCCAGTTCGTGCGCGCGGGCAATGCCTGGCGCGAGCGCGCCGTTGCTCTCGACGATGCCGGCAACCTCCAGTTCGTCGCCGGTGCCGGCTCGCTCGATCCAGTCCTCCTGCCGCCGGACGCCGCCGGCGCCGCGGAAGGCGCAATCGTCGAACTCGCGCCGGCACGCAGCGCACTCATGGAAACCATCGCCGGGCGCATTGCCTCCGATGGCGGCGCCGGCCTGTTCATCGACTACGGCTACCTGATACCCGGCGTCGGCGACACGCTGCAGGCGTTGAGAAAGCACCGCTACGAGGACGTGCTGGAAAATCCCGGCCTGGCCGACCTCACCACTCATGTCGATTTCCACGCGCTCGCGCAGGCTGCGCGCGGCCATGGCCTCGACGCGCACCTCGCCACCCAGGGCGATTTCCTGCTCGGCATGGGGCTGCTGGAGCGCGCCGGTCTGCTGGGCGCCAATGCGGACACCGCCGGCCGCGAAAGAATCCACAGCGAAGTTGAGCGCCTGGCCGGCCCGGATGCCATGGGAAATCTGTTCAAGGTTCTGGCCGTCACGCCGCCGGGAGTTGCCGTCCCGCCCTTCGAACAGGCGCATTGACTTGGCCAACCGGCTGCCCCACTGTCCCATCCTCGCGACCGAGGGCGGCGGCTGAAGCGAAATTTTCAGCCTTGACGCAACCGCCTTCGCGAAGAACAAGGCGGGCCATGTCAGATCGATCGACGCTGAATCCAATCCGCTCTGCCCGCTTGGCCGAAGCTGAAGCCCGCGGCATCCGGCACGGCTACTTCACGCGCCTTGGTGGAGTATCCGAAGGCATCTATCGCGGGCTCAACATCGGCGCGGGCTCCGATGACGACCCGGTGCGGGTGCGCGAGAACCGCCGCCGAGTTGCCCAGTGGATGGGCGTCGATGTCGATTCGCTGCTCACCGCCCACCAGATCCACTCGGCCGACGTGATCGTGGCGCGCGAGCCGTTCAACGGGCCGCGACCCAGGGGCGATGCCCTCGTCACCGACCGTCCCGGCATCGCCATCGCCGCCTCGACCGCCGATTGCGGCCCGGTTCTGTTCGCCGATGCAGAAGCGCGCGTGATCGGTGCCGCCCATGCCGGCTGGAAAGGCGCCTTCGGCGGCGTGCTCGAAAACACCATCGCGACCATGGAAGGGCTCGGCGCGCGGCGCGAGCGCATCGTCGCCGTGCTCGGCCCCTCCATCGGCCCGAAAAACTACGAGGTCGGCCCGGAATTCGTCGAACGCTTCCTGGCGGCCGATGCGGAAAACCAGCGCTATTTCGCGCCCTCGCAGAATGCCGGGCACGCCATGTTCGATCTCAACAGCTACACGGTGGACCGGTTGCGCAGATGCGGCGTTGCCGCCGAATGCCTCAACCGCTGCACCTATGAGGAGGAAGACGTTTTCTATTCCTACCGCCGTTCGACGCACCGCAAGGAAGCGGACTACGGCCGGCAGATCTCAGCAATTGCTCTGGAGGACATTTGATGGCGCTGCATTTCGAACGCACCGAATATGACGCACGTCGTGACCGACTGATTATCGAGATGGCGGAAAAGAAGCTGGATGCGATCCTGCTGTTCGCGCAGGAGAGCATGTACTGGCTTACCGGCTACGACACCTTCGGCTTCTGCTTCTTCCAGTGCCTGGTCGTGAAGGCCGACGGCTCCATGGTGCTGCTCACCCGCTCGGCCGACCTGCGCCAGGCCCGCGCCACCTCGATCATCGAGAACATCGTTTTGTGGACCGACCGCGAGGGCGCCAACCCGGCGCTGGACCTGCGCAACCTGCTCAACGATCTCGACCTTTTGGGCGCGCGCATCGGCGTGGAATACGACACCCATGGCCTCACCGCCTATAATGGCCGCCGCCTCGACGATCTGCTGCAGACCTTCGGCCAGATCGCCGATGCCTCGGGGATCGTCTCGCGCCTGCGCCTGTTCAAGAGCCCGGCGGAGATCCAGAAGGTGGAAAAAGCCGCAGCACTGGCCGACGACGCGCTCGACGCGGCACTGCCGCTCATCAAGCAGGGCGGCGACGAAGGCGCCATCCTTGCCGCCATGCAGGGCGCCATCTTCGAGGGCGGCGGCGACTACCCGGCCAACGAATTCATCATCGGGTCGGGCGCCGATGCGCTGCTGTGCCGCTACAAGGCCGGCCGCCGCAAGCTCAACAAGAACGACCAGCTCACGCTGGAATGGGCCGGCGTCTACAATCATTACCATGCCGCGATGATGCGCACCGTGCTGACCGGCAAGGTCTCGCGACGGCATCAGGAACTGTTCGACGCCGCCCGCGACGCGCTGCTGGCGGTGGAAAAGGCGATGACGCCGGGCAACACCTTCGGCGATGTCTTCGAGGCGCATGCCCGCACCATGGAAGCGCATGGCCTGACCAAGCATCGTCTCAACGCGTGCGGCTATTCGCTCGGCGCGCGCTTTGCCCCATCCTGGATGGACATGCCGATGTTCTACCAGGGCAATCCCGAGCCCATCGCGCCGGACATGACGCTGTTTGCCCACATGATCATCATGGACTCAGAAACCGAGACCGCAATGACGCTTGGTCGCACCTATCTCACCACCGAGACGCAGCCACGGCCGCTTTCTCGCCATGATCTCGACTTGATCGTGAAGTGAAACCGCCACAATGCGGCGAAGCCTTCAGATGCGGAGAATTGAAACGATGAAGCAATTGCCGGGCCGGATCACGGCACTGCTTTTCGTCGCCGCAGCCCTTTCGGCCTGCACCAGCACGCAGGACGTTCTCGAGCCGTCGGCCATCGCCGCCCAGCAGTCGGGCGCGGCCACGGGTGCGATTTCCACCAATGCACGAATCCAGATCGCGCCCATCGTCGGCGCCAGCGTGGAAGCAGCCACACCGCTCACCGAAAGGCTCGCCGTTCGCGCCCGCGAGCGCGGCATTCGCCTGGCCGGCTCCGCCGACCCCACCGCGACCCATGTGCTGAAGGGCTATTTCTCGGCGCTGACCGAAGGCAAGGAAACCATGGTGGTCTATGTCTGGGATGTCTACGATCCCGAAGGCACGCGCCTGCACCGCATCAACGGGCAGCAGAAGGTCCAGATTTCCGGCGGCGACGGGTGGAGTACGGTTCCGCCGGCGGCCATGCAGACCATAGCCGACTCAACCATCGACCAGCTTTCCTCGTGGCTGGCGGGCCACACTGGCTAGGCTCCGCCGGCGATATATTAGGCAAAAATCCGCGACTCGGCTTGCAATAGCGGCACAGCCCGCTAAAAGCCCGCTAAATTCCTCCTCCCGAAATCCTTCACCAGGAACGGTGCATGAAACTCTTCGCAGGCAATTCCAACCGGGTGCTGGCAGAAGCTGTCGCCCGCTATCTCAATATCCCGCTCGGCAAAGCCAGCGTCCGTCGCTTCGCGGACCAGGAGATCTTCGTCGAGATCCAGGAAAATGTGCGCGGCGAGGACGTCTTCATCCTCCAGTCCACCTCTTTCCCGACCAACGATCACCTGATGGAACTTCTCATCATGATCGATGCCTTCATGCGCTCGTCTGCGCGGCGCATCACGGCGGTCATCCCCTATTTCGGCTATGCACGCCAGGATCGTCGCGCATCGGGCCGCACCCCGATCTCGGCCAAGCTGGTTGCCAACATGATCGCCCATGCCGGCGCCAATCGCGTGCTGACGCTCGACCTGCATGCCGGGCAGATCCAGGGCTTCTTCGACATTCCCACCGACAACCTGTTCGCCGTGCCGGTCATGGCCCGCGACGTGAAGGCCAAGTACAAGCAGCTCAACAACGTCATGGTCGTATCGCCGGACGTGGGCGGCGTGGTGCGCGCCCGCGCGCTGGCCAAGCGCCTCGATGCCCAGCTTGCCATCGTCGACAAGCGCCGCGAGCGCCCCGGTGAATCCGAGGTCATGAACGTCATCGGCGACGTGCGCGGCAAGGACTGCCTGCTGATCGACGACATCGTCGATTCCGGCGGCACGCTGTGCAACGCGGCCGACGCGCTGTTGGCCAATGGCGCCACCAGCGTTACCGCCTACATCACCCACGGCGTGCTTTCGGGCGGCGCTGCTGCGCGCATCACCGGCTCGAAGCTGCAGGAACTGGTCATCACCGATTCCATCCAGCCGACTTCGGCGGTAGAGGCCGCGCACAACATCCGCACCATCTCCATCGGTGACCTCATCGGCGAGGCGATCTCGCGCACGGCTTCGGAAGAGTCCGTCTCCAGCCTGTTCGACTGACCCGTCACAATGGACTGCAGCGCCGCGTGCCCTTCGGCTACGCGGCGCTTTTTGCTTTCCGCAGGGTCGGGCCATGCCGGTTTTTGCCGCAACGAGCCGCCCACAGCTTGCCGCTTTCACGGCAAAGCTTTAGGAAAGCCCCTAAACAAAATGAACCGCGCTGCCTGCCGCTGACGAGAAACAGCCGCCGCCGCGCCGACCGAGAAAGCCTGTTTGATGACCGATTTCGACATGATGGCGCCTGCGCTGGCGGCCGCGCTCACATCGCGTGGCTACGAGACGCTGACGCCCGTGCAGCGCGCCATGCTGGAACCGGAGGCGCGCGAAGCCGACCTTCTGGTCTCGGCGCAGACCGGCTCGGGCAAGACGGTTGCCTTCGGCATCGCCATAGCCCCCACCCTGCTTGAAGGCCGCGAACGCCTCGGCGCCCCAGGCCTGCCGCTGGCGCTGATCGTGGCACCCACGCGCGAGCTCGCCATGCAGGTGCGCCGCGAGCTCGAGTGGCTCTACCGTGAAACCGGCGCCCGCATCGGCTCTTGCGTCGGCGGCATGGACATGCGCAGCGAGCGCCGTGCCTTGGCCGATGGCGCCCACATAGTAGTCGGCACGCCCGGCCGCCTGCGCGATCACATCACCCGCGGTTCGCTCGACATTTCGGAGCTGCGCGCCGTCGTGCTCGACGAGGCCGACGAGATGCTTGACCTCGGCTTCCGCGACGATCTGGAATTCATCCTCGCCGCCGCACCGGCCGAGCGCCGCACGCTTCTGTTTTCGGCTACTGTTCCCAACCAGATCGCGCAACTCGCAAAACGCTTCCAGCGCGACGCCCACCGCATCACCGCCCAGGGCGAGAGCGACCAGCACAGCGACATCGACTACCAGCAGATCTTCGTCGCGCCGGCCGACCGCGAGAACGCCATCATCAACACGCTGCTGTTCCACGACCAGCAGAACACGATCATCTTCTGCCACACCCGCGAGGCGGTGAAGCACCTCTCCAGCCGCCTGTCCAACCGCGGCTTTGCGGTGGTCTCGCTGTCGGGCGAGCTCAGCCAGGCCGAGCGCACCAATGCGCTGCAGGCCATGCGCGACGGCCGCGCCCGCGTCTGCGTGGCGACCGACGTCGCCGCGCGCGGCATCGACCTGCCCAATCTCGGCCTCGTCATCCATGCCGATCTGCCGACCAATCCCGACACGCTTCTGCACCGCAGCGGCCGCACCGGCCGCGCAGGCCGCAAGGGCATCTGCTCGCTGATCGTGCCGCTGCACCGGCGCGGCGCCGCCAATCGCGTGCTGAAGCTGGCAAAGCTCACCGCCACCATCGTGCCTGCGCCGACGGCGAGCGACATCGAGCACCATAACCGCCAGCGCATCCTTGACGATCAGGCGCTGAGCCTTGCACCGAGCGAGGACGAGATCGCCTTCGTGCGCGAGCTGATGGAAGCGCACAGCGCCGAAAACATCGCCGCCGCCTATCTCAGGCTGCAGCTTGCCGCCCGCCCAGCGCCTGAAGACCTGATGGAAGCACCGGTCTTTGCCGAGCGCGCATCGCGCCGCGAGGCCCGCGACGAAGCTCCCCGCGACCGCAGCGACTTCGACAACGGCGTCTGGTTCCGCGTCACGGTCGGCCGCAAGCACCGCGCCGAGCCGCGCTGGCTTCTGCCGCTGATCTGCAAAGCCGGTCACATCACCAAGCGCGCGGTCGGCTCGATCAAGATCAACGACACCGACAGCAATTTCGAAATCGCCGGCGACAAGGCCGACGCCTTCTGGGCCTCGGTGAAGGAAACCGGCACTGGCGAAAAGGGCGTCACCATCCAGCGCATGGAAGGCAAGGCGCCGCCCCGCGAAAAGCCGGCCCGCGAGGCCGCGGCGCCTGCCTGGAACAGCGAAAAGAAGGGCAAGTTCAAGCCCAAGCCGAAGACCAAGCCCGGCAAGCCTGACGGCGGGCCGGCGCACAAGAAGCCCAAGAAGAAGTTTTCCAAGAAAACATCGGACTGAAGGCGCGATGCGGGCCCGCATTCCGGCGTCAAAACCTTGCGCTTGCGGGCACCTTCCGCTATAGAGCCGCCACCCGCGTAGACACCCTTGGAGGCAGCGCGGATGGGGGCGGCCGACGGTCGCTTTCAACGCTTGAGATTGGCTTTTGCCCTCTCAGGCGCTCCAATCAACAAGAAAGGAAATGCCATGAGCGATACTTACGAGCTCAAGGCCGAGGCACGCGAACGGGTCGGTAAGGGGTCCGCCCGGGAACTTCGCCGCAACGGCAAGATACCTGCAGTTATCTACGGTGATAAGCAGCCCCCGCTGGCCATCACCGTGCCCTACAAGGAAATCTTCTACAAGATTCACGGCGGCGGCTTCATGACCACCGTGACCACGATCGACGTCGACGGCCAGAAGATCAAGGTCCTGCCCAAGGACTACCAGCTCGATCCGGTGCGTGACTTCCCGATGCACGTGGACTTCCTGCGCGTCAGCAAGCACACCGAAGTCAACGTCAACGTGCCCGTGCGCTTCATCAACGAAGAGAAGGCGCCTGGCATCAAGCGCGGCGGCGTGCTCAACATCGTGCGTCACGAAGTGGAGCTCCACTGCGCGGCCGACGCGATTCCGGAGTTCATCGAGATCGACCTCACCGGTCTTGAGATCAACGACTCCATCCACATCTCGGCCGTGAAGCTGCCGAAGGGCACCAAGCCGGTCATCGCCGACCGCGACTTCACCATCGCCACCGTTGCCGCTCCGGCCGGCCTCAAGAGCGAGGAAGGTGCTGCTGCGGCCGAAGGCGAAGCCGAAGCCGCGACCGAGGAATAATACTCAGCGCCTGGAGGGTCGCAGCGATGCTGCTTTTTGCAGGTCTCGGCAATCCGGGCGCGCAGTATGCCAACAACCGGCACAATGTCGGCTTCATGGCGGCGGAGGCCATTGCCCGCCGCCATGATTTTTCGCCCTGGACGAAAAAATTCCAGGGCCAGGTCGCCGAAGGCAAGATCGGCGGCGAAAAAGTCATCCTTCTGAAGCCACAGACCTTCATGAACCTTTCCGGCCAGTCGGTCGGCGAGGCCATGCGCTTCTACAAGCTGTCCCCTGCCGACCTCACCGTCTTCTACGACGAGCTCGATCTTGCCGCCGGCAAGGTGCGGGTGAAGACCGGCGGCGGCGCAGGCGGCCACAACGGCATCCGCTCCATCGACCAGCATTGCGGCAAGGAATATCGCCGCGTGCGCATCGGCATCGGCCACCCCGGCGTCAAGGAAATGGTGCACGGCCACGTGCTGGGCGATTTCGCCAAAGCCGACAAGGAGTGGCTGGAAGCGCTGCTGGAGGCCATCGCGGATAGTTCCGACCTGGTCGCCAAGGGCGACGACAGCGGCTTCATGAACCGCGTAACGCTGGCGCTGCGCGACAAGCTGCAGCCGACCGGCGAGGACGACACCCCTCCCCCGAAGCAGAAGCCCGCCAAGGCCCAAAGCCACATCCGCCAGGCGCGCCAGCAGGCGCCGGCCGTGAAGGCACCCGAAACCGGCCCGATGGCCGCCATGCTGAAGAAGCTTTTCCACAAGGAATGAGCCTGCGTGAGCCGGGCGCGCCCTTCCTTGCATGTCCCCGTGGTCGAGCCTATCCTTAAAGGACTTTCGCGTTTCGTGGCACGAGGCAACCATGAAAAACGTGACGATCACCCTGGACGAGAAGCTCTTGCAGCTCACCGAAGCGGAAGCTGCCAAGGCTGGCGTAAGCACGTCGGAATTCATCGCGGACATCGTTGAATCGGCCCTCACGGCAAAGGCGGAGACCAGGAACCCGCAACTGGAGGCCCTTGAGCGCTTTTTCGCGGGCCCCAAGCTGGATATTTCAGAAAACGGAAGGATGCCCACGGCCGAGGAACGCAATGCCCGGCGCTAGGGTTTTCGTAGATAGCAATGTCCTCCTCTATACCCGCGATCTGAAACTGTCGGAAAAGGCGCAATCAGCACTCGATTGGCTGCGAGAGGCTGCGGGGCGCAATTTGGCCTGCACGAACCTGCAAGTCTTGAACGAAGTCACCAACGTCATGCTTCGCAAGCGAGGCGATCTCTCGGCGCAAGAGGTTTTCGCACAGGTGGATGAGCTCCGCGCGCTGGGCGACAGCCCCGTCGATCAGCAAACCGTGATCACGGCCCGGCGCATCCGGCTGCAGACCGGCTACTCCTGGTGGGACTGCCTTCTCCTTGCTTCCGCGCTAGAGCGCGGCTGCGAATTCTTCCTCTCCGAGGATTTGCAGGACAGGCAGGCCATCGAAGGCTTGACGATAGTCGACCCTTTCGCCCATAGCCCTCAGCAAGTTTTCGCTTCTCGATAAGGCTAGATCACCATGGGTTTCAAATGCGGTATCGTTGGGCTGCCCAACGTCGGCAAGTCCACGCTCTTCAACGCCCTGACGCGCACCGCGGCGGCGCAGGCCGCCAACTATCCCTTCTGCACCATTGAGCCGAACACCGGCGAGGTGGCCGTACCGGACGCGCGCCTGAAGAAGATTGCCGAGGCCACCAAGTCCAAGGAGATCATCCCCACCCGCATTTCCTTCGTCGACATTGCTGGCCTGGTGCGCGGCGCCTCCAAGGGCGAAGGCCTGGGCAACCAGTTCCTCGCCAACATCCGCGAGGTCGACGCCATCGTGCACGTGCTGCGCTGCTTCGAGAATGACGACATCACCCATGTCGAGGGCCGCATCGACCCCGTGGCCGATGCCGAGACCGTCGAAACCGAGCTGATGCTCGCCGACCTGGAAAGCCTCGAGCGCCGCATCGCCCAGATCCGCAAGCGCGCGACCGGCAAGGACAAGGAAGCAATGACCGTCCTGCCGATGATGGAGCAGGCGCTGGCGCTGCTGCAGGACGGCAAGCCGGCGCGGATGCTGCTCAACGGCATCGCGGCGGAAGACCTTGCCATCCTGCGCGGCCTGAACCTGCTCACCTCGCATCCGGTCCTCTATGTCTGCAACGTTGCCGAAAGCGAGGCCGCGACCGGCAACGAGCACACGGCCGCCGTAGAAAAGATGGCCGCAGCCCAGGGCGCGCGCACCGTCATCATCTCGGCCGCAATCGAATCCGAGGTCGCCCAGCTCCCCGACGAGGAAGCCAAGGAGTTCCTTGACGCACTCGGCCTGGACGAGCCCGGCCTCGACAAGCTCATCCGTGCCGGCTACGAGCTCCTGCAGCTCATCACCTATTTCACCGCCGGCCCCAAGGAAACCCGCGCCTGGACCATCCAGAAGGGCACCAAGGCCCCGCAGGCGGCCGGCGTCATCCATACCGACTTCGAACGCGGCTTCATCCGCGCCCAGACCATTTCCTACAACGACTACGTCACCCTGGGCGGCGAAGTCGCGGCCAAGGAAGCCGGCAAGGCGCGCGACGAAGGCAAGGAATACGTCGTGCAGGACGGCGACGTGCTGCTGTTCAAGTTCAACACCTGACCGGGCGACACGGCTCCTTCATCTCCGGCCGGCATTCTTGACGCACCGAGTCGCTGCCGGTAAGCGCGATAGGAACTCTTCGCGCCTCCGGCGCATCCCCTCCTCGATCACGGAGAAGCGACGATGATCAAGGCATATGTGGTCGACGGCGACCGGCTGCGCACGGTGGACGATCTGGAGCATCACAAGGCTGCCGTCGTGTGGGCCGACCTCCTCTCCCCCACCAGGGAGGAGGAGATCGCCATCGAACAGATGCTCGGCGTCAGCGTTCCCACCCGCGAGGAGATGGAAGAGATCGAGATTTCGTCGCGCCTCTATACAGAGGACGGCGCCATCTTCATGACCGCGACGCTGCCCGCCCAGACCGATGGCGAGCACCCCTTGATGTCGCCGGTCACCTTCGTGCTCGCGGGCAACAGGCTCGTCACGGTACGCTATCACGAGCCGCGCGCTTTCCTCACCTTTCCCATGCGCGCCGAGAAGAGCGCCATGGGCTGCACCACAGGCGAAGCCATACTGATCAACCTGCTGGAGGCGATCGTGGACCGCCTCGCGGACGTCCTGGAACGTATCGGCCACGACATTGACGGCATCTCGCGCAGCATCTTCCAGCCGAGTTCCGACAAACCGTCCAAGCGCGACCGCGACTTCCGCAAGGTGTTCCAGACCATCGGCCGCAAGGAGGAACTGACCTCCAGCATCCGCGAAAGCCTGATGACCCTGCAGCGCCTGTCGGGCTTCCTGGGCAACGTCATGTTGCAGAGCAAGAACAAGGACCTGCGCGCCCGCACCAAGACCCTGTCGCGCGACGTCGCCTCGCTCACCGATCACGCCTCGTTCCTGTCCAACAAGATCGTGTTCCTGCTCGACGCCACGCTCGGCATGGTCAACATCGAGCAGAGCGCCATCATCAAGATCTTTTCCGTGGCAGCGGTAATCTTCCTGCCGCCCACGGTCGTCGCCTCCATCTACGGCATGAACTTCGACATCATGCCCGAGCTGAAATGGAGCTTCGGCTATCCCTTCGCCTTGTTCCTGATGGTGCTGTCGGCCGTGCTGCCGTACCTCTACTTCAAGCGGCGTGGCTGGCTGTAGCAATCGGTAGCGCCCTGTGGCTCCCCGCCAGCGCCTTGCCTGGGGCGGATGCAGCGGCCACAATAGAAGTTCAAGCGTGAACAGGATTCTGGCATGAACGGCAAGAAATGGGCCTATGAGGATTTTGCGGAAGGCGCCTCGATCACCCTCGGCTCCAAGCAGGTCACGGCCGCCGAAATCATCGAATTTGCCAGCGAGTTCGACGCCCAGCCCATGCATCTGGACGAGGAGGCCGGCAAGGCCAGCATACTAGGCGGTCTTTCGGCCTCAGGCTGGCACACATGCGCGATGTTCATGCGGATGATGTGCGATGCCTTCCTGCTCGACTCCACCTCCCAGGGCGCTCCCGGGATCGAATATGTACGCTGGAAAAAGCCCGTGCTCGCCGGCGACACGCTGACCGGCCGCAGCACAGTGGTCGGCAAGCGCCTGTCCAAAACGCGGCCTCAGCTCGGCTTCGTCACCTGCCGCCACGAGCTCTTCAACCAGAAGGGCGAGGCAGTGTTTGAACTGGAAAACACCGGCATGTTCCTGACACGCGAGGGCGCGGCATGACGCTCGACGAGTTCTTCGACATCGGCGTCACCGTCACGCTCGGCTCGCACACCTTCACGGCCGAGGCCATCAAGACATTCGCGGCGAAATACGACCCGCAGCCCTTCCACCTCGATGAGGAGAAGGCGCGCGGCAGCGTCTTCGGCCGCCTCTGCGCTTCGGGCTGGCACACCACGGCAACGTGGATGCGCTACAACCTTGCTCAGCAGGAGGAAGGCGGAAAGCACTGGCCGGGCCCCGGCCCCGCGCCTGAATTCGGCCCCTCGCCCGGCTTCAAGAACCTGAAATGGCTGAAGCCGGTCTATGCCGGCGAAACCATCACCTTCACGCGCACGGGGCTGAGCCACCGGCCCATCGCCAGCCGCCCCGGCTGGCGATTGCTGACGCTGCGGGCGGAAGCCTTCGATGCCACCGGCGACAAGGTGCTGGAATTCGAAAGCGCGGTGCTGGTCAAGGCCGACTAACCGCACCTCTAGCCGCTCTCAATGGCGGCGGGCCAGCCATATGCCGCTCACCCGCTCCCGGCCCCCCTGGTGGCTGTGAAGAGGCCGGCGGGGCAAACTCAGCTGCAAGCGGCTTGGAATTCGTAACCGACCATTCTGGCCAGGATTGCGTCCGTGCGGCCTACGAATGGGACGCCGCCGGCCAGGGAAGCGGCACATCCGGCTTCCCGTTCGCTTCAATGCCCCTCGAAGGCGATCAGCGTATGCACTGGCACGTCCAGCGCTTCCAGCTTGGCGCGGCCGCCCAGTTCGGGCAGGTCGATGATAAAGCAGGCCGCGACGATCTCCGCCCCCATCTGGCGCAGCAGCTTTGCAGCGCCTTCCGCGGTGCCGCCGGTGGCGATCAGGTCGTCCACAAGGATCACCTTCTCGCCCGGCTGCACGGCATCCTTGTGCATCTCCATCTCGTCCAGCCCGTATTCGAGGCTGTAGGCGATGCTCACGGTCTCGTGCGGCAGCTTGCCTTTCTTGCGGATCGGCACGAAGCCGGCCGAAAGCTGGTGGGCGATCGCCCCGCCGAGGATGAAGCCGCGCGCCTCGATACCGGCGATCTTGTCGATCTTGGAGCCGGCGAAGGGATGCACCAGCTCGTCGATGGCCCGCCGGAAGGCGCGCGCATTGCCCAGCAACGTGGTGATATCGCGGAACATCACACCGGGCCTCGGATAGTCCGGAATGTTGCGGATCGCTGAAAGCAGCGTGTCTTCGAGGGAAGGCTTCATGGGGCGTTTTTTTCCGTTACCAGCTAGTTTTGCAGCGGCCCGCGTCAAAAGAAAAGGGCGCCGCGGCGCCCTTCTCAAACAATCCGCCGCAGCGGCCATTCATGGTCAGTGCGCGACGTTGGCCCAGACCTTGCGCTTGGTCACATAGACCAGAGCGCCGAACAGCAGCAGGAACACCATGACCTGGAAACCGGTCCGCTTGCGCGCCTCCAGGTGCGGCTCGGCAGCCCACATCAGGAAGGCCGATACGTCACGCGAATACTGATCCACGGTCTGGGGCGAGCCGTCGTCGTAGGTCACCTGGTCGTCGGAGATCGGCTTGGCCATGGCCAGCGACTTGCCGCCGATGAAGAACGGGTTGTAGTGCGTGCCTTCGGCAATTTCCATGCCCGCCGGCGGCTCGTGGTCGTAGCCCGTGAGCAGCGCGTGGATGTAGTCCGGACCGCCTTCGGCATACTGGGTGAAGATGTCGAAGACAAAGGTCGGGAAGCCACGCTCCACGCCGCGCGCCTTGGCGATGAGCGAGAAGTCCGGCGGCGCGGCACCGTTGTTGGCAGCAGCCGCAGCGGCCTCGTTCGCGAACGGCGACGGGAAGTGGTCGTTCGGCGTGGCCTTGCGGGTGAACATCTCGCCATCCGCGTTCGGGCCGTCCTGGACCTCGTATTCGGCGGCGAAGGCTTTCACCTGTGCCTCGGTGTATCCCAGATCCTGCAGCGTGCGGAACGCGACCAGGTTCATCGAGTGACAGGCCGAGCAGACTTCCTTGTAGACCTTCAGGCCGCGCTGCAGCTGGGCCTTGTCGTACTGGCCGAACGGACCGGAGAAGGTCCACTTCTCCTGCGTCGGCTTCATGATCGGGAAGTGGGTCGGCTCTGCCGCGTTGTGAGCTTCCTCGGCGGCGAGGGCGGCACCGAACGTGCCGGCCATGACCAGACCGAAAGCAGCCAATCCGTTGAGAATCTTCTTCATGCGGATATCCCTCTCAAGATTCTCGCTTAGCCTTTGGTTTCCGGCGATGCGGTCGCACCTGCGGGGTGAACCGAAGCACCGCCCTTGTTCTTCTCGAGCACGGCTTCGGTGATCGAGTTCGGCAGGCGCCGAGGGGTCTCGATCAGGCCGAGCACCGGCATGATGACCAGGAAGAACGCGAAGTAGTACAGGGTCGACGCCTGGGCCAGTGCCACATAGACGCCTTCCGCCGGACGCGAGCCGAGCCAGCCAAGGAAGATGGCGTTGGCAACGAAGATCCAGAAGAAGAGCTTGTACCAGGGGCGATAGGCCGCCGAGCGAACCTTCGAGGTGTCGAGCCACGGCACGAAGAACAGCACCGCGATCGAGCCGAACATGGCCAGCACGCCGCCGAGCTTGGAGTCGATCGGGCCGATGTTGAAGGTGATGGCGCGCAGGATCGCGTAGAACGGCAGGTAATACCATTCAGGCACGATGTGGGCCGGCGTCTTCAGCGAGTTCGCCTGGATGTAGTTGTCCGGGTGACCCAGATAGTTCGGGATATAGAAGACGAAGTAGGCGAACACGAGCAGGAACACGATCATGCCGAAAGCGTCCTTGATGGTCGCATAGGGCGTGAACGGAACAACGTCGGTCTTCGACTTCACCTCGATGCCGGTCGGGTTGGTCTGGCCAACCACGTGCAGCGCCCAGACGTGCAGCACCACGACGCCGGCGATCATGAACGGCAGCAGGTAGTGCAGCGCGAAGAAGCGGTTCAGCGTCGGGTTGTCCACGGCGAAGCCGCCGAGCAGCAACTGCTGGATCCAGTCACCCACCAGCGGAATGGCGGTGAAGAAACCGGTGATCACGGTCGCGCCCCAGAAGCTCATCTGGCCCCACGGCAGCACGTAGCCCATGAAGCCCGTGGCCATCATCAGCAGATAGATGATGCAGCCGAGGATCCACAGCAGCTCGCGCGGAGCCTTGTAGGAACCGTAATAGAGGCCGCGCATGATGTGCACATAGACGGCGATGAAGAACATCGAGGCGCCATTGGCGTGCAGATAGCGCAGCAGCCAGCCCGAGTTCACGTCGCGCATGATCTTTTCGACCGACTGGAACGCAAGCGTCGTGTCGGACACGTAGTGCATGGCCAGCACGATGCCGGTGAGGATCTGCGCCGCCAGCATCAGCGAAAGAATGCCGCCGAAGGTGTAGGCGTAGTTCAGGTTGCGCGGAACCGGATAGGAAACGAAGGAATCGTGAACGAGGCGCGGCAAGGGCATGCGCGCATCAACCCAGCGTCCGATGCCTGTCTTAGGCGAATATGTCGAGTGTCCACCGCTCATGGAAATAAGCCCCTTATGCCATCAGCCGATGCGGATGGTGGTGTCGGAAATAAACGAGAACACCGGCACAGCCATGTTCTCCGGCGCCGGACCCTTGCGGATGCGGCCGGCCGTGTCGTAGTGCGATCCGTGGCACGGGCAGAACCAGCCGCCGAAATCGCCCTGCTGGCCGAGCGGCACGCAGCCCAGATGGGTGCACACGCCGACCATGACCAGCCAGTTTTCCTTTTCCTTGCCGGCCGAACGGTCCACGTCGGTCGCCTTCGCGTCGGAAGGAAGGTTGGCGTTGCGCGCCACCGGGTCCTTCAGCTCGCCAAGCGGCACATCCTGCGCGGCCTTGATTTCTTCCGGCGTGCGGTTGCGGATGAACACCGGCTTGCCGCGCCACTTGACCGTCAGAGACATGCCCGGCGTCAGCGAAGACACGTCAACCTCGATGGACGACGCGGCAAGCGTCGATGCATCGGGACGCATCTGGTCGATAAAGGGCCAGGCGACAGCCGCCGCACCCACGACACCGGCCATGCCGGTCGCCACATAGAGAAAGTCACGACGGGTTGGGTCGATCGTATCGTTTGCGCTCACGGGAATATGATCCTTTCGCCTTACCCTCACCGGCGGCAGAGCCTGTCCCCCGCTCATTGTCGACAGCCCGGCCCGCACAGCGGAACAGGCTGACGAAGTCCTCCGGCATTCGAAATCGGTTTATGCGTGAACCCCGCTCTTGTCCAGACAGGACAACGGGGAGAGGGCAGATTGTCGCGGGTGGCTGTGAAAAGCCTGTGGGGAGGGCGAAAATCCGCACTTTCTAGCTTCGCGGCGGGCCCGCGAGCCCGGTTTTCGCCGGCATTGTTCCTTCATGTGGACCCGGCCTCAGGAGGCGCCGAGCCGCACCAGAACCTCCCGCGGAATCGCATAGTCGCGGATCGCATCATCGTGGCGGCGCAGGCCGCACAGCTCGCGCTGGATGAAATATGCCTGCACCGATTCGGCCGCGGCCTTGAGCAGTCGGGCGCGTTCCTCTGCGTCGCCCTTGTGCTCGCGCAGCCGCTCCAGCGCCTCTTCGGCGCGCCGGCCGGCGCGACCGAGCGAAACGGCCATTTCGGCCAACAACTCGATGTCCAGCACATTCGGCCCGGGATCCTGCGCGGTCGAAAGTCGCTTGGGCGGGCGCAGTGCCATGGACGGCGTCCTATTCCGCGGCCACCCGGTCGCCCAGGAAACCGCCCGACTGGCGCTTCCAGAGCTGCGCATAGAGTCCCCCGCGCGCCAGCAGTTGCTCGTGCGTCCCCTCCTCCACGATCTTGCCGCCATCGATGACGATCAGTCGGTCGAGCGCTGCGATGGTGGAAAGCCGGTGCGCAATGGCGATCACCGTCTTGCCCTCCATCATGCGGTAGAGATTGTCCTGGATCGCCGCCTCCACTTCCGAATCGAGCGCCGAAGTGGCCTCGTCCAGAACCAGGATCGGCGCGTCCTTCAGCATCATCCGCGCAATCGCCACGCGCTGGCGCTGGCCGCCGGAAAGCTTCACCCCACGCTCACCCACATGGGCGTCATAGCCGCGCCGGTCCTTGAGGTCGGAAACGCCGGTGATGAAATCATGCGCGGCCGCCCTTTCCGCCGCGTCCTCGATCTCGGCCTGGGTGGCCCCTTCCCTGCCGTAGCCGATATTGTCGCGGATGGAGCGGTGCATCAGCATCGCCTCCTGGCTGACCACGCCGAACTGCGCGCGCAGCGAAGCCTGCGTCACCTCGCGCACGTCGTGGCCATCCACCAATATGCGCCCCTTCTCGACATCGAACAGGCGCAACAGCAGGTTGACCATTGTGGTCTTGCCGGCACCCGAAGGCCCCACCAGCGCTACGCGCTCGCCGGGCCGGATATGCAGGTTCAGATCGTCGATGATCCCCTCGTCCGCACCGTAGTGGAACGAAACGTTCTCGAAGCGGATGTCGCCCTTGGCGCGCGGCATTGCGATTGCATCGGCCGCGTCGCGGATCGCCGGCCTCACCGAGATGGTGCCTGTCGCATCCTGGATCGTGGCATAGGAGCGGATCAGCCCGTTGATGTTGAACATCATCCAGCCCGACATCTGGTTGAGCCGGAAGACAAGCCCGAGTGCGGATGCGATTGCGCCCGAGGTGATGCCGCCACCGGTCCATTTATAGATGCAGAGCGCGGCGATGGAGGCCATCATGACGCCATTGGTCATAGCCACCGCCGCGCGCACCGTGGTGATCGCCCGCGTGAGCCGGATGACGGCTCGATAAAGCGTCTCCATGCCCTCGCGCACGAAGGCATGCTCGCGCCGGCCGCTGTCATAGAGTTTTACAGCGACGATGTTGGTGAAGGCGTCGACCATGCGGCCGTTGAAGATGGAGCGCTGGTCCGCCGCTGCCCGCCCGGCCTGTCGCATCTCCGGCAGCAGGAAGCGCACGATCGCCACATAGGCCGCGAACCAGACGATGATCACCACACCCATCCACGGGTCCAGCGTCATCAGGATCGTGGTGGTCAGCACCACGAAGGTCAGGAAGGACCACATCGTCTGCAGCACGTTGACGATGAAGTCGCCCACCGCCTCGCCGCCCTGCATGATCTTGGTGGCGATGCGGCCGGCGAAATCGTTCTGGTAGAAGCCGTAGGGCTGCTCGATGACGCGGCGGAAGGATTGCCAGCGCACCATGGAGAAGAAGCCCGGCACGATCACCTGCTGCTCGGCCACGCCCGAGGCCACCATCACCGCGGTCCGCACCACCACGAGCAGCAGCAACAGGCCGGCAAGCTGCGGCCAATGGTCGGCCAGAAGCCGCTGCGGGGAAGAGGAATCGAGAATGTCGATCAGCCAGCCGATCGACCAGTAGAGCGCCGCGTCCACGGCGCCGGCCAGGCCGCCGACGATCAGAAGCAACAGCAGCGGCCCCTTCGCCTGCATGGCGAAATAGAGGATGAAGCGCCAGGCGCTGCTGGGCAGGACCTCGCGGTCCGTATCCTGAAACGGGTCGATCCAACCCTCGACCCGTTGCCACAGCTTCTCGCGCAACCCGTTCTCCTTCATTCAAGCCGGCCTTGCCGCCCCGCAAGCGGCGCCGGGTGCATGCCGCGCGCCGCTCCACCAATATAGGTGCTCGCAGCGGGAAAACATGCCGGCCAACATGGGCGGAATGACGATGCTTCCTCGCTGACGCAAACGCATCCTCATTCGGCGGCGAGTTCCTTTCCGACCGCCGCTCCGTCGACTTCCTCCGGCAGGAAGCCGCCGGACTGGCGCATCCACAACTGCGCGTAAAGCCCGCCGCGCGCGACAAGTTCCTCGTGCGTGCCTTCCTCGATGATGCGGCCCTTGTCCATCACGACGAGGCGATCCATGGCCGCGATGGTGGAAAGCCGGTGGGCAATGGCAATCACCGTCTTGCCCTCCATCAGCCGGTAGAGGTTTTCCTGGATCGCCGCCTCCACCTCGGAGTCCAGCGCCGAGGTCGCCTCGTCAAGGATCAGGATCGGCGCATCCTTGAGCATGACGCGGGCGATCGCGATGCGCTGGCGCTGGCCGCCCGACAGCTTCACGCCGCGCTCGCCGACATGCGCCTCATAGCCCGTGCGGCCCTTGGCGTCGGCCAGCGTCGCGATGAAGTCTTCGGCGGAAGCACGCCGGGCGGCCTCCAGCATGGCCTCGTCGCCCGCATCCGGCCGGCCGTAGAGGATATTCTCGCGCACCGAGCGGTGCAGCAGCGAGGTATCCTGCGTGACCATGCCGATCTCAGCACGCAGCGAATCCTGCGCCACCGCGGAAATATCCTGCCCGTCGATGGTGATGCGGCCGCTTTCGAGGTCGTAGAAGCGCAGAAGCAGGTTGACCAGCGTCGACTTGCCCGCGCCCGAACGCCCGACCAGCCCCACCTTTTCGCCGGGCCGGATCGTCAGCGACAGGTTCTCGATGATGCCCTTGCCCTTGCCGTAGTGGAACCCGATCTTGTCGAACTCGATCTCGCCCCTAGGCACCGTGAGCTCGGGCGCATTGGGCTTGTCCTCCACCAGCCGCGGCAACGAAATGGAGGTGATGCCGTCCTGCACCGTGCCGATGTTCTCGAACAGGCCGGACACCTCCCACATGATCCACTGCGACATGCCCCACAGCCGCAGCACCAGGCCGATCGCCACCGCCACAGCGCCGATGGTGACGACCTCGCCGAGCCACAGCTTGATCGAAAGCGCGCCGACCGACAGGAGCAGCAGCGAGTTGAGCGCATAGACGACTATGTAGAACTGCGTGATCAGCCGCCCCTGCGCGTAGGCGGTCTGCATGAAATCGCTCATGCCCTCGCGTGCATAATCGGCCTCGCGCCGGGCGTGGGAAAACAGCTTTACCGTCTGGATGTTTGTATAGCTGTCGACGATGCGCCCGGTCATCAGCGAGCGGGCATCGGCCTGCGCTGCCCCAACCTTGCCGAGCCGCGGCACGAAGAAGCGCAGCGCGACCAGATAGCAGCCCAGCCACACCAGCAGCGGCGTCACCAGCCGCCAATCGGCCGAACCGACGATCACCAGCACGCCCAGGAAATAGACGGTCACATAGTTCAGCACCTCGACGAACTTGATGACCGTTTCGCGCACCGCCAGCGCCGTCTGCATCAGCTTGGTGGCGATGCGGCCGGCGAACTCGTCCTGGTAGAAGGTCATCGACTGGTTGAGCAGGTAGCGATGCACCTGCCAGCGGATGCGCATCGGATAGTTGCCGAACATCGTCTGGTAGGTGTTGAGCGAGGACAGCGCCACCGTCGCCGGCAAGACGAAGGCGACGACCAGCACCATGCCCGCGAGCTTCCACCACTCCGTCTGCAGGAAAGTCTCGCGGTCGTGCGCCGACAGCCAGTCAACGATGTTGCCGAGGAAGCCGAACATCCAGACTTCCATGATGGCGATCAGCGCCATGGTAATCGCCGCGACAAGCACGAAGGGCCAGGCCGGCTTGGTGAAATGCCAGCAGAACCCAACCAGCGTGCGCGGCGGCTCGACCGGCTTGTCGGCAGGAAACGGATCCAGTCTCTGTTCAAACCAGCGAAACATCTTGATTCTCTTCACGTTCGGGTCATGCGGCGTGCTGCAGCGGGCGCTCGCATGCGTCTTCTTGCATCTCTTCGCCGGTCGAAGCGGAATCGCCAGGGGCGGCGATTCCGGCCTGACCAGTGTAATATGGTTGCGCCTTCGCGCCGACCCCATCGCACGCCGTTCCTGACACTGTCATGTCAGGCGTCGCTGTCGGCACAGCCGGCCGGGCAAAGGCACGCAGCCAGTCGATCAGCCGCCGGATCGGCGAGCGATAGCCTGGATCGGGGCCAGCGCCCGACAAATCGATGTCGGGCAGGCTGCCGCGCCGTCGCCGCCCTTCGGATGGCAGCTCCAGCGGCACGCGCGCGCCGATGGCCAGCGCCCAGGCGGCAAGCTTGCGCTCATGCAGGCTGGTGCCGCTGCTCAGCCGGCGCGCAATTCGGGAGGGCAGTTCAGACGGGGCCTTGCGCCCCTTGGCAAACCGATAAAACATCGCAGGATTCCTTCGGGAACGGAGAAGAAGTTCCGGCGGAAATCGAGACGATGCTGCTTTGAAATGTCAGATGGTGCTAAAGCGTCGAACCGAAACCGCCGTCAGGCCTTATGGCCGCGGGTTGGGAGCAAGAAGACACGTGGATGCATGCATTCCTCCCTC
The DNA here is from genome assembly GCF_057656055.1 of Pseudaminobacter sp. Soil_N_29. Classification (NCBI taxonomy): domain Bacteria; kingdom Pseudomonadati; phylum Pseudomonadota; class Alphaproteobacteria; order Hyphomicrobiales; family Phyllobacteriaceae; genus Pseudaminobacter; species Pseudaminobacter sp. Soil_N_29. The sequence goes on from NZ_JBDGLC010000012.1 coordinate 36,968, forward strand.
GGTTCGAGTTGACAATGCGGGCTCTATAGCCCCTTTCGGCGGCAAACACCATGCCGGCCAAGTAAATTTCGGTGACGAAAATGAAACAGTTGCCTGCAAGCAACAGATCAGCAGAGTAAGATATTGAACGAAGGCATCCGCATCGCGCTCTACCAGCCCGACATCGCCGGCAATACAGGCACCATACTGCGCATGGCCGCGTGTTTTGGCCTCGCCGTCGACATCATCGAGCCGGCCGGCTTCGATCTCTCCGACCGAAACCTGCGCCGGGCCGGAATGGACTATCTCGAAATGGCCGCCCTGACGCGCCATGTCGATTTCGCGGCCTTCGACGCGTGGCGCATGGCGCAAGGGCGCAGGCTGCTGCTGTTCACCACCAGGGGCGCCCTGCCCTACACCGAATTCCGCTATGCCGATGGCGACATAATATTGTTTGGCCGCGAGTCGGCGGGCGTACCCGATCATGTGCACGAACGCGCCGACGCGCGGCTGCTCATCCCCATGCGCGGCGGTGGCCGCAGCCTGAACCTGGCGCTCAGCGCGGCCATGGCCGCCGGCGAGGCGATGCGGCAGCTCGGCTGAAACGTCTTCCACGCCCGCAATCACCGCCAGGCGCGCGATGCGCCGCCCGCGCAGCCTCACCCATCCTGCAATTTCCACCTTTGCGAACATGACTGCATCCTTCGGTTTGCGTGGCGAAGGATGCCTTGCTACAACCTCAACCAAACTTGAGGTCAAGCGGGAAATCGAAGATGGTCAAGGAGCTTTCCGTCGGCGAGGTGGCGCATCGCAGCGGCGTCGCGGTTTCGGCGCTGCATTTCTACGAAACTAAGGGGCTCATCCGCAGCCATCGCACGGCGGGCAACCAGCGCCGCTACGGCGGCGATGTGCTGCGCCGCGTCGCCATCATCCGCGTGGCGCAGGAGGTCGGCATCTCGCTTGCCGACATCGCGGAGGCGCTGGCCACGTTGCCGGACGGCCGCACCCCCACGCGCGACGATTGGCGTGTGCTTTCCGAAGGTTGGGCAGCAGACCTCGACCGCCGCATCGAACAATTGCAGAGACTGCGCGACGGGCTCACCGGCTGCATCGGTTGCGGTTGCATGTCGCTCGACCGCTGCCCGCTGCACAATGCCGGCGACCGCCTTGGCGCCGAGGGGCCTGGCCCGCGACGGCTTTTGGTGGGCGCGGCGCGAAAGGCGGCTAGTCGGACGAAGGGAGCCGCCGTATCGTGAACTCGATCACGTCGCCGGGGCGCTCGTACCAGCTTTCGATTGTCGTCCAGTAGGCCTGTTTCGGCCAGCGCTCGAACCATTCCTTGGCCTTGGCGCGCGCCGCGCCGCGCGGAAGCACGAATGTCTCGCGTAGGAAACCGTCGCGCGGCGTGCGCGCGCGCTCGGCACGGCTCTGTTCCAGCCTCTTCTTCAGGCCATCCAGCGGCGGTCTCGTCGGGGTACGCACGAGGAACTCCTTGACCCAGATCATTTACAGATTAGGGATCACGTCGAGAAAAAACGAGTCATTTGTGCAGCATGCCGCCCGAGGGCCGGCATCGCCAGAACCAGTGGAGACCGCATGGAGCGCCCAGAGATCCCGGCCGGCCTGCCCGCCGACATCGAAGCCAAGAAGGAAACTGCCCGCATCTGGTTCGAGGAACTGCGCGACCGCATCTGCGCCGCCTTCGAGAAACTGGAAGACGATCTATCCGCCACCCAGGCCGCCTCATGGGCCCCCGGCCGCTTCGCGCGCACGCCTTGGCAGCGCGAGGAAGGCAAGGGCGGCGGCGGCGTCATGTCGATGATGCATGGCCGCGTCTTCGAGAAGGTCGGCGTCCACGTCTCCACCGTCTACGGCGAATTCTCGCCCGAGTTCCGCAAGCAGATGCCTGGCGCCGAGGAAGACCCGCGCTTCTGGGCCAGCGGCATCTCGCTCATCGCGCATCCCTGGAACCCCAACGTGCCGGCCGTGCACATGAACACGCGCATGGTGGTCACCTCGCGCCAGTGGTTCGGCGGCGGCGCCGACCTCACCCCCGTGCTCGACCGGCGCCGGACGCAGGAAGATCCCGATACCCAGGCCTTCCACAAGACCTTTGCCTTTACCTGCGGCAAGCACCCCGAAGTCGCCGACTACGCCAAGTTCAAGACCTGGTGCGACGAGTACTTTTTCCTCCCGCACCGCAACGAGGCGCGCGGCATTGGCGGCATCTTCTACGACTGGCTGCACTCGCCCGAAGAGATGGGCGGCTGGGATGCCGATTTCCGCTTCACGCAGGATGTCGGCCGCTCCTTCCTGGTGGTCTATCCGCATCTGGTGCGCAAGAATTTCAGCACCGAATGGTCCGAGGCCGACCGCGAGGAACAGCTCATCCGCCGCGGCCGCTATGTCGAGTTCAACCTGCTCTACGACCGCGGCACCATCTTCGGCCTGAAGACCGGCGGCAACGTCAACTCGATCCTGTCGAGCATGCCGCCGGCGGTGAAGTGGCCGTGAGGCGTTGCATGCGCTAGCCGCGCACATGACGCTTGAACGACATACGCTAAGAGCGCATAATCCGGGAAAATCTCGGGTTGTGGATGAAGATTTCGTTCGATCCGGCAAAGGATGAGAAGACCCGGGTCGAGCGGTGGATTTTCACTCGCGCTTGGCGTGGATGTCATTCGCAACCAGGTAGCCTTGAGATTGGATGATCGTCGCGACTACGGCGAAGATCGCCTGATCTCCTTTGGCTATGTGGAAGAGCGGCTCTTCGTTTGCGTCTACACGGTTCGCGGCGATACCTTGCACATAATATCCGTCCGCAAGGCGAACGACAGGGAGATCAAAAGATATGGTCGACGATCCTGACTTCGCCGACAGCCCCGAATGGGACGAAAGCAACACTCGCCTGCCTGACGCAGCGGCCAAGCTGAAGGCGACCCGAGCCGCTCTCCTGATGAGTCAGGGCGACTTCGCGAATCTCCTCGGCATCCCAGTCGCCACACTGCAGAACTGGGAGCAGCGCAGGACGCATCCCGACCCGGTCGCGAGAACCCTCATCGACCTGATCGCGGACGACCCCCGCGAAATGCGCAAGCGGCTGGAGAAAAGAAGCGCGGCCTGACTGTCGCACTGGCCGTGTCTCGGTCGGCGCCTAGAATGTTGGTTAACTTTTGGCTGACAGTCTCGGCGCATGGCTAAGAAATCCTTTACCGGCACCCTCACCCTGCTCCTCGCCCTCGGCGCGGCTGGCGCCGCCGGGGCACGCGACCTATCTGAATGCGAGCGCAACGGATCGCAGGCCAGAATGGCGGCTTCGAGCACTCAGGAACGCCTGCTCTCGTCGGCCCCCTCGCCGCGGGGCTGTCCCGAGTTGTTGGCCGATGAAAAAAACATCGCGCAGCCTGCAAGTCCCGGCTCGGCTACGACAGCCCTGCCCGCCGACGCCAACGCATCTTCAATCATCCACGCCGACAATTTCACCGTTCTGGTCAAGCGGCCGGAAAACGCCTCCGCCGAGACGCTGGTGCTGCTGCACGGTTCCGGCGGCGACGAGACCACGCTGATGTCGCTCGCATCGCGCATTGCGCCGCGTGCGGTGCTGGTAGGCGTGCGCGGCCGCGTCGTGCAGGACGGCAAGAAGCGCTGGTACCGGCGGTTGACCCCGACCAGCTTCGACCAGCGCGACATCCGCTCGGAAGCCGCCGCCTTTGCCAGCTTCCTCGCCGATGCGGTGAAGAAAAAGGTGCTTAACCTCGATCACACCGTCTTCCTTGGCTATTCCAACGGCGCAAACCTGCTGGCGGCATTGTCGCTGCTGCATCCGGGCCTGATCGAACGCGCGGTTCTGCTGCGGCCGATGCCGGTGCTCGATGCGGTGCCCGACGTCAGCCTCTCCGGCACGCGCTTCCTCGTGGTGGCCGGGGCCTCCGACACCACCTACGCCCCCTTCGCGCCGGCGCTGGAGGCAACCTTGAAGGGCCATGGCGCGGGCCTCGACGCCCGCACCATCAAAGCCGGCCACGGCCTCGGCGACGAGGACGTGAGGATCGTCAGCGAGTGGCTGGGCCTCTCCAATGCGGTTTCGCTGAACTAGCTTCCCCATCAGAGGCTTGGGGCGGAATGTTCGAGCCGGGCCCTCGTGCAAGGCTGGCCCATCAGAATGATTTGATCGAAGGCCGATAAGGGCAGCCCGGCGGCGCTTTGCGTGCTATCATCGCGGTCCGAACAACGATGCGAGGAAAGGAGAAACCGATGAAGGAATTTCAGTGCGGCTCGCTCGTCCCCGGCTGCCAATGGCATACCCGTCACGAAGAAGAAGCTGAAGTCATGCGCCGCGCGGTGGAGCACATGCGCGAAACCCATGGCGAAACCATCATCCGCGAGACGATGATCGAGGCGATCCGCTCCCGCATCGAGAAGGTTCGCGACGCGGCCTGATCCCGAACCGGCTCAGGTCGTCGCCTTCAGGCTCTCTGCGGCGCGTTCGAGGAGTGCGCCGCGTTCCAGCGCAAAACCAGAATCGACCCAGGCGCTTTCGAGCGCTCGCAGCATGTCGCCCATCTTCGGCCCCTTGGCCACGCCGAGCGCTGCAAGGTCTCCGCCATTGACCGGAAACACCGGCCTTTCCCATTTCGCCGAAAAGCCCAGCAGGCGGGAATAGCCGCCGGCCTCCATCATCGCCTTGTCGTCCTCGGCCGCGCGGCCGCGCGCCGAAGCGAGCGCCAGCTTCAGGCGGTCGACAATGCCACCCGGCTCGCCGCGATAGAGCATTTTCGCAAAAGCGCCCTCGCTCATCGCAGGCGCCGGCGCGGAAGCGCCGGCCCACTGCGCCAGCCGCTCGGCTTCAGCGTTGGAAAGCCGGAGCCGTTCCGCCAGTGCGGCCAACCGCGCCGCGTCCGGCGGCACGATCGCCTCCAGCCGCAGCATCGGGTCGGCCGGCCAGCCCAGATCGGCCTCGGTCCGGGCCAGCGCGTGGATGGCGTCGATGCCCCATTTCTCACTTTCCGGCAGAATGCGCGTCAGCACGCCGGCCTGCCGCATCCATAGAAGCGCGCGCGAAGGGTCGGGCGCGGCAAGCAGCTTCTTCAATTCGCTCCACACGCGCTCGGCCGACAGCTGGTCGAGCCCTTCTTTCAGCCGCGCGCACGCCTTCAGCCCCTCCGCGTCAGGTCGGCCCGCGCCATACCAGGCAAAGAAGCGGAAGAAGCGCAGGATGCGCAGAAAGTCCTCGCGGATGCGCGCTTCCGGATCGCCGATGAAACGCAGCATGCGGCTTTCGAGATCGGCAAGCCCCCCGACCAGATCCACCAACTGCCCGTCGGCCTCGGCATAGAGCGCGTTGATGGTGAAGTCGCGCCGCTCGGCATCCGCTTTCCAGTCGCGGCCGAAGCGCACCTTGGCGCGGCGGCCGTCGGTCTCGACATCGGCGCGCAGCGTGGTCACCTCAAACGGCCTGCCGCCAGCAATCACGGTGATCGTGCCGTGGTCGGCCCCCGTCGGCACCGTCTTGAAGCCGGCGGCCTTGGCGCGGCGCGCCGTTTCGTCCGGCTCGGTCGTGGTGGCGATGTCCACATCGGCCACCGGCTGTCCAAGCAGGGCGTTGCGCACCGCCCCGCCGGCGATCCGCGCCTGCTGGCCATCCGCGCTCAGCGCCTTCAGCAGCTTCTGCAGGTCGGCATCGCCCAGCCAGGGCGCCTTGCCGGCAATCGACACGCTGCCGCTCATGCATAAAACCTTTCATAAAGAGTGCGGATGATGCCCGCAGTCACGCCCCAGATGCGCTGCCCGCCATAGGGCATGTCGTAATAGACCCATTTGCGGTTGTCCCACATGCGGCTGCCTTGGTGGTGGTTGGCCGGGTCCATCAGGAAGCGCAGCGGCACCTCGAAGGCGGTGTCCACCTCATGCGCGTTCAGCGTCAGGTGAAAGTCGGGCCGAACGATGCCAAGAACAGGCGCGATGAGGTAGCCACTGCCCGAGACATAGTCGGGCATGCGCCCGATGATCTCGACGCGGTCGGCACCGAGCCCGATTTCCTCAGTCGTCTCGCGCAGTGCCGCAAATTCCGGCGTCGGGTCAGTGGCGTCGATGCGCCCGCCCGGAAACGCCACCTGGCCCGAATGGCTGCGCAGCTTCTCCGCCCGCTTGGTCAGGATCAGGCTCGCCTCGTCGCCATGGTCCACCACGGGAATCAGCACCGCCGCCGCGCGCAGGTTTTCGCGGCGGATCAGATCGCCGAAGCCCGGATTGAAATAGTGGTCGCCATAGTCGTGACTGACATCTTCCGGATGCAGGCGCACCACGCGCTCGCGAAAATCGCGGGCGGAAAACAGCGGTGGGGCGAACCTGTCCATGGCTCAGGCGCTCAGCCGCCGCAGCTTCTCGGCGGTCATGATCGGGAAAACCTCACCCTTCGAGCGCACGGCGAACATCAGCGCGCCGTCGATCTCGATCTCCTCGCCATATTCGACCAGCTCATACATCACCGGCCGCGCCACCAACGCTTCCAGCCGGCCGCGCACCAGCACGTAGGGCTTCAGGCCCCCGGTCTCATCCTCGTCCACGAAGCGCATCGGGCGGTCCGGCCCGGCTTCCACCACGTCGCCCACATTGGTGCGGAAGGTGATGACCTGCCCGTCGCCCTCGCCCGTCACCGTCATCTCCACGGCAACGAAAGGAGCATCCACCACCCGGATGCCCACCTTCTCCACAGGCGTCACCAGATAGGTCTTGCCGTCGGCGTCCTTGCGCAGCACCGTGGAGAAAAGCTGCACCAGCGGCATGCGCCCGATGGGCGTGCCAAGATAGAACCAGGTGCCGTCCTGGCGGATCTCCATGTCGAGGTCGCCACAGAAGTCCGGATTCCAGCGTTCCACGGGCGGAAGCCCTTGTCCGGCCCGGGTCGCGCGCGAGATAAGTGCCTGAAGACCGGCAGCGTCGCCGACCTTCGTGAGCCCGCCTTCAATATGTGCTTCGTCTTTGGTCATGGTCACGAAATAGTCACTGTTGTTAAGCTTGTCAGCCTTGGTGCGTGATTTAAGTTCATTCATCTGCGCGGCAAAAGTGCTAATCGTGGCCAACGAAACGGCAGCCACCTTCCCGGACAAGTGAGGTTCCAAGCGGCATGAGCGTAGTGATCAAGGACCCCTCGATCGCCAAAAAGGAAATGATCGCGGACGCCGAAAAGGCATTGCGCGACATTTCCAAGATTCGCGACGGCGTCGGCAAGGTCATCTTCGGCCAGGAAAGCGTGATCGAACGCACGCTGGTTGCGCTGCTGGCCGGCGGACACGCCCTGCTGGTCGGCGTGCCGGGCCTGGCCAAGACCAAGCTGGTGGAAACGCTGGGCATCGTGCTCGGCCTCGATTCGCGCCGCGTCCAGTTCACGCCCGACCTGATGCCCTCCGACATTCTCGGCTCCGAGGTGATGGAGCAGGACGAAAGCGGCAAGCGCTCCTTCCGCTTCATTCCGGGCCCGATCTTCGCCCAGCTTCTGATGGCCGACGAGATCAATCGCGCGAGCCCCCGCACGCAGTCGGCGTTGCTGCAGTCCATGCAGGAATATCACGTCACCGTCGCTGGCGCGCGCCACGACCTGCCTGCCCCCTTCCACGTGCTCGCCACCCAGAACCCGCTGGAGCAGGAAGGCACGTATCCGCTCCCGGAAGCCCAGCTCGACCGCTTCCTGATGCAGATCGACATCCACTATCCTGACATCGAAGCCGAGCGGCGCATCCTTCTGGAAACCACCGGCGTCGAGGAGGCCAGGGCCGCCAACGTGCTTTCGCCCGCGCGCCTGCAGGAGATCCAGCGGCTCATCCGTCGCATGCCGGTGCCCGAAAGCGTGGTCGAGGCGATCCTCGATCTGGTGCGCTCGGCGCGGCCGGGCCAGGGTGACGCCGAGACCGACAAGCATGTGGCCTGGGGTCCGGGCCCGCGCGCCAGCCAGGCGCTGACGCTCTGCACCCGCGCCCGCGCGCTTTATGACGGGCGGCTGGCGCCGTCGATCGACGACGTGAAGGCGCTGGCCGAGCCGGTTCTGCAGCACCGCATGGCGCTTACCTTCGCCGCCCGCGCCGAAGGCATGAGCGTGCGCGACGTGGTGGCGCGGCTGGTGAAGGGAATCTGATGGCACGCATCGGCGCGGCCTCGCCTCCTGTCGGTACGAAAGACGCCCTTGCCCGCGCAAGGCAGCGCGCTTTTCTCGTTCCCGACCTGCTGATCGAGGCGCGCCGCGTCGTCAACACCGTTATTTCCGGCTGGCACGGCCGCCGCAAGCGCGGCATCGGCGAGAATTTCTGGCAGTTCCGCCCCTATGTCGAGGGCGAGAGCCTGTCGCGCATCGACTGGCGCCGCTCGGCCCGCGACGACCACATCTATGTGCGCGATCGCGAATGGGAGGCAGCCCATACCGTGTGGCTGTGGGCCGACCCGTCTGCCTCCATGCTCTACCAATCGAGGGCTGCGCATGTTTCCAAGGATTCGCGCGCGCTGGTGCTTATACTCGCGCTGGCCGAGCTTCTGTCGCGCGGCGGCGAACGCATAGCCTGGCCGGGCCTCACCGATCCCTTCACTGCCCGCAACGGCGCCGAGCGGCTGGCGGCCCACCTCACCCATGCCGGCGCGCTTCCGCACCGGCCCGACCTCAGCGCCGTCCGCCGCTTTTCCGACGTCGTCATCGCCAGCGATTTCCTCGATCCGGTCGAGGAAACCAAGGAATGGCTCGACACGCTCGCCCGGCGCGGCGCCCGCGCGCATCTGATCGAGATCGCCGACCCGGTCGAGGAAAGCTTCCCATATTCCGGCCGCACCGAATTTACCGACCCCGAAACCGGTGAAAAGCTCACCGCCGGCCGCGCCGAACAGCTCGGCGCCGACTACCGCCTGCTCTACACCGCCCGCCGCGAAGAGCTTGCCGCCTGGTGCAAGCGCCTGGGCTGGAGCTACACCGTCAACCACACCGACCGTCTCGCCTCCGAGGCGCTGGTGCAGGTGCACATGGCCATGAGCGCCGAAAGCGGCTACGCCTCCGGGGTGCGCGCATGAGTTGGCTGCCGCTCTCCTTCGGCTTCCCGGCCATCCTGTGGGGTCTGCTTGCGCTGCCCGTCATCTGGTGGCTGCTCAGGCTCACCCCGCCCAAGCCGGAGACGGAGGTCTTTCCGCCGCTGAAGATTTTGGCGCGGGTGTTGCGCCGCGAGGAAACGCCTCGCCGCAGCCCGTGGTGGCTCACCCTGCTGCGGCTGCTGATGGCCGCGCTGGTGATCATGGCGCTGGCCGAACCCGTCTTCAACCCGCGTGAGAAGCTGCCGGCTGCCGGCAGCGGGCTGGCGCTGGTGATCGACAATGGCTGGGCATCCGCGCCCGACTGGAACCGCCGGGTCGCCACCGCCGAGCGCCTGATCGACGACGCGGCGGCCGGCGCCCAGCGGATCCTGCTCGCCTTCACCGCCGAGAAGCCCAACGCCGACATCGGCCCATTCGACGCGCGGGCCGCGCGCGACAAGCTGCGCGCCGCCAAGCCGCGCCCGATCCCCACCGATCGTCCCGGCGTCTATGCCCGCGTCGCGGCGGCACTCGACGCCATGCCCGGCGCCAGCATTGCCGTTCTGGCCGACGGCCTGGCCGCAAAGGGCGACGAGGCCGCCTTTGCCACACTTCTGGGCAAGGGTCCGGCCAGCGTCGTCTGGGCGGTGCCCGACCGCATCGCCACAGTGGGCCTGACCAAGGCCGAAAACCAGCTCGACGGCTTTGCGCTCACCGCCGTGCGTCCTTCCTCCGATCCTGCCCCCCGGCAGGTTGGGGCCGGCGCCTTCGACGACAAGGGCCGACGCATCGCCGATGCGGCCATCGCCTTCGGCGCGGGCAAAACCGTCGGCACCGGACTGATGAAGGTTCCCTTCGAGCTGCGCAACGATTTCGCCGCGCTCCGCATCGACGGCGAGAACCATGCGGGTGCAGTGCGCGTGCTGGACGAAAGCTCAAAGCGTCGCCGCGTCGGCCTCATCTCGCAGGCCGAGGCGGACCAGGCGCAGCCGCTCCTGGCGCCGCTCTATTACATACGCCGCGCGCTCTCGCCCTATGCCGATCTGGTCGAGCCGCAAAGCCGCGACCTTGCCGACGCCATCCCGCAGCTTCTGGAACAGAAGCCGGCGATGATCGTCATGGCCGACATCGGCACCGTCCCCGAGCCCGCCCGCCAGAAGCTGGTGGAATGGGTGAACAATGGCGGAATGCTGGTGCGCTTTGCGGGCTCCCGCCTGGCCGCCGCCGGCAATGACGACGACCTGCTGCCGGTGCGCCTGCGCACCGGCGAGCGCTCGCTGGGCGGCGCGCTGTCATGGACCGAGCCGCAGCCGGTCACCGAATTCCCCAAGACCGGACCCTTCTCCGATCTCGCCCCGCCGTCGGAAGTCGCCGTCAGCCGGCAGGTGCTGGCCGAGCCCACCGCCGATCTGGTCGAGCGCACCTGGGCCAACCTTGCCGACGGCACGCCGCTGGTCACCGGCGCGCGGCGCGAAAAGGGCACGATCGTTCTTTTCCACACCGCGCCGGATGCGACATGGTCCAACCTGCCCATCTCCGGCAGCTTCGTGGAAATGCTGCGCCGCCTGGTGCAGATGTCGCGCAACCAGGGCAGCCTTGCCGCCAATGCCGAGGGCCAGGTAGCGTCGCTGGCGCCATATCGCATGATCGCGGCCGATGGTTCGCTGGTGCCTCCGCCCGCAGAGGCGCGGCCGCTCACGGTTGGGCGCGGGGCGGTACCGGTCAGCATAGAGAACCCGCCCGGCCTCTATGGCAGCGAGGACGGCGTGGTCGCGCACAATCTGCTGGCCGCCGACGCAACGCTTGCGCCGCTCGTGCGCCCCCAGATCGCGGCTCCCGTCACCGAAATGCGCTATGCTGTGAACGAATCCCACGACCTCAAGGGACCGCTCGTGGCGGCAGCGCTCGCTCTCATGCTTCTGGACACGCTGGCCGTGTTCTGGCTGGGCGGCATGTTCGCCGGCCGGCGCAGCCGCAACGCCGCGCGCGGCGCCGGCGCCGCGATGGTGCTTCTTGCGGCGGGCGCGCTGTTCTTCGCGTCGGCGCCCCATGCGCGCGCCGACGATTCAAAGCCCGGCGACGAGCAGGCCATAGAGGCCGTTTCGAAGACGCGGCTTGCCTATGTCATCACCGGCGACGCCGCCATCGATTCCATCAGCCGCGCTGGCCTCGACGGCCTTTCCCGCTTCCTGGTGGAAAAGACCGCGCTCGATCCCGGCAAGCCGGCCGGCGTCGATATCGCGCGCGACGAACTGGCCTTCTATCCGCTGATCTACTGGCCGATCGACCCCAAGGCGCCGCTGCCCTCGCAGGAGGCGATCGCGCGCATCGATGCCTATATGCAGCAGGGCGGCACGGTGCTTTTCGACACGCGCGACCAATATGCCAGCGGCATCGACGCCAATTCCACCAGCCCTTCCACGGAAAGGCTGCGCGACATACTGGCCGGACTCAACGTGCCCCCGCTGGAGCCGGTGCCGTCCGATCACGTGCTGACCAAATCCTTCTACATCCTTCCGGAGTTTCCCGGCCGCTTCAACGGCAGTCCGCTCTGGGTCGAGGCATCGCTTGAAGCCGCCAATCCCGAGCATCGCCCGGTGCGAACCGGCGATGGCGTCACCCCCATCATGATCACCGCCAACGATTTCGCCGGCGCCTGGGCCGTCGACGAAAACGGCGACCCGATGTTCCCCACCGTGCCGTCCGATCCGATGCAGCGGCTCTACGCCTATCGCGTCGGGGTCAACATCGTCATGTACATGCTGACGGGCAACTACAAGTCCGACCAGGTCCATGTGCCCGCCCTGCTCGAGAGGCTGGGGCAGTAGCATGAGCAACTGGACGCTCTCCTTCGAACCGCTGCTCGGCTGGCAGTTGCTGGCCCTCATATTGGTGCCGCTCGCCATCCTCACCCTGGCCGGCCTGTTTTTCCGCCGGCGCGGCTCGCTCCTGCGGCTGGCGGCACTGGCGGCACTTGCCGCCGTCCTCTTCAACCCGGTGCTTCTGGACGAGGACCGCGAGCCGCTGCAAAGCGTCGTGGCCCTGGTGGTCGACCGCAGCCCCAGCCAGGACATCGGCAACCGCGCCGCCCAGACCGACCAGGCCCTGACGGCGCTCAAGGAACGGCTCGCCCGCTTCAAGCAGTTCGAGGTCCGCGTGGTCGAGGCCGGCAAGGCCGACGCCGCCGACGAGCGCACCGAAACCCGTCTGTTCTCCGCACTCGACGGCGCCTTCCGCGATGTGCCGCCCTCGCGCATCGGCGGCGCCATCATGATCACCGACGGCCAGGTGCATGACGTGCCGCCCGGCGCGCCGGGCATCCATGCGCCGCTTCACGCGCTGATCACCGGCGAGGAAGGCGAGAAGGACCGCCGCATCCGCTTCGAGAAGTCGCCGCGCTTCGGCATCGTCGGCAAGCCGCTCGACATGAGCTATCGCGTCATCGCCACGGGCGGCGAGACCGGCGATGTGAACGTGCGCGTTTCTATCAACGGCCAGCAGGTCTCCGTCGAGCGCGCGACCATCGGCCGGGAAATGCCGCTGCGCATCACCGTGCCGGCTGCGGGCCGCAACATTGTCGAGGTCGCCGTCGACCGCGAGGAAGGCGAGATCACCGACATCAACAACCGCGCCGTGGCGCTGGTCGACGGCATCCGCGAGAACCTGCGCGTGCTGCTGGTCTCCGGCGAGCCGCATGCCGGCGAGCGCACCTGGCGCAACCTGCTCAAGTCCGACGCCTCGGTCGACCTCGTGCACTTCACCATCCTGCGTCCGCCCGAAAAGCAGGATGGCACGCCGATCAACGAACTCTCGCTCATCGCCTTCCCGACGCGCGAGTTGTTCGTGGACAAGATCAACGAGTTCGACCTCATTATCTTCGACCGCTACCAGCACCGCGACGTGCTGCCGATCCTCTATTACGACTACATCGCCGAATATGTCGAAAAGGGCGGCGCGCTGCTCATCGCCGCCGGGCCCGAATATGCCGGCCAGCAGTCCATCGCGCGCACGCCGCTACTGCCTGCGCTGCCGGCCACGCCCACCGGCGAGGTGGTGGAGAAGGGGTTTTATCCGCGCCTCACCGATCTCGGCAAACGCCATCCGGTCACGCGGGGCCTGGAAGGCTCGACAGCCGAGCCGCCGCATTGGAGCCGCTGGTTCCGCATCATCGGCATCAACCAGCCCGATGGCGAGGTCGTCATGAAGGGCCCCGACGACCGGCCGCTGCTTGTGCTCGACCGCAAGGGCGAAGGCCGCGTCGGCATGTTCCTGTCCGATCAGGGCTGGCTGTGGGCGCGCGGCTATGAAGGCGGCGGCCCGCATGTCTCGCTCTATCGCCGCATCGCCCACTGGCTGATGAAGGAGCCCGAGCTCGAGGAGGAACGCCTTACCGCCAGCGGCCGCGGCATGACGCTGGACGTGCGCCGCCAGACCATGAAGGACAACGCCGGCAGCGCACAGGTCATCACCCCCTCCGGCAAGGCCATGACCGTGCCGCTGACGCAATCCGAGCCCGGCATCTTCTCCGGCAGCGTGGTGGCCAAGGAAATCGGCCTCTACCAGGTCGGCAATGGCGACCTGACGGCGCTCGCTCATATCGGCCCGATCAACGCGCCCGAATTCGGCGACATGGTTTCCACCGAGGCGGTACTGAAGCCCTATGCGGAAAAGACCGGTGGCAGCGCGCGCCGGCTTGCCGAGGGGGCGGGCATCGCAGTGCCCAGCATCGTTCCGGTGCGCGGCAATGCCGAAGCCGCGGGCCGCGACTGGATCGGCCTGAAGACTACCGACGACAGCGTGCTCAAATCGGTGAGCCGCGTGCCGCTGTTCGCCGGCTTCTTCGGCCTCGGCCTTCTGCTCGCCGCCCTGGGCGCCATGTGGTACCGCGAGGGGCGGTAGCGGTTTCCCCCAACAAGCGCTTTTTCGGGTCGGGGCTGACCGCTATTGCTTCGGCCGGCATCGAAGCCCGCAGCTTCAGCCAGCCTCAAAACGCAATGCTCAGCCCCGCGCGCGCCACGGCGATGAAGGCCTGGTCGCTGCCATAGCCTGCCTCGACGGTGCCGTTGATCTGCATGCTGGAGGCGTTGACGAAGGTGAAGTCTGCGCCGGCAAAGCCGCGGATCGCACCCCTGTCTCCGCCCGGGGTAAAGACGATGTCCTGCCCCAGAAGCGTGGCGGACACGTTGCCGCGGCTTTGTGCGATGCCGTCCACGCCGGCCCTCAGCCTGGTGGCCAGGACGCCGCTCTCGGTGGCCCATGGCGTCAGCGGCAGGGCGACCTGGCCGCGCGCCTCGAAGACATGCACGTTGCGCGAATCCACCGTCAAAGCATCCTCGGCGCCTCTCTCCTCATAGCCATCCAGAAACAGGCCGGCATAGCGCAGCCGCAGGCTGGGAACCACGACCGTGCCGCCAACCTCCATGCGCGTTCCGACCGCCACCGAAGGGCTGACATAGACGCCGTCGAACCTGGCGTGCGCAGTCTCGATGCCGCCCTGCACCGTGTTGTTGGCAATGCGGCGGTCGCTGCTCTGGCGCATGGAGCCTACGGAAAGCGAAAGATCGGCGAAGTTCAGGATCGACGCATAGCCCAGGTAGCCGCCGCCGAAGAAGCTGCTGTGGTCGATGTCGTGGATCGAGCCGTCCACGCGGGCCGAGCCGCCGGCCGCGCCGATAAACCCGCCGCCGCGCCAATGGTCGGAAACCTCTCCCTCGAGGCCGAACATCACGCCGCCGAGCGAGTTGCGGAAGCCCGCCTCGTCGTCCGAGCCATCCTGCGAGCGATAGCCTCCCAGGGCTGTCGCCCAGAACACCGGCCCCATCTTCTCAGGCAAGGCGTCGGCGTCAAACGGCAGGTCGCCGGTCACGCCGAAGACGCCGCGGAACCCTTCCCCCCGCGCCACGGCGAGCCTGTCTTCCACCGCGCCGGCAATATCGCCCGTCAGATCTGCCACCACCGCGTGAGCGCTGCTGAAGCCTGCCGTATCCAGCACCGCCACCTTGTCGCCGCTGACCACGAAGGGCCGGTCACCGGCCATCACCACGTTGGGGACAATGCCGGAAAAGGTCATCATCGCATTCAGCCCGGAGCCGAATGTAACGGTGTTGTCGACGCCGCCGAAGATGATGTCGCCCTGGATAGCCGTGCCGGCCAGCAGGTTGAGCCTGGCGTTGTCGCCGCCGAACAAGATGGCTCCATCGCCGTCGTTGATGATCTTGCCGGAATTCGTGACGATGGCGTTGTTCCCGTCAGTGCCGACCCCAATGGAGCCGAGGCCGCTGACGATGATCGAACCGCTGTTGTGGATGACCGCGTAGTCGCCGAGGCCGACACCCGGGCCTGCGCCAATACCGACGCCGATTCCTACTGTTACCGATCCCGAAGCCCTGATCGTGCCGGTGTTCGATATACTTGCATCGTCGCCACCGACAACAATCCCCCCGGAAGCCTCCCCGCTGCTGTCAATCGCCCCCCGATTGAAAATGGTGAAACGGTCGCCATTTGCCGCAACGCCATGGCTGGCCTCGCCGCTGGTGCGGATGGAACCGTCGTTCAAAACGGTAACATCCGAGGTGGATATCGACAAAACCGCATCCCCGACAGCGATGCCCGTGGTCCCGTAGCCCGTTGTCTCGATTTGCCCCTTGTTTCCGACCGTGCTGCGATCCCCGCCCACCGCGATGCCGGTTGAACCCTTGTTCAGGATCCGGATAAGTCCATCGTTGGCGACGCTGGAGTCCTCACCACGCAGAAATATGCCGACCCCTTTTTCGCCAGAGATCGCGACATTGCCCGACCCGGAATTGCGCACCTGCGCACGGGGGCCGTCCACCAGGATGCCAAAACTCGTGGCCTCGATCCCTCCATTGTTGAGGATCACCGCATCGGCGGCGCCCAGGTCGTGGCCGAGTATCCCGAATGCGTTTACCCCGGTCGAACGGATGAGGCCGTTGTTGACGATGGTGGCACCATCGCCGATGAAGTAGGCGCCGGCCGCCTCCTCTCCAGAGGTTTCGATTGTGCCATCATTGGTCAGCCGCTGGTGGTCATCCCGCATCGCAACGCCATCTATTTGGAAACCAGACGTTTCGATCTTGCCGCCCGCCTTCACCGTTCCGGTGTCGCCGGCGTCGCCCATCACCTGGTGCCCTTCCGTCTGTCCGGGCTGGATCGTGAAGCTCTGGGAAAATGCCGGCCAGGAGACCAACGCGGTCGCTGCGAAGAGGGAAATTGCAAGCGAGCGCTGCATGCCTACAGGAATCAATGCCATGTCACCTCGCGAATATATGCGCGCCGCATTGCTGTCGGGAAATCGACTTTGACCCTATCGACGTTTCTTTTTCAAGCTTTGCTTTCGCCTCATGTGGAAACCACAAGATAGAAACGCGCCGGAAGAGATGTAAATCTTCCGGCGCGTTTCATTTATGCAACGTTCGTTGTTGGCTTTACTATCGCCGCAACACGGCCGACAGCACGTCACGGATGCCGATCGCGCCGACAAAGCGCGACTGTTCGTCGAACAGTGCCACGGGCGAGGTCTGCGAGCGGTGCATGGCCAGCATCACCGTCTTCAGCGTGGTGCCCGGCCGCGCCCAGAACACGCGCGGCGCGTCCGGCGGCAGCGTTTCCACCTCATCGCAGGAAACCCAGATCGCCGGCTGCCCGTTGCGTTCGGCCGCAGTCACCAGCCCATCCTTGTCGATCTTGAAGCGCGTGGTCTGGCGGCGATCCAGCCACAGCCAGCCATCTCCGCCGGCGTGCTCCAGGTCGCGACGGTCGCGCATCACGTTCCAGGCCGTCAGCACCGACAGCGGGTTCACGTTGGAGATGAAGTCGCGGACATAGTCGCTGGCTGGGCGCAGCACGATGTCCTCCGGCGCGCCGGTCTGCACGATGCGCCCGCCCTCCATGATGGAGATGTGGGTGCCGATCTTCAGCGCCTCTTCCAGGTCGTGGCTGACGAAGATGATCGTCTTCTTCAGCTTGTCCTGCAGCTGCAGCAGTTCGTCCTGCAGCTTGGTGCGGATCAGCGGGTCGAGCGCCGAGAACGGCTCGTCCATCAGCAGGATCGGCGCTTCCGTGGCGAAGGCCCGCGCCAGGCCCACGCGCTGCTGCATGCCGCCGGAAAGCTCATGCGCGTATTTCTTCGACCACTGGTCGAGGCCAACCAGCGCCAGCTGCTTCCTCACGCGCTCCTTACGCTCGGCCTCGGGCACGCCCGAAAGCTCCAGGCCGAAGCCGACATTCTCCTCCACCGTGCGCCACGGCAAGAGGCCGAACTGCTGGAACACCATGGCCACGCGCGTCTGCCGAATGTGGCGCAGCGTGGCGGCATCGCAGCTTGCCACATCCACCATCCGGCCGCCGTCCTTGACCATCACGCTGCCGCGTGCGGGCACGTTCAGCAGGTTGACCGCACGCAGCAGAGTGGACTTGCCGGAGCCCGAAAGCCCCATCAGCACCGAGATCTCGCCTTCGTTGACGGTCAGGTTGCAGCCGGCGCAGCCCAGCACCGCGCCGGTCTTTTCGAGGATCTCGGCGCGGCTCGCGCCCTTGTCGATCAGTTCCAGCGCCTCCTTCTGGGCAGTGCCGAAGACGATGTCGACATTCTTGAAATCGACGGCCGCGCTCATTTTGCGCCTCCCGTGCCAATGCGGCTCATGCGGTCGAGAATGATAGCGAGGATGACGATGGCCAAGCCCGCCTCGAGCCCGAGCGGGATGTTGACCGAGTTCAGCGCGCGCACCACCGGCTTGCCCAGGCCATTGGCGCCGATCAGCGCGGCAATCACCACCATCGACAGCGAAAGCATGATGCACTGGGTGAGCCCAGCCATGATCGTCGGCAGCGCGGCGGGCAACTCCACCTTCCACAGCAATTGCCGCCTGGTGGCGCCGAATGCCTCGCCGGCCTCGATCATGGGCTTCGGAACCGAAGTGATGCCGAGATAGGTGAGCCGGATCGGCGCTGGCGCGGCGAAAATGACGGTGACGATCAGGCCCGGCGCGATGCCGAGGCCGAAAAGGATCAGTACCGGAATGAGATAGACGAAGGTGGGCATGGTCTGCATCAGGTCGAGCACCGGCTGCAGCACGCGGTAGCCCCGCTCGCTGTGGGCGGCCCAGATGCCTATCGGCACGCCGATGGCCATGGAGGCTGCTGCGGCGGCCACCACGAGCACCAGCGTCTCGATGGTTTCCTTCCACAGCCCCTGGTTGACGATGAACAGCAGCCCGATCGCGACGCCCAGCACCAGCTTCCAGGAGCGCTGCAGATACCAGGCGATCAGCGCAATCAGCGCGATCAGCGCTATCGGCGGAAGCCACAGCAGCGCGTCGACCAGGCCTTCCAGCGCAAGTGCAAGACCGGAAGCGACCGAATTGAAAAACCACTCGAAGTTCGTGGTCAGGAAATCGAAGAATTGCTTGCCCCAGCGCCCGATCGGAACCTTGACGCCCGAGATAAATGCCGAAACCGGATCCACCCTATCTCCTCTCTTTCATTGCCTCCCCCGTTTGCGGGGGTGGCGCCGCTCCCACCCATGGAGCAAACGGCGGGGCAGCCATTGCCGCCCCGCCGTCAAGATTCCGCGTTGGCGCTCAGAGACCGAGGGCCGACTTGACCGCAGCCGTCGCGTCGCCGCCGTCGAAGGTCGTCACGCCCTCGAGCCAAGGCGTCATTGCCTCGGGATTGGCCTTCAGCCAAGCAGTCGCGGCTGCCTTCGGCTCGGCGCTGTCATTGAGGATCGCGCCCATGATCTCGTTCTCCATCTTCAGCGAGAAAACGAGGTTGGTCAGGAACTTGCCGATGTTCGGGCACTCGGTGGCATAGCCGGCGCGAACGTTGGTGGCGACCGTCGCGCCGCCGAAATCCGGCCCGAACACGTCATCGCCGCCGGTCAGGTACTTCATGTCGACCATGGAGTTCATCGGGTGCGGTTCCCAGCCCAGGAAAACCACATCCTTCTTGGCGCCCGCCGCCTTGGTCACCGCCGAGAGCATGCCGGCCTCCGAGCTCTCCACCAGCTCGAAGCCCTTGAGGCCGAAGGTGTCGGCTTCGATCATGTCCAGGATGAGGCGGTTGCCGTCGTTGCCGGCCTCGATGCCGTAGATCTTGTTGTCCAGCTTGTCCTTGAACTTGGCGATGTCGGCGAAGTCCTTGAGGCCGGCATCATAGGTGTAGGACGGAACCGCAAGCGTGTACTTCGCGCCCTGCAGGTTCACCACCAGCGTCTCGACCGACTTGTCTTCCTGATAGGGCTTGATGTCGGCTTCCATGGTCGGCATCCAGTTGCCCAGGAACACGTCGATGTTCTTGGCCTTGAGCGAAGCATAGGTTACCGGCACCGACAGCACCTGCACGTCGGGCGCATAACCCAGCGCCTCGAGAATGACCGACGCGGTAGCAGTCGTGGAGGTGATGTCGGTCCAGCCGACATCGGAGAAACGCACTTTCTTGCAGCTTTCGGATTCGGCTGCGAGTGCGCTGCCCGAAAAAAGAACCGCCGCCATACCGAATGACATGGCGAATGATTTCATACGCGACATATTGCGTGTCTCCCATTGAAAATTTGCTGGCAGAGCGAATGGTGTGCGGCGTCAAGCCGTTCGTGTTTTAGCCAAACATCATTTTTGAATGGTTTCAAGCGCCGCGGGTGGGCAAGGCGCGGCGCGGAGTTTGCTGGAGACGACAAATTCTCCCTTCACAAGCGACACGCCGTCCCCCCTGCACCCGCACATATTGCCCGCCGTAGGTTGTGATGAGCGTCAAAACAAAATATCTGGAAGACGGCGATATGATCGTGCCGGTCGCTGCGCCGATAGGCCGCGGTTTTCGCGCCGGTCCATTGAGAGGAACATCGGAAATCAGATGCTTGACGACAGTTCCAACATCTTCATCCGGGCGCTCAGATCAATCGGCCGCGTTGTCGCCTGGCCGTTCAGGCGGGTTTGGGGCTGGTACTACCGGCAGAACTGGATTCTTCAGGCCGTCGCCGCCCTCTGCGTGGCCGGCATTGCGGGCCTCTATGGCTATTTCATCTGGCAGACGCAGGCCTGGACCAACTTCAATCCCGACTACGCCGACGCCTACCAGTTCGAAAAGCGCAGCACCACTGCGGGCGAGCAGCTGGCCGAGAACGACGGCAGCGCAACCAAGACCTGCGCCCGCTCGGCCATAGCCGACGTCACCGCCGACCTCACCGACTTCAACGTCAACCAGAATGCCTGGATCTCGTCGATGCTTCTCTACAAGCTCGGCTTCTTCGGCCTGTCCTGGGACGACACCCCTTTTCTCGACAACAAGGCCTCGTTCCAGCGCGGCATCAATCAGGCGGTGCGGCGCACCACCACCGAACTCGCCGACAATCTCGGCCGCGTGCGCGGCACAAGCCAGGTCGATACCGACCTTCAGTCGGCGCGCGGCAATATGCAGTTTGACGAATACACCTGGTATTTCGGGCTACGGCCCTTCGGCCCCAAGACGCCGACGCCCAGCTACTACCGCTCGGCCATCAAGAGCCTGCGCGCCTTCAACACCCGGCTGGAAAAATGCGGCGCCGTCTTCGACGCGCGCGCCGATAACCTGATCCAGTTCATCGACCGCATCGCCAACGACATCGGCAGCACCTCGGCCATACTGAAAGACCGTGCCGAAAACCACAGCAATGGCTGGCTCGACCCGCGCGCCGACGACCGCTTCTGGTTCGCCTATGGCCAGCTCTACGGCTATTACGGCCTGCTCAAGGCCGCGCATGCCGATTTCGAGGACGTGCTGCGCACGCGCAATCTCGACAGCCTCTGGAACACGATGGAGCAGCAGACGCGCTCGGCGCTCAACATCCAGCCCTTCATCATCTCCAATGGCGCTGAAGCCGGCTGGATCATGCCGTCGCATTTGATCACGATGGGCTTCTACATCCTGCGCGTGCGCTCCAACCTGGTGGAAATCAGCAACGTCCTGTCGCGCTGACCCGACGCCAAACAGCGTTATCGGGGCGCTTGGGGACGACTGCTTCCCCGTCTGTCGCAATCCGCGTATTGCACGGCTGTTTTGAGACGGCGAAAACGAGCCCCGTCGGGATTCTATGCCCGGCGAAAGACGCCGGATCGCGCGTCGCCAAAACTGGAAATGCAACGGAAGGGATCTTCTGCCTATGTCCGAATTCAAGACAGACATCGAAATAGCACGCGCGGCCACGAAGCGTCCGATCCAGGAGGTCGGCGCCAAGATCGGCATCGCGCCGGAGCACCTGCTGCCCTACGGCCATGACAAGGCCAAGGTGTCGGCCGACTTCATCCAGTCGGTCAAGGGCAACAAGGACGGCAAGCTGATCCTAGTCACCGCCATCAACCCGACCCCGGCCGGCGAGGGCAAGACCACCACCACGGTGGGCCTCGGCGACGGTTTGAACCGCATCGGCAAGAAGGCCATCACCTGCATCCGCGAGGCCTCGCTCGGGCCCAACTTCGGCGTCAAGGGCGGCGCGGCCGGCGGCGGCTATGCCCAGGTGGTGCCGATGGAGGACATGAACCTCCACTTCACCGGCGACTTCCACGCCATCACCACCGCCCACAATCTGCTGTCGGCCCTGATCGACAACCACATCTACTGGGGCAACGAGCAGCAGATCGACATCCGCCGCGTCGCCTGGCGCCGTGTCATGGACATGAACGACCGCGCGCTGCGCGACATCGTCTGCTCGCTCGGCGGCGTGGCCAACGGCTTCCCGCGCGAGGCCGGCTTCGACATCACCGTCGCCTCCGAGGTGATGGCGATCCTGTGCCTGGCCACCGACCTGAATGACCTCGAAAAGCGCCTCGGCGACATCATCATCGCCTACCGCCGCGACAAGAGCCCGGTCTTTGCCCGCGACATCAAGGCCGACGGCGCCATGACCGTGCTCCTCAAGGACGCCATGCAGCCCAACCTGGTGCAGACGCTGGAGAACAACCCGGCCTTCGTGCATGGCGGCCCGTTCGCCAACATCGCCCATGGCTGCAACTCGGTGATGGCCACCACCACCGCGCTGAAGCTCGCCGACTACGTCGTCACCGAGGCCGGCTTCGGCGCCGATCTCGGCGCGGAGAAGTTCTTCGACATCAAGTGCCGCAAGGCCGGCCTGAAGCCGGCGGCCGCGGTCATCGTCGCCACCGTGCGCGCGCTGAAGATGAACGGCGGCGTCAAGAAGGAAGACCTCGGCGCGGAAAACGTCGAGGCGGTGAAGAAGGGCTGCGCCAACCTTGGCCGCCACATCGAGAACGTGAAGCAGTTCGGCGTGCCGGCGGTGGTGGCGATCAACCACTTCCACGCCGACACCGAGGCCGAGATCCAGGCGGTGAAGGAGTTCGTCGCCGCCATGGGCGAGGAGGCGATCCTGTGCCGGCACTGGGCCCAGGGCTCGGCCGGCATCGAGGAGCTGGCGCACAAGGTGGTGCAGCTGGCCGAGTCCGGCGCGGCGCAGTTCGCGCCGCTCTACGCCGACGAGATGAGCCTGTTCGACAAGATCAACACCGTCGTCCAGCGCATCTACCGCGGCGCCGAGGCGATCGCCGACAAGTCGGTCCGCGACCAGTTGCACGCCTGGGAGCAACAGGGCTACGGCCACCTGCCGGTGTGCATGGCCAAGACGCAGTACTCGTTCTCGACCGACCCCAACCTGCGCGGCGCGCCGACCGGCCACACCGTGCCGGTGCGCGAGGTGCGGCTGTCGGCGGGTGCCGGCTTCGTCGTCGTCATCTGCGGCGAGATCATGACCATGCCGGGCCTGCCCAAGGTGCCGTCGTCGGAAAAGATCTTCCTCAACGAGCACGGCCAGATCGAGGGCCTGTTCTAAGCCCGGACGGGGCCGGCCGTCAGCGCCGGCCCACCACATGCCACGACGCCGCGCGGCCACCCCGCGCGGCGTTTCTGTTTGACCGAGGCGCTCCAGACGACGCCAAAACCGCGCAAAAGCGGCGGAATGCCTGCGAATTGCCGGATGCCGGGCCAAGTAACGCCATATTTACCAATAAATGTGCGGCCGCTTGGGTACGGGGGACTTACCGGATCATCCAACGCGCATTCACCGCTCGCCGGCAGGGATTCTGGCGAGGACGGACCGCGTGTGCGTTCGATCTTCCGGGCAGATCATGCGTGGAGTAAGTCCTTGAAAGTTTTCAAACTCGCAGATGCCCCCCTTGACGTGGACCCGCTCGAATACGAGTTGCTGCGCAGCGTCACGAACCCGGTCGGCCAGGCGGCCGCCGGCGCGGCGAGCACCGAGCCCCTTTCCGCGGCGGCTTCCCGGCCGCTGCCTTCGCCAGCCAACCAGAGCACGCCGCCCGCTGCACCGCAGCCATCGCCTCGCCCGGCCGGACCTCTGGCAAGCGCCGTGCCGCCGAGCCAGCCTCTTGCGGCTCCGTCGCGGGCTCCGCTAGCGAGCGAGCCGGCGCCGGCCACGGCGACTTTCCAGCCGATCCTGCGTCCGGCGGCCCCGGCC
>NZ_JBDGLC010000013.1:0-57822 GCF_057656055.1 Pseudaminobacter sp. Soil_N_29
TTGAGGCTGGAATCGGCGCCGATCGGCTTGCCGAGATCGGTCGTCTTCTGCGGGTCGACCAGCATGTCGGCATCCGGTCCCATCGAGTAGGCACGCCAGGCACGCGAGCCGTCCTTGATGTTGTAGGCGGTGAGATGGCCACGCACGCCGAACTCGCCGCCCGAGATGCCGACGATCACCTTGTCCTTGACGACCATCGGCGCGGAGGTTCCGGATTCGCCCTTGCCGCCGCTGCTGTCGTCGCCGTTCTTGACCGACCAGACCATCTTGCCGGTCTTGGCGTCGATCGCGGTCAGCATCGTGTCGGCCTGGTTGAGGAAGAGCATCCCGTCGCCATAGGCGACGCCACGGTTGACCGTGTCGCAGCACATGATCGGAATGACGTTCGGATCCTGCTTGGGTTCATACCTCCACAGAATCCTGCCGTCGTTGTTCAGATCGAGCGCATAGACGGTGTTCGGGAACGGCGCGTGCACATACATCACGTCGCCGATTACCAAAGGCCCGCCTTCATGGCCGCGCAGCACGCCGGTGGAGAACATCCATTTGACCTGGAGGTCCTTCACATTGTCCTTGGTGATCTGATTCAGCTTTGAATGACGGGTGTTGGCATAGTCGCCGGTGGGCATCGCCCAGTTCTTTGAATCCGCAGCAAGTTTCTGCAGGTCATCGTTTGCCCACGCCCCATATGCGCAGGTCATGAGCGCGGCGGCAATTGGAAGACAGACCGCATTTTTGAACACACGCATCGAAATCCTCCCTGGGCTCACAATCGGAACATAAGGCCGTGCGGATGTGGTTTGGCGGCGTTGCCGGAAATCGACTTCCGCCTGTATAACTTTCACGGCATCTAAGGCTCCCCCTAATAATAATGAAATACAAACGAATTTTCTTGCACCATCGATACGCTTATTTTAGTGTATAGTCTCTTTGAGAGCAGTCAGACAAAAAACAATAAAGTAATTGATCTGCATCAATTCAAATAAATATATTTAAGTCCGCTGTTGGAATGTCACCATCCGGTCCTTGCCCTGCCGTATGGTGGCAATGGTGGCGCAATGAAGCGTCAGCCGAGGCTTCGGCCGCAGTCCTACTTGCACGGAGCCGGCGCTGGATATGTCCGCAGCAGCGACCGCATGATCAGGGATTGATACCTGCCGATCCCGCCAATCGGAGGCTCCTGCAGGTCGATGCCGTCGTTTACGTTTCGGATGATTTCAAGCAGGTCGTCCTCCGGCGGCTCCGCGCCGCCGCATATGAGATCGCCGACCGCGGCGAGGCCTCGCCATGAGCTGACAACCTCGCGTCCGAACCTCGTGAAAGCCACGCGCTCGTCTTCCGTAGGTTTCATCGGCCAGCCAAAAGCCAGCTTGAGCATGCCGGATCGCGGCGTGGTCAACGACATCAGGGTCGTGTGGTTCAGGACCCGGGCGGTCGCGTCCCGGTGCTGCTGGAAGCCGAGCTCGCTGTCGAAGGGCTGATCCACCTTGACTGAAAAGTACGAGTTCGACAGACCGTAGGCGACGCCAGCGGCCGCCAGTCCCGCCAGGATCGCGTTGCCGATCCATTTGTCCTTGCGGCTGACGGGCTTCGCGGCCTCTTGCCCGATCAGTGCGAGCGTCGCCAGGCTTTCGACATCCGAGTCCACGAGACGGTCCCACTGCTCGGCGGCCCTGGCTTTGCGGGTGTCCGCCGCCTTCCGGATTATCGCCATCACCTGTGCGTTCGGGAGGTCCACAGTTTCCAACTCGCCACCTCCGGAAGGCTGGTCGACGTAGTGCCCAGCCGAGTGTACCCATGCGGCGCGTGCCCACTTGAGGGTCTCGTCCAGCGTCTCCGAACCGACGCCTTCGCTTCGGGCGGATTGGACAGCGCCGACCGCCGCTAGCCGCACCGCCGTCCTCGGGAAAGCGGCCTGTCGTTCGCGAATGGCAGCGGGTTCGCCTTCGCCCTTCAGGCCCTCGATGTGATGGACGTAGTCGATGCAGTATGAAAGCGCGCCTCCGGCTTCGCGAATGCGCGCATAGTGCGCCGCAGCCTCCCGCTTCGCGTTCTCAATCTTGTCGTCTGATCTTGCCATGAATACCCCCCAAGGGGCCAAATCCTTCGATCTGGCAGTTCGTGACAAAGCTGCAGTCTTACGGATCGGCATCGGCAACGTCCACCTCGAGAAAGCGGCAGAACCCGCCATGAGCGAATTGAGGCCGGCAAAAGAACGGCGGCTGACGGTTGATTTCTGATTGAAAGCTGCCTGTCCGCCGCCCTGGGGCCCGCCCGGTTGGGGTGGAGATGCGGCACAGTCCACAGATGGGATGGCCGGGACGAACGGCGGCGAGATGTTGCCAACGAGTGCCAGCCTCGTGGTCTTGTTCATAGTGGTGATCGTCATTGCTGGCATGATCACGTGACCACAAACCGCAGCGAGGATTGACCTCTGCGTCTTTTTACGCACCCTTCGAACGATGGGCGGGAACGTTCACAACATCAGGGACCGGCCACGGCCTAACCCCAAGGTTCAAGGCCATGGTCGCCGCAAGGGGCCACGCAGGCTGCCGTGTGCGGTGCGTCGGCTTGTTGCTGCCCTGGCGATTGTCGTCGGCGTCCTCGCTTTTCAGCAAGCTGTCCAGGGTTGGCCAGACGGTGGCCGCTTCGTTGAAGGCCTGACCTCATTTTGGCCGCGCGCCGCCGCTGCGCCCATCGAAGGCCGCGCCACCGTAATCGACGGCGACACGATCGAGATCGCCGGCCAGCGTATCCGCTTCAATGGCGTGGACGCTCCAGAGAGCTCGCAATACTGCGAGGATGCCAAGGGCTTCGAGTATCCCTGCGGCCGCGTTGCAGCTGTCGCGCTCGACGAGTTCCTGGCCGCATCCAGGCCGGCACGCTGCCAGTTCGTCAGTTGGGACCAGTACGGCCGCTTTGTTGGCGACTGCGCGCGAGCCGATGGCACCAGCATCCAGGCCTGGCTCGTCGAGAACGGGCATGCGCTCGATTGGCCGCGTTACAGCAACGGAGCCTATGCCGCTCACCAGAGGACAGCACAACAAGTGCGGCGCGGCATCTGGGCCGGTACCTTTGAGACGCCATGGGAGTGGCGCGCGGCCCACGCGCGCAGTGTCGAGCAACCCGCCAGCTTCTCCCTTTCAGCCGCTTCAAGCTGCAGCATCAAGGGCAACATCTCCGCCAAAGGCGAGCGCATCTACCATGTGCCAGGCCAGAAGTATTACAGCCGGACTCAGATATCAGAGGGCAAGGGCGAGCGCTGGTTTTGCTCCGAGCAGGAAGCGCGGCGCGCAGGCTGGCGCAAGGCTCGCCAATAGCGGAAGCACCCCGCCCCCTTGCTTTATCTCCCCTTTCTGCAAGCATCTGGGCGCTGCCTGGGGGCAGGCAGCCGAAGGCTCGGCGCTCACCCTCTCTGCCTACCGCGCCGCGCCTTCTGCTCAGGCGAGTTCTTCCCGGGTTTTGCCCGACTGGCTGCTTAATAGCGGTTCTGGCAAAATCGTGCCGCTGTCAACTTAGGGCGAGAGAAGTGCTGGATCTCACTGCTCACCCGCGTTGAATCGTCCTGCGCGGTTCGGCGCGGGTTTCAGCGCAAGGCAGGCGCACTGCTCAAGCAGATCGAGCAAAGGACTGGCAAGCACCGGAACGGGCGGTCTATGCCATCGCGAGAGCGATCGAGCACAACGCGATTGCCAGACCACAAGCATTCATCTTCCAAAACGCTGGTGGCCTGGAGGCGCGGGGGTCATTCCCCATCGCGCCCCAAATCCCAAGTGCCATCGCGTAAACCATCGTCTTCCACCATGCCACGGCTATGACACCAACAATGCGAAGATAAGCATGCCCCTTCCCGAGCGGCATCGCGGCGTCCAAACAGCTTGATTGTGCCCCGGCTACCAGCTTCCATGCCGATTGCCAGACCGCGTTGTTCACGCACCTCTAATACATCAAGCAACTGTACTGTTGCCTGATTGCAACTGCCTTTGCAGTCGTTGCCGACTATAAGGCTACTACTATTGAGTCTTCTAGAGGGTAGAGATGTTTTCAAAACGTACCACCATCGTAGCAACGTTCTCGATGCTTCTGTCTTCAAACGCGTTTGCTGCCGACATCTTATCGCCGGTCCCAGAGGTGATGCCGATCTTCAGCTGGACTGGTGCCTATGTTGGCCTCAACATCGGCTTTGGCGGCGGCAAGGCCAAGCATCCGTTCGATGTCTATGGCTATGACGAGGGCGATCGCATTGACCTCATGGATGGCTCGTTGGACCTCACCTCCAGCGGTTTCCTCGGTGGCGTCCAGGTCGGCTACAATTACCAGGTGGATCAGTGGGTCCTCGGTGTTGAAACAGATTTCCAGGGCGCCAACATCAAGGGCGAGGCCTCGGCCAGCTTTGACGCTCCGTTTGGGTCGATCGACGCGAGCGCCGGCACCAAGCTCGACTGGTACGGCACCATACGCGCTCGTGCAGGCGTCCTGGCAACTGACCGCTTCCTCGTCTATGCGACCGGCGGCGCCGCCTATGGTCGTACAAAGAGCTTCATCCGCGCTGATGAACTTGACATTGACGAGAGCGTGTCGAGGACCAAGTGGGGCTGGACCGTCGGAGCCGGCGCGGAGTACGCCATCACTGACAATGTGACCTTCAAAACCGAGTATCTTTATACTGATCTCGGCAAGGCCAATCTTTTCGATGACGAGTTCCTTGGCTTGAACGCAAGCCTGGATCGGAAGTTCAACTTCCACACCGTGCGTGTTGGCATCAACTACAAATTCTGATCTGCACTCAGAAGCAACTTTGGCCCCGGCGCAAGCTGGGGCTTTTTTTGCCGAAACAAAAAAGCCGGGAGACGACGGGCTGATGAGTAAGGGTGTAGTGGTAGCCGCGCTGGACCTCACCTGGCAAACTCGCCAAATCAAGGCCGCGCCCCACGCGGACTTTTTGATCGGAAATGGAGTCGATCAGAGCCCGGCTCCGGGATGAACAACGGGCTCCTAGGTCTCACTCGTCGAGCAACTCGTTCTGCTCAACGCCACCCGAATGCCCCACCTCCGTCAGTGTTCCAAATTCTCTTGTGTGTGGCGAAATCTTGATCACCTGAGCGGGTCCATCCGCAGCCAGGCGTCGGCCGTTTGTAGATGCGAAAGCACTGCTTTCCCCCAAACACAAAAGGAAAAGCCCGCCGCCTCGGGGGAGGAGACGGCGGGCCGATGAGTAAGGGTGCGCAATAACAGCTCGAGTGTTCAGTTGTTCCCACATGGCCGAAACAAATTGGCGGTGCTGGATCGCATTTGTCGCCAGCCGTCAACGAAAGTCCACAACTTCCGTTAGGGAAAAAGTGCCTTGCGACGAATGGCAGCTATCCCACTCTCGGTGCCTGAAAGCGGACAGTCTGGACCCGGCCCCGTTTTAGCCGCGCCAACGTCTTCGCCCGCAGGTGCGACGAAGGCTCGCATTGGGAATCGCGTTCATGTGGGCTGGTTCGGCTGTGGGAGGACATGCACAGAAGTCGAGGAGCGGCGGTGACGCTGGACTAGACCGAGGCGCGCGCTACCTACCCCCTAACCAGCGGGGAAAGTGCTCCGGGGAAAATGAGAGGAGCCCCAAATGGCAGCCGTGTCCGCTCCAGCCGCCCTGAGGCCGCTTCACCCCCTCCACGCGATTCTTCTCGCCTTTCCGTTTCCGCTGTTCCTCGGGGGCCTGGTCAGCGACATCGCATATTGGAACACGTTCCAGGTTCAGTGGTCCAATTTCTCTTCATGGCTGATAGCCGGCGGGTTGCTGGGCGGCGGCTTTGCGCTGCTTTGGGCGCTGATCGACCTGGTTCGGTTCCGGACGGGGCAGATTTTCCTATACTTCATCGTGTTGCTCGCCATGTGGGTGCTAGGCCTCGTCAACGCCCTCGTGCATGCCAAGGATGCTTGGGCAACCATGCCGGAAGGCCTATACCTGTCCGTAATCACGACGCTCTTGGCGCTGGTTGCGACGTGGATCGGCTATTCGGGCTTCCGCTCATGGAGGTCACCGTGATCCGCCCCTTGCTTCTGCTTGTCGCCTGCGCTGCCATCCTCTCCGGCTGCAACAACGAGGCCGCTTCTCCGCCGCAATATGGTGCCGACCCGAATCTTCCGGCGCCACGGCGAGGCCTCTTGCCCGACATGAGTATTGCGCTTCCGGCTGGTTGGGGCGACGAGCTGCCGACGGTGCCGCACGGCTTCAAGATCCAGCTGATCGCTACCGGTCTCTCGGTACCCCGTCAGACCCTGGTCCTTCCGAATGGAGACATTCTGGTCGCGGAGGGTTCCGGCGGCAATGAATCCGCATTGCGGCCCAAGGACCTCGTCGCGAACTATATAAAGTCGCTGGGCAAGACCCATGTGAAGGGTGGCAATCGCTTGACGCTGCTGCGTGACACTAAGGGCGACGGTACGTTCAAAACGCGGAGCATCTTCGCGGACAACCTCAACGCGCCCTATGGCCTCGCATTCGTGAACGGCGCCATCTACGTGGCCAACCAGGATGCGGTGGTCCGCTTCGACTACCGTGACGGCCAGACCGAGGCCAGCGGACCGCCGGTGAAGGTCGCCGACTTGCCGTCGGCCATAAACCATCATTGGACGAAGGCGATGACGGCCAGCGCCGACGGCCGCTTCCTATACGTGGGCATCGGATCCAACAGCAATATCACCGAGCGTGGCTTGGATGTGGAGACCGACCGGGCGATGGTGTGGCAGATCGATGTGCAGTCTGGAGCGCACAAGCCCTATGCGACCGGTCTTCGCAATCCAACCGCGCTTGCCATCCAGCCGGGAAGCGGCCAGCTCTGGGCCGTGGTGAACGAACGCGACGAGATCGGCCCCAACCTAGTTCCGGATTACCTGACTTTGGTGCGGGAGGGCGCATTCTATGGTTGGCCCTACAGCTATTGGGGCCAGAACGTCGATCCGCGCGCTCAACCGCAGGACCCGGAGAAAGTGGCCTCGGCGATCCGCCCCGACTACAGCCTCGGATCGCATGTCGCGGCCCTCGGCCTCGCTTTCTCGGCCCCGGTCATGGGTCCCGAATTTGCGGACGGCGTGTTCGTCGGCCAGCATGGGAGCTGGAACCGCACTCCGCCTTCCGGCTACAAGGTGGTGTTCGTACCGTTCCGCGACGGCAAGCCGGCCGGCGATCCGATCGATTTCGCCACGGGTTTCCTGACCGAAGACGGGAAGGCGCGAGGACGGCCGGTCGGCGTGACGTTGGATCCGCGTGGCGCGCTGATCGTTGCCGACGATCTGGCGAACACCGTTTGGCGCATTTCGGCTAGCCCGCCAGTGTCGCCGACCGCTCAAGGGCAGGGCCTGTCGACGCAGACACGCTAAGGCCTCCGATGCGACCCGGAACGGGCTACATCGCAATCCAGTTACCTGCTTCTGCCCCGATGGAACTTGCGGCTTCCGGGCTTGTTCCGAAGCAAGCGCATCGGCCGCTGGCATCACCGTCGCCTGCCAGGGAGGCCCAGATGAGAAAAGCCGAGGGATCCTTTCAGCGCCCAGACACACCCGAAGCCAAT
Organism: Pseudaminobacter sp. Soil_N_29; assembly: GCF_057656055.1. NCBI lineage: Bacteria > Pseudomonadati > Pseudomonadota > Alphaproteobacteria > Hyphomicrobiales > Phyllobacteriaceae > Pseudaminobacter > Pseudaminobacter sp. Soil_N_29. The sequence goes on from NZ_JBDGLC010000013.1 coordinate 7,557, forward strand.
TCCCTGATCCCCTGCTACGATGAGCTGTTCAAGATCCCTGTTTACAAGAAGTTTTGCGGGGCATGGCCCAGGAAATAGGCCGCAGCCATCTCACCAGAAGCGATGAAGGCGGCAATTCGGGTGGAGGTAGCCTATGATTATCAAAAGCCCGCAAACCAACTCGATTGCGCCGGCGACCAGTATGATCGCAGGCAGCGGACCTGACATCCCGGAAGCGGCGCGGTTACGAGCCTCAGAATGGAAAGCATTAGGGAGTCCGATTTTGTAGCGCATGCCCGACCGCAAGGTACAACGCGGGATTGTAACCAGCGTCGATCGAAAGCTGGACCACAGGAAGCTCCTCTTCTGATGCGATGGCTCAGGAGTAAGCTCCAGCGCAGAAGATTTGCTTCCGCCCAGCGTCACTAAAGGTACTGCTGTCACCCATTCGGGGATATGAATTAGGGATCGGGCCGTGTGTCGCTTGGCACTTAATCGTAAGAATGCGCCGGTTAGGTTCAGGCTTGGCCTTTAATTGTGAGAATCTTTGCCGTCAGATTCTCAAATCAAGTGCATCTGGGATGAAGCTTTCCACCTCCGAGCTCGGGCTATCATGCTCTCGGTGGCGTCAGTGAACCGGCCCCTATTGTCACCCATCATGTGACCACGCAGCATTCCGAGCATCTCCGGTCCAGCGCGCTCGACGATGGCGATTCCCGCCAGCAGAGCGTGCCGCATGTGAAGCGGCAGGATCGGCTTTGCAGGCGTGGGCAGGTTCTCCTGTTCCGCGGCGACGACACGGTCGAGATCGGGGATGATTGCGCCGAGCACCCGGAAGCGCCAAGGGTCGTGCTCGCGTGGTATAGGTCTTGGAATGCGTCGCATCAGGAGAAGCCGAGCAATGTCGGCTGGCGATATCCAGGTTCCAATACCACGTTCGGCTTCATCGTCGAGCAGCTTTTCGCCATGAAGAGCGGCACCCCAATATTGCCGGAAACGGGAAGGGATTTCCCGCCTACCGGCATCCCGGAGTTGGTTTCCGCACAAAGAGCACGTAATACGCCACCCCAGAAGCTGGCTTCGCAGGGTCGGCTCCGGCTCCGTATGTCCCGGGCTGCAGCTGGTACAGACCTGCGTCGGCCGACGGGAGATGAGCCGATGCGATGATTGCGCGACATTTGTGAAGGTCATTCGCCGCATCACGGCCGGCTCGGTGGCAAACATGTTGGCCAGGCGGATTTCCTGATCCCTGCCCAGTAGGAGATCGGCCGCTCGCAATGAGGGGGCCTCCGGCAGGCAATGCCGAAGCATGACCAGCGGTGGAACCGAGTAAAAGGCGGCGTGCCGGCCGATCAAGGACGACAGGAGTTCATCAGAATGGGGCGGCAAGCGCACCGGCAAGCGCCGTGGCGGCGTGTTCTCAATCATGCGAATGCCGCCTCGGCATCGAACTCTGGCTCGCAGCACTCGACCGCTTCGTCAGTAATGTACTCGCGGCCGCTCTCGATGGCGTCGACCGCGAGGCTGTTGATCATGTGGAAGATGTTGGCGATCATACCCTCGGTGATCTGCAGGATCCGTCGCAGCGATTTCGGCGTAAGCACCGAGGGCCGACGCAGCGGCGTGTTGCGCAGGATCGACGCCACGTGAACTGCTCAAACCGTCGGGCAAGCGGAAGGTCGCTGTCAATGACCGTGGAGTTCCCTTCAACGAGCTTGCCTACCTGTCGCGCTACACGCACCGGGTCGCCATCTCGAACCGTCGCCTGACGTTTGGATTTTTCATGCGCCTAAGCTCGCTCGCTACGGATTCTGGAGCACGCCGCATGAAGCGCGTCCCGATTTCGACATGCTGCTTGGCGCACACTATCTACCCATTGTCGGTGCGGGAGCCTGGTCGCGGGATGCACTGCTGGCTCGAAAGATTGGGCACAAGCCGTGATCATTGATCTGCAAACCGTGAGGCTCAGTCCTCTATTTGACTCCCCCTCGCACTTGCCACGAGGGCCATCGGGCGATAGGTCTTTTCAGCCATGGCGGAGGTAACCTCCCAACGCTTCTTTGCTGGGCTATCCAGGAACATATACCTGCTGGCCCTTGCTAGCCTGTTCGCCGACATCTCGACCGAGATGCTCTATCCGGTGCTACCAATCTTCCTGACCCAGATGCTTGGGGCAAATGGCAGCATCGTGGGATTGATCGACGGCTTTGCCTTGGCCACGCAGAGCGTCGTGCAAGGCATCTCCGGCGCGGTGTCGGACAAGCTGCAAAAGCGCAAGCCCGTGGCATTGTGGGGCTATTTTCTGGCCGCGGTCGGCAAACCCCTGATGGGCGTCTCCACCGTCTGGCAGGGTGTGTTTGGTGCACGCCTGCTGGACCGGCTGGGAGCCGGCATGCGTTCGGCGCCACGCGATGCACTGATCGCCGGCTCGGTGGAAGAGGCCAATCGAGGCAAGGCTTTCGGCCTCGAGGGACTGGGCGACAACGCGGGAGCGTTCCTCGGGCCATTGCTTGCCGCTCTCCTGATCTACGTCCTGCATATTGGCCTGCGTACGATCTTCTACGTCGCCGTGATCCCCGGCCTGCTCGCATTCGTTATGGTCGTGCTTGTCAGGGAGCGACCGGCGGAAACGCACGCCAAAGCAAAGATCGATATACGCCTGAGCCGGTTTCCGCGCAGCTACTGGACATACCTGCTCGTCACGGCGCTGTTCTCCCTTGGCAACTCGAGCAACGCCTTTCTGATACTGCGAACCGAGGATATTGGCGCGTCGTTGGAGCTGACGATCCTGATCTATGCCGGGTTCAATCTGTTTGCGGCCCTGATCTCTTACCCGGCCGGCACCCTTTCCGATAAATGGGGCCGCAAGACCGTGCTCCTGGCCAGTTTCGTCATCTTCGCGATTGCCTATCTCGGCATTGCGCTTACGCGTCAGGTGTTCGCGGTCGCCGCGCTCTTTGTCATCTACGGGCTCTATCAGGGGATCTTCCGTACGGTCGGCAAGGCCTTCGCATCGGATTTCGTGCCAGAGCCTTTGCGGGCGAGCGGCATCGGCTGGTACAGCACCACGGTGGGTCTCCTGCAGCTCATCGCCAGCCTCGTTGCGGGAGCGCTCTGGGACCGTGTCAGCCATGAAAGTGTCTTCATTTATGGGGCAGTCTTCGCGATACTGGGAAGCATCGCCTTGGTCTGGTTCGTACCGCCATCCGCAACTAGCCGGGAGAGCGCCCCGTTTCCGCGAAGAGAGGGATGACATAGGAAACCGTCAATGTTCGCTCCATCGTCGATGACGTCGAAGCCGCCATCGTCTGGTACACTACGCACCTCGGATTCACGCCGATCTCCAATTCCAGCCCGGCCTTCGCCGACGTTCGGCGCGGTTCGTTGCGGCTGCTGCTGAGCGGCCCGACCAGTTCCGCGGGCAAGCCTATGGCCGATGGTGAGCAGCCCAAGCCCGGCGGCTGGAATCGCCTCCATTTGATTGTCGAAGACCATACCTCCGAAGTCTCCCGCCTCAAGGCTGCCGGCGTGCAGCCGAGGCCGTTGCTACCGGCTCCCATTTCGGAACGCCAGCGACGTTCATCCCTGCACCTACACGGGCGCAGCTCAAGCTCGTGCGCTGGGCGGCAGGGGATCATGAAGCACGTGGTAATGCTCGGCGGCTTTCAGGTCATTGAATTCGACTTCATTGTCAACGATAGCGGGGATGACGCCTCGGTAACGTCAGTCGCTGCCCGCATCGTCCACCATCGGCCGAACGACTTCTCGTCACCACTCGGGGATCGTCGCGACCGACCACTGCCAGCAAGATCTCTTTTTCAGATCATCTCAACCAAACGTGGCCGGTAGGGCGTGCCGTAGGGACATTCGAGCTCGCTGCGATCCCATCTGCCGAGATCGGCCGCCGCATCATAGGTGCTCTGCAGGAATGCCATGAGCTTGGCCTCGGGGTCCGGCGCCGTGCGCACGGTTTCGTATGGCAGAAGGAACTCACCGAGCTCCTCGGAAAAGAACGCCTCCCGAGGCTGGATAGGAGCAGAGGCATAGCCATCCGGCGCCGGATAGGCGTAGGAATAGAAGGCCGCGTAGTCGATCGACCCGCCGCCGGGCCAGAACCCGGCGCTGCTCACCTCATGCGAATAGGCTTCGCGGGCTACCGCGTCGGACAGGCGCGGCACGCCGCCTGGGTGGAGCGGCGCCCGCCTGCCGGAAAAACGTGTCACAGCTAGATCGAAGCTGCCCCAGAAGAAGTGCACCGGGCTGACCTTGCCGAGGAAGCCGGTCCGGAACCGCGAAAGAACCTCATGTGTGGCGAGCAGGATGCGCCAGAAGCGATTGGCAAGGTCGCGGTCGTAGGAGGCATGCACGCTGTCACGGTCGAAGGAAATGCCATCGGCGATCTCGCACGGCAACGTGGTGATCGGTGTCTCGAGCCCGAGTTCGGCCAGCGCGGCCATTACCTCGCTGTAGAATTCCGCGACCGGCTTTGGTGCAAGCATGATCTGGCGGACGTGACCGGTACTCGTCTTCACCCACAGCAGATGGTCGACAAAGTCGAAATCGATCTGGAACGCCCGCCCGTCCGCGGGCATGGGCGAGGTGGTCAGTCCGCGCGCGGTCAGATAGAGCGTCACGTGCCAGGAATGGTTGAGCCATGGCTCGCGCATCAGCCGGATCTTGCCGACGATCTGTGTCCACAGATGCAGCGTCTCATAGGTGGGCTTCCATGCGGCATAGGGCAGATCCGGCCAACGTTCAGCATTAAGTGCAGACGGCATGGCTTCCACCCTTTCCTTGCGGGCTCTGGATGCCGGGGGCTTCGACCGGGAAGCCACTATACAGAAACCAACCACCGGTTGGCCAGCGGTCTCGTCGGGGCGAGCGGATTTTGCGCCGACCGTGTCGTGGCTGTAACGCACTGCTTCCGGGCGCGCCGAGCTCATGCTCGATAAGATTGGCCGCTGCCTCGGCTTGCGCCGCGTCCGAAATATCGCAGGCAGCGACCCTTGCTTCCCGGAACTTTGCGCTCCAAGTCGCGCGCTATCATCCCAACGCCGCTGGCAAAGCGCTGCACCCGGTTCCTCTCCCTCGGCCAGCGGCTACCTCGGATCAAGGCGCCGTTGCGTTCAGGGAGCGGCGGGGCCTTCGCGGCTCGGATGGCCATGTTTCCTCAACAACTTCCTCAGGCGGTAAGCAACCCGCAAGGAACTCTTGCTTCGGCCGCTGTCTGGACCCGTGAGATGGAAACTGGCGAAAACCCATAAGCTCGCGACGGCAAGCGGCGTTAGAAGAACGGCGGCGGACGCATCATCATCACGTCGTCGACGCAAAGGCAGGCACGGCACCAAATATGGCGCTCCTATTCCGCCTCCAAATGGGGCATCATCGGTCTGATGAATTCGGCCGCGCTCAAGTTTGGCCGGCACCTAGATTACCGTCAACGCCGTTGTTCGTCGACACGCCCTTGACCCGTCATCGCCAGCGTTATGCTCAGGTCGCCGATGATTTCTACCCGAAAGAAACTGCTTCAGATCTCGAAGCAGAGGCTAAAGTCGAGCTCATCGCAAAATCGCCGCTCAATCGATCACGCCAATTGTCGTATTCTTGGCGTCCGACGAAGCACACATGGTGAGCGGAGCGACTATGACGTGACCGCCGGCGACAGCGCCAATTGCACTGCTTAGCCATCCTCAAGGGTTCGATGCTCTCATCGATGTTGTCAACGGCCGAGCAAAACCGCTCAGACACGCGATCGTGACCCAAAACGGTTGGCACCGCGTACGGCCTGCGCTCGACGTCAAGAACAGAGCCCTATTTGACGATCTAGCAGGAACGCGGACCGGCAGTTTCCTGAGCTGGCAACGATCAGCGCAAAAGTCGAATTTGGCAAAGTCCGTGAGAAGGGCTTACGAGGTGGCGAATTTCCGAAAACCGAAAGCCATAGCAAAATCCCCGGCATTGTCGCTGCTAACGGCCCCCAGCCTGGCGACATCGGAGACGCTGCACGACATCGCCCATATCAGGCGTTTCGAACGTGATCAGGAAATCTTCAGGCCGGATGAGCGCAGTAACACATGGTACTGTGTGCTTTCGGGAGCCGCGAGGGAATACATTGTCCATGGAGATGGGCGTCGACAGATTATTGACATACTTCTACCCGGTGACTTCTTTGGGTTTACATTGCGAACGCATCGTTGGTTTGGCGCGCAGGCCGTGGCCAAAGATACAGTTGTCGAATGCTATCCGCGACAACGTTTGGAAGTTCTCGCCGACACGGATCCATCGACTGCAAGCGAGATCAGGGCGCGATGTTTTCAGTCGATCGAACGGCTGGAAGAGCAGATGTTGGTCATCGGCACTATGACGTCGAAGGAGAAGGTTCATGCCTTTCTTTCGTATTTTTGTGATCGGTTGGCCGCCGTGGACGATGGCGCGGCCATCCCAATATCGCGCTACGACATAGCTGACACCCTCGGAATTTCCGTCGAAACCGTCTGTCGCGCCTTCACGGAATTGCAGGACCGCGGGATCATAACTTTGCAAGGGCCACGCCGGATCAAGATCACACGAAACACATGCGATCAGGACCGGTCGACCGCGGCAAGAAGTTGACGGCCTTATCTTTTCTCATCGTACTGTTTTGCACGTCGTGAACTTCTGCCCCACCGAAATTGACGGGCGTCAACGTAATTGGTCACCGATGGCCCAAGATTTTGCGACGCGTGACGATTTGGCTGCGCCGCGTCGACATGTGCATGGAGGCTCTGATGGCAGGCAAGGTTATCGGTATCGACCTGGGAACGACGAATTCCTGTGTCGCAATTATGGAAGGCACACAAGCAAAGGTCATTGAGAATGCCGAAGGCGGACGCACCACGCCGTCCATAGTCGCATTCACCAAGGACGGGGAAATCCTTGTGGGTCAGCCTGCCAAACGGCAGGCCGTAACCAACCCGGAAAACACGGTCTTTGCCATTAAGCGCCTGATCGGGCGTCGATATGACGATCCGACCGTGGAGAAGGACAAGGGCCTTGTACCCTATAAGATCACCAAGGCCGACAATGGCGATGCCTGGGTCGAGGCGATGGGCAAAAAATTAAGCCCAAGCCAGATCAGCTCCTACATATTGGTTAAGATGAAGGAGACTGCCGAAGCCTATCTTGGAGAGAAGGTCACGCAGGCAGTGATCACCGTGCCCGCCTATTTCAATGACAGCCAGCGTCAGGCCACTAAGGATGCGGGCAAGATCGCGGGGCTCGACGTTCTACGTATCATCAACGAACCTACAGCGGCGGCTCTTGCCTACGGACTCGACAAGAAGAAGACCGGGAAGATCGCGGTCTATGACCTGGGCGGCGGTACCTTCGATATCTCCCTTCTCGACATCGGCGACGGCGTGTTTGAGGTCAAGGCAACCAACGGTGATACATTCCTGGGGGGCGAGGATTTCGACAAGCGGATCGTCGACTGGCTGGCCGATGAATTCAAGAAGGACCAGGGCATTGATCTTCGAAACGATCGGCTAGCCCTCCAACGGCTTCGCGAGGCCGCAGAGAAGGCCAAGATAGAACTGTCATCGGCGATTGAAACCACGATCAGCCTGCCGTTCGTCACCGCAGATCAGCACGGCCCCAAGCACCTCGAGATGAGGCTTAGCAGAGCCAAGCTCGAAGATCTCGTCGGGGACCTCATCCAGCGCACGGAACCGCCGTGCAAGGCAGCTATGAAAGACGCCAAGGCAAGGCCCGAAGATATCGAAGAGACTGTGCTGGTCGGCGGGATGACCCGTATGCCGAAGGTGCAGGAGACGGTCGCCAAAATTTTTGGGAAGGAGCCTACCAAAGGCGTCAATCCGGACGAGGTGGTCGCGGTTGGCGCCGCCATCCAGGCAGGCGTGCTGCAGGGCGACGTCAAGGACGTGCTGCTTCTTGACGTGACACCTCTTTCGTTGGGCATCGAGACGCTCGGCGGCGTGTTCACGCGCCTTATCGAGCGCAACACAACCATACCTGCCCAAAAGAGCCAGATTTTCTCGACGGCCGAGGACAATCAAGGCGCCGTTACGATCCGCGTTTTTCAAGGCGAACGCGAAATGGCTGTCGACAACAAGATGCTCGGTCAGTTTGACCTCGTCGGCATTCCTCCTGCGCCGCGCGGGGTGCCACAGATCGAAGTCGCCTTCGATATCGATGCCAACGGCATCGTCAACGTTACGGCAAAGGACAAGGCGACCGGAAAAGAGCAGCGGATCAAGATCGAGGCTTCGGGCGGATTGTCACAATCCGACATCGACCGGATGGTGAAAGAGGCCGAAGCCAATGCCGAGGCGGACAAGAAACGCCGAGCGTTGGTTGAGGCGCGCAACCACGCCGACGCGCATATCGCCGCAAGCCAACGCGCGCTGGATGAAGCCGGCGATAAGGTCTCTGCCGCCGACAAAGCTCCGGTCCAAGCAGCTATCAACGATCTGAAGACGGCGATGTCGGGAGACACGGTCAGTGAGATCGAGGCAAAGGCCAATGCGTTGCACGTGGCGTCGACGAACTTTGGCGCAAAACTTCACCAAGCAAGTGCCGGTGCCGCGGAAGGTCAGCAATCGGCCGCGGGATCGTCGGGGGAGGATGTAGTCGATGCCGATTTCGAGGAAATCGAAGACACGGACGGAAAAGGTCATGGGTGAAGCGCGGGAAGGCGAAATGGGATCGGGTCCACGACCAGAGGATAGACCGGAACCAGGCGACAGCACAAAAACCGAAGCCGTGACCGCCTTGGAAGCGGAACTCGCAGACACGAAGGACAAGCTGCTGCGATCGCTTGCCGAGCAGCAGAATATTCGGCGGCTTATGCAGAGAGAGCGTGATGAAGCGGTGAAATTCGCTGCTTCGCGGTTGGCCGAGGACTTGCTCGAGACACTGGACAATTTGCGTCGCGCGGTCGAGAGCGCGTCCGCCAGCACCTCGGGTGAGATCGAGATGACGCGGCTTGTGTCGGGCGTCGAAGCCACCGAGCGCAACTTGCTGACCGTTCTCGCGCGTCACGGCGTGCAGCGTATCGATCCTCTCGGTGAAAAATTTGATCCGCATCGACACCAGGCGGTGTTCCAGCGGTCCGATCCTGCGGAAGACGGCACAATCATCGAGGTCCTTCAACCTGGATATATGCTCCACGACAGGCTCTTGCGGCCGGCGATGGTCGGCGTCGCAGCCGAGCCAACTCCGCCCTGATCCGAGAGGATAGGCGGCGCAAAGCCCATGGCCTGCAAGAAACCCTTGTTCGGTGGAAGTAACCAGTGAGCGGCGCTGTCGATATCCCCTATCTGGCCGAGTACTTCCGATCTGGCCGGCCGCTGGCGCCTTGGGTAGCCCTAAGTGCCCCGAGGAGTTTGTCGTAGTCGCGACGCAGCATGTTGAGTTGGTCGATCAACTCCAGCACCACCTCGATGCCCTCGCCGTTGACCCCCATCAGTTCGCCTAAGTCGTGAATCAAGCGCGCTCGCGCCTCGTCGACGTCGCGAAAGACGCGTTTCCCCTTGATGCGATGGGGGACGATCCATCCGTCATTGAGCCAAGCGTGCAGGGTCTTGATATCGATCTCCATGCGGTCCGCGAACTCTTCTTCCGTCGACATCTACGCTTCCATCGATCGCCTGGGATTGTAGGCCTTACCGGCTGGCCAGTTGGACACGAAGTCTTTCAGATCGGGGTCCGGCTTGTTCGGCAGAACAATCTTCAGAGTCGCATACGCGTCGCCCCTGGTTCCGTCTCCTTTCGCCACGCCTCTGCCTTTCAGGCGCAGGGTCTTGCCACTGCTGGAATTCTCCGGAACCGTAGCGACCACTGGGCCGATGGGCGTTGGCACCTTGATCTTGCCGCCGTTCACCGCCTCCGCGAGCGAGATAGGAAGGTCGAAGCGGATATCATCACCATCGCGCCGATAGAAGGGATGCGGGCGCACGTGAAGCTCGATCAGCGCGTCTCCGGCTAGTTCGCGGCCCTGTTTGGCCTCGCCTTGTCCACGCAACCGCAAGATCTGGCCGTCACGCGCTCCTGCGGGAATGCGGATTTCCAGCGCTTTGCTGTCGGGCATCGTCACCCTGAGTGTGGCTCCATTGACCGCGTCAAGAAAGTCGATGTCGATCGAGTAGCGAATATCCGCGCCCCGCATGCGGAAGTTGCGGGCCGAACGACGCGAGAAGAACTCGCCAAACATGTCGTCCAATCCGGCCTCATCGAGGGGGGAGCCATGTTGATAAGCCTCCGCATCGGCTTCGGAAAAGTCCCGATAATACCGACGCTGCGGCGTCTCAAGGCCCTGCGCGTCGATCTCGCCGCGATCAAAGCGGCCCCGTTTCTCCTCGTCGCGGAGTATTTCGTAGGCCGCGGACAAATCTTTGAATTGCTGTTCGGACCCTCTATCACCAGGATTGAGATCGGGATGGAGTTTCTTTGCACGGCGGCGATACGCCGACTGAATCTCCTTCTGCGAGGCGTCGCGCTTGACGCCGAGAATCTCGTAGGGGTCCTCTCCTTTCATCGCAACTGTCCGCCACAATCCATCTTTGCCCACGTCCAGTCAGGTCATCGTCCTTACGATTAACCGAAACCGGCCGGCGTGAAACTGACAGGCGTCAATGCCAGCATTAGCAGCGTAGATGCATCAATCTGGAAAGCGAACTCACGTGGGATCCTGACATCAATGCCACCGATGTCGGCGTCTCGGCGAACAATGGGCCGGGCGGAAGGCAGTTAGACGTCGCTGACTACCGAAATGGGTGTTCTGTTCGAGGGCGGCTCCTGCGGCCGATCTACAACAAGGCGAGACCACTATTTGGCCTCCTTCTCGCTCTTCGTCGTGTCTTCCTTATCGGGCGACTTGGCGTTCCAAAGAAGCAACGTCCCCGCTATTGCTGCAACCACGGAAGCCAAGAGAACAGCGATCTTCGCGGCTTCGAAGTCGCTATAGCGGGGAAAGGCCTGGCCCGCGATGAACAACGACATGGTGAATCCGATTCCGGCGAGGACGCCGGCACCAGCCAATTGCCGCCACGAGTATGCGTCCGGCTTCTGCGCGATACCCGCCTTTACAGCTAGTACTGACGCTGTGAAAAGCCCGAGCGGCTTGCCCACTACCAGACCGGTCATGATTGCAGCCACCAGCTGACCATGCCCGGTCAGGTTACCAGCGCTGAATGCGACCCCGGCATTTGCCAGGGCGAAAATTGGCAATACAACGTAGCTTGAGCGTGCGCCGGCGTGACGCAGAAGACGATCGGCCGGGGATTCAAGTCGATTGTGGATCGTATCGAGTGCGCGCAACGCTGGAAGTGACGGACCGTTGCGGAGCACCTCCTCACCACGGCTTGCCTCCTTGCGCAGTATGGCGTTGGCCTGCACCGTCAAGGCGGGCAGGTTCGGCGGCGGGCGCGTCGGGATGAACAGCGCCAGCAGGACGCCGGCAAGCGTGGCGTGTAGTCCTCCCGCATGAATGAACGCCCACAACAGGACGCCGATCAGCATATAGGGAGCCACGCGGTAGATATGCCATCGGTTGAGAAAGGCGAGCACGGCAACTGCTGCCAAGGCCGCGAGCAGATATCCGATCTGGAAACCGCTGGAGTAGAAGAACGCCACCACGAGGATCGAACCGATGTCGTCGACAATGGCGGCTGCAGTCAGGAACACCCGAAGCTCCAAGGGAACCCGGCTGCCCATTGCCGCCATGACCGCGATGGCGAACGCCGTGTCCGTGGCGATCGGCACGCCCCAGCCGTGCTGCCATTGGCCGGACGGAATGATGAGGAGGTATAGCAAGGCCGGCGCCAGCATGCCGCCGATCGCCGCCGCTACGGGCAGGGCGGCCGATGGTCGGTTCGCCAGATGACCGGCGGTGAGTTCGCGCTTTATCTCCAGTCCCACGACCAGAAAGAAGATCGTCAGCAAGGCATCGTTGACCCACTCCAGCACAGACATGCTGAAGCCCCAACTGCCCAGCGAGATGCCAAGCTTCCATTGCCAAAGGGCCGCGAATGCTTGTTCGAACGGCGAATTGGACAGGGCGAGTGCCAGCAGCGTCGCGATCAGCAGGAGGACGCCGGCGGAAGGTCCCCATTGCACGAACTCGAATGCGGCGACCCGTACCCGATGCCCCATTGTCTCGAGCATGGCGTCGCTGAGGGAACTTTCGTCCCACGGCCCCTTGTAGCGTCTGCCATTGATGAAGAAGGTCGGCGTTATCTTGACGCCGCTTGCTTCCGCACTCAGTTCGTCCTCCGCAACACGCTGATGCGCTTCCCGCGAGGATTCCGTAAGATCAATGCCGACCGACGCGGCGGCCGTTTCGAGGTCGTGTTCGGTGAGCGCATTGGAGCGCGACATCAACTCGACATGGACTTTCCAGAACTGCTCGCGATCGACGCGTTCCGCCAGTTCAGCAGCGCGCCGGGCGAGATCGTTGCCTGGCGGTGGACGATGGCGGAACACATAGCGCATCTGATCGTCGAACCGGTCGCGGAGTTTTGCGATGACATCATCGACGGCGCGGGAACTGACGCTGCCGTAACTGCCATATTCAACCAGCGTGATCGGTGCATCCACAGGGCCGAGGATGTGATCGCGATTCTGGTCGATCGGTGGATCGAGATGATCAGTTTTTGAAGCCATGCGCCTTCATCACCTTCTCTTCGTCCGACCTCAGCGGAAGGATCTTGCGGCTCGCTCAATCAAGCGGCCGAACGCTTTCGTGTGGCTCTCAGCGGCGCGGAGTGGTGACCGCAATGAACATCGCCGCGACCATTGGGCCGGCGACGAAGCCCTTGAAACCCATTGCGGAAATGCCGCCGAGGGTGGAAATCAGAACGACGTAGTCGGGCATCCTTGTGGACTTGCCGACGAGTACGGGGCACAGAAGATTATCGGCCAGTCCCATGACCAGCATACCGAATAGGGATAGTCGCTTTCCAGATCGCCCCGGAAATCATCGGACTTGGTTCCTGTCATAGTCTCCGCAAGTAGCGAATATGGCCCGGAGGGTCGGATTCGTACATCGCGCCTCTGAAACTGCTAAGCGCGCTGCGCCTCCTTCCTGCGCTCGGCGGCGATGAAATGCGTGACCGTCGGCTCGCCGAGCAACCTGGAACGGACCTTGGCCGGCCACGAAGACACAGACGTCTCGGATCAGGTTCGGCTCATTCTGGAGGCGGAAGAAATCGAGATGCTGCTGTCCGCAAGAATGCAGCAGGTCGAGGGCCGCTCAGGCGAGCGCCTACATGCAACAGGCAACGTACGCTAGAGGCAACAGATATCCCGGTTGCGCCCCGCCGCACGCCCAATACGCAGGGGTGAAGGGGCTTGTCGATGCCGACGACCGCATTCCGGCTTCACGATGATCGGCGCCGAGGCTGGCAAAGTGATGGCGGCGGGGGATCCCCAACGCGCGTAGCGCGACGCCATTCGAACCCATCCCTCAATGGCGAAGGGTATGAACGCCATGTCTGGCAATGTACCGGCTCCTGCGCAGGCTTCGGTTCAGGACGAGGTGGAAACGTTCAAGGACTACCGGCGGTGACCCGGAAGATCGTGCCGTTCGCATCGTCGCTGACCAGCAGAGCGCCGTCCTGCGCGACGGCTATGCCGGCGGGCCGGCCCCAGACCGTCTCTTCGTCCAGCACGAACCCGGTCATGAAATCCTCATAGACGCCGGTTGGCTTGCCGTCTTTCATCCTGGCGCGGATCACCTTGTATCCGGTCCTCTTTTCCCGGTTCCAGGAGCCATGCATCGTGGCGAAGGCGTCGCCGCGGTATTCGTCCGGAAATGCGTCCGCGTCATAGAAGACGAGCTGCAGTGTGGACGAATGCGCCTGGAGCAAGACGTCAGGCACCTGGACCTTGTCTTGTAGGTCCGCGCGCTCGCCGGCGTGGGCCGGATCTTCGTTGCCGCCGGTGTAGTACCAAGGCCAGCCATAGAACCCGTGCTCCTGCACTGTTGTCAGGAAATCGGGTACCAGGTTGGGGCCGAGGTGGTCGCGTTCGTTCCCGGTGCACCACAAGGTGTTGGTGCCGGGCTGAATGGTCATGCCGGAGCAATTGCGCAGACCGGTTGCATAATTGCGGACTTTCTCGCCCTCCGGGTCGAAGACACGCACCACGGCCCGGTTCTCCTCGTCGCCCCAGGCCGCACCCACCCCGTGCGTCTTCTCGAAAGCCTTGATCTCATCTGGTGACTTCTTCGGCATGTCGGGAGCGACATTGGTGGACGAGCCAATTGAGACGAACAGGCGTTGGCCGTCGGGCGAGACCGCCAGGTCGCGCGTCCAGTGCCGCTTGGTAGGAATATCCGGGATGATGATTTCAGCTGGGGCAGTCGCGTTGCGATTGCCGGCCTTGTACGGATACCGAACGACCTGGTTCGCCGCTCCCACATAGACGTATCGCGGTTCGGTTGGCGGGTAGAACGCGATGCCGAACGGCCTGTCCAGGCCTTCGGCAAAGACCTCAGGCTTGGCCGGCGCATCTTTCGCCGCGTCGACGGGAAAGACCAGCACGCGCCCGCTTCCGCTTTCCGCCAGGAAGATGTCGCCATTGGGAGCGACCCGCATGACACGGGGCTTGTTCAGGCCGCGGGCGAACACCTGCACCGTAAAACCTGCCGGCACGTCCGGCATCTTGCCTTGCGGTGCCTCGACAACCTTTGCCATGTGCTCGAAATCCGGCGCTTCGGGATCGTTTCCAGCAAGGGTAGGCGGTGGCAGGTTTGTGGGCGTGATGTGACGACCTACGCCAGGGGCGTCGGCCTCCCAGCTGCCAAAGGCGGATTTGCCTGTAAGAACCTCTTTGGCTTGCACTGGCACAAGCGAAACAAACGCTAGCGGCAGACTGAGCAGGAACATCGATGCGCGCAATGGTCATTCCTCCCCGAAGACAGGTCCGGGTATGCTTGGACCAACACTCAAACGGAGCGCGGTCGGCAAAGGTTCCGGATCGGACCACAGAGTTGAAGCCCGCGTCCGGCCCCAGATCAGCGTGTGCGCTGCGGGCCTGAGAGCCGGCGATCGTGCAAAATCTTATGCGGCGCTTTCAAACCATCGGGTCACTCCTGATGGCAGATGGCCCCTCCTATCGCTTTCATCCGGCTGTTAAAAGCGGCCATGTCGTCGACATCAACATCGATGACGAGGGCCGCTGAGCCTGTGCGCAAGTTCCGTGAGACGTCATCCATGATCTTTTTGTCCGCGCCACGGTTGGTGGCCGCGGCCGACGCGCCCGCCACCGCCCCGCCTGCCGCCATGATGGCTGCCGCCAGCAATCCCACGCCCAGCCCAGCCAGCCCGCCGATCAGCGCGCTGGCGGCGACAACAGCCAATCCATCGTCAGACACAACCTGCATCGACAGTTTCCCGTCGGCATCCTTGGTAACGGTGGCCGCGGCGTACAATACGAGGCTGCCTTCCGAACTAAGATCCTTCAGGGCCTGTATTCCTTGCCGCGAACCTGTTTCATCCGAAAAGGCTACAACGACGAATGTGCTCATCGAAGCTATCCCGTCATCCTCTGGCTGATCGCCGAAATGAAACCATCGCAACCATCGACGTAAGATGTTGTACAGCGACCCAAGCGGCAAGCGCGGTTACGCTTGTATCCTGTCTGGAGCAAGGCCGCGACGGTTCAGCAATCCGGTCAAGCTTGCCACGTCGGCGTGTAGACACCAACATATCATGGACAGCCAGTGGCGTGCTCGCTTGATGCTGCTTGCAGATCGTCCTGGCTCCAGTTTTGCGTCACTTCCGGGGCTCCTTGTCGTCGCCGATTTCTTCTTGGGCTGACTTTGCGGATCGATCACCTGGTCGGGCGACAGGGAGATTCCAACCGCGCTGGATCGCCACCAGCCGAAGTCCGAAGCACAACATCGCCCCGGCAATCGCCGCCGCGCCTGAAGGGAGATGCAGCATATGAGCTGCGACGACCACGGTGGCGCCGGCCAGGGCGGCGATGGCGTAAAGCTCGGCACGCAGCTCCGTCGGTATTTCGGTGACCAGCACATCGCGCGCCACGCCGCCGCCAATCCCGGTGAGCATGCCGAGCAAGGCGGCCGCTACCGGATGAAGGTTGAATGCCAAAGCCTTGTGTGTGCCAGAGACGGCGAACAGCGCCAGTCCGGCGGCATCGAACAAGAGCACAGCGTTGTGTATCCGGTGGACCTTGGTGAACCAAAGGAAGGTGGCCATGCCTGCCAACAACGACACGCCCAGGTAGTGCCAGTCACTGATCGCCGCCGGCGGGATCGCACCGATCATGTTGTCGCGCGAGATGCCGCCGAAATTTCCTGTGCAACGAAGGACAGGACAAGAACCCCGAACACGTCGAGGCGTTTCTTCACGCCGGCGCTGGCGCCGCTGAGCGCGAAAACAAAGGTGCCGAGCAGGTCGAACAGCAACAAAAAGCCCGTCATCGCGGCGCCGATCTCAACCAGAACCAAAGCTTACTCTACGCGTCGCGGGATCGATCAACCAGGGTTCTTTCCCTATGCCGCCAGCAGCCAGGCCGATGCGGGTCCTTTCTTCCCACCGGAACTGTGGTCCGCTTAGCCCGAGGTCGGCCCTTCCTCGGGATCGGTGTCTTCGTCGGGCCTTGATCCGCCCTTGTCGCGCTGGGGGCCGGCTTCCGCATTTGGCCGTCGTGCACTGGACTTTACGTGTGCAATCTTTGGGCCTGCGCGTGGCGAGCGCGCGATCTAGCAGCCACGAGGTGGGTGATCTGTGGTCCATCGCCTACCTGGAACCGGAGCACTTCTTCTTCCTGCGCCTGGTCAGCCCTGGTCACGCGCTCATGTTGTCGCAGATGATCCGCCCAGGAGTCGGAGAGAAACGTTTCAATGAAACGACTGTTGTCGCTCGGGTCCTCGAAAATCTGCCAGGCGTAAGCGCCGTCGCGGTAACGCTCGCGCCCCGCCCGTTCGATCGCCTCAAGGAAGGCCTCGCGGTTCTTGGGGTCGATATGATAGGCAATGATGACCATAACCGGGCCGCGCGCCGGATTGATATCGCTGGCCATCGCCGGCGATGGCCAACTCATGGCGGGCGTGAGATCTATGCCTTTTCCCATCTGCAAGCGCCACCGCCTCAGCAGCGGAACCGAGAGGCCGCCGCCCACCGCCGCGATCAAGAGCGCAGGCGCGACACCGAGGCGCGAGCCAACTTCGCCCCAAATGGCGCTCCCCAGGCTGAGGGCGCCTGCCATAACGGTGATGTAGACGGCCAAGCCGCGTCCCCGTACCCAATCGGGAAGCGCCGTCTGGGCCGAAACGTTCAAGCTCGAAACCGCGGTGATCCAGGTGGCACCCGCGACCACGCTCGCGGCGATTGCGAGCGCGGGCGTGGATGCCAGCCCGAAAAGGGCTGTTGCCGCCGCACTGCCCAGTGCGCCAGCATGGCCCAGTCCGTCGGGCCCGAGCCAATCCTTTAGCCGAGGGAGCAAGGCCGCAGTGGCCACAGCCGACATCCCGATGCCGCCCAACAACGCTCCATAAAGGGACGGCCCGCCACCAACCTGTTGGCGCGCCACAAGCGGTAGCAGCGCCCAGTAGGCGCCGGCGAAAATGAAGAACCCGGCAGCGCGGATCAACGTAGCGATCAGGGGGCGGTTGTAGCGCGCATGCCGAAGCCCCACGATCATAGCACTCGCAAAATGTTCGGCCGGGAGTCGTGAGGCAGCCCGTGTGGGCTCGGGCCACCAGGCGAGGGCCCCGATGACCCCCAAATTGCTGGCTGCGTTCAGCAGAAATGGGGCCGGCACACCCAGTGCCCCCAAAAGCGCACCTCCCAGTGCGGGCCCAACCGCGCGGCTGACGTTGACGCTCACGCTATTGGCGGCGACGGCCATCGGAAGCTCTGGCCTGGGGACGAGGAGCGAGACGATGGCTTCCCATGCCGGAGCGGTGAGGGCCTCGCCGGTCGCCACCAAGAAGGCAAAGAAGAGCAGGTTCCAGGAGGTGACCAGATGAAACCAGATGAC
This sequence comes from Pseudaminobacter sp. Soil_N_29, assembly GCF_057656055.1. NCBI lineage: Bacteria > Pseudomonadati > Pseudomonadota > Alphaproteobacteria > Hyphomicrobiales > Phyllobacteriaceae > Pseudaminobacter > Pseudaminobacter sp. Soil_N_29. The sequence goes on from NZ_JBDGLC010000013.1 coordinate 25,542, forward strand.
AGCAGCAAATGCCGAGGCGCTCAGAGAAATCGCTATCTCGCCAACGATCAGGTATTTGCGCTTGTCGACGATGTCGACGAGGGCCCCTCCCGGGATAGCAAGTAGAAACACCGGCAAAGTCGATGCGACCTGAACCAGCGAGACCATCAATGGCGATGTCGCGAGGCTTGTCATCAGCCAGCCGGAGGCGGCGGAATACATCCAGCTGCCGATGTTTGCGACGAGGGTTGCCAGCCAGATCACTGCAAAGGACTTGTGGCGGAACGGCGACAAAACCGAGATAGACGACTTGGCCGCATTATCCCCGGATTGCCTTCGCCCGCTTGCTGGCATGGCCATTCCTCTGCCTGCGACAGGCGCATACGCGATGCTGGCTGCGCACCTCGATATAACTAGAGCATGAGGCGAACCGGCGAAGCGGAATTCTCAAAGAAGCGCGAAGCGGATGCAAGCTGCCTGCAATGGGGCCGGGGAATGCATACCGATGCCCGGCGTCAAAATCCTCCAGGGCTTCGCCGCTTGGCGCCAGCCGCTCGGATCTGGCGGGCACCCGGCTGCGCGGTTCGGATGCCAGTTGTTCGGACGTCAAATCAGATACGGCAGCGGCGCCTTATCAACGAGGGTCATCGAGCTGAGGCCTGGATCAAGACCAATCCACACTGGACCCGCGCCGATCGCACTAGCTTCATAATTGCGACTCGATCGGCAGCCAGCCAATGGTGGTGGCGGCGAGGGACCGCCAGATGCTCGCTTCAGGCTCGGATTTCAGCTTTTTCGCGCTGGCTCCGGCTCCATCCAGCCAGACGATCTCTCCATTTTCGAGCAGAAGCCGATAGCTGCTCGCCGGCGATACCTCACGGACGAAAACCCTGTTCACCTCCATTGTCAGGTCGCGGTCGTCAAACAGAACCCCCATTTCAGTATTGAGCGAGATCGAACGTGGATCGAAATTGAACGAGCCTATGAAGCCCGATTTGCCGTCGACGGTGAAGGCCTTGGTGTGAAGACTGGCACCGCTCGATCCGAACAAGGATACATCCTCACGGATGATTTCCGGCCGAAGTTCGTACAAATGAATGCCACCGGACAGCAGCGGTTCGCGATAATGTGCATAGGCACCATGCACGGCGGCGACATCGGTCGCCGCCAGCGAATTCGTCAGCACGGTTACCACCGTGCCGCCCGCAACCAAGCTTCGCAGGGCCGCCACCCCCTGATCTCCCGGAATGAAATAGGGCGAGATGATGTGCAACTCGGTCGTTGCCGAGTTGCACACCGGAAAAATTGCGTTCAGGAGCCAGTTCTCCCTTGCTTCGCTGTTGGCCTTTTCTGCCGGGTCGGAAACGATATTGGCATTGGCGGTCCAGTGAAGGGGCTGATCTCCGTTCAGCAGGGATTCGGGGCTGTCCGTGTCCTGCAAGCGCTGCAGGTAAGGCTGCGCGGCGCCACCCGATAAAAGTGCTTCCAAACGCGCCTTCGTCCCCTCCAGATCACCTCTGCGCTTCCCGGAAAGCGATTTGACGGGAAGTACGGCGCTGCTGTTCCAATAGTCGTCGAAGACGGATTCGGCCTGTTGCACCACGGGCCCCAGCAGAGTGAGGTCCATGTCGCGAAAGTTCGAGGTTTCGGCCGCGTCGAAATAGGCGTCCCCGATATTGCGCCCGCCGACAATCGCCAGGCGCCCATCAGCTATCCACGCCTTATTGTGCATGCGCCGCGTTGCGCTGATGGCGCGAAGTGCCATGTCGAAGCCTTGCCGCAGCACGTTGGCCCGGCTGCGGGAGGGGTTGAACAGCCGGATCTCGATATTGGGATGGCTGTCGAGTGCAAGGTAGACGGAGTCGTCACCCTTGGTGTTGATGTCATCGAGAAGCACTCGCACCCGAACGCCGCGATCGGCCGCTGCGATCACTTCGCGCGCCAAGAGGCCGCCCGTCAGGTCGTCTTTCCAGTAGTAATATTGCAGATCGAGACTCCGCTCGGCGCTACGCGCGGCGAGCGCCCGGATCGCGAATGCCTGAAGATTGCTCGCGACCAGCAGAAGACCGCTCTTGCCCGGATGCTGCTTGAGCTTCGGCGCTACGATCCTGTCAAGCAACGTATCGCGCTCCGCAACCGGCAACACCCTTGAGGGCGCGCCGCGAGCCTGCTCGGCGAAGCGTCCGTAGGAGTAAAGCGCGGCCAGCGACGCGAGCACAAACAAAATCGCGCAAATCGCGATGGTCCACACAAGGCCCATTGTCAAAATTCCGGTCGAAAAAACTTCGAATGTTGAAACAGGCTATTTGCGGGAAACGGAGCGTTCAAGCGTTCGGTCGTGGTTAGCAGGACCACGATCACTATATCGGAGCCAGGACAGCATCGCAGGACGGCAAATGGGCCCTCGTCTCCGCCGGCGAGGGGCCAATCCGTGGAGACTATCGCCTAGTGCATCGAACAAAACGAAACAAAAATCCTTCTTTCCGCAGGTTTGGACCGCTTCTCGCATCGACGATCCGCCAGGATCGAAAATCCTACGTCATAAGACCCGCAAGGGTAGATGCATCCAAGGTCGTCATCGCCTCCTATAATATTCACAAGGGCGTGGGCAGGGACCGCCGTTTTGACCCGCATCGGACGGTGATGGTGATCAAGGAGATCAACCCCGACGTTATCGCTCTGCAGGAGGCGGATCGGCGATACGGTGACCGCTCTGGTCTTCTCGATATGGAAACGCTCAAGCGTGAATGCGGCCTCATCCCGGTCCCATTGGAAGTTTCCCAAGGCGGCCACGGCTGGCATGGCAACGTTGTCCTGTATCGGCGAGGCATCGTCACGGCTGCACACCAGCTTGATCTGCCAGGCCTTGAGCCGCGGGGCGCTGTCGTGGTCGATTTGAATCTGCCTGCGGGACCTTTGCGGATCATCGCAGCGCATCTGGGGCTGCTGCGCCGCTCGCGTGCGCGCCAGGTCGCAACTTTGCTTTCCGCCACTGAACCTCAGGATGGACGACCGGTTCTGCTCATGGGCGACTTCAACGAATGGCGGCTCGGCGACCGTTCCGCCCTCCATGGACTGGCACCGGCTTTTGGACCCTTGCATGCAGCGATACCGAGCTTTCCGGCGCGGTTTCCTGTCTGGGCCCTCGATCGCGTTCTCGCTTGTCCGCAAACTCTAATTTCGAGCGTGACTGTGCACGATACTCCCCTGTCCCGTGTCGCGTCGGACCACCTGCCGCTCAAGGCTGTCATCGATCTCTCCGCAAGAGACCAGGATCAGGTCTTCAAAATGGATAGACTGGCTACCGCTGAGGATCGGAGTGGATGACAGGTGTGGCACGTATAACCGACGGCGCAAGCTCCTTCAAATCCGTCCCGGCTAAGCGTTGGCCTCTGCCCGCCGCCAGGAGAGATAGGACATTGTTTTCTTGCCTCCTGACATGATTGGGGTTGCCGAACTCAAGCATAGCATATCGCCCTCGATCTTCACGACGCGCGGCTGAGTCTGTCCAATCCAGTTCGGGAATAGCGATACAAACATGGAATGCGTCAGGGTCTGCTTTTCCTGGTCTGTGTGGAATGGGCCGCTGTAGGCGATATAGCCAAGCGCTTCTTCCCTGATCTCCTCGTCACTTCCAACAAACCAGTCGCCGGATGCGAACTAGACGTCCGGGCTGCATGAGCTGCGCCGAAATAAATCCGTCGGGCGTATACATGATGATCCCCTTCCCGTGGGATAGGAGGGGGCGAGCCCCTAATCGATCGTCCTTCGGGAGGCGCCTTGGGAGTGGCATGAAGATGAGCACAGGGTATCGCGGGCGAGCGCTCCGCTATCGCTTCCGGATCCTGATGTTCGACACGACGGCTTCGCCCAGGCTCGGAGTGAAATCAAGCTTGAGATATCCGGCAGAGACCTGCGTCGCGAAGGATTCTTGGACGACCGTGCGATACTTGCCTTTGGCAGCTTGGAGAACGTCGAAGTTTTGCAGCTTGGTCTCACCGTTCGCGACGACGTCGAACACGCGCTGTCCGATATTCTTGGCCTTGTCGGGCTCGAGAAAACCGAGCGTGACCATGTAGTCCCCGGGATGGAGCGGGACGAAATAGCTGAAGCTGCCGCGGCGGAAATTCGCGAACAGCTGCGGATCGTCCGTCCCCTGGACAGCGGTCGTGTCCGTCGGCGCATCGAGCCCCTTCGAGACGAGCCAATCGCCTTCGCCGCCAATGAAGAAGTTGTCGGAGCCGAAGAGTTCGCCCGATGCGGATTCCGAGGCGGGCGCCGTCACGTCAGGGTTGGTGGCGGTTTTGATGGCACTCGTGTCGGGATGTTCGCCGGACATGAACCCGGTCTCCAGTTGGCCGGCCGCGATGTTGATGTTGCTTGTGTTCAGCGCCCAGTCGACCGCATCTCTGGCGGCGTCGCCCCCACGGTGGCCGACAGCCACCACCTTGTTGGTGCCCGGATCCAATTTGACATTCTTGAACACGCATGTCTTCAGCAGGCACTGCTCTTGCTTCATAGCGCCGGCGGACCTGTCGTTGACGGAAAGTTCGACCGAATCGGCGTTGCTGTAGACTTTGACGTCGGCGATCGGGTAGGCGCGGTTCGTATAGCGGCGGCTCGTGATGTAGGTCACGAGATCGGGACTCCAGTTTGCCTTGTAGAAGTAGAATGGATCCTTCCTGGTCTTCAGGTCGAAGCTGACGAGGCCCTTGGTATTGACGTCTTGAACATCACCCTCGTTGCGGAGACCGGTGGCGAAATCGAACATGTTCCAGACATAGGTGGCAAAGAGGTAGTTGGTGGACTGGATCTTGGCATAGTCCTGCTCGTGCACGAAGCTCGCATATTCCTCCGGCTGATAAACAACAGATACGCCCGGATTTCGGACCTCGGGCGGCCCGCCCATGACATTGTCTGTGTGATGGGTCAGCGCCGCGCCGGCGCCATATTCGGATATCCCGACGGGCTGATCGGGATACCGCAGGCGCACGGCATCGAGTATGGTGGTGAGCCTCGTGACCGGGCCCGAATACCAGAGGGGGTACTGGTTGCGGGCCCAGACGTCGGTGATGCCGCCCAGATCGATGTAGTTGCCGTTCACCGGAGGTTTCGCCTGGGTGACGTTATCCGCGTAGGCCGTAACCCGATAGAGATCCTCGGCCTTGGCCACCGCCTGCAATTCGCGAAACACTGGCGTGAGATTGTCATGCCAGGGCTCAAGACAATCCTTGTGCATGTAGGTGGTTTCATTGCCGAGGGCCCAGATGGCCACGGCAGCGTGATTGAACTGCTGGCGGATCATCTCCTGCAACTGCTGCCGTGCACTGGCGCGGAATGTGCGTGAGGCGTCACTGCGGGGGCACACCGATCGGCCTGCTTCTCCGATGATGACGGGGACATCCGTGGTGACGCCGATGCCGACGGGTAGTTCCGACCAGGCGACCAGCCCCATGCGATCAAGGCTGTCGAGCGTGTACCGGTCATAGGGATAGTGTGCGAGGCGAATGGTGTTGGCTCCGATCTCCTTCACCAGGGCCAGCTTGTCATCGATGTCGTGGGTCGTCTCGGCCCAGCCTTTGCCGTAAACCTCCTGGTGCATGGCGACCCCGTGCAGAGACATATGCTTGCCGTTCAGAAAGAAACCTTCTTCAGGGTCGAAGCGCATCTCGCGGATGCCGAAATCCTGCACGACCTTATCGAGGGCTTTGCCGTTCTGCGTCAGCAGCTCGGCAACCAGCCTGTACTGATAGGGATCTTCGACGCCCTGCCACAGGTGAGGTCGGCTCAGCACAAGGTCGTGGGCGACCTCGAGCCTGCCGCCCGCATTCAGCGATACGCTTTTCTCTGCGCCCTGGACAACGCGGCCGTCGGCATCCAGCAGGGAGAGGCGAAGCCGGTAGTCGGCGTCCGCCTTCGCATCGCTCTTCAGCTTGGCACGCACGTTGACGGCGGCACGGTCGCGGGAGATGGAAATGGTAGCGGCATAGACGCCGGGACCGCCCATATCGCCAAGTTCGAAGTGCACGGGGTCGGCGGTCGACACCAGGGAAACATGGCGGTAAAGACCGCCATACAAAACGAAATCGCCTCCCAACGGAGGAATGTCCGTCGGATCGTCCTCTGAGGTCGGCGCGCTATTGTCTACCTTGACGAGCAGCACGTTTTTGCCGTTCGGAACCAAAGTGTCCGTGACGTCGAACCGAAACAGTGTGAACCCGCCCTTGTGCCGCCCGAGCTTGCGTCCGTTCAGCCAGACATCGGCGACGAGGCTTGCGGCGCCGAATTCGAGCCATTTGCGCGCTCCCTTCGCCGGCGTATCGAACGCGAGCCGATACCAGCCGAGACCGCGCTTGTAAGGCGAGGAGTTGCTGGTGCTGGCCGCTTCCGCATCCCAGGTATGTGGCAGGTTTACGGTTTCCCAGTTGGCCGCGCTGGACGCCAGTGCCTCTTCGTCAGTGAGATTGTTGTCGAAGGTGAATTTCCAGTTTTGCATCAGAGGCGTGGTCATTCGCAGTTCGGTCGCGGTAACGTCCGGATTGACCGCCGCTGCTGCGTCGCTCTGGTCATGAACCGCGCTGACCGGTGCATCCTGGGCCAAGGCCACGCCGCTGAGCATTGAGAGAAGCAGAAACCCGGCAATCCAAATGCGTTGCATGAGCTTTCTCCCTTCGTTCTGCAGGGCCGCGGTAAGGAGAACAAGGCCTATGCCGGGCGTCAGCGCGCCGCTCGGTCAGGCCACCGTTCCCTCACGTCCCAACCCAGCGGGAGCGCAGGAAATGCGCCGCCATCTTGGGCCGGCGGTCGCGGGTGAACACGCCCTTGAAATTCATTCCCCCTGCGCGTCCGACACCTTGGACGGTCCTGAAGTCGGCAAAGGCCCAGACCTGCATCCCGGCCATGAAGGGACGCTGCGCCGCGACATCCAGGTAGCGGCGCAGGAACTCGACCTGATATTCCTCTGTCCACATCTCGGGCGGTAGGCTGTGTGTGCCAGGCAGGGCATCGCTGCCGAACTCGGTAATGATAATTGGCTTCCCGAACACCTGATGCAGCTCGTCCAGCTCGCGGGCCAGCACCTTCGCCGCTTGATCAAGCCGCCCGCCGAGGGCATACCACCCATAGTAGCGGTTGATGCAAATCACATCGAATGGTTCGTGCCATTCCCGCGGCCCGCCCCCGACCCCGACGAGCGTGACCGGCCGCGTCCCATCGAGCCGGTATACCTCTTCATAGACTCGGCGAAAGAAATGCCTGCCGGCTTCAATGGCCTTCTGCTCCTGCGGCGGCGACAGAATCGCATCTTCATTAGGCGCGCGTGCCACCGGCTCGTTCGCCACGCACCACATGATCGTGCTCGGATGGTTTTTGTCGCGCGCGATCAGCTCATGGAGCTGAGATCGAATTTCCATAAGGCGCTGCTGGGTGAGGTCCTCCGAATCCGCGAAGTTCAAGCCGACGGCAGGAATCTCGTTGATCACGAGAACGCCACGCTGGTCGGCCAGCTGCATCACTTCTTCCGGATAGGGATAGTGGGAAGTGCGGAAGGAGTTGGCGCCGACCCAGCGCAGCAACTCGTAGTCGCGGATCCACATCGGCAGGTTCAGGCCACGGCCCGTGAGCGCGAAATCCTCGTGCTTGCCAAAGCCGGTGAGCTTGATCGGCTGGCCGTTGAGCAGGAGTTCGCCGCCTTGGACCGCGACGGTGCGAATGCCGATGTCGAGGGTGTAGGTGTCAGTGACCTGCGCCCCGTCCGTGAGCGTGACCGTCAAAGGATAAAGATACGGGTCCTGCGGGCTCCAGAACCGGGCCGTGGGCACGCGCAGGATTGTCTCGGCCGTCCCATCCCGGAATTCGAGGTTGGCCTCGATGTCGTCCAGACGCGCCTTTCCGGTGCCTGCATAGCCGCCGACGGTTGCGACCTTCAGATTGACAACGCCGTCACCGCCTTCGATCGTCGTGACGGCGGTGATATCGTCGATGTGCACGGCTGGGACTGCGCAAAGCCACACCTGGCGGTGCAGCCCCGCATAGGGAAAGAAATCGTAGGTCGTCCCAGGAAATCCGGCCGCAACCCCGAGCACGCCGCCGCCGCCCGGCGGCGGCCCGGGCGGAACGCGCTCCGGCCGCGGCTCATTCTCGACCGTGATGGCGATGACGTTTGCCCGGTCCCAGGCGAGCTGATCCGTGATCTCGACAGAGAACGGCAGGCTGCCGCCGAGGTGCTCCGTCACGACCAAGCCGTTGATCCAAACCCTGGCGGCATAGGTGGCCGACCCGACACGTAGGATCACGCGCCGACCACGCCAGCCCGTGGGCACCCACACCTCCGTTCGGTACCAGGCCAGCCCGAGATAAGTGTGGGCGTCGTCGAAGAGGTCGTTCCAGCTGCACGGCACCGGGATCATCCGCGGGGCGGGTATCTCTCGGAACCAGCCCTGCACCTCGCCTTCCCCCTGCGGGTCCATCTGGAACTGCCACAGACCGGAGAGGTCGATCAGGTCGCGGGTCTCGTTCCGCTGCGGATAGAGAAGGCCTTGCCCGGGAGAGGTCGAATTCTGGGGCTGGGGAGGATTGGACAGACCTTGGGCAGCCAGGGGCACGCCTGCCATCGACATGGTTCCGGCCAGGGCCGAGGCCCACAAAAGGTCTCGTCGGCTTATTGAGATGGGGCGGGAACCCATCGGCCCCGGGTCGCCATTGCTGATGATTGGCCCCCGCATGACAACTCCTCCCGCCCCGTTTGCACGTGTGTTACCGTCGCGTTCCAACAAGGCACCCGCGCGTCGAGATGGCCGCCGTGGGTACAACTTCTTACGGGGGCAAATGATCCGAGGCGGGAGAAATATTCGAGCGGTGCCGCCGCAATCCCGGCCTCGTTGGGACTGGTTCTTTGCTATGGGGTTGTGAGGCCGCATTCAACACGATTGGAAGCAAAGATTCTTGGCGGGAGGGAAGCGGTATCCGAAAACCGTCCCGCCTGTTCGGCCGGCACCCGTGTGATCCCGGCCCCAAAGGCGTATGATGCGACCCCGGAGTGCAGCCGTGCACAGTGACCTATCCAGCCGTTTCTGCGGGGCGGGATTGCGGCCGTAAATATCCAGGAGAAGCTCGCAGTCGAGAGGCAGAGAGCATGATCTACGGTGTCCGCCTGGTTACGATTTTCATGCTTGCCCTGCCGGCCCCGGGCCCGTCCGTATCTCGAGCCCTTGCTCAGGACCAACAGCCGCCGCCCGCAGTCGTAGTCGAGCGGATCAAGGTGCAGGACGTCAGGAACCCCGATCAGTTCACGGCCCGAATAGAGTCGATCGAGGCCGTAGACATCCGCGCTCGCATCCAAGGATTTCTTCGCGAGGTGGGTTTCAAGAACGGCCAGTCGGTCAAGAAGGGTGATCTGCTCTTCGAAATTGAGCGGGACCAGCTGGAAGCGACCGTGATGTCCGCAGAGGCCCAGGTGTCGCGGGCCGAGGCGGTTCGCAAATCCGCTGAGCGCACGCTGCAGCGGAATAAGGAGCTCTTCAGCCGAAACACGATTGCGCAGGCCAATCTTGACGATGCGCAGGCCGCATTCGACATTGCCGCCGCGGACGTGAAGGTCGCCCGGGCGGCCTTGCAGACAGCGGAACTCAATCTCTCCTACAGCCACATCGTCGCGCCAATCGACGGAGTGATCGGACGCCCTGCTCTTACGGTCGGAAATCTGGTCGGACCCGATGCGGGTTCGCTTGCCAGGATCGTGAGTCTCGATCCGATCCGCGTCGCTTTCTCGATGACTGAGGGCTTTCTGGTCACGCTGCGGCAGGAGAGCAAAGGCGTGGAACTCGACCCGGACGCGGTCGAAATTGCGCTCAGACTCGCCAATGGGACGAATTATGACCAGGCGGGGCGCATCGACTATGTCGAAAACGAGGTCGATCCCAAGACCGGCACCGCCACGGTGCGCGCAATCTTCCCCAATCCAAACCGTGTGTTGATCCCCGGCCAGTTCGTCACGCTTCTTGTCCGCGAGAAGCATGTTCCGTCATTGCCCGTCGTGCCCCAGACGGCGGTTCTCCAGGACAGGGAGGGGCGCTTTGTCTATCTGCTTGGCAAGGACAACAAGGTCTCGCAGCAACGGATCACCACGGGTGCGCGGGTGGGGAACGGCTGGGCCGTGACCCAGGGCCTCGCCGGCAACGAGCAGGTAGTGGTGCAGGGCATACAGCGGCTACGGGACGGCATGACCGTGCAGCCCAGCGAGGGCCAGCCTGTTGGAGGCGGCTGATGATTTCGGACTTGTTCATCACCCGCACGCGGTTCGCGATGGTGATTTCCATCGTGATCTCGATCGCCGGGGCGCTGTCGCTTCTCGTCCTGCCGGTCCAGCAATATCCGAATATCACCCCGCCGACCGTCAGCGTCTCGGCGACCTATCCGGGCGCGAGCGCCGAGGTGATCGCCGATGTCGTCGGCGGCCCGCTGGAAACGGCGATCAACGGTGTCGACGACATGATGTACATGTCGTCGACGAGCTCGAACGCCGGGCAATATTCGCTGTCCGTCACCTTCAAGGTCGGAACTAATCCCGACACCGCCCAGGTGAACGTGCAGAACCGCGCGCAACTCGCCATTTCCAAATTGCCGTCTGCGGTGGCGCAGCAGGGCGTTTCGGTTCGCGCCCGCTCGCCGGACTTCCTCATGGCGCTCGGCTTCTACTCTACCGATCCGAAACTGAGCGCGCTGGAGGTCACCAACTTCGTCAACACCGGCATCGTCGACGCCATATCGCGCGTTCCTGGCGTCGGCGAGGCGTCGGTCGTCGGCGGCGCAAAATACTCGATGCGAGTCTGGCTCAATCCCGTCCGGATGACCGCGCTCGGGATTACGCCCGGCGACGTTTCAGCCGCCATCCAGTCCCAGAACATCCAGGCATCGCTCGGACAGGTGGGCGCGCAACCAGCTGCCGAGGGCACGGAGCTCCAATATTCGGTGGTCGCGCACGGCCGGTTGGCTGATGAACAGCAGTTCGGCGCGATCATCGTGCGCACCGGCGCGGACGGCGCCATCGTGCGGCTGCGTGACGTCGCCCGGCTCGAACTCGGCGCGGAGAGCTACGCGGTCAGCGCGAGGCTAGGCGGCGCCGAGACGGCAATGATGCAGATCAACCAGGCGGCGGGCGCGAACGCGATCACCACGGCCAATGCGGTCCAGGCGGAACTTCAGCGCCTTTCGCCGACGTTTCCTCCCGGCCTGCAATATCAAATCGTCTACGATTCGACCAAGTTCGTGCGCGCCAGCATCGCTTCGATCGTGCAGATCCTGATCGAGGCATTTCTTATCGTGCTGCTCATCACCTACCTGTTTCTGCAGGACTGGCGCGCCACGGTGATCTCCGCGGTGGCGATACCGGTATCGCTGCTGGGCGCTGCGGCCATTCTGCTGGTGACGGGATACTCGGCCAATACGATCACCCTGCTGGCGCTCGTGCTGGCGATCGGCCTCGTCGTCGACGACGCCATCCTGGTGGTCGAGAATGTCCAGCACGTCATGGAGGAGCATCCAGAACTGGACACGGCGGCGGCCACTCGCAAGGCCATGGCGCAGATAACCGGGCCGATTATTGCCACGACGTTCGTTCTGCTGGCAGTGGTGACCCCGACCGCCTTCCTGCCCGGCATCAATGGCCAACTCTACCGGCAATTTGCCGTCACGATCTCGGCCTCGCTCGTGGTCTCCGCGCTCGTCGCCCTCACCCTCAGTCCCGCCCTCAGCGTCGTGCTGCTGAAGCCTGCCAGGCAGGGCTATCGCAGAGGTCCGCTCGGTTGGTTCGCACGCGCGCTCGATGCAACGCGCAATACGTACGGTCGAATCGTGGCGTTCCTGGTGCGGCTCTGGATCCTGCCGGTCGCCGCACTTGCCGCCTGTTTCACCGCCGCCCTGCTTTTGTTCACGAGCCTTCCGGCGACGTTCCTGCCCGAGGAAGACCAGGGCGCGCTGTTCCTGGACATTTCGCTGCCCGACGCCGCTTCGCTCAACCGCACGCGCGCGATCATGGATCAGGTCCAGAAGACGCTGCAGGAGACGGATGGCGTGGACAATGTCATTGCCGTTTCCGGTTTCAGCATTCTCCAGAGCACGCTGACGCCGAACGGCGGCATGGTCGTCGCCGCGCTCAAACCCTGGGAAGAGCGACTCGAGCCCCAACTGCAGATCGGCAGCATCCTGGGCAAGCTGCGCGCGCATTTTTCAACCATTCCGGGTGCCAACATTGCCGTCTTTGCCCCGCCAGCCATTCCGGGCGTCGGCGCCGTCGGGGGGCTCGACATACGGCTACAGGCCCTGCAGGGGCAGCCTCCCGAAGAGATCGCCCAGGTGGTGCGCTCCCTGCTGACCGAATTGAACCGGGCGCCGGAGATTGGTAGCGTCACGTCGACATTCAGCGCCGACGTTCCGCAGATCTTCGTCGACGTGGACAGGACCCGCGCCGAGGCGCTCGGCCTTAGCGTAGCGGACATCTTTTCCGAGATCGGCGCGAATTTCGGCTCCCGCTACGTCAACGATTTTACCCTTGGCGGCCGTGTCTTCCAAGTCAAGCTCCAGGCGGACGCCGATTACCGGGGACATGCCGACGATATCCTCAATCTTTATGTGCGCAACGATGCCGGCCAGATGGTCCCACTGCGGACGGTCGTGTCCACCACGACGGTGCTCGGCCCATATGTGATCTCCCGCTACAATCTCTCCGTCTCGGCTCCGCTCAATGGGCAAGCGGCGCTCGGCGGAAGCTCGGGCGCGGCGATGGATGCGGTCGAGCGCATAGCGGCCCAAAAGCTGCCAAAAGGCTACGGCATCGATTGGTCCGGGCTGTCTTACCAAGAACGGCAAAGCGGCGGCCAGGAGCCGATCGTATTCGGTATGGCGCTGCTCTTCGCGTTCCTGTTCCTCGTCGCGCAGTACGAGAGCTGGATGCTGCCCATCTCCATCATTCTCTCCCTGGGAGCGGCGCTGCTCGGGGCCACCGCGGCGCTGGCGCTGATGGGGCTGCAGAACAGCCTCTACGCGCAGATCGCCATCGTGCTGCTGATCGGGCTTGCCTCAAAAAATGCGATCCTGATCGTCGAATTCGCCAAGGAGCGACGGGAGGAGGGCCACACGATCGCCGAGGCGGCTCGGATGGGAGCAGAGCAGCGCTTCCGGGCGGTGCTGATGACCGCGCTCGCCTTCATCTTCGGCGTGCTGCCGCTCGCCCTCTCCAAAGGCGCCGGTGCGGGGGCTCGCGAAGTCGTCGGGGTGACGATCGTCGGCGGCATGCTGGCGGCCTCGACGATCGGCCTGTTCATCATCCCTTCGCTGTTTTCGATCATCCAGCATATTTCGGAGTGGGCATCGCCAGGGCGTGAGCCGCAAGCTGAGGAATTGAACGCGGATGGCAATTCGAGCAAACACGCTTAATTGTAAGATTGCATGCCTGTAGCCGTGTGGTCCGCGGCTAGCGGATCCAAGGGCTCACTGCGCGAGGCCGGGCTCGTCCTCGAGGAGCTTTGCTCTCAAGAATGGCGACCGCGTGATTGACTGGCTGACCGCTACAAAACCGTGCGGTCTCGCGTTTCGCGCAAAGCCTGCCACGTGGTAATTGCTGCTGGGCCTGCTGGAGATGAGCGGCCCGGTTAGACTGTAGCTGGTTCCAGCAGCCACGGGCGGATGATGTAGCCGATCGCCGCGACGCAGCCGACGCCCACCGGGCAGCGTCAGGAAGCGTCCGCACAGGCGCTTTGTCCGCGCTGCGCTCCTCCCTTAGCGTCGCCGCGCCCATGTCGAGCGCGGTTCGTACGGCTTCGATCAGAAAGGCCGCGCCGAGCGAAACCCGATCTGCAGCAGTAGCAGGAAGTCGCGTCAGCACCGAAAGCCGCGCCAGCACCAAAGGATGCTTGTCGGCTTGGTTGACCTGCCTTGACAGTGACGGAAATGTATATACAATGTAGATATCTTTTTTGTGTGAGCGCGCCATGTCAGAAAAAACCAACAAGGTGAAGGCCAACAAGAAAGATGGTCAATTGCTGATCCGTATCAGCATCTCAGAGCGCGAGCAGTTCCTGCAATTATGCGAACAGCTGGATACCAGCGCCGCTCGCGAGATCAGGCAGTTCATTCGTGGGTTCATCAAGCAGAACACACCGATCGAAGGCCTTACAAGCAAGGAGACAATTCATGTCGAAGAACGCAAAACCCGCCGCAGAAAAAAAGGTGATTTCTCTCAAGCAGGAGATCAAGAAGCGTGAAGCCAAGGTCGAGAAGCACGAGAAGAAGATCAAGGCACTGAAGAAGGCGGCGAAGAAGGCTGCATAAGGTATGAGCAAGAGGCCGCCATTTGGCGGCCTCAGCTTTCCGGCGAATCCTCGCTATCATCGATAAATATGGATGCGACTTGCCAGGCCGTCCCGACTACGTAGTCGGAAAACCGCTATACTGGCGGGGCAACTTCCCTTCCATCTCCGTCCGCCCGCAGTCATAAAATGCATGCCCGTTTGAAATCTAAATATAAATCCCCATATCGATCATAGAGAAAGATCAATATGGAGAATTTACCCCTTGACCAAAGTACAAGTAGAAAGACCAGAAAGCCGGCATGAGCGCGTGGACCGAATTGCGCGTGAACTTCTACACGCAGAGCGTTCCGCGCGCGATAAAAAGACTGCCAGATTGAGGGAAATGCGCCTGAAAATGGAACGCATGGCGTCGTCCTAGGCAATTCACACCTTGGACGCCGCCAAGGCTGGCCCTACGCATGTAATGCGAGACTTCTCCTCCTGAAACCACGAACCCGTTGTCCATAGCAGTGTGGATCATGCCCTTAGCCATCACAGACGACCTGTTTCGCGCGGCAGATCAGATCGAGCAGTTGAGCAGCCTAGAGCTGGCGATATTGCTGCGCAGCCGCGCTTATCCAGGGCTATAATATTCATCTCGGTTCTGCCGAGGCGGTCGCCGGTCCGTGCGGCGTTACCTTCGACCTCAACGCCATGGCCAGCGCCATACCATCCGCCAGCCCTGCCGAGGCGTTGTACATCCAGCGGCCGATATTGGCGACGCCGGTCGCCAGCCAGCGCAGCCGGACTACTTTATTGTGAAAGGGCGCCAGAGCCGACGTGGTCGCGTGAGGCTGGGCGGCTACGGCCATCATTTCCCGCGGCGATCAATGTTTTCTTCTTCCTCAACGGTGCGGACCGCTTCCGGAACGGCTTCCAGGCGCGCGCGGGGAATGGGGTCGCCGCTGATGTCCGAGCGGCCATAGGTGCCTTCCCTGATCTTCTCGAGCGCTCGCTCGATCGCATGGAGGCGGCGGCTGTCGACGTCATGAAGCGCTCTGTGGATCTCGTTTTCGGCCATACCCTGGGCCGCTTCCTCGAACTCCCGGCTTTCGTCTCCTTTGTCTTCCTTGGCCGCGCGCTCCCTCGCCAGCCCCGCTTCCTCGGGGCCGAGAAGCTGCAGGCGCAGTTGTTCAAGGCGTCTGCGCTGCTGTTCGATGAAGGATTTTTCCATGGATTCCCTTCTTCAATAGCCAACGGTAAAACGGCGACGACTGTGTTTCGGATGCTCGAGTTCATCGACCAATGCGATGGCAAAATCTTCCATGGAAATATGGCTTTTGCCGTTCGCATCGACAAGCAGCCTGTCGTCGCCGATCCTGAATTTACCCGTGCGTTCGCCTGACGCGAATTCCGCCGAAGGCGACAGGAAGGTCCAGTCGAGCGTCTTCTCGCGCCTGAGCGTTTCCAGAAATCGGCTTCCCGCTTCGGCCTCGAGCTTATATGCCGGCGGGAAGTCCGGCATTTCCTGAAGTGCTTTGCCCGGTGCCGCTTCGAGACTTCCGGAACCGCCGACGACAAGCAGCCGACCTACCCCCGCCGATTTTACGGCTGCAATCAGCGCCTCCGGATCCGAAGTGACAAAGCGCGTCGCCGATATCACGGCATCGTGTCCCGTCAGCAGCGGAGCGAGCTCGGCAGCGACCCTGGCATCCGCCCGTTCAAGGGTCAGCCCCTCTTGTGGTTTGGCTTTCTCGGGATGACGGGTTATGCCCGTCACTGAATGTCGTCGCTTGAGAAGCTCCAACGCGAGCCTTGAACCTACATGTCCGGTAGCGCCGATCAATGCGACTTTCATATCCGCCTCAGTCATGCCGTTTTCGCGGGAACATTGCCAAACAAAGCGTTCAAACCTTCCGCCATCGTTGGATGGGTGAGAATGGCATCGCGCAAGCCAAAATAACGCAGGCGGCCCAGCATCGCGGTCTCGACGACGGCCATGACTTCGCCGGCTTCTGCCCCGATCATGGCGAAGCCGGCGATCTGGTCGTCGGCGTCGACGAGCGCCTTCATGAACCCCGCCGTCCGGGATGTCGTCCTGGTCCGCAGGATCGCCGTCATCGGCAACTTCGCCACGCGCACGGCTATGCCGGCGTTCCGTGCCTCCGTCTCGCTCATCCCGACCCTCGCAAGCGGCGGATCGATGAACATGCAGTAAGGCACCATTCGCCCTTTGGTCGTTCTGGCACGGCCGGCCAGATTTTCCCGGATGACGCGGAAGTCGTCCAATGAGATATGAGTGAATTGCGGGCTTCCCGCGCATTCGCCGATGGCCCAGGTATCCGGCGCCGTTGTTTCAAGACGTTCGTTGACCTGGATATATCCCCGGTCGGTCAGCGCGACGCCGCCATGCTCGAGACCGGTATCGGCGGTGTTGGGGACGCGACCGGCGGCAACCAGGATGTCGGTGCCCTCGATCGTCTTCTCGCCGCCCGGCGAGCGCAGGTGCATCCGCACACGGTCGCCGGATCGTCCTTCCACCTGCTCTGTTTCGGCAGACAGAAGCACCTCGATCCCTTCCGCTTCCAGAATGCGTAGGAGCTCCTTGGAAATGTCCTGATCCTCGCGGCCGGCTAGTCGCTGGCCATGTTCGATGATCGTGGCGCGGCTGCCGAAGCGTCTATAGGCCTGCGCGAATTCGAGGCCGACATAGCCGCCGCCAAGAACGATCAGATGTTGTGGAATCCGGTCCAGTTCAAGCGCCTCGATATTTGTAAGAGGATGCGCTTCGGCAAGACCTGGAATGGAGGGGATGCTGGCGTGGGTTCCGAGATTGAGGAATAGCTTTTCGCTGGCCAGCCGCCGCGTGCCGCCGCCGTTCAGCGTCACCTCGACGGTTCTTGGCGCGATCATGCGCGCAGCCCCCATGATGAGCTCGGTGCCCGTTGTCTTGTAGCGTCCAAGATGGAAGGTGACGAGGTCGTCGACCATATCGCGCTTGCGCTTCAGCACCTTCTTCATGTCGACCGACATGGTGCCGGTCGTAACGCCGAACTCTCCGGCATGGGCAACGGTTCTGGCGACGCAGGCGCTCCAGATTTCGTTCTTGCTTGGCAGACAGTTGATGTTGGGACAAGAACCGCCGATCCATCGCCGCTCGACCACGGCAACCTTTTGGCCGGTCTGCGACAGGTGCCAGGCGAGGTATTTCCCGCCTTCGCCGCTGCCGACCACTACCGCGTCGTACTGCTCTGTTTCGGGCATTGGCTCCTCCGGTTTGGCGCGCACTTCATCGACCGTTGCGCCAATCATCGCCAGCTCAATGAATTGACTCCAGGTTGTTCTCGATTGCGGCGGAAAGCTCGCGGGCGCTGAAACCACCGTCGTGGCGAACTCCGTTAATGAAGAAAGTCGGCGTTCCGTTTACCCCACTGCGGACCCCGCCGATAAAGTCAGACTGGATCCTGTCGGCATGCGCCGACCGGGCAAGTGAATCGCGCAGTCCGATCTGGGAAAGGTTCAATCTCGCTGCGATGGCGAACAGAAGCGGCATGCCCAGTTGCTGCTGGTTGGCGTACAGGGCGTCATGCATTTCCCAGAAGACACCATGATCGCCGGCATATTCGGCAGCCTCTGCGGCAGCGGCTGCAAATGGATGGACTTCCGTCATCGGAAAATTGCGGAAAACCACACGCAGTGATCGGCCGAAGTTCTGCTCCATCAGGTTCACGATTGGATTTGCCATAGCGCAATAGGGACACTGATAGTCGCCATATTCGACCAAAGTCACCTCAGCTTGGGCGCTGCCGCGGATGTGATCGCTCGCAGAAACTGGAATCCTAAGACGCGACATTGCTGGCCTCCAGGTCCGGCATCTGGTCGAGCGCATCGAGAATACCGTCCGCTCCCGGATTGATTCCCACCGGCGACAGATAGCTCCATGCGATCATGCCGTTTTCGTCGACAATGAACAGCGCGCGTGCGCTCTCGCCGACATCGTTTTGATAGGCGCCGTAGGCACGCGAAACCTCGCCTTTCGGCTCGAAGTCCGACAGCAGCGGGAAATGGAGATTACGATCGTGCGCGAATGCCTGGTGACACCAGGCCCCATCGACTGAAATTCCGATCATTTCGGCGCCTTTCCTGCGAAATTCGGAAAGCACATGATTGTAGAGCGACATCTGATCGCCGCAGACGGGACTCCAATCGGCCGGATAGAAAGCAAGGATGACGCGGCGGCCAGAAAATTCCGACAGGGAAAGCGTCTGATCCGGGGTTGCCTTGAGCGAGAAGTCCGGCGCTCTTGTGCCATGCGAAAGAATGGTTGGCATACGTACCCTCCAGGATGGCTAGGAAGCTGAAGGTTTTCTGGCGTCATGTAGAACGTGCACCGCAGCGTCGACGTCAGAATCCCGATTTGAGCTCGTTTTCGGATGCTGCCTCGTATCGCCGTCCGTTCTCATGCCGCAGTTCCTTCCGAAATGGGCGCCTCGGCCGGGTTGCCGGGACGTAGAGCTGGAAGGCTATTGCGCTTCACGGGCGAATGCGTTGACGCTCGTCAGTTTTAGCTGCCTCCATGTCGAGCCAGGAGCCAGAATGCTTTCAACAAACCCTGAACCGCCCTATTGGTCGGTGGAAGGAAGAAGGACCGTCGGCCGTGGAAACGGTTTGTCCGTGAGCCCGGCCGCGACCGCGTCATCTACTTTTTCCAGCCATATGAATTCGAGCTTGTCTCGTACTTCTTCGGGAATATCGGCGAAGTCGCGACGGTTGCGGGCAGGCAACATCACCCGCGTGATCCCGGCCGCGGCCGCAGCGACGACCTTTTCCTTTGTGCCGCCGACAGGCAGCACCAGACCGCGCAGGCTGATCTCGCCGGTCATGGCCGTATCGCTGCGCACGGGGCGGCCAGTCAGCAGAGAAACGAGCGCGGTGAACATGGCGACGCCAGCACTGGGGCCATCCTTCGGCGTCGCGCCGGCGGGAACGTGCACATGAATGTCAATCTTCTCGAACAGCGCTTCGTCGATGCCGAGCGATGCGGCGCGATTCTTGACGAGGCTGAACGCGGCCTGGGCGCTCTCGCGCATGACCTCGCCCAGCTGCCCGGTGAGGATGAGATTGCCCCTTCCCGGAATGCGGGTCGCTTCGATGAACAATATGTCGCCACCGACGGGCGTCCAGGCGAGGCCCGTCGCCACGCCCGGAACGCTGGTGCGCATGGCGACTTCATTTTCGAAGCGCGATGGTCCGAGGATCGCCTCGAGGTCACCCGACGCGATCCTCACCGTGGTCGCGCTGCCTTCCGCGACCTGCATCGCGGCGTGGCGCAGCGCGCGGCCGATCTCCCGCTCCAGGCTGCGCACGCCGGCCTCGCGGGTATAGTCGCCGATGATGCGCTGGAGCGCGTCGTCATCGATCTCGACCTGCTCCGGCTTCAACCCGTTCGCCTCCAATTGCCGAGGCACCAGGTAGCGCCGTGCGATCTGTAGCTTCTCGGCCTTCGTGTAGCCGGCGAGGCTGATGATCTCCATGCGGTCGAGAAGGGGCCCAGGCGCCGTATCCAGCATGTTGGCTGTGGCGATGAAGACCACATGGGACAGATCGAACGGCACCGCGAGATAGTTGTCGCGGAACGTGCCATTCTGCTCGGGGTCCAGCACTTCGAGCATGGCCGCCGACGGATCGCCCTGGATGCCGCGACCCATCTTGTCGATCTCGTCCAGCATCATCACGCAATCGCGCGCCTTCGCCTTGCGGATCGCCTGGATGATGTTGCCGGGCAGGGCACCGATATAAGTGCGGCGATGCCCCCTGATCTCAGCCTCGTCATGCACGCCGCCCACGCTGATGCGCACGAAGGGGCGGTCCATCGCCCGCGCGATGGACTTGCCGAGCGAAGTCTTGCCGACGCCGGGCGGGCCGACAAAGCACAGGATCGGCGCCTTGCCGTTCGGCGCCAGCTTGCGAACGGCAAGATATTCGACGATGCGGCGCTTGACCTTGTCGAGCCCGAAATGATCCTCATCAAGGATGCGTCGGGCCTGCGCAATATCGATAGGCTTTTCCTGAGGAAGAGCCCAGGGCAGTTCAACAAGCCAGTCGAGATAGGTGCGCACCATGCCGGCCTCAGCGGCCGCCTCCGGCATGCGCTCGTAGCGGCGCAACTCCTTGCGCGCGATCTCCTCGACCTCCTGCGGCATCTGCGCCCTGGTGATCGCCTCGCCAAGTTCGGCGATCTCCGGCCCGCGGCCGTCATCTTCGCCGAGCTGCTTCTGGATCGCGGTCATCTGCTCGCGAAGGATGGCCTCGCGCTGCCGCTCATCGAGCGACGCTTTCGTCTGGCGGCCGATTTCCTGCGTGAGCCGCAGCACTTCCAATCGCTGCGCCAGATAGCGGGACACCTTGTCGATGCGCGCGGCCACATCGATGGTTTCCAGGAGCTCCTGCTTTTCTTCGGGCTTGATGTCGAGATAGGCGGCGACCAGATCGGCAAGTGCTGCTGGCGCGGTGGCTGCATTCAGTGAGGCGATCATCTCCTGCGGTACCTGCGGCAGAAGTTGCAGCCCTTCCATGGCTTGCTGGCGCAGATGTATCATACGGGCTTCGAGCTGCGGCGTCATTTCTTCGGACTGCCAGATGCGATGCACCCGGGCGGCGAAGTATGGCCGCTCGCGAATGAAATCGATCACGCTGAACCGCTGCTCCCCCTGCAGGACAAGGTGATGGCTGCCGTCGGGGGTGTTGACGTAGCGCAGGATGTTGGCAATCGTCCCGGTGCGATGCAGGTCAAACGCGGATGGTTCGGCGGCGTCCGCATCACGTTGCATCAGGACGCCGACCTGCCGTTCTTCGCGCATGGCCTGTTGGGCGGCCAGAATGGAAGCCTGCCTGCCGACGGTGACCGGAAAGACCGTGCCCGGAAATATGACGGTGTTGCGCACCGCGAGAATAATCAGCGCGTCGTCCGGCACCCCGGCCGCGGCCGGAGGCGTATCCGCGCCCGTTTCCGCTTCCGACGAGCGGAGGATGTCGTTGCGTTGGACCATGATCTTCCTCCCGCTCGTCAGGCAGCCTTGCGCAGGCTGAACACCACGCAACCATGGGCCGCGCTTCGCTGCACGGAGGCATAGCGGCCGGGAGGCAGGGGGATGCTGCGTTCGAACCGGCCCTGCGGCAGTTCCAGCCGGTGAATGATGGCGGTGCGAAGTTGTGGCGGCAGCGGGCGGCGGCCCGAGACGAGCAGAAAGCCGCCATCAATGGCGGCATCCACCTGATCCGGGTCTATGCCGGGCAGCGCCACCAAAATCACGACTTCATCGGCCAGTTCGAGCACATCGACAGGAGGCTCCCACGCGGCTTGGCGCGTTGCCGCGCCAGGCTGGAAGAAGTTGCGATGCAAACGCTCGGCCCGCGTCAGCATGGCGATGGCTTCCGACCACATCCAGTTGTTGGGATCGTGACGCCTCATCTCGAAAACTCCGTCTCGATTTGCCGTTCTATAGGTCAGAACTCGGTGCGTTCCTCACGATGTTCGTGGAAATAGACGACCATCAGCATCGACATGCTGATCCCGGCGATTGTGCCTGAGATTAGACCGAAAAGGGCGCCAGAGCTAACGCCGAACAGCAGGCCGATATCATGCCCCGCCAATCCGCCGACAATCGACGAAAAGACCACGCCCAGCCAGACGGCGGGCGGAATGGATTTGCCGCGCGGCTTCATGAAGACGGCAGGAAAACCTTTTCCAAGGAAATGTCGGACCAGCCAGATGACCGCCAATGCAAACAGCGCCGCGACGATGGAGAGACCCCGTCTGTCGCTCATACTGCCATCGAGGGACGTCCCGAGGGCCGTGCCGGCGAATGCGCCCAGGATCAGGGCGATGAACATGAATACGGAGACGAAGCCGCGGGTATTCGGTTTCTCGCCATGTCGCAAATCTGTCATTTCTGCTCTCTCTCACCTTTTCGCCAAGCGACCCTCCTTGATCGGGCATGGATCAGGACGGATAGGCAGGAGAACGCCGCGAGAGTGACCCAGTGCGCACGGGCGAATTCCTTCATTGCCCATTCCCCATTGAAACGTCCCAAGCCTGAATTCTTTTCGCCTCCAAAGGGTGCATTGGGCTCATCGTCGACGGTGATGTTGTTAATATGAGTCATTCCCGCGACAATGCCATGTGCAAAGCGGGCGCCACGTTCAAAATCACTCGCAACGTTGGCCAGTTCGAGCGCGTGATTGTCGTCCCGTGCCTTCAGGATCGGCAGCACCGGTCCGAAACTCTCATAGACGGAATAACGCACGCTAATCGCAATCAGTGCCATCCGCACTCCCCACGTCATTAAATGCGGGGAGATCGTGTGCTCGCTCTGCGCGCTAGGAGATTCTGTCCTGCCATCGGCCAATCGCCTGCGCTTTGCGCTGCAGCGTGACCGGCGCCCATGACACCTCCCATCAGCGCGACTGCGGCTAGCATCGCGGGATTCCGCTCGCGCGGCGACGAAGGCCGACGAGCGCTTTCCTTGTTGAGCTCGTTGCTCATTTTACCACCTCTATGAGACGTAATTGCGTACCGGCGGCGAACGGGTCCGATGCCACTCATGACCTACATCGTGAATTCAACGCCTGGGTGAGGGCGCCTACAACCCGACCGGCGGTACCTTCAGCACGGTCCGCTATGCGGACCAGTATACGGGGGGCGTGACCTTTGACCTCGACCGGTTGCTGGGCATCCCGAGCGCGAAATTCCAGACCACGTCCACCGAGCGCACCGGCCGCAACCTCAGCGCCGATGCCGATCTCGGCACGCTGCAGCAGGTGCAAGAGGTGTACGGCCGGGGACAAACGGTACGGCTCACGGATTTCTGGTATCAGCAGACTTTCCTCGTCGGGGTCGTCGACTGGAAGGTCGGCCGTATGCCCTTCGGAGAAGACTTCGCCGCCTTCTCCTGCGACTTCCAGAACCTGACCTTCTGTGGCGCGGATCCGGGTAATTTAGTCGGCAACCACATCTTCAACTGGCCGATCAGCCAGTGGGCGACCCGCGTCAAGCTTGCCCTAAAGGATTTCGGCTATTTCCAAGTCGGCGTTTACGACATCAACCCGAGATACCTGGGCCTCTCGCAGGCGGTGCTCCAAGTGTTCTTCCCCGATTCCACCGGCGCCATGGTGCCGGTCGAGCTTGCCTGGCAACCCAAGTTCGGCGATGGCAAGCTCCCCGGCAGTTACAAAATCGGCGGCTGGTATGATACCTCGACGGCCAACGACGTGGTCGACGACATTAACGGCAATTCCTTCGTGCTCACCGGCCTGCCGCCGCTACGGCGCCATGGACGATATGGCGGCTATATCAATTTCCAGCAGCAGGTGACCAGCAGCCTGACTGTCTTCCTGAACGCGGACCTCGACTACTGACTGGCAGATGGCCACCGGCTTAATCTATACCGGTCCGTTCAGCGCAGGCCCCGATGACGATATCGGCTTTGCCGTGGGAACCACCCATGTGAACAGCCGCGTGGCAGATGTGGAGGCTTTGCAAAATTCGCTGGGCCGAGGACCGTTCAGGATTCGGAATACGCGTTCGAGCTGTTCTATACCTTCCGTCCGCAGCCCGGGTTGCTCTTCCGTCCTAACCTTCAGTATGTGCACCGTCCAGGTGGAACCAGCTTCAACAACGATGTGTTCGTGGTGGGTCTGAAGACAGTGGCCAACTTCTAAGGCGGGTGGCAAGATTATGAAGCGACAGGCTGTTGGTGACATCTATCAGTATGTTTCCTCGTCGCGGTCGCGTCTCTAGGAGGGGCCGGTCGCCTTCATTTCACCCTAAGCGCCGTCCCGCCCACACCTTCTCGGGCGTGCTGTAAGGGGGCAATTTAGCGATCCGTTTTGGACGATGCGTTGGGAACAGTCTCCGCCAGCGCGCTGATCGGTGGTCTGGCAGGCCTGGGTGTCGGATAGCTCGCGGCAGCCGTCATCGCGGCAGGCCGCGCGGTATTTGGCGTATCGGCGGCGCTCACTAATCGGGCTGCTGACAAGAAGATCGTGGAGGACCTCTCTCGTCACCTGCGCGAACACTCGTCGGCCCTCGTCGCCGACATTGATGTCGACGACATGGTGCATCTGGAAGGCCGAATGAACGCACTTGGAGGACCCCCCATCAGCAGTAATCGCCAGGTTGAAGTTTCGCGAGTTCCGCAAGATTATGCAGGTTTGATGATTTTGGCAGATCTCGGAACTTGGCCGGCGCTTCCTTCACGCCGATGAGCATTGGCAGCGGGGCTGCGGGTGACCCTGTAGCCTCATCTTGCGCGTAAATTCCGTTTCATGAATCGACTGGCACTTAGCAAACGCCGGAAAATTGATGGGCGTCAATGCCGTCACTCAGAAGGCACGACATTAATCCGCACTTGCCTGAGCAATGGAGTTTTCGATGCCAACCACCTCCGAGCTGATCATCGACCGGCTGTTCGATTGGGGTGTCGACACCTACTTTGGGCTGCCGGGCGACGGGATCAACAGCTTCTTCGAAGCGTTGCGCAAACGCCAGGAGAAGGTGCGGTTCGTGCATGTGCGTCATGAGGAGGAAGGTGCCTTGGCGGCGGTGGCCTATGCAAAGTTCACTGGCCGCCCGGCTGTCGTGGTGACAACATCGGGACCGGGGGCGGTGCACATCCTTAACGGACTTTACGACGCGGCCGTCGAGGGCGTGCCGCTTCTCGCGATCACCGGACTGCAGTTCCACGATATGCTCGGCACCCACTACCTCCAAGACATCAATCACCACTACGCCTTTGACAACGCGTGCGTGTTCAACCAGCAGGTCAACAGCCCGGTGCATGCGATCAACATGGTCGACCTCGCTTACCGGACAGCCACCGCCCGGCGCGGACC
Source organism: Pseudaminobacter sp. Soil_N_29 (assembly GCF_057656055.1). Classification (NCBI taxonomy): domain Bacteria; kingdom Pseudomonadati; phylum Pseudomonadota; class Alphaproteobacteria; order Hyphomicrobiales; family Phyllobacteriaceae; genus Pseudaminobacter; species Pseudaminobacter sp. Soil_N_29. Next base: position 50,699 of record NZ_JBDGLC010000013.1, read on the forward strand.
AGCTCATCTCGCGATCCCGATTGACGTCCAAGGCTGGGAGGAAGATCAGGTGCCGCGGTCGAGCAAGAACCTGCCCAATCGGGCGACGACCGCGCTTCCACAAGCATACGCGGCCGGGGCAGCGGTCGATCTCGACAAGGCGGCAGATCTCCTGACGGGCTGCGAGAAGGTCGTAATCATCGCCGGTGCGGGTGCCCGCGGCTCACATGCCGAACTCGAAGCGATGGCAGAGACACTGGCCGCGCCGATCGTCAAACCCGCCCTGGGCAAGGACTGTATCGGCGATGACAGTCCCTACGTCCTCGGCGGCACCGCATTCGCCGGCACCTCGCCAGGTCAATGGGCGCTCAGCGAATGCGACGGCCTCCTGATCGTCGGCAGCTCCAGCGGCTTTTTCGACTTTTGGGCGCAGCCCGGTCAGGCTCGCGCCGTGCAGATCGATGTCGACACCACCCGGATCGGGCTGCGCTATCCGGTCGAGGTTGCCGTGGTTGGTGACGCCCGAATGTCGCTAGCCGGATTGCGCGAGCGGCTGTCCCGTCGTGAGGAGCGTGGCTTTCTCGAGGAGGGACAGCGACGGCTGCAAGATTGGTGGGACCTGGTCAACAAGCAGAGCAGCAGCACCGAGAAGCCGATGAAGCCGCAAGTCGTCACCGCCCGGTTGGCCGAGCACCTGAACGACGACGCGATTGTGTGCGGCGACGCCGGCACTGTCACCGTTTGGCAAGGCCGGATGCGGATGCGGACCGGACAGCTTTTCAGCTTTTCCGGCACCAACTGCTCGATGGCGGCGGCAATCCCTTACGCGATCGGCGCCAAGACCGCGTACCCCGACCGGCAGGTCGTCGCCATCCAGGGCGACGGCGGCGCCGCGATGCTCATGGGCGCCCTCGCCACGCTGGCTCAGGGTCAGCTCAATGTCACCGTCGTCGTGCTCAACAACGCGTCGCTCGGGCTGATCGTGTGGGAACAGATGGCCTATCTCGGCAATCCCGAGCACCAGTGCGAACTGTCCCGGATCGACTTCGCCAAGGTCGCCGAAGGGTGCGGAATACGCGGCTTTCACCTCGACGATCCTGCGCAAGCCGGCGAAGTCATCGCCGCCGCAGTCGCCCACCGTGGGCCGTCATTGGTCGATTGCTGGGTCGATGTCGACGAATCTCCGTTCGCCGAAACGCTTAAAGCTACTCAGGCCGAGCACATCGTCGAAGCGCTCTCAGCCGGAGAACGCCGCGCCTCGCGCAAGGCAACCCTGCTCTCCGATGAGTCCGTCGTTGCCCAGTCACCCGGCCTGCAGCAGGTCAGCGATCAACTCCGCGAACTGGCTGGCGAGGATACCATAGGGCAGTGACAGGCTTGTAAATGCACATCGATCATGCCGCCTCAGGCGGCCTGTGGGTGTCGTTCGAGCAGAACATGAACTTGAAGCCTTCGAGGCGCGGCGCGACGTCATATTCCCGGCATTTTATGGGTATGCATGAGCGCTGACCGTGAGGATGGGGGGATGCTTCAGGTTGTAGGCGATGATGGACCTGGACGGTGGTGAGACCTCTCCTGTTGATGGTTACTGCAACCTCTGTCGGGCGCCCGTCCGGTGCGCCGTCTTGTCGGCGTCCTTCGCGCGGGCCGGTTGAAGGCGCAGGTGACCGCACCCGAATCCGGGCCGGTGCGGCGCGCGCCCACGAAGCAACATGATCGCCTCTTCGGTACGCACGTCGACGCCAATGAACGGCTCGTCGAGCAGGATGATCCGCCCGTTCCGCGCAAGGGTACGTGCAAGGAAGACGCGCTTCTTCCGGCCTCCCGAAAGCTCGCCCGGCGCTTGCGGAAGTCCGTCATGCCGACCCGCTCCACCGGCGCACGGTCGACCGCGCAGAGCATGCGCAGAAAATTCGTGTGGCCGTCGCAGCCCATCACGACGTTCTCGACGACGACCGGGAAGTTCCAGTCGACGTCCTCGCTTTGCGGAACATAGGCGACCACGTTTCGCCTAAGTGCCTCCTTGGCAGGCACTCTCGGGATGCCGATGCGTCCGGCCGCGAACGGAACAAAGGCCATGATCGCCTTGAACAGGGTCGACTTGCTAGGAATTGCAAAGCTCGCTTTCCTGAGCGTAGTATGGCGGTTGCGATAGGTGACCGTGACCTGTTCGACGGCGAGGTCGTCGCCCTCCCCTGTCGCCAGCGATCGGGAGTGCGGGAGGGGCGCCGTCTCTGGGCCATGCCTGTGATGGTTTGCGTCGTCACGCACAGCAGGGGTAGAGCGCTGAGGGTGCGCTACCAGCGCCCGCTCCGAACTGGGGCAGCGCCCCTAGGAGCACCCCCACGTGCCCAACGCATTCGGCACGCGCGCCAGCCTTTCACCGCCGGAGCCCGATATGGATTCCCGGACCGTTTTGAATACGCAAGAGCAACATACGCATGAGGTTAATCGTAGCCGCCGCCGTTCGCGGTATATTCGGAGGTCGGAGGCCGCACGGGCAAACCCGCTGCCTCCCAGTCCCCGCCGTTAGGCCGCCACTCGGCCAGTCACCCCCAGCGCCAGCACGATCGGGCCATGCCCAAGGGTGCTCGCCCCGGTGCATGTAATACCCGTCAACGCCCGCGGCCGGCGTGTCATGCTGCGCAGTCATGTCGATACCATCCAGCAGATCGAGCCGCTTCTGACGATCGGCGACATCGTACATCCGATCCTGCGCCAGGATTCGGAACGCACTGCGTGCATGTCGTCTCCGGGAAATCGACGCTCATCAAGTGCGTCAATGCATTGGAGCCCATCCAGGAGGGAACAATCATTCTCGATGGGGTTCATGTCTCCGACAAAAAAACCAATCTCACGAAGTTGCGCTCCCGGGTCGGCATGGTCTTCCAGCATTTCGAGCTCTTTCCGCATCTTCGCATTTCCGAGAATCTTTGCCTCGGTCAGACAAAGGTCCTCGGGCCGGCGTCGTGACGAAGCGATGGCGAAAGCTATGAAGCTCCTCGACCGTGTCGGGCTGAAGGCGCACGCGGAGAAATTTCCCGGCCAGCTCTCCGGAGGGCAGCAGCAGCGAGTGGCTATCGCGCGCGCCTTGGTCATGGACCCGATCTGCATGTTGTTCGATGAGCCGACTTCGGCGCTCGATCCCGAGATGATCAACGAGGCGCTGGATGTCATGGTCGAACTCGCACAGGAGGGGATGACCATGATGGTCGTGACGCACGAAATGGGCTTTGCAAGGAAAGTCGCTGATCGTGTGATCTTCATGGACCGGGGCGAAATCGTGGAAGACGCGACGAAAGAAGAGTTTTTCGGCACGCCTCGCAGCGAAAGAGCGCAAATGTTCCTTTCAAAGATACTGTCACACTAAAGCGCGTCGCGATCTTTCAGATTCGCTCCATACGCTTTAATGAGACCTGTGCGCGGGCAGTGCTGGACGGCTAGTGCCACAGCTTCATCTCTTGGCCGTCGCTGGAAAAGGCAAAGCGGTAGATCGTCTGGAGACAGACCGCTCGCGGACCTGGGCATTGCGTGCGCAGGCTTTGGCATTTTGGCGGAAACCGGTTCCCGGCTTTCCGCCACATGCATTAACGCTGCCATACCGCCATGCCGTTGCGATTCAGATAATCCACGGTAAAAACCCGTCGCCGCGCCATCCCTCAGCGCGAAGCGGACAGAGGAACGGGATCCTTCCGCAGCATTCTCACTCCTTGGCATCATGGCAAAAGCATCCCCCTCCCAATGGGACAGGTCAAAACGGCTCTTCCCGGGACCAAGCGTGAGGACCAGCCGGTCGTTCTCGACGCTGATTTCGGCCGGACCGAAATAAGCGCTGTCGTAGCGCCCGGCATAGGAAGAGAGCGGCTGCGCTGCTTGCGGATGCGCTGGGGGCTGCATATTGGCCAGATCTCCTTCCGGGTCGAAGAGCCCGATCACCAACCCATTTTCAACTGTATGATTTTGTTCCCGATCAATGGCGACGCCCAATCGCAGACAATCGTCGATTTGGCCTGACGACGTCCTTGCTCCTTTGGGACTTGTCGTCCATGTAACCGACCGGTGAAGTTTTCACGGCTTTGGCTGGCTTGGCAGCGTCAGGATCGCGACCCACGCCGGACCACTGTCCGTATCGACAATGGCATTCTTCATGCCGCCTGCGACCGCCACGTACTGGGTGCCTCCCAACATATAGGTGATGATGCCGCCGCCAATGGGATCGCCCAGGTTCTTTTCCACCAGCACATGGCCGTTGGCCGCATCCAGCGCCAGGAAGTTTCCTTTCGTGTCGCCAGTGAACAGTACGCCGCTCTGCGTCGGCGTAACCGATGCCACCATCGGGGTATCGGTGTTGTATTGCCACAAAACCTGCCCACTGTCGGCGTCGACGGCTGTGATGTGGCCGAAGCGCTGGTCTTTTGGATCCTGTTCGCCAAACCCGTTGGCGGACCCGATGAATGGCTTGGGTGGCTCATGCTTGAGCGTCTCCGGGCCGCCAAGTTTGATCGTGGTTGCCCAGTCGATAGCGGGGACGAACAGCGCATTGAGCTGCGGCGAATAGGACGGGCCGAACCAGTTGGTGCCGCCTTGGGTGCCCGGCAAGAAGCGAGTTCCTTCTGGCGTTAATGGCGCATCGACATTCTCGATCCGTGTAACCGGCGTCTGATAGAATACTTCGCTCAAATCTCGGCTGAGACCATAGACATACCCGTTCTTGCACGCCGCAGCGACCATCTTTCGTCCAGCTTTGGATGTGAACAGGATCGGGCTCGCGGCACAGTCCCAATCATGTACGTCATGCTTGACGAACTGATGGTAGCCCCTCAACTCCCCCGTTTTCGCGTTCAGGACGATCACACCGCCCGTATAGAGATTGTCGCCACCACGATAGTCTCCCGCGAAATCCGGGCCAGGGTTGCCGACCGGCACATAAAGCAGCCCCGCGTCGGGGTCCAACGCGAACGACGAATACATACCTCCGCCAGCCTTGACTTTGCTCGGATCGTCCGGCCAGGTTTTGGCGGCTTCGCCGGTGGACGGAACGTTGTCGAAATTCCAAAGTCGCTGGCCAGTTTTCGCGTCAAACGCCCTGACATGGCCAATCGCTCCGGTGTCGCTCCCGGAATTCCCCACAAGAACCAGGTCTTGCCAAAGCACAGGCACCGCCGTGTAATATTCACCGGCGCTCGGGTCCGCACCTTGCACGTCCCAGATAAGGTCGCCTGTCTCTGCGTTCAGCGCGAGCAGATGTCCGTCGGGCGTACCGCGATACACTCGACCGTCGGCATAGCCTACGCCGCGCACCGATGTCTGCAGTCCCATCGATTTGGGCTCGTAGTGGTGAACCCAACGCTGTTCACCGGTGCGCGCGTCGATCGCGTAGGTGTTCTTCATGGTCGTGACGTAAATTGTTTCGCCGACGACAACCGGACCTGACTGGAAACTCATCGTCTCGGGAATCTTGTACCGGGCCACCTCCTTGAGTGACGCGACGTTCTGCGTATTTATCTGCGCAAGCGTCGAGAAGCGGGTGGCATCGTATCCGCCATTGAACCCGAGCCATTCGGTATCAGCCGTCGGGCTCGTTGTTTGCGCCTCAGCGTTCGAGGCGCTCCATGCGAGGGTTGTGATTGCGATGGCGGCGAGAGATTGATGAACGCGGTTCATACCACGGTCCTCCTGTAGCAAGGCTGAGAGCAAGACCATCGAGATGGTTCGTCAGGCGCGACGAATTTGCCATCGCCCTGATCTTTTCTCACACGCCAAAGGCTCATGGATGAAATTAGCCCGGCAGAATTCCCCGACAAGTCCAGCAGGCTTTTTCCCTTGGTCGACGTGAGGCGTATGCGCTGTGCCGAGGGCACCTTCGCGTGTTGACGTGAAGAACGATGTTCGAAGCCTTTGAGGGCTTCGACACATGACGATTTCAGAGCTTACGCTTAAGTCCAGGGGGGAGGAGCCGGTTCGTCGGCTTGAAATCTTCACTGGCTCCGGCCGGCGGCGGGAATGGCTGCCGGAGGAGAGGGCGCGGATCGTAGCGGAAAGCTACGAGGTCGGCACGACCGTGAGCGCGGTGGCCCGGCGATATGCCTTGTCCCCGCAGCAGTTTTTTGCGTGGCGTCGGGCCGCCCGCCAGCCGTTGGTGGGATCGTCGGCACCCGAGCCGCTCTTGGTCCGGCGGTGGTGACGGCGGCGTCTCCGGAGCCCGCGGCGATCTGTCCCCCTATTGCCGCTTATGGCCCGAAGTAGCGATAGCCCTTGCGTCGAACAGTGGCTCCGAATTTACCTGTCACGCCTCACGGCCCCACGCGACGGCAATGAATGCGTGACAATCGGCGTTAGTCACACGCTTGTGATGACGCAAATGTGCGCATCAGGATTCGACAAAAACGTCTCCGTGAACCGGCCTGGCACGCGGAGTCCTCGAATATGTCTCAAGCTTAGGCTCCATCGCGTTTCCGATCGTGCGAGAGACGTTCGACGGCTTCAAGAAACGCCTTTCGGTTGTTGGGACCAATCCGTACTCGAGCGTCACCATGACCGGACCCGCATCGTCCTCGATTGCTTTGGTATTGATCGGCACAGACCAATGCATTGAGGGCGTGAGGCCGATACCTGCGCCGGTCGGAAGCTTCCAGCGCCAGGTCAGTGGAATTGCCACCAGAGCGCCAGCCGCAGCGACCTGGTGCGTAACGGCCAGTCCCGCTAGTTCGGCCATCACGCCCCGAGGCCACGCTGCCGATGGTCATGCTTCCAAAAACCGCACACATACATGGCAAGTCCGCAGCCGCGGACCCAGTCTTCGCCTGGCCAAAACGTTCAGATTTGCCAGTACGGCGATCCACGACATTCCTGCAACGAGACTCGCCGCCAGCGCTGTCAGCGGTTCGCGGGCAAGCCCAAACAGCACTAGCGAAATGGCCGTGCCCACTTCATCGAGAGCAACGATGCAACTGGGGTTCAACTTAGCTTTCAGCCGAGGCAGGAGGAATGCAAAGCCACCGCCCCGAGCCCTATTGCGCCCATCAGCTGTGCCGATTTGCAGGCGAGACACGAAAAAGCTCGGCAACATGTGAGTTCTCGTCGAAGCGCGACTTTGAGCTGGGGTAGGGTAGCCGGTTCATCGCCGGGCGGCCAGCAGCTTCTGC
>NZ_JBDGLC010000014.1:0-54015 GCF_057656055.1 Pseudaminobacter sp. Soil_N_29
GGGCCAAGCCGCAGCGCCAAAACGGCTAGCGCTTCGCGGCACCGCTGTCTGCTTCGTCCCTGCTCAGGAACATCTTGGTAGTGGGCGCCAGATGATCGCCGAGCCATTCGGCCATGGCCTCTTCCTCGCGAAGGTTCTGCAGGCAGACCCGCGCAACTTCGTTTTCACCAATGGCCTCCGCAGCCGCAATCAGGATCGTGTATGAGGCGATCTCCATGTGTTCGAATGTGTAGCTGGCGAGCGAGCCCTTCATTACCTCGTCGCTGGAAAAAAATCCGCTGAAGGCCTGGCCCATGGCCGTCAATTTTCCGCTGAAGTCCTTCAGCGCCGAGGTGTCTTCACCCAGTTGCTCCAGGCATTGTCTCAAGCGCTTTGCCTGCTGCCTGGTCTCGTCCAGGTGGACCCGGATGCGCTCCCTGAGTTCGGGATAGCTGTCGAGCCGGTTGATCTGGCCGGACAGCATTGTTTCGGCTTGTTCTTCCATGGCGTGGGCATCCCGCAGCCACTGGATCATCCACTCGCGCGCCTCGGACATGGCAATGCTCCTCTTTCTGGAGCAACCCAACCTCGAACCCGTGGGATTGTTCCGGTCGTTCGAGGGTGCATTCGGGCCGAGAAGCCGGCGGGCGCGCGGCCAGATACGGGAGTTGGATACGCCCTACGAGTGTGTTTTGCCGTCGTGCCTGCGTTCCGGGGCCTCGCCAGCTGCTGGCTCGGCCGATCACTGTTGCTTCGGAGTAGGGTTTACGCCTTCGGAGTGGCGCGCCTTCTCCTTGGTCTCTTCCACGGGCTCGCTGTTTCCGAACCCGCCAGGAGGAAGCTTGTTCTTCGCGGCATCCTGGGAGAATTCGGGATGGCCTGCGTACTGCGTGTCTTTCGGCGGCTTGTCATGATTGGCCGGTTCCGCCGGAGGTGGCTGCGCAGGCTCCGAGGAAAATGCAGGATCATCGAACGGAGGAAACGATCCTGCAGGATGATCGGAGCTATCTTCTTGTGATGCCGTCCGCTGATCAGTTCGCTTGTCTGCATCTACGCTGTTCTTGCCCGGCATGTCGGTCTCCCCGTCTGAGTAGGAAAGAGAACTGTGCGTCGGGCCAATTGTTCCGGGCGATGCCGAGGATTCGGCTGCGGCTGCCAGCTTCGGGAAGGGGCGCGATCACCCGCCTGGAAAATCCGGAGGCTTGGGTGTTGGATTCGGCTTGGGTCGTGGCGAGGGCGGCGGACCGAGCGGCACCGGCTTGTCGGGAACGTCGGGATGCTCTTCAGGCTGACCTTCCCGGTCTTCCTTCCTTGGCGCAGGCGTCTTGAGGTCCGGCATCGAAGACTTTCCTTTCGCGCCTAACTCCTGGCGGAACATAATCGTTCCGAACAAGGTTTTGACTCCTGTGGGGCCAACTTGTCGGCCCGCGCGTTCGCTCGGAGAGCATCGATGGAAACAGCGATCGTCAAGGTGATCTGTGCTGTGGGGCAGTCGGGTCAGATGGGCCTGCATGGGCGCCTGCCCTGGGAGGGCGACCGGGGGCCGGAATACAAGGCAGACGTCGCCCGCTTCTTTGAGCTCACAAAAGGACACGTCCTGGCTGCTGGACCCAAGACCATTGCCAGTGTTCCAAAATTTGCCCGCGAGGACCGGGACTTGTTTATCCTGCGCTCCAGCATGGACCCGGAGCAGACGCTCAAGCGCTTTGCCGGTCGTATCGTCTTCATCGGCGGCGGTCCGGCGGTGTGGGACGCTTATGCGCGCTTCGTCAGCCACTGGGATATAACGCGGCTGCCTTACGACGGTCCTGCCGACCGCTGGTTCGATCCGCGATGGCTCAATGCATCGTGATGGATCACCGCGCTACCAGCATCGAGGATGCACGCCGCCAAAAACAGCTTGAAGGTCGATCCAAATCAAGCCCTGAACAGGCCGGAGATATGCTGGGACCCCGCCTCCTATGTGGGCTCCCAGCATGGGCGCGAGACAGACGTGACAATCATCTTGACGTTCGCGATGTCTTTGCTCTGTCTGCCTCGGCGCGAGCAACGATAGCGTCGTAGACGGCCAGTTCGGCTTGGTCGATCGATGCGACGGCATAGTCGATCGCCAACGACGCCTCCACTTCCAACGCCTTGGCGTGGTTTTCGGCGTGCTTGACGTCCCTCTCGTGCTTTTGCTCGGCGATGTTGGCCTTGAGGGCCGCCTGATCCGCGCTGATTTTCGCCTGCAGCGCCTTCCATTTTTCGGCGAGCGTGGTGCCGACAGCGTGCATGTCCTCATTCACCTTCGCTATCGACGCCTCCACTGTGGCGCGAGTTTTCTCCCTGCGACTAACGATCTTGTCGTGCGCCTCCTTTAGTGCGGCGGAAACATGATCCTCGGCTTCTTTCGCGTGGGCAGACATCTCGGCGAGACCTTCGGAAAGCGGTTTGACCATGGTCGTTCTCCCTGGTGGCAAGTCCCAATGAGGAGATGTAGCGCATCACCTTACCGCTGGAAGAACCCGCACCCTTCAAAAATATGCACCGCCACCTTTGGCGGGTGCGCCGATGCCGAACATCAAGGCAGTCCCTTGAGACCATCGCCGCAATGGGCTGATGATCCGCTCTTCAGCCTGCCCCCTGCGGCCGTCCGGGTCGCGCAGCTCCTTTGCTAGCAACCTTTGGTTCGCCCGAATCCAGACGAACTCCTTCGATTCTGACGGACGCTTTGCGTCATCGGCCGCAAGAGCGGGTTGCGCTGCGTTTACTCCTTTAGATGGCTGCAGCCAGCCATTTGGTTGGAATGACACAGGCGCGGTTTATGCAAAAACTGCCAGGGCAACAGGCCCAGCGGACTTACTTGTCCGTAAGCGATAGAGAGTTCGGACCCGAAATGTCAGCAATCAAGCGTGCGCTCCTGCTCAGCACCGGCGACCGCTATTTCGCCCTCGTGACGAACTTCGCAACCGTATCCATCGTTTCCCGGATCCTGTCGCCGGGCGAGATCGGCGTATCGGTCATCGGCGCTGCCATCGTTGGCATCGTCCTGTCGATCAAGGAATTCGCCAGCAGCAACTTCCTGATCCAGCGCGGCGAGCTGTCGCGCAACGACATCCGCAGCACCTTCACTGTGATGCTGATCCTGACGCTTGCCATTGCTGCCGCACTTCTGCTGGCCGCGCCGTGGCTGGCCTCGGCCTATGAAGAGCCGCAACTGGCCCCCTATCTCCGGCTGGTTTCCGTCGCTCTGCTCGTGGAACTGATCTCCACGCAGATTCTGGCACTGTTGCGCCGCGACATGGTTTTCGGGAAGGTCGCCATCACCAACATGGCCGGAGCCGCTGCTGGCTCTATCTCGACGATCGTGCTGGCTTTACTGGGTTTCAGCTATATGAGCTTTGCCTGGGCGTGGCTGGCCTCGGCCACCGCGATGGCGCTCTTCGCCATTGTCTTCCGCCCGCATTTCTGGATGTTCAAACCCTCGCTGCGCCATTGGCGCGAGATGGTCGCATTCGGCGGCTATCACGGCGCCACCGTCGTCCTGCTCCGCGCCTACGAGGCGCTGCCCTACCTGCTGCTCGGCCGCATGTTTTCGCCCGATGCAGCGGGCTTGCTCAGCCGTGCCAACATGATCTGTCAATTGCCGGACAAGTTGATCATCGGCGGCGCGGTTCCCGTGGTGCTGCCGGCATTCGCCACCGAGGTCAGGCAAGGACGCGACTTGAAGCACCCCTATCTCAAGGCGATCGAACTGGTCACTGCCCTGCAATGGCCGGCCCTCGTCTGTCTGGCCCTGCTCGCCCACCCCGTGATCCACATCTTGCTTGGCCCCCAGTGGAAGGACGTGGTCCCTCTGGTTCAGGTGATGGCGATAGCGTCGCTTTTTGCCTTCTCCTTCGAGCTCAACTACCCCGTGCTGGTGTCGATGGGGGCGATCAGCGACATCTTCCGCCGCGCCCTAATCATCTTCCCCGTTTCGGCAGCCATGATCGGTGCTGCGAGCTTCTTCGGCCTGCAGGCGGTCGCTTCGTCCTTCCTGCTGGTGATCCCCTTCCAGGCTTTCGTGTCCATGCTGATCGTGCGCCGCCGCATTGCCATGCAATGGGCTGACATCGCTGCGCCGCTCTGGCGCAGCAGCGTCGTCACCGCTACTACGGCACTCGGGCCACTCGCAGTCATCATGGCCACCGGCTTCCGGCTTGATCTGCCAATCTGGCAGGGCATATTTGCCGGCTGTCTCGCCGGGGCTGGCTGGGTAATGGGGCTGAAACTGACCCGCCATCCCTTGTTCGACGAGTTGCTCAAGACCCTCTCGCTTCGCCGCTTCGCCGTCCAGCAGCTCCGAGAGATGCCCTAAATAGCCGACTCGCAGGAACGTCGCAGTGCCCGGACGCGCCACGCTGCGATTGCGCGGAGACCGTAGATTCTCAGGGCGTGTGCCGTCCGAGGGCCTCGGCAAGGCGCATGCGCATATGCGCCATAGGGTCACCCATCCGCATCAGGTAGTCGAGAGGCGGCAGCACCGCCAGGCGCGGCGACAGCTCGAAAGCGAGCTTGAACAGCTCAAGCCCGGCCGCGCGCTGCCCCCGCACGATGTGCGAGATGGCAGACCAGTAGGCCCGCTTGCCGAGATTGCCATAGACGCGCCGCCGCAGCCCGCCAACGCCGGGCGCAGCAGCAGCGTCGCGGGTGAAGAAACTGTCGAAGGTCTGCCTGGTTTCGACCAGATCGCGCTTGAAATCGCGCCAGAAGATGGCCGAGATGTTGGCACCATGCACGCGCCTGATGCCGTGCACCGCGTTGGTCACCGCCACGCGGCGGTTCAGCGACAGTCTGAGGTAAAGCTCGAGATCCTCGTTGAAGGCTACGTCGGTTCGGAAATGGCCGACGCGCTTGAGATCGGCCGTCCGCACGAGGGCCGCCCCGCCGCCGAACAGCACCTTGGAAGGCAACGAGCGCTCCAGCGTGAACGCCTCCGACGACAGTAAGCGCCACGGCTCGTCCGGCCTATTCTCAATTGCGGGGGGAGGGTTGGTGGTATGCCAAACCAGTTCGGCGCCGCAGGCGAGCGAAACGTCACTCTCCTGCTCCAGCACTGTCAGGGCACGCGCGAAGCAGCCTTCGACGAGCAGGTCGTCGGCGCACAGCAGCATGAAATACTTCGACGCCGCCCAGTCCACGCCCTCGTTGTAGGAGGCGTGGTGGCCAAGGTTCTTGTCGCGCGCAACAAGCGTGATGCGCTTGTCGTGCTTCATCAGCCTGCGTGCCACCGCGACGCTGTCATCGGTCGAGGCGTTGTCGACGATCAGTATCCGGATGTCATCGACGCCCTGGACTCTGATGCTGGCAACGCATTCCTCGAGATAGCGACCATAGCAATAGTTGGGAATGGCGATGTCGATCAGGGCCATGGCTCGGTCTCCATGCGGCCTTGCGGCAGCGGCGTTGGACGGGAAGCCGGTGTCGCAAGCCGGTTCTCGATCACGCCGATAGCGGTCTCGTAGCGACGGACGGTCCGGTGCCGGCGAATGGCATTGAGAAAATAGCTGACACCGTAGTCGAAGGTACCCGCCGGCAGGGGCAGCGCCGTCTCAGCCGATATGCGCCTTAGCAGGGCATACTCCCTGCGGTCGCAGCGCCACGACCGCATCGGCATGAATTTCACCCGGCCGGTATAGTGCCTGACCAGCGCCGTCGACCAGGCCTTGGTGTGTAGGGCCGACTTCTGGACATTGTAGCGAACCGGCAGCATCCTGCAGTCGCCGCCAAAGGTGAGGTTGAGCGCGCACTGGTCGTTGGGTACGCATTCGCTCATGTAGGCGCAGGCATGTGAATGGGCGAAGAGGTTGCGGGTGAAGCGATCGAGCGCCCGCGTCCGCAGCCACTTCGCGCCATTGATCACCATGACACCGGCGTTGAAGAAATCGGGCGAAACGCCGTTTCGATTGCAGTTCAGGGCAAAGGCGGGATCGTCGAAGCCGGTCGACACCGACAGGTCGAGACAGGCCGCGGCCGACTCCTCAAAGCCGACGATGTGCTCCAGATGCAGATCGCCGAAAGCCAAAGTATCACCGTCGAGATAGGCGATATATGCATAGTGGCGGGCAAGCTGTTCGATCACCGCCACCCTGAGATAGGTGGTCGAAGTCAGATGTTTGCCGATCGTGACCTCGTTGGCCGGCGCATAGCCCGGAGCCGGCGCGACAGCCAGGCCGTGGCCCCGCGACTCGACTGCCTGTCTGAACCGCGGCGGCACCTCGCTTTGGTAGCCGTGCTGGAACAGGAAGAAATCGACCGGCGTGCCATGCGCGAGTGCCACGGAAGCCAGCGCAAACAGCGTCATTTCGTGGTAGTTGGCGTCGGTGACATAGGCGACTGCCACCGGGCCATGTCTGGGTCCGTCATGCGCCGTGCTGGTCACGCCAGGCCCCTTTTCCGTTCGGGCAGGTGCCGGACCTGCTCCAGCAGGATCGTCTCCTGCTCCGATAGTTCCGCCAGATAGCGCGCCACCGTCGCGCGCACCTGAGCGGCGCGCGCGTCGCGCTCTTCGAGTAGCCCCTCCAGGCGCGAGATCAGCCATTCCACCTCGAACTGCTCGACATCGGCGCAATAGTCGGCGAGCCCCATGTCGGCTGCGAGCACGTCGTGCTTTTCGAGATAGCCGAGCGAGATCACCGGGATGCCGACGCGCAGCGCGCAGACCACGTTGTGGAAGCGGGTTGCGACGATGACATCGGTCGCCTGCATCTGCGCCATCACGTGATGCAGTGAACTCGCGGGCTCGTAAAGCACACGCGCAAGCTCCGCCTCGGCCAGTTTCGGTCGCAGGCGGGCCATGAGATCGACCACCGCGACGTGGTCGTTGTCCTGGCCCAACATCAGGCGAACCGCAAAACCGCGTCCGAGCACCAGTTCGACGAACTCGGCAAGCTTCGCGATGTAGGCTTCATAGATGCGTTGGCCCTCGCCGGTCCGGCCGCGATAGTTCATTACCCCCAGCCCGACGATCAGCGGTGCGCCCGGATAGCGCGCCAGTGGCGGGGGCACCGGCAGACTGAACGCAAGGTCCGGGAACACCTCGTCCGCGCTGGTGTCGATCCCCAGCGACGAGACGAAGTCGCGGGAAATTACATCGCGGAACGACCGGTACGTCGCGCAGCGGGACGCGCCGGAAAAGAAGAGCCGACTGAGGTAGTGATAGGCAGGCCCCGCCCCGATGCTGACGAAGGCAATCGCGCAGCCACGCAACCTTGCCATCGCCAGCCATTTGAAGAACACGTATGGCATGCCGAAGGGGGTGTCGCCGAAATCGTCGAAGGCGCCGGTTCCCGGCAGCACCACGATGTCAAAGCAGGCAAGCTTACGGAAGGCGCGGACAGGACCATAGAGCTTGTAGGGAAGCCGGCCAAGCAGGCGGTTCGCCCGATCGAGCCATGGTTGTTTGATACCCCGCCGCGTCAGCTTGATAGTGTTGATGCCGAAGGTCTCCGCAACGACCTCCGGCTCGGTGCAGATCACCGTCAGTTCGGCCTTGGGGCAGATGCGCGAAAGCGTCCGGATCATCGCCTCGAGCGACCCGTCATTGCCGAAATTGCCGACGCCGAACTGGCCCAGAAGGGCGATGCGCAGCGACCTTTTGCCATGATCGGAAACCGCGCTTTCGGCCGGCCGTTGCGGCGTGGGCAACCATTCGGCGCTGCCGGTGGCGCGCTCCTTCCGCATGGTAGCGTCAGCGGCCACACCGCCGGCCAACACGCCCAGCCCCTTGCTGCCCCTGCCCACCATCAGAATGCGCCTCCGCCTCCTGCCTGCTGTTCGGGATGAACCGCATCGGCCGTCGCCATGAGCTTGAGATATATCTTCGTGATGCCCGGCCAGGTGTATTCGGCCGCCCTGGCAAGGCCGGCCTTGACGTGGTCGTGCCGCAGTGCCGGCCTGGAATGCAGGCTGCGCACGGCGTGGGATAGGAGCGAGACGAAATCACCGTTGATGCCCCAGCGTCTCCCAGGGCGAGGGGCTCTCCTGTCAGTCGTTGCCGCGTCCATGTAGGCGCCGGGTAACGGCAGCACGATGACGTTGCTGTTGCCTGGCGACATCCGCTGCGAAGCCCGGACCTTTCTCGTGTCCATCAGGTTTCTTCCGCGCCCATCGGTTAGAGTCTTTGCGGACGAGCGGCACTGCATTGCAGCGCAACTTTGCCCTGACCGTAGCATTGTGTGGCACAAGCGCGGTTTCAAACGATGGGCTTACCGGCCTACTTCTTCGGATTGGAGCCAGTGCGGAGCATTCAGCGATTTACTGACGCGGGCGAGGCTGCGCATGGCCCAGCGTGGTTCATCTCAGTTCGTTTTTTTGGCTGCCTGCCTCTGGAATTCCGGCCAGAGCGCGCCATCTCCCGGGTCTTCCAATCTTGGTGGAATGGCCATTGCCACCAAGCGCCTGCCGTCGGCAGACGGCAGGCATTGTTCTCCCGCGGTGGAGACTGGAGCGGCCGATGCGCAGTTATCTTGCCCAATCCCCTGAAATGCTCCTCCATGTTTTCCGACGATGTGCTGAACGTGATGGACGAGTTGGTGCAGCGCGCAGCCGAGGCGCTACACATCGATGGTCCGGCGGAACGGAACGCGTAGGAACCGCAGCTCCTTTGGTGGAGCACGAAACCGAGACATGGGCTTATTGTTTCCGGCGTGTCCGCAGCGGTTGGTCCGTTCCAAACAGATGACCGGATGCTTCCCGGCAGAATGGAGAGCGTACCAATGACTAAACACAAGGTCGGCTATCTTATCGGCAGCCTCGCAACGGCGTCGATCAACCGCAAATTGGCGACGGCGTTGGTGCGGCTTGCGCCCAAAGAGCTGGAAATGGAGGAGATTTCCTTCAGGGAACTGCCGCTTTACAGCTATGACTATGACGCTGATTTCCCACCGGAGGCGCAAGCGTTTAAAGCGGCAATCGCCGCCGTCGACGCCGTGCTGTTCGTGACTCCGGAGTATAACCGGTCGATCCCGGGCGGCCTGAAGAACGCAATAGACTGGGCCAGCCGCCCCTATGGCAGCAACTCGTTCACGCGCAAGCCGTCAGCCGTCATCGGCACCTCCCCGGGCGCAATCGGCACTGCGGTGGCGCAGCAGAGTCTGCGAAGCGTCCTCAGCTTCTGCAATTCGCCGCAGATGAACGCGCCCGAAGCCTATATCCAGTTCCGGCCCGGTCTCATCACCGATGACGGCGAGGTAACCGACCCCACCACCGAAGAGTTCCTGCGCAACTACATGGCCGAGTTCGAGGCATTCATAACGCGGGTATATACCGCCGTGCCGAAGGGGACATGACGATTGCACGTGCCGGCTGCCCGCTTGAACGTGTCGCGAACTGTCCAGTAAGCGGCTCGACTACCGGCTGCCGTCATTGATGCGGGTCAATGCCTTCTGGGGAAACCCGTCCCACTCTGGCTGCCGCGGCATGGGCACCTCCACGACCCATCGAGCGCAGAATTTCCAAGTTTCAATGCTGAGGAGTGAGATCATGACACGCGTCAAGATGCTGGCAGGCATTGCAGTGGCCGGACTAATGATGGCGCTACCGGCGTCGCCGAGCTTTGCGCAGGAACAAACTCCCTATCAGACGGCCCAGCAGCAACAACAAGGCGGGCCGCAAGTTCAGATCAGCCCTGACCAGTTGCGCCAGATGATCCGGCAGGTCGTCCGTGAGATGATGGCGCAGCGCATGGAAGAGCAGGGAGGGCCAGAAGCCCCGAGAGGCCCGGGGCGGCCCGGAGCCGAGATGATGGGGGAGAGAGGCGGGATGATGCGCGAAAGGCTGCGTGAGCGGGCAGCCGAGGCGCGTGAAGAAGGCGGATGGCGCAAGCACCGTCACGGCCCGCCGTGGATGCGCGGCGTGGGTTTGAAGATCATCTTCGCGGTCATGGATGCCAACGGTGACGGAAAGGTGACCTTGGACGAGGTCAACGATTTCCACGCCCGCATCTTCAGGGCGATGGACGCGGATCAGAAGGGCTACTTGACCATAGAGGATATCCAGGACTTCTTCCGTGATGGCATGCATCGCGGCGGTGCTTCTGGCGATGGCGGCGGTGGAGACTACGGTCAGGAATAAGAGCTGGCCGCGCGCCACCCGCCTGTTGACGCGGAGGGTGGCGCCCAATCGAAAGCGCCGCGGCATTACACCAGGGGCATTTGCAGGAGCGAGCCCAGCTTCCCTCGAGCATAACAGTGCCGCGGCCAGCGCAGCACTCCGCGTGGTCAGCAATGAAAGTGGCGGTCGTTCGCGCTCCCAGACGCCCTTGGCGGCCGTGTGTCACATTTCCTTGATCGTCCCCGGTTAGGCAGGCCCAAATCCGGAGACCGTCAATGCGCTCGACCGCACAACCAAAGCGCCCCAAAATCGGGGAGACCGTTGTCCACGCGACGGCGAGCATAAGAGATTCAACCATAGGCAGATGCTGCGAGATCTTGGCGGACACCTCTCTGCACACGGTCGAACTGGGGGATTATTCCTATCTGGGGCCTCGCTGCATTGTCGGAGACGCGACGATTGGAAAGTTCTGCGCTATCGCCGCGGAAGTCAGGATTGGTGCGCCCAATCACCCGATGGACCGGCCGTCTATGCATCGTTTCAGCTACTGCCCAGAATATTACTCAATGGATGCAGTGCGCGACGGTTCCTTTTTTGATCAGCGAAGGGAAGATCGCGTTGTCATCGGGAATGATGTCTGGATTGGCCACGGGGTAATCGTGTTGCCGGGTGTAAAGGTTGGAGACGGTGCCGTGCTCGCAGCAGGCGCGGTCGTCACCAGGGACGTTCAGCCATACACCATCGCCGGTGGTGTTCCTGCAAAGATCATTCGCGAGCGGTTTACGCGAACGATAGCGGAGAGGCTCACGTCAATTGCTTGGTGGGATTGGCCATTCGAGACAATCATGGCGCGGCTCGCCGACTTTCAGTCAAGCGATATCGAGGCCTTTTGCGAGCGCTGGTCCTAGTACACCTCGCGACGCTTCTGGCGCAAAGCGGTCCTCGTCGCCTGTGACCTCAACGCGATACGCCACGTCAATGGCATCACCGCACCCGAGAGCCAGCAGATCTGCTGCCACGCCCCATCAGGCGGTCGACAGGCTCGGCTTGCGGTTAGCTCGCAAGAGCCCACAGAGACATTATCCTGGCTGCGAGCAAACTTCGTCGCCAACGGTCGCCAAGCTGTCATCAAATTGCGCTAGCGCAGGGCCGCTGCAATGTGAGATCGGCCCGCCATGAACACAATCCCCCCGGGGCAATGTCCTCGCCAATCGCAGGTTCTCACTCGCTGATCAGACGGCTTAAGCGGCCTGCCGCGCTCTCTTCCCAGTTTCAACCAGGCAAGACGATGAACAAGACCAACACACTCGGGCACAATTTTCGCGGTCCCGTTTCGACAGCCATTTTTGACTGGGCCGGCACGGTTCTCGATTTTGGTTGCATTGCGCCGGTGGCGGCGTTTCGTGAGGCCTTCGCCGAGGATGGCGTGGCCATCTCGGAGGCCGAGGCGCGCGCCCCCATGGGCGCCGCCAAGCGCGAACACCTCGAGATGATTCTCGCCCAGCCCGCCGTCGCCGAGCGCTGGCAGGCAAGCAAAGGCGCCGCGTCCACACCAGCGGATGTGGAGCGCCTCTACGCGGCGTTCCTGCGCATCGATGAGGTCCAGTGCGCGCGCTACAGTGCGCTTATTCCGGGGGCGCTCGAAACCATTGCCGCGCTTCGCAGCCGCGCCATCGCCATCGGCAGCACCACGGGCTATCCCCGCAGTGTGATGAACAACCTGATGCCGCTCGCCAAGGCGCAGGGCTATGAGCCTGATCATTGTGTTACGGTGAGCGATGTCAAACGTGGTCGGCCCTATCCGGACATGGTTCTGGACAATGCCATCGCGCTTGGCGCGCCAGATGTGCGCGCCTGCGTGGTGGTGGACGATAGCCCAACGGGTCTGGTTTCGGCTCGTGCCGCCGGCATGTGGGCTGTCGGTATCGTCGCCAGCGGCAATGAAATCGGTTTGTCGCTCGCCGACTGGCAGGCGCTGGACGAGGCGGCCCAGGACGCGCATCGGCAGCGTGCAGGGCGCGTGCTGCGCGAAGCGGGCGCCCACTACACGATCGATACCATTGCCGATCTCCTCCCGGTGATCGAAGCCATCGACGCCCGTTTGCGGGCCGGAGACAAGCCGTGACGCGGTCGTGAAAACGAGCGAACTTACGGCCTGCGGCCGGCTCCGCATCAGTCCCGGCGAGAGCCGGATGCCGGTCACATCGCCGATGATCACTGCCAGCTCGCAATAGTCGCCAAGGTTCACCATAGCGGAATAGCGGACGTCCACTTTTAGGGCCTCACCCCATTCTTCGATTCTGGTGGCAGTGACAGGCCGCTTATTGACTCGTGATTCAAAATCCTCCTACGCTGCTTCCATAAATATCCAGAAAATCAACTGGAGGGGAGCAATATGCAGCGCATCAAGTTCATCGACAGGATGGCATCGGGCGCACTGACAAGGCGCCAAATGCTCCAGGGTGCAGCCGCTTTCGGCGTGGGCCTTACTTTGTCACCGAGATTGTCGGCTGCAGCGGAAGTTCTGACGTGTCTCGAATGGACGGGCTACGACAGTGACGACTATTTCCGATCTTATGTCGGCAAGCATGGGACTGCCCCGAGCTTTTCCACCTTCGGTGGGGAAGAAGAAGCGCTGGCCAAGGTGCGGGCGGGATTTGCCGCGGATCTCATGCACCCTTGCAACTATTCTGTCGGACGCTTCGTGGAGGCCGGTCTGACGGTGCCGATCGACACCGCCAAGCTCTCCAACTGGAAGGATGTTTTCCCCGCGCTTCAGACGGCAGACGGCGTGGTCGTGAATGGAGACGTGGTGATGGCACCAGCCGACTGGGGCAACGCCAGCATCGCCTACCGGCCCGACCTGATTGGAGATGCCTTCAAGGACGGCGAGAGCTGGGGGATCTTCTACGACGACGCCTTCGAGGGCAAGGTTTCGATGCTCGATGATCCGCTCGCTATCGCCATCGGCCAGATGGTCAAGGGCGTAAGCTACCGTGACGCCAATCTACTCACCGGCGACAAGCTCCAGGCTGCCAAGGAGTTCGGGGCCAAGGCGGTGAAGAATTCGCGCTTCCTCTGGACCGACTCGACCGAGCTGCAGCAAGGCCTGGCCTCGGGTGAGATCGCCGCTGCCTATGCGTGGAACGACACCGTGAAGAACCTTCTCGCGGAAGGGATCGAGGCCAGGTATGCCAAGCCGAAGGAGGGGTACTTCACCTGGTTCTGCGGCATGACGATCCTCAATTCCGGCAAGGCGGACCCGGCGCTCGCCTATGACTTCATAGATGCGTGGCTCTCTCCGGAAACCGGCAAGCTCCTGATCGAAGGCTCGGGTTTCGGTCATGCCAACATGAAGGCCTTCGAAATATCCGACCCCGAAGCGGTCAAGGCCATGGGCATCACCGATCCCGTCGAGCACATGAAGAGTGCGATCCTGTTCGAGCCGCAGCCAAGTTCGGTTGTCAATGAGCAGCAGAAGGTCTGGGAAGAGATCAAGGCGCTGAAGCTGTAGTCGCCATGAAGATCGCGCCGGATCGTCAGGTGCGGGCATGGCGAAAGCGGAGCGTCGGCTACGGGCTCGTCGCCTCGATTCTGCTGGTGCTCCTTGCTCCGCTCTTTGCGCTTGTTGTCCTGAGCTTCTGGACCCAGCACGGCTTTGCCATCGATCGGACGCCTACGCTCGCCAACTACTGGAGCCTTATTGAACCTTCGGCGACGGCAACAGTCTATTTCGGCATCCCCTTCTATCTGAAGAATCCCGTGCCGGCGATACTGCTGCTGAAGTCGCTGGCGATATCATTGGTCGCCACTTTGGCGGTCCTGCTCGTCGCCTACCCGATGGCTTACTTTCTCGCCTTTCGGGTGAAGCGCTACAAGGTGCTCTGGCTGATCCTGATCACCATTCCGTTCTGGACGAGCTACCTGCTGCGGGTCTTTGCCTGGAAGATCGTCCTCGGCTTCAACGGCGCAATCAATTCAGGGCTGATCAGCCTCGGCCTGATCGATAAGCCGCTGGACTTCCTTCTCTATAACCCCTTTGCCGTCATCATCACCCTCATCCATGCCTGGGTGACCTTCGCCATCCTGCCGATCTACGTCTCCCTCGAGAAAGTCGATCGCACGCTGCTGGAGGCCGCCACGGACCTCGGCGACGACCGCTGGGTCCGCTTCCGCCGGATCACTTTCCCGCTTTCATTGCCGGGCGTCATCGCCGCGGCACTGCTCGTCTTCATTCCGACGGTCGGCGACTACGTCACGCCGACGCTGGTCGGAGGACCAGGGGGAACAATGATCGGCAACTCCATCCAGACGCTGTTCTTCAAGCAGGACAATGCGCCGCTTGGCGCCGCGGTTTCGATCGTCATGATGCTGGTGATCGCGGCCCTTTGCGCCTTGTTTCTCTGGGCGGTCGGCTACAGCCGGTTGCGCGAACGGGGTGCACGATGAAAGGGCGGTTCCGCTTCCTCACACTTTACGCCGCGTTCTTCCTCATATTCCTCTATGCGCCGACGGTGCTGCTGCCGCTGTTTTCGTTCAACGACAACACCTTCGCCGTCTTCCCGCTGAAGGGCTTCACGCTGCGGCACTATGGAGCCATGGCCGGCAATATCGCCATGATCGATGCGCTGGCAAACAGCCTCATCGTCGGGACCATCACTTCGCTGCTCGCCACGGCCATCAGCATCCCGCTTGCAATCGCGCTGACACGCCGTCTCCTGCCGGCCAGCGGGCTGGTTCTATTTACGGTAACACTACCGCTTGTCGTGCCCTCGATCGTCTTTGCCGTTGCTTTCCTCATCCTGCTGGTGCGAATCCTGCAGATTGAGCTTTCATTGCTGACGATCACGCTTGCGCACATTTTTCTCTGCCTGCCATTTTCGGTGATGGTGATGATGTCGCGGCTCGACGGGCTCGATCGCAGTCTGGAAGAAGCCTCGCGCGATCTTGGCGAGACGGCACTCGGCACCTTCCGGCGCATCACGCTGCCGCTGATCTCCCCGGCGGTCATTTCCAGCCTCTTGATGTGCTTCATCACCTCGTTCGACGAGTTTGTACTGGCCTTCTTCCTCAGCGGCACGCGACCGACCTTGCCGGTGTTTCTGTTTGGACAACTTCGCTTTCCCAACAAGCTGCCCTCGGTGCTGGCGCTAGGCTCGCTGATCCTGATCGCCTCCACCATCCTCGTCATCGTGTCGGAACTCATTCGGCGCAGAGAAGGCGCCGCATCAAAGTCCGAAGCTCTCGAACTGCCCATTCAAGCCAACGCAACATAGAGGCGATCATGCTCCGACCTGAACTTATCGTCGTGAATGCCAATATCGTCACCATGGATCCGCTGACGCCGGGGGCGGAGGCCCTCGCGGTGGTCGACGGCCGCGTGGCGGCGCTGGGAACAAGCGCCGAAATCCGGGCACTTGCGTGCGCAGATACGCAGGTCGTCGATGCGGGCGGTCGCCTGGTCCTGCCCGGCTTTCAGGACACGCATATCCATTTGCAGGACAGCGGCTACCACTACGGCATGACCGCGGCGCTCGACGACGCCCGTACGCCGCAGGACCTCCAGGCGATCCTTCGCGAATTTGCGGCCAGCAACGACGGCAGCTGGGTCAATGGCGTCGGCTGGAATACGGGCATATTCACCGAGCACAATCTCGATCGCCATGTGCTGGACGCGGTCGTGCCGGATCGGCCATGTTTCATCCTTGCCGGGGACGGACACAATGCCTGCATCAACACCAGGGCCTGCGAAGCGGTCGGACTGGTCAAGGGTACAGCCGATCCGCACAACGGCCATTTCGTCGTTGACGCCGCCGGAGTGCCGACCGGCCTGCTCTATGAAGATGCGGTGAAGTGGGTCGAGGATCGCATGCCCGAGGTGACCGATGCCGACTATGCCGACGGCGTCCGCTACGGGCAGGCGCTCTGCAATCGCAATGGCATCACCGGGGTCCTCGACGCACTCGTCGAAGAGCGTCATGCACGTGTATACAAGGGCATGGCTACGCGGGGGGAGCTGACGGTTCGCGTCTGCGCCACGGCCAAGGTCTTTCCTCGGGAGACTACGTCTGCGGCCCTTGCGCGTGTGAACGAGCTTCGCAGCAACAATGCCCTTGAGATGTTCCGCATCCACTCGGCGAAGTTCTTCCTTGACGGCGTCATGGAGAACCGTACGGCAGTGATGCTCGAGGACTACTCCGATGAGATCGGTGGTAATGCACCTTTGATGTTCGGATACGAGCAGGTGAAGGAACTCTTTGTCGCCTTCGACGCCGCCCGCTACCAGATTCATGTGCATGTGATCGGCGACGGCGCCGTGCGTGCTGCACTCGACGGGCTGGAGGCGGCAAAGGAAAAGAACGGGCTTTGGCCGAGCCACCACCAACTTGCGCACATCCAGTGCATAGACCCGGCCGACATTCCGCGTTTTCGCAAGCTTGGGGCAGTCGCCAACGTTCAGGCACTTTGGGCGCGAAACGAACCCTCCGTAACCGATGTGGCGCTACCGATGGTAGGTGAAGAGCGAGGCAAATGGATGTACGCGTTCCGCTCGCTGATCGATGCGGGTGCCGACTGGACGCTCTCCTCCGACTGGGGCGTATCGACGCTCAACCCGTTCCAGATCATGGCGACCGCGCTCACACGCCAGCCTCCCAGGAAGAATGGCGATCATCCGGTCTTCCTGGCCGAACAGCGGCTAACCCGAGAGGAGTGCATCAAGGGCTACACCGTCAACGCTGCGCGGTCGGCCTGGCGCGAGGCGAGCACAGGCTCGCTATCTGTCGGCAAACACGCCGATCTTATTGTCCTCGACCGGAATATCTTGACCTGCGATGTCTACGATATCGGCGACACAGAAGTGCTGTTGACCCTGCTGGGTGGAAGGCAGGTGCACCGCTCAGAAGCCTTTGCGTCATAGTTGGCGTGCTCAACGGGGTTTTTTGCAACGGCTGAATGGGAGCGCAAAGGGTCTGCTGCGCGTCATCGCGGTGGTCATGAGAGGAGTTGCGTGTGCGGGGCTCAGGAGGGCTCCCAACCTGTAGCAGTGTCTCAAACCTGCTTGAGCCCGAGTCTTGACGAACCCATCTGGTCGGACCAAAATCTCCAAGGGTGCATAAGGCAGCACTCGGAGGGGAAATGGCCTCGATCAAGCTCTTTTCGGGCGCGTTCGGGCATGTGTCGGTTCTGAGTGCGGCCAGCGACCTGGTCACACATGCTCATACGGAGGCGCACATCATCGTCTGGCTCGAGGGCGATCCGGGCTCGATGATCGTAGGCGGCAAGGAAGTGCGGCTTGGGCCGGACGAAGCAATCTGCGTGAACTCCATGCAGCCGCACAGCCACCATTTCCCGGAAGGCAAGCCCGGCTCGTTCCTCGCCTTTTATATTCGGCCCGAATGGGCGGCTCTGCGGCTTGGACGCAAGCCGGGCGAGCCGCTGTTTCGCAGACCCGCCGCACCGCTGGACGACGAATTGCGCGCGACAACGACGGGGCTCTTCAACACTCTCACGGGTGCTGTCGAAGCGGGTGACTTTGCCGCTTACGAAATCGAGCGCATGACAGAACGGCTGATCGAGGCAATCGATGCCGCGCAATTGCCGATGTCTACCCGGGCGGGGAAAGCCGGGCATCTCGACTACCGCATTCGCAAGGCGCTGGCCTTGATGGAGGCCAATCTATGCGGCCGCGTCGGACTTGACGAGGTGGCGCGCAGCGTCGGGCTTTCGCGGCCGCATTTCTTCACGCTGTTCAAGGAACAGATGAAGCTGACGCCGAACGTCTACTGGAACACGCTGCGCATGGAGGAGGCGCTGCGGCAGATCAAGGGCTCGGAGGAGCCCCTCACCTCCGTTGCCTGCAATCTCGGTTTCACGACGCAAGCCAACTTCACCCGCTTCTTCCGCGACCATGCGGGCGTCGCCCCAACGCTCTACCGCGAGGCGGCGCGCGCCGGCGCCTGAACTTTTTCAGACTTCTCGATAAGGCTTCCAGACGCATCGATAAGCGAGGCTTCCCGGCGGCGCTAGGCTGATCCTTGTTGCAACGGGAGGAGCCGGCATGCCGACAGTGACCATCTCAAGCGTGATCGACGCGCCCGTCGAAAAGGTCTGGCAGCGCATTCGCGACTACAACGGATTGCCGAGCTGGCATCCGCGCATGGTCGAAAGTCATATCGAGGACGGGAGGGCAGCAACCGACATAGGCTGCGTGCGCAATTTCAAGGTGGTCAGCGGCGCCACCATCCGCGAAAAACTGCTGGCCTTCTCCGATGACGATCATCTCGTCAGCTACTCGATCATCGAGACGCCGCAGCCGATCTCGAACCACGAGGCGACACTGCAACTGCGCCGCGTGACCGATGGCGAGCGCACCTATGCGGAGTGGACCGCCACCTTCGATACCCCTGCCGATCAGGCCGAGACCGTTGCCAAGGGCATGGGGGAAAATGTCTTCCAGGGTGGTTTCGACGCGCTGAAAAACCATTTCGCCGACGCGTAAGGAGGCGGCCATGCCACTCTCGCTACAGACTTTTGCCACGGTCGAGGAGGCCAGTGTGACGCTGAGAGCCGCCGGCACGCGCTATCTCGGCGGCGGAACGCTGTGCGTACGCGCGGCCAATGAAGGCGATCTGTCGTTCGGCACATTCGTGCGCTCCACGGAGAAATCACTGCGCGAAATTCGCATGGCCGATGGCGTCGTGAGCATCGGAGCGTCGGTCACGATGGCCGAGATCGCGCGCCACGAGAAGCTGTCGCCCATCGCCAATGCCGCGCGCGCCGTCGGCGGACCCGCCGTGCGCAACATGGCGACCGTCGGCGGAAACCTCTTCGCGCCTTCGCCCTATGGCGATTTTGCGGTGGCGCTGCTGGCGCTGGACGCGGCGGTGACGATCGAAGGCCGCGAAATGCCGCTCGACGCCTTCTTGCCGAACCGCGATGCGGCCAGCGGGATCGTCACCAGCGTGCGCTTCGGCCTGCGCGGGGCAGAAAACTTTCGCTTCCTGAAGGTGTCGCGGGTCAAGCCGAAGGGCGTTTCCGTGCTTAGCATCGCGGCGGTCGTCGAATTGGCGGCGGACGGCACGGTTGCATATGCACGCCTCGCGCTCGGCTGCATGGCCGACCGGCCGATACGCGCAAAAGGAGCGGAGGAAGCACTAATCGGCAAGCCTCTCACGGCAGTGGGCGTCGCCGGGGCAATCGAACGCGCGGGCGAAGGTATCGACCCGCCGACCGATCCGGTCGCCAGCGCCTGGTATCGCCGGGAGGTATTGCCGGTGCATTTGCGCCGGCTGCTGGTCGGTTGAAGAGAATCTACCCAGCCGAGCGCCAGGGAGGAGACGATGGCGAAGAAGGTTCCAGTCGAACTGACGCTGAATGGCGAGGAGCGCGCCGAGTTCGTGGAGAGCGGCTCGACGCTGCTCAACGCGCTGCGCGAGAGGTTCGGCGATACCTCGCCGAAGGGCGGCTGCCACCAGGGCACTTGCGGCGCCTGTTCGGTCCTGATTGATGGCGAATTGACGCTCTCTTGTCTTGTATTGGCGGAAAGCTGCCAGGAGGCGCGGATCGTCACAACGGCCGGTCTTTCGCAGGATGGCGTCATGCATCCGCTGCAACGCGCCTTCCTCGACGGGTTTGCGGCGCAGTGCGGTTTTTGCACGCCGGGCATGATCATGGCCGCCAAGGCGCTTCTGGACACCACGCCCGATCCGAGCCGCGAAGAGGTGATCGAGGCGCTTTCCGGCAATATCTGCCGCTGCACCGGTTACGAGCCCATCATCCAGGCCGTGCTTTCAGCGGCGCGCGCCAATACGCTCAACATGGCCTGAGGAGGAAGGCATGATCCGCCTCGCGAAGGAATACTTTTCCGACGAACGTCAGGACGATCTCAATCAGATCGGACAGAGCCTGCAGCGCTCCGACGTGCCGGGGCACGTGACCGGCAAGACCGCCTATTTCGCCGACCGCAGCTTCCCCGGCATGCTCCATCTGAAGATGGTGCGCAGCCCGCATCATCATGCGCGCATCCGCTCCATCGATGTGTCGGAGGCCGAGCGGCACCCGGGCGTCGTGCGGGTACTGACCCACAGGGACGTGCCGCACAATGTCTACACGATCCTGATCCTCATCCAGATCGGCCCGGAAGACGAACAGGTGCTCGCGGCCGACAAGGTGCGCTGGAAAGGCGAAGCGGTCGTCGCTGTGCTCGCTGACTCCGAGCGCGCCGCGCATGAGGCCGCGGCCAAGGTCAAGGTGGACTATGAGGTGCTGCCCGCCGTGCTTGACATGGATGCCGCACTCGCTCCGGGCGCGCCCATCGTCAACGAGTACCACGGCAACAACTACTACACCTATGACAGCGGCAGCCACCGCAAGGTTCGTTTTGGCGATGTCGAGAAGGGCTTTGCCGAGGCCGATCACATCCTGGAACAGACCTACGAATCTTCGCCCATCGAGCAGGCGCCGACCGAGACCACCGGCTGCATCGTCGTGCCGGAAGGCAATGACCGTTTCACCTGCTACACCAATACGCAGGCGCTGTTCTTCACGCTCGACAATACCTCGATCATCCTGCAGATGCCCGGGCACAAGCTGCATTTCATCGGCGGCACTGTGGGCGGAGGCTTCGGCGGCAAGGTGGACGTGATAGTCGAGCCGATTGCCATCCTGGCCTCCCGGCTAACCGGCAGGCCGGTCAGCTTCATCTACAGCCGTTATGAGGAAATGCAGATTTCCTCGCCCCGCGCGGCAGAAAAGATCGTGATCAAGGACGGCGTGACCCGCGACGGGCGCATCCTGGCGCGCAAGGTCACCGGCTACACCGACGCCGGCGCCTATTCGCGCCACTCGCCCTATGGAGCGCAAAAGGGTGCGGCGCACTACCCCGGCCCCTATACGGTGCCCAATGTGTGGATCGACACTTACTGCGTCTACACCAACCGCACGCCGTCATCCGCCATGCGCGGCTTCGGCGTCACCATCGCCGCTTTCGCGCTTGAAGTGCAGATGGACAAGCTGGCGCGGTTGATCGGCATCGATCCGCTCGAATTCCGCTTCATCAACGCCTATCGCGACGGCGACATGAAGGCCCATCGTCAGCCGACCGAAGGCGCGGCGCTGATTGAATGCATGCAGGAGGCGTCGAGGGCGGCAAACTGGCCGGTGGCCGAAAAATACCTGCGAATGTCTTCCTACAAGGAGGTCTGAAATGGCAATCAGGCGCGGGCGCGGCGTTGCGGCGGTCAACTATCCGACCGGTATGAATCTGGGTGGTGATCCGAGCCAGGCGCTCGTGCACTCCACCCCGACCGGCAACTTCATGGTGACACTGTCATCGGTGGACCTCGGTCAGGGGCTGAAGCAGGTGATGGCACAGATCTGCGCCGAGACGATTGGCGTCTCGGCGGACCAGGTCACGATCGACACCGCGGATACCGACACCGGTCCGCACTGCATGGGGACATTTGCCTCACGTGGCACGCACCGGATCGGCAACGCCATCATTCAGGCTGCGACCGAGGCCCGGCAGGTCATGCTGGAAGTGGCGGCCGAGGAGATGGAGGTCGACGCCGCAGACCTCGAAACCGACGGCAAGGGCAACATCCATGTGAAGGGCGCGCCGCAGAAGTCGATTTCGATCTTCGACACGGCGCTTGCCGCGCATTTCAAGCGCGGCCGCTCGATCTCCGGTCGTGGAATGTTTCTGGTGCCGCGGTCGTACCCAGAGACGGAGACCGGCGCCATGAAACCGGCGACTTGCTACGCGCATGCCTGTACCGTGGCGGAAGTCGACGTCGATGATGAAACCGGCGAGGTCGCCGTCGTCTCGATCAAGAACGTCTTCGAGATCGGTCGGGCGCTGAACCCGAAAATGGTCGAGCAGCAACTGATCGGCGGCTCCTGGATGGGCATCAGTCATGCGCTTTACGAGACGACCGAACCCTACTATCCGAACCGTGATCATTGTGGCACCGACTTCAACCAGTATCTGATGCCGGGGCCGGGCGACCTTGCGCAGACGGAAATCATCGTTCTGGAGCGCCCGTCCTCCGATGGTCCCTATGGTGCCAAGGGCCCAGGGGAAATGTGCGCGAACCCGCAGATTCCCGCAGTGGCCAACGCGGTCTTCGATGCGGTTGGTGTGCGCATCGACAGGCTGCCGATCACACCCGAACGCATCCTGCGTGCGCTGAAGCAACAGCGCGCTGGCGCCGGAGCCTGACGGTGGCAGGCCAGCCGTCAGCTCCGTTGCCGGTGGCATCGCCCGAGGATCTGGCCGGGCGCCTTGCCGAGGCGGACTATATTGCCGATGACGGTCTGGCGACAGCGATCTTCCTGGCGATCCGGCTCGGCAAGCCCCTGCTGCTCGAAGGCGTGCCGGGGGTCGGCAAGACCGAGGCGGCAAAGGTCCTGGCCGGCCTCTTGGACACCGAACTCGTCCGGCTGCAGTGCTATGAGGGCATCGACGCCGCCCACGCGCTCTACGAATGGAACTACCAGCGCCAGCTCCTCGCCATCCGGCAGGCCGGCGAGCGCGAGGTCGATATCTATGACGACCGCTTCCTGATCGAGCGGCCGCTGCTGCAAGTCCTGCGCGCGCCATCGCAACGGGTGCTGCTTATCGACGAGATCGACCGCTCCGATCACGAGTTCGAGGCGCTGCTGCTGGAGTTCCTGTCGGACTTCCAGATCACCATTCCCGAGCGCGGCACGATCCGCACCACCTCGCGGCCGATTATCATACTCACCTCGAACCGGACACGCGAACTGGCGGAAGCGTTGCGCCGCCGCTGCGTCTACCATTGGATCGGCTATCCGGATGCGGAGCGCGAGGCACGGATCATCGCCATGCGTGCCTCTGACGTTGTTCAGGCGACGGCGCACGCCGTGGCGACCGCAGTTCGCGATATTCGCGCCCGCCCGCTCGCTAAGCCTCCCGGCATCTCGGAGGCGGTGGAATGGGCGAATGCAGCGATGGTGCTTGAGAGGGCCGGTAGCAGCTGGCCGGAAGCGTTCCGCCGCGCCCTAGGCGTCCTCATCAAGGACGAGGAGGATCTCGCATATATCGCGCCGGAACTCGACCGAATCGTGGAGAGGGCACTGGCATGACCGCGCTTCCACCTGCTGCGGCGAATCTGCTCGGATTTGCGCGTCTGCTGCGCGCTGGCGGCTTCATTGTCGCGCCCGAGCAAGTCGTTACCTTCATGCAAGGAGTCACTCTGCTGGGTCCCCGTTCGATGAAAGATATCCATGGCGCGGCCCGTGCCGCCCTTGCGCCCCCGCCGGACCGGATGGACGAATTCGAGGCCTTGTTCCGCAGCTGGTTCTGGGGCGACGCGATGGTCGTCGCGGACGGCGAGGACGACGAGGAGACGCGCATCAGGGATGACAGCGGCATCGTGAGGGAGAAGCGGGAACCGCCGCGCAGGGAAAGGGGCGGGGAGCTTTCTTCCCGCAAGGAACAGTTGGGCGACAGGGTTTTCGTCGCCGATGACGACGCGCGCCTCGAGCATTTTGGCAGGCGCCTTCGAACCGCACTCCCGACGCGGCGCTCGTTTCGCAGCAACCGGGCCGTTTCGCGGGGTAGGATCGACTTGCGGCGGTCGCTGCGCGCGATCGTTGGCGCAGATGGCGACATTCCTCGCCCGGATCTGCGACGGCGTGCCGAGGTGGCGCGCAAGCTGTTGCTCCTCATCGATATTTCGGGATCAATGAAACGGCACACGTCAGACTATCTGAAACTCGCGCACGCTATCGTGCAGAATGCCCCGCGCGTCGAGGTGTTCACTCTGGGCACGCGTCTGACGCGCATCACGCCAAGCCTCAAGCTGCGCGACCGCAGCCGGGCGATGGCTCGCGCGGCAGAAGTCGTCGAGGACTGGGACGGCGGTACGCGCATCGGGCCGACGCTGCTCGCCCTGCTGGAGATACCGCGTTTCGCCGCCTTCGCCCGCGGCGCTGCTGTGGCGATCCTGTCCGACGGGCTGGAGCGCGGCAGCCATGCCGAGATGGAGGCAGCGATCCGCCGACTTTCCGCGCGGGCTTTCCGGACTTTGCTGCTGACACCGCTTGCGGCCGATCCCCGCTTCCAACCGCAGACAGCGGCCCTTAAGGCCATCCTGCCCTATCTCGATGATCTGGTCGACGGCTCCTCGATCGAGAGCATCACAACTTCCATCCTGTCCCTCTCTCGGCCTGCTGTGGAGACGATCTGAAGGTGCCATGATGCAGAAGATCATCGATTCCCACTTCCATATCTGGCGGCAGAAGGACCAGCCGTGGCTTGTCGGACCCATGGTGCCGCGCATTTTTGGGCCTTATGAGCCGATCCGCCGCGACTACCCGATCGAGGAATTTCTTGAAGACCAGCGGCACGCGGGCGTCGAGAAAGCCGTCTATGTCCAGACGAACTGGGCCAAGGAGGATTTCGAGAAGGAGGTCGCCTTCGTCAGCGAGACGGCGGCGTGCACCGGCTGGCCGCACGCAATCGTGGGCTATGCCGACATGACGGTCGACGACGTTCGGCCCCAGCTCGACCGTCTGATGAAATACCCGCTGCTGCGCGGCGTGCGCATGCAGCTTCACTGGCACGAGATGCCTGCATTCCGTTTCGCAAGCCACGCGCGTCAGGTGATCGATCCGAAGGTGCGCGCCAATGTGCGCTGGTTGCAAGACTACGGCCTGTCCTTCGATCTGCAGCTTTTCCCGCCGCAGATGGAGGATGGGCTGCAACTGATCGGCGAGAACCCACAGATCGAATTCATCCTCACCCACGCGGGTATGCTGACCGCAAGTGACGAGAAGACGATCGACGAGTGGCGCAGCGGTCTGAGCACGCTCGCCAAGGCGCCGAACCTCACCGTAAAGCTGTCGGGACTGGGGACCTTCGAGCACCGCAACGACCCGGTTTTGATCGCGATGGTCTATGATACGGCCATCGAGATCCTTGGTAGTGGCCGGCTGATGTTCGGGTCGAACTTTCCGATCGAGAAATTATGGACCAGCCATGCCGATTTGATCACTGCGCACCGCACGGCAGCGGCGACATATAGCGAGGTCGATCAGGCTAACATTTTCTGGCGCACTGCAGAGCGCATCTACAGACCGGCATAGCGACCCAAGAACCCACCGATCAGCGCTTTGGGTGCCGCGGAATATCCGCTTAGGGTCATCACTTCCGGTTCCGGGGCGACGTGCGCAGCGGGTTCCTTCCTCGGCCCCCAAGCTGCCGGGCGGCAACGCGCCCATAAGCTTGAGGTCCTGAAGCAGGAAGTCCCAGACATGAAGATTGAGCCGCACCCGACTCTGATCAAGCGTCACCTCGATGTCACTGCAAAACCCCAGCCACTTCTGGAGAAGGGCGCTCACGCGGACGTTCCTGACTTGGTGATCATTCGTGACCTGATTGAAAAGGTCGTCGTGAATCCCGACAAGTCGCTCCAAATCGTCCGGCGCTTGGACGCTTTAACAGACGCTATTCAGAAGTTTGGCAATCCCACGGAGACTGTGTGGGGAGCGATGGTAGCGGAGGACGGATTTGAACCGCCGACACAAGGATTATGATTCCTCTGCTCTAACCAACTGAGCTACTCCGCCCCCGCAGCAGAAAGCTTGAAGTCCGCCCCAATAGGCGGGGCATTTCGAAGCGCTTTGCTAAGGCTGGGCGGATATAAGGTGGTGCTGCCCACCCTGTCAAGCAGCTTAGTTCGGGGTTTGTTGACGATTTTTCCATGCGGCGGCAGCGCTTGGCGGAATCGATGGAGAGCCCGGGGGTTGAGTTCGAAACGGCGCGCCGTTATGTCTCCCCCCACCTGTTCTTTGAGTTCAAAAAATCGATGAAACCGCGAATTGCAGTTCTGGGATGCGGATATTGGGGCTCCAACCACATCCGTACCCTAAAGGCTTTGGGCGCCCTCCATGCGGTTTCGGACGCCAACCGCGCGCGCGCCGAAGGGTTTGCCAGCGAGCAGGATTGCCTCGCCATCGACCCGGACGCCTTGTTTTCGCGACCTGACGTCGATGCCATCGTCATGGCGTTGCCGCCGCAGTTCCACGCCGAAGCCGCGATCAAGGCGGTCGAGAACGGCAAGGACGTTCTGGTGGAGAAGCCGATCGCGCTCACCGTGGCGGATGCCGAACGCGCGGTGGCGGCAGCCCGCGCGCATGGGCGCATCTTCATGGTGGGCCATGTCCTGCGCTTCCATCCGGCCTTCGAGAAGCTGAAGGCGCTGATAGACCAGGGCGAACTTGGAGAGGTGCGCTACATTCACTCGCACCGGCTCGGGCTTGGAAAATTCCACACCGAGAACGACGCGCTGTGGGACCTGGCGCCGCATGACCTTTCGATGATCCTGGCGATCACCGGCGCGGAGCCTGTGGAAATTCGCGGCGAGGGCGCGGCCCTGCTCGACCATCTCAGCGATTTTGCGCATCTGCACATGCGCTTCCCCAATGGTTTGCGCAGCCATTTGTTCGCTTCGCGCCTCAATCCCTATCGCGAGCGCCGCCTGACGGTGGTCGGCACTCGGGCCATGGCGGTTTTCGATGACGTCGAGCCGTGGGAGCGAAAGCTCGCCGTCTATCGCCACGCGGTCTGGCAGGACAGCGGCCAGTGGGCCTTCACCGCCAACGAGCCCACCTATATCGACGTCGAAGAGGGCATGCCCCTCACGCGCGAACTGGAACATTTCCTGTCGTGCATTCAGACGCGTCAGCCGCCGCTGACTGGCGGCGAGGAGGCGATCACCGTGCTGCGGATCCTGACGGCGGGCTCCGTCACTCACGGTTGATGCGAAGGCGGCCGGATAACCCGGCCACCGTTCAGCCAACTTGAAGCCTATTGCAATCTGCGGGTGCGGCGGACCGCCGGTGGAAACCCGCGCGCTGCTGCAGCGGCCTATTCTGCCGCCACCGGTGTCGAAGCCAGCTTCGAAAGCATCGCCTCGGCTTCGGCGCCCCGCTCCGACCGTTCGATGAAACCGCCGCCAAGCACGCGCGCATCGTTGCCGTCGTCTTCATAAAGGACACAGGCCTGTCCGGGCGCGACGCCCGATTCGCCGTCGCCAAGCTCGACCCAGGTGACGCCGTCGCGATTGTGCAGCATGGCGGGGCGAGGCGGCCGGCTGGAGCGTACCTTGGCGAAAAGCTCCACGCCTTCCGGCGCGATTTCGTTCAGCGGCGTGTCGCCCAGCCAGTTGATGTTGCGCAGATAGATCTTGTGCGTCTCAAGCGCCTCACGAGGGCCTACGATCACGCGGGCCCTGTCTGCGTCGAGGTGAACGACATAGAGCGGTTCGCCCGATGCGATGCCGATTCCGCGCCGCTGGCCGATCGTATAGCGCAATATGCCCTCGTGCTTGCCCAGCACACGGCCGTCGATGTGGACGATCTCTCCCGGCGTGGCGGCTGCCGGCTTCAGCTTTGCGATGATGTCGGAATATTTGCCCTGCGGCACGAAGCATATGTCCTGGCTGTCGTGCTTGTTGGCGACCGACAGGCCGAGTTGTTCCGCGATGGCGCGCACTTCCGGCTTGGACATGCCGCCAAGCGGAAAGCGCAGGTAGTCGATCTGCTCCTGCGTGGTGGCAAACAGGAAATAGCTCTGGTCGCGGTCGGCATCGACCGGCCGGTAGAGCGCACGGTGGACGCCATTGGGCCGGGAGCGAATGTAATGGCCTGTCGCCAAGGCATCGGCGCCAAGCTCGCGCGCGGTTTCCAGCAGGTCGGCGAACTTCACGGTCTGGTTGCAGGAGACGCAGGGAATCGGCGTTTCGCCCGAGACGTAGCTCTCCGCGAAGGGATCGATGACGGCCTTGCGGAAGCGTTCCTCATAGTTGAGCACATAGTGAGGAATGCCCAAGGTCTCGGAAACCCGGCGTGCATCATCAATGTCCTGGCCGGCGCAGCACGAGCCGATGCGGTGCGTGGCTGCGCCGTGGTCGTAGAGCTGCAGCGTCACGCCAACCACGTCATAGCCCTCGCGCTTGAGGATGCCGGCGACGACGGAGGAATCGACCCCGCCCGACATCGCAACCACGACGCGGGTGTCTTCAGGCCGTCCGGGCAGGTCCAGGCTGTTCATCAAAGAAGTCCGTTTCAGCTTTTGCGGGGTTCATGCCAACGACCGGAATATAGGTCAAGCAAGGCGCAAGCGCCACCTTTGGCGTCCCGACTTGGAACGTTGCGGCCCAGGAGTGGCGTGCGGCACCCGGCCGGTGAGCAAGTTTTATGGCTAACAAATGGTTTACGAACAATACACAAGGCCGGCTCCGGATTTAGGCAATTTTTAAAGCTAGGGCGATAAGGTGGTTCCGATTGGGTCTTTGAGTTTTGTAGAGAGTACTATGACCGATCTGGTTAGACCGCGCGTCAAATATGTTATTGGGCCGGATGGCAGCCCGCTTACGGTTGCTGATCTTCCACCGTCGAACACCCGGCGTTGGGTCATTCGGCGGAAGGCCGAGGTGGTGGCAGCCGTGAGGGGAGGGCTTCTCAGCCTCGATGAGGCGTGTCAGCGCTACAAGCTCACCACGGAAGAGTTTCTCTCGTGGCAGGCTTCCATCGATGAATATGGCCTTGCCGGATTGCGCACCACTCGCATTCAGCAATATCGCCATTGAGTTGCACAGAGGCGCCGTCGAAGGTTTGAGCCTTTCGGCGGCTCTCGTTACGAAGACCTATCCGGCCGGGCCCTCGGGTCCGGCCGTTTCCATGTGGCAATGCGGCGATGTCTCGATGGCTGGTTGACGTCGCTCCCGCACCACGCGGGAGACGGCGGCCAAACGTAATCGCTGATGCGGCGATCAGTTTGCCGGTGTGGATTCTTAAAAAGTATGGATGTGCCGCGCTTGTGGCACTGGGGCCAAGGTCCGACTGCGCCTGAGCCCAATTGCGCACGACCAGGGCTCAATCCAGCGGTTTCCCTATTCGTCCGCTTCCGAATATTGTGGCCCGGCGGCGGTCAGGTTTGCCCGGAAATACAGGGGCCGTTGGCCGGCAGTCAGCCGATCATGGCGCTGCGGCCAGTCGCCGCGACGTCCCGCGTCTTGCCGTCGCGAGATTCCAGCAACTCGGCCTTGGAAAGCTCCGCTTCAGCTTCGTCGAGTAATGATTCGGCAGCGGCCCTCTGCTGCATCAGATCGGACTTAGAGTTCTTGAGATTGTCGCGGCGCAGGCGCGCCGCCTTGGCGAAGGTCGGATAGGCGAAATGGTTGATGTCGGTGATGCCGGCCTTCTTTTCCTCGGCTTCGATCTGAAGCTCGAGCTCGGTGGCCATTCGGTCGAATTCCGCGATCATCATGTCGAGCTGCATGAGTTGGCGGCGTTTCTCGCTCACCTGAAACTGCTTCAGCCTAACGAGGTTTTCACGTGACTTCATTATTCGATACTCCCGCACACGCGCACATCCCAATCAAACCGCTTCTCTCAGGCCCGACCGTCGGTGAAGGCTCTGGTGTGGCGACACGATAGGAAACAAAGTCCTAAGATTCTCCGCGTCGGTAACCATTCGTTTACGGGCGTTGTTAATCATACGGGGCAGGGCTTAAGGGGCGGTAAAAATCCAGTCGCGAAAGCTAATGATCGGAAGCGGAATCCACAGCGGCGCTTATTGTCATTTGTTAATGTGACGCTTTAGGAATTGGCCTCGCGATTCATGTTTAGATTCAATGGGGTGTAGACGAGGGTTAAAAAACCGATATTGCTTGAAACGAAAAATTAGGTTTTGTTAACCATTCGATGACAGCCTGTGATCCAGGCAATCACTGCCGCGGCGCCGAAAGCTGGCGAAGCGGTTCGGCGGCAGAAAAGGGGATTGAAATGCGTGTTCTGCTGATTGAAGACGATAGTGCGACCGCACAGAGCATCGAGCTGATGCTGAAGTCCGAGAGCTTCAACGTCTACACGACGGATCTCGGCGAAGAGGGCGTCGATCTCGGCAAGCTCTACGACTACGATATTATTCTTCTGGACCTGAACCTGCCGGACATGTCGGGTTACGAGGTGCTGCGCACGCTGCGGCTCTCGAAGGTCAAGACGCCGATCCTCATCCTGTCCGGCATGGCCGGCATCGAGGACAAGGTGCGCGGCCTCGGCTTCGGCGCCGACGACTACATGACCAAGCCGTTCCACAAGGACGAACTGGTCGCGCGCATCCACGCCATCGTGCGTCGCTCGAAGGGGCATGCGCAGTCGGTGATCACCACTGGCGACCTCGTCGTCAATCTCGACGCAAAGACCGTCGAGGTGGCTGGCCAGCGCGTGCATCTGACCGGCAAGGAATACCAGATGCTCGAGCTGCTTTCGCTGCGCAAGGGCACGACGCTGACGAAGGAGATGTTCCTCAACCATCTCTATGGCGGCATGGACGAGCCCGAGCTGAAGATCATCGACGTCTTCATCTGCAAGCTGCGCAAGAAGCTCGACACCGCGTCCGGTGGCCAGAACTATATCGAGACCGTTTGGGGCCGCGGCTATGTGCTGCGCGAGCCCGAGGAAATTCGCGAAAGCGCCTGATCGCATCCTCTTTTCGCGATGGTTGCCTTGCTGGACCCGGCTCTGCCGGGTCTTTGCATTTTGGGGCACGGCGCCAGGTCCGCAGGGAACTTGCGCGTTCAGGCGGCTTCGAGGTTGCGGAACCGCGCCAGAAGTTGCGAGCGATCGAACGGCTTGAGCAGGTAGTCGTCCGCGCCGGCACGCTTGGCGCGCATGATGGCGCTGATGTCGAGTTCGACGAGGCAGACGGCTATTCGGGGCCTCACCGGCGTTTCAAGGGCGCGGATGCGGCGAATCACCATGTCGCTTGGCATGTCGGGCAAGGCTCCGTCGACAACGATGATGTCGGGCATTTCGGTCGCACATGCATCGATTGCCTCGGAGCCGGTCGAGGCCTCCATAACCAGCATGTCGGAACCGCTCAGGATTCGCCTGGCGACCTTGCGCACGACGTTTGAATCGTCAACGAACAGACAGCGCTTCAATTCCATTTCCGAAGCTCCCAGCAGCCGAATGCCTTGCAATGTGACGGCACCTTAGGGCGGAGAGGGTAAAAAAGCGGACAATTGGTTGGGTAAAGTTTGGGTAAAGCACCAACGCGGGCACACCCCCAAATGCAAAATGCCCCCGCAGTGCGGAGGCATTCCATTGGTTGACGCGTGGTGCTGTGTTCCGGCTCAGGCGGCCGCGAAGACGATCTCTTCCGATGTGGCGTGGATCGATATGGTCATGCCGGCCTCGCGAGACAGAAGCAGGGTGTAGTAGGGCTGGATGGCGTGGGCGTCGATCGGCTCCTCCGGGGTCCTGCCGGAATGCAGTTCGAGGAACTTCGGCGGCACGCGCAGCATCGGGCCGCTGGCCTTGATCGAGAACTTCGGCTCCGTCTCGACGTCGTCGAGCGTCACGTCGATCTTGCCGCCGCGCGGGATCGCGCCATTGGCCACCAGGATCATGTTGAGCAGCAGCTTGACCTTGTTCTTGGGCAGCAGCGCGCGACGCCCGGTCCAGGTCAGTTCAGGCTTCTCGTTCTTCAGGAACGCGGTGGCAACCGTTTCAGCGTCGCCCGTGTCGATCATCATTCCGGCCGAACCGGCTGCTCCGAAGGCAATGCGGGCAAACTGCAGCCGGGCCGAGGCGTTGCGCGCGCTGGTGCGGATGAGGTTCATCGCATCCTCGTCGGCCCCGCCTTCGTCGAGAAGTTCCAAACCGTTGTTGATGGCGCCGACCGGCGAAATGATGTCGTGGCACACCCGGCTGCACAGGAGCGCGGCAAGGTCGGGCGCGGACAGGGCAAAGGTGTCGGCCATGGTAGGAATCCCCTCGAAAAAATATTGCCGGCGCCGGCTGGGCTGCCGCGCCGCCTCAGACGAATCATTTTGAACGCCGATAATACAGACTGGGACGGCGGGGAGGGAGTTCCTGTCATCAGCGCCTGCGTAGGCCAGGCTTCCGGTGGAAAAGGCTTCTTTGTGCCGTACCTGCCTTCTATCCGCCTTCTTCTGGCCAAGCTTAATAGTTGGAAAACGTTTGGGGCATAATTTGCGGATAATCGAATGCGGAAGCGGCCGCCAAAGAGCCGCACAGCAGAGGCGTCAGCGAGAGTGCTCGCGGACGGAGAATTGAAAGCATGCTTTTCACAAGTTACGACCGGGTCCTGTATCGTTTGATCGCAATGGTTCTTGCGGCGTTGAGCCTCCTGGCCTTTTCGCCATTGGCGGCGCGCGCGCAAGAATATTCGGCCCAGGAGATTGTCGATTCCGGGCATCGCTTCTTCGGCGCGACCTCCGGCGGCCTGGCATCTGCCGTCGAGAAGATATTCGCCTCCTATGGCCTGCCCAACGGGTACATCCTGGGCGAGGAAGGCTCCGGCGCCTTGATCGGCGGGCTGACCTATGGCGAGGGGACGCTCTACACGAAGAATGCCGGCGACCACAAAGTGTTCTGGCAAGGGCCTTCCCTCGGCTGGGATTTTGGCGGGCAAGGGTCGCGCACGATGATTCTCGTCTACAATCTGGATGATATTTCCAGCTTGTACGGGCGCTTCGGCGGCGTTTCCGGCGCTGCTTATATCGTGGCCGGCTTCGGCTTCAATGTGCTGAAGAACAACAACATTCTGCTGGTTCCGGTCCGCACGGGCGTCGGCGCTCGCCTTGGCGTCAATCTCGGCTATCTGAAGCTCACCTCGGAGCCGACCTGGAATCCGTTCTAGGCATCGCCTACGGATCTCGCTGACTTCTGCCGCAAACGTTGCTCGCGGGGCACGCTTGTGGCAGAGAAATTGAGGGTGTGGAGGCGTGCTCGCCCGCAACGGATAATGTAGCGTGATCCAGTCGGTCCTGTTCTTTGTTCTCGGCTTCCTCTGCGCCGGCTTCGTCGTGGCGCTGTTTGCGCCTGCGGCCCTGCGGCGCGCGGCCAGGCTGACGCGCAAGCGCATCGAAGCCACCATGCCGCTGACACCCGCCGAGATCCAGGCCGACAAGGATCAAGTTCGCGCAGAGGCCGCCATGGCGGTCCGCCGGCTTGAGATGACGGTGTCCTCGCTGCGCGACCGCACCGCCACGCAGATGGTCGACATCGGCCGCGGGCTCGAGGAGATCAAGGCGCTCACCGCCGCGGGTGACCAGAAGAGCCAGAC
The DNA here is from genome assembly GCF_057656055.1 of Pseudaminobacter sp. Soil_N_29. Classification (NCBI taxonomy): domain Bacteria; kingdom Pseudomonadati; phylum Pseudomonadota; class Alphaproteobacteria; order Hyphomicrobiales; family Phyllobacteriaceae; genus Pseudaminobacter; species Pseudaminobacter sp. Soil_N_29. Next base: position 33,182 of record NZ_JBDGLC010000014.1, read on the forward strand.
AATCGCGACCCTGGAGGCGCAGACCGAAGCCCTCCGCGCCGACCTTGCGGCCCGGAACGAGGAAATCCGCCACCTGACGGCCAGGCTGGCGGATGCCGAAAGCGCGCAGGCGATGAATGCCGCTGAGGTGGAGAAGCTTGGCGCGATGTATGACGAGGCCAGTTTCGCCTCCAGCACGCGCCAGATCGAGCTCGTGGCGCGCGAAAGTGAAAACGAGAAACTCGCCGAAACGGTGCTGCAGCTCAAGGCTCAGCGCAAGGAGGCCGAGGCGCGCGCCCAGGCGATGGCGCTGGACGCCAGAACCGCGCGCGAGGAGGCGAAGGCCGAAAGGAAGCGGGCGAACGACATGGAAAAGAAAATAGAGCGATTGACGTCCAAGCTCGCCAGCAGCGAGGAAAAGCGCAAGGCGGCAGCCCGTTCTAAGGCGCCTGTGCTGGATGGCGACGTCGACCAGGTGGTTGCCAAGCTTTCGGCCGATCGGGATCGGCTGGAGGAGCGGCTGACCGCGCTGGCGCGCGAGAACAAGCGCCTCAAGACTTCCAGGGATGCTGCCACTGCATCGCCGGTCACGGTCGCGAGGGACGGCGAAAGCGCACGGCTCCGGGAGCAGATGAACGAACTGGCCGCAGAAATGGTCAGCCTGACGGCCATGCTGGACGGCCCGGACTCGCCGATCATCAAGGCGCTTGATAATCCACCCGTCGAGTTCGACGGCCCCGAGCGACCGATCAGCCTGGCAGATCGCGTAAAGGCATTGCGCAAGGCGGCGTCAGCCGGTTGACGCCGGCTGGGCAAAGTGATGCAGCGTGATCGCTGAAGCGGCGGCGACGTTCAGGCTGTCGAACCCGGGCGCCATCGCAATCCGCACCGTCCGCAGCCGTCCCAGAATCTGTTCCGGCAGGCCATCGCCCTCGGTGCCGAAATAGACCGCCAGCCGAGGCGGCCTTTTCATGCCGCGGCACTCGATCTCCCCGCGGGGCGAGAGTGCGACCTGCTCGAAACCCCTGGCCGCCAGAGCTTCGATGAGTTCGTTTGGGGTTGCCGCCACCGCGAATGGTACTTTCAGCGCGGCGCCCACTGAAACCCGGATCGCCTTTCGATAGAGCGGGTCGCAGCACGTATCGTCCAGGAGCACGGCGTCAGCGCCAAAGGCGGCGGCGTTGCGGAAGATCGCGCCCATGTTGTCGTGATTGGAAATGCCCACAAGCACCACGACAAGCGCCTGGGGGGGCAGGGCGTCCAGCGCGGATTCGATCGGCTCATGCGCTCTCTTGCGCCCAATCGCCAGGACGCCGCGGTGCATGTGGAAGCCGGCGATGCGGTCGAGTACGTCGCCCGACGCCACGTAGACGGGCAGGTCCGGCGGAGCCAGCCGCAACGTGTCCGCCATGCCGGCGACCCGGTTTTCCAGCAGCAGCACCGATTCGGCCTCGAAGCGCCGCGCAGAAAACAGCACGTTCAGCACGACCTTGCCTTCAGCCACGAACAGCCCCTGCCGGCCGGCAAGGTCGCGTTCGCGTATGTTCATATAGGCGGCGACACGCGGGTCCGCCGGGTCGTCGATTCGTAAAAGCTGCATTGCCGCCTCGGCCGCTGATCGGGAGACGGCCGTTAAACGAGCTGGCCGGAGACTGGTCAAGTCTTCAGGTCGCCCGCACGCAGCCGGCTCTCTTCCATGATCCTCAAGGTCGCCGGCGTCTGCCCATCTGCCTCATTGAAAATGGCATCGAGCGTGCTCAGCAGGCGGCGCACGGCGTCCGAGTTGCAGGAATAATAGATGGTCTGCTTGTCGCGGCGGGTTTCCACCAGCCCGGCGCCGCGCAGCTTGGCCAGATGCTGCGACAATGCCGATTGGCTCAGCCCCACATGATCGGCTATCGCCCCAACCGACATCTCGCCCCGGCCCAGCAGGCGGCTGACAATGATGAGGCGCTTTTCGTTCCCCAACAGGGAAAGAAGTGTCGCTGCCGCGCCGGCGTGTTCGATAACAGGTTTCGATAGCATTAGTGCCCCCGCAAATTCTCGGTGGTGGACGTTACGGGGGCAGATAACGTCGATTGTCTTCTGTTAGCCGGCGTCTGGCGGCGTGCGTCTCGCTCGGCGTGTTCGCGACAGCTTCCCGAACGATAAACTAGCTTGGCGTGCCTGCAGTTCTCCCAGCCTTGGCCATGTCGACCAGCATCTTTCTCAATTCGCCGGCATCCGTCAACTTGTGCGGGAAAAATATGCGCTTGATCGTGTCGCCGGAGGCGATGTCCATTCCTTCCGGATCAAGGCCGGTCAGCGTCCAGCCGTCGCCGCTGGCGCCGGCAAAATGGTGGGCATAAATTTCGATGGCATCGCGATGGTCGGCATTCATGTGGTCCAGCGCGCCCTGTTCGCTCTCGGCCAGCGCTTCCAGGGCGGGACTTTCGGTGATCAGGTCGGCGCGGGTGAGGTTGTAGGCGCGGCCGAAGCCGCCATTCAGGCTTGCGCCCTGCACGTCGAGCCGGAAGAAGGAAAAATCGCCGAGGCCGACATAAAGCTGTGCCTTCGGGTTGCGGTTCAGGTAGCGGCGCTGCGCCCGTTCATGCTCGGGCGTGCCGCGCTCCAGCTTCACGGCCCGGCAAGCCAGCGAGATGCGCGGATGGGCCAGCGGATCTCCCTTGCCGGCTTCGCCGAGCAGCAGCGAACAGCGCGGATCTGCCAGCAAGGCCGGCGTGTGAGCGGCAAGCATCGAGATGAGGATCAAAGGCGTTCCGTCAATATCATTGGCAACGCCGACCCTGCTTGCCAGCGGCGCACCGGTATTCGGCTCCAGCACAGCGATGGCCCCGTGACGGGCGGTGCGCAGCAGCGTCTTGCCGAGCGTGATCGCCTCCTGCGTGGTCTCGAGTACACCGTCCTTTTTCTTCTCGCCACCAGCCACGCCAATACCCTCGCAAAATCATGACAAACATTGTCTACTTATTTGCCGACAATGCCGTCCTTGGCAAGTGCCTCCGCCTCCGCTTCGGAAAAACCGAAGCGGGCAAGGATGGAAGCGGCATCGCAGGCGGCGCCGGCCGGTGCGCCCGCGGGTTCTGCAGCGGTACGCGAAAAGCGCGGCGCGGGGGCAGGGCGAACGAAGCCGCCGGCTTCGATATGGCTCTGGCGGGCGCGGTTGTGCGGGTGGCGTGCTGCCTCACTGAACGAAAGCACCGGCGCCACGCAGGCTTCGGTTCCCTCGAAGATCGCCGCCCATTCGTCGCGGCTCTTGCGTGCCACCCGTTCGGCTATCGCCGCGCGCATTTCTTCCCAGGCGCTTCTGTCATACTGCGCCGCCACGAAACGGGCGTCGAGCGGCAGCAGCCGCGCGAATTCGGCGAAGAAATGCGGCTCCAGACAGGCCACGGCGATGTGGCGGCCGTCGGCGGTTTCATAGGTGTCGTAGAAGGGCGTGCCGGAATCGAGAAGGTTGTTGCCGCGCCACTCGTTCCATATGCCTGCGGCCATGAAGCCGAAATAGGGTGCGGCAAGCATGGAGGCGCCTTCGATCATCGATGCGTCGATGACCTGGCCCTTGCCGGAGCGGGAGCGCTCGAACAAGGCCGCCAGCAGGCCTGCGATCAGCATCATGGTGCCGCCGCCGTAGTCTCCCACGAGGTTGAGCGGCGGCACCGGCCTGCCGCCCTTGTGGCCGATTGCATAGAGAGCACCGGAATAGGCGAGATAGGTTAGGTCGTGGCCGGCGCGGGGGGCCAGCGGGCCGGTCTGGCCGAAGCCGGTCAGACGGCCGTAGATCAGCCGCGGGTTGCGCGCGCAGGCGACTTCCGGTCCGAGGCCGAGCCGTTCCATGACGCCAGGCCGAAAGCCCTCGATCAGCACGTCGGCGCGCTCCACCAACCGCAGCACGAGTTCGGCCCCTTCCGGGCGCTTGAGGTCGACCGTCAGTATCTCACGGCCGTGGCGGTCGAGGTCATACTGCGGCGGCAGGCGCAGGAAGGCGCGGTCGTTGCTCGGCCGCTCGATGCGGACAACGCGCGCCCCCATTTCGGCCAGCATCAGCCCGGCCAACGGGACGGGGCCGAGCCCGGCCAGTTCCACCACCGTCAGGCCGGCAAGCGGTCCCTTCATGTCGCAATCGGCCTGCGCGGAACTCATTTCGCAGTCTATCTCGGCGGCATGCGGATCGCGCCGTCGAGCCGGATCGTCTCGCCGTTCAGCATCTGGTTTTCGACGATGTGAAGCGCGAGCGCGGCATATTCCGACGGCTCGCCGAGGCGGGGCGGGAAGGGCACGGCCGCGCCCAGCGAATCCTGCACTTCCTGCGGCATGCCGGCCATCATCGGCGTCTTGAAGATGCCCGGCGCGATGGTCACGACGCGGATGCCGGAGCGGGCAAGGTCGCGCGCGACCGGCAGCGTCATGCTCACCACGCCGCCCTTGGACGCCGAATAGGCGGCCTGGCCGATCTGTCCGTCGAACGCCGCCACGGATGCAGTGTTGACGATCACGCCGCGCTCACCGCCTTCGAGCGGGTCGAGCTTGGCCATGCGGTCGGCGGCCAGGCGGATCATGTTGAAGGTCCCGATGAGGTTGACCTCGATCACCGTGCGGTAGACGTCGAGCGGGTGCGGCCCATCCTTGCCGACGGTTTTCATGCCGACCGCTATGCCGGCGCAATTGACCAGTATGCGCGGCGTGCCGAGTTTCTCGGTCACTTCGGCTATGGCTCTTTCCGCATCTTCGGCGCTGACCACGTCGCATTTGACGGCTACGCCACCGATATCGGCTGCCACCTTGTGTGCACGGTCGATGCCGATGTCCAGAACGCCGACCTTGACGCCATGAGCCGCAAGTGTCCGCGCGGTAGCCTCGCCCAGCCCCGAGCCGCCACCGGTTACGATTGCAATCTGGTCCTTGGGGTTCATGGGGAGCACCTCTCCGGTTATCTGCCCCATGCTACGGAGCCCTGCGCGGCCGCGCAACAGGGCTAGTGCTGGCTTACCCCGTCGACCAGGTTGGCATGGCAGACATCGCCTGCAAGCAAAGCCACGGCACCTGGCCGGATCTCGACTGCGAGCAGCCGGTTGGGATCGACCGGGCGCGGCATGGCGACCTGGCCGTATGGGATTTTCTTGAAGCCGAGCGGGCCATAATAGGGCTCGTCGCCGACGAGAACCACCGAAGGTGCGCCCGCCTGTTCTGCCGCCTCCAGCGCCATGGCCACCAGCCTGCGCCCGATGCCGATATTCTTGAACGACGGCCTGACTGCAAGCGGCCCCAGCAGCAGCGCGCGGCCCTTGCCAGCCGCGATCCAGGTCATTCGCACCGAGGCAATCACGATGCCGTCATGCAGTGCCACGAAGGAAAGCTGGCGGTCGTGCGGGCCGCCTTCACGGATCTTGTAGGCGGCACGCGTGAAGCGGCCGGGCCCGAAGGCCTCCTCGTTGATGGCATCGATTTCAGGATCGTGCGCCGGCAGTTCCGGCATATAGGTCACGGCAAGAGTCATCGTCATTGCAGTCCGTCGAGGGAAGACTAATCGCCGCGCGCAGCGGCGCTCGCTGTCCGCGCTGGTTCAAGCGCGGGTGCTGATTCGTCGTCGGTCGAACCGGATATGTGCAAAGACGTTTGCCATCGGAACGTCCGCTAGCATCAAATCTGTCCCGCGTCCATCCGACATTCACGCGTGCGCACCGCATTGACGAAGTGTTTCCGCGCCCGGGCTTTCCGCGCCGGCGCTTTCGTCACTAAATAGGATCGAGAAGCGAAGGAGCATGACATGGGATTGCTGGTAGACGGAAAATGGGTGGACCGCTGGTACGACACCAAGGAATCGGGCGGTCGGTTCGTCCGCTCCCAGTCGCAGTGGCGCGACTGGGTTAGCCCTGACGGGCGGCCGGCGCCGGGCAAGACGCGCAGCTTCAAGGCCGAGCCGGGTCGCTATCACCTCTATGTCTCGCTGGCCTGCCCCTGGGCGCACCGCACCCTCATCTTCCGCGTGCTGAAAAAGCTGGAGAACATCATCTCCGTGTCGGTCGTGCACCATTTCATGGGCGAGAACGGCTGGACGTTCCTTGCCGAGGACGGCGCCACGGGCGACACGCTCTACGGCCTCGACTACCTGCACCAGATCTACACCAAAGCCGATCCGCACTATTCCGGCCGGGTGACGGTCCCGGTGCTGTGGGACAAGCAGCAGCAGACGATCGTTTCCAACGAGTCGTCCGAGATCATCCGCATGCTCAACTCGGCATTCAACGAATGGGGTGATGCCTCGCTCGACTTTTATCCCGAAGCGCTGCGCGAGGAGATCGACGCCGTCAACGAGAGCGTCTATCCCGCAATCAACAATGGCGTCTATCGCGCCGGATTCGCTACGACGCAGGCGGCCTATGAAGAAGCGTTTGGGGAACTCTTCGGGGCGCTTGACCAACTGGAGCAGCGCCTGTCACGGCAGCGCTATCTCGTCGGCGACCGGCTGACCGAGGCCGACTGGCGACTGTTCACCACGCTGGTGCGCTTCGACCCGGTCTATGTCGGGCATTTCAAATGCAACCTGCGGCGCATCGCGGATTATCCGAATCTGTCGAACTACCTGCGCGATCTCTACCAGGTGCCGGGAGTGGCAGGCACGGTCAACTTCCTGCACATCAAGGCGCACTATTACGGCAGCCACGTCACCATCAATCCGACGCGGATCATCCCGGTCGGGCCGGAAATCGACCTGCTGGCCGCGAATGACCGCGACCGCTTCCGCAAGGCGGCCTGATCACCAGTAGGGCGATGGCGCCACGCCGTCGAACACCTCGGCGATGCGCCTCAGCGTTCCAGGCGTCGTCGCCTGGGGCAAGCTGGCAAGCGGGAAGAAGCCCGCTTCCGCGATCTCGTGGTCCGGCAGCTTCGAGGCTTCCTGGCTGAAGGCTTCGATCAGGTAAAGGGCGACGTGATCGCGGCGGCTGGCATGGCTGTTGAGATGCACCGATTTGAGCTGTGGCGGCGCGGTGAAGGCGATATTGCCTTCCTCCCAAACCTCCCGCTCCAGCGCTTCAAGCATCGTCTCGCCGGTTTCCACGCCGCCGCCCGGAAGCTGCCAGCCGGGCACATAGGTGTGCCGAATAAGGAATACGGAGTTGCGCGGCTTGTCGTAGACTAGGCCGCGGACGCCGAGGGTCATCGGCCGGCGCAACACGAAGTAGAGGTGGAACAGGCGCGAGCGCAACTGCGCCCAACCTCTCTGTTGGAGCCGGTCAGAGCTTTCGTCGCCAGACATCAAGCCGCAACCGGCGGGTAGAAAGCGGTGATCGTGTGGCCTAAAAGGAATCCATGTTCAGGCTTGCGCATATTTCCGATGTCCATATGGGGCCTCTGCCCGCTGTAACCTATCGTGAACTCGCTTCCAAGCGCGTCACAGGTTACGTCAACTGGCAGCGAAATCGCAGGCATCTTCTTCACGACGGCATTATCGACACCATCGTCACCGACCTGAAGGCGGCGCAGCCGGATCACATTGTGGTGACGGGCGACCTGGTGAACCTGGCACTTAACGGCGAAATCGAGTTGGCACGCCTGTGGCTGGAAACGCTCGGCAGCCCCCGCGACGTATCGGTGGTGCCGGGCAACCATGATGCCTATGTGCCGGGCGCCTTCGACAAGATCTGCCATTCCTGGGCGCCGTGGATGAGGGGCGACCGACAGACGGCGCCGGTGGGCCGACATGCCTTCCCTTACATGCGGGTGCGCGGCCCGGTCGCGCTTATTGGCGTTTCCACTGCGCGGGCGACGGCGCCCTTCATGGCCAACGGCTTCTTCCGCGAGGGCCAGGCGCATCGGCTGGGGGGGCTTCTCGACGCGGCGGCCGGGCAGGGGCTGTTTCGCGTCGTCATGATCCATCACCCGCCCGTGCGCAGCGCAGTGGCACAGCACAAGCGGCTGTTCGGCATCGCCCGTTTCCAGCAGGTCATCAATCGGCACGGCGCGGAACTCATCGTGCACGGCCACTCGCACCTGCCTTCGCTTTTCTGGATCGGCACCGCCGAAAAGCCGGTGCCGGTGGTCGGCGTCGCGGCGGCCGGTCAGGGCGTAGGCGGCCGCAATCCGGCGGCGCAATACAATCTGTTCGACATTGGGGGCGAGCCGGGGGCTTGGGAGCTTCACCTGAGCCGCCATGGCCTGACCGGACCGGCCACGCCGCCGGCGCAACTGATGTCGCTCGACCTGACCTTGCACTCCGTCAGGGCATCGCAGGCGGCGCGGTAGTCAGAAGCCTGACATGAGCGCCGAGAGCCCGACGCGCAGCCAGGCCATGGTAAGGGCGAAGCCCACCACCGCGCCGGCGGCGAACAGACCGAAAGCGGCGAAGACGTTCTGCCAGCCACTGGCGCGCGGGGCCTGAAGAGCCGCTGCGGCCTCCGGAACGGCCTTCGTGCCTGCGTAGCTGTGGCTTATCCCGCCATCCATTTGGCGCTGGCGTTCGACAATGCGCTCGGCAATGTAGCGGGTTACCTGCTCTGCAACGGGCTTCATGTCGGTCGACTCGGCCAGCACGACACGACCGATGCGGGTATCCTTCAGGAAGCGGTAGGTGCGGCGGTCGCGACCGAGGCCGACATGGCTGACGGCGTCGATCCAGAGGCGCGGCTGCAGGCCCGCGGAAACGGCAAAGTCGAACATGTCGATATCGGTAGGCACTTCGGCGAATACCGGCGCCAGTTCCTGCGCCAGCAGTTCCAGCCGCATGCGGCTGGCCTCGCGCAGTTCCACAACCACGTCTTCGCGGTCTGCGGCTGCATTCTTGACGTCACGAATTGCGTCGGCAAGCCGCCGCTGGGGGTCGATCGGCGTAATATTTTCCCCTGCATCGGCCATGGGAAGTCACTCCAAAAGACGGGTTAGGAAATTTTTACCATAGCCGCGGGGCCAATGCATCAGGTGCTGCATCATCATCGCTTGTTGCCGGGAAGGCGGAACGTCCTGTCTAGAGAGACATTCGCCGAATGACATCCACGACCAGTTCGGGGCGTTCTTCCACCAGCATGTGGCCGGCGCCGCCCGCGGGGTGAAGCTGGAAGGCGGGCGGCAGGTCCGCAGTCTGCGCGAAGGGCAGCACGGGATCCTCCGTGCCCCAGATCACCGCGACCGACCTGGGCAGGCTCGCCAGCCTTTCGCGGGGAATGACGCCCTGCCTGTCATCTCGCGCGATAATTGAGGCGATTTCGGTAAGTTTCTCCTTCTGCCCGGGCGCGGCGCGCATCTCGGCAAAGGCGGGGAGGTTATGCGTTTGCGGCGTGATGCCTGGCGCTGACATAGCCGCCAGGCATTCGGCGAGCTCGGCTTGCGTGGTCGCGGCCGCATAGCGGTGCAGCAAGGCGCCGTTGATCTGCTCGCCGAAGCCGCCAGGCGCCAGCAGGGTCAGCGATGCCACGCGTTCGGGCTGGGCAAGTGCTGCCAGAGCAGCCACTGCGCCGCCCATCGAATGGCCGACGAAATGGGCGCGTTTGATGCCCCGCGTATCGAGGTCGGCCAGAACTGCCTTCGCGGCGGTCCTGGCCGGCCCGGCATCAGGCCAGCCGAGGGAGCGACAGTGGCCGGGAAGGTCGTAGGCGATCATGTGCCTATCTTCCTCGGCGAGAGCGACAACGATTGGCCGCCAGACGTCGTGGTAAGCGCCGAAGCCGTGAAGCAGGACAATGACGTTCTGCCCCGCGCCATATTCTTCCGCAAAAAGCGAGGGCGGCGGGACGGAGCTTGTCGAGGCAGGTTGCATTGAAGTTCCCTGGCCTCAGCTCGGATTGGCGAGGCCAGTGGCGCGAATGGTAGTCGCGAGCTTTTCAACGAGATCAGCCGGGTAGTTTGCCTTTTCGAAGGCCAGACGTGGATTGGCGGCGAAGTCGGGGAAATCGGTGACGATTTCGTCGGCGAGGCTCCTGGCCAGCTCGGCATTGCCGGCATTGGCGGCAGCTATCAGCCTCGCGGCGAGGTAATGCGCCTTCTTCGTCGACACCAGCGCGTCGGTGGCCGTTGATGCCCTGTCATCGTTGCCGATCATGAACTCGGCGATGAACAGCCCGTAGTCCCACCAGTTCGGGTGGGCGCTCGATGCCTCGACCGCACGCCTCATGATTGGCACGCCGGTTTTGTAGTCGCCGGAAAATATGAGCGCATAGCCATAGGCCGCTGCCATGCTCAGATCGTAGGTGTTGAGTTCATAGGCCTTGCGCATGAAGCGGATGGCTTCGGCGGTGTTTCCGGCGCTGGAGTTCACATACCCGTAGGACCGGTGCGCATACGGGCTGGTAGGTCCGGTAAGAACGCCGCGGTATGCAAGCGTCATGGCCTTTTCGAGCGAGCGGTCGGCCGGAAAGTCATAGCGTTCCGAAATCGCCTTCTGAAGCAGCGACGCCAGCTCCGCATGGATCAACGGCGACTTGACGCCGCTTTCGGCAAGGTCGCTGAAGCAGCGGTAGGCGGCTTCGTGTTTCTGCGGCATCTGGTCCAGGTAATAGCGATCGTTGAGAAGGAGGCATTCCACCAGTCCGGAAGCAAGGCGGTTCTGCTCGATAAAGCCATAGAGCGCGCCCGACACCGGAATGGTCGCGCTCAGCAGATCGGCGAGGCGGTCGTCCAAGGTGGCCGTATTAAGATCGGCCGGGGCGAGCGTCTGCGACACCAGAAGCTTGGCGCTGGCGCTGTTCTTCAGGTCTATGGTCACGCTGCCAGTGACCGAGCCTGGCGTGACCTCGAAGACGAACTGAAGCGGGTTTATGGACGTGCCGTCCTCCGCATCCGGGTCCCGGGCAATCATGTCGATCGTGTCGAAGCCGGTGAGACCGCCGCGAAGCAGGGCGGCAACGCGGGCGACGGCCTGGTCGTTCGCCGTGCTGATGACATGAACCGTCGGCAGGGCCACTGGTGAGGACACTGCGGCGGCAACGTCTCCGGTCGTAGTCATCCCCGTGTCCGTCGCCAGTGCGGCGTCACCCGCGGCGTCTGCCGTGAGGAGGCGGAAGGTGACAAAACCGAGCATGGCGATGATGACGACCATGGCAGCCCAGAAGAGCCGCAGATGCCGCATCACGCGGGCTTCCGACGCCGAAGGGGCGTGGAGCGGCATGGTGGCTCTGGCGGCAAGCGGAGGCGAAGCGGCGGCCTCGACCCGCGAGGCGATAGGTATGGCTTCTTCCGTCTTGCCCGCCACTTCGTAAACGGGAACGTAGCTGCCGCGCGGAATGACGACCCGCAGCGGATCGTCGGCGCCTTCCGTCTCGGAATATTGCTTCAGAAGGTCGCGCAGCCTTCTGGCCTGCACGCGCACCACCGCGTCGGCCGAGGAATCGAAATCGGCATCGCGTCCGAACACATCGACGGCAATGGTGAAGCCCTTGAGCCTGTCTGCCTCGCCCGCCTGCTCCTGTTCGACAAGGTAGCGCAGCAATTTGCGTGCGCGCTCGGAACGGCTAAACGTTTCGCTGGCTAGTATCTTGTCCAGCGCATCGAGCACTGCGGGGGCGGCAGGCTTGATTTGTAGCAACCATCGGACCTTTCGAGAGCGGTGCCCATGAAGGCCCGATGATAGCGCGGCCACCGCCCGCGACAAGAAGCTAATGTGGCTTCGTCAAGCAACTCAGCCCTAAATCCAAGGGCTGAGTCTCGATTTGGTTAACATCGGTCGCGTCAGCCGACGATGCAGTTGGCAGCCGAAACCACCGCCTCGAGCGATGCGGCGACGATGTTGGTGTTGATGCCCACGCCGAAGGCGCGCCCGCCCGGATGCTCCATTTCCATGTAGCAGACGGCCGTAGCGTTGGAGCCGCGCTGGATCGAATGCTCGGAATAGTCGAGCACTGACAGCGGCACGCCGATATGGCGCGACAGCGCGTCGACGAAGCCGTCGACGGGGCCGTTGCCGTGGCCGGTAATCTTGATCTCCTTGCCGCTGTCGACGATGGTCGCCTCGACCACGCGCTGCCCCTTGTTTTCCGTGTCCGGGTAGGTGTGGTGATCGATGAATTTCAACCGCGCGCCGGGCTGCTCCACGTATCGCTCGATGAAGCGCTCGTAGATGCGCTTGGGCGAGACTTCCCTGCCTTCCGAATCGGTGATTGCCTGGATGTCCTGGCTGAACTCGATCTGCAGGTTGCGCGGCAGGTTGAGCCCGTAGTCGGCCTGCAGCACATAGGCGATGCCGCCCTTGCCCGACTGCGAGTTGATGCGGATGATCGCTTCGTAGGTGCGGCCGACGTCCTGCGGGTCGATCGGCAGGTAGGGCACTTCCCACAGCGGCTTGTTGGAGGTCTTGATCGCCTTCATGCCCTTGTTGATCGCATCCTGGTGCGAGCCCGAGAAGGCGGTGTAGACCAGTTCGCCGACATAGGGGTGACGCTCCGGAATCCTGAGCTGGTTGGAATATTCGTAGACGTCCTTCATCCGGTTGATGTCGGTGCAGTCCAGCTCGGGGTCGACGCCTTGCGTGAACATGTTCAGCGCCAGGTTGACGACGTCGACATTGCCGGTGCGCTCGCCATTGCCGAACAGCGTGCCTTCGACGCGGTCCGCACCTGCCATCAGCGCCAGCTCGGTGGCGGCCACGCCGGTGCCGCGGTCGTTGTGCGGATGCAGCGAGATGATCAGGTTCTCGCGGTTGTCCAGGTGGCGGATCATCCACTCGATGCGGTCGGCATAGGTGTTGGGAGTGCCCATCTCGACGGTCGAGGGCAGGTTGAGGATCAGCTTGTTTTCGGGCGTGGGCTGCACGATCTCGGTGACCGCGTTGCAGATTTCCAGCGCCACTTCCAGCTCGGTGCCGGTGAAGCTTTCCGGCGAATACTGGAAGCGGTAGCCGCCGCCGGCTTTGGCGGCCATGTCGGTGATCATCTTGGCGGCGTCGGTGGCGATCTGCTTGATGCCGGCGACGTCCTTGGCGAAGACGACGCGGCGCTGCAGTTCGCTGGTGGAATTGTAGAAGTGGACGATCGGCCGGTGCGCGCCCTCCAGCGCCTCGAAGGTGCGGGTGATCAGCTCAGGCCGGCACTGCACCAGCACCTGGAGCGAGACGTCCTGCGGAACATCGCCTTCCTCGACGCACCAGCGGGCGAAGTCGAAGTCGGTCTGCGAGGCCGAGGGGAAGCCGATCTCGATTTCCTTGAAGCCCATGTCGACCAGCAGGCGGAACATGCGCACCTTGCGGTCGTGGCCCATGGGGTCGATCAGCGACTGGTTGCCGTCGCGCAGGTCGACCGAGCACCAGATCGGCGCCTTGTCGATGGTCTTCGACGGCCAGGTACGATCCGGCAGGTCGACCTTGGGGTAGGGCTCGTACTTCATGGCGGCAAACGGCATGCCGGCCCGTTTCGGAGCGGCGGATACTGGGGTGGGCTTGGTCATCTTCGGTCTCGTTCTCTTGGCCGCCATGCGCGCACGCATCGTTCAAGCGGTCTTAAACCAGAAATTCGGTTCTGTTGTGAAGAGCAAAGGAGCGTATGCCTGGCGGCAATTTCGACCGCCGGACGCTCCTTCAACGAGCCCGGCGATCGCCGATAAGGCCGAGGAGAAGCAGCGTTGCCGAAAGCGCGCGCGCGGTCTCGGCCGCGAAGGCGGTCGGACGGGAGACGGGCTTGTTCGGACGCGAGGTCATGCCGGGTGTAATACAGGAGCCGTGCGACGGAAGCAAGGGGGCGCCAACGCCTCCCTCCTCCTCGAGGGGAGGGTGCCGAGCGAAGCGAGGCGGGAGGGGATCTTGCCGCAGTGCGCGACCCCTTTTGACCTTTCCGTCGCCCCCGTACCGGCCGTACTTCATCCACCTGAAGGCGTGCGTTGGATGAAACCCGGTTCGGGTCTATTCTGCCCGTGAGGAGAAAGGGTGGCGATGAAGGTGACGCCCGGAATGGCCCTGTTCAGCATAGGCGGCACGCTGGCCTATCTCGGGCTGGCGATCTTCGGCAAGGGTGGGTTTGGCGCCTTTTTCGGAAATCCCGCGCTGGTGGCACTGGCAGTGATCCTGCTGGTGATGGTCGTAGTTGCGCTTTTCACTCAGGGGAACCTCAGTTCCGGCGAGCGCGAGGACCGCTCCAACCGCTGGGTTCTGATTGCCTTCGGGCTGCTCAGCGTGGCCGCCGGCTATCTGCCCGCCTATACCGACCGGATCGACTTCTGGACCTTTGATGGCCAGACGCTGCGCTGGGTCGGCGTGGCGCTGTTTGCTCTTGGCGGCGGGCTGAGGCTCTGGCCGGTCTTCGTGCTGGGACGCAGGTTCAGCGGGCTGGTGGCCATTCAGCCGGGGCACAGGCTGGTGACGACCGGCATATATAGGGTCATCCGCAACCCCAGCTATCTCGGCATGCTGATCACGGCGCTGGGATGGGCGCTGGCGTTCCGGTCCGGCGTCGGCGTGCTGCTGACGGCGCTGCTGCTGCCGCCGCTGGTCGTGCGCATCCGCGCCGAGGAGGCGATGCTGCGCAGCCAGTTCGGGGAAGAGTACGACGCCTATTTCGGCCGCACCTGGCGGCTGGTGCCGGGGATTTATTGAGGCTGCCGGCTCACTCCTTCACCAGCCGTGCCACCAGCCGCGCGACCGAGGGGCCGAAGATCAGCACGAACAGGAAGCGCGCCGTCTGCAGCGCCATGACGAAGGAGAGGTTCACATTGTCGGAAGCGGCGGCGATGATGGCCACCGAGTCCATGCCGCCGGGGCTGGTGGCCAGGTAGGCGGTGAGCGGGTCGACACCGAGATAATGGCTGAGCATCCAGGCCAGCCCGCCGCAGAAAGCCATCAGCGCCAGTATCGACAGGATGACCTGCGGCAGGGCGCGCGTGGCGTGGATGAGAATGCTGCGGGTGAAGTTGAGCCCGATGGTCCAGCCGATTGCCGCGTAGCTGATGGCGAGCAACCATTCCGGCAACTGGAATGTAACCAAGCCGCCAAGATGCAGCGCGACGCCCAAAATCATGCTGCCGAGGAAGAAGGGCGAGGGCAGGCGCAGCCAGCGCCCGGCCAAGCCGCCGACGACGGCAATGGCGATCGTGGACAGGAAGGGCTGCCAGTCGATGGGCGGGAACCACGGCGTCGGCGGCAGTTCCACGCCTGAGGTGTCGACCCACAGCCGCGCGATGAAGGCGGCGGTGACCGAGACGAAGATGACGCGCATATATTGCATGAAGGCAACGAGGCGGGCGTCTGCCCCGAAGGCGCCGGCCATCAGCACCATGGCGGTGGAGGCGCCCGGCGCGGTGCCCCAGACGGCCGTGGTGCCCGGCAGGATGCGCCAATGGCTGATCAGCCAGCCGAGGAAGCTTGACGCCGCCAGCGTGGCGAAAACCGCACCGGCGAAAAGCGGCCAGTCGTGCAGGAAGGAGACGAAGATCTCGAACTCGATGGAGGCCGCGACGAGGCACCCGATGACGGCCTGCGCGGAAGAGAAGATCGGGCGCGCCAGGCGCACGGTGGCGCCGTTGGTGCCGGCGACGACGGCCGCAAGCATCGGCCCGATCAGCATCGCGGCGGGAAGGTTGGCAAGCTCGAGCAGGCCGGCGAAAACGAGCGAAAGCAGAAGGATGACGCCCCACTGCAGGCCGGGCGCAAGGCGGGCCATGGGTTCCGGGGCGGTGCTTTGCGCGGGTAACTCCATGGATGCTCCACATTCTCGCCGGCCGGATGCCGACCTGGCGGACGCCTCTGCCTGGAGGGAAGCGCCCGCTATTCTTTACGCGATTCCCTGCCGCGGGCGAACGCAGTGCTCTTGATCATTCTCATAACGGGGCAAAGGCGGTGCAAATTGTGCGCAGCGCACTATTTTCCCGCATGAGCCGCGAGGGGGCAGCGCCATTGACGAGGTGTGCCGATGCCGTCGAGCCTTCTTCGTCTTGCCATCTGCCTCGTGCCGGCTTTCGCCGTCATGGCGCTGTCGCAGGAGAAGCCGCCCGCCGCCCCACCCGGCGCCACTGGCAAACCCCTGGGCAAGCAATTCCCGCCGAGCCAGCCCTTCTGCTACGGCGTCGATTTCGACGCGGCCCATCTCGAACAGCATCCCGACCAGCAGACGGTTTCGGTACGCGTCTCGCGTGGGCCGGCCGAGATAGCCGCCTATGCCGAAGCGGGCAAGCCGAAGAACTGGCCGGACGGCGCCAACATCGCGATTGCGGCGAAGACAAGGGAGAGCGACGAGGTCCAGTCGGAATACACATGCTCGGCGGAAGGCGAACAGTGGCGCTGCATCTCCGGCGCGTCGGCAAATGCGGCCTGCGACATGCTGACGAAGGAGGTTGTTCTGCGCAAGGGCGACGGCGACACGATCACGCTGGCCAATCCCAGCGACGGTCTGCCCAGCCTGGAACTGTGCTCCAGGCTCGACATTCATGAGACGGGCGACGAACTGTTCCAGCTGAAGCCGATGCCGCTTTCGGCCTGCGGTCAATAGGGCAAGCCGACCTCCCGCAGGTCAGGCGAAGGGAACCGCCGTGGTGCCCTTGGGCAGCTTGGCCTCGTCGTCGGGCTCGACATGGATGGTGACGCGCACCGAGGGGATTTCCGCCTTCAGCGCTTCCTCGATGCGGTCGCAGATGACGTGGCTATCGCCCACGCTCATCCCGGCGTCGACCACCAGGTGGAACTCGATGAAGACGGCACGCCCGGCTATGCGTGACTTGAGGTCGTGCACCTCGATGGCGCCCTTGGAATTGGCCGAGATGATGTCGCGGATGCGCAGCGTCTCCTCGTGGTCGACCGCCACGTCCATCAGGCCCTGCAGCGACGAGCGGATGACGTGCCAGCCCTGCCACAGGATGTTGAGCGCCACGATGACGGCAAGCGCGGGGTCGAGGATGGTCCAGCCGGTGAAGACGGCGCCAACAAGGCCGATGATGACGCCGACGGAGGTGACCACGTCGGTCATGATGTGCTGGCCGTCGGCCAGCAGTGCGGGCGAGCGGTGGCGCCGGCCGGTGCGGATGAGCAGCATGGCCCAGCCGGCATTGATGGCCGCAGCCGCGCCATTGACGGCGAGGCCGAGCCAGGGCTGCTCCAGCGGGCGCGGCTCCTGCAAGGTGAACCAGACCTCGCGCAGGATGAGCAGGGCCGCCAGCACGATCAGCACGCCTTCGAGCACGGCCGAGAAATATTCCGCCTTGTGGTGGCCGTAGGGATGGTCCTGGTCGGCCGGCTTGTGGCTGACGCGGATGGCCCAGAAGGCCGCCGCCGCGGCGATGACGTTGACCACGGATTCCAGCGCGTCCGAATAAAGCGCCACCGAGCCGGTCAGGTGGTAGGCCAGATATTTCAGCCCCATCACGCCGAAGGCGATGAAGATGGACCACAAGGCCAGGCGCTGGATCTTTTCCTTGGACGTCATGCGCTTCACTTCCCCGTGGCGGGTGCCACTCAGGTATCAAAAAAATCGAGGCATGGTTCCAGTGTCTGCCACAGGAACCATGCCTCATTATGTCAAATGCGGTGTCGGGTCGAATCCGGCCTACGCCGCCTTTTCCCTGGCCTTGCGCGGCATGTGGGCGACCACGTTCTCGATCATGCGCATGCCGGCGTTCTGGCCGAGCGTCATAATCGATTCGGGATGGAACTGCACCGCGGCAACGGGTTCCTTCTTGTGCTCGAACGCCATGATGACGCCGTCATCCGTCTCGGCGGTGACGACGAAATCCTCCGGCAGGCGGGCAGGGTCGGCGAAGATCGAATGATAGCGGCCGACCGTGACCTCCTGGGGCAGGCCGGAGAAGATGATGCCGGGCTGCGAGACGCGGATGCGCGAGGGCTTGCCGTGCATGGGCACGTGCAGCTGGCGCAGCTCGCCGCCATAGGCTTCGGCCAGCGCCTGCAGGCCCAGGCACACGCCGAAGATCGGCAGGTCGCGCGACCGCGCCTTCTTGATCGTGGCCGCGGTGTCGAAATCCTTCGGCAGGCCGGGGCCGGGCGACAGCACGACGAGATCGGGCTGAAGCGTGTCGAACAGTTCGTCCGGCACCGGCGCACGCACGGTCGAGACATCCGCGCCGGTCTGGCGGAAATAGTTCGCCAGCGTGTGCACGAACGAATCCTCGTGGTCGACGAGCAGGATCTTCACCCCGTCGCCGACGCGGGCGGACTGGCGTTCGGTGGCCGCAATGTTGCCGGCCTTGGCGTCGCGGATGGCGGAGAGCATGGCGGATGCCTTCAGTTCGGTTTCGGCTTCTTCTTCCTCCGGCACGGAATCGAACAGCAGTGTAGCACCGGCCCGCACCTCGGCGATCCCGTCCTTTATGCGGATGGTGCGCAGCGTCAAGCCGGTGTTGAGGTCGCCGTTGAAATGCACCATGCCGATGGCCCCGCCATACCAGGCGCGCGGGCTCTTCTCGTGCTTTTCGATGAAGCGCATGGCCCACAATTTCGGCGCGCCGGTGACGGTGACGGCCCAGGCGTGGGAGAGGAAGGCGTCGAAGGCGTCCATGCCCTCGCGCAGGCGACCCTCGATATGGTCGACGGTGTGGATGAGGCGCGAATACATCTCGATCTGGCGCCGGCCGATGACGCGCACCGAGCCCGGCTCGCAGACGCGGGACTTGTCGTTGCGGTCGACGTCGGAGCACATGGTGAGCTCGGACTCGTCCTTCTTGGAATTGAGCAGCTTCATGATCTGCTCGGCATCGGCAATGGCGTCGTCGCCGCGCTTGATGGTGCCGGAGATGGGGCAGGTCTCGACGCGGCGACCGGTGACCCGCACGAACATTTCCGGCGAAGCTCCGACCAGATATTCACCTTCGCCCAGATTGATGAAGAAGGAATAGGGCGAGGG
The DNA here is from genome assembly GCF_057656055.1 of Pseudaminobacter sp. Soil_N_29. Taxonomy (NCBI): domain Bacteria; kingdom Pseudomonadati; phylum Pseudomonadota; class Alphaproteobacteria; order Hyphomicrobiales; family Phyllobacteriaceae; genus Pseudaminobacter; species Pseudaminobacter sp. Soil_N_29. Next base: position 51,922 of record NZ_JBDGLC010000014.1, read on the forward strand.
GTTGATCTTCTTCAGCCGGCGCGAAATTTCGGACGGCGCGGTTTCGCAGCGCTCGTAGAACATCTGGCCGGGCACGACCTCGAACAGGTCGCCGCGCTGGAAGCTTTCCTTGGCCTTCTCGACGATCTTCGCATATTCGCCCGGCTCATGGTCGCCGCGCGGCGGAATGCGGTCGGACGGGCGGAACGGCTCGATGTCGCCATAGCGCGGCAGGCCTTCGGTGGAAAAGCCTTCGCCGGCAAAGTCGTAGCGGTCGTGCCAGGCCTTGGCGGCGTGGTGGTCGACCACCAGGATCTCGTCGGGCAGGTAGAGCACCAGGTCGCGCTGGCTTTCGGCGCGCTGCAGCGTGTGCTCGATGGGATCGAACTGGAAGGCCAGATCGTAGCCGAAGGCACCGTAGAGGCCGAGATTGCTGTCGTGCTCGCTGCGGAACAGCGCGGTGATGGCGCGCAGCACGGTGAAGACGGAAGGGGCTCTGCTGCGCTCTTCCTCGGTGAAGACCCGGCCGGGCTTGGCCACGTCGAGCGTGATCAGGCGCTTGGTCTCGCCGGTGATCTTGACCTCCGAGAGGGCCTTGACCGCCGGGGCGATCACGACAAGCAGTGCCTCGCCGCGTGCGTTCAGTGCCTCGATGCGCATGGCACGGCCCCGCGCGCTGATGGCCAGCGGCGGATCGATGATTGCCGTGTCCCAACGGGTGTAGCGGCCGGGATATTCGTAGTTGGAGGAGAAGACCGCGCCGCGCCGCGTGTTCAGCCCGTCGACATAGGCGTCTATCGCGTCGCCATAGACCGCGTCATGGCGCTGCCGGGTGACGACCACGCCGCCCGCCGTTCTGTAACTTTCCGAACCGTCTTCAAGGGTTTCGATCGACATTTCCGTTTCCTTCCCATTTGTCGGCAGGGTTCCGGAAAGCCCAAAAAAACAAAATGGCCGCCCGGATTACTCCTGCGGCCACCAAGTTTTCAACGCGCACGCGCGCTCGAGGCCGCTGTCAGCAGGCCCACCACCAGAGCGTCTTGTGCGAAATCGTCATCATGCGCTTTTACATAGCGGCGAACGAAGGGGCCGGCAAGGGGGATTCCGTCGGGCGCAATTCCCCTTGGAGCTGGCTCAGCCGTCCTGCTTGATGAAGCGCTTGAAGATATAGCCTTCCTGGCCGTCGAAGGAGACCTTGCACCAGATCTTGCAGCTGATGACGTCGACGGAGCCGTTGGTCGGGACCACCTTCACCACGTCTGCGTCGTTGTCCGGGCCGGCGCGCATCTTGACGGCCGTGGTGACCTGGGCGTTGCCGGGCGTTATGCCCGAGGACGCCGTCTGCACCGGAGCAGCGGGCTCGGGCGCGGCGGCGGGCTTGGCTTTCGCCGGCCTGGCGGCACGGGGCTTGCTCGGCGCGGGTTTCGCGGGGGCGGGGTCGACCGGCACTATGCTGCCGGTGGTGCCGTTGTCGGACGGCGCGGCATCACCCGGGCGCGACTCGTCCATACCGCTGTCGGACGCTGCCGTATCGACCGGCTCTTCGAAAGAAGATCCGGCGGTGGCTGGGCCCCAACGGTCGTCGTTCAGTTCCGGCGTTGCGGCGGGCGAAACCTGCTGCGGGGCCGATGCCTGCGGCTGGACCAGCGCGGCGCTGGCGCTCGAGGGAGCAGCTGGAGCGGCTTCAGCGACCGGGGCCGGTGCGGTCGCCTCGGGCGCGGGCGCGGCGGTCGGGGCGGATGCCAGGTCTTCGGAAGCGGCGTCCGGCGTCGGCTCCGTTTCAGCAGTCGTTTCCGCCGCAGGAGCCTGCGCTGCGGCGACCTGCACCGCATCATTGCCCTGCGGATCGGAAAGCAGGGTCATGCCGGCGCCGATGCCGGCCAGCAAGGCGATGCCGGCAATGCCGAGCGCCAGGCGGCGCGGCGGCATGGCCTGCAGCCAGGCCGCCTTTTCAGCGACCTGTCGGTAGGCCTGCGTGGTCCTGTCGAGGAAGCTCGGAGGAACCGGCACTGTCCTTTCCGAAATCTCGATGGGGGCATCCCAGTCATAGCGGAGAAGCGATGCGCTGCCCTCGACCGGGGGCGTCTGCGCGGCAGCGGCCGGGTTGGCCGCAGG
>NZ_JBDGLC010000015.1:0-32011 GCF_057656055.1 Pseudaminobacter sp. Soil_N_29
TAGTAGGCCAACAGAAGAAGAGAACGTCAATGCAACTTTCGTTCGTTGCTCCCCATTGTCAGGAGATGGCCTACCTTTCCCCGGACAGATGGGGGAGCACCGCAGCGACGCGGGAAATGCGAGATTGATGGAGTGAGACCACGAGGGGCATTCAGTCGATTGTCTTGAATAGGCTGAACTGCGAGAACACGGACGGCGTACCACCCGTATGGATGAGCGCGGCCGGCTCATCCGCCGAGATGTGGTTGCACTCGACGAGGTCCACGAAGCCACCGAGGGTCTCGGCCGTGTAGGCATGTTCGATCAGGATGCCTTCGCTAGGCGCCAGCGTGATGATGGCTTGCTCTGATGCCGGCGTGGGCTGGCCATAGCCGGCACCAAGATAGTGGTAGTGGATGGGCAAGTGATCGAGGTCCGGGACACTAAGGCCCGTGTGGCTCGAACCGCTCCTTGGTCGGGATTGAACGCGAAATGCCCCGCCGCTGCCGCATCATTTGAACCATTTCAATACTGACCATTATCAGGGCCCCGATTTTGCCTTCGGCTTCTTGGCCTTCGGCGGCTGCACGCCTTCCGCCTCCAGGCTCTTGCGCAGGATGCTGGCGAGATCCTTCACGTTCTCCTTCGGCCGAGGCGCTGGCTTCGGTGCCGGCTTAACGGTGCGCTTCGATTCGATCAGTTGCCGCAGCGCATCCTCATGCGCATCCTCGAACTTGCTCGGATCGCAGTGGGTGGCTTTCTTGTCGATGAGCATGCTGGCGATCTCGGTCATCTCCGGGTGATCTTCACGTCTTCGAGATGGTCGAAGACCTTCGACGCCGGCACGATTTCCTTGGCGTTGCGCAGGATGGTCATCAAAATGCCCTTTCCCATCGGCTCAAGGAGAACGTGCCGCTCGCGCTGCCAGAGAACAACCGAGGCAAGCGCGACCTTGTTCGTTTTGACCATCGCCTCGCGAACCAGGCTGAACGGCTCAAGCGACGGCTTGTTCGCCGGGGAAACATAATACGGCTTGTCGAAATAGATCGGGTCGACTTCAGCCACGTCGACAAAACCATCAATCGTCATGACGTGCTCGGCAAGCGGCTTCAGCGCCGCAATCTCGTCTGACTCGAGCAGAAGGTACTCTTTCCGGTTGACTTCGTAGCCTTTGACCTGATCGTCTGGCTCGACGGGCTTCCCGGCACAACTCGGGGCGGTTGGAGTAGCAATTAGCCGTTAAGCGCATCCTTGATGGCCTTGGCCGGTGTGAAGGCCAGCTTCTTCGATGCCGCGATCTGGTGGCGCCGGTCGACGGATTGCGGCCCTCGCGCTCCGGCGTTTCCTTCACCTTGAACTTGCCGAAACTGGGGATTGAAATTTCCGCGCCTGATCCGGCGGCATGGGCGATCTGCTTGAAGACGTTCTCGACGATTGTCTTTGCTTGCGCCTTGGTAAGGCTTTGCTCGCCGAAATCCCATGGTGATGGTGTTAGGGAAGGCGCTGTCGCCTTTCCGTATTCCAAGACGTTGGGCAGGCCATATGTCCGGAACTTACGAATGCGCCGATGCGGATCGACCGAAGCGGCGTGATTGTGGATTCCATTACCACCGTTTGCCTGTAGACTGTGCGCGCATAAAAGGACCGGACGATGGGAGATCGCACGCATAGCGGCATAAAGGTCAATCACGCCGCGATCCAGCGGCGTGAATTGACGGCTCGTGTGACGCCCTTTCTGATCGCGCTGCCGTTCAACGTGCTTGAATACATCGGGCGGGCCGGGTTCTACGGTGCATGGCATCTGCTCTATTTTGTCGCCTGCGCATTCCGCGCCTTTACCGTTTTCATGCTTGTTGCCGCGGTGGTCATGCTGCCCATGGCGCTCGGCGTTTTCGTCAACCCGAGCGCCGCACCGATGCCATGGTGGTTCTTCCTGTTGTCGGCATTTGGCATGGTCGCTTTCGCGGTTGGCTACAATCTCTTCCTCGACTGGTTCGCGCCACCCGGCGCGGAGGATCCGTTCGATGGCTACCGGCCACGCACTAGCCGGAAGTCTTGACGAACCGGTTCGGATTGGCGGCAGCGTCCATATCCTTTCTCCGGAAGTAGATTGCCCGCCCGCAGCGGATCGGATCGTGCCCCTGGACGATGATGATCTGCTCATCCTTGCGCATCTGTTGGGTGATTTCGTGCGGCATGATCAGCGGCCGGCGCTGAAGGTTGAGGCTCTCTGACCGTCGCGATCCGCTGTTGGAATTGCTCCATCCGACATTGCGGGATTTGCCCTGAACCTCAACGGTCATCTCGCCGCACTGAGCCGAAACGTTGCGCGCGGTGTCGAGCGCCTTGATGGCAGCGTAGGAGGCGAAGGCGCATCCGTCGATCCACGATGTCGCGCCGTCTTTGCCGAAATGCCGTTCGAGTTGGCCGACCGATTGATACATCAGCATCAGGGTGATGCCGTACTTTCTGCCCCGGTCACGAGCCTCCTCGAGCACACGCATGTAACCAAGGAGGTCAACCTCATCGAGCATGAACAGGGCACGGCGCTCGAACGCGCCGTCGGCCTGCGTCATCGCATTGATCAGCGATCCGATGACGACGCGGCCGATGCCCGGATAGGACCGCAGGATCGCCGCCGGGATGTTCAGGAACACATCCTTCTTGCCCGAGACGATGTCGCTCGACCGGAACGTTCGCCCGCAAACCAGAGCCGCATAATTGTCGAGTGACAGCCATTGCGTATCTTTCGACGCGGTCGAATAGACGCCTGAGAAGGTCTGCTCGGTCATATTGGTGAAGACACCAAGCGTCTCACGAATGAAGGTCGACTCAGACGTCTCCTGAATGTCGCGGAGCATGGTCAGCACCGACGGTTCCGGTTCGGAGACGATCTGGCGCAGGCTGCGCAAATTGCGCCGTCCGGCATATTCCGGAGACAGCATCACATGAGCCAGCAGACCCGTCAGCAGGTTATGCGCCTGGTTCTGAAAATAGCTGCCGGTCGAGGATTCGAAACGCGCGCTTTCCGACAACAGCATATGCGCGACCGCGACAATATCCTCTTCCTTGTGCTTCGAGGTTTCGATCCAGTCGAGGACGTTGAAGCCGGTCACCGGGTTTGATGGATCGAGCACCATGCACTCGCGGCCCAGTGCGCCCATCCTGTGTTCGACAACCATCGGCGCGACCTCGGCCGACGGGTCAAGGCAGATCAGCGGCCCGGTGTAACGCAGCGCCGTCGGCACGACGTTGCCGGTCGTTTTGAAACCGCCCGATCCCGCAAAGAACAGCATATGCGTGGAATCGAAATCCTGCTTGTAGGTGAGAAGCGGTGCCGTTCCTCCGCCGCCCCATGTTTCCCGGTCCGTTGGATCGAACGGCACGTCTCGGATCATCTCCCTATCGACGCGATAGCGCTCGCCGACGACGATTTCTCCATCGGATGGAAACAGCTTTCCGGCCGCCGGCATGGTGAGCCAATCGGCGTCTCCGAAAATTGCACGCTTTGCGCGCTTCACAGGATCGGAAACGACTGTCGATATTCGAGCCGAGATCGCGACAATAAAGAATGCGACCCCGGCGGCGATGACGGCAAAGAAGTCCAGGTAGGATAGGGCTTCGTCCCATGTGACCGCTCCGCTCCCGACGGACGGCGACAGACGTGCATATTCGCGCAGGGCGTAGAAACCGGCGACGCCGAGGAAACAGACCGAGCTCACAAGCGCGACCAGGCGCCGGCGATGGAGCGGTAGCGCGAAGACCGTGATCAGGCCTGCCACGGGACCAAATACCAGGTTCGGCAGCGGGGCTGAGCGCAGGAACCAGTAGGCGTTTTGTGGCGAAAAGCCGGCTGACATTGCTTGCCATCTCTGCGTTGTGATTAGCAGCGTGATTACTGTTACGGCGAGAGGCACCATTGCCCACAACAGCGCCGGACTGACTTTGCTCCTCGACGCCATGTCCGGCATCCTCCCCTGTATGCTTATCCGCCTACGGTCTTCGCTGAACCGGGCATTGTCGGCGACTGCGTCCCCGCGGCTTCCGCGTCTTTGAGACGGTCAGCCTGGAAGGCCACTCCGCCCTTGGCCTTCAGGCGATGATGTTCAGGCGTTCCCGCGCGGATTGTCGCTGCTTCGATCAAAACCCCGAGCAGGAAGGCGCGATCGGCCTGTCGAAGACCGGCCTTCACGACCAGTCCACCAAGCGTGATCTTTTCGCGCGCATCCTGTTTTCGGTCGTCCGTCATTTCCTTCCGCCGCCTCCGCTCAAGGCCCACGATGCGCTGGTCGAGGCGTCTAAGCAGATGCCCCTGAAGCTCACTTGCCGCCATCGCGAAATCGCGCGGCGATCTCTTCGAAAATGGCGTCGAGCTCGCCATCTGGAATCTCGAGCTCGGCCAATCCGGCCTTTGCGGCTGCGCGTGCGAACCGCTCATTCGCTTTCGCCAGCAAAGACCGTCGTTTTTCGCGCAGTTTCTCTATCTGGGCATCGATCTCAGAAATTGATGATTTAGCACGCATGTCTTGTGTTTCCCTTCGGTCTCTTTGCGCCGTCACGGCGCTTATACAGCGTAGAAACGCATAGTAAAAGATGCTAGTTTTCATCGAGCCGAGAGGCTCGTTTTTGGTCTGCGCCCGAATGGGCGCATCCCGAGAGACGGCATCGGCCCTCCGGTCCGATCTGTTCGAGGGCGCAATATACGTCGCTGAAGCGACATGCTTGGAGAGGCTTGGGGATCGGCATGGCGATCATGTTCGTAAGGGCACAAGTGATCGGTCGCGGAGCGGGGCGCAGCGTCGTCTCGGCCGCCGCCTATCGCCATCGTACGAGGATGGAGGAAGAGCAGACCGGCATCAGTTTCCGCTATGAGGGCGGCAAGGCCGAGCTCGTGTACGAGGAGCTGGCGCTGCCGGATCAGACCCCAGCGTGGTTGCGCACCATGATCGGCGGTCGAACAATCGCCGGCGCCAGCGAGGTGTTGTGGAATGCCGTCGATAAGTTCGAGAAACGGGCGGACGCGCAGCTTGCCGTCAACTTGAAACCCGCGATGCCGTGATCGAGCGGATCGTTGAGGACTGGGGGCAGGCGAGGGAGGACTACCGAAGGAAGGCCGAAAGCCAAGACCGGACACTCAATGGCTCCGAGCTGCTGGTCCTGGCGCAAACCAATGATGATGTCGGGAAGCTCAACCAGGCGATCCGCTCGGTGATGGCAGGGCAGGACGCGCTTGCTGAAGAGCGGGCATACCAGACCGAACGGGGCGAGCGGCAGTTCGCCATTGGCGATCGACTGATCTTCCTCGAGAATGCCCGCTTCTTTGAGAAGCGCGCGGAGCATCTTGCCGTGCAGCACGTCAAGAACGGCATGCTGGGCACCATCGTACGCACCACGACCGAGCGCGGCGAGACGCTGCTCACGGTGAAGCTGGATGCGGGCCGTGAGGTGATCTTCGGCCAGGACACCTATCGCAATATCGACCATGGCTATGCGGCGACTGTGCACAAATCGCAGGGTGCAACCGTCGACCGGACCTTTGTTCTCGCCACCGGCATGATGGACCAGCATCTCGCCTATGTGGCGATGTCCCGTCATCGCGATCGGGCCGACCTCTATATAGCGCACGAGGATTTTGCGCCGCCCGAGAAATGGGGCAAGTCGCAGCGCGTCGACCACGCTGCCGGCGTCACTGGCGAACTGGTCGAGACCGGTGAAGCGAAATTCCGGCCCAATGACGAGGATGCAAAAGAAAGCCCGTATGCAGACGTGAAAACGGACGATGGAGTGGTACACCGCGTCTGGGGTGTCAGCCTGCCAAAGGCACTGAAAGAGAGCGGCGTCGAAACCGGCGACACCGTCACTTTGCGCAAGGACGGTGTTGAGCATGTCACGGTGAAGGTAACGGTCGTGGATCCCGAAACCGGCAAAAAGATCTTCGAGGAACGGGAGGTCGAGCGCAATGTCTGGACCGCCGAGCAGGTAGAGACCGCGGAAATCCGGCAGGCGCGCATCGCCCAGGAAAGTCATCGTCCGGAACTGTTCAGGCAGTTGGTCGAGCGCCTGTCCCGCTCCGGCGCCAAGTCGACCACGCTCGATTACGAATCCGAAGCGGGCTACCAGGCACAGATTGTTGACTTCGCTCGCCGCCGCAACATGGGTCACGCCATCGAGCTTGCTACCGGGATGGAGCAGGGGGTGGAGCGACATCTGTCGTTGATTGGCGCGCAACGCGATCGGGTGGCGCGGCTTTGGGAGCGCGCCAGCGTCGCGCTTGGCTTTGCGATCGAGAAGGAGCGCAGCGTCTCCTATGACGATCAGGCGGTTCGGACGCAAGCGGTCGCCCCGGCATCAATTGCCCCGAGTGACGAAGACGCCCGATATCTGCTCGCGTCGCAGGCGAGCTTTGTCTGCTCTCTGGATGAAGACGCGCGCATCGAACATCTGGCGTCGGCACGGTGGAAGGACCGCGAAGCGATCCTGCTGCCTGTCCTCGAGCGTATCTATCGTGATCCTGAATCCGCCCTCGATCGGTTGAACGCGCACGCGTCGGACTTCGATGTCGAGCCGCGGCGGCTTGGTGAAGATCTTGCCCGCAATCCCTCGATGCTTGGCGCCGTGCGCGGCAGCGACAGACTGGTCGACGGACAGACGGCGCGCAAGGAACGGGCCCGGGCGGTCGCCGCTGTTGCGGAGCTCGAGCCTTTGGCGCGCTCTCACGCTGAACACTTCAAGCGCGATCGGGCCACTTATGAGAATCGCGAGCATGCGCGCCGCGCTGCCATGTCGCTTTCGGTTCCTGCGCTCTCGCCGCATGCTGTCGCTCGGCTCGCGGAGATCGAGGCCGTGCGCGAGAAGGGCGGCGAGGGTGCCTACAAGACCGCCTTTGCCTATGCCGCGGAAGAGCGTTCGCTTGTGCAGGAGATGAAGGCCGTGGGTGAGGCGCTGACCGCCCGCTTCGGCTGGAGCGCCTTTACCGGGAAGGCCGACCAATATGCCGAAAAGCAGATGGTCGAGCGCATGCCCGAGGGAACGTCCGAGACAAAACGGGAAGAACTTACGACGCTGTTTTCGGCCGCGCGCCGTTTCAACGAACAGCAATATCTGGCAGAGAGGCGCGATCCGTCGCGGATCGTGGCGCCGGCGGCCTACGATCCTGCCGCGGCTCCAGAAATGTCCAGGCCGCCTGCCTTGCCGATGCTCGCGGCTGTCGCCGAATTCGCAGCAACTGTCGATGATGAAGCCAAGACGCGCGCGCTGGAGGTTCCCCGCTACCGGCAGCAGCGCGCAGCGCTTGCCGAGGCCACCCAGCACGTCTGGCGCGATCCCGCTGCGGCCCTTGCGACGATTGAGGATCTGGTCGTCAAGGGGGTCGAGCCGGAGCGTATCGCTCGTGCCGTCAAGAATGACCCTGCCGCCTATGGTCCATTGCGCGGCTCCGACAGGGTCATGGATAGGCTCATCGCTACCGGCCGGGAACGCAAAGCAGCGATCGAGGCAGTGGTGGGTGCTACCGCCAATATCGTCGCGGCTGGCAAGGCCTGGCGGGGGGCGTTCGACGCGGAGAAGGCGGCCGTTATCGACGATCGGGAACGGATGAGCGTGCCGGTTCCTGGCCTGTCGCCGCGGGCGACTACCGAACTTGCTCGTCTGACGGCAGCGGTCGAGAAGTCGCCCAAGGACATAACGCAGCTTGTCCGCTCGCTTGACGCGAGGGTCAGGGCCGAGTTCGCAGTCGTCAGCAAAGCCCTCGACAAGCGGTTCGGGCCGAACGCTATCGGCCGTGGACAGGGTGACATCGTCGATCGGGTGCCGGCGGCGCAGCGCAAGGTATTCGAGGCAATGCAGCCCCGCCTCAAGGTGCTGCAGAATGCCGTTCGTGCCGACAAGGCTCAGGACATCATCACCGAGCGCCAGATGCGGGCGCTCAATCAGGCCAAGGGCATCACCAGATAGCAGGAAGGAAACACAGTGGCCGGACAGCTGACAACTCTCGAGGCGATCGTGCGGGCCGAGCTCGCCATCGAAATCATGAATCAGGCGCGCGGGCTGGTCTCGGAACGCGTCGCCGCCATCGAGGCGAACGACGCGGCCGGCGCCGAGGCGCCGCGCACAAAACGGCGTGAGCTGCTTTCGGTGCAGAACCGCATTCGTGTCGGCGATCCCGAGCAGACCGAAGCCGTGATCGCGGAATGGTGGCCACGGGTCAAAGACGCTGCCTTGTTCTGGCAAGAGCTCTGATCTATGGCAGACGAAGCTGTCATCGGCCGCCTGCCAGAGGCCCGGAACGAACACATCTTCCGCACGCAGATCCTGCCCGACTATCTCCCCGACGATATAGGAACGGCGGATCGGCCGCCGACCCTGATCGTGCTCGGCGGCCAGCCTGGCTCCGGCAAAACTGCCGTGCTGACCGCGAGCCACATGGAGCTGGAGCAACAGGCCCTGCCATCCGCATCGTCGGGGATGATCTGCGATCCTACCATCCCGGTTTTGTCGCGCACCAGAAGGCCGATCCGGCAACTGCATTGCGCTTCACACAGGTAGATGCCGGCATCTGGAGCGAAAAGCTGCTCGCTGCAGCCACCGAGCGTGGTGTCCATGTGGTGTTCGAGACTACGATGCGGACCCCAGACAGCGTCGAGAAGATCATGAAGGCCGGACGATCCGCCGGCTATCGCATCGAGGCGCGCGTGCTGGCCGTCGGTCCTCGTGTCAGCTGGCAGGGCTGCCACTACCGCTTTGAGGAAATGCACCATGCCGGAGCAGCCGCGCGCATCCCACCACGCACCGTTCACGATGCCGCCATCACGGGTCTCGCCGAAAGTCTGGAGCGCGTCGAGCGTCGCAAGCTCGCCGACCGTATCGTGATCCAACGACCGTATGGCGAGGTGGTCTATGACAATGCTCTATCCAATGGGCAATGGCTGGCAGCCGCCACGGCGCGCCAGGTCCTAGAGAAAACGCGCAGCCGTCCATTATCTCGCACGGAAATCAACGCCTTCGTGAGTGTCTGGGCCAGGGTGGTCGCCCGCATGGAGGCTCGTAGCGCTCCGGCGGCCCTGATCGATGAAGTGAAGGCCCACTCACGATGACCTCGCCTGGTTCCTGGCAGAGCGCCGCCGGTCAGATGACGATGATGCCATGAAGTCCGCGCGGGAGGTCAAACAGCGGATCGGCATCGAGCCGAGCACCATCGTTCCGGCCGATCGGGCGGATGCTCTGGCCGACTCCGCCCTCCGGGATGAGGGGAAGAAACCGGAACGCCATATTCAACCGGGAGAGGTCCTTATTCCCCGACGGGAATTGCCCGATCTGAGCGAGGCCGAGATCGGCATCAAGCTGCGGCTATCCTCGTGACTCGAGGAAAAGCGTTCTGAAATCGAACGGCTATCGCAACTGGTCTATGGCAATGCTGCCGCCACATCGGCGACGGTGGAGAGCATCGACGGGGCCGTGGCGGGCTCCGTGGCGGGACAGGACATCCGGAGCGGAAGGCTTGGACCTACCGCCGGAGAGGGCAGAGGTTTCCTGCGCGCCGAAAGTCCAGAACGCCAGACCGCTAAAGCGCAGCTGCCACAGCTCGCCGCTGCCATGGAAGACTATGGCCGCACGGTCGATTTCGAGCGGCATCAGATCGAAACCAGGCATCGAGAGCAACAGCATCGCCACCGTCAGGAAATCCGTGCGCCATCTGAGGGTTTAACGGCGATCCTGCAGGCGCCAGCTCATGAGCAGGCCAGCAGGTTGCATGCCGCCCCGCAGTTGCGACGGGAATTGGACGGCATCGCGACGTCGATCAATCGGCGGCTGACGTCCGCAGACCGAAGTGCGTTGAAGTCAGGAGACATCGACCGGTTATCGCGAGATCTGGCCATCTCCCCCGAACGCATCGCCACGCTTGCACGCGTTCAGTCTCAGATGCAGGCGGTGCATGGCCAGACCCAGCTGCATCGGCAGCAATTGGAACGCGGTCGCAATGCTGCAATGTCGATAAAAAGATAGCTTCAGCTCAATGCCGTCAACTGGATTGGTCGACTGATCTATACGCAGGCAGCTAGTAACGATAGCGCTTGGTTGAATTTGCCTGCTTATTCTCACGTGTCTCTAGCTGTTCGGGAGTCCTCTGATGCATCAATCCATAAGACATGCATAGGCATATTGATCGCATAGGAGCTGATCTGGCTTGTAATTAGCATTTTTGTGCCATGTGAAATGACAGTCTCCTCTGCCTCGACACGGATCAACAAACCTTCGTCATGCGGGCGGATTGCTGCCGTTGCTGCCTCGAAATCGAGTTCATATTGACCATTACTTTGGGAGATGGACCGACAATGAATCGTCAGGTCTTTAATCGCGTGTTCAATTGCGTAGGGAGCGTTTGCTAGCCTTAACTTTGCTTCGCATATGAGCCGCATGCTATACTTCCTTCTATTCGTAGCATCGTATCTGTCTGCCGATTCCGATGCGAGGTCTTCCGGCGAAGGCATGCTCGACACGGGCGCGGGTTCTGGAGCGTGTTCGGTTGCCGTGCCGCATCGGCTTGCCTCTTGGCTTCTTGCGATCCACGCGGCTGATGAAGCCTGGTCTAGTCGACCGATATGCCGTGTCGGCCCACACTTCGGAGCCGGTGTTGGTGGTCGCCAGCAACCCGCATCGACCCTGTCGCCGTCATCCAGAAGACCAAGGAACCGGCCGAAGGTGCGACGGCCCATGATCTGAAACTCGGCCTGCTCATCCGACAGCCCGGAAAGTGCCTGTAACACCAACATCATCAAGCATCTTAAGGTGGGCGCCCGCCCTGCGCCCGATCCGAGCAGTTCATTGCCTTGGTCAGCGGTTTGCGAAACATATCCCACGCAACAACCGTGTTCAGCCTCTCCAGTGGGTCGCCGGTCATTCGATCCTCTCCGTGCCGGCCAAAATCGAGTTGATAAATACGTTGATTGAGGACGAAGGCACGATAGGATACGAAACCTAGCGAAACGGAACGAAAGTAGCGCCTGTAAGCCATTGATTAAGAACGCAAAAATATTTCTCCCCCCGCCCGGAGACGAAAGTGATTTCAAAGAATTATTCAAACGATTGGCGGCTGCGGGTGCGGGTCGGCCGTTGGGCAAAGACGGGTTTCCTGCAGGCCCATGGACGCCCGAGCTTCTTGCGGAGGCGATTTCACGGATTGATTCCAACCGGGTTGGGATCGATCTGCGAACGGTGCAGCTTTGGTTTCAAGAGAACCGGAAGGGAATTAGCACTGCCAACATTCGTTGGCTGGCGAGGATTGTTGGATGCGATGATCCGGTCGCAACGAGCGAATGGCAGATGGAGCTTAGTGCGGCGCAATCGCGGTTATCGGCCAAGAGACGAGAATGGAAGCGAGCCGGAAGCAGCGTTGCACAGGAGATTCCAGATCCGGCACTGACTGGGACCGTCGATGACGAGACACACTCCCCGGCAGAGTTGGCGCGGGATACTGACGACAAGGAGCCGAGGCAGCGGTTTAGTTTGGCGAGGAAATCGGAGGCGATTTTTAGTCACGGATCTCCCCTGAATTTACCGGCGTCGGTGTTTGCGGGTGTCACCGCTCTTGGGTTTTTGTCGTATATTATGGGGATTCACAACGTGACGTATGGCCGGGCGGATGGCGTCGTCAAGCAGGTTGGGTTTCTTTGGGCAGCCAATTGGACATTCGTCTTCATGGTGTTTTTGCCATTGTTTTGTGCCTTCGTGACCGAGCTAATGACCTTTTGGAAAGATGAAGGCCGCTCAAAACTTATCGCGCAGGGCGACCGGATGGAGAGCGACGATGCCTGGGCGTGCAACGTCGAATCTTCTTCGTATTCATATTGGGCGGTTTTTTTAATTTGTGTGCTGTTCGCTGGTCTTTTTCAGTGGATCGGCGTGTCGTTAATCCCGTTGATCAAAGGTGGTGGTAATTATGCGACGGATTGGGGCTCGTTAGCAATTGTGCGCCCTGAGGTTATATCGGTGCCGGAAGCGGCCGTATTCACGGGGCTCGCTTACCTATACATGTGCGTCTGTTTTTATCTTTTCTTCGCCGGTCTAATTTTGCTTTATACGGTCGTGGATGACCTTTGGAAAATTGGCGAGGCATCGAAAAATCAGCCGGAAATGGGCTTTCAATGCGACTTAAACGAAGCCAGTTTCAAGGTGATGCGATGGGTCTTCCGGTGTACGCTTTTGGGCATTCTGATGGCCACTATCATGAAGCTCCAAAGCTCTTACCTCACATCCGATGGAGTGAATATTGTGGCCTGGCTGGTCAGCGATCTGACCTCCGCCTTGTATGAGCGCGCCGATGCGAGCAACCGCTTCAGTTATAGAATGCCGACGCATTACAGCAGTCTTCTTATCGCAATTTCGAGCTGTTTTGTTTTTCTGTATGGCACCATCCGTTTGGGCGCCGGAAGTCAATTTCAAGTCCCATTGTGGAAGATGTCAGCGATCGTAACACTGCTGGTTGCCAGCTATTTGTTGATCGATGCATTTTCAGGCTTCTCCATCCTTCTTGGCGTTGGAGTGCTGCTCGCCATCTACGGCCTAATTGATCCAGGGTTTGGTCGAGGGCGAGCGAGTGAGTTGGGAAACGATCAAAGTGTTTCATAGATGGCTTGATCGATGGGATGAACGACGGGCGCGACTCGGTGAGGAAGGGAAGCAGACAACCGATTTCGTCCTTGACGTCGACCGTGCATTTCCGGGCGCGAAGACGGCGGAAACGATCGAGGGGTTTTGTGTCCTGGCGGACCAGGCCATGGCTGACTCAGCCTTTTTCGATGAGCCGGGCGGCAACGATCAGGGTTTTGAAAGACAAGGCGAATGGCTCAAATTTCCATCGGACATTTCCACTGATGTCGAAGAGAACAATGTCGTCTGGGCAAAAATCACAGACAGCGAATCCTTCGATCGGGCATTGGTGATTTTCCACCATTGGAATGCAAGCTCTTGGAATCGCCAGATTGCCAGCTTTTTTGCGAAGCGCGGCATCACGGTTGTCGAGGTTGCCATGCCCTATCACCTCGAGCGCAGCCGTCCCGGGTCTCTGCACGCCGATTATATGCTTAGCGCCAACCTCGGTCGAACGATCCAATCCGTAAGGCAGGCAGTATTGGACGGCCGGAAGGTCATTCGTTGGTTGAAGCGCGAAGGCTATCGGGACATTTCGGTTCTCGGTATGAGCCTGGGTTCCTGGGCCGCTGGATTGATCGCGGCACATGACCCGGCTGTGTCGAAAGCCTCGTTGTTTCTGACGGCGGGGAGTCTGGCAGATATGGTTTGGACGGGCCGCGCGACACGATCGATACGCGATAGCCTTGAGCCTGAGATTGAGCTGACCGATCTCAGAAGGGCCTGGGGTCCACTTAACTTGGAGAATTACGCACATCGTCTGGCGCGGCCGGATCTCGCTCTACACGTCGTGTTGGCCAAGAGAGACAAGGTAGTTTTGCCAGAGTTGTCGGCGAGATTCATGGAAAAGCTGAAGGACACCGGTGCTCGGCCCAACGTTCTTGAATTAAACTGTGGCCACTATTCGCTCGCCATGCCGCCTTACCTTTTGTTGGCCGGTTTGAGCTTGAAGCGGCTACTAAGGCGCGGCCGTTGAGCCGTTTCTGTCGTCAGCTGAATCGGCATACCTGAAAAGCGACGCATCGCCGACCTCCACTACGCAGCACATTGCTGGGACCTGCCGAGTGCCTGGGGCGCGTGGGGCAGCTTGCAACCGCGCAACTCAAGGGCGCGCTTCCTGCGCTCGTAAATCTAAGGAAGCGGAAGCGGACTCACGGAGCGGCTGCAGGCGCTTTCTTGCGAAGCGCGTCTACCTGACGGGTGGCTACAGTATGCGCATGATCTGCGTAGTAGACTTCCGTCACGCGGAACCGGCCGCCAACCCTTTTGCACTGGACGATCACGTCGATCGAAATTTTGAGCAGGTTGCGGATATCGTCGCGGTCGAGATCCTGTCCACCTTCGGACTCCTTGACCAGAAGCGTCAACTGCTCGAACGCCAGGCTTGGTGAATCCGCATGCACCGTCGTGATCGAGCCGGGGTGCCCGGAATTGATGTTTCGGATGTAGTAGAATGCAGTGCCGTCGCGCAGCTCCTGCAGCAGGACCCGATCCGGCCGCATGCGCAGGCACGATTCAAGCAAGTCTTTGGCGCCCAGCTTTGCCAACCCCTGCCCGCCTTTCGAATAGAACAGCCGGACATGGTTCGGCTGTGGGATCGTCAGCTCAGGCGTGTCCTCGATGCTGATGAGCCGTTCGTCTGGTGGAATGTGCTGGATCAGGGCCTTCGAGATCGTGGTCTTGCCGGAGCCTGTGGCGCCGGAGATGATGATGTTCTTGCGCGCAAGAACCGCCCCCTCAAGAAATGCGCGATACTGACCGCTCCGGTAGGTCGTCAGCAGGAGATCCTCGCGAGTGTTCTGATCTGCGCTCGCCACGACATTGTCGAACAGACCGCCCGCCTCCAGGTCTTTCGTGGACAGCGAAACTGATGAGGGCTTGCGGATTGTGATGGAAACGGTGTCTCGTGTCGTCGCTGGAGGGATCACAATCTGGATGCGTTCGTCATCCGGAAGGGTGGCGGAGAGAAGCGGGCGGGTCTCATCGATGCCTTGGTTGGAGAAGCTCGCAACAGCCCGCGCCAGCCGCATCAGCTTGTCGAAGGACAGATCCGGCAGTTCGTGACGCTGCCAGCCCGCCGTTCCTTCCGTCAGCACTTCGCCGGGTCGATTGATGACGACCTCGTAGAGGCCCTTGTCCTTCAGGAAGGAATCGAGGGGGAGAAGCAATTGACGGACGACGCCGGCATCGGAGTTTTCCGCCATTCCCTACCCTACTTCGTCACCAGG
Source organism: Pseudaminobacter sp. Soil_N_29 (assembly GCF_057656055.1). Taxonomy (NCBI): domain Bacteria; kingdom Pseudomonadati; phylum Pseudomonadota; class Alphaproteobacteria; order Hyphomicrobiales; family Phyllobacteriaceae; genus Pseudaminobacter; species Pseudaminobacter sp. Soil_N_29. The sequence continues at coordinate 14,853 of NZ_JBDGLC010000015.1, forward strand.
TCGGATTTTGGATAGAAGTCTCCCATCACGGCGCGGTCGTAGATCATGTTGCGGGGCTCGGTTACCCGCAGACGGTAAATGCTTGAGAAATCGAGATCGCGCGCGACGAAGATCGAAACCAGCGAACCCTGATGTTTCAGCAGCGTCGGGGGAATATTGATCGACTGCTCGACCGCGATGGCGGCCGCTTCCTTACCCGCGCTTGTCGTGCCCTGCGCCTGGACATCGCTGCGCTGCAGGTCCTGACCGGCATAGGTGGCGATATCGCCGACCACCGACAAAAGCAGAGCGCTCCCGAAGCGCTCCCACCAGTGCGTGTTGACATAGCCATTGAAGCCGGCGCGGCCGATCGCATCGGTCGCCGGCGACGCCAATGTGATGATGACGCCTGTGGGTGTCTTGGCTCGGTTCCAGAGCACGAACAGCCGGCTTTGGCCGCGGCGCAGGCCACCGCGATATTCGCCAACGACCTGGGTGCCTTTCTCCATCAGCACGACGCGGCCATTGTCGGAGAGAACGTCGCGGGTAATCACGCAGCTGGTGAACCCCGGTTCATCCGACGACAGCGCGGTTTCGAGCGCGCAGGGGATCGAGGTCCCCATCGCGACGATGAAGTTGCGGTTGCCGAGATGTCCGGCCTTCGATCCTTCCAGGACAGTTGGCTTGAGCATCCGATTGAAGCGCTGATCCTCGTTCTCCCCCTGCCCTCCTCCGCCCAGGAGGCCATCGACCGGAAGGAAGTTCGGATCCGTCGTCGTCTCGGCCGTGTTGGAAGGCCTGGTGTTGTTGCCGGATTGTCCGCCACCAAATGCCATCACTGGCGCCCGTCTTGCCGCGTCAAGCAGCTCATCGACGGCGGGTGTCACCGTCGTCTCGACGGCCGGCGTCGGTAGCTTGATCTCCGGTACGGGCAGCACCACGGGTTCCGGTTCGGCCCGGGCCGGTTCGAACTCCGTCGTCTGGCGGATCACCCCTGATCCGGGCTGCTCGACGCCCTCCTTCGGCCCCTGCCGCATCGACCACATGGCGAAACCCATGAAGGCGACAACCGCCAGCACGACCGCCCCGCGCTTGAGCAAGGGATTGTTGTCGACTTTGCGCGCCGTGGTGGTTTGCGCGCGTTCGCCAGGGATCGTTGTTTCTGGCGTGTCTGTCATGGCGGCTCCCTTACTGTCCGGCGGCCGGAACCTTGACCACCCGCTCGACCGAGGGCGAGGTAGTGTTGGTTCCAGGATTAACGCCGACTGGCGAGTAGGCCTCGTTGAAAATGCAGAGCGTGTCCGAGCCGCGCCGCAGGATGAACTTGCGGCTGATCGCATGGATGAGAACGAGATCACCCTGCACGGTCTTCGGCACGAGGCTTTCCGTTCCGTCGGAATTCTCGATGTAGATCGCCGGCATTTCCTGATTGCCGCTGAAGGCAAAGGTCGTCACCTTGCCGTTATCGTAGACCGCCTGCGGTTCGATTGCGGCAGAGCCTTGCGCGGAATAGCGCCAATTGCGCGGGCCGTATTGTTCATGGATGCCGAGGACCTGATCGGCATAGCCTGCCTCGGCCGCACGCTTGCGCGCTTCCTCCTCGAGGCGACGTCGCTCGGCCTCATCGGCGGGATAACGGTACTTCACATAGAAATAGGTGTTCTGCCCGGCATCGACCGAACCGTCGCGCACGACCAGTTCCATCTGATAGCTGCGCTTGGAACCGTCTCGCCGTGTCGTCACCACGGAGATGTTGGTGGCCGGCTGGTTCTCGCGGGGTTTGAGGAACAGGATGTGGCCGGCCGGCGCGACTTCCCAGGCAACAGTATTGCCGAGCGCGACATGGGCGATTTCTTCGTCAGGCGCGAATTCCACCTGGACCGACGAGCGGATGGTGCCGACAATCCGCGTGATGTTGTAGGGCTGGTAATTGACGAACCGCACGCGATTGTCCTGCTGCGCGCTTGCCGGAATCTCTAGGGCCTGAGCAGGATGCATCGTTAGTGCCGCGACGACGGCTGCCGCGAGAAGAGATCGTATTTTCAATTCAAGGCCTCCGGATCGGCCCGGTACTCGCTCACCACGAACCCAAGGGGGTTCACCAACCGGTCGCTGGAGGATATTGGGGCATTGGCGTAGGAATAGGTGATCGTTGCCACCCAATGGGTTGTGCGGACATCTTCGCCGCGTGTGATTGTCCGCGTATAGCGGACCGAAACGACATTGCTGTTGATGAGCGAGATCGACTTGATCCCGATGCGGGATTTTGCGGAGCGGCCGTAGACGTTCTGCGGCGATTCCGGATTTCCACCGCGGTAGGCAGCTGCGAAGCGTTGCTGCTCAGCGGCAGTCGACATTAGCGAGGCGGTGCGGAAATTTTCTTCTGCCTCCGACCACACATAGCCCTCGCGCGCCCGGACGTAGCGAGCGGCGAAATATTTGGTGACTTCCTCGTCATAGGTGCCCGCAGACGACGCCATGGCCGATACCACGTCGACGATGCCTGTCGAATTGTCGACGCGGATGACGAAGGGCTCGACCGTTTTGAGCGGCGTCAGTGCGACCACGGCGGCGACCGAGACGCAGGCCAGCACGCTGGCGACGATGGCGACGAACCAGGCAAGCCGCTTCGAGCGCTCGGCCGAGACCATCCGGTCCTGGTCGAAGCGGCGCGCCTTGTCGAAATATTCCTTGAGACTGTCCGTAGTCACCATTCACCTACCCTACCCGGCAAACGGTATAAGACCCGGCTTCGTCGAACCCGGCGAAGGGCGCAGTCTTGACGGCCGCTTCAGCCGACTGTTCTGAGAATGCCAATGCGCTCCCGTTGCTATCAGCGAGCGCGGACTGCTGTTGATGCGCCTGTGCTTTGCCAGCGTCCCAATCCCACATCGAACGATTGAGCGGCCGTTTGGCATAACCGTCGCATTTTGGCAGCGGGTAACTTTGCGTCGCGCAGCCGGAGACGGCGGCCAGCAGCCCCATCATTGTTACAACTCGAACTATATGCACGCTGGAATACCCCTCATGGTGATGGCGTCAGGCTCCCCTGCCGGTCAACCTGCGCCAACCCCACCCGATCGTTCTCGTGACGGTGCTTTGATGGGCGTCCCGGCCGGCAGCAAAGCCGTAAGTGAGCGAAGCGCCCCCGCTCGCCAGCGCCGAGGCGATGCCCGGCAGCTGGTAAAAGACGTAGAGGGAGGCCAGACCGATGGCGCCGACAGCGATCGGCCGCATAAGAACGTCGCTGTAAGCCTCGACGGTGGTGAACATTGTCGCGAAGCTGGTGACAAGCAGCGAACCGACCGCGACGACCAGAACCTGCAGAATGACGAAGTTTGCGAGCTGTCCGATCCATGCCTCGGTGAAGCGCCGCGTCGACTGGAACATGGCCAGCGCGATGAAGATCGGGCCGATCGCCAGAATGATTGCAAGCGCAACGCGTGCGTAGAGCGACACGACGTATCCGATCGAGGAGACGACGAACGTCACAACGATCACCACAAGACCGGCGAAACCGGTTAGCGGATCGACCGGCCAGGACGCCTGCGCCCAGATATCGTTGGCGGACTTCTGACCCTTGTCGAGCAGGCTGTCGAAGGTCGTGGCACTTGGGGCGCCGCCGGTGTTCAGAGCTTCGGAAACTTCCCTGGGCAGAATCTCGAAAAAGACATTGGTCACGTAGGTCTGGTATTCGCCGGCATTCCTGACCAGCATCAGGATGATGGCGAGCTTCATCGCCCGGAAGGCGAACTCCATGATCGGCTCCTGCACCGATCCGCGCAGGATCAGGAATCCGTACAGGATCACGTAGAGAGTCAGCGCCGCCGTCAACGGCCCCGTCACCCACGCGCTGATGCCGCTCGTACCGGAACTGATGAAGTTCTGGAGCGGCGTCGTGAATTGGCGATCGAGAAAGTCGAAGACGGTGTACATGGCGCTATCCCCCCAGCGCCCTGTTCATGCGCTCGAGCCGGGCCTTGCCTTCCGCTTCTTCGGCATTGCGGCAATTGGGCGTCGGCCCCAGCTCACCAGGGTTCTCGCGGCACTTTCCAATGTGATCGGCGCGCAAGCTCTCGTCGGCGAGAAACTCGCTGACGGTGATGACCGTCGCCGGCGGCGGTTCGGAACACGCCGCCAGCAGTGCCGTTATGACGAGAGTCGCGACACGCTTCATTGCGACAGCGCCGTGTTCATCGTGTCGATGCGCCTGCGCCAGTCTTCGGCCTTGCGCTGATCCTCGACCTGGGCCTGCGCCTGCTGGACCATCTGCAGACCTTGCATGCGCAGGAGATCGGTTTGCAGAAAGGCACTTTCGGCCTGAATGCGCGCCTGGAGATCGGCGATATCCTTGGCGTCGCTGGCCGAGGATATCTGCTGGCGTAACTGATCGATCCCGTCGATGCGCTTGGTGGCCGCATCGTAAATCTGCTGGCCAAGGCTCATCTGGCCGGCATTGCGGTTTTGGACACGCGCCAGTTCCTGGGCGTAGAAATCGTTGGCTGAGGACTGATAGGTCGAATTGCTTTCGAGGAACTTTGATGCCGCGTCCCCGAAGGCCCCCGAGCCGTCGCCGCTGAGCAGGCTTTCGATTGCCGCAAAATCCTGCGGCAAGGCCTTGCGTATTTCCGGCTGGTTCAGAAGCGTGGCGACATCGGCCATATTGGTTAGCTTGTTCAGCGATCCGAACAATTGCTCGGCTTGCGTGATCTGCTGATTGAGCGCGTCGAGCTGCGACTTGAGCTGGGTGATGCTCTCGATGTGCTTCAGGATCGCGGTCTGGTCGATCACGGGAATCCCTTGTGCGCCGGCACCGCCGACCGACAGGGCAAGGATGGCGACGGCGGCCATCATAGAATCGCGCATACGCATCAGCCTGCACTCCTTTGCTGCTGGAAGAGAGGAAGCCAAACTTCCGGATCGTCGCCTGTCTGCGAGCGGATGGCGTCGGCAAGATCGACATTGGCGGTGCGGCCGGACAGCACTGCGAGTTCGTCATCGAAGCCGCCGAGATTGAGCTCGGCGACGACGCTGTTGTGGCCCTGCTTGACGATGAAGCGGCGGCTCTCATTGGAGAGCTCGCGCGCGATCAGCTCATATTCTCGTTCGGTGAGCCTGAAGCCGTCGACATAGTCTGCCCGACTGCCGCGCGGGTTTGGCATGAACACCTGGGTCGGGCATTGCTCGATGATGGTGTGCGCGATCGGCGAATTGATCGCATCGCGCGGACTTTGCGTGGCGAACAGCATCGAACCGTTCTGTTTTCTGATGGTCTTGAGCTTGTTCTGGGCGAGATCGCGAAAACCCTCATCGGCAAGCGCCTTCCAGAACTCATCGATAACAATGATGATGCGGCGCCCGTCGATCAGCTGCTCGACCCGGTGGAACAGGTAGGCCATCAGCGGGGTGCGGATTTCCTCATTGTCGAGGAAGTCCGTCATATCGTAACCGAGGAATTTCGCGCCGATGCCGATTTCATCGGCGTCGTTGTCGAACACCCAACCGAGCGGCCCTCCCCTCTCCCACCGGCGCAGACGGGCGGCGATGCCCTCCGGATCGGTGTTGTTGAGAAAGGTGCGCAGCGCGCCGATCGTGCGTCGTTCAATCGGCAGATCGGCAAGGCCGTCGATCGCGTTGGCGATGTCGCGGGCTTCCGAAACGGAGAGCTCGCGCGTTTTCGAGCCGACGAGCTTTGTCACCCATTGCGCCAGGAACACTCTATTTTCCGGCGTCAGGTCCATACCCTTCAGGGGCGCGCAGCCGGTGGGCCGGCCATTCTTCAGTGGCAGATAGGTTCCACCTGCCGCGCGAACGAAGAGATCGGCGCCGCGATCTTTGTCGAAGAAGACGATATGGGCGTCGAACTTCTCGCCCTGCGACAGGATGAAATTTAGCAGCACCGTTTTGCCCGAGCCGGACGGCCCGCCGATGAAGGTGTTGCCGAGATCGCCATAGTGCAGATTGAAGTAAAACGGAGAGCCGGATGCGGTCTTCAACATTGCGACAGCCGGACCCCATTCATTGCCGTTGCGCTGGCCGACCGGATAGGAATGGAACGGCGAGAACGCGGCGAAATTCTTCGAGGTGATTGCGCCGGAGCGCACGCGATAGCGGAAATTGCCTGGCAGCTGCGCCCACCATGCCGCCTCCAGCCCGAGATCCTCGCGGGCAACGACGGCGCCGCCATTCGTCAGGTGCGCCCGGCTCTTGGCCAGATTGTCGGTGAGTTCCTTCACCGATCCGGCGAAGACCGTCAGGGTCAGGTGATGTTCGCCGAGCACGAAGCGGTTCGATTCCAGCTCGTCCAGCGCATCGTCGAGCTCCTCGAGCTGCGATCCGGCTTTGTCGCCGGCGCTGACCATCTGGTTCTGCTTGCGCCCCATTACCGTCTTGGCGTCGGCCTTCGACAGGAAGGAGAAGCTCTGGGTCAGGATCAGTTCGTACGGAACGGTGAGTAATCCATCGAACATGCCGGGCCGCGTGCGCGACGGATATTCCTTAAAGCCGAACATACCGGCATAGCGGCTCGATCCTTCGTGGCGGATCTCGACCGTCTCGCGTCCGACAATGACCCGGTCGGAATAAATTGCGGATGAAACGCGGCCCTCGGTCAGCGGGACAGCTTCACGGCGCCCACCCACCAGCTGGTGCAAGACCTCGCTCGGTTCGGAGAAGATCAGGCCGTCACGGTCCTGCAGGGTGAGGACGCGGGGACCAAAGCGTTTGAGGCCGGCGGTGACGTCGACGATCGCGTCATCGAGACGCTTGAGCGCGTCCTCGTCGATCTCAAGCCCACGTCGCCGCGCCTTGCGCAGCTTCGACAGGAACGCCACAACGCGCTCGGCCGCGTCGCGGCCCGGATGCCAAACGAGACTAAGATAGAGATCGTTACGAAACAGGTCCTCGTCGATCATGCGGGCGCGGTATTTGTCGTTTAGCGTGCGCGAGAACGCGTTGGTGAACGCGCCCTCGGGATACTCGTTGTCGCGGCGACGGATGATATGGGTCCACAGCGCAAGCCGCTCATCCGCGACGTTGCGGTAGAGCGTGTTGAGATCGCGATGCAGTGCATTGAGATTGAGCGTATCCGCAGTTTCGAAGGAAGCCCCGTCAATGGCGATCACCGCCATTAGGGCCTGGGAATCGAGCGCGATTACCCGTTCGTCGACATGGCGGACATACGGGATAAAGGTCTCGGGTTCGAGCTCACGGCCCTTGACGATGGCAGTACTAGGCAAAGCCAAGGTCCCTTTCGTCATAGTGCCGGACAAGCTTCATCGGGGTAAGGCTCGAGCCGCCCCAGAAGCCGATGTTGCGCGCCCTGCCCCGTGTCTCAATCCAGCCAAGCAGAACCCGGAACATGTTGTGGTCGTGCTTGACGATCGCCTTGAAGACGACATGGAAGACCAGGCCGACGAGTGCATAGGCCACCGATCCCGCCACGATGAAGAGGATCGTCGTGAAGATCATGTTGATCCCCATCGCTTCCATCGTCACGCCGCCGATCATCGCCGGCCTCGTGCAGGCGAGGAACAGGGTGTCTTCTTCGAGGGCGGTCTTCCCGTTCATTATGCGCCGCCGGAGATCGTGTTGACGATTTCCGTCGCGCCAAAGATGATGCCGATGCCCAACACGACGAAGGCCGCCTTGCGCAGGTCGAGATATCCGAACATCCAGGCGATGCCGACGATGATGACGGCGATGATGGCCAATAGCCGCGCCACATTGCCGGTCAGCATGTTGACGATATTCTGCAGCACACTTTCGATCCCGCCCGCCTGGGCAAAGCTCGGCTCGATCAGGGCCAGGGAAAACACGGTTGCCATTGTCGCGATGATCGCGAATGGCCTGATGCGTGCCGACAGGTTCATATGTTCATCACTTCTTTTGCTCGTTGGAAAAGACCAGGACGGAGGATCTCCGTCCCGAATTGAAGACGTCCCATTGTAGGGCCGGCGACTGGGCGTGCTCCTGCGCATGTTCCCCTATGATCGTGTCGGTCGAAGCAGCCACCGCCTCCCCTGCCCGCTCCCGGTCTTGCGGCTCGTCCGGTTTCCCCGCGACCTCAAGGGTCTCAAGGCGTCCGGCCAGGCGCTCGCGTTCCGCCAGCACTTGGCTGTCGTAGCCGACCATTTCGCCGACCGAGGCATCGCCATGGCCGTAGTAGGATCGCAGCATATTGGTCTCCGCCTGCGCAGGTGTGGCACCGGCCTGCAGCGCTACGCGGTAATAGCCATCGAGCAGCGAAGCAGTTGCCTTGAGGTTCAGGCAGAAATCGAACGTGTCACTGACAGAAAGGCCCAACCGCCCGAGGTTGCCTGAATTGATTCCGGCGAGGCCAAGATCGACATCATGGCCTTCCGCAATCAGAATCGTTGCCGTCTCGATCGCTTCGGCTCTGGTTCTAGGCTGGTCGGCGAGTGGATAATCGGAATTGATGCGGATCGCAAAGGGGTAAAATCCGCTTTCGATGCTTACGACGGCCGCAAGGGTCTCCGTGGCGATCTGCGGCGCGCATTGATGAGCGAGATCGAGAAAGGCAACCGGCATGGCCTAGAACCATACGCGTTGCCGGCCGACGCCGGTGATCGTGACATCGACATGTCGCGGCTGCTCACAGACATGGGGACGCGCCGTCACGAAGGCCTTGCACAGTCGCCGTCCGACCTCGAAATGCCAACGGCCGGATCCCGGTGCACCGACCCCTCCGCTGCTATTATCGCCCCTACATATTTCGTTGGTAACGATCCTGGGCTCCGTCGATATGCAGCCCACTTCATCGCGCCCGCGATCGCCGTTTTTGGTGGCCAGCCGGAAGCCAGCATCGCGATAATAGGGCTCATAGCGGGGTTTGGACGCAGTGAAGCCGACACCGCCGCAGATCGGAAAGGATCGTGCCTTGGCGAGATGCGACCAAAGCCGCTCTATCGGCGGACGGCACTCGGCGTATTGGGTAGGACCGCCCGGGTTCGAAAGGCACAGGAGAACCTGACAGCCCCAGTCATCTCCACGCGCTATAGAAGATAAAAACGTGTACAATGAAACGCATAGTAAAACCCCGGAAAGTGCCCGAATGACTGCATTTTTCATGCAAATCCCCTCGTCAGAAACGCCCTTGGCTGGCCGCCGAGGAGGATTCGTCAAGTTGTCATACTGCACGATAACGCATAGATAGACTGATGCCAAGCCCGTTAAATCATCGCTGGCACAACACGGGTTTCGCGACCCTGGCGACGCACGAGATCATGTCCAAACCCTTGCCCGACGAGACGCCAAATTCGAGGCTACGGCAGCTCGGCATGATTAATTTGCTCTATAGCCTGCAGAAGGCGGACATGGCCTTGACGATCACCAATGTCACGGAAGTGGCGGGAATGACGAGGAAAGCCGCGCAGGAAGCGATTGATCCGCTGGTCGTGCGAGGCCTTTTGAAGGAAAGCTGGGGGCGAACGTCGATCGGTCGCGGCAAGGCCCGGCAATACGAGATCGCCCCGGAGATCTTCGAGAAGCTACGGGGCGTATACGGCGCCTGACGCCTCTGACCGCTTCGCAGCCTGCGGCAAGACCGCTTCCTAACTGCGGCAAAACGCATAGTATTCCTTGTGTTTGAATGCGCAAGCATACTGGCGCCCCGACACAGTGGCAGACTGATTCGTTTTGCGTAGACAAACCGTGTGATGGAGAAGCTATAGGGCGAAACAGAACGACCTTGAGAGTGGCGCTTTAAGGTCGGAGCTATGTCCATCGGTCGGAAAGAAACGATCATCCCAAATCTGTTTGCGTGTGCAGTCCCTTCTTCATGAGAGGTGGTGCCGGTTTCTGAGACAGGGGCATAAGGTGGATCGCCCGATGAAAAGGACGATCCAGGATGAAGACACGCAGACGATTTACGGCCGAGTTCAAGGCCAAGGTCGCGCTTGAGGCGATCCGCGGTGAGCTGTCTGAAGGTTCGTCGCGGCGGCCGCATCGTCTCGGTCGCCGTGATCATCGCCGTCGGCGTCAACACAGATGGCCGCTGCGAGGTGCCGGGCATGAAGATCGACACCTCCGAGGCCGAACCGATCTGGACGGAGCTCCTGCGCAAGCTGACGCGGCGCGGCCTGCGCGGCGTCAAGCTCGTCGTCTCCGATGCGCATGAAGGCATCAAGGCGGCCGTCTCCAAGGTTCTTTCCGCCACCTGGCAGAGGTGCCGGGTCCACTTCATGCGCAATGCGTTGGCCCATGCCGGCAAGAGTGGCAGCCGTGTCGTCTCCGGCCTTCATCGCCACGGCGTTCGCCCAGGGCACACCGGAGGCCGCAAGCACCCAGTGGCGCAACGTCGCCGACCAGATCGGGCCCAAGGTGCCGAAGCTCGCCGGCCTCACCGCCGAAGAAGACGTGCTCGCCTATAGGCCCTTTTCTCGGCGGAACAGGGTCCGCCTTTTCGAGCGCTAGGCTATCGCGCACAAACTGGTTCTGAGCCTCCTGTGAGGTCGGCGGGGTCAAAAGCCAGCCCGTCGTCGCTTCGAACGTCACCTTGCCGCCCAGACTGTAGCCTTCGGGCGTCGTCGCGATCGAGGCATAACCCTCGCTGGGATCCGAAACGCACAGTGTCCAGCCGCCGATCTTAGCCAGCACCTCGAAATATCGCCCGAAAGGGCTATCCCGATCGACCGCCTTCATCAGAGCCGCTCCGATCGGGCGACTGCCGCCTGTCACCGCGCGGAGCTTGCAACCATGCTGGTCGACATCGCGCCCGGGTGGGACCTTGTCCCGTGCAAGCTGGCGTGTCGCACGCTGACCAAATTCCATATTTGCTATTGGGCGGTGGACACGCGCTTGCTGGCGATCGAACCCCTTTACTGATCGCCAATCAGACCATCGAGGACTTCAAGCATGGCATCACTGATCGCTTTGCCGAGTGAGGCGGCAGTCTCCGTCAGGGCTTCCTCGTTCATGTCACGAGCAGCCATTGCGAAGGCGGCCCCCTCCCCCATCACGATTTCTTGCGCCCGCTGAATCGTCCACAGGGCGAAGTCGCTACGGTTGCTGATTTCCACGGTTTCCATGTTTTCTCCTGATTTGCTCGGGTGGATGCCTTATAGCGACTTTGACCGACGATGCGGTCCGAAGAATGGTTTTGAGCATGAGCTTGAGATAAGCGAATGGCGCAGCAGTTCGATTTGTTTGTTTCGAAAGAAACGGCTCCTGAAAAGACATCTGTTCCGTCGGCGATGAAACACCAACCATTGCCTGGATTGAATGAAGACGACATGGTGCGGCACCTGCAAGGGACCGGCCGCTACCGGATTCTGAAAAGCTCGAGCCTCGTTCTGTCACGGCGGCCGCGCGACCTGGATTTCCCCTGAAGGGCGTGATCCTCGACACCGAGACCACCGGCCTTAATCACCGGACGGACGAGATTATTGAGTTTGGCACCATCGCCTTCACATTTGATGAGGCTGGCGATATCGGCGATGTCACCGGCGTTTACGGTGGATTGCAGCAACCGAGCATTTCGATCCCACCGGAGATCACGCGTCTGACCGGCATAACCGACGACTTGGTGGCCGGTCAGACGATTGATGTCCACCAGCTTCGCGCCATCATCGAACCTGCTGATCTCGTTATCGCCCACAATGCCGGCTTCGATCGGCCGTTCTGCGAGGCCTTCTCAGCCGTCTTCGCGGGAAAAGCCTGGGCCTGCTCGGTCTCGGAAATCGATTGGGCGTCTCGCGGCTTCGAAGGCACCAAGCTCGGTTATCTGATCGGCCAGGCGGGCTATTTTCATGAGGGCCACCGAGCCGTCGATGATTGTTTTGCGCTGCTCGAGGTTCTCGCGCAGGGTGGTGGAGAGCCGGGACGCACGCCGTTTGCCGAGCTCTACGCAGCCAGCCAGCGCTCACGCGTTCGCATCTTCGCGGCAAACAGCCCGTTCGACATGAAGGACCACCTGAAGGCGCGCGGCTATCGCTGGTCGGATGGCAGTGACGGGCGACCGAAATCCTGGTGGATCGAGCTTGCGGAAGACGCACTCGAGAACGAACTCCGCTACCTGCGCTCGGAAATCTATCGCTGGGATGAAGCCGACCCACCGGTCAGGCGCCTTACCGCATTTGACCGCTTCAGGGCCTGACGAGCCCACAGCCTAGAACTCAAGCGACCACATCGCGTGTTCTAGACATCGTCAGATGAGCAGCCAGAAGGCGGAAAGTGAGCGACTGAAGGAAGACATTTAGAAAAGTCACTCGCGTCTTCATGTCGAAGCCCCATCGCTCTCCAATGCGGCTTCTTTGTGAGTTTACGGCCGTAAACTCCAATCTTGTTGGCCGGCACGTTAAGCTTTCATTAACTTTAAATTCCTTGCAACCAGGTGAGAATCGGGTCTAAGTGCGATTATGATGCTAATCCACTCCTAAATTCGCATTTTCGGGTTCCCTGTAATGAATATCGCATTTGATGCCGACAAGCCGCTGAGTGACTTCGATCAGCTCATCCTCAAGCAGGGAGCTGCATTGTCCGGCCGTCTCGAAAAGCATCGCATGGAAAATTTTCCTCCAGACGCGGTTAAGACCCTTCGGCCGTTCCAGTTGGCTGAAGTTGCCACATATTTGGGAATTAGCCCGGGCTACCTCAAAAACCTATCACTCAATGGGAAGGGACCTCAACCAACCGTAACATCCACGGGCAGGCGCTCGTATACGGCCGAGCAGATGCTGGAGATGCGTCGCTACCTCGACCAGAACGGGCGGTCAGATTCGCGTATGTATGTTCCCCATCGCAAGGATACGGAACACCTGCAGATCGTCGCAGTCGTCAATTTCAAGGGCGGTTCGGGCAAGACCACAACGACGGCCCACCTCGCCCAGCATCTGGCTCTTACCGGTCACCGCGTTCTGGCCATCGATCTCGATCCTCAGGCTTCGCTAACCGCTTTGCATGGCATCCAGCCAGAACTGGATAACTTGCCATCGCTATATGAAGCCATCCGCTATGACGATGAGAAGAAGCCGATCAGCGCACTTATCAGGAAGACCAATTTTCCAGGCCTCGATATCATTCCTGCGAATCTCGATCTTCAGGAGTTTGAATACGACACGCCCCTGATCCTCGCGGAAAAGGGCACTCGGGATATGGGAAGGATGTTCTTCACCCGTCTTGATGCTGCCTTGTCCGAAGTCAGCGATCAATACGATGTCGTCGTCCTCGATTGCCCACCCCAGCTCGGCTACCTTACGCTGACTGCCTTGTCCTCTTCGACAGCGGTTTTGGTGACCGTTCACCCTCAGATGCTGGACGTCATGAGCATGTGCCAGTTCCTCCTTATGCTCGGTGAAATCCTTGACCCGATTAAGCGCGGCGGGGGCAATATGAACCTCGATTGGATGCGATACCTGGTTACTCGGTACGAGCCGGGTGACGTTCCGCAGAGCCAGATGGTGCATTTCATGAGGTCGCTCTTCGGCGGCTTCGTACTCAAAAACGAGATGCTCAAATCCACCGCGATCTCCGATGCGGGCATTACCAAACAGTCGCTTTACGAGGTCGAGCGCAGCCAGCTTACGCGTTCTACCTATGACCGTGCGCTGGAGTCTCTTCATAACGTCAATGGCGAGGTTGTTTCTTTGATCCACAAAGCTTGGGGCAGGGCGGTCTGATGGCGCGCAAAGGCATCATGTCAGCGTTGATGGACGAGACTCCTGCGGCTGAGTTTACGGCCGTAAACTCAACCCCAAACCCGTCTGGATCCGTAGAGACATCAGGTCGCCGAGGTGCTTTCGGCATGATGTCTCGTGCTGCAGACGAGATGGCTGCAAAGGTTGCGGCGGCTGAAGAGATCGAAAAGCAGCTCCAAAGCGGTACCCAAATTATTGAACTTGATCCCAATGAACTAGAGACATCGTTCGTTGTCGACCGCCTCGAAGACGATGACGATTCGAGTCTTCAGGAACTGATTCAAGCTATCCGCGAAAGAGGGCAGGATAGCCCAATCTTGGTGCGCCCACTGCCAAATGCGGAAGGCCGCTATCAGATCGTTTTTGGTCACCGACGTGCCCGGGCTGCTAAGGCTCTGGGCATCAAGGTAAAGGCGTCTGTTAAGGCGCTTTCAGACCAAGAACACGTCATCGCACAGGGCCAGGAAAACACGGCTCGTGCCGATCTCAGTTTCATTGAGCGCGCATTGTTTGCCAAAAAACTCGCCGAGCAGTTTGACAACGAGACAGTGATGTCGGCTTTGGCGGTCAACAAGACCGTCCTCTCAAAGATGCAATCCGTCACAAACAATGTGCCGTCTGACCTTATCCTTCAGATCGGTCCTTCTAGGGGCATTGGTCGAGATCGTTGGTATGATCTATCCGTGCTCTTTAAAGAGGGCGCGGTTCCTGAAATCCGTCAATTGCTAGAGCAGGACAATTTCCGTTCCGCATCCTCGGACGAGCGCTTCCTGATTGTCTCGGATGCCGCAAGGTCTGGAACAAAGCCTACCCGCAAGCCAAAGGACAGTGGAGGGGAAACGGCGCCCGCTGCTAAGTCATGGACTTCCAAAGATAATTCGGTCAGCTTTGTGATGAATCGGAAGCCGAGAAAGGTCGCTATCGAACTTACGAGCGCGAAAGCGGGATCGTTCGGTGAATGGCTTTCGAGCCGCTTGGACACCTTGTTCGAGGAGTTCAGGCAATCGGAAAATGAGGGAACAGGAGACTAATCCAGCAAAAGAAAAAGCCCCCACAAACGTCGGTCTGTGAAGGCTCTTCGTATTCTCTAAGCAAGTCTACGAATCGCATTTCTCAGAATCAGTGTCAAGCTTTTTGACGACGCTTGCGGCGAGCGGACTTCTTTTGCCTAGTCATAGGTGAAGGAAAATGGAGACGCATATTGCCTCGACTCCTTTTGGGAGCCGGCCGATGTCGCTTGCCATGTTGGCAGCGCAGCGGGATTCACGTGAAAACCTAGCTGAGGGTAGGGTGGTCGACAAATGGCAGCTGTACAAGGACATCTGTGAAGCCAAGACAGTGCTTGGCACCAACGACCGCGCTCTGGCCGTCCTAAGCGCTCTTTTGTCGTTCTATCCAGACAGCGAGCTGTCCGAGGAAAACGGTTTGATCGTCTTCCCGTCTAACCGACAGTTGTCCCTACGGGCACACGGGATGCCGGACACCTCGTTGAGGCGGAATCTTGCCTCGTTGATCGAAGCTGGCTTAATCCTTAGGCGCGACAGCCCGAACGGTAAACGTTACGCCCACAAGGGAAGGGGAGGGGAGATCGAGGAGGCGTTCGGGCTTTCCTTGGCACCGTTACTCGCTCGCGCCGACGAAATCGCTCAGGCGGCAGACCAGGTGCGTGCTGAAGCCGTGCGTCTCAAACGCACCAGGGAGCGTATCACTCTTCAGCGTAGGGACATCTCTAAGCTGATTGAAGTGGCCGTCGAAGAGGACGCCGCGGGCGACTGGAAGGGCCTCTGGACGCGTTTCAGAGCTATTGTGGACGCTATCCCACGTCGCGCGGCTGTCGCAGAGCTGGAAGCTATCCTCGATCACCTGGTCGCAATTCGAGCCGAAGTGGATAACGCCCTGAATTCTCTCGATAATGATCAGGAACTGGGCGGCAATGAGTCCCAAAATGGACGGCAGCAATCTAAATCAAATACCGACTCTATTATTGAACTTGAACCTGCTCCGGAAAGAAGCGGGGTCGTGGTTGCGCCAAGAATCAGAACCGACGAGCCTCCGAAGGGCTTCCCGCTGGGATTGGTGCTGAAGGCCTGCCCGGAGATTGTCGACTACGCGGTGTCGGGCATCGGCAGTTGGCGGGATTTGATGGCGACCGCGGCTCAGGTGCGAGGCTACCTCGGAATCTCGCCGTCAGCTTATTCCGAAGCACTGGAGGTGCTTGGGCAGGAAAACGCGGCCATTGTCATCACCTGCATTCTGCAGCGGGCGCGCCACATCAATTCCGCAGGCGGCTATCTGCGTGCGCTGACCGAAAAGGCCCGGGCACGGGAGTTCTCGGTCGGTCCGATGTTGATGGCGGCGCTGAAAACGTCCGGGGAACCCGCGAGAATGACGGGATGATGCCTGCTGCAGATGCGTGGCGATCCCATCGTTCGTGGCCGCGGCTGGTTTCGCCGTACAAGCGGATCGAGAATCTGGCCAGTCGGCTTCGAGATGGTGCCCGAGGCCGCGAGAAGGGGTTACCCAATATTGCCGGGGGGCCCCGTGAGATATGGATCACCGATCGGATGTGGGGCGGCGCTTGACATTGCGAACCTTGTTAACGCGCCGCTGCCTTGCTATATGACCACTATGGTCTTTTTATGAGGTGTGGAAATGAGAGAGATCCAACTCAAGGACGCCAAGGCAACGCTGTCTGCTGTCGTCGATCAGGCAGTGCGCGGCAATCCGGCGATCATCACCCGACACGGCAGGAAGGAAGCGGTCGTGCTTTCGTTCGATGAATACGAAAAACTTTCGCATGTCCCAAGCTTTGGACGTCTGCTGGCGTCGTTTCCGGGTGACGAAGGAGACATCCCGTCGCGGAGCAACAAGCCGAGCCGCGCTGTCGATCTCTGATGTTCCTGGTCGATACAAACGTCATATCCGCCTTGGCGCCGTCGAAACGCCAGAATCTTGATCAGCTCGTCGAATGGCTCGACAAGAATAGCGCGCAGCTGTTTCTGTCGGTGATTTCGGCTGCCGAGGTTCGATCTGGTATCGCAAAGGCCGAGCGAGAAGGCGCAACCACGAAAGCGCGCCGTCTGACGGAATGGTGGGAGAGCATCGAACATCTCTATGCGGAGAAGCTTTTGGTGTTCGATTTGAGATGCGCACGTGTGGCCGGTCAGATCCTGGATGACGCACGCGCCCACCAGCCGGGTTTCGAGGACATTGCGATCGCTGCCACCGCCCGCGTGCATGACCTGACCGTCCTGACCCGTAACCTGCGGCATTTCGAGCCTCTGGGGGTTCGAGCCGTCGATCCTTTCGTCGCGGTGCCGGAACTGTAGGGCAGGGCGGAGAATCTTACAGCCCGCTTGCCTTGGTGAGGTTGACCCGGAAGCGGTCGCGGCGGCGCTGGTATTGGCGGGTCATTTCGGCGCTGGCGTGGCCGAGCTGCTTTTGCACGTAGCGCTCGTCGACCTCGGCCGAGGAAGCCAGGCCGGCGCGCAGCGAATGGCCGGCAAATTTCTGCGCCCGCTCGCC
>NZ_JBDGLC010000016.1:0-1305 GCF_057656055.1 Pseudaminobacter sp. Soil_N_29
TAGCGCTCGTCGACCTCGGCCGAGGAAGCCAGGCCGGCGCGCAGCGAATGGCCGGCAAATTTCTGCGCCCGCTCGCCCTCGGCCTGGTCGCCGCGCACGCCGGCGGCCAGCGCGGTCCTCTTGACCAGCCGCGCCACCTCCTGGTCGTTGAGGCGGTGCGCGCCGACCGTCCTGCCCTGGCCGGTGACGCGGCGAAACAACGGCCCATGCGCGATGCGGGCGAACTTCAGCCAGGTTTCGAGGGCGGCGACCGGGCAGGTGGCATCGGCAGAGCCGCGGCCGATCTCGACCTCGCGCCAGCCGGTCTTGCCGCGCAGGGTGACGAGCAGCCCCTTACCGGGAAAGACCTCGACCCAGCCGCGGCCGTCCTCGGTCTGGTCGCGGCCGACGTCGAGCCCGACGATTTCGGAGCGGCGCAAGGCGCCGGCAAAGCCGAGCAGCAGCATGGCGCGGTCGCGCAGGCCGCGCAAGCTCGCCCGGGGCAGCGTCTCCAGCATGGCGATCAGGTCCTCGGGCAAGATCGCTTCTTTCTGGCGCGGCGGCGCGGCGTGGGTGTTGCGGATGCCGGCGAGAACGGTGGCGATGTGGCGGTCCCGGCGGTTGAGTTTTTGGCCGCGCTGGGCGTAGTTCCAGCAGAGCGAAGACAGGCGCCGCTCGATGGTGGCCACCGAGTTCGCTTTCTTGTCTGCGGTTGCCGTGCCCGAAGCGCAGGCGGTGACATAGAGGCCGACGACCTGAGGGTCCGGCGGCAGCACGGCAAGACCTTGCCTGCGGCACCAGCTCGAAAAATGCTTCCAGTCGGAGGCATAGGCGCGGCGGGTGTTGGCCGAGCTTGCGGCCTCGACATAGCCCCGCGCGCGGGTGGCGAGATCTTCAAGATGGCCGGGCAGGCGGGCCGGTTCCCCGGCGACCGGCAGGGCAGGGGAGGGGATATTCTCGCGTTCAGCTGACGGCTGCCCCATTTCCATCACGACGCCGATGAGGTCGGAAAGGTCGTCTTCCGCGCTGCTCGGAGGGGGGATATCAGACTCTTCAATGCGCATTGGCAGGCACCGCCGCGGGGATGTCGGTCTGGGCGAAATCGTTGCCCTTGAACAGCAGGGGTTCATCGGTCAGCTTGGCAAGCGCGTAGGAGAAGCAGTCGCCATAGTTCAGGCCCGCCGGATGACGGCCCTTGCCATAGCGGCGCCAGGCGCGACGCGCCTGATCGGCGTGCTCGACCTCGACCGCGACAATGTCGACGTTCGCCCTTGCCAGCCACAGATCGAGTTCGACCCCACCGGGTTCGCCAAAGCGCGTCTCCAG
>NZ_JBDGLC010000016.1:1405-28978 GCF_057656055.1 Pseudaminobacter sp. Soil_N_29
GCGACAATGTCGACGTTCGCCCTTGCCAGCCACAGATCGAGTTCGACCCCACCGGGTTCGCCAAAGCGCGTCTCCAGTACCATGGCTGCCTCCAGCACGGTCGCGGCCGAGATCAGACGCACCGGATCGTCGGCGATCAGGCGTTCGAAGGTCGGCGCTTCGGGCTCGTTTTGGGCAATCGCGACGATCGCGGATGTGTCGATGACCATCAGCCAGCCAACCCGTTGTCGTCATAGCCAAGTATGTCGTCGGCGCTGCGCGTGTCGAGGACAGGCATGCTGCCCCAGCGCCGGCGGCTGGCGGCCAGATCTTCGAGCAGCGCGGCCTTGCGCGCGTCGGAGCCGAGCCGACGCAGCCGTTCCTCGAGCGCGCGGCGGGTGGCGACCGTGATCGTCTCACCCGTCCGTTCCGCGAGGCTGCGGGCGAGGCGTTCGGTCTCGGGATCCTTGATGCTTAGTGCCATCGGGAAGTTCCAGTCTACCTAAATGTCTATATTCTACCTACATAGCACGCCGGACGTCGAATTGCACGCCAGTCGGGGCGTTCTCTGTGACCGAGCGGAGCGTCGCGGGATGGGGTTTTCGGGCGTCTGCTCGACGACAATGCATGAATTAACACAACGAATGATAAGGCAAGATTATCGGTCATAAGGGTGCAAAGACAAGCTGTGCGTTTTGGAGCGGAAAGACTGGCAAAAACCGCACGACGCAGCTAGGCTGGCCGGCATGGATTCGGCTCGCCTCACGCCCGCCTCGACCGCCGCACCCATCGCCCATGTGCCCGACTGGGCGCTGGCACGCGGCCGCGCGGCCGGCGAGCTAGAGGCCGCCTTCGCCGCCGGCATCGCCCTGAAATCGCTCGACGATCTCGTCCGCATGGACCCGGTCTGGTCCGGCTGCTGGCGCGCCCGCCAGGCGCTGAAATGCGCCACGGCCGCCGTCCGGCTGCTCGGCCGGAGCGAGGACGAGGCGGGCTTGCGCGACGCCGTGGCTCTGACCGCGCCGGGCGACGATCCGGGCCCGGCGGGAAGGGTATTCTTGGCCTTCAAAGGGCTGTCGGCGCGAAAGCCCGGCTTTTCCGCGCAGGGCGTCGCCGAACTGGCTGATCGCCTCGGCCTGTCCTGCGACGAACGGCTGGCCGCCGCGGTCGACCATGCCGATGCCGCGCTGTCCGAGTTCGAGGCGATGGTGCTGATGGCCATTGCCCAGCCGGTCACCCGCGGCGAGCTCAGCAAGATCTTCGGCAAGGAGGTCAGCCGCGACACGATCGGCGCGCTGCGCGCCGCCGGCTTCCTCGCCTCGGGGCCAAGAAGCCCGACGCCCGGCGCGCCCTACAGCTACGTGACGACGAGGCAGTTCCTCTCGGCGTTCGGCCTGGAGACGCTGCGCGACCTGCCGGATTTCGGGGCGCTCGAGGATGCGGGGTTGCTGAGCGCCCGGACGTGACGAGCAAATATTAGAGGAGGACTGAGTTCTTGCCGTTATGTGCGGCGGTTGCCACAGAATCAACAGCCGCCCGCGCGATCATTCATAAAATGTAGGGGCGCATGACCTAGAAGAGGTAGGCGATGTCCGCCTTCAGCCGCTTACGACGAGGAGCACGCTACCGGGCGTATCAGCGTTCAATGCTGCGCTCGCAATTCTTAAAATAGGCCTAACGAAAAGTGAGATTTGAAATTGTTGTCAATGGCCTCAGCGAGTTTTGCAGATTGGCCAGCTCCGCGACCACCTCGGGTTCCGGGGCTAGGTTGATCAACGCATCTTGGCGGGGCTGATCTAAAGCCAGTCGATATTTCGCCATGGAGTTCTTCAAATTCTCGTAGCGCTCAACATCTCTGTTAAACGGGGGGGGGCGTTATGAAATTATGCGGTTGTCAGCGCTTTGTGCATAGCGTGCCGGCGTGAACCCGCCCGCCGCCAGCTACAAGCACCATCGTTTCCCACCGCAGATCATCGCCCGTGCGGTGTGGCTGTATTTCCGATTTTCGCTCAATCTTCGTCATGTCGAGGAGATGCTTCTGGAACGCCTATGGCCGGCAGGTCATGCCGGACGTCGAACACTGGTCGCACAAGGGCCTGAACACCGGGTGGAAAATTCGCACGTGCCGCTGCGAAAACGGGGGCAGATGATGCAGGCCTTCCGGTCGCCGGGAAGGCTGCAGCGTTTCGTCTCCATCTTCTCCGCCTTCCCCGAAACCTCTTCGTCCCGCACCGATAAATCGGACCGAAGGAGTCCGCCCCTTGCCGTTGTCCCAGGTACCGCCGCGCGCGATCTGGAACTCGCGTTCCGAGACATTATTGACCACGCAATAACCGGCTTCATGCGACAGCGCGTCAGCCTCTTCGATATATTTGCCACCCTTGCCTATGACCACGCCACGCTCGACTTCCCGATCGGTCTTGGCGGAGTCGCGCGGGATGAGGACCGTGGCGTTTGGTTCGCAAATTGCACTCGTCGCCTTCATGAAGACCACGGGCCCGCTCGGGATCGGCTGCCAACCGGGCCGACGGAGGGACCGTAACGCACTTCGCCTTCGACCGGAGGGAGCGACCGCAGCTTGTCGACACTTCGGGCGCGAGTACCGCACCTGCGATATCGTCGACGATGGCGGACGGGTCACGGATCTCGCCGTCCGCATCAAGTATGCCGGGCTTTTCATATCGTACCAGTTTCATGTCGTCGTATCCTTGCTGATCAATACGTGGGCGCTCGGAAAGGTTGAAGACCGCTCCGGGGTTGAAGGTGTTCTCCTCGCTTAGGGGCCAGGCGATCATCGCCGAAGCTTCCTTCAATTCGAGGAGGCGGCCACGCGGGATGCGCGACGGCATGTAGTGGATGTGGCTCTGGGCCATCTGGTCGAAAATGCGCGTGCGCGCGGCCGCCGGCGTGACACAGTTGACCGCGATGTTCCGTCCAATCCTCACCTGGGGGCGTCGGGGCGCGGTCGCGGTATCGCGCAGTCATCGTTGAGCCGAGCTAGGACCCTCGCAACGTCCGAGCCAATGGGGCGTAAACGTTTTAATAGAGGGTCTTGAGCACACTTGCCGTGATCGACGACGCGGATCGATATCCGCCTCGGTACGGGCCAGTGAAATGCTGGACTGCTTGGTGGTGACCGGGATGTCGCTTGGCACTTAATTGTAAGAATGCGCCGGTTAGGTTCAGGCTTGGCTTTTAATTGTGAGAATCCTTGCCGTCAGATTCTCAAATTAAGTGCATCTGCGATGAAGCTTTCCACCTTTGAGCTCGAGCTATCATGCTCTCGGCGGCGTCAGTGAAGCGGCCCCTATTGTCACCCATCATGTGACCACGCAGCATTCCGAGCATCTCCGGTCCAGCGCGCTCGACGATGGCGATTCCCGCCAGAAGAGCGGGCCGCATGTGAAGCGGCAGGATCGGCTTTGCAGGCGTGGGCAGGTTCTCCTGTTCTGCGGCGACGACACGGTCGAGATCAGGAATGATTGCGCCGAGCACCCGGAAGCGCCAAGGGGGGTGCTCGCGTGGTATAGGTCTTGGAACGCGTCGCATCAGGAGAAGCCGAGCAATGTCGGCTGGCGACATCCAGGTTCCGATACCACGTTCGGCTTCATCGTCGAGCAGCTTTTCGCCATGAAGAGCGGCACCCCAATATTGCCGGAAACGGGAAGGGATTTCCCGCCTACCGGCATCCCGGAGTTGGTTTCCGCACAAAGGGCACGTAATGCGCCACCCCAGAAGCTGGCTTCGCAGGATCGGCTCCGGCTCCGTATGTCCCGGGCTGCAGCTTGTACAGACCTGCGTCGGCCGACGGGAGATGAGCCGATGTGATGATTGCGCGACATTTGCGAAGGTCATTCGCCGCATCACGGCCGGCTCGGTGGCAAACATGGTGGCCAGGCGTATTTCCTGATCACTGCCCAGTAGGAGATCGGCCGCTCGCAATGAGGGGGCCTCCGGCAGGCAATGCCGAAGCATGACCAGCGGTGGAACCGAGTAAAAGGCGGCGTGCCGGCCGATCCAGGACGACAGGAGTTCATCAGAATGGGGCGGCAAGCGCACCGGCAATTGCCGTGGCGGCGTGTTCTCCATTATGCGAATGCCGCCCCGGCATCGAACTCTGGCTCCCAGCACTCGACCGCCTCGTCAGTAATGTGCTCGCGGCCGCTCTCGATGGCGTCGGCCGCGAGGCTGTTGATCATGTGGAAGATGTTGGCGGTGATACCCTCGGTGATCTGCAAAATCCGTCGCAGCGATTTCGGCGTAAGCACCGAGGGCCGACGCAGCGGCGTATTGCGCAGGATCGACGCTACCAAGGTTTCGAACTGTTCGTTCGCAGCCCACCGACTCAACGTGAACTGCTCGAACCGTCGGGCAAGCTGAACGTCGCCGCTGATGGCCTCCCGTGCCTCGTTGACGCCGAAGCAAACCAGCGAGATTTGCAGACGATTGCTGAGAAAGCGAAGCGTGTTCAGAACGATGCGCTGCTCGCGATAGGTTCCGGCGAGGATGTTGTGCACTTCGTCGATCACCAACACCTGCACACCGATCGCGCCCATGATTCGCAGTGCCGCCTGCTCCATCTGGGCTATGTCGGCACGCGGCCGCTGAGGCGCGCCGAGAAGGGTGAGGAGTTCGGCGTAGAACCGTCGTTCGCCCGGGCGGCTGGTCATTTCCATGGCCAGGACCGGTGTCTTCAACGTGCCCGTCAGCGGATTGAAGCTCGGCGGGTGCTCGTCGCGGAACCGCTTCATGATCATGGTCTTGCCCATGCCGCTGTCGCCGTAGATCGCGACTGACGGCATGCGTGTGCCACGTGGATGGTCGAGGAGCGCGCTTAGCCGGTCGAGTGCCTGCTTGGCGCGTGGGTAGAGCACCCAGCGGCGTGATCGTATCGCGCGAATGCGCCGCTCGTCCGTTTCGGCAAGCAGCGCCGCGGCGCCGGAGGTGAGGTGGGAGATTTCATTCTTCATATTCACTCCAGCTCAATCTGTATCCTCAACAAAGGGTACAGGTTTGCTGGAGTCGACACCGCGGAGCGAGCCCCATCCCCGGTCATCCACCTTCGATTTCGCGGAAGCCGTCTTGCGTTGTGCCGCTGCCGTCTTCTTCGTTGCCGTCTCGAGCAATTCTCGCTGCGCGATGGCGGTGCGGACGATGGCGCGGGTGTCGACTTCCCGGCGGCCTTTCGCCAGAAGGGTGCGTCGTGCGGTCAGCGCCTCGTGCAGGGTGATCGAAGGCAACGTCACGTCGGCATAGCGGGCGTCCACGAAGTTTCCGGACGGCCGTCGAACGAAGATGCGCGCCATGTCGCGTGGATCGTATTTGACAAGCAGGCGCCGGTCAGAACGCCCGAGGTCGGCGCTGAGCGCCGCCGACCAGTAACGCAGGCCGAACAGATGAATCCCGGTCGGCCGCAAGGTGCGCTCCTGCTCAGGCAGGAAGGTGAGCCAGAAGCGAAGCCGATCCGGTGGCAGCCGAAGCGGGATCTCGCCCTCGTGTTCCCGCCAGACCGCAATCGGCGGGCGGCCCAGGGCGCCGTGGATCGACTGATGATAGGAGCCGACAATGTCGAGTGCGATGTACCGCTCGAGTTCCCGCAGCGTCAGTGCCGCGTGCCGCTTCGAGTCGTATTCCCCCAGATCCTGTTCGTTGCTGAATGTTGTCCCGGGCAGCAGGTGCAGCTTACCCATCTGCGTGCCGATCAGACGCTCGATGTGCCCGCCGAAGCGAGGCTCACCCGGTGGCCGCCACTCGATCGCGATGCCGGCGTCCTGGCATCCTCTCTTGAACGCCCGGCTGCGGAAATCCGGGCCATTGTCGACATGCACCGTGTTCGGCAAGCCGGCAACGGGCCAGGGCTCTCGAATCTCGCGTTCTCGCAGCCAGGCCGACTTGTCGAAGACTGAATGCAACAGGCACAGGCTGGTCGACAGCCGGGACGGCGCGTCCATGGTAAGATGGAAGCCGGTGACCATCCGGCTGCACACATCCATCGCCAAGGTTAGCCAGGGTCGGCCAATCGGCTGCCGGGTCTCCTCATCGACGACGAAGACGTCGGCCTTGGTATGGTCGATCTGGACCACCTCCAGGGGCCGGCCAGCGTCGAACACTCCAGGAACGGCCGTCGTCGCCTTGACGATCTTCTGTTCGCCGCGTCGCTTGGCACGCTTCTGAAGGTCTATGTCCGCAAGGCGCGCCGCTATCGTTCGGCGATGCGGTGGTTTCAGCCCGACAGAAATGCAGTTCGTCTGCACGTCACGTACCAGCTGCGAAACCGTCGGCCGGGTTCGCTTCAGATAGTATGCGTTGATCGTCGCGCGGACAATTTCTTCCCGTCTCTCATCCAGAGTCCGATGACCCTCCGGGCGTCCGCGTTTGCGATCCACCAGCGACAGAACGGCCCCGCTGGCGCGGAACAGTTTGATCAGCCGGTATGCTGTCGCTTGGCTGACACCCATCACGACGGCGAGTTTGCCAACCTCTGCGGCTGTCGCATTGCCGGTTCGGCGCTTCAGGAATTCACGAATCGCATCAGCCCGTCGGCACGCTTCATCCCAAAGTGCGTCGTCAATCTCGTCGGGAAATGGATCGTTCATGGAGGCTCACGAAGCGAAAAACATCGAGAACCTGATTCTCACATTAGGTGACAAAATCCAAGTCAGATTATCAAATTAAATGGCCATTCTCAAATTAGGTGATCGGGCAACCTCCTGAAATCATTAAAGTCGGATTCGCACAATTAAATGGAAAGCGACAACGGCCATCAAGAGCGCCGCGCCAAGCAGGGCGTGCCGCCTATCCACCAGGTGAGAATGCAGCCCGACCGCCAGGACCAGTAGCGCGGAGCCCAACAGGGTGGCGGTTGAGATCAGGCCGACGGCGAAGGCATCGTAGCCAAGGCGGGAGAGATGGATCGGCAGCAGGATTGCGACATAGCCGTCCCCAAAGGCGCGCAGGGAGCGTGCGACCTGGACGCGCGTGACGTCGGGAGACCGTCGCATGCCGGGATAGCTTCCCACACCCGTCCCCGAGCTTGCTTCTATCCCGTCCGAATCCTTGCTGTCGCGAGCCCCGGTCACGGCCTCTATCTCTTTCCGCCTTTGCCTCTCAAGGTGTGGGCCGATACGCCCATAACCTCCCCCTTTTTGCCCGTCCGCGCTGCTAGGAACAGGCGGTCGATCTCAGGCACCCGGTTGTTCGGGCGGTCGACCCGGATGTTGTCCGGTCCTCGCCGCGCTCGATCTGGCCAGCCTGATCGAGGTTCTTTTAGGCACCGTTTCATGACGAGCCTTAGCCCTTGGCGGCCCTCACGTGATCGAGCGCCGCGCGCAGTCCCTTGGCGAGTTTCCCGGCATCGTCATGCGCCCAGAAGTGCATAAAAAACAGCCGCGGCTGGTCGGCGAGCATATGGTTGTGCAGGGCCGTCACCTCGATGCCGTTCTCCCTCAGGGAGCGTATCACGGGGTTCACCTCCTCGGCGGTGAGGACGAAGTCCCCCGTGGTCGCCGCCTTGCCGTCGCCGATGGGCTGGAAGTTGATGGCGATGGCCGATCCCATCGCCCCCGGAACCGGCATGCCGCCGTCCGCCACGGGATCGGCCCGTGGAATCGAAACCTGATAGACGCCCCCGCTGGCCTTGCCCTTGTGGCCAAGCTCCCGGTCGATCGCTGCCGTATCGAGGTCGAGCTTCTCGTCGGCCCCGCCGGCAGGAGCGGCGGTCGACGCGCCTCTGCTGAGCGGGGTTCCGCTCTTGCCCAGTGCCTCGCCAAGGGCCTGTGCCAATGTCACGGGGTCGCCATGGCCCTCCACATGCATGTACATGGTCGCAGGCTGCGACCGCAGCAGGTGGTTGTGCAGCCCGGTGATCTCGATGCCGTTCTCGGCGAGAGCCTTCATGACCGGGCTGACCTCGTCCTGGGTGAGCACGAGGTCGCCCATCACCATGGAGTCCCTGTCGCCCTGAGGCTCGAAGGCCAGCCAGGAGCCGAGCGCCAGCGCCGGCTTGATGGCGATGCCGTCAAGCGTCACCTTGAGGTCCGAGCGGGGCAGCCCGATCCGGTAGATCCCGTCTGGCAGCTCGGTGCCGGATTTCCCGAGCGCCTGCGCAACTGCTTTCCAATCCGGTGCCGCCAGGACGGGCTGAACAACTCCGAGGGAGGCCACAAACGCCAGGCCAGCCATGATGTTCGCACGCATGGTGTACTCCTGTACTCCCACCTCTCCAGGTGTCAATTCGGCCGAAGGCGCCGCGAAGACGGCGGCACGCCGGAAAGGGCCGACCAGGCATAGAGCGCGTTGCAGGGACAGCGCCCGCTCAGCTTTCTCGCAGGGCTTGGCTTCGCATCGTCGCCAGACAAATCCTACGCCTGCAACGGGATCGGTGTCGAGCGCAGCTCAGGTGAGGCCCCCTAACATCTTCTCAGGCCGACCTTGTCATCGTCACCGAATTGCGGCGACGGGACAAATTACCGGACAACGGTCACAGCACCCTGCTCAGCGGCTCGATCGGAGGTCGTGGAACGGCCGAGATGCGGTCGATTTCAGCCGGTCCTCTGTGTCATGATCGGGTGGGAAGCGGAATGACCGCTTTCGCGCGGGCATAGCAAGCACGCGGACGTTCGGCCAGCGAACATCACCGCGGTTTCGGCATTGATCGGCCGGCTTCGCAGCCGGGCCGGCTGACACGAGGAAAAACGCGATGGCCATCAAAATTGCCGCAAAAGATCAGGAGAAGGGCGCAGCCACCATCACGGCCAAGGCGCCCGACAAGCGCAGCAA
Organism: Pseudaminobacter sp. Soil_N_29; assembly: GCF_057656055.1. Classification (NCBI taxonomy): domain Bacteria; kingdom Pseudomonadati; phylum Pseudomonadota; class Alphaproteobacteria; order Hyphomicrobiales; family Phyllobacteriaceae; genus Pseudaminobacter; species Pseudaminobacter sp. Soil_N_29. Next base: position 10,163 of record NZ_JBDGLC010000016.1, read on the forward strand.
TGGATCGCGAGGCCGCATCTCCGAACGACTTGGCGAAATACCGGCGACGGTCAAAACCGACCTTTCAACTCCATTCCCACGGCGCCGAAGCGGAAGCGGAAGTCGAGAATTAGCGTTGTTTTGAAAGCCTCGCCTACAAGAAGCCGATCGGCTTTGAAGTTCAGATGATCGTACCAATTCCCGGTGAAAACTTCGACTGCCAGTCCTGCGGCGCCTGTTGCTCCTGCTCGTCGGAGTGGCCACGATTTTCCACCGAAGACGAGGCCCAACTCGACTGGATACCCGCCCAGTATGTCGCCGGCGACGAAAGCGGCATGCTGTGCCATGGCGCGGCTGCGCGGCGCTTGTCTGCGTGGTGGGCAAATCGACGTCATGCGCGGTCTATGAAATCCGCCCGGACGTTTGTCGCGCCTGCATGCCAGGCGACAATGACTGCCTGATGGCCGCATTTAGCCGTTGGCTGCCCCACGTGGCTTTTTATTCATAGCTTCTCTCACCACGTGCAAGTACCGACAGACGCCGGCCACGCTGCCCTCCGCATGACTCAGCCGCGACTTTCGCTGCGATCACCTTGATCGGACAATGGCCAATAAAAGCGAGGCTGCGCCGTCGGTAGCTACGGTGAGTTATCGCAGAAGGGACGTTCCTGCGCACTTGGCACAGCTCTTGGCGGCCATGCTGAGGCGTGATCTACCCTCATCTCGTAGCCGTGCCTGCTGAGGACGCTGAGCGCGAGGCCCTACTGGTGATAGGTCCGGGCCTGCCTATATCTCAATGCTTGCACGACCTCTCGGCAGGCGCTCTTGGAGCGACGGGCAGCCGAAAAGGGGGAGAGACGATGACATCGCGGCGAGCATTCATCCAGTCCATCCCAGCCATTGGAACTGCCTTCGCCTTGGCAGGTCGTCTCTGCCTCGACGAAAGCCCTGCGTGGGCTCAGGAGGTACCTGCGCCGCTCGACGGACATTTTCATCCAAAGGGCAAGGCGCCGTCGACATTCACGCTCGAAGTGCTGAGGCAGGCGCGAACCGGGCTGCCCTTCGATGACACCCGCGACTTCGACGAGCAGGCCCGGGGCCTTATCGCACCGATGGAGCAGATGACGATCGCGGCAGATGCCGGTCACGTCGCCTGGGACATGGAGCGCTTCCAATTCCTCGACCAGCAGGAGGAGTTCGACAGCATCCACCCCTCGCTGCACCGCATCTCCCGCCTGAACAACAACTACGGCCTCTACGAGGTGATCCCCGGCATCTACCAGGTGCGCGGCTTCGACCTTTCCGACATCACCTTCGTGCGCGGCAAGACCGGCTGGATCGTCTTCGACCCTCTCGTCAGCGCCGAGCCGGTGCGCGCGGCCTGGAAGCTGTTCCAGGAGCACAAGGGCGAGGGCCTGCCGGTCTCTGCCGTGATCTATTCCCACACCCATGGCGATCATTGGGGCGGCGTGCGCGGACTGCTCGACGAGGCGGATGTGCGCTCGGGCAGGATCGCTGTCATTGCGCCCTTCGACTTCATGGATTTCACGGTTTCCGAAAACGTCTATGCCGGCAACGCGATGAACCGGCGGCTCTTCTTCCAGTATGGCCTGCTGCTGCCGGCCGCCCCGCACGGCTATGTCGGGCAAGGGCTCGGCCAGGGGGTCTCCGCCGGCGCCACGGGCCTGATCGCGCCGACCCGCCTTGTCAGAGAGCCCATAGAGGAGTTCGACGTCGATGGCGTGCGCATGGTCTTCCAGAACACGCCGAACACCGAGGCGCCTCGGGAGATGAACACCTACATCCCCGACATGCAGGCGCTCTGGATGGCGGAGAACGTGACCGCCACCCTGCACAACATCTACACGTTGCGCGGCGCGCAGGTGCGCGATCCGCTTGCCTGGTCGAAATACATTGCCGAGGCGCTTTACCGCTTCGGGCTCGAGGCGCAGGTGCTGTTCGCCTCGCACCACTGGCCGCGCTGGGGCAACGAGCGCGTGCAGGAGGTGCTGCGCGGCCAGCGCGACCTCTATGCCCACATGAACAACCAGGTGCTGCACCTGGCCAATCAGGGCATTACGATCAATCAGGTGCACAATGTCTATGAGCTGCCGCGGGGGCTGGAGAACAAGTGGTTCTGCCGCGGCTATCACGGCTCGCCGCAGCACAATGCGCGCGGGGTCATCCAGCGCTATCTCGGCTTCTGGGATTGCAACCCGGCAACGCTGATCCCGCTGTCTCCGGCAGATTCCGCGCCGCTCTATGTCGAGATGATGGGCGGGCCTGAGAAGATTCTCGCACGCGGCCGCGAACTGCACGATGCTGGCCAATATCTGCTGGCCACGGAAATCCTGAACAAGCTCGTCCAGGCCGAACCCGACAATGCGGCAGCCAAGGAACTGCTCGCCGACGTCTTCGAGCAGATCGGCTACCAGCAGGAGAACCCGGGACTGCGCAACAGCTTCCTCGCCGCAGCCTACGAGCTGCGTTCCGGCATCCCGCAGGGCGAGGCGACGAATTCCAGCAGCCCCGATGTCATCCGCGCCATGTCGACGGAGCTATTCCTGAACTTCCTCGGCATCCGAATGGACAGTCGCAAGGCCGAGGGCCTGCGCTTCACCATCAATCTCGTGACGCCCGACACCGGCGAGAGCTTCATTGTCGAGATGGAGAACGCGACGCTGACCAACATCAAGGGATTTCGTGCGGCACACCCGGACCTCACGCTGACCATCAATCGGTCCGATCTGGAGCAGACGATGACGGGCGCCAGCACGCTGGACGAGCAGATCGCCGAGGGAACGGCGAAGGTCGAGGGCGACGCGAGCGTCCTCCAAAAACTTGCCGCCACGATGATCGATTTCGATCCCCGCTTCGAAATCATGCCGGGCACCAAGTCAGGCGCGGAATCCGTCGCCCATATTGATCCATACGAGGCCGTGCCGGAAAAGATCATCGCGGAATAAGCTTAGCTAGAAGGCCGCACCGATTGTGATTGCCGACTGGCTCCGCTCATCGCCGCTACTGCGAACGTGGAGCGGCTGCCGGAGCGCGCGGAGGCCGCTTAGCCGCCGCGTACAGCCGCGATCGGTGCAGGGTGCCAGGGTAGGGCGGCGCGGTGCTGATCGCGCCCCACGCCGCCCCTGCCGCCAAATAGCATTCTTCAAGCTTGAGCGCTCCTCCAGTGCTGGATAGGCTCCCCTAAAAGGGTTTGCCGGCCCCGAACACCGAGCAGTTGGTCATTTTGATCTCGTGCCTTTCGCCCGTCTCTTTCTCGGTGAACGTCATAGACAGGCTCTTTCTGTCGCCTGAAACCCTGATTGATACGGTCCTGTTCATATCAAGTAAACCGCCACGATCCTCATCCACCATGAAGTATCTGGCCGTGTATTCACCCAAGTTAAAGCTGATGTCGATAAGCCTGTAGATATGCAGTGGGGTCTTGAAGAAATCGTCGTCAAACTCAAAGACGTTCTCCTCATCGCCCGCGCGGATACAATCCTCATTCCTACTGGTTTCTGCCCATGCACCTTCGAAAGGGTATGGTTTCGAAGCAGGGCGGGCGCTGGTGTTGCTCGCAAGCAGCAGAAGCACCAAAAGAAATCGGTTGAACAACTCCACCTCCTTGCGGCACACTCCCTAGTACGCAGAATCACTGATCCGCGAAACAGTGGCAGAGGCACGCGTCAGGACTCGCGCTCTAACGATAGTGGGAACTAGCCCCAAAAAGATTGATGATAATAAATAGCTTGTAGAGCAATGCAGGTCACCATAAAGTTACCCCACATCAATTGGCTCTAAACTGACCTGACAGGCCAGCTCAACGCTTACAAGCTTTCCTACTGACGGCCGCAGCGGTCTGCTTCCTCAGGTAAGCACTGCCCAACCCATGCGAATCTTGCGCGAGCTTGCCGGGCTATGTCAGCTCGTCTGCACCCAATGCTGGCGACGGTCCGCTGAGCAGACTTTCCGCTTTCAGGAATTCCCGAAGGTGGATGAACGGCCGAAATCGGGCGCAAAGCGGTCACCATAAGGCTCGCCTGATGTAAGTCGCGCTTTGGACAAGCCGCCCTTTCGACGAAGGTCGGAAATGCGCAAGCGGATTTTGCAGGCGCTGGACAGCGACGACCCCGCTTGTCGTAACGAAGTGGCGGCAAGAATCTTGTCGCTCTACGCGATCGGCGGCCGAGGCCTGGACGAGATCCTGAAGCTGACAATCCGATTGCACCGCGACGGGTATGCACCGGGTGGCCGGCGCTCCGACAAGCCGCCAGTCCCGCGGATCAGGACTGAGCGGCAGCGTCGAAATCTGAAGGCAAATGTAAGCCCGCGTTGAACAGCTCGTCGGCGGTCCAACGCGGGTTGGCAGGAGATCGCACTTCTCTCGCCCTAAGTTGACAGCGGCATGATGATGCCAAAACTGCAACAGGGCAGCCAGTCAGGAAAAACCCGGCAGGGACCTAGGTGTCAAGAAACACGTGGCAATCATGAGTGCTAGTTCTATAGCGATAAGCGTTTAGGGGGAGCCTTGTTGCCGACGGGCAAGAGTCTAGACAATGACCGGTGAAAGCCTTGCCGACATTCTGCTTTGCGCCTATGTTTTCGTGTCGATCTTGTTGACGGACATTGTTTCTGTGCGCTGGCCCCAGACGATCTTCCTTCTTAATTTCGACCACTGATGTTTGGCATACATCTGTATTCCGATTTGGAGGGAAATCTGATGGCAACCGGAACAGTAAAGTTCTTCAACTCGACCAAAGGCTTTGGCTTCATCACGCCGGATCAGGGCGGCCCGGATGTTTTCGTCCACATTTCTGCGGTCGAACGGTCTGGCATGCGCTCACTGGCTGAGGGTCAGAAGGTGAGCTTCGATATCGTGGCGGATCGTCGTAGCGGCAAGAGTGCGGCCGACAACCTTCAGGTGGCATGAGAGACAGCGCTTCCGGTCTTTGACCACGGATGTACTGGCACTGGTCGGTGAAGCGCCTAGGAGAGGGTCGGGAGTTTTCCCGACCTTTTTCGTTTGACGATTACGAATGGAGATGACGACCCTATCCGGCCAGTTGGCACCGCCCAAACAGCGGCTCTCCCTTTTTTGTCCTGCGCACTAAAGCCCGCGCCGGACCGCTGAGGGACGGTCCAACGCGGGTCCCATGGAGGCCAAAGTAATGATTGCTCTCTCGCACAATCATCCCAGCGGCACTGCGATCATGCCCAGAACGGAAAGGGACCGCCAGTCAGGCAAACCCCTCGAAGCGATCGAGGGCTCGGCGTGATGGGCAGGGTGGATGGCACGCCGAGCGAGGCCGCCTGCCCGAGGCAGCAACTAGACGCTGACAGGTTAGCGGCTGCTACTTCTTCGCTTCCGCCAGCTTGTTGGCCTTCTCTCTGTCGCCACCGGCCTGCCTGATGATCTCAAGCGCGACATCCCTCGACAGGCCATGCTTTCGAGCGAAGTAATTCACCTCGTAAGGCTCGCTCACAGATACCCTGCGGCGATCCTGGGCGCTTCTCTTCATCCTGTCATCGACCATTCTGTTCCTCCAGTCGGAAATACCCCACTGGCACAACATGGCGCATATCCCGAAAATTGGTAGGCAGTGAGGCGCTGCGGGCCGGACGGGATAAGGCGCTCGTCTGCCATTTCGTTGGCCAGGAAGAGAAACCGGGAAAAAGACTGTCCTGTTCACCGTACCGTCAGGCCCGGTTGACACGGCCCGCAGCTTCTACGCCAACGCGGCCGGCGCAGATTAGTTCAGCAGCGTTGGGAAACGGTCATCCCGTCTGGTTCATATCCAGGAGATCGCCGGTTCAAGTCCGGCCGCTGCAACCATCGCGAGGCAATGCGACTTGGCCGCTGTCGTTACATGCGGGTGAAAGGGCAATACGCGTGCGAAAAAACTTAGAGCGCGATACGACTCCAAGAAAGTCATACCTTTTAGCCCACGAGTTCGGCGACTTCCTCCGGGACCACCCCAAGACCGAAACGCCTCGTCATGTGCGTCGCGAGGTTGAGCATGACGTTGCGGCGATGATTTCGTTCCCGGAAATGCCGGGCCAACAGGTTGTAGAGATATTCGATGCTGCGCCGCGCTTGCTCCTCGCTGAACTTGTCAAGCACCGCATCCAGATCGGGCGGGAGCCATTCCACATGGGCCGGGGTGACGTAGAAACCGATCTGGATGCGGGCGAGTGGCCGCAGCGCATACAGTTCGGTGCAGACACGGTCCAGGCCAGCACGGTCATCTGCGGCGAGCAAGGCGGTGCACTTCAGCGCCAGCAGATAGGTGTGGAACTCGCTTCCCCGTTCCGACAGTTCAATCGCCTTGTCGTAGAGTTCCAGCGCCTGGTCTATCGCCCCCTGAAACATCCGGATTTGGCCCAACGTGGCAAAAGCAGCGGCGAACGCCGTGCTCTTTTCGAAAGCCTCGTAGGCAAGCCTTTCCGCCAGGTCCATGTGCCCGCGGCCTATGAACATGAGCAGTTTGGCGACCGCAAGCACCAGAAGCGGATGATTCTGGACCTTGGGCAATGTGTCAAAGGCCAGGTCTTCTATCTCGTCCTCGGTCCTTCTCCATGCCTCGACTGAAAGCTTGTCGCGCATCGGCTGCATCAGCAGCTTGGCGTAGAGGGTCAGTCCCCACATGATCGCGAGCATCGGGTCATCGGGACGTTCTGATCGTGCTTCTATGAGCTGAGCTTCGTTCTCCCGCCAGCTCTCCGGCGATCTTCCGAGGATCATGGCAGCATCGTGGATGCGCAGATGCAGCGGCGTATCGGATGGGGCGACATCCAGGCCTACCGGAAGCGCGCGATGAGACCAGATGACCTTTCTTATCTGTGCCGCGGCACTGGTCGCTGCCTGCAAAAACTCGGATTCTGTTATCTGCGCACGGATCGCTCCGAGGATGTTGCGCGTGGGGGCGTGCCGGAGCACGAAAGCGGCATGGAGGACCGCGCCCTCGGCGTGAAAGCTTGCTTCGAGAAAATAGTCCACCTTTCCCGCAGCCGCATTGCAGTCCCATCGGAGCTTCAAGGCGACCGCCTTGAAGCTGCCGAGTGACTTGCGCAGTTCGGCGGACAGGGCGTCAAGCACTCTGGCGTCAAGTCCAGAGGGGGGATGCATCCCATATACTGGTCCTATGATCAGGAACGCATGCTCATGCCCATCCGTCGGCGGTTCAGCAATCCAAACGTAGCCTTCGCCATATTGGGTCGCGATGAAGCGTGGCGTGCGGGCATTGTCACCCAGCCGTGCGCGCAGCCGATTGACGACGAAATCGACATTGCGGTCTCCCGTCTGCGTGCCGTCCCTGCTGAGGGCCTCGGCCAGTCTTGCACGCGTCAGCAACTGCCCGGGAGAGGCGACGAAATTGACCAGCAGGGCCCGTTCGTTGCGGGTGAAGCGGAGTTCTGTGCCGTCACTGCGTCGGGCCGACAGCATGTCGGCGTGAAACTCGATGCACGAAAGCGTTTGACCTGCAAATCTGCCATCCACCTCAAGAAAAACCATCACGATAGCAAGCTATCCAGATCAGATGTTGACGCAACAATTGCATACTACCGATCACATAACTTCTTTGGTGGAGGTGCAATGATGTTCGGTGCAAATAAAGCGAACTGCTTCGTGATGCTTTAGACTTGTTCCTGTTCAGTCCCAGATTCCGTGATGCGCGCCTGCGCTGGGCAGTCCCAGTGCCTCGAGAGCAGAAGGAAGCTCGGGAGGGGCTCGGTGGCTACGGTTTGACCATCATAAGCAGGGCAGCGCCGGCAGAATGCGGGCTGATGCGACGTTCCGCCCGCTCGGGGTACTGCCGCCCGCCCTGATGAGGGAAGACAGCAGACTGTGCGGTCGAGCAACTGCGAGCATGTCCTGCCCAGTCTGCCTCAATGCCAGCCGTTACGGGTCCTGGCCCTCGCAAGATCAAATATTGGCGCAACAGTTGCCCCCTACTAGTCGCCGACATTGGGCAAAGGAGGCTCTCATGGCGCGATCCCGGTGGGGACAAATATCCGAACTGCTTCGCGACCTGATGATGTTCAGGTCACCATCCGGTGTCCGCCACGATGCGGGCCGCCGCCGGACCGAGTGTCCTCCGCGCTGATCCGGGTCGCAGCCATGGCGCGCGGAGAAACAGGTTCTTGGCCGGGAATTCACTTGGGCGTGTTGGCGTTCGCCGCGGCCTTGCTTGGCACGGCCTCGCTTCAGTGTTCGGCCAGTGCAGCGGATAGCGATGCGGTCGACGTTGCGATCGTGTTCGCTGTTGATCAGTCTTCTTCCATCGACACGGACTCGGCAGAGCTCCAGTTGCAGGGGCACGTGGAGGCCCTGAAATCTGCCGAAGTCGCCGCTGCCATCCGCAGCGGGCCGATTGGCTGCATTGCCATAAGCTATGTCGAGTGGTCCAGCGTCGGACGGTGCCGTGGACCCGCCTCTGCAGCGCAGAGGACGCGCAAGGCGCGGCTGATCAGATTCGTCAACACGGAAGCGACGGGCGGGAGCGCCGTGGGCGTGGGCGCACGTCGCTTTCATTCGCGATTGATGCCAGTGGCCTGCTGCTGGAACGTTATCCGGGCCATGCTGCGCGCAAAGTAATCGATGTGTCGGCCAACGGCACCAACAACGACGGGATGCCAGTGATCGAAAGCCGGGATCGGGCCTCGGAAGCAGGGTACATCATTAACGGCATCGCGATCTCGCTGGAAGAACCCGGGATCACTGGCGACCTCCCTGGCTATCTCTACGAACAGGTCATCACCGGTCCGGGTTCATTCGTCGTCGCGGCGGGCACGGCAAGCGAGTATCCGAAGACCCTTCGGCAGAAACTGATCCTTGAGATCAGTGCCCGCGAGGTGGCCCGGAGTTCGGTTTCGGGCTGACCGAAGGAGTTGTTGGCACTGAGATCTGCCAAGGGATTTGAACCTAGCTCTTCGAGTGTTACACGCCGTGGTTGTCACGGCAGTGCCAACACGACATTGACGCCAGTATTTGGAAGTAGGAATTCCTGCGGACGGCGCAAAACTTGTCAGATCTTGCTCGTCAGCAGCCGGAGGCTGACCGCAATCGACAGGAGGGAAATCGCCGTAGCCAGGCTGAACAGCGGGCCGTAGCCCAACCTGTCGGCGATCACACCGGCGCTCGCCCAGCCGACGAGATAGACAAGGACCTGGGCGCAAGACAAAATCGAATAGTCCGTCCCCGGCTGTGCCTTGGACGAGACGATCATGAAGAGCGTGAACATCGCCACGATTTCCATGGCGCGCACCAGCGTCTCGAAGCCGGCGGCGGCGAAAAGCCCGGCATTTCCCGAAACCAATCCCAGCGCATGCAGGGCGAACCAGAGATAGCAGCCCGTGCGCAAAAGGCCGAGCAGGCCGAGGGTCGCCATCGCGCCGAGGCGCGCCATCAGCAAGGCCGCGACCGCCGAGCCGGCAATTCCCGCCGCCGCAGCCGCAGCGCCGGTCAGATAGCCGATCGTGTCCAGGCTCACGCCATTGTCGACCAGATAAGGCGATGCCATCGCGCTCATCAGCCCTTCGCTCGATCGATAGCTCAGCGCCACGCCAAGCATCTTCACCGCCTCCGGCCGCCGGAAGAAGGCGCGCAGGCTCGCCCGCGCCTAGTCTGGGGCGCTTCCTCCGCACCGTCGTCGCCCATCATCGCCGCTGCGAGAAGCGGCAGGAGTGACAGGGCGGCGACGAGCGTCACGGCCACCTGCCAGCCCCAGTGCTGATAGGCGATCAGCCCGCCCGAGCCGCCGACGATAACCCCCACGGCGACGCCGGCACCCTGTATGGCATTTCCGACCGGCCTGTCCGACGGCGCGAGCATCCGGGTGGCATAGCCGTCGACGGCGATATCGTTCGTCGCGAGCAGAAAGGCGATCGCCATCCCGATCGCCATGAATGGCGCGACCGATGAAGGCTGAACAAAGGAAAGCGCGATCAGCAGGGCAACGATGGCAACCTGCGTCAGGCCGACCCATCCGGCGCGATGCGCCCGCGCAAACGGTCTGATGCGGTCGACATAGGGCGCCCACAAAAAGCGAAGCAGCATCGGGACCAGGAGCAACGCGACAAAGCCGATGGCGCTGCGCGACACGCCCTGTTCGCGCATGATGGGGATTGCCGCGGCGCCGACGAGAAAGGCGGGAATGGCCTGCCCGACATAGAGCATGGCAAGGATGGAGAAGAGCCGCAGACGTTCCGCCCGAAGAGTCGGGTGAACGGCTGCGCGTCGCATTGGCGGGCTGAATGCCGGTCCTTCTTCTCTGATGTCTCCCTCACTGGTCACGGCGTCACCGATGTCGCGATGGCGGATACGGGCACGGCCAACGGCTTCGGGCTTGGCGCCGCGGCAGTGCATCCGCACCGAAGCGGCGGATGATCTGGCTGGTCGGCCCTCTTAGCAGATTGGCGCGATGCGCCTCCTGCCTGAAATGCCGTGCCGAGATATTGTGGATATAGCTAAGCCGGGCACCTGCCGTCTCAATGCCGCTGCCGGACATCTGGGCGGCGCGCTCTGGATCGAGCATCGCTGGCAGGGCTGGCGCAAACAGCAGGCCGACCTTCATCCGCACCGCCGGATCCGCCGCATATAGCGAGGCCAAAGTTTTGGCGAGCAAAGCACGCTCGTCGGCCGCAGCGTACGCGCAGCATTTGAGGACAAGCAGGAAGACGTGAAATTCCGCTCCCTTCTCGGCAAGCTCGATTCCCCGATCGTAGAGGCTGACCGCCTCGTCGATCTCACCCTCGCCCATAGGTCCCCTCCAATTGTGCCCGGCGGCAATATTCTTCACTGCAACGCCTATAGCAACTCTTATCGTAGACAAAAAGAAAACAGCCAATATTGCTGGTTGTGGCTGACCGGCTCGTGAAAAGCACAGCGATAAAACAAGCAAGGCGGCGGTTACCTATGATGATTAAAGCAAGATCGCGCAATGAATTGCAGATACCTGCCGCGGTTCAAATACCAGCCAAACAATTGGCTGACAGAATCTTTCCATCAGCTCCCAATCGGCAATTCGAGACACTCAAATCCGCCGATCCGGGGCATGCCATGTCCGGCCACGCCTGATCCGCCGTGTGTACGGCCGTAGGTCCGGCGTCCGACGGCGAGATGATTCACGCTGACGCTGCACAGCAATTCAACATCTGCGGCTCCCGGGGGAGGTGGCCATGTTCGGCAAGATTTTCGAGATCATCCGTGAGACCATAACAATACTGACCTTCCAGCGGCCATCCGGCGGCAAAAGGAAGCGATAACCCCTGTCTCAATTAGGGGTGAACGCCTTATTTGCTGGTAGACTTGATGGGCCTCATCCACTAGCCCGCCGTCGCAGAGCGCGCGCGCTCGCAACATTGCAAATGCAGCCTTCGACAGATTGTTCGACGACGCGGTTGCGCTCTCGCCCGCTTCCTCAAACAGCGCCAACAACACCCGAAGGTCGGCGGAAGCGCATTCTAGCCTTTGACCTTCAGCGGCGCAGACCCGACGCAGTGGGCTTCTGATCGATCGGTGTACCGACCTGAACGTTTGCTCTTGAAGATCTGCAGCCTAAAGCTGCCAGTCCGCTTCCGGCCCCGGCTCTGCCGTCCGTGGGGAACCAAACGAATGGCAAGTTTCGGGCGGCGACGAAAGCCCCCGAACGGCGACAATGCGGTCGGAAGCTGTCGCTGAGATCAGCCCTCCTTCAACGGCAGCTTTTCGATTTTTGATGTTTGAAAGCGGTCCGTCCGGAGGCGGCCCCTTGTCAGACATGCTGACGGCTTCAGTGAAGATCTGAGGCGATCTCGTAAATTTTGGGCACCAATCGCCCGTGGATGATCTGGACCCTTGCCAAGGTGATGGGCAGCCTGAACCTGCGCGGGCCTGCACTGCCCGGGTTGAGATAAACAACGTCATCGCGGCTCTCGATACTGGCACGATGAGAATGACCAGAAATCACGAGATTAATGCCCATCCTGGCTGGAGCAAACGTCATATCCTTTCGGTCGTGGATCACGAATATCTTCTGCCCGAACAGCGTCACTTGAAGGGTATCTGGAAACACAGACGCCCACGGCTCGACATCGACATTGCCGCGAATTGCCGAGACTGGCGCAACACGTTCCAATCGCTCGACGATGGTGGGGTTTCCAATGTCGCCCGCATGGACGATGTGGTCGACGCCTTGGAGACGCGCTACAGCGGCCTCACGCAGAAGGCCGTGAGTATCTGAGATCACACCGAGAATGTTCATAGAGCCCAGAACTATCAGTCCTCGCTGGCACTGGCGAGAATGCTGACTGCGGAGTCGTCGGTCTGCCTTGGTCATCCATAACGAGGACGACGTCAAGAGTACGCCAATTAATATCAGCCCCTCGGCTCAGACCCTCGGCCGCTCGCTTCCTTCTAGATATGGAATGGCGCTACGGCGACAATTGACAGCAGCTTGCTGCCTGGACGTCCAATATCCGAAAGTGCGATCGGGTTGCGATCCAACAGCCCTCTCAAATTGTTAGCCCGCGACCCGCGGCATCCCCATTTAGCTGGTAACCTGAACAAGCCCCCGAGATGTCATGCGCAGTCCCCGGTTCCACCACACTTATGCCGCCGACCTCCCCGAACGGCTTTACGCCCGTCCGGATCCATCCCCGGTTTCGACACCGCGTCTGCTTGAGCTGAATGAAACACTGGCGACGGAACTGGGCCTCGACATCGGCTGGTTGCGTGGTCCTGACGGTATCGAAATGCTGGCCGGAAACCGCTTCCCCACTGACGTGCGTCCCATCGCCCAGGCCTATGCGGGTCACCAGTTCGGCAACTTCGTGCCGCAGCTTGGCGACGGTCGTGCCGTCCTCGTCGGAGAGTTGCTCGATATCGGCGGCCAATTGCGCGACGTTCAGTTGAAGGGCTCCGGTCCGACCCGGTTTTCCCGCAATGGCGATGGGCGCGCAGCGCTCGGCCCGATGATGCGCGAGTACATCTTCAGCGAGGCGATGCACCCACTCGGGATCCCAACCACGCGAACCCTAGCGCTGGTTGCCACTGGCGAGCCCGTCTACCGCGAGACCAGGCTTCCCGGAGCCCTGATAGCGCGCGTTGCCGCCAGCCATATCCGCGTCGGCACGTTCCAGTACCTCGCCGTACGAGAAGACATTGACGGCCTGAGGGCGTTGGCGGACTACGCAATTGCGCGGCACTACCCGGATCTGGCCGGCAGTCCCAACCGCTACCTTGGGTTCCTCAACGCCGTTGTAGCAGCGCAGGCAAAGCTGGTGGCACAATGGATGCTGGTCGGCTTCATCCATGGCGTCCTCAATACCGACAACGTCTCCATTTCGGGCGAGACGATCGATTATGGTCCATGTGCGTTCATGGACGCCTATCATCCGGCGACAGTGTTCAGTTCCATCGACCATCAGGGTCGCTACGCGTTTGCCAACCAGCCGCGCATCACCGTCTGGAACCTGGCGCGCCTTGCTGAAGCGCTGCTGCCCATTCTGGGAAGCGAAGCAGGCGGAGACGATGAAGGCTTTGAGCAGGCGAAAGCGGCGATCGGATCGTTCCAGGCGTACTACGAGGCTGCGTTTCATGAAGGCATCCGCCACAAGATCGGGCTGTTTACCGAACAGCCGGGCGACCTTGATCTTGCCGCCGAACTGCTTGACCTGATGGCGCGCAACGGGGCGGATTTCACCCTTACATTTCGCGATCTCGCTCATGAGATCGACGGGTCGGGGCGAGCACGCAACCATTTCATCGACCCGACCGCTTTTGACGGCTGGGCCGCGCGCTGGCGTGAACGGCTGGCCCGCGAGCCGGAGAATGCAGCCGACCGCGCCGCTCGGATGCGCGCGGTGAACCCGAAGTACATAGCACGCAATCACCGTGTCGAAGCTGCCATCGCCGCCGCCACCGATGCAGGCGACTTTGGCCCTTTCCAGAGCTTGCTCGCTGTCCTGGCGCGTCCGTTCGACGAGCAGCCCGAGATGGAGGAATATTCGCAGCCACCGGTAGACGAAGAGCGCGTCCTGCAGACATTCTGCGGTACGTAATTGCGACTACCGTACAGGTGCCGAATGAGATGGGTTGCTGTCTGATCGTTTAATCATCCATGGTTCGGCGAGCGTGGGGGGAGCGGACTGGCATGCTGTCTGTGGGGCGGAAGCCGTCTCTGGATCGCCGCGTCCGGACGCTGGCTAGCGCGTCGTCGCTCGGATTTTTCCGCTTCAGGATCGACCGGATCGACTCCGCGATATTGCGCGCGCGACGGTCCCTATGATCGTGCCGCCGTTGTCTCATCTCGTATTCCCTCGAGCCGCAATAGCGGTTCCGCCGCGCCAACCCAGGCGGAAACGCGATCGGTGGCTTCTTGCTACCCCTCTTGCTCACTTCATGCTTGGCGAGCGCGATCCGAATGAACTCCAGCGTGGTGAAGCCCATTTCCGTGCGTCGCAGATCGACGCGCATCTGAGCGACCAGCTCCGGCCGCCGCTGCGCATCTAACGGAGGCTCTGGCTCATCTGGGTTTTCATTTTAGGCTACTGCTTGCTGGTGTAGTAGGCGGCGTTGTCTGTGGTTTCGCGTTTGATCCTTTCCAGCATGATCAGCTGCCGAATTGATGGACGCTCGCCGAGGAAGGCGATGGTGACGGTCACACCGTCAGATCGGCATACGGTAGCCGTAAAATTCATGGTCTTCATTGTAGCCGCCTTGGCCAGCGCCGAGATCGGCGAAGTCGGCCACGAATTCGATCGCCGCAACCCACTTGACCATCTTAAACCCCAGCTCGTTCTCGCAGCGCAGGCGTAAAGGCGCACCGTGCAGGACGCTGACCGGTGTCCCGTTCATCTCGTAGGCGAGGATCGTCAATTCGTGGCGCATGTTCTCTATTTTATGGACGTCATAGTAGCGGCCGCCATCCGCGCCGTCGGCCAAGGAATAAAACACGGCGTAGCGGGCCTCGGGCGTCGGCTTCGCCAGGTCGAGGATATCACGCATGCGAACACCGCTCCATTCGGCGACGCCTGACCACCCCTGGATGCAGAAATGCGTCGTGATCTGCTTTTGCTTCGCCAGCGCCTTGAGCTCTGCCAAGGAGAAATCCCGCGGCGCCTCGACCAGGCCGCTGATGCGAAGCCGGTAGCTGGCAAAGCCGTCCGCCACCAGCTCGTCGAATTCCTTGGAATCGGGCATCGTGCCGTTCGGCCAGAAATAGGGAGAGATGTCTTCCTTCGTGAGTTGCGAGCGCGGATCCCAGCCCTCGGCCAGCCCCATGATCCATCCGATCATGAACGCACCGGCGCGCTGCACCAGACGGGCGTGTCGGATAGTGAAGGGCGATACGACGAGCCAGGCGATCGTCAGGATGGCCATCGCCGCGAGGAACAGCGGAAATCCCGTCCAGGAGGCGTCGTCGACGCCGGCGAACATGTGATTGGTGTTCTGTCTGGTGCCGGTAACGAAAACCATGGCGCCGTGCGCCAGGATGAAGGCTACGAACCAGGCGAACGCGATGAAGTGAACTGACCGCATCGCCTGCCGGTTGAACAGCCTGCCGAACCATCCGAATGCGTTGGAGATCGCTGGGCTCTGCATCAGCCCGGTGACGATGGAGAGCGGCGCGGCGACGAAGACGGTGATGAAATAGCTGAGCTGCTGGAGGCCGTTGTAGCGGGTCCAGCCTTCATCGACCGGAAAGTTCAGCGAGGCATATTGGATCGCCGTCGAAAGCGCGGCGGGAAACACCTCCCACGTCATCGGCACCAGCCTGCGCCACTGGTCGGTGGAAAACAGCAAGGCGTAGAAAGCGATACCGTTGATCAGCCACAACAGGTTGACCGAAAAGTGCCACCAGCGCGACAACCCAAGGGTGTGGCGCAGGCCTGGAATACCGAGCCATGTCGGCAGGGTTACAGAGTCGTCCTTGGCGGTCCAGATGCGACCCGTCGGCACCGGAACCTGGAAACGAAACCATTCAGCTCCGGGCGTGCAGTCTCGCCCCCAGTAGAGCCTCGGATGGTCTGCCAGAATCTGCAGGCCGGCGCGTATGATGAACAGCATGAAAAACATGTTCAGGAAGTGCTGGAGCCGCAGCCACCAGGGGAAGCCCGAGTCCACCGACGGTGCCGATTGCGCGATGCCGGGATGTACTTGAATGAAAGCCCCTACGCCGGGTAATTCGCGGAGGCTTTGCGCCAGCGCGATCAGGCAGAGCAGGGTCGCCGCGCCGATGGGGAGGGCCCAAAGCGTGTTGAACCAGCGGCTCCCGATCCGGATCCGCGGCGCGATCCCCGGTTGCGGCGCCATCCAGTGATTGAGGCGGATGCGGTCGTCGGCACCGCTGAGGCTGGCGCGCAGCGGATCGGTCACGGGCGGTCGACGGGTCGTGGGCATTGGCGGATCGCTTTGGGGGTCATCGATCGCGCCCGACAATAATGGCGTCAGTCGCGAAGCTTGGTGAGCGCCGTGTCCTTGTGATAGGCGATGTGCTCGGTCTTGCTGCTCTTGATCTCGTATTGTGGTGCGTCAGCGCTTGCATGGTGCGTGTAGCCGTTGACCTCGAAGTCGCAGATATGGACGCGGATGATGGTGCCGTTGACGCGCCCGGCCTCGGAATTCCAGCTCACATGATCGCCGACGTCAAATTTGTGCTTCATGGTCACTCGATGTCTGGCACTGACAATAGCATCGACATCGCTATCGAATTCCCTGCGGCCGTCACTCAAATCGAAAATGAGACGGCATGAATTAAGCCATCAACCCAGCTTCTCGATCTCGGTTCCACCAATTTCGCAGTGATCTTACAGAAATTGCAGGTGGGAGGCCGGAACTCAAACGGAATGGGGCTTCTGGCGCTCTTGCCGCAGGCGGGCTGATGGATTTGACCTCTACGCCGTGATCAGAATGGCCCCAAGCTCGGGTAATAGGCTTGCTGCGCGTTAGTGGCTGAGTTGTTTCCGGGATCCTGATGAAAACGGAAGAGGATGCGTTCGTGCGAAAGGAACTCAATTGGGGCACCTAAATGGCTCGAAAGAGGTCCAGTTGCCGAACGGCAATCTGCACAGCGGGACGCAATAGCGGTCAGTCCGCTCCCCCCAACCTGCCAAGCCGCTTTGCGCACCATTTCGGCGATGCCGGCTTTGCCGTTCGTCGGAATCCGACACTGCCCTTCTTTGTTCCCGCACAAAGAGCCGCGTTCCCTGCTGACCTAATGTGCCCTCGTAACAACGCGGTCAGAAGGACACGTGCCATGAGCATCCACAAGTACCTCCTCGCAACAGTCGCCGCAGCGGCTTTTGTCGCGACAGCCGCTTTCCCGGCGTTCGCTTCGGACCAGCACACCCATGTGGCCGAGCTCGGCACGCCCGAGGCGCCCGTCGATGTGATCCGCCAGGCGACCGATCTTCCGGGTACGGTGGGTGAACGCGGGCCTCAGACGGTTCGAGTGAGGCTGGAGACGGTGGAGGTCATCGGCAAGCTCGCCGACGGCACGACCTATCACTACTGGACCTTCAACCGGAAGGTTCCCGGGCCGCTGGTCAGGGTTCGCGCCGGCGACACGGTCGAGGTTCTTCTGAAGAACCACGAGGACAGCGCGGCCATGCACAATGTCGACTTCCACGCCGTGACCGGCCTGCATGGTGGCGGACAGGCGACGCTTGCCGCACCTGGCGAGGAGAAGGGCTTTACCTTCAAGGCGCTGAACCCGGGCCTTTACGTCTATCACTGCGCCGTGGGGCCGGCGGCCCAGCACATCGCCAACGGAATGTACGGGATGATCCTGGTCGAGCCCGAAGGCGGCCTGCCGGCGGTCGACCACGAGTTCTACGTCATGCAGGGCGAGCTCTACACCGAAGAGGCGTTCGGGACGCAGGGGCAGCTCACCGAGAGCTATGACAAGCTGATCAACGAGCAGCCGGAATACTACGTCTTCAACGGCGCCGCCGAGGCGCTGACGGGAGACAACGCGCTGAAGGCGAAGGTCGGCGAAACGGTGCGCATCTACTTCGGCGTCGGTGGCCCGAACAAGACCTCGAGCTTCCATGTGATCGGCGAGATCTTCGACAAGGTCTACAATCTCGGATCGCTGAGGGGTGAACCGCTTCCCGACGTGCAGACGCTCACCGTGCCTCCGGGCGGCGCAGCCGCGGTCGACTTCAAGGTCGAGGTCCCCGGCGAATACCCCCTGGTCGACCATGCCCTTTCGCGCGCCACGCGCGGCCTGATCGGCAAGCTGGTGGTGGAAGGGCCGGAGCAGCCGGACATCTTCCGCGAGGGCGTCGAGGAGAAGGTCGGGATGGTCAGCCAATAGGCCGCCCAACAGATGGCCGCCGGCAGCCGGCGGCCATCTCGCGTCATTTCGCTGCCGCCATGGCTTCGATAATGAACCTGGACGGCGGCGCTGATCGATCCACATCTGTGTTCAGGAAGAGAGCCCCCATGCGCCATCCCGTGTCCAACTCAGCCAACTGCAAGGCTCGGCTGAATTCCGGTGTAGCCGTCGTCGAGCGCCTGAGGCGTGAACTGAGCGAGGCAGGGCTCGACTGCGGCTGCCGCGACTCCGCCGACGCGATGCTGGAGCGGATCGGGCCGGAAGAGGGCCTTGCATACCGCGCCGAGGGTCTCACCCACGCCCGCCCGATGCGCGACGCGATCGTGATTGTCACCGCACTGCTTGGCGAGCTCGACGAACTGACACCGGAGGAGCCGGACCGGACAGCCTTCCACGAGATCGCCAGCCTCTTTCAGGATGTCGCCGATTTCGCCTCCTGCGGGGCATCAGCCGCGCGGCAGGCGGCAGGGATGGGAAACAGCTGATGGCCGCCTATCAACACCCCTCAGGGCACGACC
>NZ_JBDGLC010000017.1:0-10997 GCF_057656055.1 Pseudaminobacter sp. Soil_N_29
TGCAGCCCCTTGATCTTGTGGGTCTGCAGCGAGACGGTGGCGTAACCCCAGCCGAAACAGATGTCGGGATGGTGGCCTTGTTCCTCAGCAAGTCGGCCGACCTTGTCGACGAAGCCCTGCGATTCCCGAAAATCTGCGAACTTGAACTTGCGGCGCAGCCAGCGCCCGTCGTCCTCCAACTCCCATCCCGGCGTCTGGGACAGGTAGACCGCCGCTTCCTCCTGCGTCAGCGGTGAAGTGCCACCCCGGCACGGCGTGCAGACCTTTTGAGCTAGACTTTCAGCCATCCCGTCCTCCTTTCGCCGCCCGGCAACCTCACCGGCCCAGGAATTTGTTCATGTAGTGGGTATGGAGGAACTTGCGCCGCTGCTCGGCAAGATGCCTGTTGCCGACCGGCGCCGTCCCTTTGGCGGCTCTCCTTTGTGGCCCCCGTTCGGCATCGGGCTTCTGTTTCGTATGCCTGCGCATGTTGTCTAAGATGTGTAGCGAAGCGATCTCTCTTCAAGGTACGCCTTCAATCCAGCACCGTCGCTCACTGAGCAGTTCGAGATTCTCGCCGCCTGAAAAATCCGCCGCCAAGTCAATCGTGTCCTTGGCGCTGGATTTGCGACGGACCAAACTTCATGGTCGATTCATCACCACGCCAACGACAAGCCGGGAAGCCCAACGATCAGCCAGTCAAGGGCGCTTTTCCGCAGCCTGCATGCATGTCATCCTGATTTGCCAGCAGGAGGATCAAGCAAATGATGTTCGACTGGAATGACTATCGCAAACAGGTTGGGACGAGGATCGCCGAGATTGGAAGAATTAGCCCCGAGACAATCCGTGGCTATCGAGCACTCGGCGATGCTGGCTCCAAGACCGGCTTACTCGACCCGAAGATCCGTGAATTGATCTCGCTCGCGGTGGCAGTCACACGACAGTGCGATGGGTGCATCGCTGTCCACACCGACGCGGCCATAAAGCATGGCGCCACACGCGAAGAGATCGCCGAAGCGCTCGGTGTGGCTGTTGCAGTGAATGCCGGTGCGGCGCTCATTTATTCGGCACGCGTGATGGACGCCTACTCAGCCCATCAAGTCGAGCCATAGCAAGACCTGCGCGCAAAATTACTCTGCCTCAGTCAACGGTAGATGGCCGGTTGAGATCCGAAGCCTTTGGGCGCGGGGTGCGTGAATGGCTGCGGGTCTCTTGTTGCCGCTAAACAACAGCTTATGCTTGCTTGAAGCGGTGACGGACGCAACGATGCCTGGGGTTAAGCTGGCTCATTAACGCTCGACTTTCCCGCCGTGAGAAGTGATTGCTCAAGGGAGCGGCATTGCAGCGGCGTCAGACGCTAAACCGTCAGGTCCTCTGGCATAGAGCGTGACCGAGAGCACCCGCGCGTCATCCGTATCCCAGTGATAGGACGTTTCGCCCTCGCGGAGGAAAATTGACGGCGGCAAGTGCAAGTAAGCTGCTAGAGCATAGGCGAGAGTTGCCGCTGCCCCGGGTCCGCTTTGGGGCCGCAAGCTGACAGTCCGGTTTCAGCGGCCACCCTGCGATAGCTGCCCTTCCGTTCCTGACCAGTTGCGAACTCCAACCCTGAGCTCAAGCACGGCAGTGACAAATGAGACCATTGCGGCCAAGATTCTCTCCCACCAAGAGGATGCCTTCCTCCTTGCGCCAGACCGGCACGCGCTTCAATTCGTTCCTGATCAGGCCTCGCCTACTTCGTCTTCCAGGCCGACTCATCTCGCCATACGACACGGCGCTGGAAACACACTCTGTCCAGCCGCCTTATGGTCATTGTCTGAAGCTCCGCAATTGGCGGGTGATGTTCGCTGAGCATGATGTTGCTGTCGCCGCACTTCTCGCACCGCAGTTTCAGGTCATCGACCTGAACGTTGCCGCAAAGCTCCTTCAGATCCGATGGCGTGTAGAAATGGACGATTTTGCAATAACGGCATTCTGCGCGCAGATAGGCGCCATTCCTCGCTGAGTCAGCGAGTGTGTACGCACCTTTTCTCTTTGGCCAATAGGGGCCCAGCATGAGAACGAAATAGAAACATTGACAGGAGGGTGTCAACCGATAAGCTGAAAAGTGATTTTCCGTCTGGGCCGTCGCATGCGCCCACAGAAAATCCACTTTAATATATGTATCAGCTTTGCCGCTCAGGGTTATCCGATGAGTGAATGTACCGTTCATAAAAGCAAAGGTTGACACTCTGGCTGAAGACCCGTATTGATATCTCTCGATATTTTATTGCTGAGCTTTTGGTTACCGCGCGATTGGCACCGCGCTTTGAACGAACCCTCCCTTAAAGCATCGTTAGTTCGTCCCGTAACGCCTCCGCGTGACGGTCATCTCTATCTGCTATGAAAGGGTTCATCATGACCACTGGCACAGTTAAATGGTTCAATTCCACCAAGGGGTTCGGCTTCATTCAGCCTGATAACGGCGGCGCCGATGCGTTCGTCCACATTTCAGCCGTCGAGCGCGCCGGTATGCGCGAACTCGTCGAAGGCCAGAAGATCGGCTTCGAACTGGAGCGCGACAACAAGTCGGGTAAGATGTCTGCCTGCAATCTGCAGGCAGCCTAAATGGTGTCCGCTTTCCTTTGACCACGGATGTACTGGCACTGTGGGAGCGAGAAACCAAGCGAGGTCAGGCAATTTGCCTGACCTTTTTTTATTGCCGCTCGCCTGGCGAGCAGCCGTTACGAGGACAGCAATGACCGCGAACTACAGCAAGCCGCGTCAACAGGCCGAGGCCGCCTTCGGCAAGACACAGTCACAGTTCCTCGCGCGCGAGCGCGCTTTTGGAGAACTCGACTCCATCGTGGTTGCCAGGGACGAAAAGACCCTAAGGCTGAGAGAGGCCCGCCTTGCAAAGGAATTGCAGGACAGCATCTCGATGGCAACGCCAGTCTCCAAGCGGGCCAAGAAGTCCTGAGTTCGGCCGCCATCACCTCCAACTGGACTAAAAATTTGAGAAACATCAAAAAGAATGAGCTTTCAGACCGGCGCGGCGCCTCTACCGCCGCGAAAGCGGCTCTCCTTGAGGCTTATCGTGCCGCCAAGGCGGCTGCGGAGCCCACCCGTGAAGCCAGGCAGTCGGAACGCCTTCTAATCGCTGAAGCCCGCGAAGAGCGCCGCGCTCAACGTGAGCAGGTGAAACTAGACGAACAAGCCCGCATCGAAACCGAGATCGCAGAGCGGGACGCCGCAAGTGCAGCATCTGCCCGAGCTGAAATCGAAGCTCGCGACATCGCGGACAAGAATCGTGTCGCACGTGTCCTTGAGGAAGAGGCGGCTCACAAGGCGAAGCGCGACCGTCGATATTCAGACCGCAAGGCCCGCCAAGCCTAACGGGCCACGTTCAAGCATTTAGGGGCGCTGTCGCGCCCTGAACACCTACGCGCGTTACCGGCGACCGGCCTGTGAGGCTCGGCGCCCATCCGCCGCGCCTGTCGCACCGAGCCTTCGTCTCACGGGTTTTGCCCGACTGGCTACCCCTACGCAGTTCTGTAATCATCCAGCCGCTGTCAACTGATGGCGAGAGAAGGACTGCGATCTCCTGCCAACCCGCGCTGGACCGTCGCTAAGCCGTTCAGCGCGGGCGTTGGCGCGAGAAAAAACGGGGACAGGCTGGTTCGGCTGCGAGTTGGCCGGATAGGTCGTAACCTCCATCCCATCGTCACCATTCCAATGAAAAAGGTCGGGAAATATCCCGACCCTCTCCTAGACGCCTCACCGACCAGTGCCAGTACATCTGTGGTCAAAGACCGGAATCGCTATTTCGTCATGCCGCCTGAAGGTTGTCGGCCGCACCCTTACCGCTGCGACGATCCGGCACGACATCGAAGCTCACCTTCTGACCCTCAGCCAGGGAGCGCATGCCAGCCCGTTCGACCGCAGAAATGTGAACGAAAACATCCGCGCCGCCCTGATCCGGCGTGATGAAGCCGAAGCCTTTGGTCGAGTTGAAGAACTTTACTGTTCCGGTTGCCATGAGATTTCCTTCCAAATCGGAATACAGATGTACGCCAAACGTCAGTGCTCGAAATTGAGAAGGAATATCGTCTGGGCGCAAGAGCACCGACACAATATTCATCAACAATATTGACACTCAGACATAGGCGCAATGCAGAATGAAGGCAAGGCTCGCGCCAAGATTCGTCTCGGCTCTTGCCAAGGCTATAACATTGCGCGGAGGTCATCCATTCCATGAATGCTTGACATGAGGAAACAAACACTCACGACTGCCAATATAGCAAACCCGCTGAATTTCTTGACATCACGGCATATCACCCGGCGTCGCATCCCCGTGCTCACCGTGCCGAGCCTTCCACACGGGGTTTTGCCCGACTGGCCGACTATCTGGCGGTTCTGTCATCATCCTGCCGCTACCTCAAAGGTAGCGCGTTAGTCTCCATGCCAACCCGCCGTCCCCCCAAGGTTCAGCGGGAAGGCGTGGCAGATTGCATCTCCAAACGAAAAAAGCGGGCCGTGATGCCCGCTTCCCTTCAATCCTGAGACATGTGAACCGCCGGTACATTCGTGGTCGGCGCACCATCAATCAGGGCAAATGCGAATGCCTACGGGGAAACCCAGCAACGTATCTCGAAGAGCGTTCCCGGCCGGTCAGCAGCCGATGGGCCGGATATGGAGGGTTGGGGACCATATAGCAAGCGAATTCGGCGGATGGGCAAAAGAACAAGAAAAATCCCCCTCGGATACGCGACGGACTGGAGAAGCCGGATGCGGAGTGAGGACAAAATACGTCGACTCCGTACGCCATTGGGTGCATGGTGAATTGTCGGCGTCTTCTGAAACGGGCGACACCGGTTAAGGGCCAACATACCCTAGCCCCAAGTTCAGGAGGACATCATGTCTTCCAACTATCTTAGTTTCGCAAATATGAACATGATCGAGCGGCTTCTGGCGGAGGTGCGCCAATCGGCACAACCACACGACGCAGGTACGGAAACCGCCGCACTGAATTTTCTCGTGCGAGAAGTCGAGCAAAGCCAGGCGGCCGAAGCAGATCTCCGGCAGAAGCTGGCCGTACATCTTGGTGAGTGGGAAACCGCAGACGCCGCCATCGCACGGTGGGACGACGATGGCTTTTCTGGCGGTAAGTCGCGGCGAACCGAGGCCCAGCGCTTGAGCGATCAACTTCCAGATCAGGTACGGGCGGCAATCGCGACCTTCTTGAATGCGTGCCAGAAGGAGGCGCGGCCGTTTGCGATTTCGCAGGCCCTCGGCGCGGTGCGGAGCGTTTTCCCGGACTTAGATATTTCGGACCAGGATTTGGTGGACGCCATCACCAGCGAGGCTTCGGTGGCGGGCTTCGATGTAAATTGTGGCCTCCCTAGGCCCTCGAAAGCATCGGGATAGACTCGACACGTGGCCGCTGGACCGTGACGAGCCGGCCTACTCAACCAGAGCCTTATGAATAAAGGTCTGGCGATTTGGCAATCACGAAAAGCCTGCCGCCGGTGGTGAGCTATCGACGGCGCAAATCCTTTATGGGTAAGGAGCGGAGCCATGAAACGCCACACGCCAAATCAGTCCGATTTGAGCAACTATGGGCGCCTGTTGGGTGTGATGCTGATCACTGCCGCGCAGTGGTTGTCTTCTATTTCCTCTTCGGGCTGAACTTTGGTGGCCATTTCTAACGCAAGGCTGCCGCGGAGGAAGTTGGAGCCCCCACAAGCAACGGTCACCTAGCGGTCGCACCTCGAGCAACTCGTTCGGCCGGACACACGGTACGCCGGCCGCGGCCAAACTATCTGCCATCTTCCTTCAAGCGCCGGCGCTGACGCTCGGTCCTGATGCGCTTGACGGGCGGCTTATCCGAGCGGCGACCGCCCGGCGCATAGCCTTCCTGGTGCAGGCGGATCGTCAGCTCCAGGATCTCTTCCGGGGTGCGGCCGCCGATCGTGTACAGCGCAAAGATCCTTGCCGCGACTTCGTTGCGTTCCGCCGGATCGACGATGTGCAGCGTTTCGGCTGCCCGACGCACCACGCTGTCAAGCACGTCCAGCACCTCGTCGGAAAACATGGACAGCAGTTCAGGGGATTGGGAAAGATAACTGCGCATCGCCCTCTCCAGTCTCCACGGCGGGAGAAAAAGAGCCCGCCGCTTCGGCGACGGGCAGGCGCTTGGTGGCGATGGCCAATCCACCAAGACGGGACCGTCTGGAGATGGGGCGGTCTGGCCGAAGTTCCAGAGCGAACGCAAAAAACCCGCCGCGGCGAATCTAGGCCGGCAAGGGTGTACGATACGGAGCGACGAGGTAGACAAGCGGCCTTCGGTTTTTCAGTTGGGCCGGGTCCGAACCACCTGGGCCATGCCTTGCACTTTTTTTTTGCATTGACCGCGTCGAGATCGATCCTTGTGGCAGTGGCTTCGGTCTGGGCCAGCCTCGTCATGAGCCGATCTTCCTTTCAGACTGGCCTCACCACCGCCCAGTAAAGCTGCCGCCCCTGATCGTCGCTGATGCTGACGATGTCAGGGTCCTGCGGCATGTCGAGCGTGCGGAAGAGCGATCTCGCCATGCCGATCGCCGCGTCGGTATCGATCGCATCGCAGGCCACGCGGCCGAGAACCGCATGTGCGTTGTCCAGTTCACGAACCCGGCAGAATTCAATGACGACTTTCATGTGGGTTACCTACCGTAAGAGAACCGGCGCGCGACGCTCATTTTTTGGTCGTGCGGTGCTCTCCATTGCCGTTGCCTGCCGGCGAGCCGAATGCTGTCTCGACCTTGACGTAGGCCTTTTGCTTTTTCGGCTTCCTGATTTCGCGATTGCTGCGCCGCTGACTCTTGGCCATGCAAATCTCCTGTCAGTTGAAGCCGGTTGCGACCGGCGGCGTCTCGAGTTCAAGTGCGTTTTCGGTTGCTACACGCTCGTGCGGCTCATGATCATTTCGGATGCGGTATTGAGGCGAGTTGTCTCGTTCCGGCAGGGTCGCGGTGATGCGATAGGTTCCTGCCGCCGTGTCCGACAGGTGAAACCTGTTCCTGAAGTGAACCGACTGTCCTACTGCGAAGCGATGCGGTGACATTTTTCGTGTCCTGTGGATGCGCCCGTGCCAGGCTTGGCGCGGGCCTAGCTATCGCGCCTGCTCTCGATCCTGCTGAAGTGCGGCTTCCAACTCGGCGAAGTCGATTTCAATCAGTTGCGCCGTCATCTTATTTGTCGAGACGGCGGGCAGGTGAATGAAGGTTGCGACGCGGCGATAGGCGAGCCAGGAAACGCCGTCGATGATGTCTTCATCCTGATCGATGGCGTAATCGCCCGGCGGCTGCACCTCGTCGATGCCCCTCAAGGCGAAGGGCGCGGAGAAGTGGACAATGGATTGGATCGTGCGGGTCGACATGCGCGTGTCCTCGCAAACCAAGAACCTCGGTTGAGATCGAAGGCCGTCGTTCTCCGTCTGGTCTTCGACAACCTGCCACGCCAATGCGCGCTCCCGCACGGGCACGACGATTACGTCAATGTTGCCGTCGCGTGGCAAATCCATGTCACGCGTTCAGAGCATCGTAAATCTGGATAGAACTTGGCGGCTCGAAAGCGCCGCGAGAGGCCAAATCAGGCCAAATAGGCGATGCTCATAACGTATAGCCCAAATGAGGTTTATTCTAGACACCTGCATTGCCGCGCACAAAAAAAGCCCGCCGCCTCGGGTGAGACGACGGGCTGATGAGTAAAGGCACGCTCGCAAGGGGGACAGGCGAGCGCAGACACATAATCCGGGGGAGCGCTGTTTGGTTCCCATGTGCCGCGGTGAGAGCTAGGAGCCTCATCGTCGCGCTAAGTTCGTGTACGCGCCGAACGCTGCTCAACGCCCGATCAAGCCGTTCATGAAGACCATTGATGCGGTTGTCAGGGTAGACAACCCCAAGGTCGCTGAATTCCTGTCGCGTATGAAACTGCCGGTCCCTGAACTGGAGGCGGCCATGTTTAGTGCGCAGCAGACCTCTTACGACAAGGCGGTGGACAAATTCATCGCCGAGCCCCCCGACCGGGTGAAGGAGTGGCTCGGCGAATGATCGAGCCGACCTGTTGGATATATGTCATAGACCGGCGGCACCCTGCCGCCGGTCCATTTATCTCTGTACTGGTTGTGGCGAGCCGTGGATCAGGGTGGCTTCGCCCTCGACGTTCTGGTCCAGAGCAGTCCTGATGTAGCGTTTGATCCTTCCGGAAGGATTCAAACCAGTCAGCCTCGGCACGCAGGCTCCCGTTCGGGCGGAACGCGCAGCAAGTGCCAGGTTGTCAGGCGACCATCACTCCTTCTCCCCTTGGCCCTGAATGTCTCCGGCGTCCTTCGACGCCGCGGACGGCTGATCTTGCCGCGGCATCGGCGGTGTGAGCACCGATGCCGTATCGGTCTCCGTGGACAAGGTGAGGAACGCAAGGTGGGCCTCGTAGCGCTCGATCACGTCGTCGATCACCTGCTGCCTTGTCAGGCCCATCAGGTCATAACCGCCCGATCCGGTCTGTGTGAACACCTCGAGCCGGTAGTAGACGTCGGTCTCACGCGACATGCGACCACTGAACATCGGCACCGGTGCCTCGACGATGGCGACGTGGTATTGGAAGGCGCGGAACGTATCCAAGGACACCCGCAGCAGTGGCTCTTCGATGCCGCTCGCGTTGATGATGACGCCCTGCTCGACCTCATAACCCTGTTTCCTGAACTCGCCCGCCACGTCGTCGAGCGCCGGCCGCACGGTGCGCTCGAGGAACTGCACGACCTCGGGCAGCGACGGGTATGCGCGCAGCCGTTCAAGCCGCTGCCTCCACGACCGTTCGGGCACGTGGCCGCCGATAGGGGCCATAGACGGTCTTCGCAGCACCTGACCCCTGCGCTCGGCGCGTTCCATCCGCAGCACCTTGTAGAAAGACGCCATGACCAGGTAGGCGATGATCGTCACCGGAAGGGCGAAGATGAGCGTTGCATACTCCATCGTCGGCACACCACCTGCGAGCAGCATCGCCACGGTAAGAACGGCGGTGAGCACGGCCCAGAAGATGCGCAGCCATTTCGGCCCGTCGTGCGACGGATCCGGGATCGAGGCGGAGAAGTTCGACGTCACCATCGCGCCCGAGTTCGCGCTCGTGAGGTAGAACAGCAGACCCGAGAAGGTTGCCAGACCGATAAGGAACATCGCGCCCGGGAACATCTCGAGCAGCGCGTACCATCCGCGCTCCGGGCTCTGGACCGCGAGTTGGGCGAACTCCGTATTGCCCTGCAGCACCTCGTACAACGCCGAATTGCCGAACAGCGAGACGATGATGAAGTCGCACAGGACGGGCGCCGTGATTGCCGCGATCACGAACTCGCGTAGCGTCCGCCCGCGCGATATGCGGGCGAGGAAGACGCCGACGAACGGGCCCCATGCAAGCCAGAATGCCCAGAAGAACAACGTCCAACTGGCCATCCACTTGGCGCCGTCGGGCTCGTAGGCGAAGGTTTGAAGCGTGCGCTCGGGCAGCGTGACAAAGAACCGACCGATGTTATCGACCAGGGCGTTCAGGAGGAATGCCGTGTGACCGGCGCAGAGGATGTAGATCATCATCGCCGCGGCACTCCACAGGTTCAGCTCGGAGATCCAGCGGATGCCCCGGTCGACGCCCGATGTCGTGGCCGCGATGGTCAGGACGACGGCGACGGCGACCAACGCGATCTGCAGCGCCAGGCCCTGCTGCAGCCCGAAGAGAAGCGCGAAACCGACATTCAGCAGTACGACGCCGATGCCCATCGATGTCGCCACGCCGAACACGGTGCCAACCACCGCGATGATGTTGATGCCGTCGCCCAGGGGGCCGCGCACGCGCTTGCCAAGAAGCGGGTAGAGCGCCGCACGGATCGACAGGGGCATGTCCCACCGGTAGGCGAAGTAGCCCATCGCCATGCCGAGAAGCGCATAGATCGCCCAGCCTGCGATCCCGTAATGGAACATCGTCCAGACGACCGCATCCCGCGTCGCCTCAGGTGTGCCGCCCTCGCCGTAGGGTGGATGCAGAAACTGCACCACGGGACCGGCGACCGAGAAAAAGAGCAGGTCGATCCCGACACCGGCGGCGAACAGCATCGCGACCCAGGTGGGGAGCTTGTACTGCGGCCGCGAGTGATCGGGACCAAGCCGTACGCTGCCCTCCTTCGAGAACGCCACCCAGAGGACGAAACCGGTGACGAGGGTGACCGTCAGCACGTAATACCAGCCGAGGTTTCTCGCGATCCAGTCGACGGCCGTCTTCATCGTCGTTCGCGCGCCACCGGGCATGACAATGGCCCAGATCGAGAAGCCCAGGATCACCGCCGACGAGATGACCAGAACGCGCCAGTTGATGTAGGCCGCGCGATGCTCGAGCACCTCTTCGCGCCCCTTGCTGAGATCGCTGCGCGACACCGGCGCGTCGTCGTCAACTGGACGCTCATGCCGGCGTTCCGTGCCGCCGAAACGGCCGCGCTCAAGCGGCGGATGCGACTTCGCCGCCTGCGCGCCCAGCGGTTGCATGCTCGATCGAGCCGCTTCGGAGCGTTCGTCGTCGGATGGAGGCATTGGCCTGCTCCTTCCTCGGGACCGCCTCGGGTGCTGACAACGTGACGATGAGCTCGACGGCGACCTGCCTGCATGAATAGCAGGTTTTTGCAATGGCGGGAGTCGGTGCGAACCCGTCCGCCCCCCTAGAGCCCTCGCGGCCAGAGACCTGGGATAGTATCCACTTGATCCCCGGGTCGCAGGTCTCGACGGGCGTTGCAGTCGCCCGCGCTCGGCATCAAGAGTCTGCTTTCGGGGAACGGCAGAATGGACGGCTACGGCCGACTTTAGGCGCATTGCTGCCATTCAAAAGGAGGCTGCGGTAAGTAAGGCCGCCTCGGTGCGGCCTCACTCTGTCGTTTGGATTCACGTTCGATTGATGGACACGCCACCATCGGCAAGAACGGCGGCGCCAGTCATGAAACTCGCTGCTGGGGAGGCGAGAAAGAGGGC
>NZ_JBDGLC010000018.1:0-6940 GCF_057656055.1 Pseudaminobacter sp. Soil_N_29
GTTCTCGCCTGCGGTGGAGCTTTCTGGAGCGCTGCATTTCTTCTATTCGCAGTGCGTTACGCACCCATCCTGTGGGGTCCCCGGGCCGCCCGCGGAGCGTAGTTTTCCATGCCGCAGAAGCTATTGCAAAAATAACTTGGGGCTTTAGCCTACCTCTACGTCATCCTGCTGAGTCGAATGACGTTCGCCGTTTTGCGGCATGAGGAGGTCCATGATCCAGGACACCGGAAAGGCAGCAGCGGAAGTGGCGCATCTTCCGCCTCCAAAAGCCAGGCGCAAGGAACTGCTCGCGTTTCTTGTGCTTGCCTTCGGCATCTGGCCGATCGTGGCGGTTGGTGTGGTCGGCGGCTACGGCTTTTTGGTCTGGATGTGGCAGATCATTTTCGGCCCGCCAGGCCCTCCTTCACATCCCTTGCATTGAGGCTTGCATGATGGACACCCCGTCTGATGGCGTGACGAGGCGCCAGTTTCTCGCAGGCAGAACGGGCCGCATCCATGGCGCCGGGTCTGCACCGGAGCAGCACTGCATATCGAGCGCGGTGGTCGCGGTGCTGCCGGGCCGCGAGGACGAGATCGCGGCCAAGCTGGCCGAAATGAACGGCGTGGAACTGAGCGCACGCCAGGGCAGCAAGATGGTGGTGCTGCTCGAAGGTCCGGGCAGCGGCGCGGTCGGCAGTCTGCTGCTCCAGATCGCCGTCATGGACGGTGTGATCACGGCCAACATGGTGTTCGAGCACGTCGAACAGGAAGTCCAGGGAGCTTGAGAATGGACCTTTCCCGACGCGATCTGCTGAAAGCGCAGGCGGCGGCGATAGCGGCTACGGCGGCCGGCATTGCGCCCGAAGCCGCAGCCCAGCCGGTGCCAGGCGGCGTGAGCGCATTGGAGATCAAGTGGTCGAAGGCGCCCTGCCGCTTCTGCGGGACCGGCTGCGGCGTGATGGTTGGCGTCAAGGAAGGCAAGGTCGTTGCCACCCATGGAGACATGCAGGCGGAGGTCAACCGCGGCCTGAACTGCGTGAAGGGCTATTTCCTTTCGAAGATCATGTATGGCGCGGACAGGCTGACCCAGCCGCTGCTGCGCAAGAGGAACGGTGTCTACGACAAGGAAGGCGAATTCGAGCCGGTCTCCTGGGACGAGGCCTTCGACATCATGGCCGAAAAGTGCAAGAAGGTGCTCAAGGAGAAGGGTCCCACCGCCGTCGGCATGTTCGGCTCCGGCCAGTGGACGATCTTCGAGGGATACGCCGCGACGAAGCTGATGCGCGCGGGCTTCCGCTCCAACAACCTCGACCCGAACGCCCGTCACTGCATGGCCTCGGCCGCCGTCGCCTTCATGCGCACCTTCGGCATGGACGAGCCGATGGGCTGCTACGACGACTTCGAGGCCGCCGATGCCTTCGTGCTGTGGGGCTCGAACATGGCCGAGATGCATCCGATCCTGTGGACGCGGGTCGCGGACCGCAGGCTCGGCCATCCGCATGTCCGCTGTGCGGTGCTGTCGACCTTCACCCACCGCTCGATGGACCTCGCCGACATCCCGATCGTCTTCAAGCCGGGCACCGACCTTGCGATCCTCAACTACATCGCCAACCACATCATCACGACGGGGCGGGTGCACGAGGACTTCGTGAGCAACCACACCGTCTTCGTGAAGGGGGCCACCGACATCGGCTACGGCCTGCGCCCGGAGCATCCGCTCGAGCAGGCCGCCACCGGCGCAGCCGAGCCGGGAAAGACCGAGCCGTTCACCTTTGAAGAGTTCAAGGCCTTCGTCTCCGAATACACGCTCGAGAAGGTCTCGAAAATATCGGGCGTCGAGCCCGGTTTCCTCGAAGAACTGGCGGAACTCTACGCGGACCCGACCAAGAAGGTCATGTCGCTCTGGACGATGGGGTTCAACCAGCACGTCCGCGGCGTCTGGGCCAACCAGATGCTCTACAATCTGCACCTGCTCACCGGGAAAATCTCGGAGCCGGGCAACAGCCCGTTCTCGCTCACCGGCCAGCCTTCCGCCTGCGGCACGGCACGCGAGGTCGGCACCTTCGCCCATCGGCTGCCGGCCGACATGGTGGTCACCAACCCGGAGCATCGCGCCCACGCCGAAGAGATCTGGAAGGTGCCGCACGGGCTGCTGCCCGACAAGCCCGGCTACCACGCCGTGCAGCAGGACCGGATGCTGAAGGACGGTAAGCTCAACTGGTACTGGATCCAGGTGAACAACAATCTCCAGGCCGCGCCGAACACTGGCCAGGAGACCTATCCCGGCTATCGAGACCCGGACAATTTCATCGTTGTCTCGGATGCCTATCCGACGATCACCGCTGTCAACGCCGACCTGATCCTGCCTGCCGCCATGTGGGTCGAGAAGGAAGGCGCCTATGGCAATGCCGAGCGCCGCACGCATGTCTGGCATCAGCTGGTGAATGCGCCCGGCGAGGCGCGGTCGGACCTCTGGCAGTTGGTCGAGTTCTCCAAGCGGTTCACGGCCGACGAGGTCTGGCCGGCCGACATCCTCGATGTCAATCCCACCTATCGTGGCAAGAGCCTGTACGAGGTTCTGTTCGCCAACGGCCAGGTTGATCGCTTTCCGCTTTCCGAAGTCGATCCGGAATACGAGAACCGGGAAGCGAAGCACTTCGGCTTCTACCTCCAGAAGGGACTGTTCGAGGAATACGCGTCCTTCGGCCGTGGCCATGGCCACGACCTGGCGCCCTACGACATGTACCATCAGGTGCGCGGGATGCGCTGGCCTGTGGTGGATGGCAAGGAGACGCTCTGGCGCTACCGCGAGGGCCACGATCCCTATGTCAAACCCGGCGAAGGCGTGAAGTTCTACGGCAATCCCGACGGCAAGGCCAAGATCATCGCCGTGCCGTATGAACCGCCGGCGGAGTCTCCCGACGACGAGTACGACCTGTGGCTGGTGACAGGCCGGGTTCTCGAACATTGGCATTCCGGCTCCATGACCATGCGGGTTCCCGAACTCTACAAAGCGTTCCCCGGAGCCGTCTGCTTCATGAATGCCGACGATGCCCGTGACCGGGGGCTGAACCAGGGCGCGGAGATCAAGGTGATGTCCCGCCGTGGCGAGATCCGAACCCGCCTGGAGACGCGCGGCCGCAACCGCATGCCGAAGGGCGTCGTCTTCGTTCCGTGGTTCGATGCCAGCCAGTTGATCAACAAGGTGACGCTGGACGCGACCGATCCGATTTCCAAGCAGACGGACTTCAAGAAATGCGCGGTCAAGATCGTATCCGTATGAAGACACGGACACTCCTTGCTCTGATCGGGGCAGGGGCCGTGTTCACCATCTCCACTGCCTTGGCGCAGATGGGCGCGGAGCTCAGAGGCGACGTGCCGTTCACCGAAGAAGCGCCTGCCAACCCGCTGCCTAAATGGACCGTGGACGACATCCGCAAGATGCGCGCCTACCCGGACCAGCCACCGGTCATCCCGCACTCGATCGAGGGCTATCAGCTTTCCGTCAATACGAACCGATGCCTTTCCTGCCACAAGCGGGAGCTTACCGAAGGCTCGGGCGCGCCGATGATCAGCGTGACCCATTACATCACGCGCGAAGGCCAGATGCTCGCGGACGTCTCCCCCCGCCGCTACTTCTGCACGGCCTGCCATGTGCCTCAGGCGACCAACGCACCGCCGGTCAAGAACACTTTCAAGGACATGAGCGAGATGGGCGTTGAACACGCGGGGGACATGTAGACAAATGGGCAAGCTGCGGGCGGCCGCCCTCTGGGCGTGGAAAATCCTGTCTACGCCGGCGGCTACGCTGAGCCTTGGCTTTCTCACGCTCGGCGGCTTTGTCGGCGGCGTGGTGTTCTGGGGCGCCTTCAACACCGCGCTCGAGGTGACCAACACCGAGAAGTTCTGCATCTCGTGTCATGAGATGGAAGCGAACGTCTATCAGGAGCTGACGCGGACGATCCACTTCACCAACCGGTCGGGCGTGCGGGCGTCTTGCCCCGACTGCCATGTGCCGCATCAGTGGACGGACAAGATCGCTCGCAAGATGCAGGCCTCAAAGGAGGTCTGGGGCAAGATCTTCGGCACGATCGACACGCGCCGGAAATTCCTGGACAAGCGGCTGGAGCTTGCCCAGCACGAATGGGCGCGCCTGAAGGCCAATGACAGCCTGGAATGCCGCAACTGCCACTCGTCGGTGGCGATGGACCTCTCGAAGCAGACGCAGCGCGCTGCCGACATCCACACCCGATACCTGCTGAGCGGCCAGGCGACCTGCATCGACTGCCACAAGGGCATCGCGCATGAGCTGCCCAACATGGAAGGCATCGATCCGGGCTGGAAGGTCCCGCCCGAACTGCAGGGCGAGCAATTGCCGCAAACCTCCATCTTCGACAGGCTGGAGCGGTGGTCCACCGTACACGCCGTCGTTGCCGGCGAGTTCGCGAACTGAACAAGGCCGGCGGCGCGGCCGGGGGACTTCCGTCAACCGGCCTTGCCCCTCCGGCCCTCGTTGGCCGCTCGGGATTATTCCGCAGCGACGACCTGCCCAAACAGCTCATCGAACGTGGCTTTGGCTTTGCCAGTCTGCTTCACCGCCTTCGCTTCAGCCAGGTTCGCCGCGGCCCCGACCTCGATCAGCGCCACCATGCCCATGCCGTAATGGGGCGTGCACTTCACCCCGTAGACGCCTTCCTTGTCGATCGTCACGGCAAACTCCTCGTTGAACTTGCTCTTGAAGGGTTCAGCTTCCGCCGGGATCATGCCCTTGATGGTCTCGACGTTGTGGCCCTTGTCGGTCGGCACGAAGCGGATGGTGTCGCCCGGCGCCGCCTTGATATAGGCAGGCTCGAACACCATCGCGCCCTTCTCGCCCTTGTTCAGCATCTTGACCTCGAATTCCGCGGCACCTGCGGTTGCAGTGAAGGCGACCGCCGCTCCAAAGGCCAGGGTTGCGATGATCCTGTTCATTTTCCTCTTCCTTTTTGCTGCGGCGTCAGACCGCGCACAAACCTATAGATGTCGTCGGGTGGGCACAGTTTGCGCTGGCGCAAACTCAGGGTAAAAAGCAGGGGAAGACTTTCCGATAACCCCGGAGGACGTGCCGCATGCCCGTGCTCGACAGGTCTCTGCTTGCGGGCCGACCCGCCTTCGCCGGCGTTTCCCCGGAGGACCTCGATCACATCCTGAAGGCAGCGCGGTCGTCGCGTGTGCCGAAGGACTCGGAGGTGTTCTCGCAGGACGAGGAAGCGCGGTCGTTCCACCTGCTTCTCTCCGGCCATATCCGCGTCGTTCGCACCACGCCGGAGGGCCATCAGGTCATTGCTCGCTACATCAATGAGGGCGAACTCCTCGGCATCGCGATCGCCATGGGCAAGACGACCTACCCGGCCAGCGCGGTTGCGGCCGTCGATTGCGTGGTGCTCTCCTGGCCCAATGCTGCATGGCCCGACCTGGTGGCGCGGGTTCCAGCCTTCGGCACGGCAGCCTACCAGACGATCGGAACTCGGCTCGAGGACACGCAGAAACAGGTCATGCAGATGGCAACGGAGCAGGTCGAACAGCGGATCGCCCGTACCGTGCTGCGGCTCGTGCAGCAGTCCGGGCGCAAGACGCCGGAGGGGATCGAGATCGATTTTCCGATCACCCGCCAGGACATCGCCGAGATGACCGGCACCACGCTGCATACTGTGAGCCGGCTGCTCAGCGCCTGGGAAACTGAGGGGTTGGTTCGTGGCGGACGTCAGAAGGTCACCGTCACCGATCCGCATGGCCTCATGCTGATTGCCGAGAACCGGCGGCGCAGCTGAAGGCTCAGCCCGCCAAAACGGCTTCCAGCTCCATCAGAAACTCGCTTTCAGGCACGGCATGCTCACGGCAGGCCTCGGAAATGGTATGGAACGGTCCGATTGGACATCCCACGCAGAGCATGCGACGGCGGACCAGAACGTGGATCGTCGCGGGCCACCGGCGCATCACCTCGTCTATCGGCATGTCAGGATGGACCCTCGGCGTT
Source organism: Pseudaminobacter sp. Soil_N_29 (assembly GCF_057656055.1). Classification (NCBI taxonomy): domain Bacteria; kingdom Pseudomonadati; phylum Pseudomonadota; class Alphaproteobacteria; order Hyphomicrobiales; family Phyllobacteriaceae; genus Pseudaminobacter; species Pseudaminobacter sp. Soil_N_29. The sequence continues at coordinate 5,996 of NZ_JBDGLC010000018.1, forward strand.
CGAACCATGGGAGATTGCTCCTTCAAAGAAAGCCATTCTCCCCCAAGATCAGCCTTGCGTCGTTGCGCCGGAGCAAAGAGCAATCCCGTAGCAGCATTGGCTGGCTCATCAGTGAGGACCCACCACCGCACAACCACAACTGGAATGGCCGGGTGGCCGAGCGACGGCTACCAACGCGGGCTAGCCCTGTTTTTTCTTGAGCTGCCGACATCGGCGCGCGTGCGACGGCCTCTCGCGACGTCGGTACAGACGCATCATCAGGCCGAATATGTCTCTTGGGGTTCGACCGAGCTCGTAAAGCGACAGAATTCTCGCTGCGATCTCGTTCCGCTCGGCTTGATCGTCGATGTGCAACCTTCTGAATATCCGCCATATCAGTATGTCGAGCACGTGCAGTTCTTCGGGCGAAAAGGAACCGCGTTGCTCTTGGCGGAGGGAAAAATAGCCCCGCATCTTCGCGCTCCTTGACAGCAGCAGAAGACGCCTGCCCGCTGGGAGGCGCCATATTGATCCAGAAAGCCGAGCCGCTACATCACCGCCGGACCGGGCGTTCGCGGTGCCGGCCCGGCAATGGGATGGGCGCCCCATTCCTTGCGCACGAGCGCGGGCCGGCTATCAGTCCGGAAGGCCGAAGACGGTCAACTGGCCGCCCAGTGCGGTGTAATCGGCCAATCCCGCATAGCCGCCGACGACGCCGAGGCCGGCCGTGTTGACAGCCTCTTTCTCGGTGCCCTGTGCGCGGCCTTGGTCAGCCGCCGCGTGCCAGGCCTGCGCGTTCTCCGGCGACAGCAGGCCGCCCGCCAGACCTATGCCGGCCCAGCCGCCGACACCCGAGTACACGGCAATGTACTGCTTGCCCTTGTGCTCATAGGTGGTGACGTTGCCGATGATGCCGGACGGCGTCTTGAACTTGTAAAGTTCCTTGCCGTTCTTATCGACCGCCTT
>NZ_JBDGLC010000019.1:0-6297 GCF_057656055.1 Pseudaminobacter sp. Soil_N_29
GCCCGAAACCGCGCCGCTGGTCACGGCCGCCGGCGCCAATGTGCTGGTGGCAGGCTCGGCCGTGTTCAAGGGCGGCACGGCCGAGGCCTATGCCCAGAACATCGCCGCCATCCGGGCCGCCGGCGATCGCGCGTTGCGCAGGGCGGCCTAGGACAAGCAGGGAGAGGCACCATGGCAGCCATTCCACCCGTCTGCGACTTCGGCTGGCCGGCCGTCGATGCCACGCTGCCCGGGGTCGACGGCAAGCAGCATTCCATCTTTGAACAGGCCGGCCCTAACGGCCTCGTGGTCGTCTTCATCTGCAACCACTGCCCCTATGTGAAGGCGGTCATCTCGCGCATCGTCCGCGACGCCGAGGACCTCAAGGCGGAAGGCGTCGGCTTCGTTGCCATCAGTTCCAACGACGCCGAGGCCTATCCGGAAGATTCCTTCGCCAACATGAAGCAGTTCGCCGAGGCGCACCGCTTCGGCTTCCCCTATCTCTACGACGAGGACCAGTCGGTAGCGCGCGCCTATGGTGCGGCCTGCACGCCCGACTTCTTCGGCTTCAACAACGAGCTGACGCTGCAATATCGCGGCCGGCTCGATGCTTCGCGCAAGGAGACCGGCGCGGCCGACCTGCGCCGCGATCTCTATGAGGCGATGAAACAGGTGGCCCGCACCGGCAATGGCCCGCGCGAGCAGGTCGCCTCCATTGGTTGCTCCATCAAATGGAAGGAAGCGGCATGACCGTCAACGGCATAAAGGCACCCTTTCCCCGAGCGATCCTGTTCGATCTTGACGGCACGCTGATCGATTCAGCGCCTGACATCACCGCCGCCGTGAACGAGCTTCTGGCCACCCGCCAGCTGGCGCCACTCACGGTCCCCCGTGTCACGACGATGATCGGCAATGGCGTGCCGAAGCTGGTGGAACGCGCCTTTGCGGCCGCGGGCATGCCACTGATCGGCGGGGCGCTGGAAGAAGCCACGCGCGACATGGCGCCGATCTACAACCGCCACCTCACCTATCTCACCCGCCTGATGCCGGGTACGCGGGAGACGCTTGCGCATTTCCACATGTCCGGCATGGCGATGGGCGTGGTCAGCAACAAGCCGCAGGTGGCCTCGCGCGAGATCCTGCTGCACTTCGGACTCACCGATGCGCTCGGCGCGATTGTCGGCGGCGACGCCGTCAGCCAGAAGAAGCCCGCGCCCGACGCGCTGCTGCTGGCGCTGGAACGGCTACGGATCGACGTGGAAAACGCCCTGATGGTAGGCGACAGTGCCGCCGATGTGGGCGCTGCGCGGGCGGCCGGGATGCCGGTGGTTCTGGTGCGCGGCGGCTATACGCAGGTGCCGGTGGAGGAATTGGGCGCAGACCTCATCTGCGACAGCCTTGGCGACCTGCCGCTCGCCCTGCGCGGCCTGCGCGACGCGGCCTGACGGCTCTTGCAGCAGTTAGCGAACTCCCGGAATCAATCCGGGAGCCCCTCGTCTCAAGCCATTGTTCCTGCCTACTTTTTGGAGTACTGCTCCAGATAGGCGATGACGTCGGCAATATCCTTGTCCTCCTTGAGGCCGGCGAAAGCCATCTTTGTGCCCTTCACCATCGCCTTGGGGTCTCTCAGATATTCCGTCAGCGTCTGCTCGTTCCAGACAACCCCCTTTTTGCCTTCCTCGATCATGGCCGGCGAATATTTGTAGTTCGGATGAGTTCCTGCGGTGCGGCCGATCACGCCCATCAGCGATGGGCCGACGCGGTTCTCGTCCTTGTCGGCAACGTGGCAGGCCTTGCATTTGGCGAAGACCTTTTCACCGGCGGCGGCGTCCTGCGCCTGGGCATTGGAGGCCAGCATGCCGGCAGCGGATATGGCGAGCAGAAGTACGATGGAGCGCATGGCGTTTCCTCTCTGGACGTCAGGGTGCCCTGAACGACTGCACATGCCGTGTTGGCTCCCCCGGCATGCGCCTTTTGTTTGGGCGGGTATGCAAGCATGCGTCCGACCCTCCGGACCGCTGCACCCGCGCCCATCAAGCTAGATCGCGTCGGCGGGATGTCAATCGCGACCATCGTACCCCATCCGCGGGCGTCCGCTCGGCCGGAATGGGCATCTTGTTGACGCCGTCCGGGCAAGCGCGTAGCCTTCTTGGACAGGACCCTCCCCAACGGCACCTTGGGGCGGCAGGCTCGCTGACACGCGGAAGCGCCGGCGCACGCCTGGCTGAACGTGGCGGCGAAAGGTGTTTACATGAATATGGTCGACCTGATCCTGACGGTTTGTCTGACCGCCAATCCAACCCATTGCCGCGACGAGCATCTTTATTTCCAAAGCAGCGGTTCGCTGGTGCAGTGCATGTACACTGCACCGCCCGAGATCGCGAAATGGACGCAGCAGCACCCTGCCCTCACGGTGGTGCGCTGGAAATGCGCATTCCCCGTCAAGGAGAAATCGATCTGAGGCAGACCGCAGCCTGGCGCGGTCGCACGTTGGGAGACGCCGTGGTGGTATCGCGACGCAACTTCGTGTGCTTGATGGGTCTTGCCCTGGCCGGCGTTCCCACCCTGCCAGCCGGCCCCGCCCGGGCGGACAACAGCGTCAGGATCGGCGTTCTCAAGTTCGGCACCGTCAGCTGGGAGCTTGATACGATCAAGCACCATGGCCTGGATGCGGCCAACGGCATCGATCTCGACGTCTCGTTTTTTGCCGGAGAGGACGCGACCAACGTCGCCATGCTTTCCGGCAACATCGACATCATCGTCACCGACTGGCTGTGGGTGTCGCGGCAGCGTTCGATGGGCGGTGATGTGACGCTCGTGCCCTATTCCACGGCCGTGGGTGCCATCATGGTCAAACAAGACTCGCCTATCCGCAGCCCCGGCGATCTGACCGGCAAGAAGATCGGCGTGGCCGGCGGTCCGCTCGACAAGAGCTGGCTTCTGTTGCAGGCCCTGTTCCGGCGCGACCACGACATGGACCTTGCCGAGCGAAACGAGATCGTTTTCGGCGCGCCGCCTCTCCTCTCGGAAAAGACCATCGAGGGCGAACTCGATGCGGTGCTCAACTTCTGGCACTTCTGCGCGCGGCTCGAGGCGCATGGCTTCCGCCGCCTCATCGGCGCCGACGATGCCGCAAGGGCGTTGGGCGCCACCGGTCCCGTCGCGGCCCTCGGCTACACCTTTCATGAAAGCTGGGCCCGCGCCGATCCCGCGGCAATTGCCGGCTTCATCAAGGCTTCGGCGGCTGCAAAGCGGCTGCTTGCAAGCTCCGACGCGGAATGGCTGCGCCTCGCACCGCTGGCGCGGGCGGAAGGCAAGGAACTGGAGACGCTGCGCGACCGCTATCGGGAAGGCATTCCTTCCCGTTCGGCCGAGGAGGAAGAGGCAGACGCCGCCCGGCTGTATGATGTGCTCGCCCAGATCGGCGGCGAAAAGCTGGTCGGAGATGCGCGTCAGATGGCCCCCGGAACCTTTTGGCTGGGGCCGGAAACATGAACCTGGATGAACTTCGCGCCCAGCCCGCCGCCAGCACCACGCGCGCCCCAACCACTCAGGGTCGCTGGGCCAAGGCTGGGCCGACGCTCACGGTGGTTGCGTCGCTCGTCGGCCTGTTTCTTCTTTGGAGCCTTGTTGCCGCACTGTGGCCAAGCCGCGCCTTCCCGCCGCCCTCCCAGGTGTGGACGGTTCTGGTCAAGGACACGCTCAGCGGCGAGTTGCCCTACAACCTTGCCATCACCTTGGCCCGCGTGGTCGCGGCCTTTGCGGTGGCGATGGTGATAGGCTCGGCCATTGGCATCATGCTCGGCATTTCCCGCCGCGCCGACCAGTTCTTCAACGTCTGGCTCGTGCTGTTCCTCAACATCCCGGCGCTTGTCATCATCGTGCTTGCCTATATCTGGTTCGGACTGACCGAGGCGGCGGCCATCGGCGCGGTCGCCGTCAACAAGATCCCCAACGTGGCGGTGACGATGCGCGAAGGCGCCCGCGCGCTTGATCCGCGCTACAGCGAAATGGCGACCGTCTATCGCTTCAGCCCGCTCGATCGGCTGCGCCATATCCTGCTGCCGCAGCTGCAGCCCTATTTCGCCGCCGCCGCCCGCTCCGGCATCGCCCTGATCTGGAAGATCGTGCTGGTGGTGGAACTGCTCGGCCGCTCCAATGGCGTCGGCTTCCAGATCCATCTCTATTTCCAGCTTTTCGACGTTGCCGCCATCCTCGCCTACACGCTGGCTTTCGTGGCGATCATGCTTCTCATCGAACTCTTTCTGGTGCAGCCCTTTGAACGACATGCAACCCGTTGGCGGCAGCGCGCCGCTTAGAGTGGACATTTTCGAGAAAACCTTCCGCTCGGCCGAAGGCGTATCAGTGACGGCGCTCAAGGATCTTTCCTTCGAGGTGCGCCAGGGCGAGTTCGCCTGCCTGCTCGGACCCTCCGGCTGCGGCAAGACGACGACGTTGCGCATCCTGCTTGGCCTCGACCGCGATTTCTCAGGCTCCTTCCAACTCCCGACCGCCGAGAGCGACCGGGTCGCGGCCGTGTTCCAGGAGCCGACGCTGCTGCCCTGGCGCACTGTGGAGCAGAATGTGCGCCTCGCCATGCCAAAGGAGATGCGCGAGGCCAGCCTGGACCAGCTCTTCGGCAGCCTGGGCCTTTCGCAGATGCGCTCGCTCTATCCTTCGGAGCTGTCGCTGGGCCTTGCCCGGCGGGTGGCGCTGGCGCGCGCCTTCGCCATCGAACCCTCCATAATGTTCCTGGACGAGCCCTTCGTATCGCTCGACGATCAGACGGCAGAGCGTCTGCGTTATCTGGTGCTCTCGGTGTGGTCGGCGCGGCCGACCACGGCGCTGATGGTGACGCACAACATTCGCGAAGCGCTGATGCTGTCGGATCGGATCATCCTGCTATCGGCACGCCCGGCGCATGTGCTCGGCTACTTCGACATCCGCATCCCGCGCCAGAGCCGCAACCCGCAGGTGATGGCCGATCTGGCGCGGTCCTTCCGCCAGAAATTCCCGGGCGTCATGCAGGAGGCCATGGGCCTGCAGTGAAGGCCTTCGGCACTCGCGCTGGCGTTCCGGCCGACAGCTCAGAAGCAGACCACGTCGGCCTCGGCCTGCGCGCGCCGCAGTTCGGCACCGGCGGCCTTGGCCGGGGCGCTTTCGCGAAAAAGCTCGCCGCCCTCGCCGGTGGTCTGCGCCATGCGCCGGAAGGTCTCGGCAGCTTCATAGCGGTCATAGGGAAGGATCGTGGCGATCACGTCGATCGAGCAGGAGCAACGGTCCAGCATCTCATGCGTTTCGCCATTGGCTTTCATGCAGCCGAACACATAGTCGGCAAGGGTCGAGGTCGGATAGTCGCTCGCCGCGCGCGACGGGCACGCGGCCGCAAGGGTCAGTGCAATGGCCAGGGCAATCGGCAATCTCGGAAACATGATCGTTCATCCCGTTCTACGTCGATTTCCTGACGCCAAGGGTGGCGCGGTGCGCGGCGCCTGTCCAGCGGCCACCACGCGCGACATAGGTCGTATCCAGTATATTGGACCAAAGGAGGATGCTGCCGAACGGCTCCGAATGCCCTCCGATGCGCACAAGAAAGCTCCTTCCGAACTCGCCGCGAATGCAAGCTGGCGGCGGCCCAACTGACGACGCGGGTGATTAATCTTTTCACCAACAGCAAATCACAAGAATATCTGATGCAGCGGAACAGGATTCCAAAATTATCTACTGAAATCACACGCCACAATATTCAAAAAACAACTTTGACGGTAGAAAACAAGTCAATTATCTACGCGAGCAAGTTTATATCCGGCATAATTGTTCATATACTTCAGCGATTAAATGGCAACATTCCATTTTATTGCAGTGCAACATAACGACTATTGCACTGCAGCAGCAGGAGGGACGTTTGCGCTTGCCTTGCCAAATGTTCTGACTTAGCCTCCCAGTGTTTCCGGCTTCAAGGACGTCGCTATCATCAGGGAAACGCGACGCTCCATCGTAGTCCAAGTGAGGTGGGCGGTATCGGTGCCCTCCGTCCATGCTTGACTTAGGTCGTGACACGCTGCCGGAAACATTCCCCGCCAGGCCGCTTGGGCAAGCCCCCTATGGGCGAGGATTGATTGGGCGAGATGATTGATTCCTGACTGCAACCCGGGAGGATTTCAATGCGTGCATTCAACAAAGCTGTTTGCCTGCCAATTGCCGCCGCTCTGATGACATGCGCGTCGGCTTATGGCGTATCGGCAAACGATGACCTGCAGAAACTTGCTGCGGATTCAAAGAACTGGGCGATGCCCACCGGCGACTATGCCAACACCC
>NZ_JBDGLC010000020.1:2500-5546 GCF_057656055.1 Pseudaminobacter sp. Soil_N_29
AATACATAGGGATAAGTGGCGAACGCAGGGAACTGAAACATCTAAGTACCTGCAGGAAAGGACATCAACCGAGACTCCGCAAGTAGTGGCGAGCGAACGCGGACCAGGCCAGCGGCTTTTGTGAGACAAGCGGAACCATCTGGAAAGTTGGGCAAGAATGGGTGACAGCCCCGTACGCGTAATGCGAGCAAAAGTCCTTGAGTAAGGCGGGACACGTGAAATCCTGTCTGAACATGGGGAGACCACTCTCCAAGCCTAAGTACTCGTGCATGACCGATAGCGAACTAGTACCGTGAGGGAAAGGTGAAAAGCACCCCGACAAGGGGAGTGAAAGAGTACCTGAAACCGGTTGCCTACAAACAGATGGAGCCTGAAATGGTGACATCGTACCTTTTGTATAATGGGTCAGCGACTTAGTGTGTCGAGCAAGCTTAAGCCGGTAGGTGTAGGCGTAGCGAAAGCGAGTCTGAACAGGGCGTTCAGTTCGACGCATTAGACCCGAAACCGAGTGATCTAGCCATGAGCAGGTTGAAGGTAAGGTAACACTTACTGGAGGACCGAACCCATAACTGTTGCAATAGTTTGGGATGACTTGTGGCTAGGGGTGAAAGGCCAATCAAACTCGGAAATAGCTGGTTCTCCGCGAAATCTATTTAGGTAGAGCGTCGACCGAATACCCCAGGGGGTAGAGCACTGGATGGGCTAGGGGTCCTCACCGGATTACCAAACCTAACCAAACTCCGAATACCTGGGAGTACTAGTCGGCAGACACACGGCGGGTGCTAACGTCCGTCGTGGAAAGGGAAACAACCCTGACCAACAGCTAAGGTCCCCAAGTTATGGCTAAGTGGGAAAGGATGTGAGGATCCCAAAACAACCAGGATGTTGGCTTAGAAGCAGCCATCATTTAAAGAAAGCGTAACAGCTCACTGGTCTAGATAAGGGTCTTTGCGCCGAAAATGTAACGGGGCTCAAGCCATACACCGAAGCTTTGGGTTTGCACGCAAGTGCAAGCGGTAGCGGAGCGTTCTGTAAGCTGATGAAGCAGGATCCGTGAGGACCTGTGGAGGTATCAGAAGTGCGAATGCTGACATGAGTAACGTAAGGGGTGTGAGAGACACCCCCGCCGAAAGTCCAAGGGTTCCTGCTTAAAGTTAATCTGAGCAGGGTTAGCCGGCCCCTAAGTCGAGGCAGACATGCGTAGACGATGGGAACCACGTTAATATTCGTGGGCCTGTGGGTAGTGACGGATCATGTGTGTTGTCAGGTCTTATTGGATTGATCTGGCAGCGAAGTGGTCCCAGGAAATAGCTCCCACGTATAGACCGTACCCGAAACCGACACTGGTGGACTGGTAGAGTATACCAAGGCGCTTGAGAGAACTATGCTGAAGGAACTCGGCAAATTGCACGCGTAACTTCGGAAGAAGCGTGACCCTTGTTTACGCAAGTAGGCGAGGGTGGCACAGACCAGGGGGTAGCGACTGTTTATCAAAAACACAGGGCTCTGCGAAGTCGCAAGACGACGTATAGGGTCTGACGCCTGCCCGGTGCTGGAAGGTTAAGAGGAGGGGTGCAAGCTCTGAATCGAAGCCCCAGTAAACGGCGGCCGTAACTATAACGGTCCTAAGGTAGCGAAATTCCTTGTCGGGTAAGTTCCGACCTGCACGAATGGCGTAACGACTTCCCCGCTGTCTCCAGCATAGACTCAGTGAAATTGAATTCCCCGTGAAGATGCGGGGTTCCTGCGGTTAGACGGAAAGACCCCGTGCACCTTTACTATAGCTTTACATTGGCATTCGTGTCGGCATGTGTAGGATAGGTGGTAGGCTTTGAAGCATCGGCGCCAGCTGGTGTGGAGCCACCCTTGAAATACCACCCTTATCGTCATGGATGTCTAACCGCGGCCCGTCATCCGGGTCCGGGACAATGTATGGTGGGTAGTTTGACTGGGGCGGTCGCCTCCTAAAGAGTAACGGAGGCGCGCGATGGTGGGCTCAGACCGGTCGGAAATCGGTCGCTGAGTGCAATGGCATAAGCCTGCCTGACTGCGAGACTGACAAGTCGAGCAGAGACGAAAGTCGGTCATAGTGATCCGGTGGTCCCGTGTGGAAGGGCCATCGCTCAACGGATAAAAGGTACGCCGGGGATAACAGGCTGATGACCCCCAAGAGTCCATATCGACGGGGTTGTTTGGCACCTCGATGTCGACTCATCGCATCCTGGGGCTGGAGCAGGTCCCAAGGGTATGGCTGTTCGCCATTTAAAGCGGTACGTGAGTTGGGTTCAGAACGTCGTGAGACAGTTCGGTCCCTATCTGCCGTGGGTGTAGGAATATTGACAGGATCTGTCCCTAGTACGAGAGGACCGGGATGGACGTATCTCTGGTGGACCTGTTGTGGCGCCAGCCGCATTGCAGGGTAGCTATATACGGACGGGATAACCGCTGAAGGCATCTAAGCGGGAAACCCACCTGAAAACGAGTATTCCCTGAGAGCCGTGGAAGACGACCACGTTGATAGGCCGGGTATGGAAGTGCAGCAATGCATGAAGTTTACCGGTACTAATAGCTCGATTGGCTTGATCGTTCTCATTACTTGTGTTCATCGCATCACGCATGAACGGCACAAAGACAACTGGCTACGCCAGCAGCTTCTCGAAAAACATGCACTTTGCCGACCTGGTGGTTATGGCGGAGCGGCTGCACCCGATCCCATTCCGAACTCGGCCGTGAAACGCTCCAGCGCTGATGGTACTTCGTCTCAAGACGCGGGAGAGTAGGTCGCTGCCAGGTCTGCTAAGTGCATGGAAATCTTCTCCGAACGAAAGGCCCGCCACAAACGGGACCCAGGGCCGCAACCCTTCCGGGAGCGGCCTTTTGCTGTAAGCGCCCGCAAGGGCAAGCCAAAGTTGACGCGGGGTGGAGCAGCCCGGTAGCTCGTCAGGCTCATAACCTGAAGGTCGTTGGTTCAAATCCAACCCCCGCAACCAGATCCAGAAAGCCCCGGCCCCAAGCCGGGGCTTTTTGCGTTCAGAAGGCCGCCGCC
>NZ_JBDGLC010000021.1:0-3868 GCF_057656055.1 Pseudaminobacter sp. Soil_N_29
GTCGAACAGGATGTGGCTGTCGCCATAGTAGCTGTTGAGGCCATCGACTTCGAGCAGGCTCATGCCATCTCTCCATGCACACCGCCGAGATAGGCTTCCTGCACCCTGGGATTGGTCCTGATCTCGTCCGGCGTGCCTTCGACCAGCACGCGGCCCTCCTGCAGCACGGTGATTTTCTCGACCAGCTCGAAAAGGGAATCCATGTCGTGGTCGATAATGATCACCGTGCGGCCGCGCGCGATGGACTTGAGCAGTGCCACTGTTTCGATGCGCTCCGGCGGGCTCATGCCGGCGAGCGGCTCATCGAGCAGCAGCAGGGTTGGTGAAGTGGCCAGTGCAAGCCCGATCTCGAGCCGGCGCTTCTCGCCATAGGCGAGTTCCGATACTGGCGTGTCGGGCCGCCCCATCAGATGGACCAGCGCCAGCGTGTGCTCGACCTGTTCGGTAAGGCCCGAAACGCTGCGGATGTTGCGGAACAGGTCGAGCCTGAACCTGCCGCGGATTTCGCCCAGCGCCGCAATCGTCAGGTTCTGCCGGACGGTCAGCCGCTCGAAAAGCTGGTTGATCTGGTAGCTCTTGGTCAGCCCGAGCTGGCAGACGTCGGTGACGCTCATCCCCGTGATGTCTTGCCCCTCGAATACGATTTTGCCCGATGTCGGCGGAACCTCGCAAGTCAGCATCTTGAAGAAGGTGGTCTTGCCGGCGCCGTTGGGCCCAATGATGCCGCGCATCTCGCCGTGATCGACGCTGAAGTCGATACCGCTGTTGGCCACCACGCCGCCATAGCGTTTGGTAAGGCCCTTGGCCTGCAGGATTCCACCCGACACGTGGTCGGACGTCCGCTTGTGTCCGGGCATCGGCGCCGCGGCGACGGAAGCTCCCGCCATCGATATGGCCGTCGGCGGCGCGCTGCTCGCCTCGACCGGTTCCGCGGGCTTTCCTCGACCGGTCGCCAGCCTGTAGAGATCGACGACCGCGCCGACGATGCCACGCCTGAGGAAACAGACGAGCAGTACGAACACGATGCCGAGCACCAACTTCCAAGTCGCGCCGAGTTGCAGCGTGTTCTGGAAGAAGTCGCTGAGGTAGAGCCACACGGCCGCACCCACCAGCGGACCGAACAGCGTTCCGGCGCCGCCGATAGCGGTTTGCATGATGAGCTGGCCGGAGGTGTCGAACATGAACGCATCGGGAGGCATGAAGCCCTGCATGACGCCGAGCAGGCCGCCGGCAAAGCCGGCATAAATCGCCGCGACCACGAAAGCGGTGAGCTTGTAGCCGTGGATGTTGTGACCGAGGGCCGCGGCGCGCAACGGATTGTCGCGGATCGCGCTCAGGATCGCTCCCACCGGCGAGCGCACGATGCGCAGCGCGATCACCAGCCCGACGAAATACCAGAACGCCAGGAAGGCATACATGGACCAATCGGTGTTGAAGTTGAGCGTCGTGAAGCCGAGATCGAAACTTGGTGTGGGCACGCCCGGCAGCCCGTTTTCGCCGCCGGTGTAGTCGGATAACGGATTGAACTCGACGAAGAAGAACACTTCCGCGATCGCCACCGTGATCATGGCGAAGTAGATGCCCGTGCGCCGCAGCGCGATCAGCCCGACCAGGTAGCCGACGATGCCCGCGGCCAGCGCGCCGATGACGATCGCAGTCATGGCATAGGGTAAGTCCAGCTCGGTGAGCAGATAGGCGGCGAACATGCCGCCCGTTCCATAGAAGGCCGACTGTCCGAAGGACAGCAGCCCCGTATAGCCAAACAGGATATCGAAGCCGAGTCCGAACAGGCCCCAGATGAGGATGCGGTTGATGGTCGTCGGCGAAAAGCCGAGATGTGGCAGGACAAAGGGTGCGGCAACCAGCGCGGCGGCCGTCAGCGCCTCAACGAGAACGGAGCGTTTCATGTTCATCGGCCGCGCTCACTCACGGCCCGCGGTGCCAAGCAGCCCGTGGGGTCGGAATACCAGCACGAGCGTCATCGCAACGAAGAGCATGACATAGGAGTAGCCGGGATTGAACATCGAAGTGATGCTGATGATCTCGCCGGCGATGAGGCCGCCAAGCACCGCGCCCGGGAAGGAACCGACGCCGCCGATGACGACGACGACGAAGGTCTGCACCAGGATCGGTTCGCCGACGTCGGGCGCGATCGAGACCACCGGCGCGTTGATGATGCCCGCAAAGCCGGCCGCCATGGCGCCGATGCCGAACACCAGCATGAAGATCCTGTAGACGTTGATGCCGAGTGAATCGACCATCACCGAATCCTCAATACCGGCGCGTACGATCATCCCGATGCGCGTCCGGTAGAGCACGAAATAGAGAACCAGCAGCGCCACCGTGACGATGCCGAGGAGGGCCAGCCGATAGGTCGGGTACATCATGAAGCCGAGCGAGGTGATGCCCATCAGCGACGTTGGCGGAGGCACCGTCTGTGACAGGCTGCCGAAAAAGAACCGAACCGCCTCGACGAACACGATGCCGAGCCCGAAGGTGACGAGAAGCTGGTCCTCGTGCGGGCGTGTGTAGAAATGGCGGATGATGAGCCGCTCCATCAGCACGCCGACCAGCATCACAAACAGCGAGCCGGCCATCACCGCCACGACGAAGGATCCGGAATAGGTGTAGGCAACCCAGCCGGCGTAGCCACCCAGCATGAACATGGCGCCGTGCGCGAGGTTGAGCACGCCAAGCGTGCCGTAGATGATTGTCAGGCCGGAAGAAATGAGCGCCAGAAGCGCGCCGAGCACCAGCCCGTTGAAGCATTGCGATACGAAGTTTGCCCAGTTCACCACGCTGCCGCTCGCCTTGAGATTGAGGAACGGTCGACCTGCGAACCCGCCATCACGGGCCTGTCCCCTCGCACCTGCCAGAGCGGACCGACGATAGAACCGGGCGCGCCTTCCGCCCACCACGATGAGCGGAAGGCACCTGTGGCCGATCAGGTGTAGTCGCCCAGCTCGCAGCCGAAGGCGTCCGGTTTCTGCATTAATGGTGCGCCCGGAACCACCTCGAGCACCTCCCAGAAGTCCTCGTCGTTCTTCATGTCCTTCGGGGCCTTGCCGCGGACGATGACGACAGGGCGCACGAGCTGGTGATCTTCGGGTCGGAAGTGGACATCGCCCACCATCGACGGGAAGGTCTCGCCCTTCTCATATTGCTTGATGACGTCCGGCGGGTAGAAGGTGCCGGCCTCTGACACCATGCGCGCCCATATGGCAAACTGCATGTAGCTATTCTCGGCGCCCCATTCGGGCCGGTAGTTGTACTTCTTCTGGAACGCCTCGACGAACATCTTGGCAAGCGGGTACTGGTCTTCCATCGTCCACCAGAAGTCCGTGGCGGCGAAGACCCCGGCTGTAAGTTCCGGCCCCACTTCCTTGGCGAGGAACGGAATCTGATAGGGGATCACCATCTTCATCTGCGGCGTCAGGCCAAACTGCTTGGCCTGTTGCACCGAAAGCACCGCGTCGCGGCCCCAGTTGACGTTGATGATGAACTCGGCGCCCGAATTGGCGATGTTGGTCAGATACTGGCTAAAGTCCTCGGTCCCGAGCGGCGACACCTGGTTGGTCACCATAGTCCATCCGCCGTGCGAGGTCAGATAGTCGTTGACCGACTTGGTGACGGTGTGGCCATAGGTGTAGTCTGGCGTCATGAACGCGGCCTTCTTGTCCTTGCCGAAATTCTTCACCAGCACCGGGCCGATCGCGTTGGCCGCGGTCTCGCCGTAGAAGCATTGGCGGAAGGAATAGCGTACGCAGTCCTTGCCGGTGGTGTCGTTGGAGCCGGAGATTCCCACCAGGTAGAGGATCTTCTCACGCTGGGCGAACTTGTTCAGCGCCACCGCGACCGCCGACGAGGT
>NZ_JBDGLC010000022.1:0-3607 GCF_057656055.1 Pseudaminobacter sp. Soil_N_29
GCCGGCGCGTGCGCGGCCGATGCTGCCGCCGGCGGGCGGATGCGGGCGCGCGCCGCCGCCTTGACCGTGGCCAGGAGCGCGTCGAAGGCGCCCTCGTCGCTGAACGAGGCCTTGGCGATGCAGTCGAAGGCGCCGATCTCGAGCGCGGCCAGCGTCGCGGCGGCGTCGCGGCCGGTCAGGCTGGAGACCATGATCACCGGCATCGGCCGCAGGCGCATGATCTTGTCGAGGAAGTCGAGGCCGTTCATGTTCGGCATCTCGATGTCGAGGGTGACGACGTCGGGGTTGAGCGCCTTGATCTTTTGGCGCGCCTCGAGCGGATCGGCGGCGTGGCCGACCACCTCGATGGCCGGGTCGCGGCGCAGCACCGCCGTCAGCAGGCTGCGCATGGTGGCGGAATCGTCGACGATCAGGACACGGATCGGGGGGGTCACAGGCCGGCCTCGCGCAGCTTGTAGGTGGTGATGCCCTCGAACTGGAAGCTGGCCGCCGCCGGCCCCGAGACCCGCTCGGAGTGGCCGATATAGAGGTGGCCGCCGGGGGTCAAGAGCGGCACGAAGCGGCTCCAGATCCGCGCCTGCGTCGCCTCCTCGAAGTAGATGACGACGTTGCGGCAGAAAATCGCCTGGAACCGGCCCTTCATCGGCCAGGCGCCGATCAGGTTGAGCTCGCGGAAGGCGACCAGGGCGCGCAGCTCTTCGCCGACGCTCCAGGCCCTGGCCTCGCCGGTGCGCGCCGGGACAAACCAGCGCCGGCGCAGCTCCGCCGGCACCGGCCTGAGCGCCGCCTCGCCGTAGAGCCCGGCGTGGCCGGCGGCGACCATGTTGGCGTCGATGTCGGTGGCCAGCACCTTGATGTCGTGGCGGGCGGCGTCGGGCATCAGCGACAGGATGGTCAGCGCGATCGAATAGGGCTCGGCGCCGTTGGAGCAGGCCGCCGACCACAGCCGCACGCGGCCGCCGGCGCGCGCCGCCTCGAGCAGCGGCGGCAGCACGCGCTGCGCCAGATGCTCGAAGTGGTGGGCTTCGCGGAAGAAGCTGGTGACGTTGGTGGTCAGCGCCGCCAGCATCTGCTGGCGCTCGCCGGTCCCCTCGGCCGAGGCGACGAAGGCGCAGTAGTCGGCAAAGCTCGCCAGCCCGAGCGCGCGCAGGCGCTTGGACAGGCGCGAATAGACCAGCGCCGCCTTGGCCTCGGTGAGGTGGATGCCGGCGTCGGCCTTCAGCATCGCCGCGATCTGGCGCAGATCCTCGCCGGTGAGGGCGAACTCGCCCTCGACCAGGCGCGGCGCGCGGCGCGGCCGGGCGGGTGCGGTCGTGTCGGTCATGCCGCGATCGGGTCGACGGCCTGCAGCACGTTGTCGAGCGCGATCAGGCTGATCATGCGGCCCTCGATCGCCAGCACGCCGCGCACGAAGGTGCGGGCCATCTCGGAGGCGACGTCGGGCGTGGGCTGGATGGCGTCGTCGGTGACCGACAGGATGTCGGAGACGGCGTCGACCAGAAGCCCGACGACGCGGTCGTCGACCTGCACCACCATGATGACGTGGCGCACCGTCGGCTCCGGCGGCGTGAAGCCGAGCCGGGCGGCGAGGTCGACGATCGGCAGCACCGCGCCGCGCAAATTGATGACGCCGCGCACGAAGGGCGGCGCCTTGGGCAAGACGGTGGCCGGGGCCCAGCCGCGGATCTCGCGCACCGACATGATGTCGACGCAGAACTCCTGCGCGCCGATGCGGAAGGCGATCAGCTCGCGGCTTGTGGTGTCGTGTCTGGCGGTCTCGGTCATGGCGTCATCCTGCTTCGGCGAGAACGGGGTCGGGGCTGGGCATGTCGGCCTGCGAGCTGGCGATCACGGCGTCGACATCGATGATCAGGGCGACGCGGCCGTCGCCGAGGATGGTGGCGGCGGCGATGCCGGGCACGGCGCCGTAGTTGGATTCCAGGCTCTTGATCACCACCTGGCGCTGGCCCTGGATGGTGTCGACCAAAAGCGCGCTGCGCCGGCCGCCCTCGGTCTCGACCAGGATCGCCACCGCGCTCAGCGGGTCGGTGGCGGCGGCGCGGAAGCCGAGCTCGCGGCCGATGTCGATCAGCGGCGTGAAGGCGTCGCGCACCGCGATCACGCGGGCGGCGCCGCCGAGCCCGTGCACGTCGGCGGCCTTGGGCTGCAGGGTCTCGATGATGGCGGTCAACGGCACCACCAGCGTCTGCCCGGCCACGGTCACCACCATGCCGTCGAGCACCGCCAGGGTCAGCGGCAGGCTGAGCGTGAAGGTCGAGCCCTTGCCCGGCCGCGAGGCGATCGACAGCCGCCCGCCCAGCGCCTGGATCGAGCGCTTGACCACGTCCATGCCCACCCCGCGGCCGGAGATGTTGGAGACCTCGGTCGCGGTCGAGAAGCCGGGCAGGAAGATCAGATTGTCGACCTCGTCGTCGGACAGCACCGCATCGGCGGCGATCAGCCCCTTGTCGACGGCGAGCTGCCTGACCTTGGCCCGGTTGATGCCGGCGCCGTCGTCGGCGACCTCGATGACGATGCGGCCCGAGCGGTGCATGGCCGACAGCCGCACCAGCCCCTCGGCCGGCTTGCCGGCGGCCAGCCGCTGGTCGGGCGTCTCCAGCCCGTGGTCGATGGCGTTGCGGATCATGTGGGTGAGCGGGTCGGTCAGCCGGTCGATCACCGTCTTGTCGACCTCGGTGCCCTCGCCCTCGGTGACGAGGCGCACCTGCTTGCCGGTCAGGCCGGCGACCTCGCGCACCAGGCGCGGCATGCGCTGGAACACCGACTTCACCGCCTGGGCGCGGATGGCCATGACGCAGTCCTGGATCTCGCGCGTCAGCTGCTCGAGCTCGTCGAGCCCGATCACCACCGCCGAGCCCGGGGCGTGGCCGGCCTCGATGACGCGCTGCGACAGCATCGCCTGGTTGATGACCAGCTCGCCGACCAGGTCGATCAGCCGGTCGACGCGCTCGAGGTCGGCGCGGATGGTCTGCGGCGCGGCGTTTGCCGCCGTCTCGGCGCGGGCGGCCTTGGGCGCCGGCTGTTCGGCCGCGGCGAGCTCGGGCTTTGCGGGTGTCGGTTCTGCGGCGGGTTCCGCCGCCGCCTCAGGCTCCCCCGGCGCCGGCTCCGCCGCCGCCTCCTCCCGGATCGAGCGCAGCAGCGCGTCGATGTCGAACGCACCGCCCGCGGCATCTTCGGCCGCGTCCCCGGCATCATCCTCGGCCGCGATCTCCAGCTCGCAGTCCCATTCGACGAACTCGAACGCCTCGCGGATCGCCGACTCGCCCTTGTCGGTCTCGAGCTTGAGCGTCCAGTCGAGATAGGCGCCCTCCGGGTCGAGCGCGTCGAGCAGCGGCACCGCGCTCGCGTCGCAGCTCGCCTCCAGGCGCCCGAGCCGCTCCAGCTCGCGCAGCACCAGCGCCGCCTCGTTGCCCTTGGCATAGAGCTCCGGCCGCGGCTTGAAGCGGATGGTGTAGGCGCGCGCGGCCGGGCCCGCGTCGGCAAGGTCGTCGGCCCCGTCGGCGGAAAGATCGGCGCCAAGACCGGCGCCGAAGTCGAGCGCCACCCGCACCGGCTGGAACACCAGCCCGTCCATGTCGTCGCCGGC
>NZ_JBDGLC010000023.1:0-1794 GCF_057656055.1 Pseudaminobacter sp. Soil_N_29
GGCGTGCTTCTCGAGGATGACGAGTTTCGTGTCGAAGGGGCGATGTTGGATCACGGAATTCCCAGCCTTGCCTTTGCGTTGCAGGAGAAAGTCAAGGTCGATGCGCGCAAATCGCGGCTCGATCAGCTCGGCCTGCCCATTGGGCCTTGGCTGACCGAGGCCAAGCGGTCAGTTCGGCGCGGCGATGCGCCTGAGACCAGAATTGCGGCCGGCCGTCGAGACATATCGCTGGCCGAGCTGTTAACCACCCAGGCGCTGACGATCGGTCCCGGGCAGCGGGTCGCCTATGCGACCGACCTGCTTTACAGCCCGGAGAACGTGGCACGCGCCGTCGCGCTGGCAAAGGGTGCCAGGCTGTTTTTCATCGAGGCCGGCTACCTCGACAAGGATCGGGCGCTGGCCGCCTCAAGATGCCATTTGACCGCCGCGCAGGCGGGACGTATCGCCCGTGCGGCAGGCGTGGCCCGTGCCGTGCCGATGCATTTTTCCTCCCGTTACCTGAAGCGCGAGGGTGAGCTCAGGTGCGAATTCGAAGCAAACTTCGATGGCGGCCGGAATGCCGGGGGTCCAGCAAGGACCCGCAAAGGCTCCAACTCTTGAGTCCGCGCATCGTGCTTTCGGAAAGTCGTTTCCGATCTCCGGCCAATGCGCCGGCGACCGCCGCGCTCGAGTTGCCGGAGCGCCGCCGAGCTCCAGCGGGCTTCCGGGAGAGGACGGATCGCTGGGGCATCAGTCATCTGCGCCGGCGCGGGCGTGCCGAATTAGCTGACGATCCGAGGCTTATCTCGGGCTCACACTCAAATAAAACTCTCCAGACTGCATTGTCCCGCAGATCCGCTATAAGGCATCCGCCCAACAAACCAGGAGAAAACATGGAAACCGTGGAAATCAGCAACCGTAGCGACTTCGCCCTTTGGGCAATCCAGCGCGCGCAGGAAATCGTGACGGGGGAGGGCGCCGCCTTCGCAATGGCTGCGCGTGACATGAACGAGGCAGCGCTGGCGGAAACCGCCGCCGCTCTCGGCAAGGCCATCAGCGACGCCATGCTTGAAGTCTTCGATGGCCTGATCGGTGACTGATCAAGGGTGGTTTTGATGTTTAGAAAGCGCGTGTCCACCGACCAAGAGCAAATATGGCTTTTGTTGAGCGCGCGACCCGACAGTTGGCAAAGGAGCGCATCCTAGCTGGGCACGATGTCGACCAGCATGTTCGCAAGCTCCGCGCGGCGACGCCCGGGAGCCGCCAAATCGGAGCGGCTCTAGTGGAAGAGGGTATCGCCCGCCGCTGAAATGGGTGCCGGCGCAGCTGCCGCGACTGATCCATCACCACGACGAATCAGTCGGCGACGATCGATTCAAGGAAGTCGTTGGACGCCGCTTGCACAGCCGGCGAGACTCCGGTCATGGAGAACGAAAAGCCAAGCCTTATTCATCTGCGCCGTATCGATCCGTCGCAGAACATGCGCCGGTTCTATACGCTTGCGATCCAGCCGACACTGTTCGGCGGCGCGTCGGTCGTCCGCAACTGGGGCCGGATCGGCAGCAACGGGCAGTCGATGATGGAGACGTTTGACAGCGACGAGGACGCGGTTTCGGCGTCGAGGCAGCTCGAACGCATGAAGCGCCGCCGCGGATATCGCGATTGCGGTCCGGCCTGACTGGTGCGGGCCAAGCGGCCAAGTTCCATAATTTTGCTTATCTGACTTTGGCCTGTGGCGGGGTGGATTCTACCTTGAAGTGCGACTTTGCAGCGATATCAATGGCTTATCGCAGGCAAGGAACCGCAGATGAAACG
>NZ_JBDGLC010000024.1:0-1001 GCF_057656055.1 Pseudaminobacter sp. Soil_N_29
GCCCGCGCCGCCGGCGCCAGGGCCGTCGGCGCCATCCTGACCGGCATGGGCCGCGACGGCGCCGAGGGCCTTTTGGCCCTGCGCCAGGCCGGCGCCGCCACACTCGGCCAGGACGAGGCCACCAGCCTGGTCTACGGCATGCCGCGCGCCGCCTTCGAGGCCGGCGCGGTCGAGCGCCAGCTGCCCTTGGCGAGGATCGCCGGCCACATCCTCGCCCTCACCCGCTTGCATTCCAATGGAGCCAACCATGTCGTTCGTACAACATCTTAAGGTCCTCGTCGCGGATGACACGACCACCAGCCGCATGCTCATCACCGATGCGCTGCAGGACATGGGCATCCGCCAGATCGCGCTGGCCAAGGACGGCGAGGAGGCGCTGCGCATGATGATGGACAAGCCCTGCCACCTGATCCTCTCCGACTTCAACATGCCCAAGCTCGACGGGCTCGGCCTGCTCAAGGCGATCCGCTCCTACGGCCCGCTGCGCAACACGCCGTTCATCATCCTGACCGGCAAGAGCGACCGCGCCCTGGTCGAGCGCGCCGCCGCGCTCGGCGTCAACAACTACCTGACCAAGCCGTTCACCACGCCGCAGCTCAAGCGCGCCATCGAGGCCATCGTCGGGGAGCTGACGTGACCACACAGGCCAGCCGGCGCCTCACCGTGCTGCGCGGCGAATACCACGTCGCCGGCGAGGGCGTGGTGCTGACCACCATCTTAGGCTCCTGCGTCGCCGCCTGCATCCGCGACCCGCTGGTGCGCGCCGGCGGCATGAACCACTTCCTGTTGCCCGGCACCGCCGGCCGCGCCGGCCCCGATGCGCACAGCTACGGCGTCCACCTGATGGAACTCCTGGTCAACGGGCTCTTGGCCCGCGGCGCCCAGCGCCACCGGCTCGAGGCCAAGCTGTTCGGCGGCGCCAGGACCGTCGAGGGCCTGTCCGACATCGGCGCCCTCAACGCCGAATTCGCGCAAAGCTTCCTGCGCAACGAGGGCATCGC
>NZ_JBDGLC010000025.1:0-950 GCF_057656055.1 Pseudaminobacter sp. Soil_N_29
ATCGCCCGCGCCGGCATGCAGCTCGTGCACGAGGATCGACGCATCTTCGGTAGCCTGACTGTGGAGGAGAACATCATCCTCGCCGGGCTGACCGCTGTCAACAAATGGCCGCTGGAACGCATCTATGGCATGTTTCCTCGGCTGAAGCAGCGACGCACCAGCCAGGGCACCGATCTGTCCGGCGGTGAGCAACAGATGCTGGCGATCGCGCGGGCGCTGGTGCGTGACCCGAAGATCATCCTGCTCGATGAGCCGTTCGAGGGGCTGGCACCGGTCATCGTGCACGATCTGGTGCGCGCATGCCGCGAACTGGCGCAGGCCGGGCAGACCATCGTGCTCGTCGAACAGAATCTGGCAGCGACGCTCGCACTGGCAAAGCGCGTCTACATCATCAACAACGGCCATATCGCGCACGAGGGTCCCGTAGCGGAGATCAGAGCGCAACCGGATCTCCTGCAGCGCTTTCTTGGGGTCTAGCCGAACGCAGCGTCTGACACCCAATTAAGCCGACCGCGGGGCGTGGCCTGCCTTGTTTCTAGACGTCAGGGTTTGGTTCAAAGATCGGTTGCATAACTGAAGTTCAGATGGAGTTGGACGGCTATCGCGCGGCGCAGGGCAAGTAACGTGGAAAAGGACTTCCGGCACTTTTCAGGCTTGGAGAATGCGCCTTCAGCTTTTCCGATAACGTGTTCCTCCGCGAGCCGATCCGTATTCTGACGGCCGAACCCCAATAATACTGATTCGCGAACAAGGGCACGTCCTATTGGCAATTTCGCACCGGTACTTGCCCGGCGCGGCCTCCGAAACGCGCGGCTTTATCGAGGGGCTTCAAGCTCTGAAGCGAATGCTCGACCAGAAGAGATTGCTCGAGCGGCCCTCTTTCTCGCCTCCCCAGCAGCGAGTTTCATGACTGGCGCCGCCGTTCTTGCCGATGGTGGCGTGTCCATCAA
>NZ_JBDGLC010000026.1:0-916 GCF_057656055.1 Pseudaminobacter sp. Soil_N_29
GGCCGGCGCTGAAGGTGGCGTCCGGCGCACGCGCAACGGCCATGGCGGCGGCGCCGGCGGCCGACGGCTGGCAGGAGTTCTGAGGTGGCAAGCGAGCAGACGCAACTGATCTTCGAACTGCCGGCGGTGCTGGACTTCCAGGCCGCCACGCCGCTGGCGGCGCGCCTGCGCGCGCTGCGCGGGGCGGCGCTGACCGTGGACGCGGGTCCCGTCGAATGGCTCGGCGGCCAGTGCCTGCAGGTGCTGCTGTCGGCCGCAAACAGCTGGCGCGCCGATCAGGCCGCGCTGCAGTTCACCGGCCTGACGCCCGCGTTTTGCGACGGGCTGAGGCGCCTGGGCGTGGCGCAGGCCGCCCTCACCGGCGAGGAGCAGGGGCAATGAGCACCACCATCTTGACCGTCGACGATTCGCGCACCATGCGCGACATGCTGAAGCTGGCGCTGGTCGAGGCCGGCTACCGGGTGGTGCAGGCCGAGGACGGGCTGCACGGGCTGGAGGTGCTGGCCGCCGAGACGCCGCGGGTGATCGTCACCGACATCAACATGCCGCGGCTCGACGGCTTCGGCTTCATCGAGAAGGTGCGCGCCGACGCCGCCTGGCGCGGCATCCCGATCCTGGTGCTGACCACCGAGAGCGACGCGGCCAAGAAGGACCGGGCGCGGCGCGCCGGGGCGACCGGCTGGATCGTCAAGCCCTTCGACCCGGCAAAGCTGATCGACGCCATCCGCCGCGTGGCGGCCTGAACCGACGAGGACACCGCCGTGGACGCAATGGCAACCATCAAGCAGACCTTCTTCCAGGAGTGCGAGGAGCAGCTGTCCGAGCTCGAGGCCGGGCTGCTGGCGATCGAGCGCGACGCGGCCGAGCCCGACACCGTCAACGCGGTGTTCCGCGCCGTGCACTCGATCAAGGGCGG
>NZ_JBDGLC010000027.1:0-827 GCF_057656055.1 Pseudaminobacter sp. Soil_N_29
CAGACGCTGCTGGCGATCTCGGCCAGCGTCGGCACCATCCATGCCGGCACCGGCGAGATCTCGAGCGCGGCCGACGACCTGTCGCGGCGCACCGAGCAGCAGGCGGCGAGCCTGGAGGAGACGGCGGCGGCACTCGACGAGATCACCGCGACGGTGAGGAAGACGGCCGAGGGCGCCGTGCACGCCCGCGACGTGGTGGCCGAGGCCAAGGGCGACGCCGAGACGTCCGGGGCGGTGGTGCGCCAGGCGATCGCGGCGATGGGCATGATCGAGAAGTCGTCGGAGCAGATCAGCCGCATCATCGGCGTCATCGACGAGATCGCCTTCCAGACCAACCTCCTGGCGCTCAACGCCGGCGTCGAGGCGGCGCGCGCCGGCGATGCCGGCCGCGGCTTTGCCGTGGTGGCGTCGGAGGTCCGCGCCCTGGCGCAGCGCTCGGCGGAAGCGGCGCGCGAGATCAAGGGCCTGATCTCGACCTCGACCACGCAGGTCGGCGAGGGCGTCAAGCTGGTGGCTGAGACCGGCAAGGCGCTGGAGCGGATCGTGGTCGAGGTGGCCGAGATCAACGCGGTGGTGACCAACATCGCCGCCAGCGCGCAGGAGCAGTCGGCGGGGCTGGAGCAGGTCAATGCGGCGGTCAACCAGATGGACCAGGTGACGCAGCAGAACGCCGCCATGGTCGAGGAATCGACCGCGGCGAGCCAGTCGCTGGCGCAGGAGACCGCGGCGCTGTCGCGCCAGATCGGCAGCTTCCGGCTCGGCCGGCAGGCGGTCGAGGCGGCGCGCCCGGCAGCGGTTGCGGCGCCGCGGCCGGCGCTGAAGGTGGC
>NZ_JBDGLC010000028.1:0-721 GCF_057656055.1 Pseudaminobacter sp. Soil_N_29
TTTGACCAGCCAGTTGCGCGTGAAGCTGGGGACGATGCGCCCGCCGATCAGCGCGATCAGCATGGCAACGACAGCAAGCGCGAGCCGCGGGCCAAGGCCCGAAGGGGTCAGTCCGAGGTTCGCTGCGTGATGCAGCGCGTTGGCCGCGCCGAAAAGCGTGATCATCGCCGCGACCGGCAGGTTTTTCCAGTTCCGTCCGGCAATGATTTCTCGCCACAGCGCCAGGGCCAGAACTGCTGGAAACGCGAGGTCGACCGCCATCGCGAGCGACGGAACGGGCAGGAACGCGCAGGCGGCCCGGCCGGCCAGCCATAGCGCGACCAGCCCGGCAAGCGGCCAGCCGCTAAGCGGAAGTCGCCCCGTCCAGTTCGGAACCGCGGTCAGAACGAAGCCGGTGATCACAGCCGCGAGATAGCCGAACAGCATCTCGTGGACGTGCCAGTCGAGGCTTGGAAATGGCCCCGGAAGAGACCCGCCCGCAACATAGATCCAGAGCCAGGCCGGGATCGCCAGCCCCGCATAGAGCGCGGCCAGGAAGAAGAAGGGCCGGAAGCCGTATTGCAGGATCGGCGGCATCGACGCGATGCGGCCGCGGCCGTCTCGCTTCGTCTCGCCGGACTTGCGAAGGCTGCGCAGCACCGAGCGGTCGTGCCCTGAGGGGTGTTGATAGGCGGCCATCAGCTGTTTCCCATCCCTGCCGCCTGCCGCGCGGCTGATGCCC
>NZ_JBDGLC010000029.1:0-670 GCF_057656055.1 Pseudaminobacter sp. Soil_N_29
CCGGATGCCGACATGCTGGTCGACCCGCAGAAGACGACCGATCTCGGCAAGCCGATCGGCGCCGATTCCAGCCTCAAGAGCTGGGAAGGCGAGCAGTGGAAGACGGGCGGCGGCACGACCTGGGGCTGGCTGTCCTATGATCCGAAGCTGAACCTGGTGTATTACGGCACCGGCAACCCCTCCACCTGGAACCCGACGCAACGGCCCGGCGACAACAAGTACGCGATGACCATCTTCGCGCGCGACGCCGACACCGGCATGGCCAAGTGGCTCTACCAGATGACGCCCCACGACGAGTGGGACTATGACGGCGTCAACGAGATGATCCTCGTCGACGGCATGGAGGTGAACGGCAAGAAGCACGACGTGCTGGTGCACTTCGACCGTAACGGCTTCGGCTACACGCTGGACCGTGACAACGGCGCCTTGCTGGTGGCCAAGAAGTTCGATCCGGCCGTGAACTGGGCAACCCAGATCAACATGGATCCGAAGAGCGACAAGTACGGCCGCCCGGAAGTGGTCGACAAATACTCGCCGCAGCATAATGGCGAGGATGTCAACACCACGGGTATCTGCCCGGCCGCGCTTGGCACCAAGGACCAGCAGCCGGCCACCTACTCGCCCAAGGACAAGCTCTTCTTCGTGCCGACCAACCATGTCTGCATGGACT
>NZ_JBDGLC010000030.1:0-632 GCF_057656055.1 Pseudaminobacter sp. Soil_N_29
TCAGCAGCGTGTAGCTGTAGTGGATCGTACCCACGCCCGTCGTGGCATTGTATTCGTACCAGGCCGTCAGTTCACCCGTCGTGTCCGCGAAGGTCTGCGCCGTCCCCGTCAGCACATGGCCGCCCAGCGACACCGCCGACACCCCGTCCGCCGAGGTGAAGCCGATCGTCCCCGACGTCGTCTCGCGCGGATCGGCGTTGGCGGAGCCGTCGCCCGTCTCGCCCGAACCCGCAGGCTTGCCGTCATGCGCCGGAAGACCTGCCTCGTAGACCTTCGTGCCGTCGGAACCGGCCCCTGGGATCGACACCGTCGGCGTCGAGTTGCCGATCTCGATCGTCAGCGTGGTGTGCGACAGGTCGCCGTCAGCGTCCTTGATCGTGTAGGTGAACACGTCCTGCCCGCCACCGGCCGTGCCCGGATCGCGCAGATAGCTGTACGAGCCGTCGGCATTCAGCGTCAGCTTGCCGTAGGTGCCCTGGATGGTCGCCCCGACCGTCGTGGCGTCGTCGAGGGCGCCGGTGCTGCCCTTGGCAACGCCGACGACCCCGCCCGAAACGTCCTTGCCGTCCGCGCCAAACACGTCGTTCGACAGCACGTCGCCCGTGATCGGCGCAAAACTCCCCGCTTCGACG
>NZ_JBDGLC010000031.1:0-613 GCF_057656055.1 Pseudaminobacter sp. Soil_N_29
TGCCGCCCTTGAACACGGCCGAGCCTGCCACCAGCACATTGGCGCCGGCGGCCGTGACCAGCGGCGCGGTTTCGGGCGTGACGCCGCCGTCGATCTCGATGTCGATCGGCCGGTTGCCGATCAGCGCCTTCACCCGTTTGACCTTCTCCACCACCGCCGGGATGAAGGCTTGGCCCCCGAAGCCGGGGTTCACCGTCATCAGGAGGATCAGGTCGAGCCGGTCGAGCACATATTCGATGGCGCTTTCCGGCGTTGACGGGTTGAGCGACACGCCAGCCTTCTTGCCAAGGTTCCGGATCGCCTGCAGCGAGCGGTCGAGATGCGGGCCGGCCTCGGCATGCACGGTGATGATGTCGCAACCGGCGTCGGCGAAGGCGGCAAGATAGGGATCGGCGGGCGCGATCATCAGGTGGCAGTCGAACACCTTGGTCGTGCGACCCCGGATCGCCTTGATGACCTGCGGGCCGAAGGTGATGTTGGGGACGAAATGCCCGTCCATGACGTCGAGGTGGATCCAGTCGGCGCCGGCGGCTGCCACCGCCTCGACCTCGTCGCCGAGGCGTGAGAAATCGGCCGACAGAACCGAGGGCGCGATCAGGGTTTTTGCGGTCAT
>NZ_JBDGLC010000032.1:0-599 GCF_057656055.1 Pseudaminobacter sp. Soil_N_29
AGCTGCTGGCGCTCGCGAACAATGTCCGGACGGTGCAGAATGCTGAGTTCCGGGCTGAATCTGCGGCCATAGCGTCGCCGGGCATGGCGAGGCCGGCGACGCGCCCGACGCTCGGGCAGATAGTGCCACAGCTTCATCTCGTGGCCATCGGGCGAGTAGGCAAAGCGGTAGATGGTCTCGTGACAGACACGTGTCGGGCTTCTCTCGAGTTGCAGTCGGCCGGCGATCTGCTCTGGCGACCAGCCATGCTTGATCCGCTCGATGATTGCCGAGCGCAGGCGCGGAAACCGCACCAGCTTGCGATATCGGCTGCGGCGCTCCTTGGCCTTGTTGTGGGCCGTCACGCAATAATAGCCGATCAGTTCGGGCATCTCCCGATCCTCAAAGGCGTTGCGCCGCAGCTCGCGGAAAATCGACGATCGATGCCGGCCGAGTTTCCCGGCAATCACGTCGACGGCGACGCCGGCCTGGCGCCAGCGTGCGATCTTGCGTCGTTCATCCAGACTGATTTGCGAGTAGGTGCGTTTCATCTGCGGTTCCTTGCCTGCGATAAGCCATTGATATCGCTGCAAAGTCGCACTTCAAGGTAGAATCCACCC
>NZ_JBDGLC010000033.1:0-532 GCF_057656055.1 Pseudaminobacter sp. Soil_N_29
CCGCCCACTCGATCGACCTGCTCACCAACGCCTCGGACGTCGATCACGACGCGGTGCTGCACATTGCCAACCTGACCCATCCGCTGCCCGCCGGGCTGACGCTCGATGCCGACGGCCATACGCTGCACATCGATCCCAGCGCCTACAACTCGCTCAAGCAGGGCGAGAACGCGGTGCTCGAGCTGAGCTACGATGTGGTGGACGAGCACGGCGCCTCGGTGGCACAGACGGCGCAGATCACCATCACCGGCGCCAACGACGCGCCGACGGTGTCGGGGGCGGTCACCTCGACGGCCTCGGAGGATGATTCCGCCCACTCGATCGACCTGCTCACCAACGCCTCGGACGTCGATCACGACGCGGTGCTGCACATTGCCAACCTGACCCATCCGCTGCCCGCCGGGCTGACGCTCGATGCCGACGGCCATACGCTGCACATCGATCCCAGCGCCTACAACTCGCTCAAGCAGGGCGAGAACGCGGTGCTCGAGCTGAGCTACGATGTGGTGGACGAGCACGGCGCCTCGGTGGC
>NZ_JBDGLC010000034.1:0-487 GCF_057656055.1 Pseudaminobacter sp. Soil_N_29
TGATTGCGTGGTGGCTGTCGCGGCAGATCGCGCGGCCGGTGAGCCAGATGACGGCGGCGATGCGGGCGCTGGCTTCGGGCGACCACGGCGTGGCGGTGCCGGCGGTGGGGCGGCGCGACGAGGTCGGCCAGATGGCGGCGGCGGTCGAGACGTTCAAGGCGGCGGCGATCGAGAAGCTCAGGCTGGAGGCGGAGGCCGCGGCGAGCCGGCAGCGCGCGGAGGAGGAGCGGGCGGCAGCCGCCGCGCGCAAGGCCGAGGAGGACCGCCAGAGCCAGATCGCGATCGCGGCGCTCGGCGAGGGGCTCGACAAGCTGGCGCAGGGCGACCTCACCCACCGCATCGAGGTTCCGTTCCACGGCCAGGCGGACAAGCTGCGCGGCGACTTCAACGCCTCGGTGGAGAAGCTGCAGCAGACGCTGCTGGCGATCTCGGCCAGCGTCGGCACCATCCATGCCGGCACCGGCGAGATCTCGAGCGCGGCCGACGA
>NZ_JBDGLC010000035.1:0-469 GCF_057656055.1 Pseudaminobacter sp. Soil_N_29
GCAAGTTCCATGCCCTTGATTTCGTCTTCACCCTGGACGGCATAGGTGCCGGTGCGCGGAACCGAGGCGCCGATGAAGACGGTGTCGCCCTCAGAGCCGGCGGGCCAGGTGCCGAGTGGAGGCTTGTCGTCGGCATAGGCCTTGACGACTTGACCGACGAAGCCGGGCATCAGTGTTGCGCCAGCGACGCCCATCCCGAGTTGCAGCACGTGACGGCGAGAAAAACCGGGCGCGCTTCCATTCCTGAGTTTGAACTCCGGCATGCTTTCCTCCCTGGTTTGTCCTGCTCCTGAGCTGGGTTGCGGCATCTCAGCCGCGGAATTTCCTCCCCTCCTGGCAATACGCCCCTACGGCGCCTTCATGGCCGAGCCTGATCGAAACGACCCGCGAAATAGTAGGCCAACAGAAGAAGAGAACGTCAATGCAACTTTCGTTCGTTGCTCCCCATTGTCAGGAGATGGCCTACCTT
>NZ_JBDGLC010000036.1:0-436 GCF_057656055.1 Pseudaminobacter sp. Soil_N_29
TCTAAAAAGACCGCAGTCTGGTCACGCATTTGAATTGACGAGAACATTCACACCTGGACAATCTCTTGTCCTGGTAGACTTATTCTCTCAAAAACGTGTCCGCCAAAGTCTCGTTCGGCCCCATCACTGCGAAGACTTTCGTCTCCGCTCCGGGACCAGCAGAACTCTGCCGCCCACGTTTCTCTTTCTTCAATCTTCAGTTTTCAAAGAACAGACATCGAAGACACGATGTCGTGGGCCCGCTTCGCTTTCGGCTCCGGGGCCCGTCGAGGTCGCTATAAGCGGCTCGCTTGATTTCGTCAACCAGGGCGTTTCTTAGAAGCGAACTTCAGGGTCGCCAGCGGCGCGCCGCCCTCGTTGTTGAGGCGTATATAGGCCCCACCCTCGCAGACTGTCAACGACCTTTTTCGCCTTTTTTGAATTTTTTGCGACAAAA
>NZ_JBDGLC010000037.1:0-428 GCF_057656055.1 Pseudaminobacter sp. Soil_N_29
TTGACCGACCAGACCATCTTGCCGGTCTTGGCGTCGATCGCGGTCAGCATCGTGTCGGCCTGGTTGAGGAAGAGCATTCCGTCGCCATAGGCCACACCGCGGTTGACCGTGTCGCAGCACATGATCGGAATGACGTTCGGATCCTGTTTGGGTTCATACTTCCACAGAATCCTGCCGTCGTTGTTCAGATCGAGGGCGTATACCGTGTTGGGGAAGGGCGCGTGCACATACATCACGTCGCCGATGACCAAAGGCCCGCCTTCATGCCCGCGCAGCACGCCGGTGGAGAACATCCATTTGACCTGGAGGTCCTTCACATTGTCCTTGGTGATCTGATTCAGTTTTGAATAGCGGGTGTTGGCATAGTCGCCGGTGGGCATCGCCCAGTTCTTTGAATCCGCAGCAAGTTTCTGCAGGTCATCGTTTGC
>NZ_JBDGLC010000038.1:0-428 GCF_057656055.1 Pseudaminobacter sp. Soil_N_29
CGCGCGCTTTTGTTCGACCTGGGATATCTGACGCCGCTTTCCGGCCGCGAGATCGTGCGCGTGAGCCATGTTTTCGTCTCCCACATGCACATGGATCATTTCGTGGGCTTTGATCGATTGCTTCGGTCGCAGCTTTACCTGCCAACCAGTCTCTCTTTGGTCGGCCCGCCGGGGCTCGGAGACGCGGTCGCGGCCAAACTCAGGGCATATACCTGGAACCTGCTCGGCACGCATTCGGCCGACCTGGTGATCTCCGTCGCCGACTGGGCCCCGACCGGGTTCGTGCGATGCAGTCTTTTCAGGGCGCGGGCGGGCTTCGCGCGTGAGGCAGGCGAGCCGCCGCGGGTGCCTTCTGGCGTGCTTCTCGAGGATGACGAGTTTCGTGTCGAAGGGGCGATGTTGGATCACGGAATTCCCAGCCTTGCCTT
>NZ_JBDGLC010000039.1:0-412 GCF_057656055.1 Pseudaminobacter sp. Soil_N_29
CTTTCACTCCCCTTCCGGGGTGCTTTTCACCTTTCCCTCACGGTACTGGTTCACTATCGATCACTAGGGAGTATTTAGCCTTGGGAGATGGTCCTCCCAGATTCCGACGGAATTTCACGTGTTCCGCCGTACTCAGGATACATTCAAGAGAGAACGAAGTTTCGACTACGGGGTTGTTACCCTCTACGACGGACCTTTCCAGGTCGCTTCGTCTACCTCGTTCCTTTGTAACTCCGTATAGAATGTCCTACAACCCCAAGAGGCAAGCCTCTTGGTTTGGGCTATGTTCCGTTTCGCTCGCCGCTACTCAGGAAATCGCATTTGCTTTCTCTTCCTCCAGGTACTTAGATGTTTCAGTTCCCTGGGTCTGTCTTCCATACCCTATGTATTCAGGTAAGGATACCATACCATT
>NZ_JBDGLC010000040.1:0-410 GCF_057656055.1 Pseudaminobacter sp. Soil_N_29
TCGGCGCCAAGACCGGCGCCGAAGTCGAGCGCCACCCGCACCGGCTGGAACACCAGCCCGTCCATGTCGTCGCCGGCGTCGCCGTCTTGCGCCGGCAGGGCCGCGTCCGGTCCGAGGCCGTTCAGCTCGGCGACCAGCACTGCGGCGCGGCCGGGCGCGACCTGGCCGCCGTCGCGGGCCGACGCCACCAGGTCGGCCAAGAGGTCGGCGGCGCGCAGCAGGATGGCGAGCACCTCGGGGCTGGCGGCCAGCGTGCCGGAACGCAGCTGGTCGAGCGCGGTCTCGAAGACATGCGCGAAGGCGACCAGTTCGTCGAGGCTGAAGGCGCCGGCGCCGCCCTTGATCGAGTGCACGGCGCGGAACACCGCGTTGACGGTGTCGGGCTCGGCCGCGTCGCGCTCGATCGCCAG
>NZ_JBDGLC010000041.1:0-401 GCF_057656055.1 Pseudaminobacter sp. Soil_N_29
GCGGTAACCGCCAGCTCGCTGAGGCCGATAATGGCCTTGGCGCTGATGGCCTGGACCTGAGCCGCAGAGAGGTCTGCCAGCGCAGCGGAATCGATGCCCCCAACCTGCGCGGCGCTCAGCGCGGCGAAATGGTCGGTCGACAGGGCGGCAAGTTCTTCCTTGCCGAACTGGCCGATCTGGGTCGCGCTCAGCGCCTTGACCTGCGCCACGCTCAGCTCACCGACCTGATCGGTCGTCAGCGCGCCGACCTGCGCGTCGGTCATGGCCTTGATCTGGTTGGTGGTCAGGGCCTTGATCTGGTCTGCTTCCAGGGCAGCGATCTGGTCGGTGGTGAAGGCCTTGATCTGGGCCGGCTTCATAGCCGCCAGCTGGCTCGCCGTCAGCTTCTTGACCTGCTCGGC
>NZ_JBDGLC010000042.1:0-394 GCF_057656055.1 Pseudaminobacter sp. Soil_N_29
ATGGCGCCGGCCGTCAGTGCATGGATTGCTGCACTCGTGGGAACGGCATGGCCAAGAGTGGAGGCCCCGAGCAGCAGAAGCGCCACCGCGAGCCAGAGATAGCCTACATGCAGGATCAACAGGATCGGCTCGGTGACGGTCCGATGACCGCGCCACCGCACCATTCGGGCAGCAAGCAGGGCTCCCGCGACGATCTGCGCAATGCCTGTGACGTTCGATTCCGGAACGGTCACCCAGAGGCTCATGGCGGCCGCCGTTGCCACGAGCGCCGCCTTGTCGAGGCGCCCGAAAACAGCGGGCAGGCGGGCATCGCCGTCTTTGACCAGCCAGTTGCGCGTGAAGCTGGGGACGATGCGCCCGCCGATCAGCGCGATCAGCATGGCAACGACAGCAA
>NZ_JBDGLC010000043.1:0-389 GCF_057656055.1 Pseudaminobacter sp. Soil_N_29
GCACGCGCCGGCGCCGGCCGCCGGCGGCGCCTTCGCCTCCGACGGCCGCGTCGTCGCCATCGGCGCCTCGACCGGCGGCGTCGAGGCGCTGGTCACCATCCTGTCGCAGTTCCCGGCCAACTGCCCGCCGACCGTCATCACCCAGCACATGCCGCCGGTGTTCACCAAGAGCTTTGCCGAGCGCCTCAACCGCATCTGCCGGCCTGAGGTCAGCGAGGCCGTCGACGGCGCCCCGCTTGTCCCCGGCCAGGTCTATCTCGCCCCCGGCGGGGTGGCGCATCTCGAGGTCGCCGGGGCGGCGACGCTGCGCTGCCGGCTGCGCGCCGGCGACCCGGTCAGCGGCCACCGCCCTTCGGTCGACGTGCTGTTTGCCTCGGTCGCCCGCGCCG
>NZ_JBDGLC010000044.1:0-374 GCF_057656055.1 Pseudaminobacter sp. Soil_N_29
ATGCCGCGGCTCGACGGCTTCGGCTTCATCGAGAAGGTGCGCGCCGACGCCGCCTGGCGCGGCATCCCGATCCTGGTTCTGACCACCGAGAGCGACGCGGCCAAGAAAGACCGGGCGCGGCGCGCCGGGGCGACGGGCTGGATCGTCAAGCCGTTCGACCCGGCCAAGCTGATCGACGCCATCCGCCGCGTGGCGGCCTGAACCGACGAGGACCCCGCCGTGGACGCAATGGCAACCATCAAGCAGACCTTCTTCCAGGAGTGCGAGGAGCAGCTTTCCGAGCTCGAGGCCGGGCTTCTGGCGATCGAGCGCGACGCGGCCGAGCCCGACACCGTCAACGCGGTGTTCCGCGCCGTGCACTCGATCAAGGGCGG
>NZ_JBDGLC010000045.1:0-343 GCF_057656055.1 Pseudaminobacter sp. Soil_N_29
AGGCAAATCCGCTTATCGTAAAGGCTGAGCTGTGATGGGGAAGCTCCTTATGGAGCGAAGTCTTTGATTCCCCGCTGCCAAGAAAAGCTTCTAGCGAGATAAAAGGTGCCTGTACCGCAAACCGACACAGGTAGGCGAGGAGAGAATCCTAAGGTGTGCGAGAGAACTCTGGTTAAGGAACTCGGCAAAATGACCCCGTAACTTCGGGAGAAGGGGTGCTTTCTTAACGGAAAGCCGCAGTGAATAGGCCCAAGCGACTGTTTAGCAAAAACACAGCTCTCTGCGAAGCCGTAAGGCGAACTATAGGGGGTGACACCTGCCCGGTGCTGGAAGCTTAAGGAGA
>NZ_JBDGLC010000046.1:0-335 GCF_057656055.1 Pseudaminobacter sp. Soil_N_29
CCGGAGATTCCCACCAGGTAGAGGATCTTCTCACGCTGGGCGAACTTGTTCAGCGCCACCGCGACCGCCGACGAGGTGGCCCCCGTCATGACGATAATCTTGTCGTCGTTGATGAAAGCCTGCTGTTCCTGGACGGCGTTGTTCGGCTTGGCGCCCGAGTCGGCGATGACGAGCTTGATCTGCTTGCCCAGCACGCCCTTGCTGACCTTGGGCGCGATCTGCCTAATCAGGTCGTGCCCCTCGTTGATGTGCTCGACAGCAAGTTCCATGCCCTTGATTTCGTCTTCACCCTGGACGGCATAGGTGCCGGTGCGCGGAACCGAGGCGCCGATGAA
>NZ_JBDGLC010000047.1:0-335 GCF_057656055.1 Pseudaminobacter sp. Soil_N_29
CCGGAGATTCCCACCAGGTAGAGGATCTTCTCACGCTGGGCGAACTTGTTCAGCGCCACCGCGACCGCCGACGAGGTCGCCCCCGTCATGACGATGATCTTGTCGTCATTGATGAAAGTCTGCTGCTCCTGCACGGCGTTGTTTGGCTTGGCGGCCGAGTCGGCGACGACGAGCTTGACCTGCTTGCCCAGCACGCCCTTGGTGACCTTGGGCGCGATCTGCTTGATCAGATCGTGCCCCTCATTGATGTGCTCGACGGCAAGTTCCATGCCCTTGATTTCGTCTTCACCCTGGACGGCATAGGTGCCGGTGCGCGGAACCGAGGCGCCGATGAA
>NZ_JBDGLC010000048.1:0-321 GCF_057656055.1 Pseudaminobacter sp. Soil_N_29
GCACCGAATTCACCGACTGGCCGTATCTCCAGGCGGGGCTCGGCGTGCAGACCTGGTTCTGCGACCCACAGTCGCCCTGGCAGAAAGGATCGGTCGAAAACACCAATCGCCGCGCCCGCAAATGGCTGCCGAAAGACCTCGATCCCCTGTCGGTCGACGACAGCGACCTGAAGAGCATCTGTGACCAGCTCAACACCACGCCGCGCAAATGCCTCGGCTTCAAGACGCCGTCCGAAGTGTTCAGGCAGAAGCTGCTGGCCGCCCGGCGATGAACCGGCTACCCTACCCCAGCTCAAAGTCGCGCTTCGACGAGAACTCACA
>NZ_JBDGLC010000049.1:0-313 GCF_057656055.1 Pseudaminobacter sp. Soil_N_29
ATGATGTTCTCCTCCACAGTCAGGCTACCGAAGATGCGTCGATCCTCGTGCACGAGCTGCATGCCGGCGCGGGCGATGCTATGGGCCTTCCTGCCCGCTATTTCCACGCCGTCGAACCTGATGCTGCCGCTGCGCGGTGTGACGACACCCATCAAGCTTTTGAGGGTCGTGCTCTTGCCAGCGCCGTTGCGGCCTAGAAGAGCCACCACCTCGTGCTTCTCGACATGCAGCGAGATGTCGAACAGGATGTGGCTGTCGCCATAGTAGCTGTTGAGGCCATCGACTTCGAGCAGGCTCATGCCATCTCTCCATG
>NZ_JBDGLC010000050.1:0-313 GCF_057656055.1 Pseudaminobacter sp. Soil_N_29
ATGATGTTCTCCTCCACAGTCAGGCTACCGAAGATGCGTCGATCCTCGTGCACGAGCTGCATGCCGGCGCGGGCGATTTTGTGGGCCTTCCTGCCCGCTATTTCCACGCCGTCGAACCTGATGCTGCCGCTGCGCGGTGTGACGACGCCCATCAAGCTTTTGAGGGTCGTGCTCTTGCCGGCACCGTTGCGGCCCAGAAGAGCCACCACCTCGTGCTTCTCGACGCGCAGCGAGACGTCGAACAGGATGTGGCTGTCGCCATAGTAGCTGTTGAGGCCATCGACTTCGAGCAGGCTCATGCCATCTCTCCATG
>NZ_JBDGLC010000051.1:0-312 GCF_057656055.1 Pseudaminobacter sp. Soil_N_29
TTGAGGCTGGAATCGGCGCCGATCGGCTTGCCGAGATCGGTCGTCTTCTGCGGGTCGACCAGCATGTCGGCATCCGGCCCGGTGGAATAGGCACGCCAGGCACGTGAGCCGTCCTTGATGTTGTAGGCCGTCAGATGGCCACGCACGCCGAATTCGGCGCCCGAGATGCCGACGATCACCTTGTCCTTCACGACCATAGGTGCGGAGGTTCCGGATTCGCCCTTGCCGCCGACGATGTCGTCGCCGTTCTTGACCGACCAGACCATCTTGCCGGTCTTGGCGTCGATCGCGGTCAGCATCGTGTCGGCCTGG
>NZ_JBDGLC010000052.1:0-308 GCF_057656055.1 Pseudaminobacter sp. Soil_N_29
CAGACGCTGCTGGCGATCTCGGCCAGCGTCGGCACCATCCATGCCGGCACCGGCGAGATCTCGAGCGCGGCCGACGATTTGTCGCGGCGTACCGAGCAGCAGGCGGCGAGCCTGGAGGAGACGGCGGCCGCGCTCGACGAGATCACCGCGACGGTGAGGAAGACAGCCGAAGGCGCCGTGCACGCCCGCGACGTGGTGGCCGAGGCCAAGGGCGACGCCGAGACGTCCGGCGCGGTGGTGCGCCAGGCGATCGCGGCGATGGGCATGATCGAGAAGTCGTCGGAGCAGATCAGCCGCATCATCGGCGT
>NZ_JBDGLC010000053.1:0-307 GCF_057656055.1 Pseudaminobacter sp. Soil_N_29
GCTTGAGCGTCCAGTCGAGATAGGCGCCCTCCGGGTCGAGCGCGTCGAGCAGCGGCACCGCGCTCGCGTCGCAGCTCGCCTCCAGGCGCCCGAGCCGCTCCAGCTCGCGCAGCACCAGCGCCGCCTCGTTGCCCTTGGCATAGAGCTCCGGCCGCGGCTTGAAGCGGATGGTGTAGGCGCGCGCGGCCGGGCCCGCGTCGGCAAGGTCGTCGGTCAGGTCGGCGGCCAGGTCGGCGCCAAGACCGGCGCCGAAGTCGAGCGCCACCCGCACCGGCTGGAACACCAGCCCGTCCATGTCGTCGCCGGC
>NZ_JBDGLC010000054.1:0-285 GCF_057656055.1 Pseudaminobacter sp. Soil_N_29
TCTTCGAGCAGCGCGGCCTTGCGCGCGTCGGAGCCGAGCCGACGCAGCCGTTCCTCGAGCGCGCGGCGGGTGGCGACCGTGATCGTCTCACCCGTTCGTTCCGCGAGGCTGCGGGCGAGGCGTTCGGTCTCGGGATCCTTGATGCTTAGTGCCATCGGGGAAGTTCCATTCTACCTAAATGTCTACATTCTACCTACATAGCACGCCGGACGTCGAATTGCACGCCAGTCGGGGCGTTCTCTGTGACCGAGCGGAGCGTCGCGGGATGGGGTTTTCGGGCGTCTG
>NZ_JBDGLC010000055.1:0-269 GCF_057656055.1 Pseudaminobacter sp. Soil_N_29
ATGGGGCATGGCGGGGTCTTTCGGCAAGGTCAGAACAGTTCGACGCTGCCGCCTTGCGGCTGCGGCGGCCGGGCGGCGTCCTGGCTGGCGAAGGCGGCGTCGCCGGCGAGCAGGGCCTGGCGGGCGCGGCCGGAGGCGGGCCAGTATTCGATGCGGCGGCCGCGCGTGCCGCCGAGGTCGCCGCCGACGAGCGCGATGCCCTCGTTGCGCAGGAAGCTTTGCGCGAATTCGGCGTTGAGGGCGCCGATGTCGGACAGGCCCTCGACGGT
>NZ_JBDGLC010000056.1:0-248 GCF_057656055.1 Pseudaminobacter sp. Soil_N_29
GTAGTTTTCATGATTTAGAGGAACATGCACTAAATCCCCTTACACTCGGTGTGCATACAAATGAACACTACAGTCGTGATAATTTTCCATTTAAGCCGTTTGATCCTGATTATGAGCAAAACTGGGTATGGGGATATTCTTTATCACAAAACAGACCGCTTTTAGTTCCTGAATCAATTGCTTATTATAGCCTTGGTCATCGAGATGCTTTCGTGTATGAAACATCAAATGGATGTGCAATTGGCGGT
>NZ_JBDGLC010000057.1:0-247 GCF_057656055.1 Pseudaminobacter sp. Soil_N_29
TGGCCCTTCCATGCGGAACCACCGGATCACTAAGCCCGACTTTCGTCCCTGCTCGACTTGTAGGTCTCGCAGTCAAGCTCCCTTATGCCTTTGCACTCTACGAATGATTTCCAACCATTCTGAGGGAACCTTTGGGCGCCTCCGTTACACTTTAGGAGGCGACCGCCCCAGTCAAACTGCCCACCTGACACTGTCTCCCGGGTCGATAAGACCCGTAGGTTAGAATTTCAATACAGTCAGGGCGGTA
>NZ_JBDGLC010000058.1:0-240 GCF_057656055.1 Pseudaminobacter sp. Soil_N_29
ATCTGGGCCGGCTTCATAGCCGCCAGCTGGCTCGCCGTCAGCTTCTTGACCTGCTCGGCCGACAGGGCTGCGATCGTATCTTCCGACAGGGACGCGATGGCCTTGACGCTGATCGCCGCGATCTCGTCATCGCTGAACTTAGCGACGTTGTCGCCAATGGCCCCGATCTGCGTGGCCGACAGAGCCTTGACCTGATCTTCGGTCAGCGCCTCGATCTGGTCTGCATCCATCCAGCCGAAC